>CAVTLB010000030.1:0-219148 GCA_963735415.1 uncultured Actinomycetota bacterium | reverse complement strand
CTCCCGGTACAGCGCCGGGCCGCCTGGGCCTTCTTCTCACGAGCGATGTGGATAAGGACACTGAGATCTTGGTCTTGCGTCACCAGGTTAATGGTCCGGTACGGCAAGGACGGCTACTTCCTGCTGGAGCAGTTGAACGGGCCGGGCGCCGCCGGCCTGGCTGTGGGAGCTGCCCGCCGTGCAGGCGCTGCGGCAGGTCTGAAGGAATCCAGCATTTCTACCGGGAGGTTACCGATGGCCGGCAGGAGGTGCGACGGCGGGAGAAGCTCCCCGGGGGGACGGCCTCCCGCCGGGCAGAACCCAGCTGATCTCCCCTTATGACCTCGACGCCCGGTACGGCGTCAAGCGGGGCCACGGCTGGGACGGGTGCAAGGTCCACTTCACCGAGACCTGCGACGCCCCCGCGCTCCTGCGGGCGCCGAGCCCGGACCACGGGCCCGGGACCGGATGAGGGCCGGGGCGACCGGCCGAACCTGATCACCGCCGTGGCCACCACCCGAGGCCACCGTCAGCCGACGCCGCGATGACCACGCCGGTCCATGAGCAGCTGGACGGCAGGAGCCTCCTGCCCCGTGAGCACCTGGTCGATTCGGGCTATCCCTCCGCCGAGCTGATCGTGCACGCCGCCGCACGTTCGGGATCACGCTGGTCAGCCCGATGCTGCTGGACAACTCTGCCCAGGCCAGGGCCGGCGTCGGCTATGACAAGGCAGCCTTCACCATCGACTTCGACGCCCGCCAGGCGCCCTGCCCGCAAGGAACCGCCAGCAGCTCCTGGACCCCGTGCCGGAAGACCGAGGGCAAGGCCATCGTGGTGTCCTGGCCGAAAAGCGCCTGCCCGCGGTGCGGGCCCTTGGCCACGATGAACAGCCGGGTGCTTGCCGTCTCGGGCCGCTCGGCGAGCAGGTGGGTCTGGATGACCGACGCGACATCGTGACGTTCATGCCGAGGACCTCGGCGCTGCGCGGCCCGCAGTACAGCATCGCAGGCGATCGCCCGGTCCCGCCAGCACGTACACCCTCGGGTCGTACCTGGCTTCGGCTGTTTCCGTTGCTCGCGATGACTCGGCCATCATCAACCGCCCACTCGTTCCACACCAACTCGAACCAGACAATCCGGCCATCGCGCCCGCCGAGGTGCCCCCACCGCGCGGCGAGTTCCTCCACCAGGTTCAGCCCGCGGCCGGATTCCTCTCGTGTCCTCGCCATGCGAGTACCGGGAGCACTGTCCGAGCCGCCGTCGTGAACCTCCACCCGAACCCGCCCGGCGCCCGGAACCACGACAACGGTGAACGTCCCGCCCCGGCCCGACGCCGTGTGGAGGACAGCATTGCTGGCAACTTCGCTAGTCAGAAGGACCACGTCATCAGCGACCGGGCAGAAGGTGACCGCCTCGGCAACGAGGGCTCGAACGCTGCGGATCTGGCCGGGTGAGCCAAGGAAAACGCGCATCTCCGACTTGGCGACTTCTGCCGCGTTCATTCCGTGGTCGCCCGGCCTGCACCGGGCCTGCACCCAGGCACGCAAGGCACATCGTGCGACGCCGACGCGTTGGCGAACTGTCAGCGGTAACCAGCGCACTCACAGGGGAGCCGCGCAAGATGACTAGTTGCCAACCCTTGCCGCGACATATCGGGCAAGAATCGGGTGCCGTCGTGGTGATACCCGTCATGATCTGCATCATTCCGGCGGTCACGTCGCGTAATTGTCCGTAGTCGTCGCGCTCCCGTGCATCACCGTTCGCTGGGCACGGGACGGTCAGCTCTTCTGGGGTTCACTGCGTGGCGAAGTCCTGGTTGGTGCCGGTGCCCGACTTGCAGGTCCACTGGTCGAACTGGACGCCCTCGGTGGTCACGGCGCCGGCCTGGTCCAGGCACAGTCCGCTGTTGTCGTTCTTGAACTGCCAGGTCCCGTCGGACTGCTGTACCGGGAGCCACAGACCGTTCGTGGTGCCGTTCTGGGTGTACTGGATGACGTGGGCGCCCGTTCGCGGTCGAGGCGCCCTGCACGACGAGGTCCTTGCCGCTGTTCTGGTTCTGCAGCTCGCCGTAGCCGCCGGAGACGGGGTTGAACTGGAATTCCTGGTTGGCCTGGCCCGAGGACTTGCACGGCCACTGGTCGATCACGGCGCTGTTCGATGTGCTGCTGTCGTGCACGTCGACGCACAACCCGCTGTTCGCCGCGACAAGCTGGTGGTAGCCGCCGGGGAAGGAGCTACCGCTCCCGCCGCTGCTGGTGATCTTGTTGAAGGTCTTCGAGTACGCGTAGCCGAGGGGCTTGTCGTACTGGTCGACTTCCCAGAAGGCGAGTTCCTGGACACCGTGAGATGCCGCGAACGATTCGAGGGTGGTGGCGTCGGGCTGGGTGAAGTTCTCGTCGTCGTCGTTTTGTCCGGCGATCGGGGTGAGGCCGAGCATGTTCCAGGCCTGCGCGGACGAGACGCCGAAGATGGTCTCGAGCTGGGCGACGGACGCCTTGGCCGCGGATTCCGCGTCGGCCAGCGGGTTCTGGCCGTTGCCGAAGTCCATGGTCATTATGTTGACGAGGTTGACCGTTGACGCCCGCGTTCACCGCGCCCTGGAGCATGCTGGTCGCGTCGGATTCCATGCCCGTCGGGTCGACGGGGACGGTGAAGTCGATCTGCACCGGCGGGTCGGCCGCCTGGAGCTCGGCGAGTGCCTGGTCGCGGCGGTTGTTGGATGCTGTGTCGTCGAGCACGCTGCCCTCGATGTCGAAGTCGAGGCGCGTGACGTCGTAGGTGCTGACGACCTTCGCGTATGCAGCCTCCAGGCTGGAGACGGAAGTGCAGGTCTGCGCCAGTTCTCCGCCGGATTCGCCACCGAACGAAGGGATCACGTTGCCCCCGGCTTGCTGGATCGCGCTGGCCTGGGAGGTGAACGCGCCAGCGCGTCCCCGCTGTCCTCCCACTCCGCCGTACAGCCGGACTACGGCGTGAGGAACGCGAGCGAGTAGTACTTGCCGCCGGTCGCGCTCATGTCGGCGGACATGTCGCCGGCGTCCGAACCGTCGATCTGCAGGTACGGCGCGGAATAGTGCGCGGGGAAGGCCGCCGCCGCGGCGGCGGCCGGCGTCGCCATGGCCGCGGCCGTCACCCCTGCCGCCGCCAGCAGTGCACTTGTGCCGAATATGAGAACCTTGCGGACGCTGGGGGCCATGCAGATCCTCCGTCGAGGTCGAAGCGGTGAGCGTGCCGGGAATGATGCGGTATCCCCGCCTCGAGAAAGATTAGGAAACTTTCCTAACGATACTTACCAGGACGGGGAGCAGATGTCTACCGGACGTTTTCGTCCGGGGCGTCCGGTGCGGGGAGCCGTCTTCCGGGATCGGCTCGTACCAGACTCGCCTTCCTGACATCGGGGCGCCCCAGTGACCGTTACGCGGCGCTTGCCGTGAGCGCCGGACGTCACCCACGGCGAGTCCCCTGACGGCTTGCCCGGCCGACTTGACCGATCACTCCCAAATAACAATCTGGCCCCGCGCGTCACGCTGCATCACATCTGTTCAAGGCCAGGCCGATGGGTCCTCCTGCTCGTGAACACCTTTACCCATAAGGCCGACCAAGGAGCTTCCGCGGCTATTGTGGTCTGCATGACTGATGCCTCGGTAATCACCGCCATTGCGTCCGCAACCCTCGCGGTTGGCTCGGCAATCAGCGTCGCTTTCATCGGGGCGAGATCGGCCCGGCGCGTGAAGCTTGAGGAAGCGCATGCACAACGCATGCGCGAATCAGAGAGCCGCAATGCTGACAGAAAGTATGAAATCTACAAATCGATCATCGAGCTATTCGATGCAATACTGCTGGACCCGGCAAAGGGGCAGGCTAGGTTCAATGCGCTGGGCGAAGCGGAAGCACTGCGCCGCCTTGATGAGTTCGGCACCTGGATAGTCATCTGGGGTTCGGGTGGCGCGCGTTAAGGCGTACCATGATCTTAGCAGTGCGCTCTTTTCCCTTGAGGGTCCGCGCCAGGACCAAATATGGGAGTTCTTTCCCCTGCTGCATCGACTATACGCGAATTTTGTGATCGAGGTTCGCCATGACATCGGATTCGCCCAGTCTGATGGCGATATAGATCCTCGGCATGTCCTGGCGCTCGGGCACTTCGCCTTCTATCGAAGTCACCTGGTCGAAGCAAGTAAAATGCCGATGTGGAGGCTGTACAGGCTCTACAGGCGGAGGTACAATTGGGAGCCGCCATGGAGGGGCCAAGCAACCAATGGCCAACGGAAGATACCGGCAGTAAATGATCAAAAAGAAGAATACCCCGCTATTGGCGACAACGGGGATGGGGACCTGAAAAAGCTCCTGGACCGCCTGGAATCCATCAAGGAAGCGCTCGCGCAGGCCGAGCATACAGGTCCAGCCAAGGCTGGCGAATGAGCCCAGTGGTACCGGGGGCAGACGGGGACTGGAGGCGGGAGCTAAGGAGTACAGGTTTCGTCGCAGCCCAGCCGACTTAATGATGCGGTGCTGACCTGAGCAAGCCCCTGTGCTCTCGGTCACTCCCGGACGTGCCGCGCCGCAGGTCAGCCCGTATTCGTCGCCAGATCCCGCAGAACGCGCAGCGATGCTGACTGATCTGTAGCGCTCCCCCACGATCGAGGGAGCACCAGCATGTCGCACGCAGCTTCGGGCAACCTGAAGGCCGGCTCGCGACCCGCCCTGAAGAGGCCGCTCAGGGCATCAACCATGCCTCGTGCTGAAGGCGATCAGCGACATTGTTGATAGTGCCCGCTCCCTTGAGGAGCCGCGGCGAGCGCCGGGCCGAGTTGCGCGGTGTCCAGGGCCATCGCGGTGCAGTCGGGGGCCGGCGGCGGTCGGCGGCCCGGCCTCGCCGGTCATGCTGCCTGCTGACTGCCTGCCGGGTCATGCGTCATGTCACCTGTTGCCCTCCGGTTCGGTGCCAGCGCGTTCGCCAGCCGGCGCCAGGCCCGCCTCGTAGGCCGCTATGACCAGTTGCGCCCGGTCGCGGGCCTGCAGCTTCATCAGCAGCCTGCCGACGTGCGTCTTGACCGTCGCGACGGTCAGTTGCAGCCGCTGCGCGATCTCGCCGTTGGACAGCCCGGCACCGATCAGGCATAGCACCTCCTGTTCCCGTCCGGTCACCCCCTCTAGGTTCCGGCGGGCAGGTGCGGGGCGGCGGGCGAACTCCTCGATCAGCTGGCGGGTCACGGTCGGGGCGAGCAGTGCCTCGCGCCGGGCCCGCGCTGAACTCGCCGCCGTACAAAGCGACCCGCTCCCGCATCCCGATCAAGCCGTGGCCGTCGTCCCCGTTACGGGCGGCCCCGGCACCGTCATCGACGACCTCGATCGCCACGGACTCATCGGTGTAGGTGATGATCACCCTGCTGTAATCGGTGCCCGCGTGCTTGACCACGTTGGTCAGTGCCTCCTGGACGATGCGGAACGCCGCCAGCTCCGCACCGGCGGGCAGCTCACGCGGCATCCCGCGGACCGCGAGGTCCACCCGCACACCGGCCCGGCCGGCCAGGTCCGCGATGTCGGCCAGCCCGGGTGCGGACAGCATCTCGCCGGGAGTGCCGTCCCGTAGCACTCCGAGCAGGTGCCGCATCTCGCGCAGCGCGGTGCGGCTGGTCGTCTCGATCGCGGCCAGTGCCTTGGCCGCCTCCGCGGGGTTGCTGTCGATCACGTACCCGCCCACACCCGCCTGCACGGCGACGACGCTCATGCTGTGGGCGACCACGTCGTGCAGTTCCCGGGCGATCCGCAGCCGCTCCTCGGCGATCGCCCGCTGTGCCTGGTCGAACTTTGGCCTCGCGCGCCGCTCGGCCTGCTCGTGCAGTCCCGCCGTGTACGCGCGCCCGGCCCGTACCGCGCGGCCCGCGGCCCAGGCGGCCAGCAGCACGACAGCGGTCCCGGCCGCCTGGCCGAAGTTCGCGTCGACCGCTGTTCGACCCCCGAGGTGCTCCCGCGGTCGTGATGAGGACGAGCACGGCCAGCGTCACGCCGACCGGAATCAGCGCGCCCATCGCGATCCGCGCCGCCTTGACCAGCCCCACCGTGTACAGCACCGCGGCTACCGCGATCATCGGGTCGACGGTGAAGCCGAGGAACACCGTCACCGACTGGCGGCCAGGGTCACCGCCAGCGCGGTCAGCGGCCGCCAGCGGCGCAGCCCGACACCCGCCGCGGCGACGCACACCAGGAAGATCCCCGCACCGACCGGCACGCCAAGGTGCAGCGGTACCCGCCGCGGGGACCATGCGGAACCCACCCAGGACAGCCAGGAGCAGCGCCGCGACGATATCAATGGTGACCAGGTGCGCGAACGTCAAGCGCCGGGTGAAGGGCATCCTCGGCTCTTCCATACCCTGAACGGTAAACCCCGCCAGGGCCGCGCGGCATCCGTCCAGCGACGGCATCCGATGTCCTACCCAGGGAGGAGATCGGATACCGGAAAGTCCGGTCCCTGGCCGGACGCGCACGGCCGCCGCCAGGCGGGACCGTTGAGTCCATGATCGAAGTCAACGAGCTCACCAAACGGTACGGCTCCACCACGCCGTCGACGGCCTGTCGTTCACCGTCCGGCCCGGCCACGTCACCGGCTTCCTCGGCCCGAACGGGGCGGGTAAGTCGACCACGATGCGGCTGATCCTCGGCCTGGACGCGCCCACCCGCGGGACCGCCCCGTCGGCGGGCGGCCCTTCGGCGGCCGGCGCCGCGGGCTGCGCGACGCCGGGGCGCTGCTCGACGCCACGGCCGTGCCCGGCGGCCGCAGCGCAACGGCCCACCTGGCTGCCCTGGCCCGCAGCAACGGGCTGCCCGGCAGCCGGGTCGGCGCGGTCCTCGAAGAGGTCGGGCTGGCCGAGCGTGGCACGCGGCGCGTCGGTGGCTTCTCCCTCGGGATGAAGCAACGGCTCGGCATCGCGGCGGCTCTGCTCGGCGACCCTGCCGTGCTGATCTTCGACGAGCCGGTCAACGGGCTGGACCCGGAGGGCATCCGCTGGGTCCGCGGCCTGTTCCGCAGGCTCGCCGCCGAGGGCCGCACCGTGCTGGTCTCCAGCCACCTGATGAGCGAGATGGAGCACACCGCTGACCATCTGATCGTCATCGGCCGGGGCCGGCTCGTCGCCGACACCCCCGCCGCCGCGTTCACCGAGCAGGGCGCACGGGCACGCGTCGCGGTGCGCACCCCGTCGGCAGCAGCGCTCACCGGCGTGCTGACCGCCGCGGGCGCTTCGGTCATTCCAGGGCCGGACGGACTGCTCAACGTCACTGGCCTGACCGTCGCCGAGGTCGGTGACCTGGCCCTGTCCCACGGCGTCGCGCTGCACGAACTCGTTACCCGGCGTGCCTCGCTTGAGGAGGCGTTCATGGAACTGACCGCTGACAGTGCTGATTACCTGGCAGGAGACCCCTCATGACATCCGTCCCGCAGCGGGCCCGTCCGCTGGACCCTGGTCTGCGGCCGAATGGATCAAGCTCCGGTCGCTGCGCTCGACCTACTGGGTGCTGCTGGCCGCCACCGTTATCGCCTCCGGAATCGGCCTGCTGGTCTGCAACGCCGACGCCGGCCAGTGGCCGCGGATGACCCCCGGCCAGCGGGCCGGATTCGACCCCATGGCCGACGCGTTCACCGGGTTCGCGGTGGCCCAGCTCCTGTTCGCTGCGATCGGGGTCCTCACGATGACCGGGGAGTATTCCAGCGGCCTGATCCGCACCACCTTCGTCGCCGTGCCTGCCAGGCGGGCGGTGCTGGCTGCCAAGGCCGCGGTGGTCTGCCTGGTCGCTTCGCCACCGGCCTCGGCGCGGCGCTGATCTCCTTCCAGGCCGGGCAGGCGATCCTGTCCGGGCAGCACATCGGGATTTCCCTCGGCCATCCCGGCGCGGCGCGGGCGGTCATCGCGGCCGGCGTGTTCCTGGGCTCTGTGACGTTGACCGGGCTCGGGCTAGGCGTGGTCATCCGCAACGCCGCCGGGGCACTGTCCGTCATCGTCGCAGTGCTGTTCCTCGCCCCGACGTCCCTGCACGGCGGCACCCGTTGGGCCACCGACATCGGCAACGCCCTGCCAGGCAACGCCATCCGGCGACTCGTCTCCCTGCATCCCTGGCCGGGCGCGCCGTCCATTACCGAGTCAGTCCTCGTCATGATCGCCTACCCGGCCATCGCACTGGCCGCCGCGGCGCTGGTCATCCGCCGACGGGACGCCTGACGAGCCGGGCATCTCACTGACGCCACCCCGGCGGACATGAGTCGGCCCGATTCCGGGAGACCGGTCAGTACGTATGGCTGGTCGATGTCCGGCCGAGGTCCTGAGGACCGGGTACTATCCGCTGCCGCGGCCGAGGCTGGCCAGGTACTGTGCTCCATTCGTTCGCGATTGAGTCGCCGTCGCCGTCGCTGTAGCCACCGGGGGCGCGCCGCGCTGGTCAGGCGATGCCACTCATGTCATACCACAGCATGAAAAAGGCGCTCGACCTCGCCGTGCCGCCGGCCAGCTAGCCCATCGAGCATGAGAGGAGGCGCGAACGCCCGGTCACGCCCCGTTGCCGGGCTATTCCTGGCTGGGCGCGTCGCTGGTGCTGGGCGGCTCATCCGGTGCGCGGCGCGGCTGGCCCATGCGGCCTGGCCGCCAGGTGATGCCTAGCGTGCCTTGCGCGGCCGCGATGCCGTGCGCGCCGCCGCCAGGCCCGCGCAGGATCCATGCACAGCCGACCGCGATGACCGCTCCGGCCATCGGGCCGGCCAGGTAGGCCCACCATGCCGTCCAGTCGCCGAGGACGAGGACGGGGCCGAGTGACCGCGCCGGGTTCATCGAGGCGCCGCTGACCGGCGCCCCCCACAGGCCCGCAAGCGCGATGTAGCCGGCCACCCCGATGGCGGCGAACGGCCCGATCTGCTGGGCGCCCGAGGCGGTGCCGAGTATCACGCTGACCAGCCCTGTGGTCAGGACGACCTCCCAGGCCATCGCGACCCCCGCGGAGACGCCCGGGCCCGGGCAGCGTCAGCCCGGCGCTGCCGTGCCTGCCGATGAGCGCCCACAGCAGCAGGACGGCCAGCACCGCGCCGGCGAACTGGGCGACGATGTAAGCGGGCACCCGCCGCCACGGGAAGTTGCCGCGCAGCGCGAACGCGAGGGTGACAGCCGGGTTGAGGTGGGCACCGGACACCGTTCCCATGAACAAGATGACCGCCATCACCATCAGCGCGGGCGCCACCGCCCGGGCCGCAGCCGGGACCGCGTCGCCGCCGAACCTGGCATTCACCATTGCGCCGCCGGCCGCCACCAGCACCAGGAAGAACGTCCCCAGGACCTCGGCGAAGACTCGACGGCCCTCGTACCTGTCGTCCCGGAAGTCGAATTGCCTGGTGACCGAGTTCGGGCGGCCGAACGAGCGCAGCGCCGCATCGTGTCCGCCGACTGCCTGTGGCTGGTCGCTCATCATCCGGCCCTGCCGTCCCCCGGTCAGCGGCCGTCGGTGGGCGTGGCTACCGGTGAGCTGTCGGAGGTCAGCTCGGGTGCGGCCGGCGGGATGGCGAGCTGCGCCTTCATCGCGGCGAGTTCCTTGTCCACTCCGGCGGCCGATCCGGCCTCGTCGAGTTCCTTCTGGATGTCGTCGGTGTCGCCGCCAACGTCCTCGAGCACGCCGGACTGCAGCAGCTCGTCCAGGGCGCCGGCCCTGGCCTGCATAGTGGCGATCTTGTCCTGCGCACGCGCGAGCGCGGCGCCGGAGTCGCCGAAGTCCCTGGAGATGCCGGCGGCTTCCTCGTTCACCGAGGCGCTCGCCTGGGCAGCGGTGTACTGCGCCTTCATGACTTCCTTCTGCGAGCGGAAGCTGTTGACCCGCTGCTGCAGCTGGCTGAGGGCCTGCCCGAGTTTCTGCTCCTGCTCGGTCAGCTCCTGGTGCTGCGCCGTCATCGCGTCGATCTGCTGCTGGCCGGCGGCCTTGCGGGACAGCGCCTCCCTGGCCAGGTCCTCCCGGCCCTGCCCGAGCGCGGCCTGGGCCTGGTCCTGCAGGTGAGCGGCCGTGTGCTGCAGCTGCTGTTCCTGCAGCTCGATCCGCTTGCGCGAAGCGGCGATGTCGACCAGGGCCCGGCGGACCCTGGTGATGTGGTCGAGCATCTGCTCGTAGGAGTAATCGAGCATCTCGCTGGGGTTCTCGGCGGAGTCGAGCGCCTTGTTCGCCTTGGCCGCGACGATGTCGTGGGCTCTCTGGAAGAGACTCATGGTGGCCTTCTCCTTGCTGACGGCGGGCAGCGCCGGTGAGACGCATGCCGCGGCCAGCTCATGGAGGCTTCTGGAACCTGAGCTCGCCGCCGCCAACACCAGGACAATGCCGACGTTTACCATCAGCCGCTCCCAGACTTGGCCAGCACCCGGGCCGGGTGCGCGTGCACGACTTCCGGGAAGACCTTCACCGTCGGGTACTTCTCCTGCCAGACGGACAGAATGTCCCCCAGCTGCCCCTTGGCGGCAGCCGAGACCAGCTCTGGCTCGTGCTCCGGGTCGGCCTTAGCCCGGTGGCCTAGGGGGAACCAGTACCAGGCGTGGACGACGAGAAGCTCAGCACCCCGCAGTTCTGCCTCCTCGAACGCGAAGGCAAGCGCTCCTTGCGCATCTTCGGGGTTGCGGATGCCCACGGCCACCTCACGCTGCACCGCCGTAGTCTCCTCGCGCACCACGATCACGGGGCAGTGCGCGTGAGTAGCGCCGTACCGGCTCACGGATCCGAGCATCATGGCGCCGAACCCGCCGGACCCACGTGCGCCGAGCACCAGCATCGACGCGCCACGCCCGCAGTCCGCGACCGCGACCGCGGGCGGCCCGGACAGCAAGCCCGTCTCGATGCGCAGCCCCTGAGCGACTTCACCGGCCCGCTCGATCGCCAGGCTGAGGTTCCGGCTGCTATTCCGCGCAGCGCGTTCGCTACCGTGGCCTCAGATACGTGCGGGGACCGCATCAGCGGCAGCGGAGCGGGAGCGGAAACGATCCGCAGCGGCAGCTTCCGGCGCACCGCTTCCCGTGCCGCCCACTCAACGGCACGCATGGACCCCTCCGAGCCGTCCACCCCCACGACTACCGGCATCCTGAACATAACGCACCTCCTCCATTTCCACGATCGGCATCGCGCACGACGTCTCACAGGGCCTATCGCCCGCAGTTCCCGCGCGGGCGGCGGCGGCGCGGCCCGCGCGGGAACCGGGTTGCCATCAGAGCTGGCTTCCCACCAGGGCGGTCAGGTCGGCCAGGCGGCAGCAGTAGCCCCACTCGTTGTCGTACCAGCCGAACACCTTGACCAGCGTGCCGCTGGCCTGCGTCAGCTCGGAGTCGAACACGCAGGATGCCGGGTCGCCGATGATGTCGCGGGAGACCACCGGGTCGGTGCAGTAGCGGATGATGCCGGCCAGCTCGCCGTCCGCGGCGCTGCGGAACGCGTCGTTGACCTCGTCCGCGGTCACCGGCACGGCCAGCACCGCGGCCAGGTCGGTCAGCGACCCGTCCTCGACCGGGACGCGGACCGCCACCCCGTCCAGCCGGCCGGCGCATGGCCGGGATGACCAGGCCGGTTGCCTTCGCCGCGCCGGTGCTCGTCGGGACGATGGAGCAGGCAGCGGACCGGGCGCGGCGCAGGTCCTTGTGCGGCCCGTCGAGGAGCATCTGGTCCCCGGTGTAGGCGTGGATGGTCGTCATGAACCCCTGCTCGACGCCGAACGCGTCGTGCAGCACCTTCACCATCGGAGCCACGCAGTTGGTGGTGCACGAGGCGTTCGAGATCACGTCGTGCACCTCGGGGTCGTAGTCCCGGTCGTTGACGCCCATCACCACGGTGATGTCGGCCTGCTTGCCCGGCGCGGAGATGATGACCTTCCTCGCGCCGCCCTTCAGGTGCGCCGCGGCCTGCTCCCGGCCGCGGAACTTGCCGGTCGACTCGATGACCACGTCCGCGCCGAGGCGCCCCCAGTCGATGTCCGCGGGATCGCGCTCGCTGAGCACCGGTACCGGCGGCCCGCCGAACAGCAGCGAGTTCTCCCTGACCTCCACCGGGCGGCCCAACCCGCCGTAGGTGGAGTCGAACCGAAGCAGGTGCGCCAGCGTGCGCACGTCCGCGAGGTCGTTGATCGCCACCACCTCGATATCGCCGCGCTGCGCCGCGTAGCGGGTGAATGCCCGCCCGACGCGCCCGAAGCCATTGATTCCGACCCGTGTTGCCATCTCCATCATCCCTTCTCTTCTCTTCGCCGAGCATCGCGGCTTGCGGTCCGTCGCGCTGGTGGCGATCGGCCTCAATGAGCGGGACCTAGGTAACCCGGGCCGCCGGACCGGCGCGCCGGGTCGGCTTGCCGTCGGCCAAAGGTCCCGCATTTCGCGACCGAACGGCCCTGACCTCGGCTGAGCCGGAGGGCGAAGCTGGCACCAGGTGAGTGAGAGGGAGGCACGCGGACATGTCCCGCACTGATATGCATCTCGACGCCATGCTGCGGCATCTGGGCGCCGTCTATTACGAATCGCGCCATGGCCAGGCTTCCCGTGCCGACGTGGACCGCGCGCTGGACACGGTCGAGGAGCACGTGCAGGAACAGCCAGGGCCGTCCCAGCCGGGAGCGACCGCTCCCCCCGGCCTGCCGCAACGGCGCAGCCGCGGCGCTGGGTGCGCCACGTCAGGGACGTGATGACCACTGCCGTGGTGACGGTCGACCGGCTCACGCCGTACAAGGAGATCGCCAGGCTGCTTTCAGAGAACAGGATCAGCGGCGTCCCCGTGCTCTCTGAGGAACGGCACGTGGCGGGCGTGGTCACCGAGGCGAACCTGCTCGCCGATCAGGAAAAGCGGGCCTGGGAGCGGATGGCCATTCCCGGGCACGGGCCCCAGCAGCACTGGGCGCTGACCGCCGGGGAGCTGATGTCCGCGCCCGCGATCACCATTGACCCGAACGCCACGATTGCCGGCGCGGCGCGGGAGATGAGCGCTCACAATGTCCGCCGTCTTCCCGTCGTTGACGAAGACGGGCGCCTGCTCGGCATCGTCAGCCGGCGCGACCTGCTGAGCGTGTTCCTGCGGACGGACGGCGACGTGGCCGCCGAGGTCGGCGAGATCTTCGACGAGGTGCTGCCCGCCGGCTCGGGGACCGTCACGGTCGCCGTGAAGGACGGCGTCGTCGTCCTCACCGGGCCGCCGGGCGCGGACCGTGACCGGGTCGCGGTCGCCGTCGCCATCCGGCTGGCATGGGGCGTCGACGGTGTCGTCGACGTCATTGACCGGCGCGGCGCCGCCGACGGCGGCACAGAACCTGGTGCGGCCAACGGCGCTTCGGCAACACCGCAATCAGCGTAAGGAGACGCGCAATGTCAGGAATCATCGTCGGAGTCGACGGCTCGGGTCACTCGCAGCGAGCCCTGGAATGGGCCGCGCGCGAGGCGGCAATCCGCCAGACATCGCTGACCGTGCTTACAGTGCAGCAGGTATACGCCGGATGGGGTGGCGGCACGGCCTCGGCCGGCTACGCCATCATCGACCCGTCCGACATCGAGACTGCTCGCAAGCTAGCCCAGGCCGAGACGGACAAGGCGCTGGAGGGACTCGGCGCCCGGCAGCCGGCCGAAGTCACCGTGCGCGCCGTCAGCGGGCTGCCGGCTCAGGAACTGGTCCGCGCGGCCGACGGCGCCGACATACTGGTCGTCGGCTCCCTCGGCGTCGGCGGCCTGACCCGCCTGCTGATTGGATCGGTGTCCAGCCAGGTCACGCGCCTGGCGAACTGCCCGGTCGTCGTGATCCCGTCTGACTACCATCAGTGACGGGATCCACCGCGATGGGCGCGGTCGCCAAGACCGCGCCCACGTCACCGCGATCACCACCGACCGGTGTCACGCGGCGTGGCGGACCACAATCCAGACGGCGATGTACTGGCAGGCGAATGCCGCGACGGTGCAGGCGTGGAAGACCTCGTGAAATCCGAACCACCGTGGCCACGGGTCCGGGCGCCTGCAGCCCGTAGGCGATGCCGCCCAGCGAGTACAGGACACCGCCGACCACTATGAGGACCAGGGCGGTCAGACCGGCGCCGCGCAGTAGCTGCGGAAGCGCGAGTACCGCCACCCACCCGACGCCCAGGTACACCGGGACGTACACCCACCGCGGCGCGCCGGTCCAGGCGGTATTGAACACGGCGCTGAGGGCGGCGCCGGCCCACACCACGGTGAGGATGGCGATCCGGGTATCGCCGCCGAGGGCCAGGACCGCCAGCGGCGTGTAGGTGCCGGCGATAAGGAACAGGATGTCGGCGTGATCGGCCCTGCGCAGGATCACCCGCGCACGCGGCGACCACGCGCCTACGTGGTAGACGGCGCTGACGGTGAACAGCCAGGTCGCGGTGGCCGCGAAGACGCCTGCGGCCATCGCGGCTCGCGTCGTCGGCGCGCGGCACGTGACGACGATGCCAGCGGCGAGGACGGCAGGCGCCGCGAAAGCGTGGATCCAGCCGCGCAGCCGTGGCCGGCCGGGTTCTGACGTGCTCGAAACTGTCACGCCCTGGACTGCCAGCGGCGGTCTTCCGCGGGGATGATGACGACCGGGCAGCGCGTGTGGTGAGCGCATCCGTCCTCCTCTGCTTCACCGGATCCGTGCTGACGCTAGGCGCGCGCGAAGTGCTGCCGGAAGGGGCGTTCGGGCAGCAGGACGGGACGTTGGCCCCGAGGCAAGGGGAGTAGTGGCAGCCATGACCTCACGGCCGCCAGCTGGAGAAAGGACAGCACGAGTTCCGGCGTCAGCAGGTCAGCTCATGCCGTAGCGGAGTCCGGGTTCGGTGGCGGCGATCTCGAGCAGCCGGTTGTACTTGGCGGTCCGCTCGCCGCGGGCCGGGGCGCCGGACTTGAGGTGCCCGCAGCCGGTGCCGACGGCGAGGTCGGCGATGAAGCTGTCCTCGGTCTCACCGGAGCGGTGCGAGACGAACTGCCGGTACCCGGCCCGGCGGCAGATCCGCCATGGCCTCGAGGGTCTCGGTGACGGTGCCGATCTGGTTGAGCTTGATCAGCGAGGCGTTGGCGATGCCTGCGTTCGATGGCGCCGGTGATGATCGCCGGGTTGGTGCAGAAGATGTCGTCGCCGACGAGCTCGACCTCCCCGCCGAGCCGTGCGGTGAGCGCGATCCAGCCCTCGTCGTCGTCCTCGCCGAGCCCGTCCTCGATCAGGTGCACCGGGAACTGCCCGGTGATGGCGGCGAGGCGATCGATCAGCTGGCCGCTGTCCAGCAGGTCGCCGGCGACCTTGTAGCGGCCGTCGGGCTGGCGGAACTCCGAGGCGGCCAGGTCCAGCGCGATGGACACGCCCGCGCGGCCGGGCGTGTACCCGGCGTCGCTGATCGCCTGGACCAGGAGCCGCAGCACCTCTTCCGGCTCGCTGATCTCGGGGGCGAAGCCGCCCTCGTCGCCCAGCCCGGTCGACAGCTTGCGGCTGGCCAGCGCGCGGCGCAGCGCGGCGTAGACCTCGGCGCCCGCGCGCACCGCCTCGGCCATCGACGGGGCGCCGAGCGGGGCGATCATGAACTCCTGGAAGTCCAGCTCGTTCGGGGCGTGCACGCCGCCGTTGAGCACGTTGAAATGCGGCACAGGAAGCGACGGGGCGACGCCGTCCGGGGCGAGCCACCGCCACAGCGGTACCTTCGCGGACGCGGCCAGCGCCCTGGCCAGCGCCATCGAGGTGCCGACGGTGGCGTTGGCGCCGAGCCTGCCCTTGTTCGGGGTGCCGTCCAGGCTGATCATCGCCTGGTCGGCCTCGGCCAGCGAGCCCCAGGTGCGGCCGCGCAGCAGCTCGGCGATCTCGCCGTTCACGTTGGCCGCGGCCGTCAGCACCCCCCTGCCCTCGTACCGCGCCTTGTCGCCGTCGCGGAGCTCCACCGCCTCGCGGGATCCGGTGGACGCGCCGGAGGGTACCCCGGCCCTGGCCGTGGTCCCGTCGGCCAGCGTAACCGTCACGGCCAGCGTGGGCCGTCCCCGCGAGTCCAGGATCTCCAGCGCGGACAAGCTGGTCACATCGAACGCCGTCATGATTGCCGTCTCCCGTCTGGCGGCGCGCCCGGCGGCCGCCCCTTCGTGATGCTGCCTTCAACTGCCCAGCGTCCCGTCCCGCAGTGCAGCGGGGACAGGGCCAAAGGACCCTTGGTAGCAAGGCCCATGGCCGCCCGCCCAGTGCTCACCGAGCCGAGCAGGGGCACGCGCTGCGTCGTTCACCTCACCCCGCTGCTCTGGTCAGCCGGGCCGGGGCCGGCAGCCAGGTCGCGCGGCCCGACCGGAATGCGTAGCAGAGCGGGACGGCGTTGGGCGCCTGTCGCACGGATGAGGATCCTGGCCCGATAGCGGGCCCCTTGCGGGACTAGTGTCCCTGTCGGCCCAGCCGGCCAGGCAGGATCGTGGGCGTTGGCAGTCTTGGACCGGATCGGCGTCGTCAGGCGCGGCCGAGACGGGCGTGGCTGCCTGCGACCGAAGGAGGTCTGCCGTGAAAGCGCTGATCATCGTTCTTGTGATCGTTGCGGTGCTGGTCCTGATCGGGCTGGCGATGGCGCTGAAAGTAATCAGGCAGTACGAGCGGGGGGTACTGTTCCGGTTCGGCCGGGTGCGGGGGCCGCGGAGCCCAGGGCTGCGGGTGATCATCCCGTTCGTTGACGTGCTGCACCGGGTGTCGCTGCGGATCGTCACGATGCCGATCCAGTCCCAGGGCATCATCACCCGCGACAACGTCAGCGTCGACGTGTCCGCGGTTGCCTACTTCCGGGTGACCGACGCCGTCAAGTCAGTCGTCGCGATCGAGAACGTCCGCGCCGCGATCGACCAGATCGCGCAGACCACGCTGCGGAAGGTCGTGGGCCAGCACTCCCTGGACCAGACGCTATCGGAGACCGACCAGATCAACCTGGACATCCGCCAGATCCTGGACGTCACCACCGTCGAGTGGGGCGTGGAGGTGACCCTGGTGGAGCTGAAGGACATCCAGCTACCCGACAGCATGAAGCGCGCCATGGCCAGGCAGGCCGAGGCCGAGCGGGAGAAGAGGGCCAAGATCATCAACGCCGAGGGCGAGGCGCTGGCCGCCGCCGCGCTGGGCGAGGCCTCTGACATGATGATGGCCCACCCGCTGGCGCTGCAGCTGCGGAACCTGCAGAGCCTGGTCGAGATCGGCGTCGACAAGAACACGACCGTGGTGTTCCCCGCCCCGCTGATGAGCACCATCGAGGAGCTCGGCGGCTTCCTCGCCCGCGAGAAGGCCGCCGCCAGCCCCGGGCTCGCGGCCCCAGGCACGGCGCATGTCCCGGCGCCAGCACCAGTCGGGGTTACCCAGGCCGCATAGCGCCTGGCCCCGGCCGCGCCCGCGCGCCCGGCAGGACCAGAGAACCAGAAAGGAAGCGAGAAGCAGGGCCCCGGCGGGCCCTGCTTCTCGCCGTTAGCCCCAGCCATGTACTTCCGGCCGCCCTTATCTTGCGCCGGAGCCGGGCCGGTGCCTTCGCCACCTGCCGTAAGGACTTAGGACCCTGGCCAGGCGGCTGCGGTCGACGTGCAGTTGAAGAGAGACGGAATCCGTCGGGTTGGCGGAGATCGGCCAGTGTGAAACCTGGGTGATCATCGTGGCCGGCAGCCAACTGGGCCGGCAGCCAACTGGGCCGGGGCCGCGGGCGGCGCTGAATGACCTGCCCCATCGAACGCGACCCCGCGTACAAGCCGACGAGGAGGACCGCGTGGACGGGACAGATCGAGGACTCACGGCGGGACCGGAAGCCGCCCCTGATGGGCACGGACCGGGAACTCCGGGCACCGCCGGCACCGGGCGGGGCGCCGCAGCAGGTGCCGGCGTTCCTGACCGGCCCGCTGACCCGCTTGAGCCGATGGCCCAGCTGTTCCGGGACCTGCGGGCCGTGCCTGGGGGCCTGTCGGGCCGTGAGGCGGCACGCCGGCTGGAGGTGTACGGGCCGAACGAGCTGGCCCGGCGTGGGGGGCGGCGCTGGCCGGGCGAGCTTGCCGCGCAGTTCACCCAGCCGCTGGCGGTCCTGCTCGCGGTGGCCGCCGTGCTGGCCTGGGTTAGCGGGACACCTCGGCTGGCGATCGCGATCGCGGCGGTGATCTTGCTGAACGCCGGCTTCGCGTTCGCGCAGGAGATGCAGGCAGAACGGGCCGTTGAGGCCCTCGCGGCGTTCCTTCCCGAGCATGCCAGGGTGCTGCGCGACGGCACCCGCCAGGAGATCGGGGCGCGGCTGCTGGTGCCCGGCGATGTCCTGCTGGTCGAGGAAGGCGAGAGCGTCTGCGCGGACGCCCGCCTGATGACCGGCACCCTCGAGGTGGACATGTCGACGCTCACCGGCGAGTCAGTGCCGGTGACCCGCTCCGCGGGCCCGGCCGATGTCGGCGTGCCGCTGCTGCAGGCAGCTGACGTGATCTTCAGCGGCACCGCCTGCACCGGCGGCGAGGCGCAGGCCCTGGTGACCGCCACGGGGATGCACACCGAGCTCGGCCGGATCGCCGCTTTGAGCCAGCGGGCCGGGCGCAGCGACAGCCCGCTGGAGCACCAGGTCAAGCGGGCCACCATGCTGATCGCGTTCGTCGCCGTCGGGGCGGGGATCGCGTTCCTGCCGATCGGCCTGGCCGCCGGGCTGGGCGTGGCCGCCGCCGCGAGCTTCGCGATCGGGCTGCTGGTCGCCAACGTCCCGGAAGGGCTGCTGCCCACGATCACCCTCGCGCTCGCCGTCGGCGTGCGCGAGATGGCCCGCCGCGGTGCCCTCGTCAAGCGGCTGTCGGCGGTGGAGACCCTCGGGTCCACCTCGGTCATCTGCACCGACAAGACCGGCACCCTGACGGAGAACCGGATGCGCGTCACCACCGTATGGACCCCCGACGGCGAGGCCAGCGTGCCAGGTACCGGGCCGCCGCCCAGCCCGCCCGCGCCCCGGCGGGCGACGGCGCCGGCGGGAAGCCCTGCCTGCTCGCCCAGGGCGTGGCCGCGTGCAACAACGCCGACCCGCACGGCCCCGGCGGGAAGCCGGCCGGGGACCCCACCGAGCTCGCGCTGCTCGACCTGGCCGCCGGCTGCGGCGTGGACGTCGCGCTGGCCGGCCGGCAAGCGCGCCGCCGCCAGCTGTTCCGCTTCGACCCCCGGCTGAAGCTGATGACCACCGTCGATGACCAGGACGGGCGCCTGGTGGTGAATACCAAGGGCGCGCCCGAGGAGGTCCTGGCCCTGGTCACCCGGGTTCACCGTGGCGACCTCGACGTGCCGGTCACGGCCGCGCCACCGTCGCCCCGTTCCCCTTCATCATCTGGGGAGCCGACGAGCTTCGCCGCCTCCTCCTGCGCCGGTACAAGAAATTCCCGACCGGATGAGGGGCCGCAGGCGGGGAGCCACGCGGCACCCCGCGCCTGGCCGGGACTGAACAGGGCCGCTACGTGGGACTTCGCCGTCAGCCGAAAGCACGTTCTTCCGGGCTCCCGTCGTTGCGCCGGAGCAGTAACCGGCGTTAACTGGCATAAGCGGCCTGGCTAGTCCGGACCCTGCGCTCTCCCGCCGCTTGTTTCAGACGACGGCAGGAGAACTTATGGGTGAGCAGGTTAGTCTTCCTGGCCGGTACAAGGCCAGCCCGGTGCCTCCGTCCTGGAACGGTCTTCCCCTGAGCACTGCCGCCGGGCATGGCCAGTCCCGCCCCCGAGGGGGCAGTGATGACCGCCCCGGCAGGTGAGTACACCATGGCGCCGGGCGGGGCGAGCGCCGCGGGCGCGGCCGGCGGGCTGGGCTTTCCTGACATGCCCCGGCTAGAGCTGGATGAGCTGCTGGTGCAGCTGGTGGACCGGGCCAGTGACGTGCTAGCCGCGCAGGGGAGGCTGCGCGGGCTGCTGCGCGCCAACGCCCTGGTCGCCGGCGACCTGAGCCTGCCGGTGGTGCTGCGGCAGATCGTCGGCGCTGCCCGGGACCTTCTCGGCGCCCGGTACGCGGCACTCGGCGTCCTCGGCCGCGGCGGGGAGCTGGAGCAGTTCGTGCACGACGGCATGGACGACGCCCTGGTGGCGGCGATCGGCGACCTGCCCCGCGGCCGCGGGATCCTGGGCCTGCTGACCAGCGAGCCGGTCCCGATCCGGCTCGCCAGCCTCAGCGCCCATCCCGCGGCGGCCGGATTCCCGCCGGGGCATCCGCCGATGGGCAGCTTCCTCGGCGTCCCGGTCCGCATCGGGGAGGAGGTCTTCGGCAACCTGTACCTCACCGAGCGCACCGCGGGCGGCGAGTTCACCGCCGACGATGAGGAGCTGGCGATCGCGCTCGCCGCAGCCGCCGGCGCGGCGATCGCCAACGCCCGGCGGTACGCCGAGTCCGAGCAGCGCCGCCGCTGGCTCGACGCCTCCGCCCAGCTCACGCCGCTGCTGCTGGCCGAGGGCCAGGAACGGCCGCACGCCCTGATCACCGGGCACGCCGCGGCCGCAGCCGACGCGGACTTCGCCGTCCTGGCCGTACCCGGTGAACCGGACCAGGTGATCGTGACAGCCGCCGCCGGCCCGCTAGCCGCGGGACTGATGAACCGCACAGTGCCGCTCGCCGGGTCGCTGGCCGGGCAGGCGATCCGCGGCGGCAAGCCAGCCCTGGTCACCGGCGACCGCCTCCGGGCGGCGGCCACCGCGCTCGGCGCCGCGATAGGCCCGCTGATCGTCGTCCCGCTGTCGGCAGGCGAGCGGGTCCTCGGCGCGCTGCTGCTAGGGCGGCTGGCCGCACGCCCGGGACTCACCGCGTCGGACCTGGGCATGGCCGCCAGCTTCGCCGGTCACGCCGCCGTGGCCATGGAACTCGCCCGGGCCCGCGCCGACCAGGTCATGCTGGCACAGGCGGAAGACCATGACCGCATCGCGGGCGACCTGCACGACCATGTCATCCAGGAACTGTTCGCCCTCGGCATGCGCATGCAGGGCCACGCCGCCCGCAGCGACCCTGCCACCGCAGAGCGGGTCAACGGCTATGCCGACATCCTCGACGGCGTCATCAAGAAGATCCGCACCAGCATCTTCGGGCTCCGGCAGCCCCGCCAGGCCGCTGCCGGCCTGCACGCCCGGCTGATGGAGGTCATCGAGGAGCACGCCGCGCAGCTCGGCTTCACCGCCAGCATCAGCCTCGCCGGGCCGCCCGGCCCGGACCCGGGCGAGGCCCTGGCACACGACATCTTGGCCGTCACCCGCGAGGCCCTGTCCAACTGCGCCCGCCACGCCCGAAGCACCGCTGTCAGCATCTCCCTGGCACGCCAGGACGGGCTGATCACGCTCGACATCACCGACAACGGCCGCGGCATCGGCACTCCCGGCCGATCCAGCGGCCTGGCCAGCATGCGCCGCCGCGCCGAGCGCAACGGCGGCACCCTCAAGATCACCGCCCCCGCCAGCGGCGGCACCTGCCTCACCTGGACTGCCCGCCCTGCCATGTAACCCGGGCAACGATCGGCGACCCTCTTTAGCCGTGCTCCAGGGCCTGGATCTGCCGGATGCTGCCATCAGGTGATCGCGGTGGCTGCGCAACCCGGGCCGACGTCGCTTGCCACCCAGTAAGGGATACAGGAAATGGGCGGGTGCGGTGGCTGGCCTGTGGCCTGCCACCGCACCCGTCGTGCCCGCCGGCGCCGCTTCGGCGGGCGTCCTGGGGTGGTGCGTTGCGCGAGCTTCCCGCTCCCGCCGGTGGCGCGCTGCGGGAAGCTCGCCGGGGTCCTGATGGCCGCCGTGGCCGTCAGGGGTGCCTGCCTTAGGAGGCGGCGCTGGCCTCGTGGCCGGCCTCCGTGATCTGCTCGGCGGCCGGGGCGCTGCTGACGACCGTGCCGGGGCGCTGGCGGCGCGCCCGGGCGAACCCGAAGGCCCCGCCAAGGGCGGCGGCGGTGCCGAGGCCGAACAGCACCAGGGAAACGATGTAGGTGATCTGGGAGACCTTCCACCAGCCGTAGGCGTTCAGCAGCATCGAGCGCAGCGTCTCGCCCTTGAAGACGGTGTTCACCGTGCGGCCAGCTGGGTGTTGCCCGGCTGCGCCAGCGACTGGGCCGACAGCTGGGCGTAGGTCTTGCCGCCGGTCATGCTGGCGATGTGCACCGCGATGAAGTGGTCAGCGTAGGCCTCGGCCTGCTGCCCGGTCAGCAGCTGCTGACCCGCGTACTGCGACACGCTCGGGATCATCGACGGGGTGATCTCCGTCCCGGCCTTGGGGTGCGCGAACGCCGCCGCCGGCGGGAAGCTGATCTGCTGGGCCGCGAGCTGGCCCTGGACGGTGTTGTGAATGTAGGCCGACCCCCACAGCAGCAGCCCGCCAGCGGCGAGCAGCACAACCGCCAGGGACGCCCCGGTCCAGCCAATAACCTTGTCGAAAGTCGTGCGGCGCATCTGGGACATCTCCCTTAACTACCGGCCGGGCCACCCGGCCCGGCCTCCCGTTTCCCTTACGACAGCGAGCATCCCGCGCCGGCCCGCGCCGCCATCATGGCTGACCGTCCCCAGACAACTGGGACCTACGTCACCCGCACCCTGCGGTGGCTTTGGTCAGCTCGTCAGCGGGCCCTGTCCCTGGGAGGACGAGTATCAGGGGCCTGGCGACCCGCACGGACCGTCACCCTTATAGGCATGGGATACGACATAAGTCACTGGCGCGAGGGCCGCCCCGCCGACCAGCCTCGATGGATCGGCAAGTACCTTGGCGAGGCAGCCGGGGTTTTCCTCATCGTCTTGTTCGGCGACGGCGTGCTCTTCGCCGGCATCCTGTACGGGGCCGCGCCCGACATCGTCACTGTCGGCCTGGCCTGGGGCCTGGCGGTCGGCCTCGCGGTGTGGGCGAACGCCACGATCTCCGGGGCGCACTTCAACCCGGGCGTGACGTTCGTCATGGCACTGCGCAGGAAGTTCCCCTGGAAGCACGTGGCGCCGTACATCGTCTTCCAGGTCATCGGCGGCTTCACCGCCGCCGCCTCTCTTGACGCCCTGTACAACAATGTCATCAACAGCAAGCTGGCCATCCTCGGCCTCGCTAAGGGCGCGCCGGGCAGCCAGCTCGTCTCCATGATCTACGTGCCGAGCACGCCGAACCCGGCCCTGGTCGGGATCGGCCCGGCGGCAACGGCCGCGAAGCTGAAGGTGCCGGACGGGTGGAACCTGGTCAGCAACTGGCAGGGCGCGGCGGGCGAGGTCGCGGCGACCTTCCTGCTGGTCATCTTCATCCTGGTGCTGATCGAAATACGCAGCATTAACATGCCAATCTCCTGGGCCTTCCCGCTCGTGCTCGCGTTCGCGGTCGCGATGATCGTCGTCATCGAGGCCCGGCCAGCATGGCCTCGCTGAACGCGGCCCGTGACCTGGGACCGCGGCTTTACATCTGGTTCACTGGCTGGAAGGGCATGGCCTTCCCTGGCCCTCGCTCTGACTGGTGGACCACCACCATCGCGCCGACCGCCGGCGCCATCGCCGGAGGATACTTCTACGACTTCGTCATCCAGCCGTTCATGCCGAGAGCGGAAGCAAAGGCGAGGGCCGAAGGTCCCTGACGCTGGATAGGCTTCCGGGCGTAGCGTGGCTGGCATGGCACTGCGACCAGAGCGACGAGACGTGACGCCGTTGCCGGATCTGATGCACGGGCGGTCCCGGGCCGGCCCGGTGCGCCAGCAGCGCCCGGTCTATGTCGACTTGCTGCCGCCGTGCAACGCGGGCTGCCCGGCCGGGGAGAACATTCAGGCCTGGCTGGCCCACGCCCAGGCGGGTGACCATGAGCGGGCCTGGCGGCAGCTGGTCAGCGACAATCCGATGCCGGCGATCCACGGCCGGGTCTGCTACCACCCGTGCGAGAGCGTCTGCAACCGCGCCAGCCTCGATAGCGCCGTCTCGATTCACGGCGTCGAGCGGTTCCTGGGCGATCTCGCGCTTGAGCGGGGGTGGTCGTTTGACCCGCCGCCGGCCCGAAGCGGCAAGCGGGTGCTGGTCATCGGGGCCGGGCCGAGCGGGCTTTCGGCCGCTTACCACCTGGCCCGGCTCGGGCACGAGGTGGAGATAAGGGACGCGGGACGAGCGGCCGGGCGGGATGATGCGGTACGGCATACCGGCCTACCGGATGCCACGGGACGTCCTGGACGGCGAGCTGGACCGGATCGCCGCGCTGGGCGTGCGCGTCAGCTGCGGGCACCGGGTGGAGGACCTGGACGCCGAGCGGCGTGACGGCGGCTTCGACGCGGTCTTCGTGGCGGTCGGCGCGCACTTGTCCAAGCGGGTCGACATCCCGGCCAAGGACGCGGGACGCATCGTGGACGCGGTGTCGTTCCTGCGCAGCGTCGCCTCGGGAGAGCGGCCGGTGATCGGCCGGCGCGTCGCCGTCTACGGCGGCGGCAACACCGCGATGGACGCCGCCCGGGTGGCCCGCCGGCTGGGCGCGAACGACGCGCTCATCGTCTACCGGCGGACCCGCGCGCAGATGCCGGCCCATGCCGAGGAAGCCGAGGACGCCGAGCGGGAGGGCGTGCGGATCAACTGGCTGCGCACGATCACCGCGTTCGACGGCCCGGAGCTGACCGTCGAGGCCATGGAACTGGACGACAGCGGGTTCCCGCGGCCGACCGGGCGGTTCGAGACGCTCGCCGCCGATACCGTCATCCTGGCGCTCGGCCAGGACACCGACACCGCGTTCCTGCGCCAGGTGCCCGGCGTGGAGTTCGCGCGGGACGGCACCGTGCAGGTGTCGGCGGCGATGATGACCGGCTGCCCGGGCGTGTTCGCCGGCGGGGACATGGTGCCGGCCGAGCGCACCGTGACGGTAGGCACCGGGCACGGCAAGAAGGCGGCCCGCAACATCGACGCCTGGCTGCGCGGCGCCGCGGCGGCACAGGCGCCCAAGCATGACGGGGTCACGTTCGACGACCTGAACTTGTGGTACTTCGGCGATGCCGCCCGCCGGCAGCAGCCGCAAGTCGCGCCGCAGGAGCGGGTCGAGGGCTTCGGGGAGGTACTCGGCGGCCTGACCGAGCGGGAGGCGACGTACGAGGCGGGCCGCTGCCTGTCGTGCGGCAACTGCTGCGAGTGCGACGGCTGCCTGGGGGCGTGCCCGGAGGACGCGGTGATCAAGCTGGGTCCCGGGCACCGCTATGAGATTGACTACGACCGGTGCACCGGCTGCGGCGCGTGCTACGAGCAGTGCCCGGTGCACTCGATCGAGATGGTCCCGGAGGAGAGCGGATGACGCGCGCCACGATCGACGGCAACGAGGCCGCGGCATCGGTCGCCTACCGGCTGAACGAGGTCTGCTGCATCTACCCGATCACGCCGTCGTCCCCGATGGCCGAGCTCGCGGACGAGTGGTCCAGCCAGGGCCGGCCCAACGTGTGGGGCACCGTGCCCGCCGTCGTCGAGATGCAGAGCGAGGGCGGGGCGGCGGGCGCGCTGCACGGCGCGCTGCAGAGCGGGGCGCTGGCCACGACCTTCACCGCCTCGCAGGGCCTGCTGCTGATGATCCCGAACATGTACAAGATCGCCGGCGAGCTGACTCCGGCCGTGCTGCACGTCGCGGCCCGGTCGATAGCCGCCCAGGGGCTGTCGATCTTCGGCGACCACTCGGACGTGATGGCGGTGCGGCAGACCGGCTTCGCGCTGCTCGCCGCCGCGTCCGTGCAGGAGGCCCATGACCTCGCGCTGGTGGCGCAGGCCGCCACGCTGGCCACCCGGGTGCCGTTCGTGCACTTCTTCGACGGGTTCCGCACCTCGCACGAGCTGAACACGGTCGAGCTGCTGTCCGACGACGACCTGCGGGCGCTCGTGCCGCGAGGAACTGGTCCGCGCGCATCGCGCCCGGGCGCTGTCACCGGAGCAGCCGTTCATCCGGGGCACCGCGCAGAACCCGGACGTCTACTTCCAGGCGCGGGAGACCGTCAACCCGTTCTACGCCGCTGTCCCGGGCGCGGTGCAGGACGCGATGGACGCCCTGGCCGGGCGGACCGGCCGCCGCTACCGGACGGTGGACTACACCGGCCACCCGCAGGCCGAGCGGGTGATCGTCGTGATGGGCTCGGCCGCGCAGACGGTCGGCGAGACGGTGGCCCACCTGTGCGCGCGGGGCGAGCGGGTCGGCGTGGCGCAGGTCCGGCTGTACCGGCCGTTCCCGGCCCGCGAGCTGCTGGACGCGCTGCCCGCGAGCGCGGCCCGGGTCGCGGTGCTCGACCGCACCAAGGAGCCGGGCTCCAGCGGCGAGCCGCTCTTCCTCGACGTGATCGCCGCGCTGGCCGAGGCGCACGCCGGCGGCGAGCGCGCGGTCCTGCCCGCTGGTGACCGGCGGGCGGTACGGCCTGTCCTCCAAGGAGCTCACCCCCGGCATGGTCGCCGGGGTGTTCGCGGAACTGGCCCGCGAGCAGCCGCGGCGCCGGTTCACGATCGGCATCATCGACGACGTGTCCGGCCTGAGCCTGCCGTATGACGCGTCGCTGGACATCGAGCCGCCCGGCACGGTCCGCGCGGTCTTCTTCGGCCTCGGCTCGGACGGGACCGTCGGCGCGAACAAGAACACGATCAAGATCCTCGGCGCCGAGGAGAACCTGAACGCGCAGGGGTACTTCGTCTACGACTCGAAGAAGTCAGGCTCGCAGACCGTCTCGCACCTGCGCTTCGGACCGACGCCGATCCGCGCGCCCTACCTGGTGCAGCAGGCCAGCTTCGTCGGCTGCCACCACTTCGGGCTGCTGGACCGGGTCGACGTGCTCGGCCTGGCGGCACCCGGAGCGACGCTGCTGCTGAACTGCGCGCACCCGCCGGACGAGGTGTGGGACGCGCTGCCCCGCCCGGTCCAGGAGAAGATCCTCGCCAAGCGGATCGAGGTGTACGCGATCGACGCCGGCCGGATCGCCCGCGACGCCGGCCTGGCCGGGCGGACGAACACCGTGCTGCAGACCTGCTTCTTCGCCATCTCGGGGGTGCTGCCCCGCGAGGAGGCGATCGCCAAGATCAAGTCGGCGATCACCAAGACCTACGGCCGCCGCGGGGCCGAGGTGGTCGCGCGGAACCACGCCGCCGTCGACCGCGCGCTGGAGGGGCTGCACCGGATCGAGGTGCCGCCCGCGGTGACCTCCGCCCGGGAACTGCCGGCGGTGGTGCCCGCCAGCGCGCCGGAGTTCGTCCGCACCGTCACCGCCGCGATGATGGCCGGCCGCGGCGACGACCTGCCGGTCAGCGCGCTGCCCGTGGACGGCACCTACCCGAGCGGCACCGCGGCGTACGAGAAGCGCAACATCTCCGAGCTGGTCGCGGAATGGGACCCGGACCTGTGCATCCAGTGCGGTAACTGCAGCTTCGTGTGCCCGCACAGCGTGATCAGGTCCACCTATTACGACGAGTCGCTGCTGGCCGGGGCGCCCCCGGCCTTCCAGTCGGCTCCGCTGGATGCCCGCGGGCTCCCGGACACCCGCTTCACGCTGCAGGTGTACGTGGAGGACTGCACCGGCTGCGAGCTGTGCGTGCAGGCCTGCCCGGTCGGGGCGCCGCAGGACCCGGCGCGCAAGGCGATCAACCTCGCGCCCCGGGAGCCGCTGGTGGCCGCGGAGCGGGAGAACATCGCGTTCTTCGAGACGCTGCCGGTGGCCGACCGGTCCCGGGTGGACTTCGGCACCGTGCGCGGCACGCAGTTCCTGCAGCCGCTCTTCGAGTTCTCCGGCGCCTGCGCGGGCTGCGGCGAGACACCGTACGTCAAGCTGCTGTCGCAGCTGTTCGGCGACCGGCTGATGGTCGCCAACGCGACCGGCTGCTCCTCGATCTACGGCGGGAACCTGCCCACCACGCCGTGGACGACCGGTCCCGACGGGCGCGGCCCGGCCTGGTCGAACTCCCTGTTCGAGGACAATGCCGAGTTCGGCCTCGGGTTCCGGCTGGCCGCCGACCGGCACGCCGAGCTGGCCCGCGACCGCCTGGCCGAGCTGCGCGAGGCGGTCGGCGCCGACCTGGCCGACGACATCCTCGGCGCGCCGCAGCTCACCGAGTCGGAACTGGGCGCGCAGCACGAGCGGGTCGCCGAGCTGAAGCGGCGGCTCGACGGCCTGGACGGCTCGGCCCATGGCCCGGACGGCGCTGCCGCCGACCTGCGCAGCGTGGCCGATCACCTGCTCCGGCGCAGCGTGTGGATCGTCGGCGGCGACGGCTGGGCCTACGACATCGGCTCCGGCGGGCTCGACCACGTGCTGGCCAGCGGGCGCAACGTGAACGTGCTGGTGCTCGACACCGAGGTCTACTCCAACACCGGCGGCCAGTCATCGAAGGCGACGCCGCTGGGCGCCGTCGCCAAGTTCGCCGCGGCCGGCAAGACCATGCCGAAGAAGGACCTCGCGCTGCAGGCGATCGCCTACGGCTACGTCTACGTCGCCCGGGTGGCGATGGGCGCCGACCCGCAGCAGACCCTGCGCGCCTTCCGCGAGGCGGAGGCCTACGACGGGCCGTCGCTGATCATCGCCTACAGCCACTGCATCGCGCACGGCATCGAGATGCGCGACGGGCTGGGCCAGCAGTACCGCGCCGTGGCCAGCGGCTACTGGCCGCTGGTGCGCTACGACCCGATGGTGCGCGCGGTCGGCGGCAACCCGTTCCTGCTCGACTCGCCGAGGCCCCGCATCCCGCTCGCCGACTACACCCAGCGGGAGCTGCGGTACCGCGCGCTGGCCAATACCCACCCGGCCGAGGCGGAACGCCTGGGCATCCTGGCCCAGGAAGCGGTCGACCAGCGCTGGGACACCTACGAGGAGATGGCCACCCGCGGCGCGCACCGGTTCCCCGCGGACGCGCGGAAGGACCGCTGATGGACCTCTCGACCCGCTACCTGGGCCTGGCGCTGCGGAACCCGCTCGTCGCCTCCGCGTCCCCGCTCTCCAACACCCTCGACGGCATCCGCCGGCTAGCCGACGCCGGGGTCGGCGCGGTCGTGCTGTTCTCCCTGTTCGAGGAGCAGCTGCGCCAGGAAGCGGAGCGGAACGCGCGGCTCGCCGACGCCGGCGCTGACAGCTTCGCCGAGTCACTGTCCTACTTCCCCGCCGGAGCGGACACCGACACCGGCCCGCGCCGCTACCTGAGCCTGCTCGAGCGCGCGGCCGCGGCCGTGGACATCCCGGTGATCGGCAGCCTCAACGGCGTGACGCGCAGCGGCTGGACCAGCTACGCGCGGGCGATCCAGGACGCGGGCGCCGCGGCGATCGAGCTGAACATCTACTACATAGCCGGTGACCCGCGCATGACTGGCCGCGAAGTCGAGCAACGGCACGTCGACATCCTGCGCCAGGTCAAGGACGTGGTGACCGTGCCGGTGGCGGTCAAGCTCGGCCCGCAGTTCAGCTCTCCCGGCGAGATCGCGCTGCGGCTGGACGAGGCCGGCGCGGACGGCCTGGTCCTCTTCAACAGGTTCCTCCAGCCCGACATCGACCCCGAGACCCTCGCCGTGCTGCCCGGCGTGGAGCTGTCCAGCCCGGCCGAGGCCAGGCTGCCGCGCACCTGGATCTCGCTGCTGCGCAGGCAGGTCCGTGCCTCACTCGCGGCGACCAGCGGCGTCGAGGGACCGGCCGACGTCGTCAAGTACCTGCTGGCAGGGGCCGACGTCGTGATGACCGCGTCCGCGCTGATCCGGCACGGGCCCCAGCACGCCGCCGTCCTGCTCGACGGCTTGTCGCAATGGATGGCCCGCAAGGGATACACCTCGGTCAGCGACCTGCGCGGACTGCTCGCCGTGCCCGCCGACACCGATCAGGCTGCCTACGAACGCGCGGGCTACGTCCGCGCGCTGCGCGGCGCCAATGGCGCCCCGTGGTGACGGGCAGGACGCGGGCTCCCCGCCATGCGGGGAACCCGCGTCCTGGGCCTGGGTTAGTCCACGGCCACGACCTGGAAGGCGGATCCTGTGCCTGGCGGGTACGGCACGAGGGTCAGCGGGTTGGCGGACGTCGGCGGCTTACCGGACACCGTCGCCTTGATCGTGTCAAGGCTGACCGCCCTGAGCGTGAGCCGCCTGGTTGGCGACGAGGGGTTGCCCGGGCTCAGCAGCTGGGTGACCCCGACCCGGGTGAAGGCAGCCTGCTGGGCGCTGACGGGCAGGGTGCTGGCCTTCTGGTAGAGGCTGGCCACCTCGACGGCGGGTGCCGAGAACTGGCCGCGCACGCCGGTCACGCGGTGCACGACGACGCTGTGGCTCTCGGTTCCCGTGAGGAAGACGATCTGGCGGGATCCCGTGCTGTAGTAGATCTCCACGTAGGTCGGGTTGTTGGTCACCTCGACCAGGGGGGTGACGACCTGCAGGGCCGGCGTCGCGCTGGTCGCGCTGTATCCCCACTTCAGCGTCCACTCGTTGCTGCGCCCGCCGTTGTAGACGAGGCTCAGCATGGCGGTCGGGCCGGCACCGGGGGCGTGCTGCAGCAGGAGGTTGACCTGGCTGGTGGCACCGGTGATGAAGGGGAAGGTCACGGTTGCGCGCACGTCGTTGAAGTCCGTGGCGCTGCGGACCTGGTACCCGGCCGTGGTGGTCGTGTAGGTGACGTGCCCGTTGACGCTTGCGCCGGCTGTGGCTGACGTGGCGAGGCTCAGTCCGGCCGCCGCGACCAGGGCCGCGCCCACTGCCGACAGGCACCGGATGATGTGATGCATGCGATCCTTCTTTCCGTTGCGGGCCACGCGCCGCTGCTGGGCACGTTCACGTGCCTGCCAGCATGCATCCAGGTCAGCAGCTGATCTCCGCTGCCGATGCGGGATGGGAGGCGGGTCGGGGCCTGCAACCGTTGGCTAGCTCAGTGTGCGGCGGGCGAAGAGCCCTGGACAGGGGCCTTAGCCGACAGCGTGAGGGCCTTTCGGCGCAGCAGGCCTTTAGCCCTCAGGCATGCGGGTCGTTCGCCCATGGAGGACCGGCTCCATCCGGCGTGAAATGGAGTCGGTCAATGCAGTGCCGATTCGAAGCGAGGGCCGACTCGAAGCGAGGGCCGACTCGAATTAAGGCCGGGAAAGGGGCGATCGCGATGAGCGCAACCGTCAAGGACGTCATGACCACGCACGTGGTGGCCGTCAGGAAGGCCGCGTCCTACAAGGACATAGCCATCAGCCTACGCGAGCACCGGGTGAGCGCGTTCCCGGTGCTGGATGACGATAACCGGGTCGTCGGGGTGGTCTCCGAGGCAGACCTGCTGGCCAAGGAGGCGCTGGTATACGGCTCAGGCGGGCGGGTGGCCGGCGTGCTGCACCACCGGGGGCAGGCCAAGGCCGCCGGGATCACCGCCGAGGACCTGATGAGCCGGCCGCCGGTGACCATCGGCCGGCTCGCCCTGGTCACGCAGGCCGCGCGGCTGATGTACGAGAAGAAGGTGAAGAGGCTCCCGGTGGTCGACGAGGAGGGCCGCCTCATCGGCATCGTCTCCCGGTCCGACGTGCTGAGCGTGTACTCCCGCCCGGACTCCCTCATCCGGCGCGAGATCCTCGACCGGGTCCTGCTGGAGACCCTCCTCGTCGACCCGGCACGGTTCACCGTCACCGTCGAGGCCGGCATTGTCACCATCGAGGGCACCCCGGAGACCACCATGGTCGGGCGCGACATCATTCAGGAGGCACGGCACGTCGAGGGCGTCGTCGCGGTGCGCGACAGGCTTACCTACCCGTCAGGCGAGAACCGGCCGACCTTCACGGGCCTGCGGTTCGCGTGATGGCCATGTCATCGATCGTCTTCATCGCGACAGCTTTCCTTCGTGAGGCGTGCCACTGGCTCGGGGCTGCGTGCCTCCCCGGGGGTACTTGGCGAGAATCTCCTGCAGCCGGGCGATGAACGCGAGCGACTGATCGTGCTCGCGCTGCCAGACGTTGCGGCCGAAGATCAGCCCGGTCGCGCCAGCCTCCAGCGACCGCCGCGCCTTGTCCAGCATGGCCTCATCACCCGCCTGCTCTCCCCCGGAGACCAGCAGCAGGGTCCGGTTGGCGGACCGGACCACGGCGTCGATGGCCTGCTGCGCCGAGAACTCCGCGTCGTAGGCGCGCGGCACGCCGGCTCGCTTCTCCTGGTGCGGGAAGTTCACCTTCACCACGTCGGCGCCAAGCTCGCTGGCGGTACGCGCCGCGTAGTCGACGGCGTAGAAGGAGTCCTTGCCGCCCTTGGCCTCGATCGCCGACCCGCGCGGGTAGGCCCAGACGATCAGCGGCATGCCCAGCCGCCGCGCCTCGTCGCGGACCTGCTGGTACTGGGCGAAATCTTCCCTGGCCGCCGGCGTGCCGACGTACAGTGTGTACCCGACCGCGTCCGCGCCGAGGCGCACCGCGTCCGCCACGGTCGCCTGCACTGGCGACAGCGCCTCGGCGTCCGGCGGGATGTCGGTCTTCCCGTTCAGCTTCAGGATCAGCGGCACCTCGCCCGCGTAGTCCCAGTAGAACTTCTCCGCCAGGCCGATCTGCATGGCGATGCCGTTGAAGCCGCCTTCGAGCGCGAGCCTGGCGATGTAGGCCGGGTCGCTGGCCGCGGGGTTGGCGAAGAAGTCCCGCGGGCCGTGCTCGAGTCCCTGGTCGTAGGGGAGGAACAACGCCGTCCCGTTCCGCAGGCCGAACTGATAGAGGATCCTGTGCAACCGCGCTTTCTTGCCTGCGTTCAGGCCCAGCTCACCAAGATCGGACAACACGCGCATCACGAATCCACCTCCCGGTACCCGGCGAACAGCGCCGCCCTGATGGCCAGGCGCAGCACGCCGGAACGTCCCACAGTCAGCCTCCACGAGCCTGTCACCGGCCGCCACGGCCGTTGGTTCTGGGCCACCGGGCCCTTCGTCACCAGACGGCGTTAGCGACAGGGTTGCCGACACCGGCAGGATCCAAGGCGACTGTCGTCCTGTAATTTCATGACGTTTTACCCTAAGCAGGAAAGGCAATCTCCGTGAGCCTGGGCGAGTAGGAGCGGCTGGCAAGTCCTGCCGTCGCGGCTGGGGCTGCTACAGCCAAGGTCGCCGCTTCATGCTCAAGGAGGATGCCATGAAGGCGCTCGTCTACCACGGCCCCGGTGCCAAGGGCTGGGAGACCGTCCCAGACCCGGCGATCCAGGATGACACCGACGCCATCGTCCAGGTCGACACCGTGACTATCTGCGGGACTGACCTGCACATACTCAAGGGCGATACCCCCGAGGTGGCGAGCGGGCGCATCCTCGGCCACGAGGCGGTCGGCACCGTCGTGTCGGCAGGCTCTGGCGTCAAGTCGGTCGCCGTCGGCGACCGCGTCTTCGTGTCGTGCGTGTCGGCCTGCGGCCGCTGCCGGTTCTGCCGGGAGGGCCACTTCGGGCAGTGCCTGGGCGGGGGCGGCTGGATCCTCGGGTACATGATCGACGGTACCCAGGCGGAGTACGTCCGCGTGCCGTTCGCCGACACCTCCACCTACAAGGTCCCGGCCGGCGTGAGCGATGAGGAGATCCTCATGCTCGCCGACATCCTGCCCACCAGCTACGAGGTCGGCGTCCTCAACGGCCGGGTGGCCCCCGGCGACACCGTCGCCATCGTCGGCGCGGGCCCGATCGGCCTGTCCGCCATCCTCGGGGCACGCATGTTCTCCCCCGGCCGCATCGTGGCGATTGACCTCGCGGACGCGCGGCTAGAGGCAGCCAAGGGCTTCGGCGCGGACCTGACGGTCAACAACGGGCGCTCCGACGCGGTGGCCCTCGTCAGGGAGCTCACCGACGGCCTGGGCGCGGACGTCGCGATCGAGGCGGTCGGAACCCCGGCCACCTTCGAGCTGTGCGCCGACCTGGTGCGTCCCGGCGGCCGGGTGGCCAACATCGGCGTGCACGGCGCGCCCGCCACCCTCCACCTGGAGCGGCTGTGGATCCGGAACATCACGATCACGACCGGCCTGGTCGACACCTACTCCACGCCCACCTTGCTGCGGCTGGTCGCCGCCCGGCACGTCGACGCGACGCGGTTCGTCACGCACCATTTCGCGCTCGACGACATCATCAGCGCCTATGACACCTTCTCGCGCGCCGCGGACACGGGCGCCATCAAGGTCGTCATGACCCGCACCTGAGGGCCATGCGCCCCGCCTCGCCGGGACCTTGTGCCCGGCGAGGCGGGCCACGGCGGCCCCCGGTGGACGACATGAGCCGCCCAGGGTGACCGTAACCACAGCCACCGCAAGCAGTGCTTGCTGGTCAGTTTTCCAGGCCGGAGGCCAGGCGCAGGTGGCGGGCGCTGTAGCGGCGCAGGGCGCGCAACTGGGGCACCGACAGCCGGTCGCAGACGCAATTCCAGTGCAGGCTCACCCAGTCGCCGGGGCACAGCCCCGTGACCAGGCCGGCGGCGGCCTGGCAGGGGGCTGGCGGGCCGAGGGCCAGCTCGTGCCCGTCCCAGGTGAGCGGGCGGCGCGCGACGACGAGCGGCTCGGTGGTCAGCACGCGGCCCCAGCTGATCCGGCAGTTGTCCAGGACCTGCAGGGACGGCTCGGCCCGCCCGGCGCGCAGCAGGCCGGTCCAGGGGTACACGCAGAACACGTGGAAGCTGTGGTGCGGGACCGCCCCGGCCGGGATCGCGGCGGCGATCGCCTGCCAGCCTTGCCCGGCCTGGCGGCGGAACCGCTGGTCGAGGAAATCGCCGTGGTCGGTGACCAGGACGTTGTCCAGCAGGCTGTTGCCGACCCAGTAGGCCTCCACGACCTTCGTGTCCAGCGGGTCGGCGAGGCCGCTGGCCGCCGCGATCAGCTGCAGGTAGGGCCAGGCGCCGGCGAACTGGCCCGCGAGCCGGGCGAGGTCAGGGCCGTCTGGCTGCCGCCGTGGCGTAACCGCGCAAGGCGGCAGGGTCCGCGGGCCCGCAAAGCCCTCGTTCGTTCGGAGGGATGGCATACCGGGCGAAGAGCAGCGGGCCCGTGTGCCGCGGCGCCAGGGTCTCGGTCATCGCGCGTCCCCCTCGGCGGCGAAGACCTGGAGGACGTAGCCGCAGTGGATGAGGACGGTGTCGCCCACGAGGGCTTCTGGGCAGGTGAGCAGGCATGCGGGGACGACCTGGCCGGTGCCGGTGTCGACCAGCGCCATCAGGACGCCGTCGTCATCGCGCAGGCTCGTGATCACGCCGGTGGTTCCCGTGCACATTGTTCAGGCTCCCGCGTTCAGGTCGCTGAGCAGGAGGCCGACTACTTGGTCCACCGCTGCCGCCGCCTCCTTCGACAGGCCGTCGCCGATCGCGAAGCTGGCCCCTTCGATGCCGTATCCGGCCAGGTGCCGCGGCAGCCGGCCGAGGGCGCGGGCGAGCTCGATGACGTCGGCGAGGCTGAACGTGTGGGTGCCGCGGTGCCGGAACCGGCCGGTGAGCGCGTCCGCGGCGTCGAACCGGTACACGGTTCCCGGCGTTCCGCCCGAGCGGACCGCGTCCACCACGTAGACCTCGGTGGCGCCCGCCCACTCGTCGATCAGGGCGAGCTGGTCGCCGGCCAGTTCCCGGACGGTCACCTCGCCTGGCCGGGTGGCCTGGCGGACCCGCCGGGCGACCTCCAGGCCGGCCGCGTCGTCACCGCGGTCGCGATTGCCTATTCCGATGACCAGGATCATGCCGGCCGTTCCGCCTCGTGCGTCAGCCGCACGTCGAGGAAGTGCGTCGCGCAGGAGATGCACGGGTCGTGGTTGCGGACCGCCTGCTCGCACTCGCGGGTCAGGGCATCGAGGTCCAGGCCGAGCCTGGGGGCGGCGAAGTCGCGCAGGTCGGCCTCGATGGCCTTCTGGTTCTGCGAGGTCGGCGGGACGATCTTCGCGTCGGTGATCGTGCCGTCGCCAGCGATGGCGTACCGGTGGTAGAGCAGGCCGCGCGGGGCCTCCGTGCAGCCGTATCCGGTCGCGTTTCCTCGTGGCGTGACGTCGATGGCGGGCGGGTCCGGCGGCCGGTAGCCGCCGATCAGGCGGAGCGCCTCGTCGCAGGCGAACAGCAGCTCCACCGCGCGGACGATGATGCTGCGGAACGGGTTGGTGCAGGTTCCGGCGAGTCCTGCTGCCTTGGCTGCCTGCTGGATGCCGGCGGGCAGGGTGGCGGAGTTGAGGCTGTAGCGGGCCATCGGGCCGGTCAGGTAGGTCCTGCCGTCAAGCACCGAGTGCAGCGCGGTGGAGTGCTCGACCTGGTACTCGGTGAAGTGCTGGTCGTAGTCGGCGGGCGTGATGTCCAGGCCGTTGCTTGACGCGATGCGCCCCTCGGTGATCGGGTACTGGTGCGGGTGGCGCAGCGCGACGAACTCGTAGTCGCGGTCGAACTCGGGGAACTCGAAGCCGGCCACCCAGGTGAGGGTGTCGTTCGCGTCGCGGCGGGCCTGCTCCAGCTGCGGGACCAGCCGCGTGAGGTCGGCGACGGGCGGGGGCGCGGTAGAAGCCGCCGACCTTGACGTTGACCGGGTGGACCGAGCGGCCGCCGACCGCCGCCATCAGCTGGTTGCCTGCCTTCTTGATGCTCAGGCCGCGGCTGACGATGTCCGGATGGTCGCGGGCCAGGTGGATGCCGCTGTCGTAGCCGAGGAAGTCGGGTGCGTGCAGCAGGTAGACGTGCAGGGCGTGGCTCTCGATCCACTCGCCGCAGTACAGCAGCCTCCGCAGCTGGCGTATCTCCTCGCTGACGGTGACCTGGCAGGCGTCTTCGATCGCCTGGCAGGCGCTCATCTGGTAGGCGACCGGGCAGATGCCGCATATCCGCGCGGTGATGTCGGGCGGCTCGGTGTACTGGCGGCCGCGCAGCAGCGCCTCGAAGAACCGGGGCGGCTCGTAGATGTCCAGCCGCGCCTGCGTCACCTGGCCGTCGCTGACGACGATCTCCAGGCCGCCCTCGCCCTCGACGCGGGCCAGGACGGGCACGCTGATGTTCCCGCTGCGCGCGCTACCGTCCGTCATGCCGTGCCGCCTCCCTCTTCCTCGGCTTCCTCGGCCGCGGCGCGGAATGGCTCCGGCCGCGGCGTTGAACGTGCGGAACGTCCGCGGCCAGGGCGGGGCCGCCCGCGCCCAGCTGCCGCCAGGCGCTCGACAGGGCGGCGGTGTTCGGCGTTTCCATCGGGCCGAAGCAGCCGTAGCAGCCGCGGTTGACCGACGGGCACAGCGCGCCGCAGCCGGCCTGGGTGACCGGCCCGAGGCACGGCGTGCCGTGCGCCACCATCACGCACACGTGCCCGGCCCGCTTGCACTCGACGCAGACGCTGTGCGCGCGGACGTTCGGCCTGCGCCCGGCGAGGAAGGCCGCGATCACCTCAAGCAGCTGGCGCCGGTCGATCGGGCAGCCGCGCAGCTCGAAGTCGACGTTCACGTGGTCGGCGATGGCGGTGGAGGTGCGCAGCGACCGGATGTAGTCCGGGCGCGCGTACACGACGGGGGCAAGGTCGTCGCCGAAGTTCCGCAGCGCCTGGATGCCGCCGGCGGTGGCGCAGGCGCCGATCGTCACCAGGAACCGGGACGCGGAACGGACCCGCCTGATGCGCTGCGCGTCTTCGCTTGGTGGTGATCGATCCCTCCACCAGCGACAGGTCATACGGGACCCGGGTCGACCTGGCTCGATGCCTCGGTGAACGACGCGATGTGCACCGCTCCGGCGATGGTGAGCAGCTCGTCCTCGCAGTTGAGCAGCGTTAGCTGGCAGCCGTCGCAGGAGGCGAACTTCCACACCGCGAGCCTGGGCGCCGGTTGTGATGTCGCCGCTGGTGATGTCACCGTCACACCTCCCGGATGTCGAGCCAGGGGGCAAGCGCCCGGTAGCCGAAGACCGGACCGTCTCGGCAGAGGAGGAACGGCCCGAGCTGGCAGTGTCCGCACATCGCCACCGCGCACTGCATGTTCCGCTCCATGGACATGTAGATCCGGCTCGCCGGGACCCCGGCCGCGAGCAGCGCGCGCACGGTGAACCGCATCATGATCTCCGGGCCGACCATGAAAGCGGTCGTGCTCGGCGGATCCAGCGGTGCCCGCTTGACCAGGTCGGGGACGACGCCGACGTCGCCGCGCCAGTCCCGGTCCGCCGCGTCCACGGTGATACCCACGTCTAGGCCGAGCTGGGCCCGCCAGGCGGCGAGCTCGTCGGTGAACAGCAGGTCGGCGGGGGTGCGGGCACCGTACAGCAGGATGAGGCGGCCGAAGCTGTCCCGCCGGCTAAGCGCCTGGTACAGCGCGGGGCGCAGCGGCGGCAGCCCGATGCCGCCGGCGACGATCACCAGGTCCCCGCCCTCGGCGGCATCCACCGGCCACGAGGTGCCGTACGGGCCGCGGACCCCGACCTGCTGGCCGGGCCGCAGCGTGCACAACGCGTGCGTCACGGGGCCGACATCGCGGATCGTCTGCACCGTGTATCCAGTGCTGGCGGGATCCCCGCTGATCGAGATGGGAACCTCGCCGATGCCCGGCAGGGACAGCATGGTGAACTGGCCGGGCAGGAAACCGAACGGCCGGGGCGGTGTGCGCCCGAGCGTCACCACGTCGGATGTCTCGTGGCGGACATCGGTCACGTGCCAGCGCTCCGCTTCGATCCAGGGTGCCTGAGTGCCTGGCGCATGGGGGGCGGCCGAGCCGCGCGCGGCCGGCCGCGTCGTCAATCGTGCGCATGGCCGTACACGTCCAGCAACTGCAGCCGGGTCGCCTGCAAGCGGTTCGTGGTCAAGGCGGCGAACCGGCGCATGAGGTCGTAGCCGAGGCGCGGGTCCTGCGCGCACTTGCCGCGCAGGCACGCCCCGTCCATCCGGACGGCACGGACCCGCTCGACGGCCCGCCCGTCGAACTCCCAGCGATGCGGCTCGATCAGCCAGGAGAACCCCGCCACCTCACCCTCGCCGAGCGTCTGCACGACGAGGGCGCCCCGGCCGGGCGCGGCGATCTCCAGCGCGAGCTTGCCCTCCCTGATGAGGTAGAACGTCTGCGCCGGCTCGCCCTCGCGGAACAGGAAGGAATCCGCTGGGCAGACCTCGTTCGAGGCGCACCCGGCAAGCAGCGACAGGTACGCGGGGGCAAGCCCGGCGAAGAACTCATGGCCGCGCAGCAGCGGCTCAAGATCGTGACGCAATGGCCGCGACCTCCTCCGTGATGTCGATTCCCGTCGGGCACCAGGTGATGCACCGGCCGCACCCCACGCAGCCGGAGGTGCCGAACTGGTCGATCCAGGTCCCGAGCTTGTGCGTCATCCACTGCCGGTAGCGGGAGCGGCCCGAGACCCGGACCGGGCCGCCATGCAGGTACGAGTGGTCCAGCGTGAAGCAGGAGTCCCAGGAGCGGTGCCGCTCGGCCTCGCCGGCCGCCGTTTCTCCCCCCGACCCCGCCGGCCAGCCCTCACTGGCCAGGCCAGAGACGTCCTCGACACTGAAGCAGAAGCAGGTCGGGCAGACCATCGTGCAGTTCCCGCAGCTCAGGCAGCGCGCCGCGACGTCGTTCCAGCGGGGATGGTCGTAGTTGCCGCTCAGCAGTTCCCGCAGGTCAAGCTCGGGCATGACGCGCCCCATGGACGCGACGGCGTTCTCGGTGGCGGCGGTGGCGGCACTGGTGTCCCGGGCAGCGGCGGGACGAGCGGCCACCTCGCGCAAGACTTGCGCGCCGCGATCGCTGCCCGCCTCCGCGAGGAAGCGGTGATCACCGTCGCCGAGAAGCTCGGTCAGCGCGAGGTCGAAGCCGGCCGCCGCCCGCGGCCCGGTGCCCATCGAGGCGCAAAAGCAGGTCCCGCCCGCCTCACCGCAGTTCACCGCGACGATGAACGCGTTCTCGCGACGGTCCCGGTAATGGCCGTCCTGGTGCTGGCCGCCGAGGAACACCCGGTCCTGAATGGCGATCGCGGCCAGCTCGCAGGAGCGCACGCCGATGAACGCGAACGGCTGATCCGGCGGCGGCTCGGGCGGCGACAGCCTGGCGAACGGCGTGAACAGGTACTTCTTCCACGAGTGCGGCCCGACGTTGTAGCCGAACAAGGCATCATCATCACGCCGGGCCAGGCGGTAGCTCGCGGCGTCCTGCACGTCGGTCCAGCCGGCCGGCAAGTCGGCCGCCGAGCCGATGTCGTCGTAACAGATCGCCCCGTCCCTGACAACCGGCCCGACCAGGCGAAAGCCGCGCCGCCGGATGGCGTCAAGCAACTGGTCAAGGGCGCTAGACGAGATGACCACCGGATCCGGCAACGACTGCCCAGCGGCTGAGTTTCGCGCTGCGGCAGGCCCGGCTCCGGATGGCTGCGTTGATGGCTCCACGACACCACTCCATACTCGTGCTCTCACTTCGTGTACGGGCTAACCTCCCCGATGATTAGGCCCAACGTCCCATGACTGTGAGCCAACGTCCAGCACCCGGCCCATCGATCATCAGGAAGCGAGAACGGCGTGGGAGACCGACGTCCCGGCCCGGCGGGCGGAACGGCCCTGCCGGGCGGCCTGCTCGCGCCGCAACCTTAGGAGAAGGCGGGCAAGCGCGAGGGAGTCGGCGATGACCGAACGTGAACAGCGGATAGTGGTGGGCATCGACGGGTCAAGGTCGTCGAAGGCGGCGCTGTCCTGGGCGATCCGGCAAGCGGAGCTGACCGGTGCCGCGGTTGACGCGGTGCTGGCCTGGCGGTACCCGTCCACCTATGGCCTGGCCCCGATGGCGGGAAGCGAAATAGACCTCGAAAGCGGGGCCCGGAGGACCCTCATCGAGACTCTCAACGAGGTGAGCACTCTTGCGCCGGACGTGACGGTCCGCCCGACGGTGATCGAGGGGCACCCAGCCGAGGTCCTGGTACGCGCGGCCAAGGACGCCGACCTGCTCGTGGTGGGCAGTCGTGGCCATGGCCCGTTCACCTCCACCATGATCGGCTCGGTGAGCATCAGCTGCGTGCTGCATTCCCACTGCCCGGTCCTGGTCGTCCGCGACGGGCGCGCCGGCGCCAGCGATCACGAGCCTGCCTAGCAGCGAGCAGCCGCGGCGGCTGAACGAGGCGGTCCGCGAACCGTCGCAGAGGCAGGGGAGGCACGAGCGCCGTGAAGGCGAGGGGTACCTGCGTGCATCGGGCAGCGGTAAGTAGGCTGGGCCAGATGCGGGGGTATGCATGTCATCACAGAATGTAGTGATAACGCCAGGCTCTCCGGCGGCCCTCATCAACCGGGAGCTGAGCTGGCTGAGCTTTGCCCGCCGCGTGCTGGCCCTAGCCGAGGACCAGGAGCAGCCGCTCCTGGAGCGGGTCAACTTTGCCGGGATCATGGGCATGATCTACGACGAGTTCGCGATGAAGCGGATCGGCGGCCTGTTCCGCAGGGTCCGCAGGGGTGGAGACGGTCGCGGGCCTGAGGGCCTGACCCCGGAGGAGGAGCTGGCGGTCTGTCGCGCGGAGCTGCGGTCCCAGCAGCAACTGGTGGCCAGGCTCGTCGAAGAGCAGCTTCGCCCGGCCTTGCGCGGCCTGGGGACGCCGATCCTGAACGTCGAGGATCTCACCGAGTCCCAGCGGGACTATCTCGCCCGGTACTTCGCGGACTCCGTGGAACCGATCCTTATCCCGCTTGCCGCGGACGTCGCGCACCCGTTCCCGTTCATCAGCAACCTCGGCCTCAACCTTGCGGTACTGGTCACCGAACCAGGTCGCCGGGGCCACAGGTTCGTCCGTATCAAGGTGCCGACCAACCGGCCACGATGGGTGCCGCTGCCCGACCAGGGGGGCTGGGTGCCCCTTGAGCAGGTGATCGCGGACAACCTAAGTGCCCTTTTCCCGGAGGCGCTGGGGCTTGCCTGCTCCTTTTTCCGGGTCACCAGGGGGGCCAAGGATGACCCGTGGGCCGATCAGGTCACGGACGATGACTCGGATCTCTCACCCGGTGCCATCATCGGTCTGGTTACCGCTGAGCTGACCGCCCGGAAGTACGCGGGCGTCGTTCGCCTGGAGGTCAGCGCCGACATGCCCGAGGACCTTCGGGGCTGGCTGGGGGCTCAGCTCGGCGCCGACCCGGCCGACGTCATCGCGACTCGCGGTTTGCTGAGCCTTGGCGATCTCGCGAAGCTGCCCGTGGACGGGCATGCCGACCAGCGTTACCCGCCGCACGAGCCAGTGACCCATCCGCGGCTGCGGAACCTGGACCACGGCGACCCGTCCGCGCTGTTCGGCGAGATCCGCCGCGGTGACATCCTGGTGCACCTGCCGTACCACAGCTTCGACACTTCGGTCTTGCGGCTCATGCAGGATGCGGCCGTGGACCCGGCCGTTCTCGCGATCAAGCTCACGATCTACCGCACCGGCCGCCGTTCCCCGATCATCGAGGCGCTCAAGGAGGCGGCCCGCCGCGGCAAGCAGGTGGCGGTCCTGGTCGAGATCACCGCGCGCTTCGACGAGGCGCCCAACATCAGCTGGGGCAAGGAGCTCGAACAGGCGGGAGCTCACGTCGCGTACGGCGTGGAACGGGTCAAGACGCACGTCAAGCTGGCGCTGGTGGTGCGCGAGGAGCCCGACGGCATCCGACGGTACGTCCACGTCGGCACGGGGAACTACCATCAGGGGACGGCCCGGCTGTATGAGGACCTCGGGCTGCTCAGCGCCGATCCCGGGCTGGCCGCGCACGCGGCGGCGGTCTTCAACGAGCTGACCGCCGGCATCCCGGCCTCGACCCCGGGCACCCTCCTGGTGGCGCCGCACGACCTGCGCGAGCGGTTCACCGAACTGATCCGGCGTGAGGCCGGGCACGCCCGCGCTGGACGTCCCTGCGGCATCCGGGCCAAGATGAACCAGCTCCAGGATCCCCAGATGATCCGGGAGCTCTACGAGGCCAGCCTGACTGGGGTTCCCATCACCCTCAACGTCCGCGGCTTGTGCTGCCTGCGAGCGGGAATCCCCGGGCTGTCACCGACGATCCAGGTCTACAGCACCCTTGGCAGGTTCCTCGAGCACAGCCGGATCTACCGCTTCGAGAATGGCGGCACGCCCGAGTTCTTCATCGGCTCGGCCGACTTGATGACGCGCAATCTCTCCCGGCGCATGGAGGTTGTTGCCCCCGTCTGCGATCCGGTCATCCAGGCCGAGCTGGACAGCATCCTGCGTGTCTACGACGAGGACAACTGCTCAGCGTGGGATATGCAGCCCGACGGCGAGTACCGCCGCCGGCAGCCAGCCGCCGGCGAGGCCCCGAGGAGTGCGCAGCAGGTGTTCATTGAGCGCTCCGCGTCGCGGACCGCACGGGCAGTTCACCGCTGATCATCGTCTGGCGGGACGATGACGAGAGGACAGCGGGCCTGCTGCGTCAGCTGGGTGCTAGCCGAGCCGAGGCGCAGCCGCAGGAAGCCTCCGGCGCCACGGGCACCGACGACGAGCATGTCGGCGTCGCCGGCGGCCTTCATCAGCTCCTCGGCAGGCATCCCCAGCACGGGCTGGATCGTCACCGAAGGCGGCTCCAGATCCCCGAGCTGGGTAAGTGCCTTGTCAGTTTGCTCTGCCGCTCTGGCGTGCGCATGCTCCCTGAAGCCGTCCTTCGGGCCTGCGGTCCTTCCCCTCCAGAAACTGGTGTCAGCCTGGTAGACGGTCACCACAGTCAGCAGGGCGTGGTGACTAGCCGCCTCTCGCATCGCCCACTCGAGCGCGCGCTGCGAGTGGCCGGAGCCGTCCACCCCAACGACAATGCCTGACATCATGGCCTCCCTCCTGGCCCCGGTCAGTACCTGGGCCCGCTGTTGTGATTAACGGTCGCCGGCCGGGATCACCACGACCGGGCAACGCGCGTGCTGGGCGACCTGGCTGGACACCGACCCGAGCAGCAGGCGCCTGAAGCCGCCGATGCCGCGGGAGCCGACGACCAGCATCTCGGCACTGGCCGATGCACGGATCAGTTCCTCAGCCGCCAGGCCGCTGGCCGCGCGTACGGTGACTTCCGTCGGCCGCTGGACGCCAAGGTCCTCCAGCGCCTTGTCCGTCTCGGCCTGGGCGAGCTTGCGGAGGGACTCAATCTCGGATGCGTCCACGTGGTAGACGACCGGGCCGCCGCCCCATCCGGCGAGGATCTGCTGCACGGTGAGCACGGTGAGCGATGTGTGGCGGAGCGCCGCCTCGCGCGCGGCCCACTCCAGGGCGCGCTGTGAGTGGCCAGAGCCATCGATTCCGACAACGATTCCTGACATGGCCTCTCTCCTTGCGGTGGTCGCGATCAGTCACCCTGGTATCAGCTTCGTCAGCCCGCTTAGCCGAGGTCAGGGCCATTCGGACGGGAAACCCGGGACTTTGGCCGGTACGGCTCCGATCCCCGCTTCCGCGCGGCATAACGCGGGATAAAACGTGACGCGCGTGTCCGCCGGCTCGGGGCGAAGGTCCCGGCCGGCGGTGGCGCGGGGCCCTGGCTGCCTAGGACGGCCGGGCTGAAACTGAAGTAAGACATGAGATACGGAACGCACGGCATGCCCACCGTGGGAGTACCGCTGCCCTCATTAGGCCCAGGCGTTAAGGAGGCAAGCATGTCCCGGCAGTCACTCGTTAATGCCGTACTGAGCGACGGCCGCCAGGTGGCTCTGCGCCCGGCTCGCGTCGATGATGAGCCAGCATTGATCACGCTGTACGCCAGCCTGGCCGAGTACGGCGTCTACTTGCGGTTCCCCGGTGGCGGCCGGCGCGGGGCGGCGGACCTGGCCCGCGAGGCTGTGGGACCTGTACCGTTCGGCTACTCGGTGACGGCCTGGGATGATGACGACCTCGTCGGGGCCGCCGCCTACCGGGGCCTCGGATCACCGCATCAGGCTGAAGTGACCATAGCCGTCACCAGGCCATGGCATTCCCGCGGTGTCGGGACCTTGCTGCTGGAGCATCTGGTCTCACATGCCCGGCTGCGGGGAATCGAGTCGCTGCACGCCGAGGTGCCGGACGGGGATACCGAGATGCTGCGCGTGCTGGCCAGCCTGGGGCTGGCCGAGAAGCCCGCGGAGCAGCCGGGCGTTCTGTCGGGCAGCATCGCCGGCGGCCTGCTCGCCAGCACCCGGCGTCAGGGTGATTACGTGGTCGTCGACTTGTCGCTGCGGTATGACGAGCGGTACCTGGAGGCGGTCGCCGAGCGGGAGAGCCGCGCCGACGTACTCAGCCTGCGCCCCGTCTTCGCGCCCCGGTCGGTCGCGGTGATCGGCGCGAGCCGCAGGGATTCCAGTGTCGGAAATGCCGTCGTCCGCCACCTGCTCGCGTCGGGATTCACCGGCCGGGTCTACCCGGTGAACCCGCACGCAGCCGAGATCGCCGGCCTGCGGGCGTACCCGTCGGTTTCCGCGCTGCCTGAGGTGCCGGACCTGGCCGTGATGGCGATTCCCGCCCCGGCGGTGGCCGCCGCGGCGGAGGAATGCGGCCAGCACGGCGTCGGCGGCCTCGTGGTGCTGTCGGCGGGCTTCGCCGAGCAGGAGGCGAGGCGGCTGCGCCACGCCGTCCGGCACTACGGCATGCGCATGGTCGGCGCAACTGCATCGGCGTCGCCAACACCGACCCCGGCGTGGCGCTTGACGCCACCTTCACCAAGCGAGTCGCCGAGGCCGGATCGGTCGGCGTGCTCACCCAGTCCGGCGGGATCGGGTTCGCAGTCTCTGAGCTGCTGCACAGCGTCGGGCTCGGCGTGTCGACGTTCGCCTCGGTCGGCAACAAGTACGACGTGTCGGGCAACGACCTCCTGCTGTGGTGGCGCCACGACGACCGGGCAAAGGTGGCGATCATCTACCTGGAGTCGTTCGGGAACCCGCGCAAGTTCGCCCGGCTGGCCCGGCAGCTCGCCTGCCGCGTGCCCCTCGTGGTCGTGCGGGCAGGTGGCTCGAAGGTGGCCCAGCAGGCCGCCCGCTCGACGTTCAGGACATGATCGCGTCACTGCGAATGGCGCCGCTGCTCGCCGGGTTCCGCGACTTGCCGCCGCTGGACGTGACTGCGCTCGCCGACACCCTGCACCGGGTCGCCCGCCTCGCCGACGACCTTCCCCAGGTCGCCGAGCTCGACATCAACCCGCTCATCCTCTATCCGAGCGGGTGCGCGGCCGTGGACGTGAAAATCCGCGTCGCCGATGTGGCGGCCACCGATCCCTACCTACGGCAGCTGCGCTAACGGTGACTGGAGGTACGCTCATGGCCGGGGAGGCACTTGCGTATTTCACCGGTACCCGGCCCCGAACTGCTGGATAGGGACCACCGTCCCCTGTCCGCGTCGACGATGTGACCAATGGGCACGGAAACCAGGACGTCCCGCCCTACAGAAACCGTGAAATCGGCTATTTCATGATGAGCTAGGAATCGTAGTGAAGCTGGAGGTGCGTCAATGAAGACGACCATCGGTGCTATTGCAATGACGGCCGCGCTCGCGACCGGGGTTACCGGCGCGGGGGTGACCGCCGTGGTCCCGGCCGGGCTCACCGTCGACGGCACGTTCGGACCGCAGACCAGGAACGCCGTGATCGCGTTCCAGCGCGCCCATCGCCTCCGGGCCGACGCCGTGGTCGGCACCGCGACCTGGCAAGCGCTCGTGACTGAGGCGCTCGCGGGGTAAGGAGGCCCTTCCTTCTCACGACGCGATTATCGCGCCAGTGTCCCTGGCCCCCAGGCTCATGTGACCCGGCAGGCACTCAATTCGGATGACCGCCGAGCAACCTGTCCAGGAAGGTCGCCGTGCCGTTCAGCAGTTTGGCGCCAAGCGAGAGAATTAGCTCCACGAGATGGGCGACCCCCTGCGGATCCCGTGTTGCCATGACAATGAGCAACGGTATGACGAGCAATATCACGAGCAATTTTCGCAACACCCTAACCAGCTCCCGTATGCAGGACTCAGGCCGCGGAAAGCGGTCATACCTTTTACATTGCCGGCCTCCCGCGGGTTCTTGCACCGGCAGAGCCTGTTGTTCGCAGACATTCGGCCCGTTCGCGGGCCGACGTCCCAGAGTGACGGGCGGAACGGCCCTGCCACACGGCCCGCTCGCGCAGCAGCCGACGCCGTCCGTGCGGCACTGCTACGCGAGAAGTTCGTATGCGGGGTTGATCATTGCCAGGTGACCGTCGGCGCTGACGCCCACCGTGCCGTGCAGCCGGATCCGGCTGCCAGGCTCGACCCCGGCGATACTCGCGCGCCCGTAGAAGAGCGCGGTGAGCTCGCCGGTTGAGTCCGCGACCTCGCAAGCCAGCACGGTGCTGCCCGCTGGCCCGGGAAACCGGATCTCGGTAGCCCGCAGCCGGCCCTGGACGGTGGCAGGCCCGGACTGGCGCAATGATCCGATCGGGTCCGTGCGCGGGGGCGGCGCCGGCCATTCGTAATCGTCCAGGCGGCCTCGCCTGACCGTCGCGGCTGGCCTGGCCGGCCTGGCCTGCAGGGTCTTGACCCGGTGCTCGACGTCGAACGGGACGATGGTGGCCGCCGCACTAGGGATACGGCTGACCACGCGGGCGATGCGGTCCGCGGTGTGGTCATGCAGCAGCCGGCCGGCCAGGGGCGCGTAGCTCCGGCGCGGCAGGACCACGGTGACGTGCGTGCCGGGCGCGGCCGCCAGCGATGCCACGAGCCGGGCGGCCGTGTGGGCCAGCCGCCGGTCCGGGCAGTCGGCCAGCTCCAGCGGGATCCCGGTGCCCGCGCCCAGCCACTGCTGCCGGAGCCGGTCCGCCCGTGCGCCGTCCAAGACGAAGTGGACCGCGCGCAGCGCGGCGGGCCGCAGGCCTTTTGCGTACTTCAGCGCCTCGATGGTGGCCAGGTCATAGCCATCGACCAGGATCAGCACGACCCGCCGGGAGTGGTTCGGCGGCTGAGGCCGCGGTTCGCCGTTGCCGGGCTCGGCCAGGGCGGCGGCCTCGGCAGCGTATTGACGGTTGAGCCGGATGAGGGTGAAGACCAGGACGGGGAAGATGATCACGATCAGCCACGCGCCCTCGGTGAACTTCACCACGGCGAACAGCGCCACCACCAGCGCCGTGTAGGTCCCGCCCGCCATGTTGATCACGAGCCGCCGCCGCCACCCCGGTTCCCGGGTCCTGTAGTGGTACCGGGCCATGCCGAATCCGGCCATGGCGAACCCGGTGAACACGCCGATCGCGTAGAAGGGGATGAGGGCGTCGACGGTCGCGCCGGCCACCAGCATCAGCGATAGCGACAGCACCGCCAGCAAGATGATTCCGTTGGAGAAGGCCAGCCGGTGCCCGCGCCTGGTCAGCCAGCGGGGCAGGAAGGAGTCTTCGGCGACGAAGCTGGCCAGGAACGGGAACCCGGTGAAGCTGGTGTTCCCGCCGGTGAACAAGATCGCGGCGGTCGCGGCCTGGAGGACAAGGAACATTGCCTGCCCGGCGGCGCCGTGCCCGAAGACGAGACTGGCTTCCTGGGCCAGGACCGTGGGGAATCCCGTGGTGTAGGGGATCGCGTGCGTGACGTGCGCGAGCCAGGAGATGCCCGCGATCAGGAAGGCCACGAGGGTGCCCTGGGTGGCGAGGATCTGCCGGGCGTGCCGTCCCTCTGGCGGGCGCAGCGCGCTGACCGCGTTGGACACGGCCTCGATGCCGGTCAGCGACGAGCCGCCGTTGGCGAAGGCCTTCGCCATGATGTACATGGCACCGAAGGCGATCAGCTCCGAATGCGAGCCCACGCCGACTGAGCCAGGCCCGGCGACGGCGTGCGGCAGGCCACCGGTCAGCTCCCGGATCAGGCCGGTGACGATCATCGCGGCGACCGAGCCCGCGAACAGGTACGTCGGCATCGCGAAGGCCCGGCCCGCCTCGCGGATGCCGCGCAGGTTGCCCAGGCACATGGCGCCGACCGCGGCGACGGAGATGACCAGCAAGATCTTCGGGCCGATGACCGGCACGCGAGATAGCGCCGGGAACGCCGACACGATCGCGGCGCTGCCCGCGGCGGTCTGCACCGCCACCGTCACCACGTAGTCGATGAGCAGCGCGACGGCGGCCACCTGGGCGACCCGCGGGCCGAAGTTCTCCCGGGCGACCACGTACGAGCCGCCCGCCCGCGTGTACACCGACACCACCTCGCGGTACGACAGCACCACGAGCAGCACCCCGAACAAGACCACCAGCGTCAGCGGGAGCACGAGCGTGAAAGCCGCCAGCCCGAAGAACGGCAGCAGCGCGTACAAGATCTCCTCGGTCCCGTACGCCGCCGAGGACAGCCCGTCGCAGGACAGCACCCCAAGCGCCAGCGGCCTGGACAGCCGCTGGTTCCCCAGCTGCTCAGTGACCAGCGGCGGCCCCAGCACCCGGCACTTCACCTGGTACCAGAATCCTTCGAGCGGTTCCTGTGCCAGGCCGTGCGCCGCCCCGGCCGACGGACTATTCCCGGCCGTCGTTGTCGCAGTGACCGCCACCATGGTGTTCTCCTGTCCTTGCCTGATAGCTAGCTAAGCGCTGGCGTCCGGCTGGAATCAGGGGCGTTCGTCATGGACTTTCGGCACCATTGTGGTGAGTTGCGCTACTTGGTGCCCGGCCTCAAGGGCCGCGGCTACTGAGAGGCCTGCCCCTGTCAGCGCAGGCGCCGAAGGAACGGGTCCTGGGGCTCGCAGGCCATGGCCTTGATCCGGGCACCCGCGATGAACGCGCCGTCAGGGCGGGCGACGACCGGGTCGAGGCTGAGCTCGGTGATCTCCGGCAGGTCCTCGGCCAGCCGGGACACCCGCAGCAGCAGGCCGCGCAGCGCGTCCTTGGCCGGGGGGCGCAAGTCGGCGGCCGGGGCGCCGCGGTGCCCGCGCAGGAGCGGCGCGGCACGCACCGAGTTGATGAGCCTGTCCGCGTCGGTGGTGGTGAGCGGGGCGAGCCGCGCGACCCGGTCTTCGGGCACGTCGGCGACCGAGCCGCCGACGCCGAAGACGATCAGCGGGCCGAACAGGTGGTCGTCCGTGACGCCGACGAAGACCTCGGTCCCGTCTTTGACGTCAGCCTTCGACGCCATGGGCCCGTCGGCCTGGGCTGCCCCGGCGCCCGCCGCGTCCGCGGTCCGCGTGGCAGTCACCGTCTCGGACGCGATCCCGTAGCAGGCGAGCAGGGCCGCGACTTCGCCGGGCGGGAGCCAGCCGCCGCCGGGCACCGTGGCCAGGAAGCGGTGCACGAGTGCGCGCGCGGGACCAGCCGCCACATCCGTGAAGGCCGGTATGTCTCCCTTAGGCTCGGCAAGCCAGTCACCGTAGGCCGCGGCCCGGGCCAGTGCGCCGGCCGCGGCTTCGGCGCTCCCGTAGGCTGGTATCCGCCTGCCGTCGGCCCCGTCGAGGAGCCGGACCGACTCGGCCTGGTTGAGCACCACGGCGGCTAGCGGCACTGGCACGTCTGCCTGCTGGATCGCCGCGGTCAGGTCACCGGTGGCGGCGGTGGGTACCACGAGCGCGATGATGGCATCGACGTCCTCGTCCGCGGCCAGGAGCTCCAGGCACTGCCGGAACGCGCCGGAGCTCACCGTCGCCGTCATCTCGACCGGCCCGGTGACCGCTCCGCCCTTCGGCACGAGCGGATGAAGCCAGCGCCGGGTGGTCCCGTGCGCCTGGTGGACGGTCAGGCCCAGGCCGGTGCACGCGGCCGCGGCCAGTGCTCCTGCTCCGCTGACGTTGGAGACGATCGCGACCGTACGGCCACGCGGGAACCGGCTGGGTCGCGAGCAGGGCGGTGACCTCGGTCAGCTCGCCGAGCCCGGGGGCGGCGATGATCCCCGCCTGCTCGAATAGCGCCTGACGGCTGGCTAGCGGCGTGGCCTGCGATGCGGCGCCTCCTGCTGGCCGGCCGCCGGGCGCCCGGCGTGCACGGTGAGCACCGGCATCGTCTGCGGCGACCCGGCGCGCGGTGCGCGCGAACTTGCGCGGGTTGCCGAACGACTCGATGTACAAGATGGCGAGCCGGGTGACGTCCGTCGTGCTCCCACCACAGCAGCAGGTCGTTGCTTGAGACGTCGAGCTTGCTGCCGACGGACGCGAACGAGGAGATGCCGATGCCGAGCCGGGACAGCTGGCCGGCCATCGCGAGGCCCAGGCCGCCGGACTGCATCACTAGCCCGGCGATGCCCGGGCTCGGGGTGGCTGGCGGCGAACGTGGCATCCAGTCCCGCTGCCCGGCACCGCGATGCCGAAGCTGCCCGGCCCGACTAGCCGCATGCCGTGGCGGCGGCAGATCGCCAGCAAGTCAGCCGAGGCACCGGCGTCCAGCCCGGCGGTGATCACCGCCAGCGCTTTCACGCCCAGGGTCCCGCACGCCTCGGCGATGCCGGTGACGGCGGCGGGAGGAACCGCGATGACCGCGAGGTCGGGTGCCTCGGGCAGCCCGGCTACCGACGGCACGCAACGGACGCCGCCCAGGTGACGCGCGTGCGGGTTCACCGCGTACAGCCGGCCCTCGTAGCCGCCGGTGCGGATGTTGTCCAGGATCGCGCGTCCGACCGTCCCCTGCCGCCGGCCGGCGCCGATCACCGCGACGGACCGCGGCGCGAACACGTGCCGCAGGCTGGCGGCATCGGCCGAGCCTTCCCGCCTGGCCACCGCGGACAGGTAGGCGTCCAGCGCGGTGTCCGCGCCGTCGCGTGGTAGCGGGACCGTCACTTCGATCACTCCGTCGTCGAACCGCCGCCGGACCGGGAGCCCGGCGCCGGCGAATACCCGCAGCATCGCGGTGTTCTCCGCCAGGACCTCGGCGATGAACGCCTCGATGCCGTCGTCTCGCGCACGGGAGACCAGATGCTCCAGCAGCAGCGTCGCGACGCCCATGTGGTGCATGCGATCCGCCACGGCGAACGCGACCTCGGCCCTGTCCTCGCCCACCCGCTCGTAGCTGGCGCAGCCGACAACCTCGTCGCCGGACAGCGCGAGCAGCGTGGCGTGCCCGGGCTCAGGCTCACGGCAGATCCGGGTGGACTCACGCCCGGCGGCGAGCGGGCTGGTGCTGAAGAACCGGAGGTACGCGTTGTCCGGGGACATAGCCTCGTGCATCGCCTTGACCGCGGCGAAATCGGCGGGTCCCGCGGGCCTGATCAGCACCGTCGAGCCGTCAGCCAGCAGGGCATAGGCGAGTTTCTGCGGCTGCATCCTTTTCTCCTGCGTAGGGGCAGGGGTCCGTCACTTCCCGTGCCGGGCCGCGATGAACACTAGGGTGAGCCATGCCGCCAGCGTCGCCACGACGACAACCGCCATGACGGCGAGCGAGACCGGTGACATTGCCGAGCTGGGGTACATCGTCCGCTCGCCTTCAGGACAGCAGGGCCGGGCCGTAGGACCAGTCGGAGGGCGGATAGGAGAGCCTGTCGCGAACCGCGACGACGCCTTCGACGTGCCGGACGGCGTTGACGATTTCGCGCCCGACGATGGCTCGACTCCGGGTCGCCCGCGATGGTCACGACGCCGTTCCCCACGGTCACCGTGAACCGTGCCGGGTCGACGAGGAAGGTATCCAGGATCAGCTTGTCGGTGATCTCCCTGCCGATCTCCTCGTCCGGCCTGCTGTACACGCCGAGGACGTCGACCCGGGACACTATCCCGGCAAGGCGCCCGTCGGCGGTGACGACCGGGAGTCGCTTGACGTGCTTGCCGTACATCAGCCGGGCCGCGTGCGCCACGGTGTCGTCAGTGCCGATCGTGATCGCGGGCGTGGTCATCAGGTCGGCCGCGGTCACCCCGGCGGCCTTGGCCTGCTGCCTGTAGCGCAAGATCCCGCCGATGATGCCGGGCGCCTCTCCCTCGAGCGCTTCCTTGGCCAGCAGGTCGGCCTCGGACACCACTCCGATGACCCTGTCCTCGTCGTCAAGCACAGGGAACGCGCTAACGCGATGCTCACGCAGCTGGGCGGCCATGTCCTTGTAGGTGGCGTCCTGCCTGACGCAGACCACGCGCGCGGTCATCACGTCCTTCACGGCGGTTTTCATCGCTCTCGCCCCTTCTGCAGCTGCCTATCAGCTGCTGTAAGTCCATCGCGGGCGGAGGCGTCCCAGTAGCGCTAAACGGCCCGGCGGCCGGGGACCTTCGTCCCCCGCGGCTGCCATCAGGCGAGCCGGGCGAGCGCCTGCAAGCGGGCTAGAGCACGCGGGGCTGACGCGGCGGCCGGTGATCCTGGACGGGACGATCCGCACGAACAGCTCCCGCTCTCCTGGTGCCAGGGCCTCGACTCCCGCCTGCAGGACGGCGTCCCGCTCAGCCTCGGTGACGTGATGGGCCGGCCCCTGGATCAGCACGCTCCAGCCCTGCCGATTGGCCAGGTCGACGTCGTCGATCTCGAATGCCACCTTGTACGCGGCGCCGTCGATCCCGGTCCGCAGGTCCTCATCCAGCGGCCCGTGCTCCGCGGTGCGGAACACGACCGCGCCGCCGCGCAGTGTGTAGTTCACCGGCAGGATGACCATGCCGAACCGGCCGGTGTAGCCAATGCGGCCGATCCCTCCCCGGGATATCAGCTGCAGGCACGTGTCTTCGTCAAGCTCTTCGATTACGCGGTCAGGCATCGCGGCACTCCTTCAGGCGCGGCATGGCTGGTCCCGGTCATGACCCTAGTGGTACCAGGCGCCCCTGGGACCTGACATCCCGCCTGGCAGGTACGGACCTTCGGCCCGTGCCCGCCGCCCGTGCTCGCGGCATGCTTGACCTGAAAGATCGGCGTGCACGGCAAGCCGGCGACGCCGCACCTGGAAGAACTCTGGACCAGGGACATCACGATCACTACCGGACTGGTGGACGCGGCCAGCACCCCGACCCTGATGCGCCTGGTTGCCACCGGCCAGCTCGGCGCAAGCCGCTTCATCACCCACCGGTTCAGCATGGACGAGTTCGCGCAGGCGTACGAGGTGTTCAGCAGCGCTGCTGAGAGCGGCGCGCTCAAGGTCCTGCTCACCAGGGAAGAGGATGAGGACCGATAACGCTACCGCACGATGCCTCAGCTGACGGCTGTGGGCGGCATGACCACCTGCACGACGGGCCTGGCCGGGCAGCAGCAGGCGCGGCTCGCGGGCGGCGGGTCCTGCTCTCCGATCATGTCATCGACCGCGCGGCCCGGGCTGGCGCCGCCGCGGGGCTGGTAAAGGAACCTCGCGTTCACGGCTGACTCCGTGTGGGCTGCAGGGGCGAGGGGACGGTGACGACGGGGCCGTGCGCGTGGTTCAGGACCGCGTGGGTGACCGTGCCGGGCCCGCGCGGGCCGGCATCGCCCTGGAGCTCGCGGCGCGGCGGGCCGAGGCCGAGCGGCTGTCGCTGTTCGAGGACCGGGACCGGATCGCCCGGGACGACCCGGTCATCGGGCGGCCACTGGCCGCTTACCCGGCCAGCCGCCACCCGCTGAGGATGCCCGGCGTGACCCGGATGAAATGCTCCTGCCCGCCGGGCTCCAGTGACCGCAGGCCGATGTCCCGCAACCGGGCGATATCGTGCGATTCCGTGACCTCCCGCGACCGGCCAACCGCCATGACGCTCCAGCCCCGCCCGGTGGGCGGGTCGACGTCGTCGGCCTCGAATGCCACCACCGTTTGGTGCGTCGCGGCGGCGAGCGCGCCACCCGGATCGGTCCTGATCACGATGTCGCCCCCGTCAACGGCGAAATTCACCAGCTCCACGACTGGCATCGCCCGCCGCGTGTAGACGATCCTGCCGACCGGGACGGATGACAGCAACCGCAGGCATTCCGCCGCTGCCAGCTGCTCGCGCGGCAGTGCCGGAGGTGACGACTGGCCCTTGGCTTCCATGAAAGGCAGGATCTGCCCCGGGCCAACCTCGCTCACAGGGGCCTAGGTCCCGCAGTCCCGGGACAGCCGTCAGCCCCGGCTCTCATCACCGCTGGCGGGCTGCTCGCCGAAGACGCGGGCCGCGTAAGCGGCGGCCTGGGTGCGCCGTTCCATGCCGAGCTTGGCGAACAGCGAGGACGCGTAGTTCTTCACCGTCTTTTCCGCCAGGAACAGCCGCTCGCCGATCTGCCGGTTGGTCAGGCCCTCGCCGATCAGCTCCAGGATCCGGCGCTCCTGCCCGGTCAGCGCGGCCAGCGGGTCGGCCTTCGCCGGCTGGCGCAGCCTGGCCATCAACTGGCTAGCCGCCTGGGGGTCAAGCAGCGATTGGCCGGAGGCGACCGTGCGCACCGCCCCGACCAGGTCGGTGCCGCGGATCTGCTTCAGCACGAACCCCGCCGCCCCGGCCATGATGGCGTCGAACAGCGCCTCATCGTCGGAGAAGGAGGTGAGCATGAGGCACGCTACTTCCGGCATCCGGGACCGGATGTCCCGGCAGACGCTCACCCCGTCCCCGTCAGGCAGTCGCACGTCCAGCACGGCGACGTCCGGGCGTAGCGCCGGGATGCGGGCCAGTGCGGACTGCGCGGTGCCGGCCTCGCCGACGACCCGGATGTCCGGCTCTGCCTCCAGTAGGTCCCGCACCCCGCGCCGGACGACCTCATGGTCATCGAGCAGGAATACCGCGATGGGCTTGAACGCCGCCTCGCCTGCCCCCTGGCTGCTCACTGGGCTTGTCACGGCAGCTCCTGACTCTCGCGCGGCCGCCCGGAAACACTCTTCCGAGCAGGGCATTTCACCACCATCCACTCTACTCGCGGCCTGGTCCTACCCGCTGGTATCCCGCCCCCGGAGGCCCTGAGATGGGGCTGCTCCTCGCCCGGATCCGGCATTGCGGGACTTTAGTCCTGGAAACGGGGTCCTAACGATCCTGCCGGGCAGGCTTTTCCGGGCCTAGCGTTATGGCGTAGTCAGGGACCTCAATGCAGAAGGTGACCGAAAATGCCTGGAATCATTGTCGGGGTGGACGGCTCCGGCCATTCACAGCGCGCCCTGGAATGGGCCATGAAGGAGGCCACGGTACGCCAGACGCCGCTGACCGCGATGACCGTGCACGAGCTGATCCGCGGCTACTTCGGCGGCATGGTCGAATACCCCGGCGACCAGGACCTGGCCGAGAAGACGCGGCAGGTAGTGCAGGCCGAGGTCGACTCCGTGGCAAGCGGCCTGGGCGGCTCCGCGCCGGCGTCGGTGACCGTCCGGGTTGCCTCCGGATCGGTGGTGGAAGAACTGGTCAACGCGGCCAAAGATGCGGACATGCTCGTCGTCGGCTCGCGCGGTGCCGGCGGGTTCAGCCGCCTCATGCAGGGGTCGGTCAGCTCGCTGGTCACCCAGCACGCCACCTGCCCGGTAGTCGTCATCCCGCCGGCCGACCGACACTAACCCCCGGCCCCGGATCGTGCTGGCCGGGTCAGGGACGGCCGGGCGGCGGCGGCCGGCGTCAGGGACGCATGGCTTGCCATTCCTGGCGCGTGATCCGGTAACAGACCCACTCGTGGCCTTCCCCGGTTACCGTCCCGTCTTCCGTCCAGCCCGCGCGGCGGAAGACGGCGCGCATCGCGTGATTGGCCTCGCTGGTGCCCGCCTCGACGACCTCGGCGCCCGCGTGCCCGAACAGCCAGCCGGTGAGGAGGGTGAGCGCCTCACGGCCATGGCCCTGACCGCGAGCGTGCTCCCGCAGCGCGATGCCCACGTCGAACGTTCCCGGCGGGAGGGCGCGGCCCCGCGGGACGAAGGTCTGTATCCTGCCGATCGAGGTGCCGTCCAGGTCGATGGCCAGGTCCAGCCAGCCGTCACGCAACTGGCCGGACTGCGCCAGCCTGGCCCGGAAGGCTGCCTCATCCGTCAGGACGGAGCTGACGACGGGATCTGCCGCCCCCGCCAGCATCGCCTGCCACTCCCCGTCGATCTCGGCCGGGCGCAGCGCCCGCAGCACCAGCCGGTCCCCCTGGATCATCACGTCGCCAGCCATGGCATAAGTATCCCCGCAACATGAACGCGTCGCGGGCCTTGAATGACCCCGCGCACTGCAGCTGCTCCAGCTTAAGGATCACCGGCCCGGCCAGGCCGAGCTCGATGACCGGCGTCCGGCGCAGGTAGCGGCCGATCGTGTCGTAGCCACGGCGAACGTCCTCACGCGTGATCGCGAGATCCTCCCCTTCACCGGGCTTCCGCGGGCCCTTTCACCAGTCACCGGCGAGTGCCTCCTTTGCCTGGGAGATTCGGTCCTCATCGCGCTTGTAGAAGACCCACTGCTTGATCTTCCTGCCCTTGATCAGGCCCGCGCGGGAGAGCAGCTTCAGGTGCTCGCCGCAGGTCGGCTGGCTGACGCCCAGCTTCTCCGCGATGAGCAGCGCGCACACGCCGTCCTCGGCCAGGTCGCCGTCACGCTGCGGCGGGAAGTTCGCCACCGGGTCGCGCAGCCACTCCAGGACCTGAAGGCGCCTCTCGCTGCCCAGGGCCTTGATGAGGTCCACGTCGAGCACAAGGCATTATGGCAAATAGCTAATTGACTGTCCAACTCTTAGCCCGCCGCACGGCGACGGCGCGCCACTTCATACGGGTTGAAGTCCGAGGGCCTGGCGGCCCGTCGGCGCCCGGCATCCGGTTACCCGCTGGTAGCAGTGTATTTTTCGGCGATAATAGCGGAAAAAGACACTGCTACTGACGAGTAGGCCACGCCGCCCCGGAGCCGGCCACCACGGGGCAGGTACGCGGCCATGCCGGGCGCGATCACCCGAGAAGGACCCGTCAGCCCGGGTGCCAGGACGAGCGGCCCGAGATCGGCCCGCGGCACGGCGCACCTGGCCTGGCCGCACGTGACGTCGCCGTTCACATCGGGCGACGCGCAACGACTCCGGGCTCGCGTTGCCATTTCGCCTTCTGGCTCGGCCTCAGCTGACCAGCCAGCACCCCCAGGAAAGGGACAGACCGACGTATCTGAAATTGATCTGTTTGCCGTCAAAGGCCCGGCGGCGAAACTCCCGGCCTATTGGTTCCAATACTTCGCTGTAGTCCCTGACCTGCAACATTGCGTCTGGACCGATGACCGTCATGTAGCCCGGCGCGATACTTCCGGCTCGCCAGCCCGCTCAGCGAGCGCGGCCAGGGCGCGAAGGCGACGGCGCGAGGCCCCACCGGGCGGAGGAGCGCCTGCCCGGTCAGCAGCGGCCTGCGGCCAGGCCGACGCCCGCGCCTGGCACGGATCCTGTCCGGACGGCGCGGGTGACTGAAGGCGCGCTGAAAAAATCATACGAATCACTATCAATCCGCGTCGGAATGTAGGAGCATCTGGGACGTTCCGCTCATGGGGTTGGCTCGCGGAGAAGAGGGCGGAACTCGGGATTCAGGCATCGAATGGAGACCAGATGCACCGTCGGAGACGCTCTCGCCGACTGGCCCTGACCGGGTCACTCGCGGTGGGCATGACCGCCATGATCACGGCACTCGCGATGGCACAGCCAGGCGCGGCCGCCACGACAGGACAGCACCCGCTCAAGGGCGCGGCCGCGCGCCAGTCCGCGCTGTACGGCTACCTCAAGGCAAGCTCGGCCGGCAACGCCCGCCCGGCCATCAGCGCGGCCACCACTCCTCCCACCAACGACCACCAAGGCGATGACGGCGACCTGGCGGACACGATCGCCGCCTACAACCTTGAGCGCACCGCGCCCGCTGGCTACCTGACCGGCGACGCGATCGGCGCCGCCGCCCAGCAGGCCGCGCAGATCCCGGCGACGCCGGGCTACTGGCAGCAGTTCACCACCCAGGCCTACAACGCCCAGCCGTCCGACTACACCGACCCGTTCTGGTCCAACGTCGGCGCGGGCTTCTCCATCGTCGGCGGCCGGGTCACGGCGCTGGCGACCACCCCGGACGGTGCCTGGTTCGCGGGCGCGGCCGACGGCGGCGTGTGGCGCTCCTACGACCGGGGCGCGCACTGGACCCCCGTCACCGACAACCTGCCCGACATGTCAACCGGCGCCCTCGCGGTCGATCCGGCGAACGGCTCGCTGTGGCTTGGTACCGGCGAGGCGAACACGTCGCAGGACTCCTACCAGGGCGACGGCGTGTGGGTCAGCGACAACGATGGCCGGTCCTGGCAGGACGTGGGCGGCCGGGCCGACCCGATCGGGCCGCGCACCGTCTTCCGCATCTCCTTCGACCAGTCCGGCGACGCCTACGCTGCCACCAACAACGGGCTGTTCCGCTGGGACGCGTCCCGGCACCAGTGGTCGGAGGTCCTCGACCCGGCCGGCCCGACCGACTTCCCGCCGTATGACCAGCAGGTGACCGACGTCGCGGTCGTCCCGGGGACGCACGGCAGGGACGTCATCGCCGCGATCGGCTGGCACGGGCCGGGCAACACCACCTACGACGGCTTCTACCAGTCGACCAACTTCGGGCGCTCCTTCAGCGAGGTCACGCCGACCGGCGACGTCGTCGCCTCCGACATCGGCCGCACCACCTTCGCGTACTCGGCGGACGGCAGCAAGCTGTACGCGATCGTCCAGTCGCAGGCCAAGATCGCGGCCGGCGACGAGTCGGTACTCCAGGGCGTCTATGTCGCCTCGGGCAGCAACGGCCACGCCGCCAGCGTGACCGGCCCGTGGACGAAGATCGGCGATGAGGCCTCGCTCTCCGCCTCCGGCTCGGCACTCGGTGTCGGCTCCGGGTACGGCGTCGGCGTGCAGGCCTGGTACAACCAGGACATCTCGGTTGACCCGGCCAACCCCGCCCACGTCTACATCGGGCTTGAGGAGGTCTTCGAGTCCACCAACGCCGGCCAGTCCTGGGTCGCGGCCAGCCCGTACTGGAACTACCCGTTCGCCTGCGACGCGACCAACACGTGCCCGAACACCACGCACCCCGACCAGCACGCCATGATGATCACCGACGGGAAGATCGTCATCGGCAACGACGGCGGGGTCTACAGCAGGCCGCTGAGCGACGACGCCGAGGACGGCAACTGGACCGACCTCAACGCCACGCTGCACAACCTGCAGTTCTACGACGCCCGGGCCGGGCAGCTGGCCGACGGGACCACCCAGGTCGTCGGCGGCCTGCAGGACAACGGCACCCTGGTCGACGACAGCGCCTTCACCCAGGCGGTCGAGCCGGCCGGCGGCGACGGCTTCGACGTGATCGTCGACCCGGCCAACGCCAACAACTGGGTCGGCGAGTACACCTACGGCGCGATGTACACCACCACCGACGGCGGTCACACGTTCGGCTACTTCGCGAGCTTCACCTGCGTCGGCCAGGCGACGGTCGGCCAGACGCCGAACGCGAACTGCGACCCCGCCCCCCGCTTCGTCATGCCGCTCGTCCAGGACCAGCGCAACCCCGGTACCTGGATAGGCGGCGGCGAGGACGTCTGGGTCTCCACCAGCGGCTGGAACACCTCCTGCGCCACCGAGGCAACCTGCGACTGGACGCCGGTGTACGACACCGGCGCGGGCCACTCGGTCACCGCGCTGTCGTCGGCCGGCAACGGCAAGGTCATCTACGCCGCGTGGGTCGCCAACGGCGGCAACCCCGGCCCGTCGTTCGCCTCGGGCATCGCCACCAACTACGGCGGCACCTGGCACCAGGTCAGCACGGCCGGGCTGCCGGACCGGTACATCGCCGGCGTCACCGTCGACCCGGCCGACCCGGCGCACGCGTACGCGATCTTCAACGGCTACTCCCGGCGATTCATCCCCGGCGGCGGCACCGGCCACGTCTTCGAGACGTGGAACGGCGGCAAGACCTGGACCGACATCTCCGGCAACCTGCCCGACATCGCCTCCGACACCCTCGTGCTCTCCCACGGCAAGCTGGCCCTGGCCACCGACGCCGGGGTCTACACCGCCGGCGAGCTCGAGGGCGCGCACACCACCTGGCGTCACCTCGGCTCCGGCCTGCCGAACGTCGCGGTCGACGACCTGACGTCCGGCCCCGGCGGCTACATCTACGCCGCCACCCACGGCCGCGGGGTCTGGCGCTTCAAGTTCTAGAACCCTAATCCCGCACAGAGCGCAACCGCACCCCCGCTCCAGGCCACGGGCCTGGAGCGGGGGTCTGTGGTTCAGCCGCCGATGGCTGACAAGCGCACGCGGTGGCGGCCGGGCGAACGGCGGATGGCTAGCCGCCCGCCATCGCGCCAACGATCAGGTACGGCTCGGCCCCGGTCGCCACTGCCTCGGGCAGGAGGGCGTCGGGGAGCTCGTGGGACAGGTCCTGCTCGCAGGCGAAGAATCGGATGAACGCCCGGCGGGGGCCGCCGTGGTGGCCGCGGATCGTCCCGCGCAGCACCGGGTAGCCGGCCTCCAGCGCGTCCAGGACCGACCGCTGGGTGACCGGGTCCTCGACGTCCAGCCCGACCTCGCCGTCGATCCGGGCGAGCGCCCGCAGGTGGGCCGGGAGTACCACCCTGATCATGACAGCGTCTGGACCTCGACCGACAGCACGGCCGGAAGGTCGCGGACGATGGGCGCCCAGCTGTCCCCGGCGTCGGCCGAGGCGTAGACCTGGCCGCCGGTGGTGCCGAAGTAGACCCCGCAGGAGTCGAGGGAGTCCACCGCCATCGCGTCGCGCAGCACGTTGACGTAGCAGTGCTCCTGCGGCAGCCCGCGGGTGAGCGGCTCCCAGTCGTCTCCGCCGGTCCGGCTGCGGTAGACGCGCAGCTTTCCTTCCGGCGGGAAGTGCTGGGCGTCGCTGGTGATCGGGACCACGTAGATGGTGTCCGGCTCGTGCGCGTGCACGTCGATCGGGAACCCGAAGTCGGTCGGCAGGTTGCCGCTGACCTCGTGCCACGACTCGCCGCTGTCGTCGCTGCGCATGACGTCCCAGTGCTTTTGCATGTACAGCACGCCCGGGCGCGCGGGGTGCATGGCCAGGCGGTGCACGCAGTGCCCGACCTCGGCGTCGGGGTCGGGGATGCCGTCGGAGCGCAGGCCCTGGTTGACCGGGCGCCAGGTCTGGCCGGCGTCGTCAGAGCGGAACGCGCCCGCGGCCGAGATGGCGGCGAACATCCGGCCCGGCGTGGCGGGGTCCAGGATGATCGTGTGCAGGCACATGCCGCCCGCGCCCGGCTGCCAGGACGGCCCGGAGTCGTGAGTGCGCAGCCCGGGCAGTTCCTGCCACTGATGCCCGCCGTCGGCGGAGACGAACAGCCCGGCGTCTTCCGCGCCGGCATAGACCGTGTCCGGGTCGTCCAGTGACGGCTCCAGGTGCCAGACCCGCGCGAACTCCCACGGGTGCGGCGTGCCGTCGTACCACTGGTGCGTCCCGGGGACGCCGTCGTAGCGGAACTCGTTGCCCACCGGCGTCCACGTCGCGCCGCCGTCGTCGGAACGCTGGATCACCTGCCCGGACCAGCCGCTGGACTGCGACGCGTACAGCCGGTCCGGGTCGGCGGGCGATCCGTTGACGTGGTAGACCTCCCAGCCCGCGAAGTGCGGCCCGCTGACCTTCCACTGCTCGCGCTTGCCGTCCGAGGTCAGCACGAACGCGCCCTTGCGGGTGCCGACCAGGACCCGGACACTGCTCATCGTTACTCCCTTCGGCCCACTGACAATCTGACGTTCAGCAAGCGCCAGACTAATCGCTGGCGGCAGCCGGATTGAGGAAATAGCCCGGGAGCCGAAGTGCAGCTCCGACAGTCGGTATTCACAGTGAGAATACGGCGGATATTCTCACTGTGAATACCGGGTAGGCGCAATGAGAATACCGGGAACCCCGCCGGAGGCTGGAAAAGGAATTTGCGGTGATACGGGAGATACGGCCCTATCCGTACTGGCGCAATGAGCCTGGGAGTTTTAGGTTTGCCTCAGGAGTATCCCTTGTTCTCCAGCGTGGGAGATCGCATGGCAGAGATCACCGTCACCGTCGACGGGGTGAAGTACACCGATCATGTCGAGCCGCGGCTGCTGCTCGTCCACTACCTGCGGGAGGTCGTCGGCAAGACGGGGACGCCCATCGGGTGCGACACGTCTAACTGCGGCGCGTGCACCGTGCTGCTGGACGGGGAGTCGGTCAAGAGCTGCGCCGTCCTGGCGGTCCAGGCCGACGGCGCGCGGGTGACGACCATCGAGGGCATGGCCGACGGTGACCTGCACCCGCTGCAGCGCGCCTTCCATGAGGAGCACGCGCTGCAGTGCGGGTACTGCACCCCCGGGATGATCATGGCGGCGGCGGACCTGCTCAGGGAGAACCCGCACCCCGACGACCAGGAGATCCGCGAGGGACTTGAGGGCAACCTGTGCCGCTGTACCGGCTATGAGAACATCGTCCGCGCCGTGCGGCGCGCCGCCGGGGCGGGAGCGGCCCAGTGACCGCGCAGGCTGAGGCGCCCGGCGCCGAGCTGGGCCGGGCGCGGCTGCGCAAGGAGGACTACCGGCTCATCACCGGCCAGACCAACTGGACCGACAACATCACGCTGCCGGGCCTGCTGCACGTGGCCTTCCTGCGCAGCCCGCACGCGCACGCGCGGATCACCTCGGTCGACGTCAGCGGCGCCCTGGACCAGCCCGGCGTCATCGCCGCGTTTTCCGGCACGGACTTCGCTGCCGAGCAGGGCAGCCTGCCGTGCGCGTGGCCGGTCACGCCCGACATCGTGATGCCGGCCCACCCGCCGATGGCGGTCGATGAGGTGCGGTACGTCGGTGAGGCGGTGGCCTGCGTCGTCGCCCGCGACCGCTATGCCGCGGCCGACGCGCTGGCTGCCATCGAGGTCGGCTACGAGCCGCTCCCCCCGGTGCTCGACATCAGGACGGCCCTGGACGAGGGCTCGCCCAAGGTCCACGAGGCGGGCAACAAGAGCTTCGAGTGGGTCTTCGCCAACGGCGACCTGGACGCGGCCTTCCGCGACGCGCCCGTCGTGATCGAGCGCGGCTACCGGCAGCAGAGGCTGATCCCGGCCGCGATGGAGCCACGCGCGGTGGTCTGCTCGTGCGTGGGCGGGGAGTTCACGCTGTGGTCGGCGACCCAGATACCGCACGTGCTGCGGGTCATGCTGGCCCTGGTGACCGGCATCCCGGAGCAGAACCTGCGGGTCATCGCGCCCGACGTCGGCGGCGGCTTCGGGTCCAAGCTCCAGGTGACGGCCGAGGAAGTGCTGGCCGTGCTGATCGCCCGCAAGCTCGGCCGGCCGGTCAAGTGGACCGAGTCCCGCTCCGAGGGCAACATGACCGTCCACCACGGCCGCGACCAGTGGCAGCGGATCAGGATCGCCGCCGATGCCGACGGCCGGATCCGGGGCCTGGACGTCGACCTGCTGGCCGACATGGGCGCCTACCTCATGCTGGTCACGCCGGGCGTCCCGCTGCTGGGCGCCTTCATGTTCCCCGCCATCTACAAGATGGACGCGTACGCGTTCCGCTGCACCGGGATCTTCACCACCAAGATGCCCACCGACGCCTACCGGGGCGCGGGCAGGCCCGAGGCCACCTTCGCCATCGAGCGGATCATGGACGAGCTCGCCGCGGAGCTGGGCCTGGACCCGCTGGAAGTGCGGGAGCGCAACTGGATCAGGCACGAGGAGTTCCCCTACACGACCATCGCGGCCTGACCTACGACTCCGGCAACTACGAGGCGGCCACCGCCAGGGCCAGGGAGCTCTTCGATTATGACGCCCTGCGCCGGGAGCAGGAGGAGCGGCGGGCCAGCGGCGACCCGGTGCAGCTCGGCATCGGCGTCTCCACCTTCACCGAGATGTGCGGGCTGGCCCCGTCCCGCGTCCTGGGCTCCCTCGCCTACGGCGCCGGCGGCTGGGAGCAGGCGTCCATCAGGATGCTGCCCACCGGCAAGGTAGAGGTCGTCACCGGGTCGAGCGCGCACGGCCAGGGACACGAGACGGCCTGGAGCCAGATCGTCGCCGACCAGCTCGGGGTGCCGTTCGAGGACATCCGGGTCCTGCACGGCGACACCCAGGTCTCGCCCAAGGGCATGGACACCTACGGGTCCCGGTCACTGGCCGTCGGCGGCATGGCCCTGGTCTCCGCCTGCGACAAGGTCATCGAGAAGGCCCGGGTGATCGCCGGCGGCATGCTGGAGGTCGCGGCCGGCGACCTGGAGTGGACGCCCGGCCGCTGGTCGGTCCGCGGCGACCCCGACAAGGGCGTCACGATCGGCGAGATCGCGCTGGCCGCCTTCGCCGCGCACAACCTGCCCGACGGCGTCGAGCCGACCATCGACGCCGACGCCACCTACGACCCGGACAACTTTTCCTTCCCGCACGGCACCCACCTGTGCGCGACCGAAGTCGACACCGAGACCGGCTTCGTCACGATCCGCTCCTACGTGGCCGTCGACGACATCGGCACTGGTCGTCAACCCGCTGATCGTCGAGGGCCAGGTCCACGGCGGCCTCGCCCAGGGCATCGCGCAGGCCCTGTACGAGGAGGCCGTCTACGACGACGACGGCAACCTGATCACCACCACCCTGGCCGACTACCTGATCCCCTCGGCGGCCGACCTGCCCTCCTACGTCACCGGCCGGACCGAGAGCCCGGCGGCGAACCGGCTCGGCGTCAAGGGCGTCGGCGAGGCCGGAACGATCGCCTCGACTCCCGCGGTCGTCAACGCGATCGTCGATGCCCTGCGCCCCCTCGGCATCGCCGACATCACCATGCCCTGCACTCCCGAACGGGTCTGGCGGGCGATCCACGAAGCCCGCGGCAGCGACAGCGACGTACAGCAGACCGGAGGCGCGGCATGATCCCGGCAAAGTTCGACTACGTCCGCCCCGCGTCGGTCGACGAGGCGGTGCAGCGCCCTGGCGGGCGGCGGTGACGACGCGAAGGTCATCGCGGGCGGCCAGAGCCTGCTGCCGCTGCTGCGCCTGCGGCTGGCGTCCCCTGAACTGCTGGTCGACCTGGCCGGCCTTGAGGAGCTGCGCGGCGTGGCCGACGCCGGCGACACGCTGCTCATCGGCGCCAGGACCACCCACTACCAGCTCATCAACGACCCGCTCGTGGCCGGGCACTGCGGGCTGCTGGCGCAGGCCGCCCGCACGGTGGCCGACCCGGCCGTCCGCCACCGCGGCACGCTGGGCGGCGCGCTCGCCCACGCCGACCCGGCCGGCGACCTGCCCGCCGTGGCGCTGGCCCTGGACGCGACCCTGATCGCCCGGGGGCCGGGCGGCGAGCGGGAGATCGCCGCCGGTGACTTCTTCGCCGGCTACCTGACCACGACCCTGCGGGCCGGGGAGATCCTGACCGCCATCCGGGTACCCAAGCTCGGCCCCGGATGGGGCTACCGGTACGAGAAATTCCACCGCACCGCGCAAGCATGGGCCACCGTCGGCGTCGCCGCCCTCGCCCGCCGCTCTAACGGCACCGTCGCCGAGGCCAGGATCGCGCTGACCAACATGGGCCAGGTCCCGGTACGGGCCAGGGCAGCGGAGAACGCCGCCGCCGGGGCGCGGGCCAGCCGCGAGGCGCTACGGGCCGCTGCCGCCAGCGCCGACGAGGGCACCCAGCCGCCCGGCGACCTGAACGGAGCACCCGACTACCGCCGGCACCTGGCCCGAGTCCTGACTGGGAGGGCGCTGGCCGCGGCAGCGGGAGTGGAAGAAGGCCCGGTCATCGTCTTTATCTGCTCAGCTAGCGGCCGACGTTGGGCAGGCTCTATACCATCAGCATTCATGACGGGCTATCGCCAGGTTAGCGACGAGATCGCCGAGCGCGTTGCGCGCGGCGCGCTGGCCCCGGGAGACAGGCTGCCGAGCGTGCGGGACGTGGCGCAGCAGTACTCGACGACCACGGGCACGGCGGCCCGCGCCTACCGGCGGCTGGCGGACGCGGGCGTGATCGACTCCAGTGACCGCCGGCGCTCCCGGGTGGCCAGCGGCGGTGCCCTCGCCGCCCGCCGGCTGGCCGGCCAGCCAGCCGGCGGCGGGCTGCTGCGGCTCGGCGGCAGCGACGACCCGGCACTCGACATCGTGCTCGGTGAGGCCGGCCAGGGCCACGTCGTTACCGTCGGCGAGCGCGGCAGCTTCCACGGCCTGACGGGGCTCTGGCGGGGCAGCGCGGATGCCGCCGCGATCCACCTGCGCCACCACTGCGGCGAGCACAACAGCCCGTTCGCCCGCACCCTGCTCCGTGGCCGGCACCCGGCCCTCATCCACGTGTGGAGGCGCGAGCAAGGGCTAATCGCCCCGCGGGCGAGCACTGACGGGGCGGCCGGAATCGCCGGGCTGCGCGGGCTGCGGGTGGCGCGGCGCCGGTTCGGCACCGGCACGCGAGTGCTGCTTGACCGGCTACTCGACGATGCCGGCATCTCCCCGGCCGGCATCACCGGCCCGGAGGCAGGCTCTCACCTGGAGGTCGCGATGTCGATCGCCGCAGGCCAGGCCGACGCGGGCCTCGGGGTGCGCGCCGCCGCCACCCTGCTCGGCCTGGACTTCACCCCAGTCACTTGGGAAGACTTCGACATCGCGCTCCCCTCCGACGCGCTGGGCGCAGCCGAGCCGCTGATCGCCGCACTGCGACAGGCGTCCGTGCGGTCGGCCGTAGAAGCACTCGGCGGTTACGACCTGTCCCGCTCCGGAACCGTGCTGCTGCTGGACTAAAGCGATCCCGTAGGCCAAGGCCCCATTTGCTCACGGCGGGCAGGCCGGCGAACCTCGCGCGCGATCAGGCGCCGCTGCTATCGTCGGCGGGTGGAAGTCCGGTCCCTCGGGTATCGCACCGACCTGGCGATCCTGGCGCTCGAAGGCAGCCAGGTCACCGATCGCGGTGATCACCTCGTCATCCGCACCCCGGGCAACCCGGACTACTGGTGGGGTAACTTCCTGCTGCTGCGGGACCTCAAGCCCGGCTCGGGCGGCGACTGGACGGCCAGGTTCGCCGACGAGTTCCCGGACGCGCGGCCACATGGCGCTAGGGCTGGACGAGCTGGACGTCCGCGCCGTGGACCCCGGTGAGCTCCCCGGGATGACGATGGAGCGGAACGCGGTCATGACGGCGACCTCGGTGCACGCGCCGCCGCACCCGAATACCGAGGCGGTCTTCCGGACGCTGGAAGGCGACGCCGACTGGCGGCAGTCGCTCGAGCTCACGGCCGCGGTCTACGCCGGTGAGCCCGGCGGCGACGCCAGGTTCCTGACCGCGCAGCTGGCCGCGAAGCGGGCGCTGACAGAGGCGGGCCACGGAGCGTGGTCCGGCGCTTTCCTCGACGGCACGCTGGTCTCGCAACTGGGCCTCATCACCGTTGAATCAGGGCTCGCGCGCTACCAGAGCGTCGAGACGCATCCCGCCGCACGCCGCCGCGGGCTCGCCGGCACCCTGGTCTGGCAGGCCGGCGCGGCCGCGCTCACCGGCGGCACGCGGACCCTGGTCATGGTCGCCGACCCCGAGGACGCCGCCATCCGCGTCTACCGCTCCGTCGGCTTCACCGTCACCGAACCCCAGCTCAGCTTCATCCATCGGCCGGCCCAGTAGCCACCGGCGCGGCCCCTACTTGCCTGCCGTGGCGCGATGGAGGGACCAGGCGAGGGCGGCCAGGACGAAGACGGGCAGCGCCCACCACGCGTTCACGCGGGCCGCATGGGCGAGGATCGCGACCACGGCTAGCCCCGCGACGACGACGACGGCAACGCGCCAGTCATCCCCGATGATGAAGTCGTACCAGAAGGCACCGAACGACTTAAGCTGCCTCATGAGGCGACGACCTCCGGCTTCTTCGCCGCGGCGGTTGCGGCGGCCTTGCGGAGGCGGAGCCAGGCGACACCGGCGGCGGCGGCAAGAGCGACCGCCGGGACGATGACGAGCAGGGCGCCGTCATTGCCCGGCCAGGCCACGCCGGCTCCTTCCGCGCCCCAGAACGTGCCGAAGCTGGTGAGCATGACGCCCACGGCGAACTTCATCCAGTTCTCCGGGACCCTGGTGAGCGGGGCCCTGACCGCGATGCCGATGGCGGTCACCACGATGATGGCGGCCGCGGCCCCGATGACGGCGGCGCCGATGTCCTTCTGGTTATCGCCGAAGGTGATGACGATGAAGGCGACTTCCAGGCCTTCAAGGAGCACTCCCTTGAAGGCCAGGGTGAAGGAGTACCAGTCGCTGATCCCTCGCTTGCGCCGCACCGGTGCTTCCCTGGCGGCGGAGACCTCCCGCAGGTAGGCGCTCGCCTCGTCGTGCAGCGCCTTGTAGCCGGTCGCGCGGAGCACCGCCTTGCGCAGCCACTGCAGGCCGAACACCGCCAGGAGCGCGCCGACGACCAGGCGCAGGCCGGTCAGCGGCAGGGCGCCGACGGCCGGGCCGACCGCGGCAGTGATCACGGCGAGCACGGCCAGCGCGGCGGCCATGCCCTGGAGCGTGGACTTCCACTCCCGCGTGATGCCCGCGGCCAGGACGATGGTGAGGGCCTCCACCGCTTCGACGGCGCAGGCCACGAAGACGGTGAGGATCAGGGGGAGGGCATTCAAGAAATCTCCTCGGCTTACCGGTAGTCCCGCTGGTTCTCGTGCGGCCGCGACGGCGCGTACTGGGGCGGACCATCGCCGGCCGGGGCAGGCCGGCTCCGCGGCCGCGGAAGGCTGGTCGATCCCGGAGCGCGACAGGTAGACGATCGCCCACGACCAGGACAAGCGTCACGACCGACACGGCACCGTGCCCGAGTCCCATGCCACTGAGGTCCTTGGCCATTCCGAAGAAGTCAGCGAAAGACGCCCCGATGGGCCGGGTGAGAATATACGCCACCCAGAAGGTCAGCACGGGGCTGGCGCCGAACCGCCACGCGATAAGCGGCAGGCAAATCAGCGCGACAAACAGGAATGCCGATTCGAGATACCCCAGTTTGAAGGTGTTCGCGAAAAGGTCGCCAAGAGCCGTGCCCATGGCAAACGTGAAGACCACCGCCAGCCAATAGAACACCTCGCGGCGCCGGGTCACGATCGAGTGGATATCGAGCGTCCCCTCCATCCGGTACCAGACCGCGAACGTCACGATCAGGCACACCGCGTAGAACACCGCCGACACCAGGTACGGAAGCCCGAGCACCACGTGCATGACGTCGGCGGCCATCGTGCCGAACACCGCCACCATGGACACCGCGGTCCAGTACGGCCAGGTCCGGTATTGCGGTGTCCTGAACTGCCACACCATCGCGGCCGCGAACACGAGGAAGCCGAGGGCCACGCCGAGGAACTTGTTGACGTCAAGAACCACAAAGTCCGACACCGCCTCCCCCATGGCGGTTGTCAGCAGCTTCACCACCCAAAAGTACGGCTTTACGGCCGCGACCTTCGGGGCGCCGCTCGTCGCCTGAGAACCTGTTCCTGCACGCTGGTGCCCTGTAGCCATGGAAGTGAGCCTGCCACATCGGGCGGGGCGCTCATGCCAACCGCCAGGCAGGAGATCTATGAATTCTCTCAGAGCCTCCTAAGATTTGGTTAACGACGGGCCCTCGGCGATCACGAGCGAACCAGATGGATCAATCGATCATTGGACGCGGCGTAGCACCTGGACGCTCCTGGCCGCGACGTCGACCCGGGCGCGGGCACGGTGCGTCCCGTTCGCTGACGGGCCAGCGGAAGTCGCGGCCGAGTCGATGTCAGTCGCCCACCGCCGCCCCCAGGCGGGGCCGGGGAGCGCGAAGGTGACGTCGTCGTGGTGGGCGTTGAACAGCAGCAGGAAGGTGTCGTTGGTGATTCGCAGGCCGCGCCGGTCGGGGTCGGGCAGCGTCTCGCCGTTGAGGAAGACGCCGATGGACTTGGAGAAACCGGCGTCCCAGTCCTCCGGCGACATCTCCTGCCCGTCGGGCCGGAACCAGCCGATATCAGTGTCGGACTGCCGGGTGCCGGTGATGGGCAGGCCCTCGAAGAAGCGCCGCCGCCGGAACACGGGGTGCTCCCGGCGGAACTCGATGCAGCCCGGCGCAGAAGCCGAGGAACTCGGTATCGGCATGCTCCCAGTCGAGCCAGGAGGTCTCGTTGTCCTGGCAGTAGGCGTTGTTGTTGCCGAGCTGGGTGTGGCCGATCTCGTCGCCATGCCTGATCATGGGCACGCCCTGGCTGAGCAGCAGCGTGGCCATCAGGGCGCGCCGCCTGCGCTCGCGTGTCTGGCGGACGGCGGGATCATCCGTCGCGCCCTCCGCGCCGCTGTTCCACGACCGGTTGTCGTCGGTGCCGTCCCGGTTGTCCTCGCCGTTGGCCTCGTTGTGCTTGCCATCGTAGGACACCAGGTCAGTCAGGGTGAAGCCGTCATGCGCGGTGACGAAGTTCACGCTGGCATGCGGGCGGCGCCCGGCGTTGCCGTAGAGGTCGGAGCTGCCGGTGAGCCGGTAGCCGAAGTCCGCCAGCGTGCTGTCCGCGCCGCGCCAGTAGTCCCGGACGGTGTCGCGGTAGCGGCCGTTCCATTCCGACCACAGGGTGGGGAAGTTGCCGACCTGGTAGCCCCCCTCGCCGAGGTCCCAGGGCTCGGCGATGAGCTTGACCTGGCTGACGACGGGGTCGACCTGGATGAGGTCGAAGAAGGCCGACAGCCGGTCGACCTCGTGGAACTGCCGGGCGAGGCTCGCGGCGAGGTCGAACCGGAACCCGTCCACGTGCATGTCCGACACCCAGTAGCGCAGCGAGTCGACGATCAGCTGAAGCACGTGCGGCTGCCGCATGTTCAGCGAGTTCCCGGTGCCGGTGGTGTCGAAGTAGTAGCGGCTGTCGTCGGCGAGCCGGTAGTAGGAGGGGTTGTCGATGCCCTTGAACGACAGCAGCGGGCCCAGGTGGTTGCCCTCGGCGGTGTGGTTGTAGACGACGTCCAGGATCACCTCGATCCCCGCTTCGTGCATCGTCTTGACCAGGTACCGGAACTCCGCGGTCACCTGCTCCACCCCCCACGCCGAGTACTCGGTACTCGGGGCGAAGAAGCCGATGGAGTTGTATCCCCAGTAGTTGCGCAGGCCGTTGTCGACCAGGTGGTGATCATGCAGGAAGTGGTGGACCGGCATCAGCTCCACGGCGGTGACGCCGAGCCGGGTCAGGTGCTCGATCATGGCGGGATGGGCCAGGCCGGCGTACGTGCCGCGCAGCGCCTCCGGGACCTCGGGGTGGCGCATGGTGAGGCCTTTCACGTGCGCCTCGTACAGGACGGTCTCGTGCCAGGGGGTGCGCAGCGGGCGGTCGTCGCCCCATTCGAACCACGGGTTGGCGACCACGGACTTCGGGATGAAGGGCGCGCTGTCGTCGTCGTTGCGCTTGCGGTCGTCGTCACCGAGCGGGTAGCCGTAGACGGCCGGGTTCCAGGCGACCTGGCCGTCGATCGCCTTGGCATAGGGGTCGATCAGCAGCTTGGCCGGGTTGCACCGCAGCCCCGCTTCAGGGTCGTGCGGGCCGTGCACCCGGAAGCCGTACCGCTGCCCCGGTCCGACGCCGGGCAGGAAGCAATGCCAGACGTACCCGTCGACCTCGGTGAGCTTCACCCGCTCCTCGCCGCCCCTGCTACCGAACAGGCACAGCTCGACGCTCTCTGCTACCTCCGAGAACAGCGTGAAGTTCGTTCCGACGCCGTCATAGGACGCTCCCAGCGGATAAGGCTCGCCTGGCCAGACTTCCCGTTTCATGATCGCCAACTGCCCCGGTATGCCGCGAATTATCACGCTTTTCGTGGTTTAGACCTTTCGCCAGCGAGCCTCGCACAGCCCGTAGGCGCCGAAGACCAGGAGGCCGAGCGCGGCCGCTATCATGAGGACCTCGCCGAACGGCTGATCGCGCAGCGTCAGCAGCGCCTTGTCGATGCCGCCGGACTCGGACGCCTTGTGGGTGACCGCCGCGTCGATGACCAGTACCCCGGCCAGGGCGAAGACCAGCCCCCGCGCGATGGTTCCCGTCATGCCCAGCAGCTTGACGGCGCGGCGCGTCCTGGCGCTCATCCGGGCGGTGTTGAGGAGCCTCATGAACTTCTTGCGGGCGCCCTCGACGATGAGGACCACGCCGATGGCGACGATGACCAGCCCGACGACGCCGACCAGCACCCGGCCGGCCGGGTGCTGCATGGCCGTGGCCGTGATGTCCTGCTGCCGCCGGGACTGGCTGCGGTCCGTTCCCATGATCACCGTGAACGTCAGGTAGGACAGGCCCGCGTAGATGACCGCCCGGCCGAGCGACTTCAGGCGCGGGCCGGCCCCGGACGGCTCGCCGGTGACGCCGAAGGCGGCCTCGCCCAGCCGCCACAGCGCGTAGGCCGCGAAGCCGATGGCCAGCAGCCACAGCGAGACCAGACCGTAGGACTTGCCCGCGAGCATGTGCAGGGCGCCCTGCTGGTCCGCCTCGCTCGAGCTGTGACCCAGCGCGACCAGCAGGGCGACCCAGCCGACCAGGATGTAGATGACACCGCGCGCTGTCAGCCCCGCGCGGGCCAGGAAGTGTGCCGCGGGGCTGTGGGAAGCCCGCCTTGCCGTGCGCATAGCGCCTGGTGCCGATGCAGAGTGCATACCCGTCATTACCTCCGTAACGGGCGGGCAAACATCACGTGGCGCTGGCGCGCAACCGGACGTCAACGGAACGTCAAAGGTGTGAACCGGCTCGCGGTGGGCAGTCCACGGCCCCATGTCAAGCCTGGCCGCTACCCGGCGCACCCTGGCGCCGCTGGCCGTCGTCACAGCGGCGGCGCTGCTGTTCGCTCTCCTGCTCGTCCTCGTCCGGCTGCAGTGGGCGCCGCTGGAGTCCGCCGATCACGGCGCGGCGGCCCGGCTGAACAGCCTCATAGCTGGGCACCCCGTTGATGTCGGCATCGTCAAGGCGGTCACCTGGCTGGGCAGCGGCGGCGTCCTGTGGACGCTGATCGCCTTGGCCGTCGCCGGGCTGGCCATCAGGCGCCGGTGGCGGCTGGCGATCTACCTCCTGGTCACCGGGCCGGCGAGCTGGCACTCGACCCGGTGCTCAAGGCGCTGGTCGGCCGGTTGCGCCCGGTGGTCGCCCATCCGATCGCTTACGGCAAAGGCGACAGCTTCCCCAGCGGGCACGCCCTCGGGTCGATGGTCTGCTACGGCGCGCTGTTCCTGGTCTTCCTTCCCGCTACCCGCGGAACGTGGCGCCGCGCGTTTACCGCCGTGATCGTCACGCTGATCGCCGCGATCGGCATCAGCCGGCTCCTGCTCGGCGTGCACTACCTCTCGGACGTGCTGGGCGCCTGGGCGCTCGGCATCTTCTGGCTGGGCATCACCGCCGTCGCCTTCGCGCTCTCCCGCCAGGCCGCCGGGGCGCCGGCGGCCGATCCGGTGACCGAGGGCCTGGAGCCGGACGCGGGCGCCGACCTGCGGCCGGCGGAACCGGAGCCGACCCTGCCCCGCGCACGCGCTCGCGACTACGGCCGCATCGCCGCCGCGGTCGTGGTGACGTGGGTGCTGATCGTGGGCGCCCTCACCGGAATCGGCAAGCTGATCATGAACACCGGCAACGGGAACGGGAACCTCCTCGGCGACCATGCGATCCCGCACTGGCTCGCCGCGCATCGCACGCCGGCGCTCAACCACTGGAGCCTCATCGCCAGCAACCTCGGGGCGACCCAGGACATCCTCATCGTGACCGTCGCCGCCTGCGTCGTGCTCGTCGCCATCACCCGGCGCTGGCGCCCGGTGATCTTCCTCGCCGTGGTCATGGCGGGCGAGCTAGCCGCGTTCCTGACGGTCGCGGCCGTCGTCAGGCGCCCGCGGCCAGACGTCACCCACCTTGACCTGAACCTGCCCACCTCCGCGTTCCCCTCCGGGCACATGGCCGCGACCACCTGCCTGTACGCCGGCATCGCCATCCTGGCCATCGGCCACGCCCGCGGCTGGTGGCGCTTCCTGTTCCTCATTCCCGCCGTCGTCATGCCGGCCGTGATCGCCGCGGCCCGCCTGTACCGGGGCGAGCATCACCCCACCGACATCCTCGGCAGCCTGCTGTTCGCGGCGCTCTGGCTGGCCGCGGCCACGATGGTCATCAAGCCGAGCGAGGACGGCCTTGACCGCGCCGGGCACCGGGCGCCGGGCCGGCGCAGGGCCTGGCCGGCCGGTGATGCCGGGACCTGTTTGCGGCGCGAGCAGCCGGGCACTTGGAGTGGAGATTAGGAGGTGGCCATGACCAAGCCGCAGGCATCGCGCCACATCGAGGTCAAGGACGAGGACGACCGTACCGCCGCGGTGGCGGAGGTAGAGACAGGCAAGGGCCCGGAAGGCACGGTCCGCGCCTCCATGTACGCGAAACGCGAGCACGTACGGCCCGGTGACCGGGCCAGTCTCGTCGACGCGGTGATGGAGCTGCCGGAGGTCCAGGCGAGCGACACGCTGGAGGCCGCCGTCCCGCGGGGCGACGTCGAGTCCGTTGAGCGCCTGCGGGAACGCACGGACAACCCCGTCCTGCGGGCGGCGGGCGCCTCCACGCTGCTGGACGCCGGCATCCCGCGGGGCGAGGCGCCGGAGGCCGACGGACGGCCGGACGAAGACGGCCCCGAGGCCACCCCCGCTTAGACCGCGTTCTCGGCCGCCGGGATCAGTTCGTGCTCGAAGAGGTGGTCGAGAATCAGCCCGACCTGGGTCAAGGGCGGCGCGGAGGGCGTCATCGCCGGCCGCGGCCGCGACCGGCGAGGCCGTCGCGATGAAGATCGCTGACGGCAGCCCTCGCGCGCGACGATGATCGCCCTTGAGGTACTGGCCGCTCTCGGCGTCGATGTCCGCGCCGCCGGCCAGCTGCGCGACCTGCCGGTGCTCGGCGGCGGGCACCGCTCGTGACGCTGTTAGAGATCGCGCTCGACGACGTGGCCGGGGCGCGCCTTGCCGAGCAAAACGGCGCCGACCGCCTCGAACTGTGCAACGGGCTGGCCGACAACGGGGGGACGACGCGGGATCTCGCGCAGGCTGGCGACGACCTCACGGACGAACCGGGCGCTGGGCCCGCCGCCATCGCCGCTGGACCGGCTGCTCGCCTGGCGCAGCGCCCCGCGCCTGGCGACCACCAGCCTCGGCACCGAGGCAGGCCGCCTTGGTGCGGCCATACTGGCGTTCCAGCACGCGGACGCCGGCCATATTGTCTCCTCTTGGTCGAGGGCCGACGCCGTCAGGCCCTAGGCGACGGACAAAGACGCACGGCCAAGCCCGGAAAGGTTCCCATGGAGATCGTCATCCTTCCCACGGCCAGCGAGGTTGGCGAGATGGCAGCGAGAATCATCGCCGCTGTCGTCCGCCGCGAGCCCGCCGCCGTCATCGGCCTCGCGACCGGGTCCTCGCCGCTCGGCATCTACGCCTCGCTCGAGGCCCGCGTCAGGCGGGGAGAGCTCGACTTCTCGCGCGTTCGCGCCTTCGCCCTCGATGAGTACGTCGGGCTCGCCGCATCCCACCCCGAGAGCTACCACAGCGTCATCGACCGGACCGTGAGCCGCCCGCTCGGCATGGACCCCGCGCTCGTTCACGTCCCCGACGGGACCGCGCCCGACCTGGCCGCCGCATGCCGCCACTACGAGCAGATGATCGAGGATGCCGGGGGCGTGGAGCGTGCAGATCCTCGGCATTGGCGCGAACGGCCACATCGGCTTCAACGAGCCGACGTCGTCCCTCGCCTCGCGGACACGCGTCAAGACGCTGACGCCGCGAACCCGGGCGGACAACGCCCGCTTCTTCGGATCCCTTGACGAGGTGCCGACGCACTGCCTCACGCAGGGTCTCGGCACGATCATGCGGGCGCGGCAGGCGGTGCTCGTCGCGCAGGGGGCAGCGAAGGCCTCGGCGATCGCGGCCGCCGTCGAGGGGCCGGTGTCGGCGATGTGCCCCGCGTCCGTCCTGCAGTTCCACGAGCACGCGACGATCGTGATCGACGAGGACGCGGCGGCAGGCCTCACGCTGGCCTCGTACTACAAGCACTCGTACGTCAACAAGCCCGACTGGCAACGGGTCTAGCCGCGGGCAGGCCCGGCCAGGCCACGGCCACCGGTGGTCACGCGTGCACTGGCGGGCGCCGGCCGCTCCAGGGCGCGGCCTGCTCAAGCTGGCTGGCGACGCGGACGAGCAGGTCCTCCCGCCCGTAGGCGGCGACGAGCTGCACGCCGACCGGCAGGCCGTCAGGCGTCCAGTGCAGCGGGAGGCTGACGGCGGCTGCCGGTCATGTTGAACTGCGCGGTGTAGGGAATGAAGCTGGCGACCGGGCACCCTCCCGCTCGGGGCCGTCCGCGGTGAACCAGCCAGTCGCGGCGGTGGCGCGCCCAGGGTGGGCGTCAGCAGCAGGTCATGGCCGTCATCCCACCAGCCCGCCATCCGGCGCGCCCACGTTCCGAACCAGGCCCGGCTGCGCAGGTAGTCGGTCGCGCCAAGCTTCCTGCCCGCCGCCGGTAGGCGGCGTTGCGCGGCTCGATCTCCTCCTCGCCGATCGGGCGGCCGAGCAGCATCTCAAACGCCTGGAGTGTCGCTTCGGTGTCAGCGGCGATGATGGTGTTGAAGTGCCGGGGAAACTCCGCTCGAACATGGCCGCGGGCGCCGACTGGTCAACATGATGGCCAAGCGACTCCAGCGCAGACGCCGCGCCGGCCACTGCGGCACGGCACTGCGGATCGTCGAGGTAGCCTTCCGCGCCGGGCCGGTCAAGCACTCCGATCCGCAGCCGGCCGGGGTCAGCGGCGACTTCCCGTACGAGCGGGCGCGGCAGGGCGGCGCGTAGTAGGGGCCACCGCGGCGGCTGATCCCCCGGACGAGCCGCCGGTCGAATGGCGGGGATCCCACGGGTTGCGCGCGGCGGGGAAGCTGCGCGACTCGGTGGTGACGGTGGTGCCGAGCTCGGGCACGTTGGTCCGGCCCAGCGAAATGAAGCCAGCCGCCCGGAACCGCTGCGCCAGGTAGGACGTCACCGAGAACGCCAGGTCGCGCAGCGGCCCGAGGCCGAACGCCGTCGGCTCGCCCGCGACCATGCAGCCCAGGTCCTTGAGCAGGATGGGCACACCACGGAACGGTCCATCGGGCACGTCGCCCTCAGCCTCAAGCAGCGCCGCGTCAAACCTGGCCCTGATCACCGCGTCCAGCTCCGGATTGACCGCCTCAATCCGGGCGATGGCCGCCTCCGCCAGTTCCCGGGGGCTGACCTCACCGCGGCGGACAAGATCTGCTTGTGCAGTGGCATCCAGCCACGCTGCCTCACTCACATCGCAAACGCTACGCGCGCACCCGGCAGCGCGATAGTGCCCGGTAAGGACGGGACATCCCGGCACGGGGCCGCAAGCGAGACGGGCTTGGCGAACACGGACGGAGGGGGCGGCACGTGGCCGCCCCCTCCGTCCGCCGGCCTGTGACCGCCGGCTGAGGTCCGGTTCCCTTTCTGGGGCTGTCCCCGGCTATCGCGCGAAGCGGGCCAGGGTCGGGACGAAGGTGGCGGCGTCTACGGTGCCCCACCCGGTCGCGTCGTTGTAGCGGCCGTTGGCGTGGAAGCCCGGGACGGTCACCAGGTCAGAGCTCGAAGAGCAGGAATCGTCGCTCTGGATGTCGGCCGCCAGGCAGAACGTGAAGGTGTTGGTGCCCTGGGAGACCGGCACGACGCCGTTGTGCCCGCCGCTTCGGGCCATGGCGTACAGGGCCGGGTCTATATAGCCGAGGCTGTGCCCGGCGACCTGGTCGGCGAGGGCCACGATGCCGGAGAACAGCGGGGAGGCCTCGCTGGTCCCGCCGACGATTGCCCAGCCGCCCACCGACGGGTCGGTGGTGTCGTAGAAGTCGACCGCGCCGTTGACCGCGGCGCTCATCGAGATGTCAGGGGTGCCCCGGCTGCCGCCGACGGTGCGTGCCACCGCGTCCTGGAACGGCGGTCGCGCGAAGACCGCGGAGTGACCTCCGCCGCCCGCCCCCCAGGTGTAGACCGGGCCCGGCACTCCGACCGTGGAGCTGAGGTCGTTCCACACGCTGTCCGGAGCGGTCCGGTCACCCTGACCGTTGAGGTGCAGCTGGGTGCCGCCCACCGCCGTGACCAGCGGGTCCGACGAGGGCCAGTCGATCGACCTGGTCGAGTAGCAGCAGACCACGTTGTCCACGTCCGCGCAGCCCGAGCGCGGGTCGCACATGTAGTCGGTGGAGCCCTGGTCACCGCTCGCCGCCAGGACGGTCACCCCGTGTCGCGCCGCGTTGAGGTACGCGGAACGCAGCGAGTAGATCTGGCCCGGGCTGGTGAAGGTCTCCTCGGTGGCACCGAAGCTCTGGGAGATCACGTCACCGAGATGGTGATCGATGACGTAGTTCTCAGCCTCCACGATCTGCGGGATTCCCGTTATTCCCTCGGTCTCCGTCATCGGCGTCTCGACCAGCAAGATGTTGGCCTGCGGCGCCATCGCGTGCGACCACTCGACGTCGAGGCTCGTCTCGTCGGTCCACCCGTAGAAGTCGGAGCACTCATCGGGGCCGTTCGGGGTGTACGCGGAGGTGCAGTTCGCGGGCGTGGTGGTGATCGGCGCGCGGGAGTGATCACCCGGAAGGATGGCGGGTTGGGCAGGCCCATCTCCGAGTCGAAGGTCTTGAGGTCAGAGGCGATAGAAGGGGAGCCGAAGGCATCGACGATGACGATCGTCTCGCCACGGCCGTCGATCCCCTTGGAGAACAGCGGGGCCAGGTCGTAGGCCCGCTGCAGCTGGAATGCCTGGTAGCAGGCGATCCCGAAGTCCGACTCACATTGCGCCGTGGTCGGCGGCTGCGTCATCTTGCCCGCTACAAGGACGTGTCCCGTCGCGAACGGGACCACCTGGACCGCGGCGGCAGCCGTGGGCGCCACCGCGGCGACCCCCGCCCCGATCCCCGTAAGCGCCGTGATGGCCGCGCTGAGCGCAACGACCAGAGCGCGAGAACTTCCCATCCAAAGCCCTCCACTTCGGTGCTGTTCCCGAAACGCGCCACATTGCGCCCCGGCGCCGCCAACCTAACACGGAAGCTATTGACGGTCTACGGCGCGCAACGGGGGTTGCCGACCCGCCGGTCGTCCCGCACGCTCGTGGCATGCAGGCCACGCACCCGCCGCTGCCGGGGGCCCACGCGGTCGTTGCCGCAGCCCCGGCACCGCTGCCAGGATTTGAGGCCGCGCTCGTAGGGCTGGCGGCGCTCCTCGTCGTGATGATCCCGTTCCTGTGGGCGCTGGTCGACCATGTCGACACGATGGCGCACGAGGGAGCACATGCCTTCGCGGCTTCCGCCCTGGGCTTCAGCTTGCTTGGCGTGACGATAAACCGGGACTCCAGCGGCGCGACCAGCTATTTCGCCCCTGGCAACGGGCCACGAAGGCTGCTGACCAGTTTCGTCGGCTACCTGGGCCCGAGCGCGTGCGGGCTGTGCGCGGCGAGGCTCATCGAGACCGGGCATGTCATCTCCGTGCTATGGGTTGCGATCATCCTCCTGGTGCTGCTGCTCTTCCTGATCCGCAAGTCCTTCGGCATCGTCTCGGTCCCGGCCGCCATCGCCGCGCTCGCTGTCATCATGCGCTACGCGCACGCCGGCCTCGAAGAGGTCATTGTCTACGGAATGACCTGGCTGCTGCTGCTGTCGGGAGTCCGCAACGCCCTGAACCACGGTGCCAGGGCCGGGGACGCCAGGACGCTCAGCGCGCTCACCCACCTTCCCCGCCAGGTCTGGGCCCTGCTCTGGATCGCGTTCGCGCTCCTCGCCCTCGTCATCGGCGGGAAATGGCTGGTCCTGCGGTCCTGAGCTAGCGGCCGGCGGCCCCGCCGATCGCCGGGCGCGGGCGCCTGCCCAGCTATATGCCTTGACAGGCATATAGCTGGGCAGGCATACTCTCTTCATGGCGGCCAGCGCGACGATCGAGGTACTCGGCGAGCCGAGGCGACGGCAGATCCTCGACGTGCTCCGCGGCGGCGAGCAGCCGGTACAGGTGCTCGCCGCGCAACTGGGGCTCAGCCAGCCCGCCGTCTCCAAGCACCTGCGCGTGCTGCGCGATGCCGGGCTTGTCACCGCCCGCCCGGACGCTCAGCGCCGCCTGTACCGGCTGCGCCCCGAGCCGCTCATCGAGCTTGACGAGTGGCTGGAGCCTTATCGTCAGCTCTGGCGCGCCAGCCTGGACAAGCTCGAAGACCACCTAGCCGGGCCGCGGCCCGAGCGCGAGAGGACACAGCCATGACCGAGGCCAGCTTGCTGCGGGCCAGCGCCCGCCCCGTCCTGCGATTCGAGCGCCACCTGTCGGTGAGCATCGAGGCCGCCTGGCGGGCCGCCACCGACCTGGACGAGATGCGCGCATGGTTCCCCACCCGGATCGAGATCGAGGGCGGCGAGTGGAAGCCCGGCGCCCGGCTGGCCCACCATTTCGACGGCCACGACATAGACCCGCTGCCGGGCACCGTGCTGGAGTGGGATCCCCCGCGCCGGGCCCGCTTCACCTGGGGCACCGACACGATCGGCTTCGAGCTCGCCCCGGGCCCGGCGGCACCACCATCTTCGTCCTCACCGAGGAACTGAGCGCCAACGCCGCCGCGCGCAACGCGGCCGGCTGGGACTCCTGCCTGGACCGGCTACAGCACGGCCAGGAACGCGAGGACTGGAAGGCGCGCTTCGACCGCTACGCGGCCGAGTTCGAGCCCGCGCTCGGCCACCAGGACGGGCCGCCCGCCGGGTACAACGACACCCACTAGCCGCCCTCGGCGAGGACCGCGGTTCGCCGCGAAAGTAACGGCGGCTCTCGACCTTGTCTGCGGAATTTAGCAGCTTCCTAAGAGGGGCGGAAAACGAGCATCCCGGCCTCGCCGCACTGTGGCATGTCTTCGACTTCGCCCCCAGACGGCGTTAGCGGAAGCGCGGCCGGGACGCGCGTCTATCACGCGAGGCGGGTTACCGATAGTTCTCGATAAGATGAATTTTGGCTGACGGCCTCGCTTCGAGACGTCGGGACATCGGCGTAAATGATCACCGATCCGGGTCCCGCGAGATCCTAGTGAGGCTTGAGTGACAATCATCTGATTGTTCCGCGCCCGGGCCGGCCAGCAACTGGCGCGACCTCCATCACCAAAGAGGTGGCACCAGAATCACGGCTGGAGTACAGTGCGTTCTGGCCATATAGAGATCCCAATCCCGAATCGGTTAGGGGCGCGGACGGGCTCATGAAATGCTAAAGTTGCGCGCGGGGATGAGGAAGAAGCGAGCCTGGTTCACTATCATTAGTCTCGCCATCCTTCTCCTTGGCGGCCTGCTGTTCTCCCTGGACACGCAAGCACCAGCCGTCGCCGATGCTGTTATTCCGGTCACTGGCCAGAATTACCAGGTCTGCAATGAACAAGCTCAGTACCTGACAAGCCCGTGGACGTACCACGCCCTCGCGTCGGGCCGCCAGGCTTACACCGTCGCCCAGTACCAGGCGCTCCCTGGCTATGGAACGACCCTGCCCCCGCTGCCTTCGTACATCGCGGGCGAGAGCCCGTCGACAACCGCCGCCGTTATCTACGCGCCGGGCAGCGACACGGACGTGGCCGCCTTCTCGTTCCCGCAGACGCCCATCCTGTATTTCTTTGAGGGCGGATCGTACGGCCTGCTCGCCCTGCAATCGGTCAGCGGCGACCAGTTCATCGGCGGCTCGGCCCCTGGATTTCCCGAGCCGGCCTTCCATGACGGCGGCACTGACGGCGGGATAACCGCGCAGAACGATTCGTTCGGCTTCTCCGGAGGCAGCTCGGCGCTGGCGGCGGCCGCCGCCGCGGGCACGACGACGCTCACGACGACCGCCGCGATTCCCGGCAACATCGCCTTCGCGACCATCGGCGGCAACACCTACGAGATCGCCGGCCATTCCGGGACGACGATCACGCTGAGTTCCGGCCTCCTCGGCACCGCCGCGGCCGGCACGCCCGTCTTCGCCAATGACCAGCCGCCGGTCGCGTTCCTGTCGGCGAGCGCGGCGCAGGGCGCCACCAGCGTCAGCCTCGGCGCCTCGAGCATCCCGCTGGTTCCGTGGGGCCAGATCTCGATCGGCGCCGACAGCTACACCCCCACGACGGTTTCTGGCGGCAAGGGCGGCTACTCGCTGGCGCTATCCGGCGGCCTCGACTCCGCGGGAAACACGCAGACCCCCGTCTACTATGGCGGCTTCGCCGGCGGCGTCACCGTCCAGTACCTGGACATCTCCGATGACCTGCACACGACGACGGCGACCATCTACACGGGCTCTGGATGGACGGTCGAGAACAACGACATCCACGATAGCTACGGGACGCCGGGCCAGGGCATCGCGATCAGCGGCGGCGATGAGAGCACGTTCGCGTACAACTGCTTCGCCAAGATGGGCGACTACGCGTTCAACATTTCCGGCACTAACGATAAAGTCGAGTACAACGAGATCTACGAGTCGAACTACAAGCCCGATCCTGGCTGCGGCTGCTCGGGCGCCGGCAAGTGGTGGGGCACGCTCAATGCCGACATTATCGGCAACGCCTTCATCAACGACGGCTATGGCGGCGGCGCCGCGGTGTGGCTCGACAATGGAAACTCCGGGACGCTCATCTCGGGTAATTACTTCTCCATGACCTACGGCTCGTCGATCGTCAGCGAGACCGGCTTCAACGTGAATATCGCCGGGAACCTGTTCGTGAACGGCGGGTGGGGGAACGGCACCGGCGCCTGCGGGTCGAACTGCGACGGCGCGGTGAACCTGAACAGCACGGGCGGCTTTAACGTGCCGGGAAGCCGCTACGAGAACCAGGTATCCGTGACCGGGAACCAGTTCATCAACGACTGGATGGGCGTGGATATCTGGCAGGCGGGCGCCCGGACCTGCGCTAACAGCGGCGAGGGCGGACCCGGCAATGGCACCGACGCCGCGTATTGCTCAGGCGGGTTTCCCACGACCGATACGACGGCGGCAGGCGGGCAGTACTACTTCTCCCATATAGGAGACGGTAACCACAACGGCACTACCCACCTGGCGCTCGATGCCGCGGTCGGCAGCTCGACGATCCTCGTGCAGGGTCCTGAGGCGATTAACGACCAGATCGGATTCAGCGATCCACCGAGCACGTCAACCAGTGATAAGGCCAGCACCGCGACCTTCGGCGGCGCGGGAGTGATTAGCGCCAACACCAGTGGCTTCCCGTCGTCGGGCCAGCTCCGAGTCGGCACCTCGGCGGCATGGAGCGACGGCGGAGGCAGCTGGACGGGCGCCATCTTGAGCTATACCGGCACCACCGCCAGCGGCTTCACCGGCGTGTCCCTGGTACGCGGCACCGGCACGCTCTCCGGCCCGATCCTTGGCGTCCAGCCCTACAAGGTCACGGCTGAGACATGCTACGCCAATGACTGCGCGGTGAACGTCACGCCCGCTATCCACAATTCAGTAACCGCCGGTACATCCGTGACGAACGCCGGCACGTGCCAGCTCTACGCGACCTCCACGGCATTGCCGTCCGGGCCGCTCGCCCCGGACGGCGTCTCGTACTGGGACGGCTGCCAATGGGAGGCACGGAACATCTCGGTTACCGGCAATACCTTCGACGTCCAGCCGTCGGTCATCTCCGGTAGCGCGCCGCTCTCTGGCGGCACGACAGCGCAATGCACGGCGGCGAACTCCTGCGGCACGAACTTCATGGCCTTCCAGGACTCCGGCGAAGCCCCGTTCGACTCGCAAATCGGGGCAAATGCCATGATGAGCAGCTCGTCCTTTGCGGGGTGCCCCTCCTGGGATTCCGGCTGCCGCTCGAACCCGCTCGTCAACCTCAACGCCCTCTCCCGTCCGCCCAACGCGCCCGCGAGCAGCGGCGAGGCCCCGGGCAACAACGTGTGGGCCGATAACGCCTACAGCGGGCCGTGGAGCTGGAACGCGTACTTGTACGGCTCGTGCGACCCGTTGCCGACCGATGGCCTAACCGGCGCGAGCGTGCCCGCGGGGGGCTGTGAGGACAGTTTCGCTACCTGGCAGTCCACCTGGCAGCAGGACGCTTCTTCTACCTCCGACCCCGCGGCCACCGGTCCCATCTCGACGCCAACGCCGGTGCCTAGTGCTGGCTCAAGCGCCCCGACGCCGAGCGCTCCGGCCTCATCCCCCGCACCGGCCGCCCTCAACAACCACCGGGCCAACCTCGTCAAGCACTGCGCCGCCCTCAGCAACTCCCGTCCCCGTCGCCAGCGGAACCGCGAGCGAGGGCGGGAGCACGCCGACCGCGTCCGCCTCGGCCACGCCGCAGCCAACGTCCCAGCCCGGCCCGACGCCTAGCTCCCCCGCTTCATCCACCCCGTCGAGCCCGACGAGCAACTCCAGTCCCTCTGATAGCTCAGCGGCACCGGGCGGGGCCGGAAGCGGGAGCACGCCGAGCAGCACCGCGGGAGCACCGAGCACCTCAAGCCCGCCGCCAACCACACAGCCGACCTCGCAAAACACGTCCACCCCTGCTTCGGCGCAGCCAACCGCCACGACCACGGCGGGCGGGCCTCCCACCCCGACGGCCAGCCAGCCGGGCAACGGCGGAAGCCCGCTCGACGGGTCGCTGTCCATCTCGGTGACCTGCTGTTCTGGCCACCACCTAGGCCACGCCAAGGTCACCCTGGATGGGCACGCGACGCGCTTCACCGACGCCAATGGCCGCGTGCGCTTCTCGGGAGTCCGGGACGGCCGGCACGCCATCCGGATCACCGCCGAGGATCAGAAGGCGCTCACCGCGGTCGTGAGCCTGCACCCAGGTCAGCGCCGGCTACTGAGCTACCAGCTGGGCGGGGGCGGAATGAGCATGACGCCGCTGCTGTGGACGGTCCTTATCGCGAGCATCGCGCTGCTCACGGCAGCGGCCAGCGCTTGCTGGGGTGTCATCGCACGGCGGAGGCGAGGCGGGTCGCACCGGGCCGCCACGTTACGGACCCCGTAGCGGCGAGCGGCCCCCGCCTCGTGAACGCGACCCCGGTCCTGCTGACTACAGGCATGGGACACCGCTTCACGGGGGACGGGAAAGGATGAGCATTCGCTGGACGAAGGGGGTCCGCGACGGGATAGGACGGGACGCGGCGATCGCGATCACGGTCGGGGTGCTGGCCGGGTGCGCGGCACCGGCCGTGCGGCGGCCATTCAGGCGCGGCGAACGAGAACGCCGGGCAGGGAACCGCGTCGACCGCGGGGACGGTGGCCAAGACAGCGGCGTTGCCGACGCTCGGCCGGGTGTGGGGACCGGGCGGGCAGAAGGGGTATGGCAAGGCCCGTCCCGCGACCGTGTACAACGGCGGCGACCAGACGGGCCTCGTCGAGCACATCAAGTGGTCCTCGTGGGCGGCAAGACGGCCACCCGCCGGCGAGTCCTACTACGTACCGCCGAACGGATTCACCTACCAGGCCACGCTGCAGCGCGTCACCATTGTCGCGTTCGACCTCGGCACCTGTGGCGGCCATCCCGCCTACCTGGCGGTCGAGTGGTACCGCAGCACGGGCAGAAGTTCAGCCCCACCACGTACATCAACGACTGCACCGGAAAGTACGTCGGCAACTGGTAAGGCCGACCACGCGCGGCGCACACAGCGTTCGTCGAGGTCTAGAATCCGGCCTCGATGAACGCTGAATACGGGCGGCCCGCCGGGTCGCCCTCGATCGCCATCCTTGGCGGCGGGATCGGCGCCGCCGCCGCCGCCTTCCTGCACCACGCGGGCTCGCGTGCACGGTCTACGAGCAGGCCGGCCAGCTCCGGGAGATCGGGGCCGGCGTCGTCGTCGCCCCGAACGCGGCGCGACTGCTGCGCCGGCTCGGCGTCCTGGGCGCGTTCGAGCAGCGGGCCGTTCGGCTGGACATCGGGTGGGAGTTCCGCCGCTGGCAGGACGGGACCGTGCTGTCGGAGGAGGACCTGGCCACGAAGTGCCAGCGACTCTACGGCGAGCACACCTACACCGCGCACCGGGCGGACCTGCTCGACGTCATCAGGTCCGCCGTGCCAGCCGAGGCGATCTGGCTCGGCCGCCGCGTCACGGAGGTGAGCCTCACCGGCGAGCGCCCCGTCCTGCGGTTCAGCGATGGCCAGGTCGTCGAGGCCGACGTGCTCATCGGCGCGGACGGGATTCACTCGATCGTCCGTGCGGCCGTTGCCGAGCCCGTTGCTCCCACGTACTCGGGCCTGTGCGCGTTCCGCGGACTGGTACCGGCCGAGCGGGCCCCGGCGTTCGCCCGGCGGCCCGTCCACACGCTCTGGCTCGGCCCGGGCCACCACCTCGTGCACTACCCCATCTCGGGCGGCAGGCTGGTCAACCTCGTGGCGTTCGCGCCCGCGGGCGACTACACGGTCGAGTCCTGGACGGCGACCGCCACGACGGAGGAGTTCCTCGCCGAGTTCGACGGCTGGGATCCGCGGCTGACCGACCTGATCCGGGCGGGCGGAGCATCCGGCGTGCCGGGGCGCTGGGCCCTGCTCGACCGGGCGCCGCTAGGTGCCTGGAGCCGGGGGCCCGTCACCCTGCTCGGGGATGCCGCCCATCCGATGTTCCCGTTCTACGGGCAGGGCGCGGCGCAGGCGATCGAGGATGCCGCCGTCCTGGCCGACTGCCTGGCCGCCGCCCTCGGAACCCGGCCAGCGGACCCCGACGCCGCCGCGCGGGCACTGCGCCGCTACGCGGAGCTGCGCATCTCTCGGACGACCCGGCTCCAGGAGGTCAGCCACGCGCGAGCGCACGTTAACCACCTGCCCGACGGCCCCGAGCAGGCGGCACGCGACGCGTCCTTCACCCAGGCTGACCCGCTCATCGCGAATGGCTGGATCTACAGCTACGACCTGGAGTCAATAGGGGTGTCCTAGTGCCCGGAGCATCCTAACCGAGACCTGATCGCGACCTTCACGGGTGCGGCCCTCTTTACCCTATATGTAACACAGACGTACGATCGGGCAAGGAAAGCACCAGACCGTCATGTAACGCCCGGCAGGGGGCGGCGTACTGATCTTATGCTTCCCGGCTTTCTGGGGACGATGTCGGAGATCTGCCGCTGGCAGCTCAGCGGCCGGAAAGATGCGAGATTTACGTGACATCAATACGGGTGATCGCGGAAGGCCAGGAGCGCACCTTCCCGCTCGGCAGCACGGTTCGCATTGGCACTGCACCGGACGCCGATGTCATCCTCCATTCTCCGGGCGTCCATCTTTATCACGCCAGGGCGGTCTCCATCGGAAACAGGTGGTGGCTGAGCGCGGAACCCGATTGCGACCTGTGGATAGCCGGGCAACGAGTGACCACCCAGGCGCTGACCAGCCCGGTGACCGCGATGCTCGGCCCCCGTGGCGAGGTTTCCGTCCACCTGCAGACCATCGCCTCGCAGGCCGGTGACGTCCCGCAGGCCCCGGCGCAGCGTCCCGCCGCGCCGTCGCCGGGCGTCCGGCCGGCCACCAACGAGCCGGCCACCATACCGCCCATCCCCCGCTCTGCCCTCGCGGAACGTGGCGCGCCGCAGTTTTCTCCACCAGCATCCCCGCCGCCACCCCCACCAGCATCCCCGCCGCCACCCCCACCAGCACCCCCGCCACCGCCGGCGCCTGCGGGATTCGGCCAGCCGGTGGGCCCCGCGCCGACCGTCGTCCAGCCGGCTGTCCAGGGGTTCCCGTCGCAGGCCCCTCCACCGCCGGCTCAGCTGTCCTTTCCTGGGGTGGCTGGTCCCGTGCCGCCCGCTGGGCCGACCCTCACCGGGATGACGATCCTGGGCCAGGATCGCTTCCAGGTCCTCGTGACCCGGATCGGGAATGTCCAGCGAATCTTTCCCCTGGGCACCCAGGTGCGGGTCGGGCGTGACCCGCACCTGGAGCTCGTCTCCTCGAACCCCCTGGTGTCGCGGGAGTGTCACGGGGTGATCACCTCCGACGCCACCGGGGCGACCTACACCGACATGTCCCGGCGGGGGACCTACCTCAACGGCAAGAAGCTGCGCGGGCCGCTGCGGATCACCGAGTCGGTCGTGCTCCGCCTCGGCGATCCGGCTACCGGCGAAGAACTGGGGATCACCCCGCCGCTCACCAGCACCGAGATTGACCGCAACCGCGGGCGACGGGTGCTGCGCGGCCGGGTCCGGATGATAGCGGCGACCGTCGTGGCCGTGGGGGCCGCCGCCGGCCTCGCGATCTTCTTCCTCACCGGCTCCGGTAGCTCGCCCGCCAGCCAGTCCCCCACTCCCCTGGCTGGCGGCACGTCCGAGACCGTCCTCGCGCACGCGGAGGCCTCGACCGTCCGGCTGCTCCAGGGATCCTCCGCCAGCTTCACCGGGTGGGGATCGGGGGACATCCTCACCTCCACCGGGCTTATCCTCACCAACGCCCACGTCGCCGAGCCGCAAGCGCCCGGCCTGGCCGTGGCGGTCGGCGAGCCGGGCAGCCAGATGGAGCCCAACCCGCCGTACCTGACGGTCGAGCTGACGACCGGCCCCTCATCGCCGGTGGTGGCCCGTTACCGGGCTAAGGTCGTCGCCGTCAACGGCTACCTCGACTTCGCCGTGCTCCAGATCTACGCGACCAGCAACGGCACGGCAGTCAACCCGGCTTCCTTGCACTTGCCGCACTTCACGCTGGGCAGCGACGGGTCGGTGCAACTGGACCAGCCGGTCACCACCTTGGGCTTCCCCGGCGTGGCCATGTCGGACTCGATCACCGTCACCAACGGGGTGATCTCTACCTTCGTCCCGGACCCGCTGGGGCATGTCAGAGATCCCCGGTTCGAGCTTGAGACGACTGCCCGCATCGCGCACGGCAACTCCGGCGGCGCCGCGATCAACAACTCCGGCCAGCTCGTCGGCGTGCCCAGCCTGTCGATTCCCGGCGAGGGGACGGACACGTCCTGGCGGCTGCGGTCCATCGCCGAGGCCCGCCCGCTGATCGCGGCGGCGGAGGCGCACACCCCGTACACCAGCGGCATCCTGGTGCCGCTGACGGGTAACGAGCAGGTGGCGGGCTACGGGGTTGGCGCTAGCGGCAAGCAGGCCTGCACCGGTGCCCAGTCGGTCACGCTACCGGGCACGTCAACGGTCTCGTTCGCCTTCGCCTACTCGGGCGCCTCCAAGGGACTCGACCTCGCGTTCCTGATCGACTTGCCCAACGGGACCACCGTCTTCACCCAGGACGGCTCGCTGCCGCAGACCGCGGCCTCGTCCGGCAGCGGGTGCCTCACGTTCGAGGTGGGTCCCGCGGATGTTGGCCTTGGCGCCTTGCCGAGCGGCACCTATCAGCTCCAGCTGTACGCCGGACCCGGCCTTCAGCCGATTGGCCAGGGCGGCACCGTCACCGTGACCACCAGCCAGTAGCGGCGAGCGCCGCTGCCGGGCTACTCCCGGCGCAGGCCCTCGGTAAGCACGGCCGGCGTGATGGTCACCGCGAACGGCCTCTCGATGACCACGGCCTGGGTCGTCTTCGCGGCGGTGACATAGTGCCCGTCGCGCAACTCGAAGACGGTCAGCTCCGGGTGCTCCGGGTGCTCCAGGTTCCGGATCCATGATCCAGTAGGACTGGACGCCGAACTTCTCGTACACGCCCTTCTTCCTGTTCAAGTCAATAAGCGCGGTGCTCGGCGACCGTACCTCGACTACCAGCAGCGGCGGCTCGGTGAACTTCGCCCCACCGACCTGAGCCGTTCGAATGACGACGATGTCGGGTGCGAGCTCGGTGTTCGACGTCAGCTGAAGCGCCGGCTCGGCGACGACGCCCAAGTCCTGCGGGCAAGCGGCAGCAGCAGCGACCCGAGAACCGTGGTTGGGCGCGGACTCACGACGAGCGCCCCGGCAAGCAGCTCGTACCGGCGCCCGTCGTCGGGCGTCGCCTCGAGGTCGGCAACCGTGAACGGGACGCCGACGGCGGACCTGGCCTCGGCGAATGTCACAGAATTCATGGTGCACCTTCCTGTTCATGGTGTCCACTATGACGGCGGGGACTGACATTCCGGCCGGGAGCACGCGCGCACGATGGCGGGCAGGGTGACCGGGCACGGGTCGCGGGGTTAGCCTGGTCCTAAAGCACGCGAGCCAGAGCATGGAGCGGCCGGTGAACGACCAGCACTCAGACGCCTCCCTCCGGCGGCCTGCCGTCGAGCCGACGGTTCCCAGGGCCGTGCGTGCCATGCTGACCAGCCAGGGCGCGCGGCCAGGCCGCCTGGACCCGCTCCCGCGTGAGCCGGAGCGCCGGCTCGCCACGGTGAATGGCGCCGCGACCGGAGTGACCGCCGGGATAGTGATCGCGGTCACCGGCGCGGCCCCGTGGGCGATCGGGGTGCTGATCTTTCAGGGCGCGGTGAGCTGGCAGTCCGCGACGGGGCGCTTCGCGCTGCTGCTCATGGAGATGATCGTCGCGGTGACGGCGGTGGTGTTCGGGACCCAGGTCGCGCGGTTCGGCCAGCTCCGCGGCCAGTACGCCGCCGCTATCGCCCGGTCCAGGTACCGGGGCCGCTACCTGACCGGGGACGACCTCGACGCGCCTGCCCGGGTAGTGCTGCGCCGCGCGCAGGACGCCGTCGACGCGGTAACGAGCGCGGGGGTCAGCGAGGCAGGCCTGCTCGACGAGGCCACGGCGCTCACCGCACAGGAGTGGGAGATCGCGGTCTCGCTGCGGGACCAAGCCCGGCTGCGGGCCCGGCGGGCCGAGGCCCTACAGGGCACGGGCCTGGCCGAGCCCGCCGACGGCACGCCAGCCGAGGAGTTGCTGGGGCAACTCCTTGACGCCGCGCGGACGGCGGAGCGGAGCGTCACCGACCGCGTCGCCGCCCTGGAGAGGTTCGCGGCCGAGGTCCGGCAGGCCGACGCCGCCCACCGGAACTGGCACGCGCGCGCCAGGCTGGCCGAGCTCACCGAACCGCACCTGGACCTGCTCGCCCGGACGGCGGCCGACTCGCACGGTATCGCCGAGCTCACCGAGATGACGGCGCGCGCCCGCGCTATCCGCAGTGCTTTCGACGAGGGCCGTGCGTTCGATGAGGGCAGCGGTTAGGGCCGTGCGCGGGTCACGCCTGGTGGCGCATTCCCGGAAGGTGTCCCCTCCACACCGCCCGGGAATGCGCCACGATCCGGAGCCCGGCCGTTGAGGCTTGGTACCGCCGTCAACGATCAATTCGCAGAAGAGGAGTGACCAGGAGGGCAGCCGCTGAACTCGCGACGCTCCCCCGTACTGCATGCCCGGAGCGGGCCGTCGCGCTTGACCTCCACAAACGTGGAAATACGCGATCGGCTCACGCGGAACCCGCGTGCAGGACTCGACGCCTACACCATAATTGTGAGCGCTGCGGGCGATCACGTGGCGCTGATGACCGGTACAGAACGGGTGCGGAATAAGTACGGTTACGCCGAGAGGAGCCAGTAGCGTGTCCCAGCCGCCTCCCGAGTCCTTCGGCGCGATGCTCCGGCGGCTGCGCACGGAAAAGGGACTCTCCTGGCAAAAACTGGTCAGGCGGACGGGCGACCGCGTGGCGCGGACGACGGTCATTCAGATCGAGAACGGGCAGACGCAGCGGCCTCGCCTGGACACGGTCGTCATCCTCGCCAACGCGCTCGGCCTCGGCGACGCGGAACGCGAGGCCTTCATCGCGGCCGCGCGCCCGCCCGAGGTCTCCACGGATACCGCCGCGACGGCCAGCGGCGCCGTCGAGACCCTCCCCCCGCGGATGCTCCCCTACGACATCGAGACCTACATTGGCCGGGCCGCTGAGCTCAGGCAGCTTGCCGAGGGGGCGCGACGGGTCGCCCGGGCCGGGCGAACGGGCGTCTTCGCGATTGAGGGCCTGGGCGGCATCGGGAAGACGGCGCTCGCGGTCCACGCGGCGCACATGATCACCGCTGATCTCCCGGACCTGTTCCCGGACGCTCACCTGTTCCTGGACCTGCGAGGGTACACGCCAGGCTTGTCGGCGCTCGCGCCGAAGGACGCGCTGCGGTCGCTGCTCGGCCAGCTCGGGGTGCCGCACGCGCTGGTCCCGGCTCAGCAGGCTGACCGGGAGGCGATGTTCCGGTCCGCCCTCGCGTCCAGGAAGTCGCTGGTCATCTTGGACAACGCGCGGGACGCGGACCAGGTCAGGCCGCTGCTGCCCGGCAGCGCGTGCTGCATGGTCATCGTCACCAGCCGGGATACCCTGCGCAGCCTCGACGGCGCGACGGTCCTTCAGCTCGGCACTCCGCCGGACGCGGAGGCCATCGCGCTCTTCAGGAAGGTCGCGGGACTGGACCAGCCGGAACCTGGCGGCCCGGCCCTGCCCGCCGACCCGAGGCTCGCGGAAATCGTCGGGCTCTGCGCGGGCCTCCCGCTCGCGGTCCAGGTCGTCGCGGCCAGGCTCAGCCGCCGGGCCGCGCTCGGGGTCTCCGGCATACTCGCCGGGCTGGCCGAGGAGCACGACCGCCTGTCGCTCCTGCAGGACCGGCACCGGGGAGTCCGGGCCGCCTTCCAGTCTTCCCTGCGTTACCTGGATCCCGGTGAGAAGGAGCTCTTCACCCGGCTGGCGCTGATCCCGAGCACGGACTTCGACGTGTACGCCGCCGCCAGCTTGTCCGGCGCGTCGCCCGACCTGACCATGGACCGGCTGGAGTCGCTGCTTGACCAGCACCTGCTCATCCTCCGCTCGCCCGACCGGTTCGAGTTCCACGACCTCGCCCGGCTGTACGCGCGGGAAGCTCGCCGGGCACGGCGCCGAGAAGGCGGCCAGCGACCTGGCCACTGACCGGCTGCTTGACTTCTACCTGCGCACCGCGCGGGCGGCCGACCGGCTGTTCGAGCGCGGCTTGCCGCTGCCCAGCGAGTCGGCGGCCGGGACAACAGCGGCCGGGGGAATGGGCGAGCCTTCCGCGCTGCCCCGGCTTGCGACCTCGCAGGACGCCCAGCGCTGGTTCACCGCCGAGCTGCACAACCTGACGGCCTGCGCCGAGCTGGCCGCCGGCACGGGCCGCACCCGGATCGTGACCGGCCTGTCCGCGGCCCTATCGGACTACCTGCGAACACGTGGCCCCTGGTCATGGGCGCTGTCCTTGCACCAGTCCGCCCTCGACGAGGCAAACCGCGCGGGAGACCGGCCAGGGCAGGCGGGGGCACTGCGCAGCATCGGCGGGGTCCTGTCTCGCACCGGGCGGATCGCGGAGTCCAAGGAGAAGCTCGGCCAGGCGCTGGAAGTCTACCGGGAGCTTGACGACCAGCGCGGCATCGGGCGCACCCTGATCGAGCTGAGCATCGCGCAGCGGGTAACGGACGAGCCCGTGGCCAGCCTCGCCTCGCTGACCGAGGCGCTGGCCATCTTCCGGCAGATGAACGACAGGCAGGGCGAGGCGGCGGCGCTCACCGAGCTATCCAGCCTCCGCTGGCAGACAAGCCACATGTCGGAGGCGGAGCGGGACGCGACCACCGCCTTGCGCATCTACCAGGACCTGGGCAACCGGCAAGGCCAGGCGGCGGCGCTGCTGTACCTCGGCCCCATCCAGCAGGTCCTCGGGTCGCTCGGCGCCGCCGAGGAATCGCTTCGCGAGGCGGGAGACATCGGCCTTCGGCTCGGCCAGCCGATCCTGCGCGCAAACAGCCTCCTGCACCTCAGCGACGTCCAGTGGGAAGCCGGCCGCCTCGAGCCCGCGAGGGACTCACTCGACGCGGCCCACGCGCTGTATGAACAGCTCAGCTACCGGCAGGGCGTCGCGAAGTCGCTGTCCTACCTGGGACGGGTCAACTTCCTGCTGGGCGAGCCCGCGGCGGCCGACGCGCACATCACCAAGGCGGTCGCCCTGCTCGACGAGATCGACGACCCGAGCGACACGGCGGAGGCACTCAACATCCGCGCGATGATCGCCCGGGCCGCCGGCCGGGACCGCCAGGCGCGGGAGGACCACAGCCGGGCGCTCGCCCTGGCCATCAAGGCGGGTTACGAGCGCGAGCAGGGCGCGGCGCACCTTGGCCTCGCGACTCTCGACGGGAACCGCGGCGACAACGCGGGTGCGATCACTCACTGCCAGGCAGCTCTCGCGCTGTATGAGTCCGCGGGATACAAGGCCGGCGTGGCCCGCGCCGGGGAAATGCTCGGCGAGCTGAGCGATCTCGGCGGACCGCCGCGCTAGCCCTGGCCACGCGACGGCCCGAGGCAGCGCCACGCGCCGTCAAGCAGCAGGCAGAGCGCGCACACCGCCGCCACGCCCACGGCCGCGCCTCCCACCACGTCGGTGACGTAGTGCCAGCGCAGGCCGATGACGCCGAGCGCGGTGATGACCAGCAGGGCGAGCAGGACCGCCAGGCCGGCGAGCAGCGCGGGCCGTGCCAGCGACGGTCGCGGCGGGAGCGGGAACAGCACGACATAACAGGCGATGATCGCCACGACGCTGGTCGTGTGCCCGCTGGGATAGGACAGCGCGCCGAGGTACGTCCGGTGAAAGAGCGGCTTCAGCAGCCACTCGTCCAGCCGGGTGGCGACGAGGACCGCGGTCAGGGCGAGCAGCGCGCCGTTCAGCCGCCTGGCGGCCAGGCACGCCACGGCCATCGCCAGGCTGAGCACCACGGCGGGGACCTGCGTGCCGGGCTCCTCCATCCAGGCCAGCAGCCCCCGATGCCCGCCGAGCAGGCGGATGACCGGGTCATCAATGAGGCGGTCGAGCCCGTCCGCGGTGGACTCGCGGGCAAACGCTACGCCGATCACGACCGTCACGACCACGCACGCGACCAGCAGCCCCCAGGCGCGGCGCCGCCCTGGCCGCGCCCCCAGCAGGGGCCGTCCGGCCCACCGTCGCAGGCCGCTGCCGCTGCCGCTGCCGCGCGCCGCGCGAGTCACCGGGCCAGTCACCGGACGAGCGTAGCCCCCGACGGGATACGACCGCAGGCGGCCCCGGGGCTGGCCGGCCCGACTCACCAGTTCCCACCTCCGGCCCCCACCGGCGCGTCCATCCTCCGTGCCCTCATTCCACCAGTGTGCCCCGCGGCGGGTAGGAAGCGGGTACCTGGGCATGTTCTAGTCACAACCAGGCGCTTCCGCGCCAGGGCTGCCAGCTTTACCACCCTTTCCCCATCGTATTTGACGACTTTATCCGGGACAGGTTAGCGTCGTTAACGGTCGCGCGGACCGCCGGGGCACCCGGCGCGCCGCGGACGCCGCGGTCACGCCCGCACGCAGCTCGGAAGGAGCCGGGTCATGGCACAAGCAGCGCCGCCATCGGGGCCGGGACAGGGATTCCACCTCGCGGTGGCACTGGACGGGGCCGGCTGGCACCCCGCCGCGTGGCGCGAGCCGGCCGCCCGCCCCGCCGAGCTCTTCACGGCCGGCGACTGGGCCGGCCTCGCGACCGAAGCCGAGCGCGGGCTGCTCGACTTCATCACCATCGAAGACGCCCTTGGCCTCCAGTCCGCGAACCGCTCGCACGGCATCGACGACCGCGCGGACCAGGTCCGCGGCAGGCTCGACGCGGTCCTCATCGCCGCCCGCATCGCCCCGGTCACCCGGCACATCGGCCTCATGCCGACCGGCACCACGACGCACACCGAGCCGTTCCACATGTCGACCGCCCTCGCCACGCTCGACTACGTCAGCCAGGGCCGGGCCGGGTGGCGGGCACAGCTATCAAGCCAGCCCGAGCAGGCCGGGCATTTCGGCCGCCGCGAGATCGCGCGCAGTGATCTCCCCGCCCACGCCACCCCCGCCGCCCACGCCACCCCCGCCGCCCACGCCGCCCCCGCCGCCCACGCCACCCCCGCCACCCACGCCACCCCCGCCACCCCCGCGCAGTTCAGCGAGGGCGCCGACTTCGCCGAGGTGGTCCGCCGCCTGTGGGATTCCTGGGAGGACGACGCGGTCATCCGTGATGTCCGGACGGGGCGCTTCATCGACCGGGACAAACTGCATTACATCGACTTCGAGGGCCAGTGGTTCAGCGTCCGCGGCCCGTCCATCACGCCCCGGCCGCCGCAGGGCCAGCTTCCCGTGGCCGCCCTCGCGCACGCTCAGGTCCCCTACGAGTTCGCCGCCCGCGCCGCCGACATCGTTTTCATCACCCCGGGCAGCGCCGATCACGCCGCCCAGATCATCGGCCAGGTCAAGGCGGCCGAGAAGGACGCCGGGCGGACCCGCGAGGCGTTGCGAGCATACGCCGACCTCATCGTGTTCCTCGACGAGGACGACGCCGCGGCCCGCCACCGCAAGGACCGGCTCGACCGCGCCGACGGGGACACGTACATCAATGACGCCGCCATCTTCACCGGTACCCCGGGACAGCTCGCGGACCTGCTGCTCGACTGGCGGGCGGCGGGCCTTGACGGCTTCCGGCTGCGCCCTGGCGCGCTTCCGCACGACCTTGAGCAGATCACCCGCCGGCTGGTCCCTGTCCTGCAGGAGCGGGACGCCTTCCGGTCGTCGTACACCCGGGAGACGCTGCGCGAGCGCCTTGGCCTGGCGCCTCGCCCGGCGAACCGCTACCTGAGGGGAGCACTATGAGCGGCACGAAGCTCAAGCAGGTCATCCTCGGGGCGCACTTCCCCGGGGTCAACAACCACACCGTATGGAGCGACCCGCGCTCGGGCAGCCAGATCGACTTCGCGTCCTTCGCCCACCTGGCGCGCGGGGCCGAGGCGGGCAAGTTCGACTTCTTTTTCCTCGCCGAGGGACTGCGCCTGCGCGAGCAGCGCGGGAAGATCCACGACCTCGACGTGGTCGGCCGCCCGCACACCCTGACGGTCTTGGCGGCCCTCGCCGCGGTGACCGGGCACCTGGGGCTGGTCGGCACGAACCAGGCGACCTACAACGGCCCTACGAGCTCGCCCGGCAGTACGCGACCCTCGACCACCTGTCCGGTGGCCGGGCCGGGTGGAACGTCGTCACCTCCCCGGACGCTTTCACCGGGGAGAACTTCCGGCGCGGCGGCTACCTCGACCGGGGCGACCGCTACCTGCGGGCGGCCGAGTTCGTGCAAGCTTCGCGGGAACTGTGGGAGTCGTGGGCGCCGGATGCCATCGCCGCCGACTCGCGGAGCGGGGCGTTCCTGAAAGAGGCGACCTCACCCGGCCGCTTCGTTCACCGGGGCGCGAATTTCGACATCGCCGGAAACTTCACCGTGCCGCGATCGCCACAGGTGCACCCGGTGATCCTGCAAGCGGGCGACTCCGACGGGGGGCGGGAGTTCGCGGCGTCGAGCGCGGACGCGATCTTCACCCGGCACTCCACGTTCGAGGCGGGCCAGGCGTTCTACGCGGACGTCAAGTCACGGCTCGCCCGGTACCGGCGGACGCCCGACAGCCTGAAGGTGCTGCCGGGATCGACGTTCATCCTCGGCGAAACCGCGGCGGAAGCCGCCGATTACGCGCACTACGTGCGGCGGCAGCAGGTCAGCCCGCAGACCGCGATCTTGCTGCTCGAGCAGCTGTGGAACACGGACCTGTCCGCCCACGACGCGGAGGGGCCGCTGCCGGACTTCGACCCGGTGCCCGAGGCCGACTCGATCATCAAGGGCAGGACCCGGCTGTTCGACGATCCGGTGGCGACGGCGCGCCAGTGGCGGGCGATCGCCCAGGAGAAGGGGCTGTCGACCCGCGACCTGGTCATCGAGGTCACCGGGCGGCAGAACTTCATCGGCACCCCCGCGCACGTCGCCGCCGAGATCAACCGGTACGTGCAGGAGGACGCGTGCGACGGGTTCATCCTGGTGCCGCACCTCATCCCGGCCGGACTTGACGGGTTCGTTGAGAAGGTCGTTCCGCTGCTTCAGGAACGGGGGGTCGTGCGGGCCGATTACGAGCCGGGCGCGACGCTGCGCGACAACCTGGGCCTGCGCCCGGCGCGGCCGGCCACCGACTGGGCGGCGGCACGGGCGGAGGGCACCGCGCCGAAGGCGGCCCCGGAGGAGACAGTCAATGCGTGACCAGCCGGTCCCCCTGTCGATCCTCGACCTGTCGCCGGTGAGCGAGGGCGGCACCCCCGCGCAGGCGCTGCGCAACACGCTCGACCTGGCCCGCCAGGCCGAGGACGCGGGCTACCTGCGGTACTGGGTAGCCGAGCACCACCTCGCCGAGGGCGTTGCCTCATCGTCGCCCGCCGTGCTGATCGGCGCGATCGCGTCGGTCACGTCCCGGATCCGCGTCGGGTCCGGGGCGGTGCAGTTGGGGCACCAGACGGCGCTGACTGTCGTGGAGGCGTTCGGCACGCTGTCTGGCCTGTACCCGGGACGCATCGACCTGGGCCTTGGCCGGTCAATGCAGCGCCGCTCCGAGGCCGCGCGGGCGCGGGAGAAGGCCGCACGCTCCGCCTCATCCGGCTCCGCGCCCACCGGGCCGCGAGTGGTCAACGGCCTGCTGATCCCCCGGCCCTACTCCGCGGCGGGCCTGCTGGGGTCGCCGCGGCACGCCCTGCAGGCCGCGTTGCTGCGGCAACCGGGCGCGCGATCGCCGGACTTCGCCGGGCAGGTCGAGGACATCCGGGCATTCCTCGCCGGTACCTGGCGCTCTGAGTCGGGGATGGAGGCGACGGCCGTGCCTGGCGCCGGGACGGACGCCGAGATCTGGATCCTGGGCAGCAGCGCCGGGCAAAGCTCCCAGGTGGCGGGGGCGGCCGGGCTGCCGTTCGCGGCCAGTTACCACATCACCCCGGCGACCGCGCTTGAGGCGGTCGAGGCGTACCGCGCGGCGTTCGTGCCATCGCCGGTGCTGTCGAGACCGCACGTGATGGTGTCGGCGGACGTGGTCGTCGCGCCCACCGACGCCGAGGCCCGCGAGCTCGCCGCGCCCTACGGGATGTGGGTCCGCTCGATCCGGGCCGGCACCGGGGCGATTCCGTTCCCTTCGCCCGCGCGGGCTCACGCCGTCGAGTGGGCGGCCGAGGACCGGGCACTCGTCGAGGACCGCGTGTCCACCCAGTTCGCCGGCTCGCCGGTCACCGTGGCCAAGTCGCTGCGGGTCCTGCAGGAGGCCACCGGCGCCGACGAGCTGCTGGTCACGACGATCACCCACGAGCACGCGGACCGGGTTCGCTCGGCCCGGCTCCTCGCCCGGGAGTGGGGCCTGTTAGCGGTCCAGCATCTGGAAGTCGTCGAAGTCGAAGCCGGGTGCCACGACGCAGCTCACGAGCGCCTCTGCCGGGCCGGCCGGGCGGGCGGCCTGCCAGTGGCCGCCGGGGATCACGTGCTGTGGCAGCTGGCCCGCCGCCAGGTCGGGACCCAGCGTCACGACGAACGGCGCGTCGGCCGGCTGGTCCGCGGCACCGCCGTCTAGCAGGCTGAGCGGGCCGCCGGAGTGCCACAGCCACGCCTCGTCCGACCGGACCCGGTGCCATGCCGACTCCTCCCCCGGCGTCAGCAGGAAATAGATCCCGGTCGCCGCCGAACGCGGCCCCGGGTAGCCATCCGGGACTGATTCCGGCGCCGCCCGCCACGTCTCCCGGTACCAGCCGCCCTCCGGGTGAGGCACGAGGTCAAGGAGCTCGGCCGTGCGCGGCCGCTCGCCAGCAAAGCTCATGAGCCCATCATGACGGGGGCGGCGCGCGCGGCAGCCGATTTTCGGATCAGCGGGCGAGGGATCTCGTGCCATGAACGCCTGGGAGGCGGCGACGCGGGGACGCGGGACCGGGACCTGGGCGTGCGTTGTCACGTGCGCAGCGCGTGCGAGGCACCCTGACTGATCAAGGCGACCAGCAGCGACAGGATCGCGACGAGGACGATCGAGACGGTTATCAGCAGCAGCCGGTCGGCGCCCTGCTTGCGCAGGCTGCCGAGCCGCCAGACCAGCGGCGCCATGAGCACGATGACCAGCCCGGGAACGACGCTGACCTTCAGCACCACCCCGCCCAAGGCCGCGAAGGAAATCGCCGTCCGGGTCCACGCCAGCGACGTACGCTCCTTGGCCAGGCCCGGGTCACGCTCGTCGAGGTCGTCCACGTCGGCCGCCTCGGCCGCGTCGCCCTGGCGGTCGCTGGCATCCGGGGACGGCGGAGCGGGCGAGCTGGCGGGATCGTTGGGAGGGGTGCCGGGCGTGGTCATCGGGTCAGCTGACCGCGGACAGGAGCAGGACGATGGCGGCGATGACCGCCATCAGCGTGATCATGGCGGCCAGCAGCCAGGGCATGACCGAACGGGGCAACGGCTTGCCAAGGCGCAGCGCGCGCTGGTTACGCACCCACTCGTAGTAGGCAACGACCGCGAGCACCGCGCCGAGGGCGATCAGCGGGACGCCGAGCAGGTGCCGGCCGGCCGCGACGCGGGGGAACGGCGGCAGCAACTGGACAATGCCCAGCCCGGCGACGACGAGGGCGAGCGCGGTCCGGCTCCACGCGAGGAACGTCCGCTCGTTCGCGAACGTGAACCGGGGATCGGGCTCGGTTCCCTCTTCCTGCATGGCACCGCGGGGGTTTATCCAGTGCCAAGACGACGCCATAGCGCGGGTCCCCTCCGTTCCGCCGCCACCGGCGGCTCCGCTGCGCTGCCCCTCAGCAGCGTCCAGACGACCCAATTCTGCCGTTCACATATGTAACGAGCGACAGCCAGGTGGGCAGCTCACCCATTGGGGTGCATTCGCGCTTTACTGAACGCGCGAAAACCTTACGATCTTGTCCGTGCAGACGCGGGGCGACCTGCAACTATATAGGCCGGGCTGGCAGGAGCCCGGGAACCGGAGGGACCCGGCCGGCGGCTCAGGACACCAGCATGCCCGCGGCATCCATCCGCGAGGCCCGGTTGAGCAGGATAAGCCGCTGCACCGTCAGCGACACCGCCAGGTACAGCAAGACGGTCGCGTTTCCTAGCGCGGTGCCGTTCTTCCCGGCGCTGCTGCCTTCGACAAGATAGTCATAGCCAAGGTGCGCGGCCACCGCGAGCGCCCACAAGACGCCGGTCAGCCAGGAGCCCTTCATCAGGAGCTGGCCGGATTCCCGCCAGATCCTGACCGTCAGCGCCCGCAGAACGCCGAACACCGCCGCCAGCACGAGGCTCCCGGTAACCGCCACGATGATCTTCGTGTCGTTCTCCGTGTGGCCCTTGAGGAAGTTAGCGAACTCGATCACGCCGATAACGCCGAGGATGGCCATCAGGCGGTAGTTCTCCCGCAGCCGCCGGGTCCTGAGCTGCCGGGCGATGAGCAACCCGAGGACAAGGACGCCAATGACGAGGGAAACGGCAGAAGACTGAGGCATGCCCTAAAAATATGACAAGGACTGTCCTGGCCGTCAGTGCGAAGCTTCCGTGAGTTGCCATGACAGATGTCATGTTCGTGTTGACATCAGGCGCGCGGCAGATGTCACGGGTGCGCCGCGGCCGCCGCCTCGAGCGCCGACGGTGACAGCCAGCCGTCATGCGACCAGGTCACCTTTCCCGCGCTGTTGACCAGGACGAACCACGGCTGGTCCTGAACTCCGTAGCCGTCCGCCACGAGCCCGCCCTGGTCCATCCCGATCGGGTAGTCCAGGGTCCCCAGGCCATGCAAGGCGGCGGCGGCCGCCGCGGTTGACGGCTCGGTCACCGTCTCGTCGACGCCGGTGAGCTGGGGCAGGTTCCGCGCCTGCGCGTCCTTGGCGTAGGAGTTCAGCGCGGTCATCTGCGTCTTGAAGTCGGAGGTCTCCGACAGCCAGGTGGCGAAGAACACCACGAGCCTCGGCTTGCCGGGACCCAGGGTGACGGGCGCGCCGCCCAGGCCCGGCAGCGTCACCTGCGCCGTGGGGTCCTGGGGCGAGATCGCGGCCAGCGACTGCAGGCTGGCCAGCTTGGGGTGCGATGGCAGCAGCGAGGAAATCTCCTCCGCGACGACCTGGGCATTCTGGCCAACGCTCGAGTACGCCATCTGGGTCAGGTAAACCCGCTGCAGCCGCCCCTGCTCGTCGACGACGAACAGCGCCGGCGTGTGGTCGATCTGGCCCTGGTCGATCTGCACCGCGATGTGGTAGGCCGCCCAGGCCTTCTTGAGCTGCGCGGCCGACCCGGTGAGGAAGTCCCACTGGTTGACCATGGCATGCGCCTGGGAGTAGGAGAGCACGTCGGACACGGCCGTCGCGTCCGGGTTGGCGTCCACGCCGAGGAGCTGCACCTGGCTGCCGGCCGGGCCGAGGAGCTCCTTGGCCTGGACCATGCTCTGCGTCGTCAGCGGGCAGACCGTCGTGCACTCGGAGTCCTCGAAGCCGAGCAGGATGACCTTGCCGCGGAACTGGCTCAGCGACATCGCCTGCCCGAACTGGTTCACCAGCCGGAAGTCGGGCGCGGGCACCCCGCCCTCTGAGCTGCCCAGGTCGATGTTGGGGTTCGACGCGGCCGCGGTGCTCAGGACGCTGTCCGCATTGGCCGACGACGTTCCGGGAGAGGACGAGGAAGAGGAAGAGGCGCACCCGGCGAGGGCGGCGGCGCCGATCATGGCCAGCCCGGCAATCGCGGCGAGGGAAGCGCGGGCGGGGAAGAGACCCCGTTGCCTCCGCCCGCCAGGCACGCTGCTTTCCGGGGTCATGGCTACCTCGCCTTCCGCTGAGCCGGCCCTGGGGACCTGTAAGACGAGGCTACTACACGCCGTCGTAATCGCTTTGCCGCCCCCCTACTGGTTGTCGTCGGCGTCGGGCTCCCATGCCGGGTCGTCACCCACGATCACGTTGCCGCCGTGTCCCCAGGCGATGTACCGCCAGGACAAGTTGATCATCGTGGAGATCCTGTTCCGGCCCCCCAGCAGGTACACCAGGTGCAGCGCCAGCCAGGCCAGCCAGGCCAGCGTGCCGGTGATCCGCGGCCCCTTCGGTAGCTCCACGACCGCCGACCTGCGGCCGATCGTGGCCATTATCCCCTTATCCCGGTATCTGAACGGCTCCGTCGAACGGCCCGCAACGAGGTTGCGGACCTGCCGCGCGGCATGCTTGCCCTCCTGGAGCGCGGGCTGCGCCAGCTGTGGTGACGGCTGGTCCGGGTTCAGCGCGATGTCGCCCGCCGCGAAGATCCGCTCCTGACCCTGGACCCGCAGGTCCTGGCCTACCAGGAGGCGCCCGTTCTTGCCCTGCGGCAGCCCCCAGGCGGCGACGCCCTGGTGCGCGGCGACCCCGGCCGCCCACACCGTCAGGTCGCTCGCCACCTCCCGCCCGTCGCCGAGCACGACGCTGGACGGGCGCACCTCGCGGATCTCCGTGTTCAGCCGGATGTCGACCCCCCGCTTGACGAGCTGCCGGTACGCGTAATCCCGCAGCCGCTGGTTGAACGGCATCAGCAGCGCCGGGCCCATCTCGACCAGGCGGATGTGCACGCGCGCCGGGTCGACGTCGGGAAAGGTGGCGCGGAGCACGGCGTCGCGCAGTTCACCGAGGGTCCCGGCCAACTCGACCCCGGTCGCGCCGCCGCCCACCACGGTGATCGCGAAGTCATGAGCGCTGTCCTCAGCGCTCATCCGCTCGAATCCGGCCATGACGTGGTCGCGGAGCACGATCGCGTCGGCGCGGGTGTACAGGCCGACGGTGCGCTCGGCGGCACCCGGGACGCCGAAGTAGGCAGATGCCACCCCGGCGTTCAGGATCAGGTAGTCGTAGCCGAGCTCACGCCCGTCCTCGAGCTTGATCCGCTGGCCGTCCGCGTCCACGGAGGCGAGCACGCCGCGGATGTAGCGGGCATGACGCGGCGCGGTGAACCCGCCCACCGGATAAGCGACGTCACCGGGGTTCAGCCCGCCCGTCGCCACCTGGTACAGCAGTGGCTGGAACGTGCTGTAAAGGTTGCGGTCGAGGATGGTGACCCTGACGTCGGCCTTGGCCAGCGCGTTCACCGCGGACAGGCCGGCGAACCCGGCGCCAACGATGACGACGTGCGGCGCATCCGGGTCAAGCCGCCGACGTGCCGTGCCCCGATTCACTCTTTGTTGCTCCGTCCTTGCCTGCATCACTGCTGGCTGCTCCGTTCTCGCGAGGGTCGTCCCGGGGCGTTCTCTTGCGGGCGCCATCGCCCATGGCGGCTTCCGCGCGTTCGTCGCACGGCCGGCGGCCAGGTGGCTGCGAGGCCGCGCGCACTGTGCTCACCGGGACGGGAGCTTCCGGCGGGCGGTCCGGTCCCGGCTGTACCGGCACCGTCGCTGCCGCCGCTGTCTTGGGCGGCACTGTGTTGGGCGGCACTGTGTTGGGCGGCACTGTGTTGGGCGGCACTGTGTTGGGCGGCACTGTCTTGGGCGGTGCCGACGGTTCCGTCTTGGGCGGCGCCGCTACCGCGCGATGCGGCCGGATGGCCCCTTCCGGCGGGACGCCGTCCGCCGTGAGCAGGGACCGGGGCCAGCGGCCCTTGGCGAGGACGGCGTCTACCTCCGCGCAGTACACGGTGACGGTCGCCTGCAGGTAGAGCCAGCCGAGCAGGCCCAGCACCACCCCGAACGTCCCGTACAGCGTGGAGGCCCGGTGCAGCGAGTGAGTGACGGCGTACCCGCCGGTCACCTGCAGCACCTGCCACACGACCGCCGCGAGCATCGCGCCGAACCGCAGGTTGCGCCAGGGCACCATGCGCATGGTCGCGAGCCCGAAGGCCAGCCAGAAGACCCCGACGTTCAGCGTCAGCGAGATGGCCACTGCCCCGATGTGCGCCCCGAAGCCACTCAGCAAGTGCCCGGCGCCGCCCGCGATGCCGGACAGGAAGGACGTCACGACCAGGCCGGTGCCGATGGCGACCACCAGCGCCAGGCCGTACAGCCCGCGCTTGGCGAGGTTCGGCCGCTGCGGCCGGGAGATCTCCCAGATCTGGCACAGCGCATTCTGCATGGCGAAGGCGACGCCACGGGTGCCCAGCACCAGGACGGCGACGCCGACGCCCAGCTGGAACCCGGTGCCGGACACCTCGCCGAGGCTGTCGTTGATCTGGTCCCCGATCACGGGATACTGCACGAGCACGGAGTTCAGCAGCTGATGGTGGAGCTCAGGATGGCTCTTTAGCGTGACGTCCAGGACCGTGACGAAGATCAGCAGCAGCGGGAACAGCGCCACGAACCCGAAATAGCAGACGAGCGCGGCGAGATACCCCGCCTGGTCATCCGCGAACTTCCGCCAGACCGCCACGGGTACGGCTGCCCAGACACGGCGCGACTGGAACCTGTCCATCGCCGTAGCCGCCCGGTTGAACCAGTTCATATATATAAGCCCTACCCGCCGCCCACCCCGATCCACCTAGCATTATGCCTTCCCGGGGCCGGACGATTTGCGTCAGTCCCGCGCCAATACGGTGAAAAGCGGGTACGGCGCGGGCCGGGGAGGCTAGACATTCAGGGCGACCAGCACGGGGGTCGCGCACAACTGCGGCGGGGGCGGGGCCGGGGTGGCGCTCGCGGTCGGGATCGCGGTGGGACTCAGAGTCGCGGTGGGACTCAGAGTCGCGTTGGGACCCCGGGGCGTGGCTGGTGCCTGGATGGCGGTTCGTGCCCAGGTAGCCGACTTCCCTGGGGTACCGGTGGTGGCGTGCCCGCCGCTGGGCGTCGCGACCGGTGACGTCGACGGGTCTGGTGCCGGTGACGGGGTGAGGGCCGGCGCGGGGGGCGGCGTCGACTTCGCTGGCTGCGGGGCCGGGGCCAGGTGCTCGCAGGCGACCACGATGACGTCGTCGCCCCAAGATGCCGCGCTGCCGCCAATCCCGCTGACGTCGGCGAAGTAGTGCGGCCACGGCAGCCCGGGTACCGTCCAGGTGACGTGGCTCGCCGCGAGGCTGTAGCCCCATGCCTCGCCGCCCGGTCCGCTGTCAAGGCCGAGGGCCACGCCGCCCCGCACCACGTACATTCCGGCAACGCCCGGGGCGGCCGCGCCCGAGACCGACCTCTTGACCTGGCCGGTCCGCGGGTCAACGCCGAGCAGTGCGCCCCTGTCCGACGTGAAGTAGGCCAGGAGCTGGCCGGGATCGGTCCCCTCGGGTACCACGCCGCGCATCGACCACAGACGCCAGCCCGTCGAGCCGTTGTAGGCGGACACGCCGCTCGCTGACGCGAAGACCACCACCCCGGAGAACACTTCCGCCAGGGTCCCGCTGAAAGGCTCAGCAGGGGAGCCAATGGTCCGTTCTGAACCGGACGTGAGGTCAATGACCTGCAGCCCGGTGACCGCTGCGCCATGCAGGTAACCGCCGGGGGACTCGGTGAGGTACAGGGCAGCGCCATCGGTGCGCCAGGCCTGGCCCGGATTGGCCGGACGGCGCCAGCGGACATGCCCGGTGGCATTGTCATAGCTGGTCACGCTGGACGGGCCGACTATCGTCGTGGTAGCCGTTGACGCCGCCACGGCGCCGCCGAACAGCGCCGACGGGTAGTGCCGCAGCGCGACGCCGGTCGCGCCATCCAGGACCGCCTCCGTGCGGCCTGTGCCGGCCGGGGAGACCACCCCGGCCGTGACGACGCCGGACCACGCGCGCACCGACATGACGGCCGAGCCGGGCTTGAACCCGGTCAGCGTGGACTGCCAGAGCGGCGCCCCGCTGGTCAGCGCGTAGGCCGAGACGGTCAGCCCGTCGGCGACCACCGCGACGTCGCCGCCTACCGCGACGTAAGCCTGGCCCGACACCGGGAACGTGCCGGCCAAGCCGCTGCCGATGGCCCACGTGCCGGCCAGCGGCGCATCCACCGCTGCGGGCTGACGACCTGCTTGCACGCCGGGACGTGGCAGGCGGCAGCCTGGGGGCCGGCCGTCGTCTCGGTGACCGGGCCAAGCGCGACGCCGAGCAGCGCGCATGCCAGGACGGCGCGGGGCAGCCATGCCGGAGCGCGGCGGGTACCCAGGCGACCGCGCCGGCGCCTGACCCGCCTGCTCCTCGTGCTCCGCCTGATGCGCCGCCCCAATCCGCCGATGTCCGGAAAAACACCATAAGCCCACCGACGACGTACGGCGAACTGGCCTGGATCGCCTGGGCCGATATCCGCCGCGATAACGTGGGACGCAGCAAGCGCCGCTCATACAAAGAGGTAGTAAATGGCCGATCGCGCACCGCTTCCCTACGATTTCCTCCCGCCGGTCCCGTCGTTCGCCGTGACCAGCGACGACGTCGCGTCCGGCGTCCAGATGACGAACCGGCAGGTATACAACAGCTTCGGCATGTCGGGCGAGAACATCTCTCCGCAGCTGTCCTGGTCCGGGTTTCCCGAGGAGGCCAAGAGCTTCGCCGTGACGTGCTACGACCCGGACGCCCCAACGGGATCCGGGTTCTGGCACTGGCTGGTCATCGACGTTCCCGCGGCGGTGACATCGCTTCCGGCGGGCGCCGGGTCGGCCGCCGGCCAGGACTTGCCCGCGGGCGCGTTCCACGTGCGGAACGACTACGGGACCAAGGACTTTGGCGGCGCGGCGCCGCCGGCGGGCGACGAACCGCACCGGTACGTGTTCGCGGTCCACGCGCTCGACGTGGAGACCCTGGGCGTCGACTCAAGCGTGACGCCTGCCGTCGCCGGGTTCAACCTGCGGTTCCACACGATCGCGCGCGGCCTGCTGATCCCGGTCTACGGGCACTAGCGGAGGCCAAGGGGCTTACGAGGCGGTCCCCGGCGTCTTACTTCTTGACGTCGGGGACTTCCCCCAGCGTGTCCTTGTGCTTTTCGTTGTAGTGCTTGGTAAGGACCGCGCTCGCCTCGCCGGGCCGATACGCGATCGTCCGCTGGCACAGCTGACAGCGGGTGACGGGAAGGTGGGTCACCGTCACTGGGAAGCGCTTAGACGCAGAGCTGATCATTTGCTACTCATAATGCCAGATGGCCCGAGATAATTCCGCACCCGCGTCCCCCTAGGCGTGCCTGATGAAGGGCTACAGTATCGGGCATGCTAACTCCTGATGAGCTGCTGACCACCACCCGGTCGGTCCGCAAGCGCCTTGACCTCAGCCGGCCGGTGCCCCTTGACCTCGTCCGGGAGTGCCTGGAGATCGCCACTCAGGCGCCCAGCGGCAGCAACTCACAGCAGTGGCACTGGATCGTGATCACCGATCCGGCGGTGCGCGCGCAGATCGGCGATTACTACCGCCAGGTGGCCGGGCCCTACCTCGCGAGGAACCGCCCGGACGACGAGCCGGGGCAGCGGGTGAAGGACAGCGCGGCGTACCTGGCCGAGCACATCGGCGAGGTCCCGGTCCTCATGCTCGCCTGCATCGAGGTTCCCGCCCCGTGGATGATGGAGGGCAACCAGGCCGGGCTGTGGGGATCGCTGCTGCCGGCCGCGTGGAGTTACATGCTCGCCTGCCGCTCGCGGGGCCTGGGCACCGTGTGGACAACGTTCACCCTCAGGTACGAGAAGGAGATCGCGGAACTGCTCGGGCTGCCGGACAACGTCCGCCAGGGCGTGCTGATCCCGACGGCGTACTACACCGGCGATACGTTCCGGCCCGGTCCCCGGCGCCCCCTTCCGCTGCATGAGAACCACTGGTAATCGCTGTTCCCTTACCGGCCTCACCCCGGGAAGCGGCCCCGGGGGTCGTCGGGGCGGCCGGGGATGACCGCGCCCGTCTCGTAGGCGAGGATGACGGCTTGCACGCGGTCGCGCAGGCCCAGCTTGGCCAGCAGGTGGCCGATGTGGGTCTTGACCGTGGTCTCGCTGACGAACAGGTCCTTGGCGATCTCGCCGTTGCTGTAGCCCCGCGCGACCAGCAGCAGGATGTCGCGCTCCCGCGGGGTCAGCGAGGCCAGCCGCGAAGGCGGCGGCAGGTGCTCGGCGGGCCTGGCCGCGAACGCCTCGATGAGCTTGCGGGTGACCGAGGGCGCGAGCAGCGCGTCCCCCGCGGCGGCGATCCGGACCGCGGCGATCAGGTCGGCCCGCGGCGCGTCCTTGAGCAGGAAGCCGCTCGCCCCGGACCGCAGCGCCTCGTACACGTAATCGTCGAGGTCGAAGGTGGTCAAGATGACTACCTTCGGCGCCGCGCCGCCCTGCCCGCCCGGGCCGGCGAGGGCGGTAATCCGCCGGGTCGCCTCCAGCCCGTTCATCACGGGCATCCGGATGTCCATCAGCACGACGTCCGGCCACTCCCGGGCGGCGATCTCCACGGCCTGCGCCCCGTCGGCGGCCTCGCCGACGACCGTGAGGCCGGCCGCTTCCAGGATCACGCAGAACCCGGCGCGGACCAGTTCCTGGTCGTCGGCGACGAGGACCCGCAGCGGTAGCTCGCCCATCAGCGGACGGGCAGCCGGGCTACGATGGCGAAGCCGCCGACCTCGCGCGGGCCCACGGTCAGGGTGCCGCCGCAGGAGGACACCCGCTCGGCGATGCCCGCAAGCCCGAACCCCGCCTTGGCGCCGCCGTTCGTCCGCAGCGCCATCGACGCCGCCGCCCGGGAGGGCTGTGGCCGCGTGCGCGGCGCCTTGCCGCCCGCGTGACCGCGCGCCCCGTCGCTTGCCCCGGAATCGGCGACCCGGACGGTCAGGTACTCCTCCTCGTAGACGATCTCCACCAGCGTGGCCGCCCCGGGCGCGTGGCGCATCGTGTTGGTCAGCGCCTCCTGGACTATCCGGTAGGCCGTGAGGTCGACGCTTGGCGACAAGGCCACTGGCATCCCCCACACCTTGTAGCTGACCGGGTGCCCGGCCGAGCGCACGTGGTCGAGCACCTCGTCGACGCGGGCCAGGGAGGCCGCCGGGGCCAGCACGGACGGCCGCGCTTCCAGCGAGGCGGGATCGGCGTTGCCCGGGTCGCGCAGGACGCCCAGCAGGCGGCGAAGCTCGGTCATGGCCTGCCGGGCGGTCTGCCCGATCAGGTCGACAGAGCGCGCCGCCTCGGCCGGGCGATCAGGCAGCAGCGATCCGGCGGCCTCGGCTTGCACGGCCATGAGGCTCACGTGATGGGCGACGACGTCGTGCAGCTCGCGGGCTATCCGCAGCCGCTCGGCGGCGGCGGCCCTGGCGGCCCGCTCGGCGAGCGCGCCTGCCCTGGCCTCCGCGCGGGAAGCCCGGTCGGCCTGCGCGGCCAGCGCCTGCCTGCGCGCCCGGTTCAGCGTCCCGACGGCCCACGCGGCGGCGAGGGTGAGCACGATGACGATGGCGTCGTAGGCGCGTTGTGGCCTGGCGCGGACTGCGCCAGGGCGACCAGGCCGGCCACGATGATGACCGTCGCCCACCGTTGCGCCCGGCCGGAGCGGTCCATGACGGTGGCGAAGGCGATCGCCGGGGCCAGCGGCAACGGCGCGAAGCCGAGGTTAAGCACGTCGTAGGCGACCCTGGGAACGGCCACGGCGAGCCCCATGCTCATCGGCCACGACCGCCGCCACGCCAGCGGGGCGCACTGGGCGGAGGCCAGGACCAGCGCCAGCCAGAACCGGTGGACCTGCGCGTGGTAGGGCAGCAGCGACGCCACGTTGACGAGGGCGAGCGCGACCGCGAGCGTAACGTCCTGTACCCGCTCCCTGCGGCGCGGCGGCAGCGCGTCCGCCCAGGCGATCAGCCGCACCGCCAGCCGCCCGGATAGTACCGCCCTGCCCCGCATCGCCACGGTAGTCAGCGTAAGGCGACGAAACGTCACCCGGCATCCTCCGAAAGGAGGAGAAACGGGTTCCGACTCGCGGACGTCGCCGCGCGGCGGCGCCGGCTCCGACGATGGCTGCCATGGACACGATGACCCCGCTGGAACCCGCGCACGCGGACCAGGCACGACGCTCCCCCTGGGCGGTATGGCTCATCGCCGCCGCCGCCTACGCCGCGGAGCTCGCGGTCTCCGGCCGCTACGGCTACGACTGCGATGAGCTGTACTTCCTGGTAGCCGGGCAGCACCTGGCGGCCGGGTACGTGGACCAGCCGGCGCTCACGCCGCTGCTCGCCCGGCTGTTCTCGCTCGCCACCGGCGACACGCTCGTCGGCCTGCGGGCGCTGACCGCCCTCGGCTTGCCGCTCATGGTGATGCTCACCGCGTCGATGGCGCGGATGCTCGGCGCGGGCCGCCCCGGGCAGGTGATCGCCGCGCTCGCCACTGCCTGCTGCGCCGAATACCTTGGCGCGTTTCACCTGCTCACCACCACCCCGCTGGACTTCGCCAGCTGGGCGGTACTGCTCTGGCTCGTGGTCCGGCTGCGCACAAGCGGCGACTCGCGCTGGTGGCTGCCGATTGGCGTCGTGGCCGGGGTCGCCCTGTCAGCGAAGTGGAACATCGGGTTCCTCATCGCGGGGCTGGCGGTCGGCCTGCTCGTCACCGCCCGGGCACCGCGGTCCCGGTTGAACAGCCGCTACCTGCTGATAGGGGTGACCGCCGCCGCCGTGCTGGCCAGCCCGGACGTCATCTGGCAGGCGACCCATGGCTGGGCTAACCTCGGGGTCTTCGCCAGCCTGCAGCGAGATTCCTGGCACAACCGGCTCGTGTACTGGCCCGCCCAGGCCCTGTACACGAGCGTCGCGCTGGTGCCGTTGTGGATCGGCGGACTGGCCCGGCTGCTGCGCGATCCAGGGCTTCGGGTGTTCGGCGTGGCCGCGGTGTTCGTGATCGCCGCGCAGTTCGTGCTCGGCGGCAAGCCGTACTACCCGGGCGGCGTGTACCCGGTCCTGTTCGCGGCCGGGGCGATCGCGGCGGAACGGATCGCGGCGCGGGCGGTCGCGTACTGCGCGGCCGGCGCGGCCTGCGCCCTGGTCGCGCTGCCCGTGCTGCCCGCGGCCGTGCTGGCCCGCGTCCCGCTGCAGGACGTCAACGTCGACCTTGGCGAGCAGATCGCCTGGCCGCGAGAGGCGGCCCTGGTGGCCCGCGTCTACGCCGCGCTGCCGTCCTCCGAGCGATCCGTGACCGCTGTCCTCGCGGGCGACTACGCCGAGGCCGGGGCGATCGACCGGTACGGCCCGTCGCTCGGGCTGCCGCGGGCCTATAGCGGGCACAACGCGTTCTGGTGGTGGGGGCCGCCGCCCGCACGAGACACCGCCGTCGTCGCGATCGGCGTGGACCCCTCGATCCTGCGCGCGGAGTTCACGTCGGTGCGCCTCGTGGCCACCTACGACAACGGACTTGGCGTCAGCGCCCCGGAGCAGGGCGTCCAGGTCTATGCCGCCACGGGGCCACGGACGACGTGGGCCGCCGCGTGGCCGGCGTTCCGGCACTGGGACTGAGGCCACCGCACGCGAACGCCAACTTGTTATCAATCGCGCCGTCGTCAATTGGCGCGATCCGGTTAAATTCGTCACCATGTCTGACGGGATGAGCGGGCAGTCGCCCGCCGAGGACGACATCGATCGCGCGCTGCGTGAGCTCACCGAGGGGATGGCGGGCGAGGCCCGCTTCAAGGAACCGTCGGCTGCCGAGCGGGCGAGGGCCGCGAAGAAGCGGGCGGAACAGGCGCAGCGGCGGGCCAGGAGACAGGCGCGGGGCGCCGGGACGCGAGCCTGCTGCTGGCGGCAGGCCGATGGCTGGCGGGGCGGGATAAGGCACGACCTGCCCGTCCGCCGCGGCCGGGTCAAGAAGACCGCGGCCGTGATGGTGGTGCTGGCCCTGATAGGCGCGGCCCTGTTCGGGTGGCACGAGTACGCGAACAAGGTAGCGGCTCGCGCGCCTGGCTCGCCTCACTCGCGCCCGGTTCCCGGCTGACCGTGCCGTCGCGAGCGGAGTCGCTGGGCCTGGGGGTCTAGGATCTTGAGGCGATGAAAAGCGAGATCATCCGGGTGCGGACCGGCAGCCGGCAGGCCGTGGCCGACATTACCGGGGACTGCGCCGAGTTCGCGCGGTCGGCGTCCGAGGGCGGCGACGGGCTGCTGCACGTCTTCGTGCCGCACGCGACCGCGGGGGTGGCGATCATGGAGCTCGGGTCCGGGAGCGACGAGGACCTGCTCACGGCGCTGGCCGCCCTGCTGCCGGCCGATGACCGGTGGCGGCACTCCCACGGCTCCGCGGGACATGGCCGGTCACACGTGCTGCCGGCGCTGGTCGCGCCGTACGCCACGGTGCCAGTTCTCGGCGGCCGCCTGGCGCTGGGCACCTGGCAGTCCATCGCCCTCGTCGACGTCAACGTGGACAATCCCGACCGTCAGGTGCGGCTGTCCTTCCTGGCTGGCTGAGCGCGCGGGCCCGGGCGGGGCCGCCCGGCGCGGGCGGCCGCGAGGGGCAGCTGACCTAGCCCCGGCTGTAACCTTCGCCACGCCCGGAGCAGGGGACCCGCGAGCTACCAGCACCAGTCGCGTGTCACTGCTTCGCTTTGGTAACCATCTGGGCTAACGCGCTGGTCAGCGCCCGCCTGATGCCGATACCTTAGTACTTCCCTAATCTGGTCGGCGCTGCCCGAGGTGGGCGCTGTGCCTCATGGACCGCCGTCCCCCGCACAGCTCCGGCCCGGAGCTGATCCGCCTTCCGGTGATCTGCGATAACGAGGTGATGACGACAATGGCCCGCATCGTTGTCATTGGTGATCTGATGACGGACACGGTTGCCCACGCGATGCTCCCGTTGGCGCGCGGCAGCGACACGCCGGCGACGGTCACCATGCATGGCGGAGGATCCGGCGCCAACGTCGCCGCGTGGCTGGCCGCCGACGGTGCCGACGTGGCGTTCATCGGCCGGCGCGGCGCGGACATCCCGGGCCGGAACCGGGACATGGAGCTCATGGGGTACGGCGTGGACGCCCGGCTCGTGATGGACCCCGAGCGGCCCACCGGGACCTGCGTCGTGATGGTGACGCACAAGGGCGAGCGGACGATGATGTCCGACCCCGGTGCCAACGCCGCGCTGTCGCCCGACGACCTGCCGCATGACCTCTTCGTTCCGGGCACGCACCTGCACGTGTCCGGCTACACGCTGCTCGCCGAGGGGTCGCGCAACGCCGCCCTGGCCGCGCTGGACTACGCACGGCGGGCGGGCATGTCGTCGTCCGTCGACGGCGCGTCGGCGGCGCCGCTCGAACGGGTCGGCGCGGAGCCGTTCCTTGAACTGTCCAGTCACGCGCTGCTGCTGTTCGTGAACGGGACGCAGGCCAAGATCCTCACCGGGCGCGACGACCCGGAGCAGGCGGCACGCGTGCTCACCGCGTGGTACCCGCAGGTCGCGATCAAGCTCGGCGCGGACGGGGCGCTCTTCTACGCCAACGGACGCCCGCCGGTGCACGTCCCGGCGCCCCCGGTGGAGCGCGTCATCGACGGGACGGGCGCCGGCGACGCCTTCATGGCCGGCTTCCTGCCCCCGTACCTGGACAAGAAGCCGCCGATGGAGGCGCTGGCCAGCGGTCACCGGCTCGCGGGCCACGCGATGAACCTGATCGGTGCCCGCCCCGTCCTCTAGCGATCCTGCGCCCGGTAGCCCGGGCCGCCTAGGATGCGGTACGTGGCCGCACGCGACTGGTACGCATGGCATGACGACTACGACCGGCCGGACAGCGCGCTCGCGCGACGGCTCGGCTGGGTCCAGGACCGGATACGAGTGGCACTGGACGAGGCCCCGCCGGGCCAGGTGCGGGCCATCAGCCTGTGCGCCGGGCAGGGGCGTGACCTGATCGGCGTGCTCGCCTCGCATCCCAGGCGCGGCGACGTCACGGCCCGCCTGGTCGAGCTCGACCCGCGCAACACGGCCGTGGCTCGCCGGCTCGCCGCCGAGGCCGGGCTGACGGGAGTCGAGGTCGTTACCGGTGATGCCTCGCTCGCCAGCCAGTTCGCGTCCCTGGTGCCCGCGCGCCTGGTGCTCGCCTGCGGCCTGTTCGGCAACGTGACAGACGAGGACGTGGAGGCGATGACCGGGTACTGCACCGCGCTGTGCGCGACGGGGGGCACCGTGGTGTGGACCCGGGGCCGCCGCTGGCGGGAGGGCGATCGCGACCTGGTGCCGCAGGTCTGCGCGTGGTTCGAGGAGCGTGGCTTCACCCGGCAGTGGGTGTCCGACCCGCGGTACCGGAACTGCTGCGGCGCGCACGTCTTCACCGGCACGCCGTCGCCGCTGGACGCTGGCGCGGTCATGTTCACGTTCGTCGGCCACGACCGGCTGGCCGGACCCGCCCCGGGCTGAGGCCTTACAAGGCCTACCGGGCCGCCACGTTCGCGCCATTTGCCTCAGCCATGTGTGGTAGGTACTCCTCGTGGGTGATTTCCTTGCCGAACTGTTCTCGCTCAAGGGCCGGGTGGCCGTGGTTACCGGGGGCAGTTCGGGGATCGGCGCCGCGATGGCGTCCGCCCTGGCCTTCGCGGGCGCGCGGGTGGTGCTGGTCGCGCGGGACCCGACCAGGCTGTCCGCGGCCGCTGACAGGCTTCGGGAGGCCGGCTGCGAGGCGGCGTGGATCAGTGCCGACCTGGGGGACCGCGCCGAGGTGAAGCGGGCGGCCACGGCGGCCATAGCGGCGTTCGGCGACCCCGACATCCTCGTCAACTGCGCCGGCGTGAACCTGCGGCCGCCCCTTGAGGTCATGACAGAGGACGAGTGGAACGAGACCTTCGCGGTCAACCTCACGGCCCCCTTCCTGCTCGGCCAGCGGTTCGGGCCGGCGATGGCGGAGCGACGCTGGGGGCGGATCATCAACATCACCTCGCAGCAGGCGCACCGTGCCTTCGGCAACAGCGGCGGGTACGGCCCCTCCAAGGCAGCGCTGGCCGCCCTGACTCGCTCGCAGTCCGAGGCATGGGCATCGTCGGGCGTGACGGTCAACGCGGTCTGCCCTGGCTTCGTCGCCACGCCGCTGACGGAGAAGGTGGCCTCCGACCCGGTGCGTGCCGCGGCGCTCGCTAAGCGCACCATGATCGGCCGCAACGGCGAGCCGACGGACTTCGCCGGGACGGTGGTCTTCCTGTCCTCCCCGGCCAGCGACTTCATCACCGGCCAGACCATCTTCGTGGACGGCGGATTCTCCGCGGCCTAGCGCGGCATTTTCCGCCCTTTCCGCCCCTTTCCTAACCAGTTCCTGGAAATTAATTCTCGGCTTTTCGAGATACTCTCATGGCTGGTCATGATGATGTATTGACGTGGGGAGCACGGCACGGCCTGAGCCGACAATAACCGGGGACACCGGAGACAATATCGCGCTTAAAGCCGATATCGAGGGAAAACCACCCCGTATTCGCCGGCCCACCGCGATGAGCGACCGGCTGCCCCTGCCGTTGCTGTTCCCGCTGCTGGCCTGCGCCGCCACCTGGGGGCTGATCGTCGCGGCATGGCAGGTCTCCAATGCCATCTACCGCGTGCCCTGGGCGTGGCAGCGGTACTTCCTCGACCACGACGGCTCCAGCTATAACTGGCTCGCCATCCACGGGTACGCCGGCCCACGGGGCGTTCCGCCGACGCCGGCGCAGGCGGCTTACTTCCCGGAGCTGCCGCTGCTGGCCAAGACCGTCTCGAACATGACCAGGCACCAGTTCCTGCCGGCCGAGATGCTGGTGCAGCTCGCGGGCGGCGCCCTGGCCGCCATGGCGGTGTGGGCGCTGGGGGCCAAGATCGGCGGCCACCGGCTGGGCGACCGGACCGTCGTGCTGTTCTGCGCGTTCCCTGGCGCGATGACCTTCGGCATGTTTTACCCCGAGCCGCTGGGCACCGCCTTCGCCGCGTCCTGCCTGCTGGCCGCGCTCAACCGCAAGTGGCTCCTGGCCGGCCTGCTCGCGCTCGGCGCCTCGGTCACGCATCCCGCGCTCATCGTCTTGACCCCCACGCTCGCCATCACGGCCGCGCACGCGATCACCGCCCGCCGTGAATGGCAGTCCCTCATCGCTCCCCTGCTGGCGCCCCTCGGCATAGCGGGCTACTTTGCCCTGCTCGCCGGCGGCTTCCACGACTACCTGTTCTGGTTTCACTACCAGATAGGCGGCTGGTCCGGGCGGCTCGACTGGGCCGGGCACGAGCTGCGCGTGCTGACCTGGACCGATACGGGCACGTCAGGCCACGTGCTGTTCAACGTGATCGTGATCGGCACTGTCGTCGTCCTCGTCGCCGGCATCGCGCTCATGATCGCGGAGCGGACGCCGCTCCCGGTGAGCCTGTACACGGTCCTCGCCGTCGCGGCCTTCTCGATGGCGGACACAACCGGGCCAACGCCCCGGTTCGCGTGGACCGCGCTGGGGATCTTCACCGGCATCAGCGCGAGGCTGCCGCGCTGGCTGTTCTGGCCGCTCGTCGCCGCCAGCGCGGGGCTGCTCGCCTTCCTTTACGGATGGTGGCCGCACCAGGACACCGCCCTCGCGCCGTAAGCCATTTCGCCGCCCTGGACTTCAATTACTAGCAAAACCAAAGTAATAAGCAATCGTGAAGAATGCTAAGAAATCGCTTCTGGAGTATTTACGGAAGCGGGCGGAAACGGGTGAAGGGCGGCAACCCGTGAAGGGCGCGATCGACCTCCTGCCGATCGGGTCGATCGCGCGAATGACCACCGCGTCAGGCACCGGTGCCGATATAGGCGAGTTGGCGGGTGAGGGACGTACCGGAGCCGTCGCGCCTGCCGATCATCTCGGACAGGTCGACCGGAGTGCCCGCGGCGGTCATGCCCACGACGGGCCTCGGCCCAGCCACGCCTGGATCAGCCCGTCCTCGCCCTTGAGGAACCGCTGGCAGCGGACCCCGCCGGTGGCCCGGCCCTTGGCCGGGAACTCGGCGAACGACGTCACCTTCACGCTTGCGGCCCCCGTCCCCGGCAGCGCCCCTGACCGTCCCGCGACGGTGACCACGACCACCTCACCCGAACGGCCCCGCTGTTGCCCGCCGCTCCCGCCCGGGTCGAGGCGTGCGACATCGCGGCCCACGGCGCTGAACCAGACCGCGGACGCGCCGTCCGCCAGCTTGATTCCCGCCATGCCGCCGGCCGGGCGGCCCTGGGGCCGCACCGACGCGGCCGGGAAGCGCAGCAGTTGGGCGTCGCTGGAGATGAACACCAGCTCGGCGTCGTCGCCGGCGAGCTGGACGGCGCCGACCACCCGGTCATCATCCTTCAGCGTGATCAGCTCGAACTCGTCGCGCCCGGCCGGGTAGTCCGGCTGGACCCGCTTGACGGTGCCGTTCGCGGTCCCCAGCGCGATGCCGTGACCCGGGTCGTCGGCCCCCTCCGCCGGCAGGGCGGCGAGCGCCAGGGCCTCCTCCCCGTCCGCGAGCGTCATGAACTCGGCCAGCGGCGTCCCGTTCTTGGCAGCGGAAATGAGGTCGGCGGTCCCCTGGCCGCCGGGCGCGGGCACCGGGATGTCGAGGACGCTGATCTTCACCAGCCGGCCCGCCGACGTGATCACGCCGATCGTGCCCCGGGTCGTCGCCGTGACGGCGGAGGCGACGATGGCATCGGCGGACGCCTTGCCCGCGGAGGCCTTGGTCCCCGGCGCCTTGGTCCCCGGCGCCTTGGCTCCCGGCGCCCTGGCCCCTGACGCCCCGCCCGCGGGCGTCCTGCCCGCAGGCGCGGGATCGTCCTGCGCCGGCTCTGAACCGGGAGCGGCCGGGAACTGGATGCGGGCTAGCAGGCCGGTCGCGGACAGCACCACCCCGCAGGGCTCGTCGGCCAGCTCCAGCGGGACGACGGCGGCCACCGAATGACCGCCGTCTTGCAAGACGGTGCGGCGCGGGGTGCCGAACTTCTTGGCCACGTCGGCCATCTCGCCGCTGACCACCTGGCGCAGCCGTTCGTCGGATTCGAGGATCTCGGTCAGCTCGGCGATCTCGCCGCGGAGCACCTCCTGCTCGCGCTCAAGCTCCAACCGGTCGAACCTGGTCAGGCGGCGCAGCGGGGTATCGAGGATGTACTGAGCCTGCAGGTCGGACAGTTCGAAGATCTCCTGCAGCCGCCGCTTGGCCTCGGCGGAGTCATCGCTGGTCCTGATGACCTGAATGACCTCGTCGATGTTGAGCAGGGCGATGAGGATGCCATCGACGAGGTGCAGTCGCTCGTTGCGCTTGCGCCGCCGGAACTCGCTGCGCCGCCTCGTGACCTCCAGCCGGTGATCGACATAGATGGTCAGCAGTTCCTTCAGGCCGAGAACGCGCGGCTGGCCATCGACGAGGGCGACGTTGTTGATCCCGAACGTCTCCTCCATCGGCGTCAGCCGGTACAGCTCCGCCAGGACTCCCTCGGGATTGAAGCCGCTCTTGATCTCGATGACCAGGTGCAGCCCACGAGTGCGGTCGGTGAGGTCCTTGATGTCGGAGATGCCGGTGATCTTCCTGGCCTGGACGAGGTCGGTGATCCGGGTGATCACCTTCTCCGGGCCGATGTTGTACGGCAGCTCGGTGACGACGATGCCGGTGCGCCGGGCGTTGACCTGCTCGATCTTCGCCGTCGCGCGGGTGCGGAAGATCCCGCGCCCGGTCGCGTACGCCTCCTTGACGCCGTCCAGGCTGACGATCCGGCCGCCGGTGGGCAGGTCAGGGCCGGGGACGAACTTCATCAGCGTCTCAAGGCTGGCGTCCGGGTGCTTCACCAGGTGCCGCGCGGCCGCGATGACCTCGCCGAGGTTATGCGGCGCCATGTTGGTGGCCATGCCGACCGCGATGCCCGCGGTTCCGTTGACCAGGAGGTTGGGGATGGCGGCGGGCAGGACCTGGGGCTCGGTCTCCTGGCCGTCGTAGTTCGGCCCGAAGTCGACGGTTTCCTCGTCGATGCTCTCCACCATGGCCATCGCGGCCTCGGTGGGACGGCACTCGGTGTAGCGCATCGCGGCGGCCGAGTCGTCGCCGCCCAGCGAGCCGAAGTTGCCGTGCCCGTCCACGAACGGGAGCCGCATGGCCCACGGCTGGGCCAGCCGCACCAGGGCGTCGTAGATCGCGCTGTCGCCGTGCGGGTGCAGGCGGCCCATCACGTCCCCGACCACGCGGGCGCACTTAACGTGCCCGCGGTCCGGCCGCAGGCCCATCTCGTTCATCTGGAAGAGGATCCGCCGCTGGACGGGCTTCAGGCCGTCCCTGGCGTCCGGGAGCGCGCGAGAGTAGATGACGCTGTAGGCGTACTCCAGGTAGCTGCCCCGCATCTCCTCGGTGACGTCGATATCGACGATGCTCTCTTCGAAGTCGTCCGTAGGCGGTGGGGGCGTGCTGCCGCGTCTGGGTGGCATGCGGTCCTCGTCGGGTTATCCGGTGGTCTGAGTTGGCTCAGGTGTCGATGCGGGAAAGGTCAAGTTCGGCCGCTCCGCCGATGATGAAATCGCGGCGCGGACCGACCTCGGTGCCCATGAGCAGGTTGAAGATGCCCGCGGCGGCCGACGCGTCCTCGATGCGGATGCGCCGCAGCGTGCGGTGCCGCGGCTCCATCGTGGTCTCGGCCAGCTGGTTGGCGTCCATCTCGCCGAGGCCCTTGTAGCGCTGGACCGGGTCCTTCCAGCGCTGGCCCTTGCTCTCCAGCTCCAGGAGGATGCGGCGCAGCTCGGAGTCCGAGTACGTGTAGCGGTACTTCTCCTGGCCCTTGCGCGGGCTGGTCAGCTCGATGCGGTGCAGTGGCGGCACGGCGGCGAATACCCGCCCGGCGTCCAGCATGGGCCGCATGTAGCGGTGGAACAGCGTGAGCAGCAGGGTCCTGATGTGCGCCCCGTCGACGTCCGCGTCCGCCATCAGGATCACCCGCTGGTAACGGGCGGAGTCCAGGTCGAAGGTGCTTCCCGAGCCCGCGCCTAGCACCTGGATGATGGAGGCGCACTCGGCGTTCTTCAGCATGTCGGCCAGGCTTGACTTCTGGACGTTGAGTATCTTGCCGCGGATCGGCAGCAGCGCCTGGAACTCGGAGTTCCTCGCGAGCTTGGCGGTGCCCAGGGCCGAGTCGCCCTCGACGATGAACAGCTCGCTGCGGTCGTCGGCGACACGGCAGTCCACCAGCTTGGTCGGCAGGCTGGAGCTGGCCAGCGCGGTCTTGCGGCGCTGGTTCTCGCGGTGCTCGCGAGCCGCGATCCGCGCCTTGGCGGCGGCGGCGATCTTGTCGAGGACCGCCTTAGCCTGCTGCTTGGCGCCGCGTGGCGGGTTTTCCAGGTAGTCCTTGAGCTGGGCGCTGACGACCTGCTGGACGATCCTGGTGGCCGCGGGAGTGCCGAGCACCTCCTTGGTCTGGCCCTCGAACTGCGGCTCTGGGACCCGTACCGACACCACGGCGGTCATGCCCTCGAGCACGTCCTCCTTGATGACCGGCTCGTCGCCGCTCTTGAGGAGCTTGGTCGCCTTGAGCTGCTCGTTGACCGTGCGCAGGAGGGCACGGTCAAAGCCGGTGACATGGGTTCCGTGGTGCGGCGTCGCGATGACGTTCACGAATGACCTGGTGATGGTGTCGTAGCCATTCGCCCACTGGACCGCGACGTCGACCTCCAGGGTCCGCTCGACCTCCGTCGGGATCATGTGGCCCCGGTCGTCGAGCACCGGCACGGTCTCGGTGAAGTTGCCCTGCCCGGTGATCCTGATGACGTCGGTGACCGGCTCGCCCTGGGACAAGTGCTGGCAGAACTCGCTGATACCGCCGACGAAGCGGAACTCGGCCTCCACGGGCTCGTCTTGCGCGGCCGTTCCCGGGGCGCCCGGCTCCGCGCGAACGGCGATCGCCAGGCCGGGGACGAGGTAAGCCGTCTGCCGCGCCCGGTCCGCAAGCGCCGGGTAGCTGAAGGTGGCGTCGCGCAGGAACACCTGCCGGTCCGGCCAGAACCGGACGCGGGTGCCCGTCTTCCGCGCCGGGATCGTGGCGGTCTTGTGCAGGCCGGAGCGCTTCGTGAAGCTCGCGCCCGGGCCCTCGGCGGCGAACTCGCCCGCGACGCCGCGGCGGAAGCTCGCCGCCCAGGTGTGCCCCTCGCGGTCCACCTCAATGTCCAGCCGGGCGCTGAGGGCGTTGACGACCGACGCGCCGACTCCGTGCAGGCCGCCGGAGGCGGTGTAGGAGCCGCCGCCGAACTTCCCGCCCGCGTGCAGCCGGGTGAGCACGAGTTCCACGCCACTCAGCCTGGTCTTGCGCTCGGTGTCGACCGGGATGCCGCGACCGTTGTCGCGCACCTCGGCGGACCCGTCGGCGTGCAGGATGACCTCGATCCGGCTGCAGTGGCCGCCCAGCGCCTCATCGACAGCGTTATCGAATATCTCCCACAGGCAGTGCTGCAGGCCTCGTCCATCGGTCGAGCCGATGTACATGCCCGGGCGCTTCCTGACGGCCTCCAGGCCCTCAAGCACCGACAGGTGGCTGGCGGTGTACGCATCGGCCGCACTGGCCGAGCGTGCCGGGCTGGCCGATCTGGCCGAGGCGGCTGGCTCCTCGGCCGTCCTCGCGGCGGCAGTGACCGAAGACACGGGCGGCGCGCCCTCCTCTCGAAAGCGTATGCGACACTAAAGGTCTCGCGACAGGGTATCCCCCCAAAGCCGCGTTGTGTTGCCGGCAGCGCCGCCTTTACGAGATTAACCGAGCTTACGGGCGGATTCCCGGCGACCCGCCAGCACGGGCCGCGGCGGCGTGATGACTTGCGGCAAATGTGTCACGAAGACCGACGAAGGGTAGAACATCAGCAACCGCACGGGTATCTCACCGGTGACTACCCGCACGGCCGTGTCGTCACCGGGTATCGCCTCCGGTCAGCTGTCGCTGCCCCTGTCGGGCAGCCGGCAGTGCTGGTCAGGGCGATCGAGTGCGGTTTTCGCTTGTGGCGTACACATCCCGGCCCTGGGAAGCCTGACGCCGGGGCAGGTGTTGTGCTGTGCTGTAAGAAGCAGATAGCTAGTCGGCGCCTCTGGTCCGAGCCGGAGGCACTGAGATGAGGAAGGCGACGTTGACCGGAGCTATAGCCCCCACAAAGCCGCTGACCGCCCTCGATCTGTGCGATCGCTGCGGTGCCCAGGCGTACGTCCGCGTTCTGCTCCCGAACTCTGGAGAGTTGCTCTTCTGCGCGCATCACGGCAGGGAACACGCCGCCGCGCTGGCGAAGGTGGCCGTCGACATCCAGGACGAGACACAACGACTTAAAGCAGATCCTCAGGGGTGACGTATGGTCGGTGGCCTTCGGGCTTCAGGGGGAAGCCTGGCCGGTGCCTTCGGCACCTTCCCGGCGCTGAAGCCCGAGTGTTAGCCCGGGGGGCGACCCCCGGGTCCCGCGATGCCGGGCTATACGCCCGGCAGTCGCAGCAGGCTGGGCGATGCGCGCAGCGACGCGGTCGGTGGCTTTTACGGGTCCTCTTACAGGCAAGACGAACCCACTCATGAACAAGACGAAGCCCCGCCGGCCTCAGCCGGCGGGGCTTTCGTCGTGCTCGCTCTCAGTCCAGGTAGTCCCGCAGAACCTGGGACCTGGACGGGTGGCGGAGCTTGGACATCGTCTTGGACTCGATCTGGCGGATCCGCTCCCGGGTGACCCCGTAGACCTTGCCGATCTCGTCAAGCGTCTTCGGCTGCCCATCGGTCAGCCCGAACCGCATCGAGACCACGCCCGCCTCGCGCTCGGACAGCGTGTCGAGCACGGAGTGCAGTTGCTCCTGCAGCAGCGTGAACGAGACGGCCTCGCCCGGCTGGATCGCCTCAGAGTCCTCGATCAGGTCGCCGAACTCGCTGTCCCCGTCCTCGCCAAGCGGTGTGTGCAGGGAAATCGGCTCACGGCCGTACTTCTGGACCTCCACCACCTTCTCGGGGGTCATGTCCAGCTCGACGGCGAGCTCCTCGGGCGTGGGCTCGCGCCCGAGATCTTGCAGCATCTGGCGCTGCACGCGGGCGAGCTTGTTGATGACCTCGACCATGTGCACCGGTATGCGGATCGTCCGCGCCTGGTCGGCCATGGCCCGGGTGATCGCCTGCCGGATCCACCAGGTGGCATACGTGGAGAACTTGTAGCCCTTGGTGTAGTCGAACTTCTCGACGGCCCGGATCAGGCCGAGGTTGCCTTCCTGGATGAGGTCGAGGAAGAGCATCCCGCGGCCGGTGTAGCGCTTGGCCAGCGACACCACGAGCCGCAGGTTGGCCTCGAGCAGGTGGTTCTTGGCCCGGCGGCCGTCCTCGGCGATCCACTCAAGGTCACTGCGCTGGTCGCCGGTCAGGCCCTTGCCCTCGGCGAGCTTCTCCTCGGCGAACAGGCCCGCCTCGATGCGCTTGGCGAGCTCGACTTCCTGCTCGGCGTTAAGCAGCGGTACCTTGCCGATCTGCTTGAGGTAATCCTTGACCGGGTCAGCCGTTGCGCCCGCGACCGCGACCTGAGCGGCGGGAAGGTCATCGTCATCGTCGCCGAACACGAAGATCTCGTCTTCGGTGCCCTCAGCCTTGCCCTCGGGCTTGGCGGCGCCGGGGTCGGTGCCTTCCTCCGCCTCGGCCGGCTCGACGTCGGTGGCCTCATCGGGGGCATCGGCGATCTCGAGGTCCACGGCGAGGTCGTCTTCCGACAGGTCGTCGGCGAGATCTTCCTCTCCGAGGTCCCCTTCGCCGAGCTCGTCCGCGAGCTCGGCCTCGTCGAAGTTCTCCAGGTCTTCTTCGGAGTCGCCGAGTTCGACGGTGTCGTCGAGGTCACCACCGCCGGCATGCCTCGCCGTCAGCCAGGCCACCGTCGTCTTGTCCGACGACCGTCAAGTCGGGGCCTGGCAGCCCGTCAGCGGGTACCGCCACCCGCTCGTCGTTCGCCTTGCCCGGCCGCCGGCCGGCCGCGCCCGGGACCTGCGCCGTCGGCGCGGGCGACTGCTCGGGCACGACTTCCGGCATCCGCTCGGTTCCCCGCGAGTCCCGGCCCGTGGATCCGGACGGCCGGGAGCGCTTGCGCGCCGCGGAGTTGGCAGCGCTCACTACCACGGTCACCTCTTCCTTCGCTGGGTTGCTTGGCTGTGCAGCATATGCATAGCGATAATGTGACCCTCCCGCGAGGGATTCGACGCATGGACTGCGCGGGGAATCAGGCATCCCCTTGCTACCTCAGACAACGATGCCAACCCGCCCGCCACCTCCCTCTCACAACCATAGGTGCCGACCGGGAGTGCCTTGTACGCAGCAACGGGACTCATCACGGCATCGCTCCCTGGCCACCCGCGACCACGATCCCCGCTCCCGTCGCGGCGATGTGCATGATCAAGACCGTCACGTCGTCGTCCTGCTCGTGGCCGGCCAGCACCTGGTCGAGCAGGTACTGCAGCAGCAGCCCGGGCGTGCCGAGCACGTCCGGCGGAGCGCTCGATGCCACCCTGAGGAGATCCTCAAGCCCCACGTCCAGGCCGCGCATCCGGTTCTCCACCAGCCCGTCGGAGTAGAACACCGCGGTGCTTCCCGGCGGCATGCGGAACGCGTGCTGCTTGCGCGGGCTCGGCCAGCCGAGCGGCGTTCCCGCCTCGGCGGGGTCCAGGATCACCTTGCCGTCGGGCGCGATCAAGAGCGTCGGCAGGTGCCCGGCGTTGCCGGCCAGGCCCTCGCCCGTCGCCGGATCGATCACCAGGTAGCTGACGGTGGTGACCTGCTCGGCCTGCTCGGTGGCGGTAAACAGGCGGTCAAGCCCGGTGAGCACCGCGATCGGCCGCGAGTCCGTCAGGGCCAGCGCGCGCAGCGCGTTGCGGACCCGCCCCATGCCGGCCGCCGCGGTCAGGCCCTTGCCCATGACGTCGCCGACGGTGACCGCCATCCGGCCCTCCGGCAGCCGGAAGACGTCGTACCAGTCGCCGCCGATCTCCATGTTCCTGGTGACCGGCAGGTACCTGGCCGCGAGCGCCAGGCCTGGAACCGTCGGCAGCTGGTCGGGCAGCAGGCTGCGCTGGAGCGTCATCGCGGTGGCGTGCTCGCGCTCGTACATCTCCGCCCGCTCGACCGCCAGCGAGCACTGCCCGGCCAGAGCCTCAAGGAAGACCCGCTCCTCCTCGGTGATCCGCCGGATGGTCCCGAACGAGAACCGCAGGGCGCCCAGCGGCTGTCCCGCCGCCAGCAGCGGCAGGCCAACCCACGACTTCTCGTCCCCTGTATCGGTGACGCCTGACGCGCCCTCGAACTGCCTGCGCAGGTCATCGGGGTCGCTGATGAGCACCGGCCGCCTGGTGGCGATCGCCCGCGTCATCACGCTCGGCGTGTCCATCGTGAGACGCTGCCCGGCCGCGTCGGGCCCGGTGGCGGCCAGGCCGTCGGCGTTGACCACGCGAAGCTGCAGCGTCTCCGGCTCAAGCAGCGCGACGGCCGAGCGCAGCGCGCCGATCGCCGTACGGCCCACCTCGGTGATGACCTCGACAACCTGCTCCACCGTCAGCGCCTCGGCGAGCATGGACGTCGCCTGCTGCAGGCGCGCGGTGCGCAGCGCCGCCGCGGACAGCTGCTCGGTCAGCCGGCCGCGCATCTCCTCCGCCTCGCGCTGGCTCGTCACGTCCGTGCACGCGCCGACCCACTCGGCGATCCTGCCCTCCCGCTCGACCGGCACCGCGTGCACGTCATAGTGCCGGTAGCCGCCGCCGCGAGTGCGCACCCGGAAGCGGTCCTCGAAGATACGGCCCGAGCGCAGGCACTCCAGCCAGTCGCGCTCCACGCGGTCCCGGTCCTCCGGGTGCACCGGCTCGAGCCAGCCGCCGCTGAAGAACTCCACCTCGCCCTGGCCGGTAATCATCCGCCAGTCAGCGGCGTCCTCCAGCATCCCGCCATCCGGCGCGGCTACCCAGATGACCTGCGCGCCGCCCTGGACTAGCGCCCGGTATCGCTCCTCGCTGCGGCGCAGCGCATCCTCACCCGGCGACGCCAGGGGAAGCTCAGCCGCGATCAGGCCGGCGCCTATGACGCGCCCTTCGCCCTCATGAACGGGGAACCAGTAGAAAACACAGCCAGCCGCGCCGGCGGCGAACCTCTCGATGGCCGACTCGTCCTCGGCGATCACCCGCTGCAGCACAGCCTCGGCCCGCCCCGCGTCCTGGTGCGGCCATACCTCGGCCAGCAGGCGGCCGGCGAAGGCACCCTCATCCCGCCCGAACAGCCGTGCGAGCGCCGGGTTGACCCAGGCAAGCCGGCGGTCGGTACCGAAGAAGGCGATCCCGGCCGGCGAGTCGCGCATCACGGCGTCCGGGAGCCCGGCATCGGATGTGCCCAACCCGGCCTCCCACTGCTCAGGCACGGATGTGTCCGCGCTCATCCCGCGTACCTGCCGCGTTCCAAACTATGCTTCAAGCCTTCCACGCAGGTGCCTGCCATTGGCGGCTCCTTCCAGCTTCCCGCCATGCCAAACGCTACCCGCGCGCCCGCGGACGCCCGCCAGGCATCGCGACCGCGCCGCCCGCACAGCAGTCATTCAGATTAAGCGTGCCATAAACCGGATACCCGCGCTGCCAGCTACGCGCAAGGCTCCCATCCAATTACGTGACGATGACGGCGCGGTGTTGGCCGCAGCGATGTGACAACATGGGTAGATTCTCCTATAGCGGATGAGGTAGTAGCCCGCTGACCGATTCCAGTGACAGCAGGCCGTAGCGTAGCGATCACATATACAGATCTGAGAGGCTATCAGGGTGAGTCCGCACAGCCGACGCAGCCAGCCCTCGAGCGGGAGCTCACCTGGCGGGGCGCCGAACGCGCTCTTCCGCGAACTGCTGCGCGCGGCGCGGGAACTCCTGGCCGTCCGTAGCCCGCTGGACGCCGAGCTCATGGTAAGCGAGCTTCTCGGCACCTGGTGGGACCAGCGGCACCAGACACCGGATGTAGAGCGGATCATTGGCGAGGGCCTCGTTGAGTTCGCCGCTAGCCAGCCCAGCCCGGCCGCGCTCGCGCTGCTGTCAGGCATCGCCTGCCTCGGCACCCCCCGGCAGGCGGTCGCCGCCGAGCGGGCGGCCATCGCCATGATGGATAGTGGAGTCAAGGCGCCCGCGTGGGCGGATCATCTCGGGGCGGTCGCTTCCGCCGAGTGCTACGTGAACCCCGATAAGTGGGGCGATCAGGACGAAATTATCTGCGTCTTCAGCTACGCGGGCGAGGAGCCGCACGCGCTGATCTCCGTCATCGACCACAATGCCGACGGAATGATCAGGGATGGCTGGGTCACGTCCAAGGTCGACAAGCTGCTTGATCACTGCCACCTCAAGGCCGGGAGCGAGCGCGCGGACGGCGCCCACCCGGAGGACGCCTTCCGCCAGATAGAGCCGTCCCAGGCGCGCCGTGCCCTGGAGCAGGCGCTCGCCGCCACGAATGCGGCCACCGACCCGCCGGTCAGCGACACCTTCGCGTCCCGGCACGCGCTGATCAGGTCCCGCATCCGGGCGCTGCCGCCGGCCGCGGGGCGTGCCCTGTGGGCCAAGCGCCCGTGGTCGAAGGACCGCCGCGCGCTGCTCGCCGCCGACTTCCTGTCCTCCGACGAGGCCGAGGACCTGTCGGACAGGCAGGCCGCCAGCCAGTGCGCCGACCACATCATCGACTTCGGCTGCGACCAGGACGCTGGCCGGCCCCTCCGGATGCAGCCCGGCGAAGGTACGCAAGTTCCTGCTGGAGTGGGTGCCGCGCAGGGTGATGCTGTCGTCCGTTGACCGGGAGGCGATCCCGCTCGTGCTCGCCGCGTGGGTGCGCTTCGGCGGCCGCCAGCGCGGCTGGCGGCAGTCGGAGATCAGCGAGGTCCTCGAGGTCGTCTTCGACTCGATGAGCACGTTCGCGCGGCTCTACCACGACCCGGCGGACTTCGGCCTCGACGACAATCTCGTGCGCCGGCTGCTACCCGACTCCGACCTGGAGGCGCTGCCCCGGCGGGCCTTCATCTTCCCCATCCTCGAAGGCCGGCACGGCGGGGTAGACCTGTCGAAGCTCGACCCGGCCAACCCGGCCGACCGGCGGCTGCTGCTGGCCGCCGACCACGACACCCGCACCGGCAGCCCGAGCGCGGCCGGAGTCGGCAGGCACATCGAGCGGCACCTGGCCATCGCCGACCGGCTGTGGCGGGGCGACCCGCCGCAGCTGTGGACCGCCGCGCAGCGCCTGCTCGACACCGGCGAGGACCGCCACCTCGTGCTGCACGCGCTCATGGACGTCCTGGACGCCGCAGGGGACGACAAGGACGTGCTCGCCTCTTTGCTGCGCGACCTCACCAGCGGCCTGGACGACCTCGATAACTTTCCCGGCGGGTAAGGGCTCTCGCCGAAGCCGCCGCCGCCTGGTGACTCCAGCACGAACGCGTCGCCGGCCTGGAGCAGGACGCAATCACAGCCGCTCATCGGGGTAATCGTGGCGTCGGCCCGCTCGACCCAGTGGCGGCCGAGCGCGCCGGGAGACCCGCCCGCCAGGCCGAACGCGGGCACCCTGCGGTGCCCGGACAAGGTCGTCACCGTCATCGGCTCAAGGAAGCGAAGCCGCCGCGTGCCGCCGTCCCCGCCGCGCCACCGGCCGGCCCCGCCGCTGCCGCCCTGATCTCGTAGGACTCCATCCGGACGGGATACCGCCATTCCAGCACCTCGGGATCGGTGAGCCGCGAGTTGGTCATCTTCGTCTGGACGACATCGGTCCCGTCGAACCCGGCACCGCCTGGGGTCACCCCGGCCCCGGAGCCGCTGGCGACCGTCTCGTAGTACTGGTAGCGCTCGTTGCCGAACGTGACGTTGTTCATCGTGCCCGCCCCCTCCGCCTGCACGCCCAGGGCCGCGTAGAGCGCCCCGGTGACCGCCTGCGAGGTCTCGACGTTTCCGGCCGCCACCGCGGCCGGGTAGGACGGCGACAGCATCGACCCGTCCGGGATGATCACCCGGAGCGGCCGCAGGCAGCCCGCGTTCAGCGGGATGTCGCTGTCGACCAGCGTGCGGAAGACGTAGAGGACCGCCGCCATCGCCACGCTCGACGGGGCGTTGAAGTTCCCTGGCAGCTGCGGCGACGTGCCGGTGAAGTCAATCGTCGCGGTCCGTGCCGCGCGGTCGACCCGGACCGCGACGGCGATCCGCGCGCCGTTGTCCATCTCGTAGTCGAACGCGCCGTCCGATAGAGCCTCAATGACGGACTCCACCGCCGCCGCGGCGTTGTCCTGCACGTGCCCCATGTACGCCCGCACGACGTCAAGGCCGAACTCCGCCACCATGCGGCGCAGCTCGTGGATGCCGCGCTCGTTCGCGGCCACCTGGGCACGCAGGTCAGCGAGGTTGGTCTCCGGGGACCGCGAGGGATACCGCGCCCCGCGCAGCAACCCAAGCGTCTCGGCCTCGCGCAGCCGCCCGCCCCGGACGAGCAGCCAGTTGTCGATCAGCACGCCCTCTTCTTCCACGTGCGTGCTGCGGGCCGGCATGGATCCCGGCGAGATCCCGCCGATCTCCGCGTGATGACCGCGGGACGCTACGTAGAACAGCACATCCCCGCGGGGCACGGGCCAGTCCTGCGGGGTGACGTCGCGAGCGAACACGGGCGTGACCACGGTGACGTCGGGGAGGTGGGTGCCGCCGTGGTAGGGATCGTTGAGTACGTAGACGTCGCCTGGCTGCATCCGGCCCTGGTTACGTTCCATCACCACCTTGATCGACTCTCCCATCGACCCCAGGTGCACCGGGATGTGCGGCGCGTTCGCGATCAGGCCGCCCGCCGCGTCGAAGATCGCGCAGGAGAAGTCGAGGCGCTCCTTGATGTTGACCGAATGGGCGGTCGACTGCAGCCGCACGCCCATCTGCTCGGCGATCGACATGAACAGGTTTCCGAAGATCTCCAGCATGACCGGGTCGGCCTCGATCGCCGGGCCGCCCTCGGTGCCCGGGGCCTCCCGGATTGCGGCTTCCCGCAACGCGGCCCGCTTGACCACTCTCGTGAGCAGGAGATCGAGCGCGATCGGTCACCGTGGCTTGCCACCCCTGCTCAACGACGGTCGTGGCGAGGTCCTCGGCGATGATGGCGGGCCCGTCCACCGCCTGCCCTGGCGGCAGGCTCGCCCGCCGGAACAACGGGACGCTCTCCCACCTCCCGCCGGTGAACATCCGTACCCGCTCGGCAGGCACCGGCACGGCACCAGGCGTGGCCGGCCGGTCATCATCATCTAGGGTCGGCGGTGCCGTGGCGTCATCTTCGGCCTCGGCCGGGGATGCCTGGGCCGGTCCTGCCAGGCTGGCCTCGACGCTCACGGCCTCGACCACTACCGGGCGGTCGCGCATCAGGAAGGAGAACTGGCGCTGGTACGCCTGCTCGAAGGCGGCGGTCATCTCATCGAGCGACCCGGCGGGAACGATCAGCGCGGTGTCCGTGCCGTCGTAACGCAGGTGCACCCGCCGGGTGAGGCTGACGCGGGCCTGGGCGGCCGGCTTCCCGGCGCGCCGCCGGACGGCCCCGCCGGTTCCGCTGCGCCCGCCAGCTCCGCTGCGCCCGCCAGTCCGCTGCGCCCGCCGGCTCGGCGGTACCCGTCAGCTCCGCGGTAGCCGACGCTTCCAGGGGAGCGAAGATCCCCGGCAGCGCGGCGACGAGGTCATCCGACAGCGGGGCCTCCACGGCGGTCTCGCGCATCGCGGTGACGTCCGCCAGGCCGATCCCGTACGCGGACAGGGCACCCGCGAGCGGGTGGATGAGCACGCTGGTCATGCCGAGCGCGTCGGCGACCGCGCAGGCGTGCTGGCCGCCCGCGCCGCCGAAGGTTGACAGCACGTACTTGGTGATGTCGTAGCCGCGCTGGACGGAGATCTTCTTGATGGCATTCGCCATGTTCTGGACGGCGATCTCCAGGAACCCGGCGGCGACTTCCTCGGGGCTTCGGCGGTCGCGGGACGCTCGGGTGCCGGGTGCGCCCGCGCCGGGGATCGTCCCCGTTGCGGCGGAGATCTCGGCCGCCAGGTTCTCGAACTTCTCCCGTGCCGCGCGCGGGTCCAGGGCGGCGGTCCCCGACGGCCCGAAGACGCTCGGGAAGTAGGCGGGCTGCACCCGCCCGAGCGTGACGTTGGCGTCGGTGACGGTGAGCGGGCCGCCATGGCCGTAGCAGGCCGGTCCCGGTCGCGCGCCCGCCGACTGCGGGCCGACCTGGTAGCGGCCGCCCTCGAAGCGCAGAATGGAGCCGCCGCCGGCCGCGACCGTGTGGATGGCGAGCATCGGCGCTGCGCATGTGGATGCCCGCGACCTGCGTCTCGTACTGCCGCTCGAACTCGCCCGCGAAGTGCGACACGTCGGTCGAGGTTCCGCCCATGTCAAAGCCGATGACCCGGCGCAGCCCGCCATGCTCGCCGTGCGGGCCATGCCGACGATGCCGCCCGCCGGGCCGGACAAGATGGCGTCCTTGCCGCGGAAGCTCGCCGCGCCGGCGAGGCCGCCGTTGGACTGCATGAACAGCAGCCGGACGCCGCGCAGTTCGGTGGCCACCTCGTCCACGTAGCGCCGGAGGATGGGCGACAGGTAGGCGTCGACGACGGTAGTGTCGCCGCGGGCAACCAGCCGCATCAGCGGGCTGACCTCGTGAGATTCGCTGACCTGCGGAAACCCGATGGCACGTGCGATAGCAGCGATCCGCTGCTCGTGCGCCGGGTACCGGTAGCCGTGCACGCACACGATGGCGACCGCGCGGAAGCCGTCGTCGTAGGCCGCCGTGAGGTCCCGGGCGATAGCGTCGTCGTCCAGCGGCGTGATGACCTCGCCATGCGCGCTGACCCGCTCGACGGCCTCGATGACCCGGTCGTACAGCGGCTCGGGCACGACGATGTGCCGGTCGAAGATGCGCGGCCGGGCCTGGTAGGCGATCCGGAGCGCGTCCCTGAAGCCCTTCGTGATGACCAGGACCGTCGGCTCGCCCTTCCGCTCCAGCAGGGCGTTCGTGGCGACCGTGGTGCCGAGCCGCACCTCGGCGATCTCGGCCAGCGGGCAGCGGCTCGCCTGGCGCGACGCCGAGCAGGTGCCGGATTCCGGCGACGGCCGCGTCCCGGTAGGCGGCGGGGTTGCTGGACAGCAGCTTGTGCGCCGTCAGGGTGCCATCCGGCTTGCGGGCGACAACGTCGGTGAACGTACCGCCCCGGTCAACCCAGAAATGCCATCCAGCCACTAAGTCAGCGTAGCTCCACGTGAGCCGGGCCTGCCGGGGCGACTGCCCCCGCGGGAAGTCGAACGGAGGCGCGCGACGCGCAGCGAGCGCCAGCGAGCGGAGCTTGGAGCGATCAGGCTGAGCCCGTGGGGTCCCGGAAGCGAAGCGTGAGGGACCCCACGCGGCGAAGCCTGATGAACGGCGGAGGCTGCAAAATCAGGGGGGCCTGGGGGGATTGGTGTTTATCCCCCCAGATAACACAGCCAGCTCGTCGAAGGCGGCGTAGACGTCGGCGGCGGTCAGGGTCGTCAGGTCCTCGGCGGTCGCGCCCTCGCCGAGTCGCACGACGCGCACGTCGCGGTAGGCGCAGGCTCGCTCGAACAGCGACCGGGCGAACCGGCCGTTGCCCAGCTCGTCGATCCGGCCTGACTGGACGGCCCGGCCGAAGATCTCCGCCAGGGTCCGCTCGGCGGCCGGCTCGAACATGTCTCCCGCCTGCTCGGCCAGCAGCACCGCGATCTGCGTCAGGTCGCGGGCGGAGTAGCTCGGGAACGTGACGCGAGTGCTGAACCTGGATCCGAGGCCGGGGTTGCTGCGCAGGAACCGGTCCATGTCGCCGGGGTACCCGGCCAGCACGACGACCAGCCGGTCCCTGTCGTCCTCGGCCCGCTTGAGCAGCGTCTGGACGGCCTCCGCGCCGAACGCGTCGCCGCCGGTGTAGCCGCTGTTGATCAGCGAGTACGCCTCGTCGATGAACAGCACCCCGCCGATCGCGGAGTCGACCAGCTTGTTGGTCTTGATCGCGGTCGAGCCCAGGTGGTCGCCGACGAGGTCCGCCCGGTGCGCCTCGATGACCTCCGGCCGGACGAGAAGGCCGAGCGCGGCGAAGATGCGGCCGAGGATGCGGGCGACAGTAGTCTTGCCGGTGCCGGGTGGCCCGGTGAACACGAAGTGCCGGGCGGGCGGCTGGCTGGACAGGCCCTGCCGGTCCCGCAGCTTGGCCACCCGCAGCTGCGCGGCGATGGCATGGACCTGCTGCTTGACCGGCTCCAGGCCGACCAGCTCGTTGAGCTCGGCCAGGGCGCTCTCCAGCGTCGGGGTGTCCTCGTAGCCGCGCAGCCGCGACGTGCAGCTCAGCGAACGCGCGATCCAGGTCGCCTGGGTCGATCGTGATCAGGTCCTCGGCGGCAGGCTCGTACCCGGTGCCCATGACCCGCACGTCGCGCGCCTGTCCCGCCTTCTCCAGGAAGGTGCGCACGAACCGGCCGTTGCCGAGCTCGTCGGTGATCCGGCGGCGGCCGACCTCTTCGAGGATGCGCCACAGCACCGGGCGCGCGGTGGGCGCGAGCACCTCGCCCTTGCCCGCGAGCTGGGTGTCGGCGAGCGCCAGCAGTTCAGGGGGCGAGTACGTGGGAAAACGGATCCTGGTGGCGAAGCGGGAGGCCAGCCCGGGGTTGGAGGCGAGGAACGTCTCCATCTGCTGCTCGTAGCCGGCCAGGATGACGATCAGGTTCTCCCGGTCATCCTCGGCCCGCTTGAGCAGCGTCTGGACCGCCTCGATGCCGAACCGGTCCGCCTGCCCGTCGCCCTCGTTCACCAGGCTGTAGGCCTCGTCGATGAACAGCACGCGGCCCAGCGCCGAGTCGATCAGCTCGTTGGTCTTGATCGCGGTCGCGCCGAGGTACTCCCCGACGAGGTCGGAGCGCTGGGCCTCCACGACGTCCGGGAGGTCGAGCAGCCCGAACGCGTAGAAGATCTTCCCGATGACGCGCGCGACCGTGGTCTTGCCGGTGCCGGGCGGGCCGAGGAACACGAAGTGCCGCATCGGCTTGTCGGTGCTCACCCCGGCGACCGCGCGGCGCCGGGCAGCCTCGATGGACGCGGCGATCGAGCGGACCTGCTCCTTGACCCCCGCCAGCCCGACCATGGCGTCAAGGTCGGCCATGGCCTCCTCGATGGTGATCTGCGGCCGGGGGGCCGCGGGAGGCTGCGGGCGCGGTACCCGGTCGGCGTAGCCCTGCGGCACGCCCTGCGAGCGCGCCCCGTAGGCGGGGGCATGCGCGCCCGTCAACACCATCGGAGGCTGGCCGCCCATCGGCGTGCCCGCTGGTCCCGCCGGGCCTGCCTGGCCGGCGTACCCCGGTGGCGCGCCCCCGGCCCCGCCTGGTGGCGGCTGCGCGGCCAGCCTGGGTGCCGTCTGGGATCCCTTAGCCAGCCGCCAGCCCAGCGCGACGATGGCCACGACCCAGACCGCGATCACGAAGATGGGGACGGGGATCCAGGTCGGCAGGTTGTCCAGCAGCGCGACGACCAGGATGACGGGCCACAGCAAGACGGCCGCGACCGTCCGGCACGGGACGAACCGCCGGTTCAGCGGCCTCAGGTTCGCGATGATCGCGACGGCGACCGGCAGCGCGAAGACCGTCCAGCGAACCGCCGCCGAGGGGACGCCCTTGGTGGGCGAGTCGAAGTCAAGGACGAAGATGATCCAGATCGCCAGCATGGCGACATAGGCCGAGGCCATCTTGGACGCTGCCCTGGTGACGAGGGCGACTGGCGCGAGCACCGGGCAGAGGAACACGACCGCCCCGACAATCGGGACGATCCTCTGCGGAAACGGAATCCGGTCTATGGCCCGCTGGACACGGTCTACCAGGGTGATTTTCCGCTGAGCCGAAGACTGGACCCTATTGCGTGGCAGCATCGCGCTCCCTCGGACAGTCGTAGTCCTTGTATAGCGCATCAGCCGAGACTACAACAGCATACTCACCCGATACGCTGCGTGAAAACCACGTGCTTCGTCCCTGAGTGCGCCACATGAAGGTAACGATAGGCGATAACGGGCCACCTGCGCCGATTCCCTCACGCAACGCGTTGCCACGGGTGCGCGCTGGGCGGAAGACGAGGCCTTCGGCCGGACGGGCGCGCCGGGTGGCCGTCCCCGCACGGAACGCACTCGCTCACGCTTCAACGATCGGCCGGGAAGGCTAGCGGCGATACTCGGTGGCCTTATCTTCCTGGTACCCCGCACCGCGCCCGCACGGTCAGGCACCAGGCAAACACGGCCTGGTATTCGGGTGCCGTTCCGGAAAAGGAAAATTCTTTCCTTTTCCGGAACGGCGGTCATGGCTCGCGGCCGCGGTAAGGCGCTGACTGGAACGGCGGCGTCGCCGGTCAGCTGGGCCATCGGCGGCCGCTCGACGAGCTCGTTGAGGTACTCATCGAGGCGCAGCCCGTGCTCGGTCGCCACCGCGTGCAGGTAGGTCTCCGGCTGGTGGGCGTCCCACAGGTTCCCGCCTTCCGCCTCGAGGTAGCGCGCCGAGATGCCCTCCCGCGCGGCCACGGTGCGCAGCACGACCGAGCTCATCCGGCTCAGGTCGGCGAGCGGCTGGTGCCGGTTCTGCCGGGTGCCGATGTCCACCTGGGCCATCGCGTCCAGACCGATCTGGTTGTACACGTCGATGAGCATGCCGATCTCGACGCCGTAGCCGGTGAAGAAGGGCACGGCGCTCAGCAATTCCCTGCGGGCGGCGAACTCCCCGGCCAGCGGCTGCACGAATCCCGTGAGTTGCGGGTAGAAAAGGTTGAGCAGCGGCTTGGCCATGAGCTCGGTGACCCGGCCGCCACCGTCGGCGACCGACTTATCGCCCGAGGTGAAAGGCCGCCGGAAGGCCGCCTTGCAGAACTGAATCGCGGGGTCGGTGAGCAGCGGGCCGAGCGTCCCGTACACGAAGTGCTCGCGGAAGTCCGTGGTGTCGGCGTCGGCGAACATGACGATGTCGCCGCGGGCCACCGACAGGCTCCGCCACATCGCGTCGCCCTTGCCCTGCGCCGGGCCGTACTTGGGCATCAGCTCGTTCTCTGAGTAGACCTCGACGCCGTGCTCCCGGGCCACCCGCGCGGTGCCATCAGGTGAGTCGGCGTCGATGACGATGACCTGGTCCGGCAGTCCGGTACGCGCCCTGAGGCCGTCGACGACGCTAGAGGATGGTGCCGATCGTCTCGGCGACGTTGCGGCCCGGGAGGACCAAGGTCGTGGTGGGCCGCTGCGGCCCGCAGGCCGTCATCACGTCATCGGGAACGCCGCTGGGCGGCATGCCGCCTAGCGGCACCTCGGTCACCGATGGTAGTGCCAGACCCTGAAAATCCGATGCTGAAACGAGCGCCGCTCGAACCATTGCCAGACTGTCATACTCATATAAACGGTTTCCTTCCCGTAATGGTTGCGCCCAGATGCTCACGTGATGCCCCCCCTTGCCTTGGAATCGGCTTGAAATTAGCTGAAAGAATATATTTCGAACGGGTAAATTCACCCGGCCGCGGGGTCCCCGCGGGCCTCGCCGCCATCTACGCCTACCGCACCACCATCACACGACACCGGACACTATCGCCCGGAACAGCACCGATCTCCATCTTTCGGCTACCCAGTCCACGGTATCGAAAACACGCAGTGCTCCGTCACTTCTGCCACAACCGGCACAGCGGTTCGCTCTTGTTTTAGAAAAACGTTAATGACGTTAGCCGACGCATAAGCGACACCTGCCGGTCACCTGATCGCCGCCTGCTCGCCCGCTGGCTTCGGTTCGATAGCCGAAACGTCCTCACGACAGGGATGACAGGAGGGGACCATGCGTCCAAGAACAGGTATCGCCGCCGTCCTCGCGGTGCTGAGTGCCGCGGGCGTGCATCGCCGCTACCACCAGCGCGGCGGGCGCCAGCGCCGCCAAGCCCGGCGGACCGGGGCCATCGCAGCGTGCTCGTGCCCGGTGACCTGCTGGTCAGCGAGAGCTACTACCAGAACGACCCGGGCATCGTCGCGGGCGCGACCATCCTGCCGCCGGGGGCAGGCTCGGCCGGCGCGACGGCGATCGCGAGCGGGAACTACCCGTACGTCTTCAACAACGACACCGTGGACGCGCAGCTTCGGCGTCACCTCGCCGCTGGTCCTGGAGGAGATCACCCCGGACGGGCGGCCGGTCAGCCGCCATCCCGGTTCCCGCGCAGTACCTGACCACGAGCTTCTCCTCCAAGTCCGAGGGCGCGCTCAACCTCTCCCCCGACGGCAAGCACGTGACGTTCATCGACTACGCGGCCGCGCCCGACACGGTCGACGCGTCGAACGGCAACACCCCCGGCGTCATCGACCCGACCAACCCGGTCTCCGGCGCCTACTACCGGTCGGTCGCCTCGCTTCGGCCAGGACGGGAAGTTCACCTTCACCGCGACCAACGCCTACAGCGGCAACAACGGCCGGGCCGCGATCGCCGCCGACGTCAACGGCCAGGAGTACTACTACACCGCCGGCAACGCGGGCAACGGCAGCAACCCGCAGCCGAACGGCGTCATCCTCGGCGCGGGCACGCAGATCATCACCCCGTCCAGCGGCCAACGAGTACGCCCAGACGCCGGGCACCCCGACCCCGGTGGGCAGCTTCAGCGTCACCGAGCTCGGCGACAAGGCGGACAAGGTCGGCAAGGACGACAACTTCCGCGGCCTGACGATCTACAACAACGTGCTCTACTACACCAAGGGCAGCGGCAGCAACGGCGTCGACACGGTGTACTTCCTCGACACCACCGGCACGGCCTGCCCGAACGGCACCGGCCTGCCGGTACCGGGCGCGGCCCTGCCGACCACCGGGCTGTCCTACACGCTGAGCACGCTGCAGTCGGGCGGGCCTGCCCAGCAACATGTGCATCCTCAAGGGCTTCCCGACCGCGCTCGCCAAGAGCGCGACCGACGCCAGCGACTACCCGTTCGGCATCTGGTTCGCCAACGCGAACACGCTGTACGTGGCCGACGAGGGCGCGGGCGACAACGCCTACGACGCGACCACCGGCACGTACTCCGCGGCCGCCGCGTCCGCCACGGCGGGCCTGCAGAAGTGGGTCTTCGACTCGGCGACCGGCCAGTGGCAGCCTGGCCTACACCCTGCAGAACGGCCTGAACCTCGGCACGCCGTACACGGTGGCCGGCTACCCGACCGGGATCAACTCGGTGACCGGGCTGCCGTGGGCGCCGGCCACCGACGGCCTGCGCAACATCACCGGCCGGGTCAACCGGGACGGCACGGTCACGATCTGGGCGGTCACCTCGACCGTCAGCGGCGGCGGCGACCAGGGCGCGGACCCGAACGAGCTCGTCTCGGTCACCGACGAGCGCGCGCCACCACCCAGCCCGCGAGCGAGGCGTTCCGTACCGTCGTGGCCCCGGGCTACGACAAGGTCGTGCGGGGCGTGTCCTTCACCCCGGGCACCGGCGTCGTCAACGGCGGCAGCCACCGTTAATTCACGGCTCGCGGCGTCCCGCCTCACGCGTCGTCGCCTGGCCATCGTCCGCGGCCGGCTCCCCGTCACTCCTGGGGGCCGGCCGCGCGAGCGTGACGACCTGCACCCGGGATGAGAAGCCGAGCTTGGACAGGATGTGCTCGACATGCGCGTCGACCGTCCGCTTGGAGACGACGAGGCGGGTGGCGATCTCCCGGTTGGTCAGCCCCTCGGCGATCAGCGCGGCCACCTGGCGCTCGCGGGCGGTCAGCAGTTCCCATCGCCTTGGCGTCGCATCGCCGCGCGCCTGCCCGGCGGGCGCAGACCCGGCCGCCGGCCCGGCTCCGGGTCGCCCGCCCGGCCGGCGGACAGCGCGTACTGGATCGCGTCAGCGGTGCTCAGCTCCGCACCGGCCGTGTGCTCGCGCTCGTACCGCTGGTCGCCGAGCTCCTGCCGGGCACGGCGGCACGCGTAGTCATGGTCGGCGTTCAGCCGGGGCAAGCCGAACCGCGGAACGCTCGCGACCTCCCGCCACATCCGGTCGGCGGCACCCTGCAGCCGCGCGGTCCGTACCTGGTCACCTTCTCCGGCCGCCAGCCAGGCCAGCCCTTCCAGGCAGGGCGCCAGCCCGAGCATGTCCCCGAAGCGCAGCCGCAGCGGCAGCGCGGCCCGCATGCACTCGGCGAACCCGGGACGATCCCCGCTGCGCCAGAGCGCGACGCCCTTCGCGAGCAGTCCCCAGGCCACGCAGCCAGCACTCCCCCTCCGGAAGCTGCGCGAGCAGCCGGTCGCACTCGGCGGCGCAGTCCGCGTGCTCACCGGACAGCTCATGGACGATGGCCTTGTTGAACGAGATGACGCACACGCCGACAAGGTCACCTAGCCTGATCATCCGGGCGAGCACCTCGCGCGTACTCGGCCGTGACGCCCGCCAGGTCGCCCTGGAAGGCCCGGCCGCGCACGGTGAAGCCGTCCGCCCAGGCCATGGCCGTCTCGTCGCCGATCTCGGCCGCGATGGACCGCGCCTCCTCCATTGCGACCCGTCGTCGCCGCGCTCGCCCTGCGCGCCCTTGAACGCGCTGGCGGCGCACAGGGCAGCCACCCGGATGCTCGTTCGGTCCGGCGCGTGGTCGAGCATGCGGGCGAGCCAGTAGCGTCCCTCGCCCAGCCGGTTGGCGGACATCCAAAAGCCCCACAGCGACTCCGCCAGCTCCAGGCCGAGCGCCGCCTCGCCCGGGCTGGACAGGCAGTACTCCAAGGCCAGCCGGAAGTTCGCCTGGTCCTTGGCGACCTGGCGGGCCCAGCCAACCTGGCCGGCCCGATGAACGCGGCGGCGAACTCGCGCGCCCTGGCCAGGTAGTAATCGCGATGTCTGCGCCGGTACGTGCCCGGGTCCGGCAGCAGCTCGGCGCTGAACTCCCTGACGGAGTCGAGCATCCGGTACCGCGCCCCATGCTCGTCAGCGCCGACCCCGAGGACGACGGACTTGTCCACCAGCATGACGAGGGCATCGACCAGCTCGGCGGCGGACAGCCCGGGCGCGCAGACCCGCTCGACCGCGTCGAGCCCGAACTCCGCGGCGAACACCGAAAGCCGTGCCCAGAGCAGCCGCTCGGCGGGCGAGCACAGGTCGTAGCTCCACTGGATCGCCGCGAGCAGCGTCTGATGGCGCTCCTCGCCGGCCGCGCGGTCGGCGCTGAGCAGCCTGAGCCGGTCGCCGAGGCCGGCCAGCAGCTCATCGAGGTCCATGGCGCGCAGCCGGACCGCGGCAAGCTCGATCGCGAGCGGGATGCCCTCCAGGCCCTGGCACAGCGCCACGGCCTTGGCCCTGTTCCGCGCGGTGAGGGTGAACCCTGGCACGGCGGCCGCGGCACGGTCGGCGAAGAGCGCGACGGCGTCTCCCCCGTCAGGTGGCACCGGCAGCGGCACGATCGGGTGGACGACCTCGCCGGGAACGTCGAGTGCCTGCCGGCTCGTGGCGAGGACCCGTGGCCCGATGGCACCGCGCAGCAACGTGTGCGCGAACTCGGCACACGCGTCCACCAGGTGCTCGCACGTATCGAGGATGAGCAGCAACTGCCGGCCGCGCAGGAACGGCAGCAGCGCCTCGGCCCGCGCAGGGCGCGGTCTGCTCGGCCAGGCCGAGCGCCGCCGCCACGGTGCTGGCAACCAGGTCTGGATCGCGCAGGGACGACAGGTGCACGAGGAACACGCCATCAGGGAACGTGGCCTGCAGCCCCCGCGTGACCTGGATCGCCAGGCGCGTCTTGCCCACGCCGCCCGGCCCGGTGAGCGTGACTAGCCGATCATGGCCGACCGCTGCTCGGAGCGCGGCCATCTCTTGCGTCCGCCCGAAGAACCTCGTCGGATCCGCGGGCAGCCGACCCCCGTCTATGCGCAATGTCTGACCCTTTCCCCCGAATCAAGACTCTAATGCGCGAGCGCCGCTCTGTCCCCATGATTCCGGCCTGCCCGGAAGGTCGTTGCGGGGGTCTTGACAACCGCGACCAGTCAGGATGTTCCCCGCGCCGGGAATAACAGGGAGTGACCAGCGTTAGAATCGTTGAACGAAGTCACCGAGCGTGACTATCATCCTCGTCGCGGCCGTGCCATCGTCTCGGCACCTGCGCTCGCGACACCGTCCCGGCTAGCAGCTCGATCGCTGCTGCCACGACCGCCCCGTAGCTGCACTTCTCATGCGCCTTTCTCTCACCCCTGACTTGCGACGCTCCGACCGGCCGACGGACCTGCCCGGCCTCACGTGCCTGGCTAACCAGGTGCTCCAGGCCACCTGCCAGCGGGCCAGGCGGCTCACCAGCGCGGGACACCGCGCACGGCCGACGGCCGCGTACGTCACCCGGCTATCGGCCACCGCGACCGGCGCGTACCTGGTCGCGATGCTGATCACCGGCGCGACGTGCCGCCCCGTGCTCGCGCCGCTGACCGCGCTGCTCGTCCTGCAGGCGAGCGTCTACCAGACCCTCCGGGCCGGCCTGAAGAAGGTGGCCGCCGTCACGGCGGGCGTCCTCGTCGCGGTGTGCCTGTCCGAGTTCGTCCCGTACACCTGGTGGCTGCTCGGGCTGCTCATCGCCGGCGCGCTCACCATCGGGCGCGTCCTGCCGCTCGGCGACGACCTGCTCGAAGTCCCGATTAGCGCGATGCTGATCTTCTCCGCCACGACGCACAAGGCCGCCGCCACCGGGCGAATCCTGGACACGCTCATCGGGACGGTGGTAGGGCTGGTCGGCGGCCTGCTGTTCGGACGGCTGCGCACGCATCCCGCTCGCGAGGGGGTCGCGGACCTCGCCTGGCGGCTCGCCGACCTGCTCGGCCAGCTGGCAGATGGCCTGCGCACCGTGCCTGACCACGCCCGGGCCACCGAGTGGATGGACCAGGCCGGCGCGCTGTACGGCGAGATCGAGCGCGGTCGATGACGCCCTGCAGGCAAGCCGAGGAAAGCGCTCGCCTCAACCCCCGCGCCCTCGTCCTGCCCTCAGACGAACTGCCCGCCTATGAGGTAGCGCTGCGCACCGGCCTGGAGAGCCTGGAGCACTCGGCGCTCTACCTGCGTGGCCTCACCAGGTCGATCATCGACAGCACCCGGGTGACCAGCGAGGCAAGCCCGGTCCGGGACGCCGAGACGCGGTCGCAGCTCGCTGACGTGCTGCGGCCAGCTGTCGGTCGCGATCCGCACCTACGGCCGGCTCGTGCAAGCCCTGCCGTCCGGGGACACGGTCGTGGAGTCGGAAGCTCGCGGCGCAACTGGCGCAGACGCACCGCAAGCAGGACCGGCTGGCTGTCCTGCTTGAGCCGGACGCGGCCAAGCACGGCCTCGACGAGACCGAGTGGCCGCTGCGCGGCGAGATCCTCGCTCACGTGGACCGCATACGCACCGGCCTGCGGATGGTCGCCCTTCCCCGGCAGGGGCATGTCCGCCAGCGCATGCTGCGGCGGCCGGCACAGCGGCCGGCGGTGCGCCGCTCCGCCGACCGCCGCTCGGCTGACCGCCATGGCGGCGATCACCGCCCCGCGGGCCCGCGCGGGTCCCGGTCGGCCTAGGACGCCGTGGTCCAGATCCCGCCCAGGATCGGCTGCAAGCTGCTGGCCAGGAGGACCTCCTGGCGCGTGTAGTCCGCCTGGGCACGGAAGATGGCCACCGTCCGGACGTGCTGGTCACTGACGTGCAGCGGGATGGCGAGGCAGTAACCCGCGCTCCCGTCCGCGGTGGCGTCCCCGGCCTCGCTGGCGTCGTCCCGTCCGGGCGCTCCGGTCATGGCGTCGGTGCCCTGGATGGGGTTGAGCGTCCCGTTGCGCCGAAGCTCCCCGACCAGCGGGTGCCCGACGGCGTAGTCGTGGAAGCCTTCTGCCGAAGCCGGCGAGTCGGCCAGGCAGTAGCTGTCCGTCCCGCTCAGGTCGACATGCCAGATCCCCACGAGGTCAGCGCGGAACGCCTCACGGAGAAAACTGGTAGCGGTCATCTCAATGAAGTCCACACCCGGTAAGAGGGGCGCCCCCCACGCTGGATACGGCCGACCTGGTGACGTAGGCCTCAATCAGCGGGTGCCATCAGGGTGACAAGCAGCTCATCGCGCAAGATCGCGAGATGAGCGGACTGCGCGCCCAGCGCCTCTCGCGTGGCGAGCAGGCCGGCGGCGGAGCGCCGGAAGCCGCGGGCCGCCGGTCCGCGCGGAAGCCCGACCGTCGAGGTGAGCACGCTCGGCCGGGTCAGGCCCGGGACCGCTGAGTCCGATCGCATCAGGGCCAGGCGAAGGCGGCGGAGCGCGAAGAACAGGCACTCAAGCGGCACGTCCGCGGCTCGCGGCAGCACGTAGAAGACGGTGTCGATCGGGTAGAAGTCCCGCTGCGACCAGTGCACGGCCCCCGCTGTCCCCTTACGGCCAATGATGATGCCCGGGCCGGTGACAAGCGCCCGCTCGTGGCGGCCCACGACGCCGCCGCTGCCGTACACCGGGACATCGCCGGGCGCGCGGCGCGCCGCTGGCAGCGCGCGCCCGTAGCGCACCTCCACGAGGTCGCCGAGCCGGCACTCCAGGACCCCGCCGCCGTCCGCCAGCGCCTTCTCGAACAGGGCGTCCCCGAGGTCGAGCGCCGTGGCGGCGGTCCGCTCGTTGACGGCGATCTTGTCATCCAGCGCCCCCAGGACCGCGGCAGTGCGCTCCTGCTCCGCGATCGGCGGTATGCGCAAGGGAAACCGCTCGAACTGGGCCTTGTTCAGTATCTGCGCCGCTGATCCGCTGGCCGCCCGGGCGATCCGGGGCGCGCAGGCTGTCAGCAGGTAGTACAAGAACGCCGGGCTGACGCGAGACTCGTCGGGCACCACCGAGTTGATCTGCTGGTTCGTCACCGCTGGGCGTACCGTGAGAGACGTCTTGCCGATCGTCGCCCCGATGCAGGTCACGCAGGCCGACCCGGGCGGCACCAGCCGGGACGCCAGCCGGGCGGCCCCGGCGGCCGACAACCGGCGCGCCGCCACCGCGTCCCGGCTACCCGCCCGCTGGTCGCCCGGCGTGATGAAGTCAACGACGTCGCCCCAGGAGTCCGCGTCGGCCGCCCGCGGCGTGGCCCCGGTCACGACTCGCCCGAGGTCGCCGATCCTGACCTCCCGCCAGATGGACACGGGCCACGATAACCCGACCTGGCTGACCTCTGCCCACAATGACTTGTACGCCTTGGCCGCCACTGAGCCGGGGGCGAACGAGGTTACCGGGGAACGCTCGACCGACATGTTCTCGATGATCGCGGCCGCGGGGATCGCTGTCCTGGCTACCTCGTCCCGCTTGGCGGACAGCTCCTCGACTATCTCGCGGTGCAGCTTCTTGCGCCGGTCGACCATGGAGAAGAACGCCACCACGTCTGGCCGGCGCCCCCGAAATCCCGCCACGAACTCGGTGAGCTGGTCCATCGTCCGGACCGACAGCGTTGTCGGTATGAGCGGCACCACGATGACGTCCGCCGCGTGGAGCACGTTCTCCGACACCAGCGAGATGGACGGCGGGCAGTCGAGGAAGACCGCGTCGTAGTCGGCGGCCAGCGGCGCGAGCAGCCTGCCGAGCTTGCGGTTCTGCCTGTCCTGCGGCCCCTTGTCCAGCAGCAGGTCCATGTTCCTGTAGGTGAAGTCGGCGGGGATCAGGTCCAGATTGTCGAAGTCCGTCCCCTTGATCGCGTCGTCGAGCGACCGCTGGCCGCGGATGATCGCCCGGCCGCCGCCCTTCACCTTCGGCTTCACGCGGAACATGAAGCTCGCCGCGCCCTGCGGGTCCAGGTCCCACAGCACGGTCCGCAGGCCATCGGCCGCGGCCAGGAACGCCAGGTTGACCGCGGTCGTCGTCTTGCCGACGCCGCCCTTGATGTTGTACGTGGCGTAGATCTTCATAGTGCCTCCCGCGCGGCCCAAAACCAGGCCGCGCTCAGCGTCTCCCGCGCGGCTACACACCAAGCCGCGCTCCGCCTCCCAGCAGCACTTCCATGTGATGCTGCCCGTTCCGGGCCGGCGCTGTGCCTCCCGCGCGGCCAAAAACCAGGCCGCGCTCATCGCCGGCCCTCCAGCAGCACTTCCATGTGATGCTGCCCGTCCGGGCCGGCGAAACTGGCATACCGCTTCTCGAACAGGTCCCTGGCCGCCTGCTGGGCGGTCGCCAGGCCCGCGGTGATCTCGCCCATGGCCAGCAGCGTGACCGCCGGGGCGGCCCCGGCGGCCTGCATCGCGGTGGCCAGCGTGCGGATCTCCTCGATCTGCACCTCGTTGTCCTGGAAGTCACCGAGGCAGTCCTGCAGTCGCTTGAGGTCGCCCAGGACGGCCGCGTAGGCCGGCTTGTCGTGCAGCGGAGCGAAGAACTCCAGCGCGTATCGCAGTTCCTTGCAGCGCTTTCGCAGGTCGTGCAGGCTCTCGTGGGGCGAGTCCTGGGTGATGGCGTTGCCGCGCCTGGTCACCGTGCGGACCGCCTTACGGGTCCGTTGCGTGGCGAGGTCGATGGCGGTCATGGTCGCGCCCCCCGGTGCGCGACGTTTCTTGCCCGCGAGAACGGCGCTGAGGGTGACCCGCCAGTCTCGCATGAGCTGCTGGTACCGCTGCGACCTCAGCCCCCGCGCCAGGACGCGGAACTCCCGTGCCCGCCGGTCGGACAGGAACGCGCGGAACGGGGTGAGGTCGTCTTCCTTCGCCGCCCGCAACCCTGCCGCCATGTCATCGAACCCGAGCAGGTGGACGTCCAGGTCCCGCACGGGCGTGGTCAGGTCGCCCAGCCACTTGAACTCGGCGGCGAACCGGGCGACCTGCTCGTCGGGGACCCGCAGGACGTCGCCAAGCAACTTGATCGCGGCCCGGGTACGCCGGACCGCGACCCGCAGGTCGTGCAGGAACTCGGTGTCGGTGTCGCGCAGCACGCCATCGACGTTGGCCTCAAGCGTGTCCAGCAGCGTGAGCATGATGGTCGCGGCCGCGCTGGCCGCTGGCATGCCCTCCGTGATCTTGGCGTCGACCTTGCCCGAGTAGTCTCCCGCGGTACGCCCGATGGCGCGCAGCGCGTCCATGAGCAGGCATCCCTCGGGACTGGCCACCGCCGCGCTCTTCTGGCCCGCGGCGGCCGGGCCGATCTCGATGCCCGGGGCGAGGGCTACGATTCGCGCGGCGCGGCGGGCCTGGCCCGGGTAGCCGCGCACCTCCGCGACGGCCAGCCGGGGCGGCAGGGCCACGTCGCCGACGGCCGGCCGCTCGACGATAAGGCGGGCCACGGTCTTGCCGTCGGAGTTCAAGAGCCTGATCACGGTCGTCGTGCTGGCGACCGTGACCTCTGGGAGCAGGGCACGCGGGCTGACCAGGCCCGCGATGGTGCCGGTCACCGGCCCGTCAGGCAGGTCCGCCGCGAGATAGGACCTGGCGGCCCGCCAGCCGGCCACCGGCTGGACGACATGGATCCCCTCACCAGCGGCATCCTGGCTGGTCAAGACCAGTTCCCCGGACCGGTGCGCGGTCACGTACGCGAGGACAAGTCCCGCGCGGTACAGCCGCCAGTCGAACGTGTCGTACCAGGTGCTCCGGCGCGCTCCGCCGTACGCGCTGTCGCGCTCGGGCGCGGTGCCGAAGCTCTCGCGCAGCGCCTCGAGTACCCCGTCGAGCAGGCCGCTCCAGGCGGTGGCCTCCCCAGACACCACGAAGCCCGCCAGGCCAGGCGTCATCGTGCAACTCCTCTCCTGGCAGTCGTCCGGCAGCCGTCCCGGTGATCTCTGAACTCCGGGCTACCGCCGACTATTTAATCATAAATTCACCAATGTAGCAGATTTTGGTTCGTCATTAGTTTACCTTATGTTCACCTTATCAAGGCGATGGTCGCGCTTCCCGGCTCACCCGGTCACCCCGCGGCCGACTAAGGGGTAGCGCGGCGCACGCCGGGCGCGCGCGAGGCCTGCCAGGCAACGCCGACCGCGGCCAGGGCGACCGCCGCCGCTGCCAGCATGGCGGCGCGGTCCCCGGTGATCCCCGTGATGCCGCCGCGCACCGACTCGGCGATCGCGGGCAGCAGCGCCGCGCCGATCGCCGCGCCGATCTGCCGGCTGGTGTTCACCACGCCGCCAGCAAGGCCCTGGTCGGCGTCGGCTAGCTCGCGGGTCGCGATCACCAGCGAGCCGAACGCTGTGCCTGCCGACCCCCACCCGATGAGCATCACCACCAGCAAGACCGGGCTGTACCCGGTGGCCGGGAGGCGGGCGAGCACGAGGAATCCCGCCGCGGCGGCGACCCCGGCGAGCATGACCATCCGGCGGACCCCGGCCTTCCCTGCGAGCCGCGGTCCGAAGACGGCGCCCATGCTGAAGCCGGCGATCCCCTGCGGTGCCAGGGCAGCGCCGGTCTCGAGCGGTGACAGGTGCAGCGCCTGCTGCATGTACAGCGAGAGCATCAGCAACTCGCCGCCGTTCCAGACGCCGAGCAGGAGCGCCAGCACCGCCCCGGTGCGCAGGCCGGGTCGCAGCAGCAGGCGCGGCCGCACCAGGGGATCGGGATGCCGGGCCTCCGCCACCGCGAAGCAGCCGCCGACCACGACCGCCAGCACGAGCGAGCCTGGCACGAGCGGCGATGCCCAGCCGAGCGTGTTTCCCTGGGACACGCCGAACACCGCTAGCGCCACCGCCACGGTGATCAGCACCGCGCCGAGCACATCCAGCTTGCGCGGACGGCCGACGCGCGCCCCGGCCCGGCGCGCCGAGGCGTCGCGGCGGTCGGGCTCGATAAGGCGGACCGCGAGCGCGGCGGCGATGAGGCCGACGGGAACGTTCACGAGGAAGACGGCTCGCCAGCCCGCCCACTCGACGAGGACCCCGCCGAGCACCTGCCCAGAGACGAACCCGACCGAGGACAGGGAAGCGTATAGCCCGATGGCCTTCGTCCGGGCCGGTCCCGACGGGAACGCTCGTGGTGATGAGGGCCAGCGCGGTCGGCGGGATGATGGCCGCGCCCGCGCCCTGGATGACGCGCGCGGCGACCAGCAACGGCAGGCTGGGGGCCAGCCCGGCGGCCAGCGAGGCGAGGGCGAAGGCCAGCAGCCCGGCGATGAGCATCCGCCGCCGCCCGAGCAGGTCACCCGCGCGCCCGGCGAGGATGAGCAGGCCGCCGAACGCGATCCCGTAGCCGGTGACGACCCACTGCACCGCGGACGTGGTGGCACCCAGGTCATGCTCGATCGACGGCAGCGCGACGTTCACGATCGTGAAGTCGAGGACGACCATGCAGTTGCCGACGAGCAGCAGGGCCAGCCGTGCCGCGTGAGTTCCGTGGTCAGCATGGGTATATCCGGATCCGGAAGCGCGTCTAGGGATAGGCGGCATTGGGGGCACGGGGTCAATCATGGCATTTTGCCCGATTTTGGACACCCTTCGGCATGCTACCGCCCAGTAGCCTAAGCGACCGTTTACGATATATCTTGTTGGTAGGGCGTGTATCGTGACACCGAGGAGGTAGCCATGACCGACATTGAGTCCAGGCTCCGCAAGTTCTTCAATCGCCTGCTGTCCAAGGCGAACGACCTCAAAGAGAGCGACCAGGCCAAGAAGGCAGCCGACCGCATCCACGACCTCCGGCAGAGCGACCGCGCCAAGAAGGCCACGAACGCCTTCAACGAATTCAAGGAGAGCGACCGCGCCAAGAAGGCCGCTAGCACGCTCAACGACCTGCGCGGCAGCGAGGCTAGCCAGCGGGCCCAGGCGACGCTCAAGGACCTCCGGCAGCGCGAGCCGGTCCGCAAGGCCGAGGAGACCGCCCGCAAGTTCCTGCAGGACCTGCGCACCGGGACGGGCACGGGCGGCAACGGCGGGCACCTCGGCCTGAGCTGGCGCCGCACCGCCCGCCCGCCTGGCCCGGCTCCGCTCCCAAGCGGCCGGGTGAGGTGTACGCGTTAAGCCGGCTAAACGCAGGCGGGCCTCCTTGGCGAGCGTGCGGGCAAGCTCCTCGGGATCCGCGTCGGGGTGCCCGGCTTTCGCGAACCAGGTCGCGACGTTCTTGGCGTCGCGGTCGAGGAAGCCCTGGCCGTTCGGGTGCGAGACGACGTCGACTACCTGCGGTAGGTCGATCATCACCAGCCGCCCGTGGTGGACGAGCAGGTTGTAGGGAGACAGGTCGCCGTGCGCGAAGCCAACGCCGGCGAGAGTTGCCATGGCCTCGACGAGCTGGGTCCAGAGGCTGGCGAGCTCGGCCGGCCCGGGGCTGGTCTCGGCGAGGCGGGGCGCGCCGGTGCCGTCCGCGTCGCCGATGAACTCCAGCAGGATCTCCGTCCCCAGGATCTGGACCGGATAGGGGACGGGCACGCGGAGGTTGTAGAGCTGGACGAGGGCGTTGAACTCCGCTTGCGCCCACTGCCCGGCGATCGCCTGCCTGCCGAAGTCGCTCCGGCTCGCGACCGCCCGGTTGACCCGGCTCTCACGGACGCGGCGGCCTTCCAGGTATCCGGCATCCCGGTGGAACTGCCGGTGCGTCGCGTCCCGGTAGCGCTTGGCGGCGAGCAGGCAGGACCGGCCGGTCCCCGGCACGCCCCGACGGAGCAGGAATACGTCGGCTTCCTTTCCGGTCTTCAGGACGCCTAGCTCGTAGTCAACTGCCGCGAGGTCGGTGACCAGCCACTTCGGATGTGGCTTCGGGCCGCGCTCGGTCGGCGTTGACTGATCCCAGGTCGACCACCTGTCGCCTTCGGGCAGGCCGTCAGTCGCGTCGTAGGCGTCTTCTGCTTCGAGCCGGGGCAGGTGGCGGTCACGCTTGGCATAGGCCGGCTCGTCATCGTCGAACTTGCCGCGGTTCTTACCGCGACGGTTGACTCCGTAGTCGTTGGAGTCCGCGCTGTCGCGCATGGATGGTGCTCCTCAAGTCGGCTGTGGTCAGGGCAGGCGGGACGAAACCCGCAACGGGCGCTGGCATCACGGACGCCTCCCTTCCACACAGCCGACTTCGATCAGCTTCACTAGCGTCGGCACCAAACCTGGGTCGCAGGGACTATCGCATGAGGTGACAGTCACGTGCAACCGAATATCGGCACGCCCGGCTAGCGAACTTGTGCTCCAGTGCCCGCCGGACGGCGGGGATGGCAGGTGCGTCGCGCATGGTCGCCTATCGTCATCGGGCTAAATGATTTACACTTTGGGGGCGGGCACCCCCGAAGTCTGAATCAGTTAGGCCCGTTGACCGCTGCCGGCTAACGATGACCAGCAGCGACACAGACCAACGTAAATGCGGCAAATTTGGCATAACGATCCGCTTCCGCGACACGCCGGGAACTTCGCCTTGATTCGGAACGCTTACCTAACCGACACGATCGCGCGAACCACCCGCTAGCGAACAGGTCGATCACGCGAACGACCCACTGCCGAACAAGCCGAACGCGCGTCTCACCTGCGGGCGGGCAGGTGAAACGCGCGTTCGGCTTACAACCTCGAAGGGCGCGAGCTGGCTAGCTCGTCGGCTTGGACAGCTGCTTGATGGTGATCTTGCCGTTCTTCATCGTGCCCAGGCGCTGGGCACGGCGGGCGACCTGGCTGTCGTGGGTGACCATGACCATGGTCAGGCCCTTCTCCTGCCACAGCTTCTCCATCAGGCCGATGATCTCGTCGCGGGTGTCCTCGTCGAGGTTGCCGGTGGGCTCGTCGGCGAGCAGCACCTTCGGCTCCTTGACCAGGGCGCGGGCGATCGCGACGCGCTGCTGCTGGCCGCCGGACAGCTCCGTCGGCAGGTGCCGCAGCCGGTCGCCGAGGCCGACGGAGGACAGCGCCTCGGCGGCGCGGGCCTTGCGCTCGGACCCGCTGATCCCCAGCGGGACCAGCGCGGTCTCCACGTTCTCCTGCGCCGACAGGGTCGGGATCAGGTTGAACGTCTGGAAGACGAAGCCGATGTTCTTGGCCCGGATCTTCGTCATCTGCGTCTCGCGGGTCTTCGCGAGGTCGCGTCCGTCGAAGTCGAGGATGCCCGCGGTCGGCCGGTCGAGGCCGCCGAGCAGTTGCAGCAGGGTGGACTTGCCGTGCCCGGTCGGGCCCTGGATGGCCAGCCACTCTCCGTCGCCGATCTGCAGGTCGACGCCGCGCAGCGCGTGGACGGTCTCGCGGCCCTTGGGGTAGTCCTTCGTGACGCCCTTAAGTGCGTACATGTCTCATGTCTCCGAAAGTCAGGTCAGGGCGGGGGTCAGGCGACCTTGGACAGTGCCGCGGCCGGGCGCAGGCTCGCCGCCCGCCAGCCGCCGAACGATCCGGCGATCAGCCCGCCGAGGATCGCGAGGACCACCGCGGCGACGACCGCGTCGACGGTCACCGGGGCGGTCAGGTGCACCGTGACCGTGTGCGCCGCGTTCGCAGCGTTCCGCGCGAAGGCGAACCGGTTGCCGGTGCCGGCAGAACCCGGAGCGCCGGTGGGGAAGGCGCCGCCTGCTCCGCCGCCGGGGAAGCCACTGCCGCCGCCCGGCGCGCCGCCGCCGAAGAACTGCGAGCCGCCCGGGGTCGCCGAGCCGGTCGCTCGAGGAGACCGTGGCGGTCAGCGGCCCGGAGAACTTGTTGACCAGCGCGGCAGCCGAGGAAGCCGAGGCCGACGCCGATCGCGCCGCCGATGATGCCGATCGCGATCGACTCGCCCATGACCTGGCCGACGATCCGGCTGCTCTTCCAGCCGAGGGCCTTCAGCGTGCCGAACTCGCGGATGCGGCGGGTGACCGCCGCCATGGTCAGCAGGCTGGCCAGCAGGAACGCGGCGACCAGCGCGAGGATGGCGAGCCACTTGCCCAGGTTGTTGGCGAGGCTGGCCGTGGTGGACAGCGAGCCAGTGATCTCGCTGGCCAGGTCGGCGGAGGTGGTGACCGTGGAACCGGAGACGGTCTTGGAGATCGCGCTCGCCACCGTGTTCACGTTGCCAGAGTTGTTGGCCGCGACGTAGATCGTGTTGACGTCGTTCTTCAGGTTGGCGAGCGTCTGGGCGCGCTCCAGCGGGATGTACACGTCGGACGGGCTGGACCCCGAGCTCGCGACGAGGCCGACGATCTTGAAGGTGGTGCCAGTGTTGCTGGAGTTGCCGATGGAGATCGTGTCGCCGACCTTGAGCTTCTCCTGAGTCGCGTAGTTGGAGTCGAGCAGCGCGACGTTGGAGTCGGCGTCCGCCGCCGCGAACGTCCGTCCCGCGGAAATCGACTCAGAAGACAGCGGGCCGAGCTCGCCGTTGGCAAGGTCAACACCGGTCACGCTGAACGTGTTGATCTTGAAGTTGGCGCCGAAGCTGCCCGGGTTGCCGCCGCCACCGCCGGGGAAGCCGCCGCCTTGCTGACCACCGGAGTTGTTGACCGCCGGGACCTTGCCACTGATCTGCCGGTCGGTCAGGGACAGGCCGCCGGCGGCGGCCGCGACGTCCGAGATGCTGGAGACCTTCGTGACGTCAGAGGAAGGGAGGGAGGACAGCGAGACACCCGCGGACAGCGTGTTGTTGTTGATGGTCGTGCCGGCCGCCGGTCTGTTCTTGCTGCCGATGGACTGGCGGAAGCCAAAGCCGAAGCTGCCATTGTCGGACCCGGCGGCCGGTGCCTTGGTCACGGTGATGTCAGTGCCGACGCCGTACAGCGCGTGCAGGACGTGGTCTGCGCGTTCTTGACCCCGGCGGACGCAGCGGTCACCGTGATCACCAAGCCGATCCCGAGCGCCAGCCCGATCGCTATGAAGATGGCCTGGCGCATGCGCCGCCGCAGCTCGCGCCAGAGGTACGTGAAGAACAACGGGACTCCTCAGCAAGGATGAAGTCAATATGGGAAACGATGGCGGCGCGGGAGCGCCGTGCCGGGCTGATACCAGCCCCGGTGCACGGCCTCCGCGCCGAATCAAATACTGACGACAGATCCTGAAAGGTTCCTGAAGTACCACTGCGAAGTCCCCGCGACCCGCGACGATTTTCCGCGTGGCGTCAGCCGCATCACAGGCTACGCCGCTCAGTCATTGGCCGCTGCGCGCTTGCGGTCTCACGGACCTCGCGGGGGAGGCCGAACTGCACTGACTCCGTCGTGGTGATCCGCTCGGTCACCGTGACGGCGCCCAGTCCGGAAATCGCATCGATGATCTCGGTGACCACGGCCGGCGGCGCGGACGCTCCGGCCGTGAGCCCGACCGTGGCGACGCCGGCGAGCCACGCCAGCTCGATGTCCTCGGCCCCGTCGATCAGGTGCGCCTGCGGTCCCGGCACGCTGCGAGCGCTCGACGAGCCGCACCGAGTTGGACGAGTTCTTCGACCCGGCGACGAGCACGAGGTCCGCGTCGGCGGCGACCGCCCGCACGGCGACCTGCCGGTTGGTGGTCGCGTAGCAGATGTCGTCGCTGCCCGGCGCGCGCATCCGCGGGAAGCGCTCGCGCAGCGCCTCGGACACGTCCGCCGCCTCGTCGACGGCCAGCGTCGTCTGCATCAGGTAGGCGACCTTGGACTCGTCAGGCACCGACAGGCCGGCCACGTCCTCCGCCGTCTGCACGAGGATCGTCGACTCCGGCGCCTCGCCCAGGGTACCCTCGACTTCCTCGTGCCCGGCGTGCCCGATCAGCGCGACCGTGTAGCCCTCCCGGGCAAACCGGCGGGCCTCGGCGTGCACCTTGGACACCAGCGGGCACGTCGCGTCGATCACCGACAATCCCCGGTCGGTGGCATCATCGCGGACGGCCGGCGACACCCCGTGCGCGGAGAACACCACCGTCGCGCCGTCCGGCACCTCGTCGAGCTCGTCCACGAAGATGGCACCGCGCTGTTCCAGGTCGGATACCACGCGGGTGTTGTGCACGATCTGCTTGCGCACGTAGACCGGAGCGCCGCGCAGCTCAAGCGCCCGCTCCACGATCTCGATGGCCCGCTCCACGCCCGCGCAGAACGACCGTGGCCCGGCCAGCAGCACGGTCGCGCTCCGCGCAGGCCGCGGCCCACCGCTCGGCGACCGGCGCGGCGGCGCGCAGTGACTTCAGCGCGGCAAGGCCGCCGCTGACCATGCCCGGCCCGATCCCGGCGTCGGAGACCGCGCGGATCACCGCCACCGGGCGTCCGGCAGCGGCCTCAAGCAGCGTCAGTGTCTCCATGTCAGCCGCGATCGCCCCGGACGCGGCCAGCCCGGCCCGCTCGGATGGCTTGACCAGGTGGCCTACGGTGACCAGCTTCCCGGCCCGGGCGCGCAGCCCCGCCCGCCGCAGCTCCCCGGCGAGCAGCACCGCCCCCGGAAGCCTGACGGTCGTCGTTCCGTCGGTGACCTCCGTCGCCACCACCAGGTCCCCCGGGTTGAGGTCGTCGGCCAGGCCCGCGGCCGTCCCCATGATCACCAGGGCACCGAACGACTCCGTCCGGGCCTCCTGCGCCGTCTTTGCCGCGCGGGCCGCACCCATTCCCGCGCGCTGCACTCGGCTAGCGGGCTGGGTCAGGCCACGCCGGACCGCGTTGGCCTCCAGGAGCAGTGGCGCGAGGATGAGCAGCCCGGCACTCGCGGCCTCGGGGCCGGTGGTCGCGGGTAGCGCGATCGTCTCAGTCATGGCTCGTTGAACCCCTTACAAATCTGCCTAGCGCCGACACAGGAAACGCCAGTCGGTACAGGTGGTAGTTCAGGTAGAAGTCACGCGGGAAGCCCGTTCCGGTGAACTGCGGCTCATCCCAGCTGCCATCGGCCTGCTGGGTCCGCGCCAGCCAGCGCACGCCCCGCTCGACCGCCGCGGACTCATGCTCGCCCGCCGCGAGCAGGGCCAGCAGCGCCCACGCGGTCTGCGACGCGGTCGAGGCGCCCCGGCCAGACCACCGGGCCGGGTCGTCGTAGGAGCGCATGTCCTCGCCCCAGCCGCCGTCCGCGTTCTGCCTGGACGCCAGCCAGGCGACCGCATGACGGATCTGCGGCTTGTGCGGCTTGACCCCGGCGGCGATCAGCGCGGGCACGACGGCGCCGGTGCCGTAGATGTAGTTCGCGCCCCAGCGGCCGAACCACGACCCGTCCGGCTCCTGGTTCTTCAGCAGCCAGATGACGCCCCGGCGGCAGGCGGTCTCGTTGGCGAGGCCCTCGGCGGCGAAGGCCTCGACGATGTGCGCGGTCACGTCCGCGCTCGGCGGGTCGATGACCGCGCCGAAGTCGCAGAACGGCAGCTTGTTGATCAGCTCGCGGGTGTTGTCCGCGTCGAACGCGCCCCAGCCGCCGTCCTTGCACTGCATGCCCTCAAGCCAGCGCAGGCCGCGGCGGATGGCCGCCCGGTTGCTCGGCCTTGGCCGCCGTCATGAGCACTGCCCGGCAGCTGCGACGCGGCGCAGCGCGAGGATGACCTCGGCGGCGTCGTCGGTGTCGGCGTAGTTGTCGTTGTCGAACTCGAACGCCCAGCCGCCCGCCGGGGTGTCCGGGCGGCGGACCTGCCAGTCGCCCTTCTGCCTGATCTCCTCGGCCAGCACCCATTGCGCGGAGCCGACGAGGGCCGGGTGGTCCGGCGGCAGGCCGGCGTCGGCGAGGCCGGTCATCACGAGGACGGTGTCCCAGACCGGGGACTGGCAGGCCTCCAGGCGGCGGCCCTTCTCGTCCCTGATCGTGAACCGGTCCAGGCCGTCGATCGCCTTCTTGATGATCGGGTGGTCCAGGCCGTAGCCGAGCAGGTGCAGGCCCATGATCGAGTAGACCCATGGTGGCTGGATGCCGCCCCAGCATCCGTCGGCCTCCTGGCGGGCGATGATCCAGTCGGCGCAGCGGCGCAGCGCGGCCCGGCGGGCACGCTTCGGGATGCGGCCCTCGAGCTTGTGCAGCACCTTGTCGAGGTTGTTGAAGGTGAGGCTCCAGAAGTCCTTCTGCTCCGCCTTCGGGTGCCTGCCGGGAACGGCCGCGTAAAGCTCGGGGATGTCGAACGGCAGCGGCCTGCTCGGCTTGAACGAGGCCACCACGGCGAGCGCGACCAGCGTCTGCCGTGCCCAGCAGCCCCAGTCGTAGATGTTCAGCGGGAACCATGACGGCAGGTAGATGACCTCCGGCGGGATAACGGGCACGTCATCCCATGACCACTTGCCCGACAGCGCCAGCCAGATCCGGGTGAACACGCGGGTGGCGGTCACGCCGCCACGGGCCGTGATCCAGCCGGCGGCCCGCTTCATGTGCTCGTCGTCAGGCTGGTCGCCCGCCAGTCGCAGCGCCACGTACGCCTCGACCGTGGTGGACAGGTCGCCGGGGCCGTCGTAGAAGTTGGCCCACGTGCCGTCCGCCCGCTGCTGCGAGCGGATCCACCTGGCGGCCTCCGCGGCGTCCTGCGGGCTGAGGATGCCGAGGAAGTGCCGCAGTAGCAGGTCCTCCGCATCCATGGTGACGTTGGTCTCCAGCTCGCCCTGCCACCATCCGCCCGGGGCCTGCAGGGACAGCAGGTGATCGGTCGCCCGCTGGAGCGTCGCCGCGGCGACTTCGCGGACGTCGCCGACCCCGGCATCCGCGGCCAGGGCACCCGCGACGTCACCCGGCTCCAGCCGGGCCGCTGGGACGGTGAGCTCTGATTCGCTAGGTGACGGAGAGGTGATTGTCATCGCGCGTTCCTCCGGCTCACCATTGCCGCGCGGTGATGAACTCGGCGATGGCCACGAACTCGGCGTGCACGTCGGCGGGGAGGCCAGCCTCGTCAAGGCACGCCGCGGCGGCGGCGAGGCGGCTGTCGGCCTCCTGCTCGGCCCACTCCTTCCCGCCGGCCGCGACCACCAGGTCGGCGGCATGCACGAGGTCATCCTCTGATAGCTCGTCCGGCGAGGCGAGCAGGGCCTTGAGCTCGGCGGCCTCGGCAGTGCGGCTGGTCAGCGCGGCGACCACCGGGAGCGACTTCTTCCTGGCGCGCAGGTCGGCGCGGACTGGCTTGCCGGTCACCTCGGTCGCCCCCCAGATGCCCAGGAGGTCATCGGTGAGCTGGAAGGCCAGGCCCACGTGGCCACCGAACTCGGCCAGCCCCATGGCCAGCTCAGGCGGCGCGCCGACGTGCACCGCGCCGATCGTGCAGGCGCACGCCATCAGCGCGGCCGTCTTGTCGCCGGCCATCTGGACGCACTCGTCAAGTGCCACGTCGTCGCGCTTCTCGAAGGCGATGTCCTCGCCCTGGCCCGCGATCAGCCGCTGCACCGCCGTGGACAGGCAGCGTGCGCCCCACGGGCCGCCCGGCGCCATCTCCTCAAGGAGCAGGTCGTTGGCGAGCGCGAGCATCGCGTCGCCGGCCAGGATCGCCGCCCCGACACCGAAAACGGTCCACGCGGTCGGCCGGTGCCTGCGCTCGGTGTCGCCATCCATGATGTCGTCATGCAGGAGCGAGAAGTTGTGCACAAGCTCGACCGCGACAGCGGGGGTAACGCCGCGCTCCGGCGCCGCGCCGGCCGCGCGGGCCGACAGCAGGGCGAGCGCGGGGCGCAGCGCCTTGCCGCTGCCCTCGCTCACCGGGTTCCCGTCCGCATCGGCGAGTCCGTAGTGGTAGGCCGCCACCCGCCGGACCGTCGGGCTAAGCCGGGCGATGGCGGCGCCCGTCGCCGGTCCCACCAAATCACGCGCCACGGCGACGCCGGCTGGCATCACAACGGTCACGATCGCACTCCCCTCGCTGAGTCAGCGGTGCTCACAGTTGAGTTATCCACTTCGTTCACATTAGTAACTACGGCGTTTGCTTCCGCAGTTCCCGCCACGGCAGCGCTCGTGACGCCCGCGCGAGCACCAGTGCCCGCGCGGAGGGCAAAGACCGCGTTCAGGCCGCTGCGAACCGCACCCTCCATCGTGTCTGGCCAGCCGGTGGCGGTCCACGAGCCGGCCAGGACAAGCCCAGGGCAGCCCGGTCGCGGCGGCGGGCCGTAGCCGCGCCGTCCCTGGCAGCCCGCGAAAGGTCGCGCGCCGTTCCCTGGTGACGAAGAACTCGGTCACGTTCGCATCCCCGGCGGCCGGCAGCAGGGCGGCCAGCGCCGGGATGAACTCCTCGCGCAAGCTCGACACCGACCGGTCCACGTACTCGTCGGCCGCCGACAGCGAGATCGCCAGGTACTGGCCGACCTCGCCGCGGGCGTGCATCCCTGAGATCCTGGTGCGGTCGAAGACCCACTGGACCGGCGAGTCGACGCCCGCGGCAAAGGGGACGTCCATAACCTTACGGTCGTAGATGACGTGCACGTTCACGATCGGCGCGGCGTCCAGGCCGGCCCAGCCGGCGACGGCCTGCGGGGGCAGCGCGCCGGGCGGGATCAGCCTGGCCGCCGCCTCGTGCGGTACCGCGAGGACCACGGCGTCCGCGGGGACGTCCTCGCCGGAGTCACGGCCGAGGCGAACGACGTACCGGGTGCCCGCGGCCGGCGTCTCGCGCACCACGCCGACCGCATCAGCCCCGTCGTTGCCGCTCGCTCCCATGGCCTGGCTGGCATCGATGGCCTCACCGGCACCAATGTCGCTGACGTCAATGGCGGAGACCTTCGTGTTCAGCCGGACGGTCGCGCCATGCTGGGCGAGCTTGCGGGCGGCGGCGGTGCCGTGAATCTCCCCTAGCGGCAGCGCCGGAACGCCGATGTCGGCGGCGCCCGCGTCGCCCAGCAGGCCGGTCTGCACGACCTTGGCGGCGAGCGCGAGGGAGGCGTCATCGCCGGGGACGTTGATCGACGCGACCGAGAACAGGTCCCACAGCGCGCGGCGGGTGCGCTCGTCCTGGCCGTGCCGGGCGAGCCAGTCCCCGAAGCTGACCTGGTCGGTGGCCTCCGCGGCGGGATCGACCCGGCGCATGGCGAGGACCGCCTGGCCGACCCGGGCCCGTTCCGGCACGGAGATCAGGGGATAGCCGGCCAGCGCGGGCAGGAGGTGCAGCGGCGCCGGAAGCCGGCGGCGGCGCAACCTCGTGCGGTGCCCGTTGGGCGTGAGGATCCTGACGTCGAAGCGCGGCTGGATCGGGGCGCTGCTCGTCATGCCGAGGCGATCGAGCAGGCCACGATAGGCGGTGCAGCAGCGCAGGAAGACGTGCTGTCCGGTATCGACGACGAGATGGCCCCGCTCGAAGGACATGGTCGCGCCGCCGAGCCGGGGCTTGGCCTCGATGAGGGTGACGTCCTCGCCCGCCTCGGCCAGCGCGAGCGCGGCGGTGATGCCGGCGAGACCGCCGCCGATGACGGCCACCTTCATGAGGTACCGCCCGCGCCGGGGCGGGCCAGGAGGGTCGCCTCATCAAGGGTGCGCCCGGCGTGCAGCCCGGCCGCGGCCGCCAAGGCGGTCAGCGCCGCTCAGGGCACGGACGGCGACCAGCGCCTTCTCCTTGCCTGGCAGCGACACCTTGCCCTGGAGGACGGCGCGCGGGTCGCTGGCGATCTTCTCGAGCAGCCGGCGGTAGATGCCGGCCATCGCGCCGGTGCAGGCGGCGCTGCGCCAGTCGATGGTGGCCAGCAGCCGCCATCCCGACGCGTACCACTCGCGGGCGCGGTTCGCCTCGAACTCGACCATGCTCGCGAACCCGGCCTGCCACGCCGGATCGGCGAATGGCTCCGGCTGGCCAGGCACGAGCTCGCAGCCGAACTTGGCGAGGTCGTCAGCGGGCAGGTACACCCGGCCGTTGCGGAAGTCCTCCGCGACGTCGCGCAGGATGTTCGTGAGCTGCAGGGCGATGCCAAGGTCGTCGGCCATCTGGCGCTGGCTGACGGGATCCGTGGTCCCGTACACCCCGAGGGACAGGCGGCCGATGGAGCCGGCCACGCAGCGGCAGTAGCGGTGCAGGTCATCGAACGTCTGGTAGCGAGCCTGGTTCACGTCGGCGAGGCAGCCGTCGATGAGCTCGCCGAAGGCGGCCAGCGGGACCGCGAGCCGCCGTCCCGCGTCGGTGAGGGCCACGAGCACCGGGTCCGTGTCATCGAGCGGCCCGGCGAGCGCGCCGGCGGGCAGCGTGCCGCCCGTCGCGGCGACTAGCGCGTGAACCTGGCTCGCGCGCCTCCTCCAGCGCGGTCGCCTTCTCCGGCGCCGGCAGGTCGCCGTCGCCGATGTCGTCAATTCGACGGGCGTAGGCATAGACGGCGGCGAGCGCCCGCCGCTTGGGCGGCGGCAGCAGCCTGATGCCGTACGCGAAGTTCCGCGCCTGCTCCCAGGTGATCCGTTCGCACTCGGCGTAGGCCTCCTCGCCCCGGCCACCCCCGCCGCCCGCCGCCGCCCCGCCGCCATCCCCGCCGCCCCTCCGCGTCCACGCTCACCTCCCTGTGACGTAGCAGCTGACCAGCCCGGCCAGCGTCGTTGCCTTCCCTGGCCGCGGCGTCGCGCGCAGGACGTCGTACCCGCTCCGCCGGATCGCCATCAGGGCCGCCCGGCCCCCGGCGATGTACCCGGAGATGGCCAGCCTGGCGAAGCCCTTGAGGGTGCCGGCCAGCGGCGATCCCTCGTCGAGCAGCCGCGTCGCGCGCTCGGTCTCGAACCTCAGCAGGCTGACCACGTCCGCGCTCGCGCGTCGGCCTCGCGAGATCCGCCTCGGTCACGCCGTGTGCCCGCAGGTCCTCCTGCGGCAGGTACACGCGCCCGTTGGCGAGATCCTCGGCCACGTCCTGCCAGTGCTCCACGAGCTGCAGCGCGGTGCAGATCTTGTCCGAGAGGGCGATGCGCTCATCCGTCGCCGCGCCGACGATGTACAGCACCGCCCGGCCAACCGGGTTAGCCGACAGCTCGCAGTAACGTACCAGGTCAGCGTAGGCATCGTAGCGGGTGACCAGCTGGTCTTGGCGGTTGGCCTGGATCAGGTCGGCGAGGTCACCGAACGGGATTCCGGTGGCCTTGACGGTCTCCTTGAGCGCGCGAATGGCGGGCAGCGCGGGCTCCGCGTGACCGTCGTAGATCTTCCTGACGTCGGCTTCCAGCTCGTCGAGGAGCCGGATCCTGGTGGCGCGGTCCTCGTCCGGGCTGAGGCTGCCGGTGATGCCAGGCAGCGGCTCGTCCCCGATGTCGTCGGTCAGCCGCGCGAAGCCGTAGTAAGCCGTCAGGTGCCGCCGCAGGTTCTTCGGCAGTACGCGCAGCGCTACCGGGAAGTTCTCCGCCGTCGCCTTCGCGGCCACCGCGAGCGAGACCTCGCCCGCCACCCCCAGTCCTTCTCCAGTCACCTGTCTATTTGGGCACACATGACATTCAAATGCAAACAATGACGCCCGCGTCACATGACATGCGCGTCGGGGATGTTAGCTTCGGCACAACCCGGGTACCGGGCGAACGCGGGGATTTTAGTTTGCATCAGCATTGCCGATATGCTAGAGAATGCGAAATAGCCCATGCAGATGGCACCTGACCAGCCCCGATGCCCTGGCGGCAGGCGGTGCGTGGTATGGGTTCCGGGTCACGCCTAACCGGCTGGGCATCCTGTCGGCTACTCATGAGTAGCAGTGCCACTTGGATTTAACGTCGCTACAGAAAATCGCACCGAGATACATTCCGGTAACAAACTCACCCGTCGTGGCACGCCGATTGCCTAGCGTGCGGCACGGGCTCGCGGGCCGAGAGGGCGAGGGCGGGCGGACTGCCTGGTTCGGCTGGCCGGGCGCCCGCGGCCGGGCATGGTGACGGGCCCGCGCGGATGCCAGCGGGGCCCAGGTTCGGACGATGCCGCCGATCATCGAATGCACCTCCGCTTAGGGAGTCGCGAAGGGTTGGTTCACCTGGTCTTTAGGGGCATCTCGGCAACGTGCGGTTACGCAGAGCTGCGGGAACCTTTAGCGTCGGCGCGCCAGGCCCGCGCCGGGTGCGGGTCCGCACGCGGTGGAGGCATCAGCATGAGTTCCCCGAGAACCAGCCTTCCGACGAAGCTCAGAGCCGCGCTCGCCGGCGGCGCGCTCTTGCTAGGCCTGATCGCCACCGGAGCGGGGCACGCCAGCGCCGCCGTGGCAACGCCGGCTACCAGTCCCCTTCGGCGCGCTGTACATCGACAAGGTGCTGAACCCGGCCGGCGCGCCCGTCCCGAGCCTGGTGCCTGGCCACGACATCGTCCCGGTCGCGAACCTGGACGGCCAGGTGATGCGAGACGGGCTCGGCGGAGTATGAGTCACAGTTCAGGACCGAGAACGCCGCCTTCGGTACCTTCTTCACTGACCTGGCCAAGGCCGGGATCACCAGGCGGAACACCCTCTTCGTCATCACCGCCGACGAGGGCGACCACTTCGTGGGAGGCGCGCCGAGTCCCGGGAACTGCGACGGCGTCAAGATCCCCTGCACGTACAAGAACGTCGGCGAGGTCGACGGCAACCTGACCGGCATGCTCGCCGCCAAGGGCGTCACCACCCCGCTCGGCATCGCGGCGGATTCCGCGCCGATCCTCTACGTGCACGGCCAGCCGTCCCGCGGCGACGGCGGCGTGCGGGCGCTGGAACGGACGGCGGCCACGCTGACCGCCGACGACCTCGCCACCGGCAAGACCGTGAAGGCCATCAACTACGAGGCCGACCCGGTCGAGCTGAAGCTGCTGCACATGGTCACCGGGGACCCGAAGCGCACGCCCACGGTCGTGCTCTTCGGCAACACGGACTTGTGGCTTTCGAGCGGCCCGGATTACGACGGCAGCGTCCCGGCCAGCTGCGACGCGGCGCTCACCTGTGAGCCGCCCGGCCAGGACGCGTGGAACCACGGCGACGTGGCACCGGAGATCAACACGACGTTCCTCGGCCTCGTCGGCCCCGGGGTCGCGCGCCAGGGCGTGTACAACGCCGTGTGGTCGGACCACACCGACATCGTCCCGACGATGTGGGACCTGCTCGGCCTGCGCGGCGACTACGCGCCCGACGGCCGCGTGCTCGCCGAGGTCATCGAGCCATTCGCGCTGCCGAAGGCGCTGAGGCAGAACCAGGCACTCGCCGTCAAGCCCGGTGAGCTGTACAAGCAGCTCAACGCGCCGGTCGGGGCGTTCGGGCTGGACACCCTCAAGGTTTCCGCGAAGGCGCTGGCCAGCCATTCCGGCAACGACAGCGCCTACAACCTGCTGGAGGCCATCCTCGCCGGGCTCGGCTCGGCGCGTAACAGCACCGCGAGCGCCGTCCAGTCACAGCTGCCCGGCGCCGAGTTCGGTCACCACCCGATCGGCGCGCGGCGGGCCAGGGCACTGCTCGCCGCCGGCAACGCGATCCTCCGCAGCGCGAGCCTGGTTAATTTCGCCAGATAAGCACGAGCGCGCAGTCGTCGTTCGCGCCGCCGAGGGCCTGCTGCAGCGCGGTGACCAGCGCCGGGGCGCCGGACCTGAAGCCGCTGACCACCATCCGCTCGGCCTCGTTCAGTAGCCGACCGATTCCCTCGTCGATGTCCTGGCCTGGCGCCTCGACGAGGCCGTCGGTGTACATCGCGATCGCGTCGCCGCGGCGCAGCGTCCCCACCTCCGGCACCGAGGGAACGATCGACAGGTCCGGCATCACGCCAAGCACGATGCCGCGCGCCTGGCTCACCCGCCACAGCCCGGTGTTGGCGTCGAAGTGCACGGCGGGCGGGTGCCCCGCCGACGACAGCACGTACTCCCCCGTCGCCAGGTCAGCCGACAGGTGAACGGCGGTGACGAATCCCTCGTCGGCCTGGCTGCGGCGCAGGTAGGCGTTGCAGGCGGGCAGGAACTGCTCCCTCGGGACCGATCCCAGGACCCCGCCGAAGGCGCCGGACAGCAGCAGCGCGCGCGTCGCGGCGTCCATCCCCTTGCCCGCCACGTCGATCAGCGCCACCTCGAGGGTCTTGCCGTCGCTGTGCGAGACCACGAAGTCGCCGCCGAAGCTCGACCCGCCGGCCGGCCGCAGGATCACGGTGGAGCCCCAGCCGCCGCCAAGGTCGGGCAGCGTGCCCTGGGCGCGGATGCGGTCCCGCAACTCGATCATCATCCGGTCGGCGCGACGGCCGCGGGTGCCCAGCTTGCCCCGGGTGTTGGCGAGCACGTCCGCGTAGACGGCGGTGACGACGATCGTGGCCGCTATCCCGACGCTCGCCCGGTCCTCGACCGCGTCGTAGATGAGGCCCGCCGCCGCGATGGCGAACAGGACGCGCAACGCGCGCGGCCACATCAGCAGCCCGCCGCCCAGGATCGGCAAGATCATGACGCCCGGCGAGAACCACCACACGGGCCAGGCGACCGACGCCACCGCGATGAAGATCGTCACGAGCGAGAGCAGGAAGCCGACCCGGCGGTTGCGGGTGATGAACTGCTGGACCGCCAGGCTGGCGAACCGCGCCACGACGCCCCGGATGCGGTTGCGCAGGCGAGGGATCCGGATGCGGGGCGCGGAAGACGTCATGTCGCAGGCAGGTTATCCGCACAATGGGGCCAAAGCACGCGACGTTCGCTCCTCCTCCAGCCGTCCTGCTAGTGTCAGGCCGACCATCATTTGCGAAAACTGTTCGCATCCGGCTAACTGAGCAGGATAAGAAGATAATCATGGCAGATTCCTACCCGATACGCCCAGTTAGTCGTGAAGAGTTCCAGGCTTTCCGGTATGTGGACGACCACGCGTTCCACGTGACCGGGCGGCTCCCGGAGCGCGTGGCCGTCTCCCTTCGCGCTGTTCGAGCCGGAACGCTCGCTCGCGGCGTTCGACCCCGCCGCCGAGTCGTTCGCCGCCGGCGGCGCGCGCGAGGGCGACATCGTGGGCAGCGCGGGAGCGTTCAGCTTCCAGATGACGGTGCCGGGCGGAGTGCTCCCCGTGGCCGGCGTTTCCTACGTCTCGGTGCTGCCGACGTACCGGCGGCGGGGCATCCAGCGGTCTCTCATGCGGCGGCAGCTCACCGACATCGCGGCCCGCGGGACGGAGCCGGTCGCGGCGCTGTGGGCCTCGGAGGCGCCGCTGTACGGCAAGTACGGCTACGGCCAGGCCGCGTCGGTCGCGACGTTCCGGTTCGGGCGGGGCGAGGGCGGCATCACCAGTCCCCGTCGACCCCTCCCTGACGCTGCGCCTCGTCGAGCCGGCCGAGGCGATCGCCGACCTCACCCGGGTCTATGACGCCGCGCGGCCGTCGCGACCGGGCTTCTTCGCCCGCTCGCACGCGTGGTGGGACATCGTCACCTTCGACCACGAGGCCGCGCGGGGCGGCTTCGGGCCGCTGCGCTGCGTCCTGGCCCGCGACCCCAGCGGGCCGCGCGGGTACGCGCTCTACGTCGCGCAGGGCGGCTGGGACGACGGCGAGTACCTGCCCGACTCCAAGATCGTCGTCAAGGAGCTCATCGCCGCTGACGCCCTCGCCGGGGCGGCGCTCTGGCGCGACCTGCTCAGCCGTGACCTGGTGTCGGAGATCCGGGCGACCAACCGGCCGGCCGACGACCCGCTGCTGTTCCAGCTGGCCGACCCCCGCCGGGCCCGCCCGCAGGTGTCCGACGGGATGTGGGTGCGGCTGGTCGACCTGCCACGGGCGCTGGCGTCCCGGGCCTACTCGGCCCCGGTGGACGTCGTGCTTGAGGTCACCGATTCCCTGCTGACGGCGAACGCGGGCCGGTGGCGGCTGCGCGCCGCCGGGCGGGCGGATGGCCCGGGCGGAGCGACGTCCTGCGAGCGGACGTCGGACCCGGCCGACATCGCGCTCGACGTGCGCGACCTCGGCGCCGCCTACCTGGGCGGCACCCGGCTCGGCTCGCTCGCGGCCGCCGGGCTCGTCACGGAACTGCGCCCGGGAACCCTCGGCCCGCTGTCGGCCGCGATGACGTGGGACCCGGCCCCGTGGTGCCCGACGATCTTCTGACCCGATTCCTGGGTAGTGATCCTGGTATGACCGGGATGAAGATAACGCTGAGCGCGGCGATGCGGGCGCGAGATGTCTCGCGCCCGCACGAGGAACACGAGAGGCCTCCGGCCATTCCGGATAAGCAGGATAAGCCGGATAAGGAAGTGAGCGCGGAGGCCGCGAAGGCCAGCCGCGCGGCGAACGCCCCCGGCGGGAGACGGAGGCCACGGGGCGGAGCGGGCGCCAGCGAGCCCCGCTTCCATCCCCGGGGATAAATCGGGCGGGAGGGTCTTCGACTTCTCGTACTCCGTGACCATAGCCAGCCGCCGCACGTGCCGCGGGTCCTCAGAGAACGGGGTCTCGATGAAGGTCAGCGCGAAGCCGACGGCGTCGTCGATGCTGTACTGGCGGGCACCGAGGCTAAGAACGTTGGCGTCGTTGTGCTGACGGGCGAGCGTCGCCGTCTCCGTCGTCCAGGCCAGCGCGGCCCGGATGCCGATGACCTTGTTCGCGGCCATCTGCTCGCCGTTACCTGAGCCGCCGATCACGATGCCGAGGCTCCCGGGATCGCGGATGACGCCCTCCGCCGCCCGCAGCACGTACACGGGGTAGTCGTCATCGGCGTGGTAGCTGTGCGGGCCGCAGTCGACGGGCTCGTGGCCCGCCTTCTCCAGCGCGGCGACCAGCGTCGCCTTAAGCTCGAAGCCCGCGTGGTCAGATCCCAGGTATACGCGCACACGGCCAGTGTGCCAGAGGGAGGCGGCCGGGGTGGCGGCCGGGGATGCTGGGGGAAGGCAGCGGCGCGCCGCGGAACCCGCGAGCGAAAAATCCGCTGTCACACTTGATAACTGAACGGACACTCGTTGTAATATGGACGGAAAAGCCCGGAGGCGACCGGCACCCCTCATACTCCCGGCGGCGTCCCGTGCGAAGATCTTTGGAAGACCTCCACGATCACGAAGGGACCACCTGGTGGCAGCAAACCTCACCCGTGACGAAGCACAAGATCGGGCGGCGCTGATATCGGGCGTCTCCTACCAGGTGGCGCTGGACCTCACTGGCGGGGACACCACATTCCGGTCGGTATCGCGGGTTCGGTTCGCTTCCGCCCGGCCGGGTGCCAGCACGTTCCTCAACCTGGCCGCGGCCGAGGTCAGCGAGGTCACCCTCAACGGGGTGGCCATCAGCCCGCGGGACGCCTTCGACGGCGCGCGGGTCACCGTTGGCGGCCTCGCCGAGGGCAACGAGCTGGTCGTGGTGGCCGAGTGCGCGTACTCCCGCAGCGGCGAGGGGCTGCACCGGTTCACCGACCCCGCGGACGGCAACGTGTACATGTACTCCGACCTGGAGACGTTCGACGCGCACCGTATCTACGCTTGCTTTGACCAGCCCGACTTGAAGGCCACCTATGAGCTGACCGTCCTTGCTCCCGAGGGCTGGCTGGTGATCTCCAACATGGCACCGGTCACCGAGGGCGGGAGCGAGGCCCCGGACAAGCCCGGCGCGCGGCTGTGGCACTTCCCGCCGACGCCAGTGATGTCCACCTACATCACGCACGTGTCCGCCGGCCCGTACCACGTCGTCCGGGACGAGCACGACGGCATCCCGCTCGGCATCGCCTGCCGCCAGTCGCTGGCCGCCTACCTGGATCCCGATGAGATCTTCGAAGTGACCCGGCAGGGCTTCGACTTCTATCACGCGGCGTTCGGGATCAAGTACCCGTTCGGTAAGTACGACCAGCTCTTCGTGCCCGAGTTCAAGGAGGGCGCGATGGAGAACGCCGGCGCGGTCACCTTCCTCGAGGACTACGTGTTCCGGTCCAGGGTGACCGACTTCTCCCGTGAGGCGCGCGGGGAGACGATCCTGCACGAGATGGCGCACATGTGGTTCGGCGACCTGGTGACCATGCGCTGGTGGGACGACCTGTGGCTGAACGAGTCGTTCGCCACGTGGGCGGGCACCATCGCGCAGGCGGAGGCCACCCGGTGGCGTCATTCCTGGACCACGTTCGCGCAGGTTTACAAGGCGTGGGCGTACCGGCAGGACCAGCTGCCCTCGACCCACCCGATCGCGGCCGACATTCCCGACATCCACGCGGTCGAGGTGAACTTCGACGGCATCACCTACGCCAAGGGCGCGTCCGTGCTGAAGCAGCTCGTCGCGTACGTGGGCCGGGATAACTTCCTGGCCGGCGTGCGGCGGTACTTCGGTGCGCACTCGTGGGGCAATGCCGCGCTCGCGGACCTGCTGTCAGCGCTCGAGGAGACCTCCGGGCGGGATCTGACGGCCTGGTCACGGGAGTGGCTGGAGGCCGCGGGCGTGAACACGCTGCGGCCGGCGTACGAGACCGACGCTGAGGGCAGGTTCACGTCCTTCTCCGTCCTCCAGGAGGCCACCGCCTCGCACCCCACGCTGCGCTCGCATCGCGTGGCCATCGGCCTGTACGACCGGGTGGACGGCGTCCTGGCGCGCCGGTCCAGCATCGAGATCGACGTGGCGGGCGAGCGCACCGACGTCCCGGCCCTGATTGGCGAGGCCCGGCCCGATCTCGTGCTCATCAACGACGAGGACCTGACCTACGCGAAGATCCGGCTCGATGACCACTCGCTGGCGACCCTGGTGGAGTCGATCGGCGCCTTCGGCGACTCGCTGCCCGCGGCCCTGTGCTGGGCGGCGGCGTACGACATGTGCCGGGACGCCGAGATGCCGGCTCGCGACTACGTGCGGCTCGTCCTGGGCGGCGTCGACTCGGTCCAGGACATCAGCGTCGTGCAGACCCTGCTGCGGCAGGCGACCCTGGCTGTCCGCCGGCTGGCCGACCCCGCGTGGCGGGCCGAGGGCCTGGCGCTCATGGCCGCGTCCCTGCGCTCCCTGATGGAGTCGGCCGCCGCGGGGTCGGATCACCAGCTGGCCTACGCCCGCGCGTTCGCCGGGGTCGCCTCCTCCGGGGATGACCTGGCGCTGCTGTCGGGCCTGCTGGACGGCTCCGCGGTGATCGAGGGGCTCGCCGTGGACACCGACCTGCGCTGGACCCTGCTGCGCCGCCTCGTCAGCCAGGGCGTCGCCGGGGACGGGGCGATCGACGCCGAGTTCGCGGCCGACTCGACCGACGCCGGCGAGCGGCATGCCGCGACCTGCCGCGCCGCGATCCCGACGGCCGAATCCAAGCGGGACACGTGGGAGGACCTGACCAGCGGGAAGCTGACGATCGCGATGTTCCGCGCGGTCCTGGTCGGCTTCGCCGACCCCGACGCCGACGAGCTGCTCCATCCGTACGCCCCGGCCTACTTCGAGGCGATCAGCGGTGTATGGCGGGACTGGAGCTCGGCGATGGCGCAGGACTTCGTGTCCGGCGCCTACCTCATCTGCCCGGTCTCGGAGGAGACCGTGGCGGCGACCGACGGCTATATCGCCGCGAGCAACCCTCCGGCGGCGCTGCACCGCCTGCTCATCGAGGGCCGCGACGAGGTACTGCGCAGCCTGCGCTGCCAGGCCAGGGACCGGGAGCAGTAGTAGGTAAAGGACAGCCCCGCGCCCGGCAATGGGTGCGAGCGAGCTGCCGACTCCTCTAGCGGTTGGTGGCGATGGACGTCGGCTACTGCCTTGCAGACGTGCTCGGCGATCTCGTCGAGGGGAACGGAGGTCGTCTCGCCGGTGGCGCGCTCGGTGACCTCGGCGGTGCCGGAGGCCAGGCCGCGCTTGCCGATCGTCACGCGAAGCGGGATGCCGACCAGTTCGGCGTCGCTGAACTTCTCGCCGGCCCGGGCCGGGCGGTCGTCGATGATCACGTCAGCGCCCGCGTCCAGGAGCCGCCGGTACACCTGCTCGCCGGCGTGCGCGACGGCCTCGTCGTTCTGCTGCGCGACCGTCACGACCACGTCGAACGGCGCGACCGCGGCGGGCCAGCTGATTCCCTTGCCATCGTGATGCACCTCGACGATGGCCGCCATCGCGCGCTCCACGCCGATGCCGTAGGACCCATGATCGGCCTGACGGGCTTGCCGTCGGATGAGGATACCGACACGTCCATCGCGGTGGTGAACTTGTAGCCGAGCTTGAAGACATGGCCGACCTCGATGCCCTTGATCACCTCGACGGGGCTGCCGCAGGTCACGCAGGGCTCGCCGGCGACGACCGTGCGCAGGTCCGCCCACTGCCCGACGCTGATGTCCCGGGAGACGTCCACGCCGCGCAGGTGCACCTCGTTGGCGTTGGCCCCGGTGACCATGCCCGTGCGGCCGCGCAGCGCCTCGTCCGCGATCACCGGCAGGCGGGCGACGCCGACCGCGCCCAGCGAGCCGGGCGCGGCGCCGAGGGCCTCGATGATCTCGTCGGCCGTGGCCGGGCGGACCGACGACGCGCCGGTCGCGTCGATGAGCTTCTGCTCTTCCAGGGCGTGATCGCCGCGCACCAGGACCAGCGTGAGCTGGTCCTGGTGGCTCCCCGGCCGGGTGAGCACGTAGACGAGCGTCTTGATCTGCCGGCCGGCGGGCGCGTCGTGGCGCAGTTCGAGGTCTTCGATGGTCCGGACGCCGGGGGTGTCGAACCGCTCGGGCACCTCGCGCGCCGCCACGGCATCGGCCGCCGCGTCGGCCGACGGCAACTGGGCCGTCGCCTTCTCCCGGTTGGCCGCGTAGCCGCAGGCCGGGCAGTGCACGATGTCGTCCTCGCCGACCTGCGACGGGCAGACGAACTCGACCGAGTCCGACCCTCCCATCGTCCCGTTGGATGCCTGCACCGCGATGGCGGGGATGCCCAGCCGCTCGAAGATCCGGACGTAGGCCTGGAAGTGCTTGTCGAACGACTTATCCAGGCCGGCCGCGTCCAGGTCAAAGCTGTAGGAGTCCTTCATCGTGAACTCCCTGACCCGCATCAGGCCAGCCTTCGGACGCGGCTCGTCGCGGTACTTCGTGTGGATCTGGTACCACGACTGCGGCAGCTCGCGATAGGAGGTCAGCTCCGTGCCGAGGGTCGCGACGATCTCCTCGGCCGTCATGCCCAGCCCCAGGTCGGCGCCCTTGCGGTCGCGCAGCCGGAACATCTCCTCGCCCATCAGCTCCCAGCGGCCGCTGCGCTGCCACGGCTCGGCCGGGTGCAGGGTGGGCATGAGAACCTCCTGCGCGCCGATCCGGTTCATCTCCTCGCGGATGATCGCGATGACCTTCAGCCGGACCCGGACGGCCAGCGGCAGCAGCGAATAGTGTCCCGCCATGAGCTGCCGGATGTACCCGGCGCGCAGCAGGAGCCGATGGCTGGGCGCGCCCGCGTCGGCAGGATCGTCGGCGCAGCGTGGGGACGTGCATGGTAGACCAGCGCATGCGTGGAGTCTATCGCCGCCCGCTCGCGCGGCGCGATTTGCGCGATTCCGGCCCGGGGTAGAGCGTTGACATTGCGCAGCTCTCTGTTATCCCGTCGCTACGCTCCGCAACTTTGGCCTCATTCGCCCCATCTTTGCAAGAGGCCGCAGGATTACCAACAACTGGTTAACATCTGAGGGCTTATCATCCTGGGAATTTGCTGGGCGCCTATACTGCGTCGGTGATTAACTCTCGACGCATCGCAGTCATCATGCCCGCGTACAACGCCGAGGCGACACTGACCCGCACCGTAGCAGAGCTTGACCTTAAGGTAATCGACGACCTAGTGCTCGTCGATGACGCCAGCACCGACCGGACGGTCCCGCTAGCCCGCGAGCTTGGCCTTGACCCGATCCGCCACGACGTGAACCGGGGCTACGGCGGCAACCAGAAGACCTGCTATCGCCAGGCGCTCGGGCTGGGTGCCGACATCATCGTCATGGTGCACCCCGACTACCAGTACTCGCCCCGGCTCGTGCCCGCGATGGCGGCGATGATCGCCTACGGCGAGTACGACATGGTGCTCGGCTCCCGCATCCTGGCGCAGAACTCGGTCTCCCGGGGCATGCCCCGGTACAAGTACGTCTCGAACAGGTTCCTCACCTTCGCCGAGAACATCCTGCTCAGCCAGAAGCTGTCGGAGTACCACACCGGCCTGCGGGCCTTCAGCAGCGACCTGCTCGCCGGGCTGCCCTTCGAGCGCAACTCTGACGACTTCGTTTTCGACAACCAGATCATCGCCCAGGCCGTCGCCGCCGGCGCCCGGATCGGCGAGCTGTCGTGCCCGACCCGGTACATGGAAGAGGCGTCGTCGATCAACCTGCGGCGCAGCATCAAGTACGGCATCGGCGTACTGCAGACCAGCGCGGACTACTGGCTCCACAAGCGCGGCGTGCGCAGCTGCGAGTACCTGGACTTCGACCCGCAGGAGGTGCAGCCCGCCAGCGGCACGACGGCGCGGTGCCGGCCCGGCCGACGCCGAGGTACCCGCCACAGGCACCTGCCGCGCGGAGTCTCCCGCGTCGGCCAGCGTCACGAAATAGCCAGCGGTCAAGGCCGGCGCCCGCCGAGCCGGCGTAGCCTTGGGGCGTGGTTCCCGCGCTCGGCGCGAGACCGGGCCAGTCCGGCATAGCGGGCGGGTCCGGATTGAGGAAGACAGATGGCGAAGTCAGAGGAACTACCCGTCGAGCGTCCGGCTGACCCGCCGCGGACGGAGCGGACGGAAAGGAGGCGGCGCTTGTCCCTGACGAGCGCCGGACTGCTAGTTTTCGCTGTCCTGCTGGCCGCCACTGGCCAGCTCCTGCTCAAGCACGGCATGCAGGTCGCGACGGCCCGCGCGCACGCGAGTGGCGGCTCACTCGTGATCGCGGCGGCTACCTCGCCGATGGTACTTGGCGGTCTTGCCGTCTTCGCGATCTCCGCGGTGGCGTGGCTAGCGGTCCTGTCCAAGGTTCCGCTCAGCATCGCCTACCCGTTCAACGCGCTCAGCTACCTGATCATCTTGACCGCTAGCGTCGTCCTGCTGCACGAGCGCACTAACCTGCTGACCTGGGGCGGATCGCTGCTTGTCGTTTCCGGGCTGATCATCGTCGTGCTGTCGCAGCAGTCCTGAGACCTGACCCCGCTCAGCGCGGTACCGGCTGCTGGATCTCGGTCAGCAGGTTGGCCTGGTACTCAAGCACCACCCAGCCGTCGACCCGGTACATGGCCTCCGGCTTGCCGAAGAGGGTCTCGTAAGTGTGCACCGAGTACCTGCTGCGCGCGATGTCGGCGATCGCCCATCTGGCGTCATGCAGCGTGGGGTCGTACCACAGCGCGTTCGTTTCCCAGCCACGCACGTAAGCGTGCAAGCCGGTCCCGTCCGGCTTCGGCCCAAGGTCGATCGCGCGGATCGCGACCCGCTCGCCGGACTGGAGGGTGACGATGGAGGAGTCCCAGTAACCGCCTATCCCGTAGGTGACCCCGTGCCTTTCCAGCCACGTGGTGAGCGGCGCGGTTTGCGCGTTCCCCGCGTCACCGGGCGCCGGGCCGGTCGCCGGGCCGACATGCGGCCGGGCGGCCGCCACGGCCAGCGGCAGCAGCGCGATCAGCCCGGATACCGCGACGGCCGTGCGGGCGAGTCCCCTCCTGACGAGCTGGCCAGGAACCAGGGCGCGGGCCGCGAGCACGGCCCCGCTGGGCAGCACCGCGGCGATCTCCCGCGCCCCGTCGGCCTGCGGCAACCGCGACACCAGGTAGACGCCGAGGTTGATCACGAACACGGCGGCGAGCACCTGCTCGGCACGGGTCGCCCGACGCCAGGTCCATGCCACCTTGCCCAGCCCGGCGATGGCGGCGAGCAGGCAGATCAGCCCGAGCGCCGCCCCGGCCGCGCCCAGCGCCGTGTCCGGCCGGTCGACGGCCCCGTAGAGGTACCGGAGGACAAGCCACACGACCGGCACGTGCCCTGGCCACTGGCCGGGCGGCGCGAGCTGGGTCTTCGGGGCGATCATCCTGGTAGCCGCCCAGCCACGTCATGAGCGCCCGGATGAGCATCTCCAGCGGCACGGAGGCAATGACGGCAAGCAGTACCGCCGCGTCGGCGGACCGCAGCCGCCGCCCGGCCAGCAGGCGGTAGCCGCAGGCCACCACGATGGCTGGCAGCGCGACATAGGTGACGGTGGCGTCGCCCAACTGCCCGGCCGCCAGGATCACGCAGACCACCGGCGGTATCCACCACCAGCTCGCTGGCCGCGGCAGCGATGAATCGGGAAGCCGGTCCACCAGCAGCGCGGGGACCAGCATGAAGACCGAGGTGCCCGGATGGTCGGGCTCCTCGATGAGCGTCCACACCGTGAGCATGGTGAGCAGTGGCGCGGCGAGCACCGTCACCGTCACCGCGCCGCGGGCCGCCTGGGCCGCGCCGCGGCTGCCCGCGACGGCGAGCGCCACGGCGCAGGCCGTGACGATGAAGTAGACCAGCGCCGACGCGACATGCGCGGCCCGCGGCCCTAGCCCGAAGATGAGCTGGGTGATGCCGTTGACCGGGAAGCTCGAAGGTGTAGTACGTCGCATCGCCGAAGAGCCAGCCATGCAGCCGCAGGTGACCGTGGATGAGGTCCCAGGCCTGGAGCGCGCTGTTGGCCCCGTCGGAGTCGATCCGCCCGCCGAGCGAGATCTGCAGGTAGATGGCGTACAGCGCGAGGCCGGCACAGGTCCACGCCGGCAACGCCGCGCCAGTGCCGCACCCGCCAGCCCGGTGGCCTCGCCTCGCTGATGTCCATCTCCTACCCAAGACAGCTATGGCCAACGAAATCTATAGCGGCGACTGGCCAAATACCCTCAACTTTACCACAATCACATGATTCACATGCGACTAGGCCGCTTCCCGATGCTATCGCCACCATTCGGGTACCGTGAGCACCGCATCCGGGCCGCGCGTTTTCGGAACGGTCGATATAACGCGGCGCAATCCCATTCGGCAGCGTAGATCTTACGGCTAACAAGCCCATTTACGACAGATGTCCACTTTTAAAGCAGCACCGGACAGGGCAAATTGACTACGGAGCGCTGCGGTGCGCTCTGGTAATCGGTACGCTGAGATGGTGAGATGGATGGCTTGGCCCGGAATGAAGAATACCAGGTCATCAGCGCCGCCCGCGGCACGCGGGCCCCGCGTGTCACCGACGCCCGGCGCTGCGGTTGCTGGCAAGGATGCCGTCGACACCGCTGGCACCGGGCCTGACGCGGGCGTCGGCGGTCCACCGGTTCCCTCCCCGAACACACGGACAGGCAGCGAACCCATGTACAGCGAAACCGCCGGACTCTCTTACGAGAACCCTGATGTCCCGGACTCGCGCGGCGACGATCCCGACGACGACCAGCCAGAGGCTGAACTAGAGCGCGTGGTCAGCTACCCCGACTCGCCGGCGTTCCCCGACCTCACCGCAGCGGTCTCGGACGACGGCGCGCCAGACGACCCCGCGGGGACGCTGGACGCGGGGACCATGACACCGGCCCCCCTGGCGACGCGACGCCAGACGCCGTTATGCCCGCCGTGGGGATCGACGCGCTCCTCGATGACTCCGACGATCCAGCCGACGATCCAGACGCCGATGACGACGACCTGGACGCGACGGACCCGCCCTTGGCCCATGCCGTCCGACCGATGTCGCGCCGCAAGCCCGTCCGCAGCTGAACCGGACGACAGCGTCCTGGCCGAGCTCCGCCGAGAACAAGGCGGCGGCGACGTGGACGCGCCCGTTCGGGACCATGGGGGGCGGAGGCGGCGCGCGCCGCCGCGGGCCGCGCGGCCAGCCACGCCGCCAGCGGGTCCTGGACCTGGCCATGGACCCGCGGATGCGGTACTGGCGCGAGCGCCTGGTGATCATGCTGATCGCGGGCGTGGTCTTCGGGATCTTCTGGGGCTGGATCGGCGGGCTGACGCTCGCGATCGTCGCCGGCATCGCCCACGCGATATGGCGGTCGCGGACCATCGGATCGATCCCGCCCGGCATCAAGCTGACCCGGGCGCAGCGGATCACCGAGCGCAAGCTGACCGCGCTGCGGCGCGCCGGTTACCGGTCGCTGAGCGCGCGGCCCATCCCGGATAGCGAGGACGTCATCGACCACCTCGTGGTCGGCCCCTCCGGGGTCTACGCCATCGACTCCGAGAAGTGGAACAAGAAGCTGCCGATCCGCACCCGCAACGGCAAGCAACTCTGGCTCGGCCCCACGAGCCAGAAGCCGCGCCTTGAGCACGCGAAGTGGGAGGCGGGCCGGGCCAGTGAACTGCTGTCCGCCCGGCTCGGCCGGGACATCGTCGTGCGGCCGGCGCTGGCAATCTACGGTCCGCACATCCCCTGGGACATCGCGGTGATCCGGGACGTGGACGTGTTCAACGGCGAACGGCTGCGCAAGTACCTCAAGCGGCGGTCCAAGATCCGCGAGGTCACCAAGCTGGGGCGGGAGGACATCGCGGAGATCTACGAGGCGGCGGAGGCGGTCCTGCCGTTCGGTGTCCACGCCGCGAACGAGGTCGCAAGCAGCCTCAGCGGCTGAAGGGGTCCGCGCGGAGCTCCCGGTTGCCCAGGGCGGTATAGGCTAATGCCTTCCAGGCATAGTCGTGAGGGGAGTTCGATCGTCATGCCAGCCCTGAGGTCCCGGACGGTCACGCACGGCAGGAACATGGTGGGAGCGCGCGCCCTGCTGCGCGCGACCGGCGTCCAGGCCGCGGAGATCGGCAGGCCGATCATCGCGGTGGCCAACAGCTTCACCGAGTTCGTGCCCGGCCACGTCCACCTGCGGGAGGTCGGCACCGTGGTCGCGGACGCGATCAGGGCCGCGGGGGCGATACCGCGCGAGTTCAACACGATCGCGGTCGATGACGGCATCGCGATGGGCCATGGCGGCATGCTCTACTCGCTGCCCAGCCGGGAGCTCATCGCCGACTCGGTCGAGTACATGGTCAACGCTCACTGCGCGGACGCGATGATCTGCATCTCCAACTGCGACAAGATCACCCCGGGCATGCTGATCGCCGCCATGCGGCTGAACATCCCGACCGTCTTCGTCTCCGGCGGCCCGATGGAGGCCGGCAAGCCGCTCACGGGCGTCACGACGAGCGCGTTCACCGGGCGCAAGCTCGACCTGATCGACACGATGGTCGCCGCGGCCGACCCGTCGGTGTCGGACGCGGACCTGGCGGCGCTGGAGGAGGCCGCCTGCCCGACCTGCGGCTCCTGCTCGGGGATGTTCACCGCCAACTCCATGAACTGCCTCACCGAGGCCATCGGGCTGGCGCTGCCGGGCAACGGCACGACGCTCGCGACGCACACCGCCCGCAAGGCGCTGTTCGAGAAGTCCGGCAGGCTCGTCGTGGACATCACCAGGCGTTACTACGAGGACGACGACGCGTCCGTGCTGCCGCGCAGCGTGGCGTCCCGCGACGCGTTCGAGAACGCGATGGCGCTGGACATCGCCATGGGCGGGTCGACCAACACGATCTTGCACCTGCTGGCCGCCGCGCACGAGGGCGGCGTGGACTTCGGCCTGAAGGAGATCGACGAGCTGTCCCGGCGGGTGCCGTGCCTTTGCAAGGTCGCGCCGAACAGCCAGCAGTACCACGTCGAGGACGTCCACCGCGCGGGCGGCATCCAGACCATCCTGGGCGAGCTCGACCGGGCCGGGCTGCTGAACCGCACCGTGCACACGGTCCACGGGATGCCGCTTGCGGACTGGGACCTGCGCTCCGGGTCAACCACGGCGGAGGCGGCCGAGCTTTACCACGCGGCACCGGGCGGCGTGCGGACCGTGCGGGCGTACTCCCAGTCCGCCCGCTGGGACGACCTGGACACCGATGCCGCCGGCGGCTGCATCCGCGATGCCGGGCACGCGTACTCGGCCGACGGCGGGCTGGCGGTCCTGTACGGCAACCTGGCACCGGACGGCGCGGTCGTGAAGACGGCCGGCGTGCCCGCGGAGGTGCTGACCTTCAGCGGCCCGGCCCGGGTTTTCGAGTCGCAGGAGGCCGCCGTCGAGGGCATACTCAACGGCGCCGTGTCGGCCGGGGACGTCGTCGTCATCCGGTACGAGGGACCGCGCGGCGGCCCCGGCATGCAAGAGATGCTGTACCCGACCTCGTTCCTCAAGGGCAAGGGACTCGGCCGGTCGTGCGCCCTGATCACCGACGGCCGGTTCTCCGGCGGGACCTCGGGGCTGTCCATCGGGCACGTGTCCCCTGAGGCGGCCGGCGGTGGCGTCATCGCCCTCGCCCAGGACGGGGACACGATCGTGATCGACATCCCGCACCGCGACATCCGGCTCGACGTGCCGGAGGCCGAGCTCGCCGCCCGCCGGGATGCCCTGCTCACCACGCTGGGGTCCTACCGCCCGGCGGCCCGTGAGCGGCCGGTCAGCGCGGCGCTGCAGGTTTACGCGGCGATGGCCACGTCGGCCTCGACCGGCGCGGCACGCGACGTCGGCCTGCTGGCCACGCCAGCGAACGGCCGGTGAGCTCCCCGGGGAGCGCTACTGGATTCGTGCGGGAGGCGAGGAAGTCGGACGCGCCCGCCCTCGCCCGCGTCCAGGTAGCCAGCTGGCAGGCGACCCTGGGCGGGCTGGTGCCCGCTGAGGTGCTCAGCGAGCTGTCGGGCGAGGCGGCGGTGCGAGCAGTTCGGCGACCGGTGGCGGGAGGCCATCACCAGTCCCCCGACCAGCCGGCACAAGGTTCTCGTTGCCTACGCCGCCGGCGCCATCGCCGAGCCCGTCGGCTTCGCCTCCATCGGCCCCGCCACCGACGAGGACCGCTGGCCAGGCACCGACGGCGAGCTGTACGAGCTCCATGTGCTGCCAGCGGGCGGTGCGGGCGGTGCGGGCGGTGCGGGCGGTGCGGGCGGGGAAAGCATGGCCGGGCACGCCGGGCGATTGCTGCACGCGGCCGCTGACACGCTCGCCGAGGACGGCTTCGGCACCGCGTGCGCGTGGGTGCTCGCGGCTGACGCCGGCCGCCTTGACTTCCTCACGGCGGCGGGCTGGGCACCCGACGGCAGCAAGGGGAACCTGGACATGGGGGTCAAGGTCCCGGTCCTTCGCCTCCACACGCTGCTGGCCCGCAGGCGCGTAGCCGGGTCCGTTGGGCATAGGCGGAGCCTTGCCCAGCGTAAAATCACCAGGTGGCAAACGCGCGTGAGTGGCTGGCCGGCACCCGGCCCCGGACTCTTCCAGCAGCGATCGTCCCGGTCATGATCGGGACCGGCGTCGCGATAGGTTACGGGAAGTTCTCCCCCTGGAAGGCGGCGCTCGCGCTGCTCGTCGCGCTCGCGCTGCAGGTCGGCGTGAACTACGCCAACGACTACAGCGACGGCGTCCGCGGCACGGACGCGGCGGGCAAGCGCGTCGGCCCGGTGCGACTGGTCGGCTGGGGACTGGCGAAGCCGGGGCACGTGAAGGCGGCCGCGTTCGCGTGCTTCGGCGTGGCGTGCCTCGCCGGGCTGGTGCTCGCCGCCGTCACGTCCTGGTGGCTGCTGCTGGCCGGCGCCTTGTGCGTCGCGGCGGCCTGGTTCTACACCGGCGGCTCGCGCCCTTACGGGTACCTCGGCTTCGGTGAGGTCTCGGTCTTCGTGTTCTTCGGGATCGCCGCGGTCGCCGGGACCGCGTACGTGCAGATGGGCGACCTGAGCTGGCTCGGCTTGCTGGCCGCCATCCCGGCGGGGCTGCTGTCGTGCGCGCTGCTCATGGTCAACAACCTGCGCGATATCCGGTCCGATCGCGAGGCGGGGAAGCTGACGCTGGCGGTGCGCATCGGGGACGCGCGCAGCCGGGCCGTGTACCTCGCGTTCGTGCTCGTGCCGTTCGCGCTCGCGGCTTGCCTGTTCCTGGTGCGGCCGTGGGCGCTGCTCATGCTGCTGGCGCTGCCGCTGGCGATCGTGCCGCTGCGGTCGGTGCGAGGCGGCGCGACGGGCCCGGCGCTGATCGCGACGCTGGGGCAGACCGGGCGACTCCAGTTGGCGTTCGGGCTGGCGTTCACGGTCGGCCTGGCGCTGCACGGCTGATTCGCGGGCCAGTTTTCCGCTCGATGTCGCCCCTGGTGTCACATCAGCCACGCGTTGACGGCACGTGCAACGGAAAGTGCAGGGTTGCCCGGTGGCGACGCAGCCGACACGATAATCTGCCATTGAATCCCTGGTTGGGAATGAACGACGATTGCCTGATCGCTATCGCCAGCGCGCTCCAACGGGTCCAGTTTGCTTGATGGATTCACAAAGGGAAGGAGCTTACGTTTGGAACCCTGCACTGCGGATGCCGATGATGCAATGCGGTTCCTGCGCGAATTGCGCCAGCTTCGCAATGAGGCCGGGCTTGAGCCGGCCGACCTCGCGGCCCGTGCGCATTATCCGCGCGACGTTATCGTGGCGGCCGAGGCCGGGCCGTCGATTCCGGACCTGCCGGTCCTGTCGGCCTACGTGCGCGGGTGCGGCGCGGGGCTGGCTGAGTGGGAGGAGCGCTGGCGGTCCCTGACCGGATCCCCGGCAGCGGTCCCCTGCCTGCCGGCCCGCCCCGCCGGATGCTCGTCGCTCGCGGACGCGGGAGCACGGCTCGGTGCCGCGGTCGGCAGCGACGCCGACGTGCCGATACCCCCGCAGGTGATGCGGCGCCTGTCCGCCCTCACCGAGACGTTTACCGGTGAGGTGCCTGCCGGGGAGACGCGAGGCGCGCCGCCGGCCCCCGTCGAGTCGCCGCCGCTGGGCACCGCCATCGGGGCCGTGTCCCAGGCCAGCACCCTTCCCGAGGTCAGGCCGGTCGCGCTGCCAGCCACCCGCCAGGGCGGGTTCCCCCGCGCGGCGCTGGCTGCCGTCGTCGCGGCCGTCGTGATGGTGGCCTGCGCGATCCTCATGCTCCTGCGCCGCAGGAGCTGAGCTGCCGTGGTGCGCCTGCTGGCCGGCCTCCTGGCCCTGCGGGCCTCCTGGACTGGGTCTACCGAAGCGTCTGCTGAAGCCCGGCCTACTGGTCCTGGGCCGGGCGCTGGTCGCCTGTCAGTTCGGCGGGGGGCTGCGCCTGCGGGGCAATGGCGGCCTGGCGCGGTCCGGCGGGCACCTCGTGGGCCGCTTCCGGTGGCCTTGGGCAGGCCGGGGGCACTTCGGGCACCGTTCTCGCCCGCCTCGGTGAAGGCCGACGTCACCGCCTTCAGCGCGGTGGTCATCTCGCTCGGGATGACCCAGAACGTGTTGCCCGCCCCGTTAGCGAGCTGCGGCAGCGTCTGCAGGTACTGGTAGGCCAGCAGCTTGGGGTCCGGGTCGTTCTCGTGCACCGCCTGGAACACCTGCGCGATCGCCACCGCCTGGCCCTCGGCCCGCAGGATCGCCGCCTGCTTGTCGCCCTCCGCCCGCAGGATCGCCGACTGCTTGTCGCCCTCGGCGGTCAGGATGGAAGACTGCCGCGCTCCCTCGGCGGTCAAGATCGTGGCACGCTTCTCACGCTCCGCGCGCATCTGCTTCTCCATGGCGTCCTTGACGGATTTCGGCGGGTCGATGGCCTTGATCTCGACCCGCGTGACCCGGATGCCCCACTTGCCGGACGCATCGTCGAGCACGCCGCGCAGCAGCGCGTTGATCTTGTCCCGGGAGGTGAGCGTCTCCTCCAGGTCCATCGAGCCGATGACCGACCGCAGCATGGTCGCGGTGATCTGGTCGATCGCCTGGATGTAGTTGACGATCTCGTAGTCCGCCGCCCTCGGATCGGTGACCTGGAAGAACAGCACGGTGTCGATCTGCACGACGAGGTTGTCCTCGGTGATGACCGACTGCCCGGTGAATGACACCACCTGCTCGCGCAGGTCAATCTGCGCCTTCACCCGGTCCACGAACGGGATGATGAAGCTGATCCCGGGCGCCATCGTCTTGCGGTAGCGGCCGAAGCGCTCCACGTTGCGCGCCCGGGCCTGCGGGACGATGCGCACCGACTTCACCACCGTCAAGACGACGATGAACGCGGCGATCGCGGCGATAATCAACTCGGCGATCCACATTGGGCTCACTCCCGGGGATAGACGAGGGCGGTCGCGCCCTCGATTTGCATCACGTCGACGGTGCGGCCCGGCGGAATGACCAGGTCCTCGTCATAGGAGCGCGCCGACCATACCTCGCCGCCGATGCGGACCCGCCCGCCGTGCCCGGTGACTTCCTCCAGCACCTGGGCGGGACGGCCGACCAGGGCGGCAGGTCCCGTCCTGAGCAGGGGCGGCTGCCTGATGTGCCGCCGCGCGATGGGCAAGACGAAGCCGAGTCCCGCGCCGGAGGCGGCCACGAAGGCGAGCAACTGGAAGGGCAGCGCCAGGCCCAGCGCGCTGGCGCCGGCAGCGACTATGGCCGCGACCGCGATGATGCCGAGCGCGAACGTGGTCGTCATCAACTCGGCCACGCCAAGCGCGGCCGCCACGATCAACCAGACGATCCATGCGGTCATCGCCGCTCCAGACAGCGCCGCTAAGCCCTACGGCGCGGGCATTATGCTCGTGCCCACCTCCAGGTTAGGCCTCCGCGGCCGGTAAAATAAAAGGCTGTCGAACCAGGCCATTTACTCGTCCCGCCCCGTCCGGGCGCTGGCACCGCCCTACACTCGTGAGGGGGGGAGCGTGACTGTCCCTAAGCGCGGTGCACAGTTCAGGTTCAACGCACAGCGCAGCGTCCAGGAGGTGCCGGGTGAGACGTCCAGGCAGCGGCCCCAGCAGGGGCACGCAGGGCCGGGTGCCGGCCGCCCCGTACCCGGAGGCTGACAGGTACGCCGACTACGACGATGACTTCCGGGACGGCCCGGGTGCCGGAAGCGACGGGCAGGACGGTAGCCGGCATGACGGCAGCGGACTTGGCTACCGGCGGCGCGATGGCGGACGCCCGGGCGGCCCTCGCCGGGACGGCGGCCGCCACAGGACGATCCCCGCACAGGACGATCCCCGCCAGAATCGGTGGCGAGGCCAGACGGCGGCCGCCGGTACCCGGGCTCCCGTTACCCCGAGTCGGCCTTCATGGAAGCCGAGCCGTACCCGGTCGATCCTGGCTACCAGTACGCCGCCAGCAACGGTGACCCCCGCGGCGCGCGCACGCGCCCGGCTGACATGCCTCCCGGCGCCTCCCGGACCCGTCCCGAGCGCAGCGTGCCGCGACCGCCCGGTCCGCCGCGCCCGCCGCGCCAGGTACCGCGCGACCCAGCCGCCGCCCACAACCGCCCCTGGCAGCCCCCCGAGGCGGCCCAGTCCGGCCCCGGCCGCCCCCGGCCGCCGGCCGGCCCACGGCCCCGCCCGGCAGGCCCTCGTCCCAGGCAACCGGCCCCGCCTCGGGTTCGCCCTGGTGAGAGGTCTTCCAGCATCCCGAACGATCCCGCCGTGCCCCGAGACTCCGCACCACCCGGACCTCGCCCGACCCGTCCCGAGGCAGCCGACTACCGGCGCGAGGAAGGTGGCTCACCTCGCGGGCCGTTCGAGCCACGGCGGCCAGGGACGAGGACCCCAGCAGCCCTATGCTCAGGGCAGCAATCCGTACGGGCCCGCACCAGCAGGCGGGCAATTCGGTGGCACGGTGGCGGTGGCACAGTTGGCGGTGGCGCGTTCGACCCGGGACCCGGCAGGACCCGTACCGGAGCGCCCGGGCAACGCCGGTGGCGGCCCAGCACGGGGCGTCCGGGCGCAGGCCGGGACCCGGGCAAGACCCGTACTGGGCCGCCACGGGCCAAGGGCGCTACGATCCGGGGCAGTCCCCGCCGGGGCAATTCGGTCCGGGCGAGTACGGTCCCGGACAATACGGTCCCGGGAACGTACGGTGCCGGACAATTCGGCCCGGGCGGTTCGAGGCCGGTCAGCCCGCACCGGCCCCGTTTAGCGCTGGGCACCAGACGACGGGCAATTCTCCGCCGACGGCCGGCCCGTACTTCCCCGGCGGCCAGCCCGGCCCGGCGTTCGGTGCCGGCGGGGATTTCGGCCCACGGCCGTACGGCGCGCGCCAGTACGACCAGGGAACGTACGGTCAGGGCCCGCCCTATGGCCCGGAGTACGGTGCCGTCCCGCACGCCGCCGGACAGCACGGCCCGGTACCCCGGCCCGGTACCTCCCGGCCCGGTTCAGCCCGGCCCGTACGGGCAGCCGCCGACTGGCCCTGACCATAACGCCCAAGACCAGTTCCGCCAGGTGCAGTACCCGCCTGGCCAGTACCCTCAGGGCCAGCCGACCGCCCCGGGCCGTACGGCCAGGCCCCGCATTCAGGTCCGCCTGACGCTGGGCAGTACGGCCAGGTGCCGCCGGGCCAGGTGCCGTTCGGGCCAGGACCAGCCGGGTACGCGGACCTCGGCCCGGACCCGCGGCAGTTCCCGGCGGGGATGGGCGGCCAGGGGCAGTTCGTCCCGGGCCAGTTTGTCCCGGGCCAGCCCGTCACTGGACAGCCAGTTCCAGGTCCGTACGGCGCGGCCCCCTACACCGCGGGCCCGTACGGCGCGGATCAGAACGCGGCTGGACAGTACGCGCAGGATCCCTTCGGCCCTGGCGCCTACCCGCCGGGCGGGTTCCCGCCGGGAGCCTATCCCGAGGGACAGGCCTCGCCTGGCCAGTATCCCCAGGGACAGTACCCCGCTGGGACAGTTCCCACCCCCAGGACAGGTCCCCAACGGGCAGTACCCGCAAGAGCCGTTCCCGCACGGGCACCCTGGCCCGGGCCAGCCTGGTGCGGGCTACGGGCAGCAGGCAGCGGGGCCGTACGGTTTCGCCGCCCAGGCTGCCCCACAGCACCAGGCCGGTGCCTATCCGGGTGGCCCCTTCCCTGGCGGCGGTATCCCCCAGCCCGGCGCCCCCGGTGCCGGTATTCCCCAGCCCGGCGCGGCGCAGCCGACCGGCTATCACCAGGTGCCCCCGTATCCGGGGGCCGCCGTTCCCTGGTGGTCCCGCCCATCACGGCGGCGCCGGCCAGGGGCCAGCGGACTGGGCGGCGCAGGCCCACGGGCCGGGCCAGCAGCCTGACCCGCATCTCGCCGGAGGGCCGCAGCCCCAGCCGCAGGCTCAGTGGCCGGGCGCTGGACCTGGGCAGAACGGCGACTCCCCGTTCGGCGGGAACGACAGGCCGGGTCCGGCCACTGGCAGCTTCCGCGCCGCGACGGGGAGCTTCCGCGCCACCGGTAGCTTCCGCGCCGCGACGGGCAGCTTCCGCGCCGCCACCGGTAGCTTCAGCCGGGTAGGCGGGCCAGTCATCCGGCAACGCGACAGCGCGCTGCCCGATGAGCCGCCCGCGGCCGGGAAGAACGGCCCGATGGCCATCGAGGCGGACAGCGTTGCCACGTTCGCGCGTGACTTGCGCGTGCTGCGGTCCAACGCCGGGCTCGACTACCCAGACATGGCCGAGAAGTCGCACTACACGATGCGCACCCTGGCATCGGCAGCGGGCGGGCTCCGGCTGCCCACGCTGCCGGTGCTGATCGCGTACGTCCAAGCATGCAATGGCGATGTCTCCGGATGGGAGGATCGCTGGGCGCGGCTGGCCCGGTCCAAGAAGGGAGCGGCGGCGCTCCCGGCTGCCGGGGGCGACGCCGCCAGCGGCCCGGAACCCGAGCGCGGGCCGGGTGCCGGCCATGGTCCGGGAGTGAACGGCGATCACGGAGCTCGCGGGCAAGGAACTCCCGGGCCGGGCGCGCCGGGCAGCGGCCGAGGTCCCCAGGACCAGCAGTCCAGCGAGGTTTACGTCATCACGTCCGCGAAGCCCCGCGACGGGTACTTCCCTGGGGGATGACCGGAACGGACGCCCGGTTAGCTGGCAAATGGCCGCGGCATGAAACAATCGTTACCGTGTTGCCAGTGGATAATCATGTGCATTCGGAGTGGTCCTATGACACGTCGCCGGATGCGTCGATGGCGCGGACGTGCGCGCAAGCCCTCGCCATCGGCCTGCCCGCCGTCGCCTTCACCGAGCACCTGGAGTTCATTTCCGGTGGCGAGGGCGACGCCATCACCGGAACGGCGGCAGACGCCCGCTGGTGGAGCCGGATCAAGCCACTGGACGTGCCGGGCTACCTGGCCTCCGTCCAGGAGTGCCGGGAACGCTTCCCGGGCCTGCGCATCCTGGCCGGGGTTGAGGCCGGGGAGTCCCACCTGTTCGCGGGCAGCGCCGCCGCGATTATCGGCGGTCACGACTGGGACCGGATCCTCGGATCGCTGCACGCGGTTCCCTACCACGGCAAGCTCATCGCGGCGGACGCGCTCTTCGGGCGCATGTCCCAAGACGACGCGATGCGCTACTACTTCGCGGAACTGGTGCGGCTCATCGAGGGCAGCGACATGTTCGAGGTGCTCGCGCACCCCGACTTCCCCCGGCGGTACTGGCCATCGGGTGCCCACTTGTTCCAGGAGAAGGTGTTCGAGGAGGAGTACCGGACGGTGTTCCGCGCGCTCGCCGCGTCCGGCCGGATCATCGAAATCAACACGAAGTCGCCGTTGTCCTCCGTGGAGCTGCATCGCCTGGTGGCGGGAGTCCGGCGGCCGGGCGGTGTCGTTCGGCAGCGACGCCCACCTTCCGGGACGCGTTGGCGACCGGTTCAAGCTCGCCGTGGACATCGTCGAGGCGGCGGGGTTTCGCCCCGGCGGCGACCAGTACGACTTCTGGCGCCTCTGACCACCGGAGCAAGCAGGCGGATCGCGTGACCATGCTCGCGTCAGGTGAGGAACTTGACGATCGCCGCCAGGATCGCCCTCGCGACCTCCTGCTGGAAGGCTGGGGTGACCAGCAAGGCGGCGTCGGTCGCGTTGCGCATGTTGCCGGCTTCTATGAAGACCATCGGCACCTGGACCAGGTTGAGGCCGGCCAGGTCATCGCGCGTCTGGATCGCGTCGACGCCGTCGTAGTTGCTGACCGGCATCGGCGTACTGGCGAGCATTGCCGTCCGAAGGTCGTCGGCGAACGCGGCCGAGGACGCGATGACCTTGTCGTTCGTGCCATCGGCGACCGGGACGAGGACCGCGAACCCGCGGTCGCCGGGCGTTGCCCCGTCCGCGTGGATCGCGATGCCCACGTTCGCGTGCGCGTCGTTGATGATCGCCGCCCGCTCGTTGACGCAGGGGCCAACCCCATCGTTGCTGGTCCGCGTCATGACCACGCGGGCACCATCGGCGATCAGGCCAGCGCGCAGGTAGGAGGCGACGTTGAAGTTGAACTGGGCCTCGGTATAGCCGGAATCGGTCTCGGTGCCCGTGGTGTTGCAGGTCTCCCGCTCCCGGCCGTTCCAGATCAGGCGCCCGATCTCGGCGGCGTGAGTGAAGTTACCGCCGTTGTGACCCGGGTCAACGCCCACGACCTGGCCCGCCAGCGGCAGGCTCGGCTGGCCGGGAACGCCGCGGACGGTGCTCGCCGGGGTCGCGGAACTCGCCGGGCGGCCTGAATTCGCCGGGCTGGCACCGTCCTGGATCGCGCTGCTCGTGGCCCTCGCGGCGGCGGGGGCACCGGACGCGGTCGCGCCCGGAGTGGCGCCCGCGCTGAGGCCGAACAGCGAGGAGCACCCGGCGGCGAAGGTCATGACGGCCACGAGGGCTATCAGCCCCCCGGCTCCCCGGACTCTCCCCCCGCCGCGGCGACGTGCCGCCATGCGCCTCCCCTGCCTGGTTGACAGCCCTCAGCCTAATGCCGCGGGACCGCCGCCGCGATCACTCGTCCCATCACGATACACGTCCGCCATGTCCGATTCCCGCTAGCTATCCGTTGCCGGGAAGAGGCAGGCTAGAAGGCATGGAAGACGACCAGCGCTACCAGGCAGCGGCCAGCAAGGACGCGCGGTTCGACGGGGTGTTCTTCATCGCCGTGACGAGCACCGGCATCTACTGCCGCCCAAGTTGCCCGGCCATCACGCCCATGCGCGCGAACGTCAGGTTCTACCCCACCGCCGCTGCCGCCCAGCAGGCGGGCTTCCGTGCCTGCAAGCGATGCCGGCCCGACGCCTCCCCCGGCGCGCCGGAGTGGAACATCCGGGCCGACACCACCGCTCGCGCGATGCGCCTCATCGCGGACGGCGTCATCGACCGTGAGGGCGTCGCCGGGCTCGCCAGCCGCCTCGGCTACGAGCAACGGCAGGTCCGCCGCCTCCTGACGACCGAGCTCGGGGCGGGGCCGCTGGCGCTCGCGCGCGCGCAGCGGGCGCAGACCGCCCGGACCCTCGTCGAGACGACCGCCCTGCCCATGGGCGACATCGCGTTCGCCGCGGGCTTCTCCAGCATCCGCCAGTTCAACGCCACGATGCTTGAGGTCTTCGACACCCCACCGACTCAGCTGCGCGAGAAGGCTGCCCGCAGGCGGGCCGCCCATCGCGGCGCGCAGCCGCCGCCGCCTGGCACCATCCGCCTCCGGCTCCCTTACCGGCCGCCCATCGACTTCCCGCGACTGCTTGGCTACCTGGCCGCCCGGGCCGTCCCCGGCACGGAAGAGGTCACCGGCGGTACGTACAGGCGCGCCTTCCTTCTCCCGAACGGCCCTGGCATCCTCGCCGTGCGAGGCTCCCTCGCCGGGACTCACCTCGATTGCGACCTGGAACTGAGCGATCTGCGCGATGTCACGGCGGCGGTCCAGCGCTGCCGCAGGCTATTCGACCTGGACGCCGACCCCGAGGCCATCACCGCCCGCCTCGCGGGCGACCCGGTCCTCGGCGAGCTGGCCCGCTCCCATCCGGGACGCCGCTCCCCCGGCAGCGTTGATGGCGACGAGATGGCGATCCGCGCCGTCCTCGGCCAGCAGGTCTCCGTCGCCGCCGCGCGCAAGCTCGGCGGGCGGCTGGTCGCCGCCTACGGCAAGCCGCTGCCCGCCACGAACGGCACGCTGACCCACTGCTTCCCCGATGCCGCGACGCTCGCCGGAGCCAGCCCGGCCGACCTGCCGATGCCCGCGTCGCGCGCGCACGCCCTCATCACCTTGGCGGCGGCGCTCGCCTCCGGAGGCCTGGAACTGCACCCGGGCGTCGACCGCGACGAGGCGATCGCCAAGCTGCTGAGCCTGCCAGGAATCGGCCCGTGGACGGCGGGCTACATCCGGATGCGCGCGCTGTCGGACCCGGACGCCTTCCTGCCCGCGGATGCCGGCGTCCTGCGGGCGCTGCGGCAGCTCGGCGGCACGGTGGCCGACGCCGAGTCGTGGCGTCCGTGGCGCTCCTATGCCACGCATCACCTCTGGGCGACGCTCGAATAGCCGTTCGGCCCGCCGGGACGGGCATGTCCGATTCTCGCTAGCAAGGGCCGGCCGCGGCTGGCAGGCTGGAGTCATGAGCACTCGGATGACAACGCCTTTCCAGCCGCCGCCGGCCGCGACGGCGACCGTCGAATACGACATCGTGGACTCCCCCGTAGGGCGGCTGCTGCTGACCGGGGACGACCGGGCGCTGACCGGGCTTTACCTGCTCGACGCGGGCGAGCACTCGGCCACCGTCCGGCCCGGGTGGGCCCGCCGCGAGGACGGGTTCCCGCAGGCCACGACGCAGCTCGCGGAGTACTTCGACGGCACGCGCAGCGAGTTCGACCTGCCGCTCGCGCCCCTCGGCACCACGTTCCAGCTCGCGGTCTGGGCCGAGCTCGCCCGCATCCCCTACGGCGTCACTCGCAGCTACGGCGACGTCGCGCTGGCACTCGGCAAGTCGCTGCTCGCCTCGCGGGCGGTCGGCCTGGCCAACGGGCGCAACCCCATCTCGATCATCATCCCCTGCCACCGGGTCATCGGCGCGGATGGCTCCATGACCGGCTACGGCTGGGGCGTGGAGCGCAAGGAGTGGCTGCTGCGCCACGAGGGCGCGCTGCGTGCGGCGGCGGTGCCCGAGGGTGCCCTCTGGTGACTGGTTGACCGCGCTCGTCCTGGTCGCGCTGGCCCTGGGCATCAGCAACCTGGCGGCCTCGGTCGGGATCGGCGTCAGCGGGGTCGGGGCGGCGGTCCGCGCGCGAGTGGCCATCGTGTTCGGCGTGTTCGAGGCGGGCATGCCCTTGCTCGGCATGGCGGTCGGGCGGTCCGTCAGCGGCCACCTAGGCGGTGCCGGGCAGTGGCTGGGCGGCGGGCTGCTGGGGGTGATCGGCCTTTATCAGGTCATCGGCTGGACACGGGAGCGCCGCGCCGCGGGCGGTGAAGGTGCGAGCGACCGGGCTTCGGTCGGCGCGGGCCGCACGGCCGCGACCGAGGGCTGGGGCACCGCGCGGCTGGTCGCCAGCGGGCTGGCCCTGAGCATCGACAACCTGGTCGTCGGTTTCGCGCTCGGCCCGTACCACGTGAGCATCGAGGTCGCCGCCCTCGTGATCGGCCTCGTGAGCGTCGCCATGTCGCTGGCCGGGCTTGAGCTGGGCGCGAGGATCGGCATGACGCTGGGCGAGCGTGGCGTGCTAGCGGGCGGCATCGTCTTGCTCGGCGTCGGCATCATGATGGCGGCCGGCGTGCTGTGAATCAGGACCGGACGAAGGCGGACGGGCCATCGCCCACCCAGGGGGGCGGGAAGAGCTGCTCGCGGTCACGGATCACGGTGGCCGCCTCGCGCATGAGCGTCGAGCGAGTCGTCGCGATGCCGGGCGAAGTGCTCGGGGGTCAGGCGGCCGTGAGCGTTGCGGTTGCAGGCCATCGCGAGCTCCGTCGCGGCGAGCTGGTACTGCGTCATCGCGCGCATCGCCGTCGATGCCGACGTTCAGCCGCGCCCACTGCCGGCCGAGTCGGCGCACCCGCAGGCTTGTCAGCATCCGGAGGTCGCTGTCGGTGACCGTGCGCGGGTCGGCGAACTGCGGGAGGAAGCTGTTGATCATGGCGACCACCCGCCGCCAGTCGGCCGCGACGAGGGCGCCGACCACGGCGAGCGCGGCGACCAGGATGGCGTAGGTGATCCCCAGGCCCGTCCCGCTTTCGTCGACGGACTTGTTCCACAGGGCGTTGAGTGCGACCGCCAGCACCCAGCCAGCGCCGATCGCCCAGTACCCGCGACGCGCCCTTGCGGGCCGCCGCGTAGGCGACCCCGAGGCCGATCATGGAGGTGAACAGCGCCTCCCAGAGCGGGCCGAAGATGCCGCGCCGGGCGAACTCTTCCGCGAGCGACCGGATGCCCGCCTTCCAGGCCGCGACGTACGCGTAGACGTTGGCGACCAGTGCGAACCCGAGCCCGATCATGCTCGCGTACACCACGCCGTCGGTCGCCCCGTCGATCTCGGTGCGCCGGGACGCGAGCAGCGCCAGCAGGACCACGCCCTTGAGCGACTCCGCGACGACCGCCGCCGCCGATCGCCGCGCCGACGCTGACGCCGACCTCGCGTCCCGCGTGCGGGCCGAGTTCCGGCACGGCGATCATCGCGCTGCCGGTGGCGCGCCCGAGCAGCGCGATGATCACGGCGACGCCGGCGCCCGCGCCGAAGATCGCCAGCAGCAGCGCCCGCGGCTCTGGCTCCAGCCGGTCGATGAGCAGGATCAGCGTCACCAGCAGCGGGATCGGCAGCATCGCCAGGAGCAGGCCGACGAGCGTGGGGGCGGGGCCGCGATGAGGCCACCACGATCGCGAGGGCGACGATCGCGAGCAGGCAGCAGGCCGCGAGCCCGATCAGGAACGGCGGCCGGCGTGCGGCCGAACCGCCGCGAGTCGAGCACTGGTTTCGGCGGTATCGGGTTCACGGTCGCAGCGTAACCGGAAATGTCCGGACAGTTCCAGTCTCGCAAACATGATCTGAACGACCCCGGCGCGCGGGTGCGCCCGGCGCGTTTAACTGATAGCCTGTTAGTCCTGGGTGCCCGGCTGCCGCTGGTCCTCGGGGACGGGCGGCAGGTTGCCGTCCTCGTCGAGGTCGAACTCGCCGTCCCTGACGCCGAGCACGAACGCGTCCCACTCGGCCTCGGTGAAGTACAGCTTGCCTGCCTCCGGCTTGGCGGCGTCGTACATGACGTACAGCTAAGGCTCGTCCGCCTTGTGCGGCGCGGCCGACGTGTCGTAGGTGACCTCCACCTCGACCCGGCTCTCTTCCTCCATAGCCGTCGCACGCCGTCGAAGCCCTGGATGCTTTCGGTGCCTTCCATGCCGCACAGGCTACCGCTCCGGGCTGTCCCGTGGCGCGCCGCCGTCAGCGGTAGCCGGGGTACAGCTCTCCCGAGCGGAACGACCCGCACGCCGAGGGGGATGAGCGATATCGGGATGAGCTTGAAGTTCGCCAGGCCCAGCGGGATCCCGATGATCGTCACGCACAGCGCGATGCCGGCGGTCAGGTGGCCGATCGCGAGCCACCAGCCGATGAGGATGATCCAGATGATGTTCCCGATGAGCGATCCCAGGCCCGCCTCGCGCCGGACCTCGATCGACCGCCCGAATGGCCACAGCACGTAGCCCGCGATGCGGAAGGCCGCGATCCCGAACGGGATCGTGATGATCAGGATGAAGCAGATGATCCCGGCCAGCGCGTAGAGGATCGCCATCCACCAGCCGCACAGGACCAGCCAGATCACGTTGAGCAGAAGCCTCAAGATCCCCATATGTCGGCTCATTACCCGTGTCCTCGTACCTCAAGCGCGTCGAGCAGGCGGGCGCTCGCGGCGGCGATCTCCTCGACCGCCGCCTCGAAGGCCGCCGCGTTGTGCCCCGCCGGGGCGCGGAACCCGCTGATCTTCCGCACGTACTGCAACGCCGCCGCCCGGATGTCCGCGTCGGTGACCTGCTCGGCGTACGGTGGCCGCAATGTCTTGATGCTCCTGCACATGACGTCGAGGGTACGCGGTTCGGTCCGGGGCGGCAGTGCCCGCGATTGCCATTCCCGGCCTGAGGCGAGGAACGCGAGAACCCCGTCGCTGCCGCGTCGTGAGAAGGACCAGATCTCGTGGTGAGCGCCGCGTTTCCGCGGAGACGCGGCGGGACTGGCCAGCCGCTCCTGCGGCGCAACGATCTTGACTGCCGCGTGGGGCTAGTCCAGGCCGAGGAGGGGCTCGATGCCTACGGTCAGGCCGGGCGGCAGGGAGGCCAGGCCGCGCACGGCGAGCAGTACGCCGGGCATGAAGGAGGCCCGGTCGAGTGAGTCGTGGCGGATGGTCAGGGTCTCGCCGTTCCCGCCGAAGAGCACTTCCTGGTGGGCCACCAGGCCGGCGACGCGAACCGAGTGCACGCGGACCTGGTCCACGCTGGCACCGCGCGCGCCGGGCACCTCCTGGGTGGTGGCGTCCGGTGACGGGCCAAGGCCGGCCGCGTTACGGCCGTCGGCGATCATGGACGCGGTGCGCAGCGCGGTGCCCGACGGGGCGTCCAGCTTGTTGGCGTGATGCAGTTCGATGACCTCGGCGGACTCGAAGAACCTGGCCGCCTGCGCCGCGAACCGCATCATGAGGACCGCGCCGACGGAGAAGTTGGGCGCGATGAGGACCCGGACCTCGGCCTGCGCCTTGTCCGAGCCAGCCACGGACCTCGGCCAGCCGGTCCTCGGCGAACCCGGAGGTGCCGACGGTCACGCTGATGCCATGCTCGACGCACCAGCGGAGGTTGTCCATCACGACGCCGACGTGGGTGAAGTCCACGACGACATCGGCCGCGAGGAGCGCGTCGAGCGAGTCCCCGGCATCCACCTGGGCGACGAGCTCGGTGTCCGGTGCCTGCTCGACGGCGGCGCAGACCTGCTGCCCCATCCGGCCCTTGGCGCCGAGCACTCCGACCTTGATCATCGTGCCTCCTCGCGGATATTCACCAGGCCGATCGCGCAACCGACCTGTTAGGGCACTGGGTCGACCGCGCGATCGCCCGCCTGGCAAGGCTGAGCGATCGCGCGGTCGACAGGTTAGCGCATGGCTAGCCGAGGACTCCGGTGAAGGCGGTCGCGTCGTCGAACGGGCCGACTACGGCGAGCGCCTTCGGGCGGGTGAGGATATCGGCGGCGACCTGGCGCACGTCGTCGTGGGTAACGGCGTTGATCGCGGCGATGACGTCGTCCACCGGCTCAAGAGCCGGGTACACGAGCTCGGCCTTGCCCAGCCGGGTCATCCGGGAGGACGGGTCCTCAAGCCCTAGGACGATACCGCCACGGAGCTGGCCCTTGCCCCGCTCCAGCTCCTCATCGTTCAGGCCGTCCGCCACCACCTTGGCGACCTCGGCGACGCAGATCGACAGCACCTCGTCGGCCTTGGACGGCAGGCAGCCCGCGTAGACGCCCCACAGCCCGGTGTCGGCATGCTGCGAGGCGAAGCTGTACACGGAGTACGCCAGGCCGCGCTTCTCCCGTACCTCCTGGAAGAACCGGGACGACATGCCGCCGCCGAGCGCGGCGTTGAGCACGCCGAGCGCGAACCGCCGGTCATCGGTACGGGACAGCCCTTCGCAGCCGAGCACCAGGTTCGCCTGCTCGATCTCGCGGGAGACCAGCGTGACGCCGGACCCGGCCGCCGAGCCGTAGCCGTCCCACAGGCCGCCGGAGTCGCGCAGCCGCGGTGCCGCCGGCGAGGCCCCGGCGAAGCGATCGAGCACCGGGCCGAACGACGCCCGCACCCGCGCCACGACATCGTCGTGGTCGAGGTTGCCCGCCGCCGAGACGACCAGGTGCGGCGGCGTGTAGCGGCCGACATAATGCTCGTTGATCTGATCGCGGGTGATCGAGTTGATCGACTCGACGGTGCCGAGGATCGGCCGGCCCAGCGGCGTGTCACCGAACAGCTTGGCGGTGAACGCCTCGTGCACGGTGTCGGAGGGGTCGTCCTCGTTCATCGCGATCTCTTCGAGCACCACGTTGCGCTCGGCGTCCACGTCGCGCGCCTCGATCAGCGAGCTGGTGACCATGTCGGACAGGACGTCGATCGCCAGCGTCAGGTCCGCGTCGAGCACGCGCGCGTAGTAGCACGTGTACTCCTTCGCGGTGAACGCGTTCATCTCGCCGCCGACGGCGTCCATGGTGGCGGAGATCTCCAGCGCCGTGCGCTTCGTCGTCCCCTTGAAGAGCAGGTGCTCCAGGTAGTGCGTCGCGCCGTGGTGCGTGAGGTCCTCGTCGCGTGAGCCGACGCCGACCCAGATGCCGAGGGCCACGGAGCGGACCGACGGCAGGAATTCGGTGACCACCCGAAGCCCGCCCGGGAGGACGGACTTGCGGATGGTCGATTCGGGGGTTGCGCTCATTTAGTCGCGGTGCCCTCGCGAGCGCTGCCGGGTGCGGCGGCTGGCGCTGTCGCCGTCACGGTCCCCGCGGTCGCGCTGCGGGCGGTCGCCCCGCTCGCCGCGGTCGGGCCGCTCGCCGCCAGGCTCGCCGCCGGACAGGTCCTCGCCTGCCGCCTCGCGCTCCAGCACCTCGACGGGGACCAGCGACAGCTTGCCCTTGTCGTCGATGTCGCGGATCTCGACCTGGATCTTGTCGCCGACGTGGATGACGTCCTCGACGTTCTCGATGCGCCTGCCGCCGTGCAGCTTGCGGATCTGGGTGACGTGCAGCAGGCCGTCCTTGCCTGGCAGCAGCGACAGGAACGCACCGAACGTCGTGATCTTGACGACCGTGCCGAGGAACCGCTCGCCGATCTCAGGGATGTGCGGGTTGGCGATCGCGTTGATCGCCGACCGCGCCGCCTCGGCGGACGGGCCGTCGGTCGCGCCGACGTAGATCGTGCCGTCGTCCTCGATCGTGATCTCGGCGCCGGTGTCGTCCTGTATCGAGTTGATCATCTTGCCCTTCGGGCCGATGACCTCGCCGATCTTGTCGACCGGGACCTTCAGGGTGATGATCCGCGGCGCGTACGGCGACATCTCGCCCGGCTCGGCGATCGCGTCCCGCATCACGCCGAGGATGGTCATCCGGGCGCCATGCGCCTGCTTGAGCGCGCCGGCCAGCACCGAGGCGGGGATGCCGTCGAGCTTGGTGTCCAGCTGCAGGGCGGTGATGACCTGCTCGGTGCCCGCGACCTTGAAGTCCATGTCGCCGAACGCGTCCTCCGCGCCGAGGATGTCGGTCAGCGTCACGTACTGGCCGTCCTCGTTGATCAGGCCCATCGCGATGCCGGACACCATGGCCTTGAGCGGCACGCCCGCGCTGAGCAGCGACATCGTTGACGCGCAGACCGACCCCATCGACGTCGATCCGTTGGAGCCGATCGCCTCCGACACCTGCCGGATCGCGTAGGGGAACTCCTCGCGGGTCGGGAGCACCGGGAGGAGCGCCCGCTCGGCGAGCGCGCCGTGGCCGATCTCCCGGCGCTTGGGCGAGCCGACGCGGCCGGTCTCACCGGTCGAGTACGGAGGGAAGTTGTAGTTGTGCATGTAGCGCTTGGTCCGCTCGGGGTTGAGCGTGTCGATCGACTGCTCCATGCGCAGCATGTTGAGCGTGGTGACGCCCAGGATCTGGGTCTCGCCGCGCTCGAACAGGGCGCTGCCGTGCACCCGGGGCAGCACGCCGACCTCGGCGGCCAGCGGCCGGATGTCGGTGAGGCCACGGCCGTCGATGCGCAGGCCGTCGCGGATGATCCGCTCGCGCACCAGCTTCTTGGTCAGGGAGCGGAACGCCGGGCTGATCTCCTTCTCGCGACCCTCGAACTGCCCGGCGACGCGCTCGACGGCCAGGGCCTTCACGCGGTCCTGCTCGGCCTCGCGGTCGTGCTTGCCCGCGATCGTCAGCGCCTTCGCCAGATCGTCGGAAACCGCCGCCTTGACGGCCTGCGTACACGTCCTCCTCGTAGTCGGTGAAGATCGGGAAGTCGGCCGTGCTCGCCGGGCTGATCCCGGCCTCGGCGGCCTCGGCGGCCAGGACCTTCTGCGCCTCGCACAGGGCCGCGATGAACTCCTTCGCGGCCTCGAGGCCCTCCGCGACGGTCTCCTCGTCCGGAGCGATGGCGCCGCTGTTGTCCCGCGTCGGCCAGCAGGCTCAGCGTCTGCGGGGTGGACTCGGCCTCGACCATCATGATCGCGACGTCGCCGTCCTCCAGGACGCGGCCGGCGACGACCATGTCGAACGTCGCGTGCTGCAACTGCTCATGGGTCGGGAAGGCCACCCACTGGTCCTTGATCAGGGCGACGCGCACGCCGCCGATCGGGCCGGAGAATGGCAGGCCGGCCAGCTGGGTGGACATGGACGCGGCGTTGATCGCGACCACGTCGTACAGGTGGTCCGGGTGCAGGGCCAAGACCGTGCAGACAACCTGGATCTCGTTGCGCAGCCCCTTGACGAAGCTCGGGCGCAGCGGGCGGTCGATGAGCCGGCAGGTCAGGATCGCGTCCTCAGACGGCCGGCCCTCACGGCGAAAGAAGGAGCCGGGGATGCGGCCCGCGGCGTACATCCGCTCTTCAACATCGACGGTGAGCGGGAAGAAGTCCAGCCCTTCCTTGGGCTGCTTGCTGGCGACGGTGGCCGACAGCACGACGGTCTCGTCATCGAGGATGGCGAGGGCGGAACCTGAGGCCTGACGCGCGAGGCGTCCCGTCTCAAACCTGATCTTGCGGACGCCAAACTCGCCGTTATCGATAACGGCTTCAGCGCTTTTCACACCCTTCACGGGTGAGACCTCCTTGCGGTAGATCCCGCACCCACCCGCCGCCGTACCGTGGTTGGCTCTGGCGCGCCCGCCATTTTTCGATGACGCAGTCGTTGACGCGGTATTCCTAACGTCGCAATCGTGAACGTCGTGAACTGTCATCCAGCGGGGCGTCGGCCGGTCTTCGATCGAAGTCCTCGGGTGCGGCTGGCCAATTGGCTGTCTGCGCCTGAACCCGGGGACCACTACCGAGGACCGGCCCGGCGCTTGGGCCGGGGGCTACGGGATGTGTCTTGTCGCTCGTATTCTGTTATCTCCGAATCGGGCGCAACATTACCGATCCGGTGCCACCGGGTCTAGCATTGCCAGACCCGGTGTGGCGGGCAGCTAGCTTGCGGCCCTGGCCTGCGCGGAACTGCCGGCGCAGGCCCATCGCCGTAGAACTTACCGGCTCGGGCTTTACCTCCGAAGACCGAGGCGCTCGATGAGCGTCCGGTAGCGCGCGATGTCGGTGTTGCGCAGGTAGGTCAGCAGCCGACGACGGCGGCCGACGAGCAGCAGCAGCCCGCGACGGCTGTGGTGATCGTGCTGGTGCACCTTGAGGTGCTCGTTCAGGTCATTGATCCTGCGGGTCATGAGCGCGATCTGGACCTCCGGCGAACCGGTGTCACCCTCACTGGTCGCGTACTCCGCAAAGATCTGCTTCTTGACTTCGGTGTCGAGCGGCACGTGGCTCCTTCACTGCGATTGTGAGATTTCCCCCTGGGACGGCCGCGTTGAGGGTGCAGCACGCCCCACCGGTAGTTGCACCGGTAGCGTTCTACAGTACCACGTTCGCCGGGCTCATCGGACCGGCACCGCGGCGCTGGCGACCCCCGGTGTTACCGATTCATTATCGGCCCTTCGGGACAGGAACCTGCCCTCCTGACCCGTGATACCTCTGAAAACGCTCACACCTAGCAATGCCGGGACGGGGTCGCAGTGACAACCTTGTTGACAGGTGATCGGCCCGGCCCGGGCACCGGCCGTCACCGGCGGGGCAGGCGCCCCCGGTTCAACCTGATGCTGCTAGATCCGCCTACCGTGACGGGGCTGCCCCCCGAGAAGATCAGCGGGGTCGTGCTGCCGCCGCCCCGAGGACGACGCCTGATCGCCATCGCGGCGGTGGTGGCACTGGCGCTGTCCGCCTTCGCCGGCGTCGCGATCGCGCGGCCCTCGGCCGACGGGGCCGCTCCCGCGCCGATCATCACGCTGCTCAGCCCGTTTCCTTCGCTGACGGCCGGTGGTCAGGGCCGGAAGCCGGCGTACCGGCGGAACGCCGCAGCCTTCCGACGGTCCCCGCCACCACAGTGCCCGCCACCACAGTGCCCGCCACCACAGTGCCGGTGACCCCTTCCCCGACCATGACCACCGCACCGGTGATGGCCTCGCCAAGCCCTACAGCCGTGCCGCCGACCGTCACCTACCTCGTGGTTTCCCAGTGGTATGACGGATTCGAGGGCGAGGTAACCGTTGTCAACGGCGGCTCTTGGGCGATCTCGGGGTGGCAGATAGTCGTGGCATTGCCCTACGACCAGTTCACGTCGGTCTCCTCGAACGCCAGCGGGTATGCCAGCCATCACGTCCTGCTGCTGCAGCCGGCCAGCCTCAGCGGACTCGGTGCCCGCCAACGGCACCCTGTCGGTGTTCTTCACCGCCTCAGGGACGCGGACATCCCCGGAACTGTGCGCGTTCAACAACGTCGGCTGTTATTCCGGGAACTAACGAGGAAAGCAAGTTCCGGGCCTGGTCGACGTCGCGGCGCATCTGCTCGACCAGCGCCCCTACCGAGTCAAAGCGCAGCGTGCCGCGCAGCCGGTGGCTGAAGTCGATCGCCGCGTGCACGCCATACAGGTCCAGGTCGTCCCGGTCGAGCGCGTATGCCTCCACCGTCCTGGCGCCCTCGCCGAAGGTCGGGTTGGTCCCGATCGAGATCGCCGCCGGCCAGCGCTCTACCTCAGCGCCGTCGCCGTCCAGCCGGGAAAGCTGGCCGGCGTAGATGCCGTCGGCGGGAATGGCCGTGTACGGCGGCGATTCCAGGTTCGCTGTCGGGAACCCGAGCTCACGGCCGCGCTGGTGTCCGCGGATCACGACTCCCTCGACGCGGTGCGGCCGGCCCAGCGCCTTCGCGGCGGCCGCCACGTCCCCGGCCTGCAGCATCTCGCGGATCGCCGTGGATGAGATCGTCTGGCCATCGGCGACGAGCAGCGGCAGCCCCTCGGCGGTGAACTCGTACTTCTCGCCGAGCTTGGCCAGCAACTGCACGTCACCCGCCGCCTTGTGGCCGAACCTGAAGTCCTCGCCTACCACCACGGCCGCCGAGTGCAGCCGGTCGACGAGCACGGCGCGGACGAACTCATCGGGGCCAAACCGGGAGAATTCCAGCGTGAACGGGAGCACGCACACGGCGTCCACCCCGACCTGCGCCAGCAGCCCGGCGCGGCGGCGGGCCGAGCTGAGCGATGCCGGGTGGCTGCCTGGCCTGGTCACCTCGTCCGGGTGCGGATCGAACGTCACGACCACCACCGGCAGCGCCAGCTCCTGGCCAAGCTCGATGGCGCGGCCGAGATCACGCTGGTGACCGCGGTGCACGCCGTCGAAGACTCCGATCGTGACGACGGACTTACCCCACTTTGCGGGCACATCATCGAGGCCGTACCAGCGGTACACGGTTGCTTGACCCTCCTTCGGCTATCCGCAACAAGACTAGCCATCCCTCATCACGGCTTCGGATGTAGGAGGGCGTGCGACGCTACATGCCCGGCCCGGCCTGTTTACGCGTGCGAGGCGAAGACCGCCAGCGAGCGGAGTCGTCCCGACTCCACTGTTACCAGCGCGACGAGCGAGCCGTCCGGGGCGAACGCGGCTAGCGGGTCTCCTGGACTCACGTCGGTGAGGGAAACACCTCGCCCGAGCTAGCGATCGCCATCCTCCGGGGCGGCCCGGCGCGCTACCAGTTCACGGATCGGGAGCTGGGCACCATGCGCCACGCGCTGCGCTTGCTCCTGCGTCAGCCGCAGTGTCCGGAATGCGGCGGCAGCGGCCTGCGGGAGCCGCGTCAGCTCGAGTCGTTCTGACAACTGGTCAAGGGTCCGGGCCTGGCTGATGTCGTAGGCCCCCACCGAGGTACGGCGCAGGGCCGTCAGGTGGCCGCCGGTGCCAAGGGCCGCGCCAAGATCGCGGGCGAGGGCCCGGATGTAGGTGCCGCTCGAGCAGCCGATCGTCGCGTCCACGTCGAGGAAGTCGCCGTCCCTTGCCACCCGGGCGACCGTGAAGTCGTAGACGGTCACCGGCCGCGGCTTCATCTCCGGGGCCGCGCCCGCGCGGGTCAGCTTGTAGGCGCGCTCGCCGTTCACCTTGATCGCGCTGACGCCCGGCGGGACCTGCATGATGTCCCCGGTGAGCCGGACGACCTCGGCGTCCAGCCGCTCGCGCGCGACATCGCGAGCGGCCGCTCCGCCAGTCGGCTCCCCTTCGGCATCATCGGTGGTCGTCGACTGGCCGAGCCGGATGGTCGCCTGGTACTCCTTGGAGGTGAGCGCCAGGTGGCCAAGCAGGCGGGTCGCCTGCTCCACCCCGATCACGAGCACGCCGGTGGCCATCGGGTCGAGGGTCCCGGCATGCCCGACGCGCCGGGTACCCGCCAGCCGGCGGATGCGGGAGACGACATCGTGGGACGTCATCCCGGCCGGGCTTGTCGACGATGACAAGCCCGGCGGGAGTGGTCATTCGTCCTCGTCGAGGTCGTCGGCCTTCTCGCCGGCCTCGCCTCGTCGGCGTCCCACTGGTCGGCGGGCTTGCGGTACGGGTCGGGATCGCCGGCCCACTGCGCGCCCTCGCGGGCACGGGCGAGCTCCTCGTCCGCGTTCTTCGCCGCCGCGACGAGGTCGTCGATGCGACGGGCGCTGTCTGGCAGCGCGTCGGCGACGAACGCCAGCGACGGGGTGTGCCGCAGGCCGAGCTGACGGCCGACCTCGGTGCGGATGATCCCGGTCGCGCTGCGCAGGGCGGCCGCCGTTTCCTCCCGCTCTTGCGCCGAGCCGTAGACCGTGTAGAAAACCGTCGCCTCGCGCAGGTCGTTAGTCAGCCGTGCCTCGGTCACCGTGACGAACCCGAGGCGAGGGTCCTTGACCCGGCGCTCCAGCATCTCGGCCACGATCTTGGTGATGCGCTCCGCCAGGCGGCGAGCACGAGCAGCGTCCATCGTCGGTCACTCCTCTTCGGTGAATAGCCGCTGCCGCGCCGACAGCAGCTCTATTTCCGGGCGGCCCGCGATCAGGCGCTCGCACTCGGCGAGGACCTCGGCGGCGTTGCCGGCGGTCGCGGAGACCACGGCGATGCCGATCTCGGCGCGCCGATGCAGGTCAAGATGACCGGTCTCGGCCACCGCGACACCGGGGAACCGGCGCCGCAGCTCAGCGACGAGCGGCCGGACGACGCCCCGCTTCTGCTTCAGCGAGTGGACGTCCCCCAGCAGCACGTCCAGCGTGAGTGCTCCTACGTACAAGGCAGTAGGTGCCTGTCGGGACAGGACTTGCTAGAAGGGCCGCTCCGGCGGGCCCGCCTGAATCAGGCGGGCCCGCCCGGCGGTGGTTGTCTCGTCCTGGACTAGGACCGAGGCTTCTCCCGCATCTCGAAGGTCTCGATGACATCCTCGATCCGCAGGTCGTTGTAGCCGATGCCGATACCGCACTCGTAGCCGTCGCGGACTTCGGTCACGTCGTCCTTGAACCGGCGGAGCGACTCGACGGTGAGGTTGTCGGAGATGACCACGCCATCGCGGATGAGCCGCGCCTTGCTGTTGCGGTTGATCGTGCCGGTCCGGACGATGCAGCCGGCGATGCTGCCGACCTTCGGCACGCGGAAGACCTCGCGGATCTCCGCGGTGCCGAGCTGCGCCTCCTCGAACTCGGGCTTGAGCATGCCCTTGAGCGCGGCCTCGACCTCTTCGATCGCTTGGTAGATGATCGAGTAGTAGCGGATGTCCACGCCCTCGCGCTGGGCGAGCTCGCCCGCCCGGCCGGCCGGCCGGACGTTGAACCCGATGATCACCGCGTCCGACGCGATGGCCAGGTTGACGTCGTCCTGCGTGATCGCGCCGACGCCGCGGCCGATGACCCGCAGGGACACCTCCTCGCCCACGTCGATCTTGAGCAGCGCGTCCTCCAGGGCCTCGACCGAGCCGGACACGTCGCCCTTGATGATCAGGAGCAGCTCTTCGCGCTCGCCTGCCTTGAGTGCGTCTTCCCAGTTAGCCAGCGACACCCGGCGGCGCTGGGAGAACTGCGCCGCCCGCTCGCGGGCCTCGCGCCGCTCGGCGATCTGCCGGGCGATGCGGTCGTCGGACACCACGAGGAAGTTGTCGCCGGCATCCGGGACCGCGGTGAGGCCGAGCACCTGCACCGGCCGGGACGGCGGTGCCTCGGTGAGCTGGCGCCGTCCTCGTCGAGCATCGCCCGGACGCGGCCGTAGGCGTCGCCGCAGACGATCGAGTCGCCGACGTGCAGCGTGCCGCGCTGCACCAGCACCGTGGCCACCGGGCCGCGGCCCTTGTCCAGCTGGGCCTCGATCGCGACGCCCTGGGCGTCCTGCGTCGCGTTGGCCCGCAGGTCGAGCGAGGCGTCGGCGGTGAGGACGATCGCCTCGAGCAGGCTCTCGATGCCGATCCCCTTGGTCGCGGACACGTCCACGAACTGGGTATCGCCACCGAACTCCTCGGCGATCAGCCCGTACTCGGTGAGCTGCGCGCGGACCCGGGACGGGTCGGCGCCTTCCTTGTCGACCTTGTTGACCGCCACCACGATCGGCACGCCGGCCGCCTGCGCGTGGTTCAGCGCCTCGGTCGTCTGCGGCTTCACGCCGTCGTCGGCCGCGACGACCAGGACCGCGAGGTCGGTCGTCTTGGCACCGCGGGCACGCATGGCGGTGAACGCCTCGTGACCAGGGGTGTCGATGAAGGTGATCTTCCGCTCTTCGCCGTCGACCTCGGTCGTGACCTGGTAGGCACCGATGTGCTGCGTGATGCCGCCCGCCTCTTTCGCCACCACGTTGGTGTGCCGGATGGCGTCGAGGAGCTTGGTCTTGCCATGGTCGACGTGACCCATGACGGTGACCACCGGCGGCCTCGCCACGAGGTCAGTCTCGTCGCCCTCGTTCTCGCCGAAGTCGATGTCGAACGACTCGAGCAGCTCGCGGTCCTCTTCCTCCGGGGAGACGACCTGGACGTCGTAGTTCAGCTCCGAGCCGAGGAGCTGCAGGGTGTCGTCGTTGACGGACTGGGTCGCCGTCACCATCTCGCCGAGGTGGAACAGCACCTGCACCAGGCTGGCCGGGTTCGCGCCGATCTTGTCCGCGAAGTCCGACAGGGAGGCACCGCGGCTGAGCCGGACCACCTGGCCCTGGCCACGCGGAACCGACACGCCACCGATCGTCGGCGCCTGCATGTTGTCGAACTCTTGCCTGCGCTGCTTCTTCGACTTCCGGCCGCGGCGCGGAGGGCCACCGGGGCGCCCGAACGCGCCGGCGGTACCGCCGCCAGGACGTCCCCTGCCGCCGCCACCCGGGCGCGCGGGGGCACCGGTGCCGCCGCCACCGGGACCGCCGGGACCGCCGCCGGGACGGGGGCCACCGCCACCGGGGCCACCGCCCGGACGCGGGCCGGCGCCCATCGGACGCCCGGCACCGCCGCCAGGACGAGGGCCACCGCCACCGGGGCCACCGCCCGGACGCGGGCCACGGCCACCAGGACCGCCAGGACCGCCGCCGGGGCGAGGGCCGCCGCCGGAGCCACCTGGCCCCAGCGGGCGGGACGGCATGTTCATCGGGCTCGGGCGCGGGCCGCCCGGGACGGGGACCGCCCGGACGGGGACCGCCGTCGCCCGCCGCCCCCGGCGCGCCGGGCACGCCGGGACGGCCGGGACCGCGGCCACCGGGCCGGGCCGCACCAGGACCCGCCGCGCCGGGCTGGCCCGGACGCGGGCCACGGTCGCCGCGCTCGAAGCCGCGGTCGCCGCGCTCAGCCGCGGTCACCGCGCCAGAAGCGCTCACCGCGCTCGCCGCGGTCACCGGCAAAGCGCTCACCGCGGTCACCGCGGTCCGCGCGCGGACGGTCGTCACGGTCGGGACGGTCGCCACCACGCGGTGCGGCGCCCATCCCGGTCGCGGTCGAGCTGAATGGGTTGTTGCCCGGACGCGGTCCGGGGCGGGGACCCGGACGCGGGCCGCTGGGACCGCCCGGGCCGCCAGCGCGCGGGGCACCGGGACGCGGCGCGCCGGGACCGCCCGGAGCGCGAGGCGCCGGACTGGCCCTGCGGGCCGCCGGGACGAGGAGCACCCTGGCCCTGCGGGGCACCAGAGCGCGGCCCTCCGGGACGCGGGGTACCCTGGGCGCGGCGCGGCCGTACCCGGTCCGGCCGCCGCGGCCGCCGGGGTGGCGGGCACGCCGGAGTCGGCTGGTGCGCCCTGGCCTGATTCGCCCTGGCCTGATTCGCCTTGGCTGATTCGCCTTGAGCTGATCCGCCCTCGCCCGATCCGCCCTGGCCGGACCCGGCCGGGCTGGAGAACGCCGGACGGGGGGCTGGGCCTGGACGACTGCTGGACGACGTGGGCGTCGCCGGGGCAGCGGGAGCCTGCGGAGCGCTGGCGCCACGATCGGAGTCGGTACCCGCGGAGGCGGCAACGCCAGGCACCGGGGTAACCGGGCGCGGCGGCCCGGGACGCGGGCCAGGCCGGGGACCGGAGGCGCCAGGGGCACCGGTACCGCTGACCGGGGCGGGCGCGGCAGGACGCGCGGGTGCGGTGCCCGGCGCCGCCGGCGCGGCACCGGGACGCGGGCCGTGGTCGCCGCGGCCGGCTTGGTCCCTGCCGGCCTGGTCCCTGCCGGCCTGGTCCCTGCCGACTTGATCCCTGTCCCTGCCGCCCTGCTCACGACCGGGCTGGTCACGACCGGGCTGGTCACGGCGGACAGGCGGCGGTGCGGGACGGGCGTCAACGGCACCCGAGCCGTTGCCAGAACCCGAACGGCCCTGCTTCGCCCCGCCCGCGAACTGCTCCTTGAGCCTCCGGACTACCGGCGCCTCGATCGTCGAGGACGCCGAACGCACGAACTCACCCATTTTCTCAAGCTCGGCCATGACAGCCTTGCTCTCTACACCGAACTCCTTAGCGAGTTCGTAAACCCGGACCTTCGCCACTATGCTCCTCTGCTTGCCCGCCGACTCTGTCCGCCGACCGGCTCAATACCGGATCATCAGCCGATCCGGGGCATAGCGTGCTCCGAGTCGGCGTCAGCTCTTGCTGTTCATCGCCTTGTGCTCATCGAGCGCTCATCAGCTTCTCGACCTGCTTTCCGTACAGGTTTTTGGTCGCGTCCAGTTCGCTTCCCGCCCAACATCGCCGGTGCTACGTCCGTCGCCGCCAGTTATGTTATGCCCGGGTGACCGCATGCGAAAGGTACGAAGCTAGCCCCTCGACGGCGAGCGGTCCCGTCACGCGCAGTGCGCGAGGAAACGCCCGGCGCCGCTGCGCCAGTTCGAGGCATTCCGGGCTGGGATGCAGGTACGCCCCCCGGCCCGGCAGTCTCGCCTGAGGGTCGTGGATGATCTCATCCCCGGTGGCCACCAGGCGAAGCAGGCTGGACTTCGCCGCGCGCTCCCTGCAGCCGACGCAGGTGCGCATGGGGAAGTTCCCTGTGTGCAACTGCTCAGATCGCGCGGTCATTCCATAGAGAAGTCTACCGTTAAGATCCCGATGCCGCCTCAGCGGAAGCCCCGGTCTCGGCAGTGTCCGGACGGATGTCGATCCGCCAGCCGGTGAGCCGGGCCGCGAGCCGCGCGTTCTGCCCTTCCTTGCCGATGGCCAGGGACAGCTGGTAGTCGGGCACGACGACGCGCGCCTCCATCGCGGACGCGTCGATGACGTCAACGCGGGTCACGCGGGCCGGGGACAGCGCGTTGGCGACGAACTCGGCCGGATCATCGGAGAAGTCGACGATGTCGATCTTCTCGCCGTGAAGCTCGGCCATCACGTTCCGCACGCGGCTGCCGACCGGGCCGATGCACGCGCCCTTGGCGTTCACGCCCTGCTGGTGCGACTGCACCGCGATCTTGGTACGGTGGCCGGCCTCGCGGGCGATCTTGACGATCTCTACCGCGCCGCTGGCGATCTCGGGGACTTCCAGGGCGAAGAGCTTGCGCACGAGGTCCGGGTGGGTCCGCGACAGCGTCACCGACGGCCCGCGGTGCCCCTTGCGGACCCGCCAGACGTAGCAGCGGATCCGCTCGCCGTGGATGTACTTCTCGCCCGGGGACCTGCTCGGCGGGCGGCAGCACGGCCTCGATCTTCCCGAGGTCAACGAGCACGGTGCGCGGGTCCTTGCCCTGCTGGATGACGCCCGCCACGATGTCGCCCTCGTGCCCGGCGTACTCGCCGAAGGTCATCTCGTCCTCGACGTCGCGCAGCCGCTGGAGGATCACCTGGCGGGCGGTCGTGGCGGCGATCCGCCCGAATCCGGCGGGCGTATCGTCATACTCACGCTGGGTAACGCCTTCTGGGCCTGGCTCCCGTGCCCACACGGTCACGTGCCCGGTCTTCCGGTTCACCTCAACGCGCGCGGCGGGACTCGAGCCATCGATCTTCTGGTAGGCCATCAGCAGCGCGTCCTCGATCGCCTTGATGGCCGTTTCCTGCGAGATGTCCTTCTCGCTCTCGAGACTGCGCAGGACGCTCAGGTCAATGTCCATCGCCGCCTCCTCCTAGGTCCGCTTCGTCGTTAGTGAGGTCCTCGTCTTCGAGCTCGCTTCGTCTAGCTCGTCGTCGTCCAGTACGTCGTCAAGCTCATCATCGGCCGGGAGGTCGCCGATCTCCGGAAGCGGCCCGAACTCCACCTGGACCGCCCCGGGCCCGAGCGCGCCGTACGGGAACGCGCGCCTCGCCCCATCCACGTCGAGCGCGACGCCGGCCTCGTCCGCGGCGAGCACCCTGCCCTGCACGGTGCCTTCCTCCGCGACCTTGACCCGGACCAGGCGCCGGGCGGCGCGCCGCCAGTGCCGAGGCTCGGTCAGCGGCCGGTCCACGCCTGGCGATGAGACCTCCAGGGTGTAAGGGACTTCCCCCATCGCGTTCCGCGCGTCGAGCAGCGCGGAGATCTCCCGGCTGACATCGGCCGTCTCGTCCAGCGACACGCCCTGATCGCCGTCAACGATCACGCGCAGCACGCGCCGCTTGCCCGCGGTGGTGACCCGCACTGACTCAAGGTCCAATCCGGCAGCGGCCACGACCGGCTGGATCATGCCAGCCAGGCGTTTGTCTTCCACCGGGCCGGCGGCTGGGCGAATGCCACCGGGCATCACGACCTCCTCGTCCACCCCGCCTGCTGGCGAGGGCCTTATCTTCGCAGGTCTAGCCTATCGGCACCGCGCCATGCGCGCCGGTTAGGCGAGAAACAGCCTCTAGCCGCAGTGACTGGCGGGATGCACAGGGCCGGTGGGGAGCAATGGACCACGCGGCGAGGGACCACGCGGCGAGCACCCGCCGGCACCGCGCCACGCGCCCGGCGCCAGCCGGACCAGCCGTGACTCCATGGCATGCTTAGACCCTATGCTGCCCAGGCGTCAGGTGCTCGCCGCGTCAATGACGACGTTGCCCCTGTTTCTCGCGCTGAACGCGTGCGCCGGCCCGGACCCGCTGAAGGGCCCGCCGCCGCTGGCGGCCGACGTGCGGACGCTGATGTCGGCCATCCTTGCGGAAGACAACCTCGTCTACTTGTACACGAAGACCATCGGCAGTGCACTCCGGGCTGGCCGGCGAGCTGTCACCACTGCTTGCCGAGCACCACGCGCACCTGAGCCAGCTCGAGGCGCGGATCATCGTGCCGGCCGGCAGGCACCTGCGCGTGCACCCGACCGCGCGGCCGGCGATCCCGGCCACGACGCAGGCCGCACTCGCCCAGCTCATGACGGCCGAGCGGGCCGCCGTCACCGCCCAGCTCAAGCGGCTGTCCGGGGCAACCCCTTCGCAGGCGCAACTGTACGCTAGCATCGCCGCCTGCGAGGCCACCCACGTCACTGTCCTGCGCGGACAGACCATCAGCTAGCGGCGCAAGGCAACTCATGGCGACTTCGCAAGACAAGGCGGCCGGCATCGCGGCGCTCCAGGGAGCGCTCGCGGCCGAGCACACCGCGATATACGGGTACGGCGTGGCCGGCGCGCTCATGCGCGGCAACGACCAGGGCGTCGCGATGAGCTACTGGACGCTCCACAGGATGCCAGGGACACGCTGACGGAGATGATCACCGGCCTTGGCGCGACCCCCGTCGCCGCGAGCGCGGCCTACGGCCTGCCGTTCACGGTCGATGACGCCGCCTCCGCCCGACGGCTGGCGGTGTACCTCGAGGACGGCGTAACGCGCGCGTACCTCGGCGTGGTCGCTGTCGCGGACGCCCGGCTCCGGGCCTTCGGCGCGCTCGCCATGCAAGCGCCCGCTAGCCGCGCTACCGCGTGGAGCAGGCAGACGACCGCGTTCCCCGGCATGTCGTTCGGGGCGCCGGCCTCGGGGACCGCGCTCCGCTAGTTCTTATCCCGGCCTTAGTCCCGGCCGCGCGGCAGCGCCAGGACCCGCGTGATGGTGGTGGCGGCAAGGTCGAGGTCGTCCGCGATCCCGATGCGCTCAGCCCATGACCACCAGAACCACAACATGCCATCGGAGCAGCGGCCGGCGTAGACGTTCTCCTCCAGCGCACGGGCGCCCGGGTTCACCACGTACAGGCTTGGCACGCGTCCCGGCGGCGCCATGACGAACGCCTCCAGTCCGCGGTGCTCCAGCTCCTCGCCCAGCTTCTCGAGGTAGACAGACTCTGCGTGGTTCCCCTTGGTGGAATGCACCGATATCACCGTCGTAACTATTTAGTAGTTATGAAGCTACGCTCCGCGCGCTCGGCCCTGGTGAGGATGCCGTCCCGTGACGGATAGCGCAAGGAGCGTTCGGAGGCCGCCCGACCCCGGTCTACAGCCGACGAGGCCTTATGCCCACCATCGGGCACCGCCCCCGCCAACGTGACTTCCCCTATGGTACGTAACGAAGCTCACTAGGGAGTGGTTCCGCGTGCAAAACCACCAAGCGGGTTACGGCGCGGGTCAGTCCCACGTACAGCCGCCGCAGGCCGTGAGCCTCGCCCGTCGCGATCCGGCCGGGCTCGACGAGCACGACCTGGTCGAACTCCAGGCCCTTCGCGAGCGTGACCGGCACGACCGACAGCCTTCCCTCCATACCCGCCCCGGCCGCTCCCTGGCCCGCCCCGGCGTCCCCGTCACCCGGCCCGGCGGAATCGTCCTTACCTATAACGCCGAACGCCAGCCCAGCCTTCCGCAGTGCCCGCGACACCTCGTCCACCTGCGTGTCCGCGCAGATCACCGCCACCGACCCGGGCGCCGCCAACGCGGCTTCGCATGCCGCCGCGACCCGCCGCCCCAGCTCCCCCGCGCCCACGGGAACGACTGACAGAGACGACGGGTCCGCCCGCAGCGACGACGCTGGCCGCAGCCCGGGCGCGATGGCCGGAAGCAGCTGCGACGCGAAGTCCAGGATCTGCCGGGGCACCCGGTAGCCCACGTCGAGCTCGCGCACGGCGGCGTCCGGCTTCCCCAGGTGCGCCAGCAACGTCGGCCACGAGGTGGCCGACCACGGCGTCGTCCCCTGCGCGATATCCCCGAGCACGGTCGCCGCCCCCGTCGAGCATCGCCGCCCCAGGGCGCGGATCTCCATTGGCGAGAGATCTTGTGCCTCGTCGGCCACCACGTGCGCGAGGCTCGGCGTCCGCTCGATCAGGTCGCCGGCCTCGTCAAGCAGCGCCAGGTCGGCCCTGGACCATTTCGCCGACCCGGGCCCGCGCGGGGCGGGCGACCAGATGATCAGGGCCTGTTCCTGCGGCGTGAGGACCCCGTCGGCGTGCCTGGCTAGTCCCGTCGGATCGCTGAGCAGCCCGAACACCAGCCGCTTCGGCTCCGCCTTCGGCCAGACCTCATCGACGCACTGGCGCACCGCCGTCGTCCGGCGCACGGCGTCGTGCGTCCGGTCATCGCAGGCCTCCCCCGCCGCCTCCATCTGCGACAAGATAACGTGCGCTATCCGGTGCCCGAGCAGGTCGCGGCCGGCACCGTACCGCACGCCGCGCTCGCGAAGTCGTTGGGCCAGGGTGAAGACCTCAGAGGCGGGAACCCGCCACCGTCGTGACCCGCGGGCCACCACCAGCGTGGCGGCCGGCGGCCTGATCGACGCCCACAGTGCCCGCCGCAGCACCTCGGCCATCCGCGCGTCGCCCTTGACCAGCCCCGCCGCGTCGCTGTCCGCGCCCCGTACCGGTACCGTGCCCAGTAGCTCGGGCACCGTCGTCTGCTTGACGTCCAGCTCGCCGAGCGCCGGCAACACGTTGCGGATGTAGGACAGGAAGGCCATGTTCGGCCCGACGACGATGACGCCGCGCCGCGTCACCTGCTCCTTGTACGCGTACAGCAGGTAGGCGACCCGGTGCAGGCCCACCGCCGTCTTCCCGGTTCCCGGCGCGCCCTGCACGCACACCGTCTGGCCGGCGTCCGCGCGGACGATGTCGTCCTGCTCCGGCTGGATCGTCGCCACGATGTCCCGCATCGGGCCTGACCTCGGGCGCTCGATCTCCGCGACCAGCAGGGCGCTGGGCTGCCTTTCATTCCCCGCCTCCCGGCCCGCTTCCGCCTCCTGCGCGCCGCCGGCCTCGGTGAAGACCTCGTCCTCGTACGCGGTGAGGTCGCCGCCAGAGAAGCCGAACCGGCGGCGCAGCCGCAGGCCCATGGGCTCTAGCGGGCTGGCGCGGTAGAAGGGCCGCGACACCGGTGCCCGCCAGTCGATGACGACCGGTGTCCCGGCCGGGTCGGCGACGTGCCGCCGCCCGATGTGGAGTGCCGGCTCGGGGTCGTGTCCCGCGGGAGCGCCCCGGCCAGCTCGGCATCCCATGGCGCCTCCTGGTAGTCGAGCCTTCCGAAGAACAGCGGCGCGTCGGGCAGGTCCTTCAGCGCCTCGGCCCGCCGGTACAGGTCCGCCTTGAGGAACTCCAGCGAGACCGGGTCGCCGGCCATCGGGTTCACGGACAAGGCCAGGACGTTCTCCCGCATGAGCCGCAGGAACTCCCGCGAACGCGCGAGGTGGGCGCGCTCGGTGTCGATAACGGGATCGCCGACAACGGTGCCGCTGGTATCAGGAGGCATGCCAAGAAGCCCTTCTGCGGGTGGGTGACGGGGAAGCGATGAAACCTACCATCGTGACTTCGCGTTGTCATTTCATTTACGCGCACCCCTCACGGTGCTTGGCCTGCCGCCCTCCATCTGGTCGGATGGGTACATGGCGCAGTTGACCGAACACGCTGGCACATGGACCCTCGAGGACCGCTTCGCCTCGGCGTACCAGTACCTTCCCGTGGAAGTCCCGCCCGGGACGGCGGCACTGCGGGTCGGGCTCGAGTACGACCGCGCGGGCGCGGTGATCGACCTGGGCTGCCTGGGACCCGCCGGGTTCCGTGGCTGGTCGGGCGGCGCACGCGAGTGGTTCGTGATCGCGGCGGACGCCGCCACCCCCGGTTACCTGCCGGGCGAGCTGGAATCCGGCCCGTGGCAGGTGATGCTCGGCCTCCACCAGTTGCCGGCCGACGGCGCGCGGTACACGGTGACCGTTGAGATGGCGGCCGGGCTGACGCCGGCGCTGCGGGAAGCGCTGGCTGCCCGGCCCGCCGCCCGCACCGCCGGCGCCCGCTGACCGGCCCGCACCGCGCGCGCTTCCGGCCCGGACGGGTTATCGCTGGCTGGCGGGAGACCTGCACTCGCATACCGTCCACTCGGACGGCGCGATGACGGTGCCCGAACTGGCGGCGTTCGCGGCTCGCCGGGGCCTGGACTTCCTCGCGGTGACGGACCACAACACCGTGAGCCATCACGCCGAGTTGCCGCTGGCCTCGGCCCGGTACGGGATCACGCTGCTGCCCGGGCAGGAAGTGACGACGGCGTTCGGCCACGCGAACGTCTTCGGCGACGCCGGCTGGATCGACTTTCGCGGTACGGCGGATGACTGGCTTGACGCCGCCGAGCGCGCGGGCGCGCTCATGTCCGTCAACCACCCGATCGCCGGCCCGGTGGCCTGGCTGCATGGCATGCGCCGCCGCCCGCCGCTGGTGGAAGTATGGCACTGGAGCTGGCTGGACCTGAGCTGGACGATCCCGCTGTCCTGGTGGCAGGCCTGGGACCCGGCGGCGATCCCGGTGGGCGGCAGTGACTGGCACCGAGAGGGCGCCGACGCTCCGCCCGGCCAGCCCACCACGTGGGTGGAAGTCCCGCAGGAGGCGGCCGGGGCAACGGGGGCGCAAGGCGGCAGCCCCGCGCTCGCCGACCAGGCCGCCATCTTGGCGGCGGTGCGCGCCGGCCGGGTGGCGATCTCCGCGACCCGTGACGGCCCCGTCCTGCTGCGCGCCGAGGCCGGCCCCGACGGCGATCTCGTCGCCGTGGGTGCGGACGGCCTCATCATGGCCAGCCCGGAAGGCCCCTACCTGCGGGTCAGCGGGCAGGTCGCGACGCTCCCTGGCAGGCCTGGCTTCCACCGCCTCCTCGACGCACGCGGCGCGACGCTCGCCCTGACGCCATAGTGCCAGGAGCCGGTGCTATTCGCTTTCGCCCGAGCTGATCGCGGACTCCACCGCCAGCAGGCTCATGCGGGCGTACAGCAGGGCACGGTGAGCGGTGATGTCGTCTCGCTGGTCGGGCTTGTCGGGACGCTCGCCGGCGCTGATCGCGACCTCCAGGCGGCGATGCGCGTCGGCGGGGTCGAGCCTCTCGAAGATGATCAGCGGGTCGGCCTCGGCGGCGAGGAACGTCTTGTCCAGCAGGCCCGCGGCATCCCCCGCCCACACGTCCTTAATCGTGTCCCCGCGACCATGGTCGATCAGCACGGACAGCGCATGTGTCTTCTCGCCGTAGGCAAAGCTCACCGTCACCGACTCCTGACGGCCGCCGATGTCGCCGTAGTGCCAGCAGTCAGAGACTCGCGGCAGGCCGAGGTCGGCCACCCACGCCTGCTCGGCGACCCCAAGCGCGGCGACCCGGTCGGCCGCCTCGGCGGCGGCCGCGCGCAGGCCAGGCGACCCGATCGCGGCGAAGATGCGCAGCAGCGCCAGCGACTCCGCGGTCGCCGCTGACCTCGGCCGCGGGGACCAGGGAAGTGGCCAGGTCGTGCATCGCGGCCGACTCGTCGGCGGCCGAGCGGGACAGGGCGCCGATCATGTCGGAACCCCACAGCTCGGCGTCAATTGGCTCGCGCACGTGGCGGAGCACTTCCTGTGCCTCGCTTAGCACGACACCAAACGCCTGCGCTGGCACCAGCGGCGCGAAAAGCTCGTTTACGTCCGGTTCCGCCTCGTCCATGGCGGGTATTTTCGCACGAACTTCCAGCGTAGTCAGCCCGCCCGGCAGAAACATCCGGCGAGGTGATCGTTGACAATCCCGCATGCCTGCATCGCGGCGTACGCGGTTACCGGCCCGGTGAACACGAAGCCGTGCTTCTTCAGTTCCTTGGACAGCGCCTTCGACTCCGGGGTCGCGCCCGGGAGGTCATCCAGCGTGGCCGGGGCTGGCCTGCCCGGCTCCGGGGCGTGGCTCCAGACCAGGTCGCTCAGGCCGACCGGCAGGTCGAGCGCGGCGCGGGCGTTGGTGATGACGGCCGAGATCTTCGCCCTATTGCGCACGATGCCGGCATCCGCCAGCAGTCGTGCCTCGTCATCGGCGGTGAACGCGGCGACGGCCGCGATGTCGAATCCGGCGAACGCCTTGCGGAAGTTCTCCCGCTTGCGCAAGATCGTCAGCCACGACAGCCCTGACTGGAACGCCTCCAGGCTGAGCCGCTCGAATATCACCTGGTCGCCGCGGACCGGACGGCCCCACTCATCGTCGTGATAGGCCATGTAGTCCGACGTGCTCAGCCCCCAGGGGCACCGCGCCCTGCCGTCGGGGCCGGGCAGTGCTCCCCGAGACGGGGGCTGTCCCGGCGGCTGCTCGTCGGTCAATGTGCCACCTCGGGCGGCCAGCCCGCCCGCGACTGCCCCGGCGGCCCATCCCGGCCCTGCTCCTGTAGCTCCCCGACCGGCGACGCCAGCGGGTCCGCCATCGGCGCGATCGTCGGCCTGGTCTCGCCGGCGATGCCGGTACCGCCGGGCGAGTCAGCCCCCGCCGGCGTTCCCGGCGTCCGCGCGGGCATGCCGCGCTCCCGCGTACAGGCTGCCGAGCGGCATCGGCGGGGCGGGCTGCCTGCTCAGGTCGGTGACCAGCTGCTCCAGGGCGACGATCCGCACGTCCCGTTCCCGGATCGACGCGGCGATCTGGTCCAGCGCCTCGTCCGTGGCCTGCTGGTTGTACCCCCACAGCGCGGTGGGCGGGCGCAGCAGGACCACGTCGGTGGCTGAGACTGGCCCCATGTTGAGGGGGGCGTAGTCACTGCGCTCGGTCGCGGGCATCTCGCCGCCCCGGCCGGCGGCGACGAACACGACGGCGGCCAGGACGATCACGATCAGGATCACGATGAGGACAGGCACATAAGCATCGTGCCATACCAATCGCGGTGCTCCTCTCGCCGCACGCGGGAACCGCGCACTATAGAGAGTGCCGGGAACGGCGCCGGGTTACCGGGTCATCGCGGCGGAGCCGGGTGGCCCCTGTGGCCCGGGCCGGCCGGGAGGCCGAGCGGTTCCGGGGCCGCCAGTACGGGCGCTCCCGTGGTGGCCGCCAGGTTGATCGCGTCGCTGGGCCGGGCATCGACGATCGCGCCGTTCGTCAGCACAACCTGGGCGTGGAAGATGCCCTCGGTGCGGCCAGCACCGGCCGACCGCGCAGGGCCGGGCCATCCACGAGAACACGGCCGATGGCCACGCCGACCATCGCCGTGCCGGGCTGGGAGGGGGGCATGGCGGTCCGCCTTCGGGTCGCAAGCCGACGAGGCTCGTACAGGGGACTCATTCCCTGCGCCTTCCCTGCGCCGCCAGTCAGGAAAACCCGTCCGCGCCTCAAGGCTGGCGAAAACGGGCGCGGAGCTAACTGGCGTCGCCGTTGGCGACGGGCCGGTTGAGGCCGGCGCGAGATGGTCACCCGACGGCGCCAAGGACATCCTCAAGCTCCGCGCCGTCGTCGTCAACGGCGACCTCGACGACTAAATGCGCTACTACAAGACACGTTACCTGGAAGAACGCCACGTCGCCCGCTACGACCCCGCCACCATCGAGAACCTCCCCCTCACCGCATGACCGGAACACCCGGAAATGTCACACCTCTTAAGAAAGATGCACCCGACCCGTTCATGCTGGTACCCCGTGTCACGGATGCTTCCGTTTGGATGTTGCTGCCGGGAACTTCCTGCTATTTGCTCCCCTGTACGTGTCTCTTGACCCTCTTGACTGCCAGCCAGAACTGGAGGATTCTAGCGCGAAGGGAGATCGAAACGGGCTAGGTCGGAACGCGTGGCCCGCGATGATTCTGGTACGTAGGGGGAAGCCGCCCGCGTATGGCTACATGCAGCGACGTCAAGGGTGCCACGCTTCCACGGCGGCGGCTCGCCCTTTCAGGCAAACCGAAGCTCAAAGGGAGATCCAATTGATCATTACTCCCACTTTTACGTCCGGGTTCGAGACGAATTTCGGGGCCAACGCAACGGCAGCCAAGGCATCATGGATCGCGGCATCCAAGGTCTTCACCGACGCATTCACTGACGACATTCATATCAACATTACGGTTGACGCGGTGACGACGCCACGTACTTTTGGAAAGAGCTTTCCGAATTTCCTGTCCCATCTCGTACGCCGATCTGTTCGATCGGGTCAGCGCGTACGCGTCCACGCAAAACGATGCCATCGCCATCGGTCCGAGGGGGTCCATGACCGCCACCGATCCCACCAACGGCCTCGGAACGTGGGCGTTGGCGCGACCGCAAGCCAAGGCGCTTGGTTTTATTCCAGATGATATGTCCGATGACGGAGGCACCACCTTCGGCGCGCAAAATGCGTTCACATTCTCCGGTCAAATCGCGACTGGCACATCTGATTTTCAGGGTGTGGCGGCACATGAGATCGCGGAAGTGATGGGCCGAGTCGGCCTTTCCGGCGGAGACAATATGTTCAGTTTGATCGACAATTTTGCCTACACCGGTGCCGGAACTAAAGCGCTGCGTGGTGGTGCAGCCAATTTCTTTTCCATAGACAATGGAGCCACCCTGCTCAAGCAGTTTAACGATATTTCCGTAAATCATCTGGATACCCGGGATTGGGCTCGCGGCACCGACGACGCATTCAATCAGTTCAGCAGTGGCGGCGTGGTAAATCCGGTCTCCGCCGTCGACCTGCAGCTTATGGATGTAATCGGGTACGGCTCCGTCAATCCGATCGGTAGTCTGATCGAGACCGTGGGCCACATATCGTTCTTGCGGGCTCACGATCTCGGCACCGGCTACGGCAAAGCGCCGAATTATCTGGACGTTGAGGTCATCATGCAGCTCGCTGAGGAACCGCTGCGCGCGTTTGGCTTTCAGCTGCGGGCGGATGTGAACAAACCAGCTTGCACAGAGATGTTTGACCTACTTCGGTCTGCCTTCATCGCCGGGCGGCCCATCCGTCTCGATTACCTTACGACCGGCCCCCGTGCGGGCGAAATCATTCGCGTCGCGAACCCTTAGGAGACTGTCCATGCCCAACTTGCTCGAAAAGACCGGAAAGATCGTTTTTCTCCGCGCGCACGACCTTGGTACCGGTTACGGTCCTCCCAACGATCAGCTGGATGTTGAAGCGGTATTCATCCTCAACGCCATCGGCGATGGCGCGTACGGCTTTCAACTCCGGAACGACGGCAATCTTCCGGCCCGCCAGGCAATGTTCAGTCTCCTGCGTGACGCCTTCGTGAACAATTTGCCCGTCACCGCCGAATACCTGATCGACCCGGGCAAGCAGAACGGCATCGCAATTCGCGTCGCGCTTACGCCAACCCAATACGGCCCAGACCGCCCGTAGCGGTGGCTCAGGGGGTCAGCGGCCAAGTGCTTCCCGCATCCAGTGCCCCCGCCGAATCCAGTGCAACAGCCACTACAGAGTGAAGCAAGAAAAAGACCCATCGAGCGACTATTCGCTCTTCCGCACCGCTGCACACTATAGCGCCGTGCTAAGCGGCTTGCCGTGGTTGAGCTGTGACGACAAGTCGCGCTTGATCCTGCGGCAGCGCCGTCCGTAGGCGAACGCGCTCTTCACCGCGCTCAAGGAGCTGGCGTGCGGCTTTTGACGCCGCGGTGATCGACGAGGCGCGCTGGGGCTAGGGATTTTGCTAGTCCGCCGTATCCCCCGCAGGAGGCGCTGACCCTGTACCTGCCGACTGAGGTGGTTACGATCTGGACGGTGGACCGCTCAAAGACCTGGCTGCTCGTTGACGCGGAAGGACTGCTGGCCGAGCTCGTGGTGAACGGAGGTGACTTTCCCTGGCTCAACGCCGAAGTCAGGCCTGTCGGCCGGTTCGACCAGGTCCGGCCGCTCTTCGAGGAAGAGCTTCCGGCAGTTGTACCGCCTGGACGACGACCCCGCGAGCTGGGAAGCCGCATACGACAACATCCGGCAAGCCGTAAGGCTCCTCGCGCCGGACGGCCAGCCGGTGCCCGAGTTCCTCCTGCACATCGACGGCCACGATGCCTGGTGGCGATGGAGCGACGAGCCCTTCCCCGACGCAGACACGGATGAGGACGGCCGGTTACGCCCGGGAACCGACCTCCGTGCCGGCCTGGCGCGCCCGGCTAGGCAGGTGGCTTTTGAGTCTCGTCTATCAGCCATGCCAGGATGTGGCGCTATCGGGCCGATCGCGCGCCGCATCGATGACATCGAGGGTTTCCGCAACCGCCGCCGGCTGTGATGGCTGGTAGCTGGGGTGGGGGAACATCCGCACGAAGCGCTCGGCTAGCGGGCGGTCGCCGTCGACTGTCAGGCGGCCGTCCCGCTCGGCATCGCTGATCGTCTCGCGCCCGAAGGCGACCGAGCGCAGCGTCGCCGCATCGGTGTCGAAGGTGACCGCGGGGCGCTCGCTGCGGCCGCGGGCGATATCGATCGAGTCCCCGGCGACGGTCACGCGGAACCAGTCACCGTCGACGCGCAGCGCGAGCGTGGCATGCACGGCGGCGGCGGGACGGAAGACGGCCTTGAGCGCGACCAGCAGCGCGCTGGCGCTCAGCTCTCCGGATGCCGGCGCGGGCTGCTGGGTGCCCCAGCGTCCCAGCTCGAGCAGAACCGGCTCCAGTGCCTGGCCGCGGGCGGTGAGCTCGTAGATCGCGACGCCGGCGGGCGGGTCTAGAACGCCGCGGCGCACGACGCCGGCCTCCTCAAGGTCGCGCAGCCGCTGGGACAGGG
>CAVTLB010000029.1:0-42305 GCA_963735415.1 uncultured Actinomycetota bacterium | reverse complement strand
CTCAGGGTGGCGGGGATTTTCGGCGTTAATTTCTAATCGTCGGCGTCGCCGGAGTCCTTGAAGATGAGGCCGCACACTTCCAGGTAAAGCTGCTCCGGATACGGCAGATGACGGATGTGTCGCAGTGCCTGGTCCTGTCCCGCCGATTCGACGACGAACTCGCCGTACCCGAGAACGCGCCCCCAGGCCGACCGCCTGAAGCTCATGTCGGTCACTTTGGTGAGGGGCATCATATTGACCGTGCGAGTAACTATGCCAGTGGTGAGCAGAAGGCGCTGTGAGGTTACTACGAAGTAATCCTCAAGCCAGGCCCAGACCTGCACAGAGAGCCAGCCCAGGACGCCGAGGAAGACCAGCCAGATCACCAGGGCCACCACGGCGCCGACGGGCAGCTCCATGGTGACCAGCAGCGCGACCGCGAGTGCCGCCAGGGTGATCGCGACCGGCTTGATCAGCACGGCCGGGTGGAACCGGACGGTCAGCACCTGCCGCTCGTGCGGCAGGAGATGTCTTTCGACTGTGTGCGGCACCCGGTCGAAGTTGGGCGCCATCCTGATGCCCACGATTACCTCATATGGAGGAGACGAAATTCGAGAGACCTCTGGCCAGGCTGGTAAGGAAGGCCCGCGATGTTGTGGATCAGGTGTGCCGCGTTGGCGGGCTGCTGAACGACCCACCATATGGCAAAGGCGATCGCTGCGTACGTGAGGATCGTCTTGAGGTTCACTGCCGCCTCCCTGGAAGCGCAGACATCGCCATCTTATTGGATACCCGTTATCTTAGCGCGTTACCTCAGCCTGGGCTGAGAAGTGGCGCTAGTGCGACCCTTGTCCTGCTTGTCCTGTCGGCTAGCAGTATGCCCGAAACATCCGGGCGTTACGCCTCCGCGGGGGCCGGGTTCTGCTGGCCCCTGAGGCAGTATGGGGCCAGTCGTCCGCCGAGGGAAGGAGAAACGCCGGCCACATCGACACAGCTGTCCCTCAGGTAGCGATTCGGCAGCAGCCGGTTCCCTGATCTGACAACACTCCCCTCGTCAAGGCATGCTTGTACCATGGCCATGCCTGAGGTGAACGAGACTGAGACTGACTTCGCCATCATCGTCTTCCAGGAAGACGACCGGTGGGACGCCGAGGTGCTGCCCGTTGCCGTGACGGAGGACCTGCAGGGCCTGCTCCGCGCGCTGCGCCAGCAGCCGAGCATCGCCGGCACGATCGGCTTCGCCGGCGTGGCCGACGAGTTCTTCGTCGCGGTCCGGGTGGTGGGCAGCCCAGGTATCGGTCTTGCTCTCCGACATCGCCGCGGCCGCGGAAGGCGATCCGCTGGCCATCTCGGTGCTGGAGTACCTCGACATCCCCGTCCCCGACGAGGAGGACATCGATCAGATCCTCCCGGCGGGTGACCTGTCGATCTTCGCCGACCTCGGCCTCGACGAGATGGACCTGGCCGCGATCTCCAGTGACATGGAGATGTACCCGGACGAGGCGGTGGAGGCCATCGCCTCCCGGCTCGGATTCGGCCCGGCCATGGAGCGGGCGCTCGACATCGCCCTCGGTGGCTGACGCCAGGCGCCGGATGGCTTTGCCGGGGTCGACGGCGGGGGCACCCGGCGCACGGGGGCGGAGCGGCCTTCGAGGCGCCGATGCGGCTCGCGCTCGCGGAGGCCGTGGCCGCGGCGGGCGAGGGCGAGGTTCCCGTTGGGGCGGTGATCCTCGCACCCGACAGGCGAGGTGATCGCGCGGGGCCGCAACCGGCGGGAGGCGCGGCGGCGATCCGACGGCCCACGCGGAGATAGTGGCGATCCGCGCCGCCGCGCGCCTGGCGGGCGGCTGGCGGCTGGACGGCTACACCCTCGTGGTCACCCTGGAGCCGTGCACGATGTGCGCCGGGGCGATCACGCGCGGCCAGGATCAGCCGGCTGGTGTACGCCGCGGCGGACCCGCGGGCGGGCGCGGTGGGGTCGCTGTGGGACGTGATCAGGGACCCGCGGGTGGCGCCGTGGCCCGAGGTCATCGAGGGCGTGCTGGCGGATGACGGTCTTGAGGTGATCCGAACTTTCTTCGCGGAACGCAGGTAGCCCAGGCGGCGTTATTAGTTAGCGGGCCAACGTCAGGTATGATCTCCTGCGGTGGAGTCGCCTAGTGGCCGAGGGCGCACGCCTCGAAAGCGTGTGAGGGGGCAACCCCTCCGTGGGTTCAAATCCCACCTCCACCGCCACCGTGCCTGACCTACCGGATCCCGCGGTACCCGTCGCTCGCGCGCGGTGCCGGGGGAGCGGGTCAGGCAGGCATCGCTTGCGCCGGTCGTGCGCTTCCCGCCGATTTCTTGAGGAGAGGAAGTGCTCGAACCGCAGGGAACCGCGTTCCTCGTCCTGCTCGTGCTGGCGTTCGTCGGGCTCGTCACCTGGCTCGCGCTGACCAAGCAGGTCGTGGTCCGCGTCCTGACCGCCTTCCTCGCCTTCATCCCCGCGGCCGTCTTCGGCGTCGCCGTGGTGAACAAGTACTACGACTACTACCAGACCTGGGGCGCGATCTATAGCGACCTGTCCGGGTCGGGCGGCGCAGTCGGTCCCGCAGCTCGCGTCGCCCGGCGGCGGACGGCGGCCAGGCGGCTCGGTGGGCACGGCGGTCACGGCCGCCGCCAGCACCGCCGTGTCCGCCCAGACGGGCTACCTCTTCCGCACGACGGTGACCGGCGCCGGCAGCCACCTGTCCCGCACGGTCTTCGTCTACCTGCCGCCGCAGTACTTCCAGCCGGCCTACAAGGCCTACCGGTTCCCGGCCATCGAGTTGCTGCACGGATCCCCGGGGCAGCCGGCGTCCTGGATCGACGTGATGGACGTCATCCCGATCTACCTCAAGGCGCTGGCCGACGGCCAGGCCACGCCGGCCGTCCTGGTGATGCCGGACACCGACGGCGGCCAGCAGTACTCCCTGCAGTGCCTCAACATCCCGCACGGGCCGCAGGACATGACCTTCGTGGGCATCGAGGTTCCCCGTTGGGTCAGCGGCAACCTCCGGGTGATGCCGGCCGGCCCCGCCTGGGGGATCGCCGGCTACTCCGAGGGCGGCTACTGCGCCGCGAACATCGGGCTTCAATACGACGACCGATTCGGCGACGTCGGCAGCCTGAGCGGCTACTTCGCGCCCAGTACCAGCCAGGTTCCCGCCGGGGGACGCCCGGGCGCGGCGCCGGTCTTCGTCGCCGACGTCTTCGCCAGGTACCCGAAGCTGGCGGCGCTCAACACCCCGGACAAGTACATCGAGCAGGTCCCGCTGGGCGCCCCGATCCCGGCGTTCTGGCTGGCGGCGGGCGGGGAGGACCGTCTCTACCTGCCGGCGGCGGAGGTCTTCCAGCAGTACGCCATGACGCGCCTGTCGCAGGTGCCGCTCCTGGTCATCAAGGGCGGCGGCCACGAGGCGACGGTGTGGCGGGCGGCGCTGCGCCCGATGCTCGACGTGGATGACGCCGCGGCTCACGTCGGCGGCCCGCGGGGCGGAGATCATCGCCGAGCGCACGGCCAGGGGAGCCGCTGCCAGTGCGCCCGTGCCAGCGGCAGCCGACGACGGGCTCGACTCGGCGCACCGCGACGCCGGCCGTCCGCGTCACAGGCCGACCCCGGTCACTAGAAGGCCATGTTAGTCACTACTGAAAGTCACTCGATAACTGTCTGTGGTCAGCTAGGATCTGCCTCGAGGTCGGATGAACTCGGGGGGAACTAATGCCTGATCGACGCACGGGACGCGTCCCGGCCAGGATGCGCGTTCCGCTCGCGGTCGGCCTGGCCAGCCTGGTCGGGGCGGCCGGCGTGCTCGGCCTGGCCGGGTGCACTGGCTCCGGCGGCGGCTCGTCAAGCAGCGCGGGGCGCCAAGGCGACCGACGCGGCCGGCGTGGCGAAGGGCGCCAACGGCGCGTTCAGTGCCGGCCAGCTCAAGAACGCGCTGCTCACCAGGATCAACGGCGAGGGACCGGCCACCGCGCCGAATTCCGGCGAGCTACGCGTCGCTGCCCGCGATCAAGACCGCGGCGGCGCAGATGCTCGGCACAACGATCACGCCGAAGGATTGCGAGCAGGCCACCGTCCTTCAGGTCGGCGGACCTCGACACCGGGGCGCTCGGCAATTCCCCCGCGGCGATCGCGAACTTCCGGGTCGGGGCCGATGGCGTCACGGAGGTCCTGGCCTCATCCGTCGGCTCGGCGGCGGTCGACGGCGCTGGCCAGGCCGGTCCCGGCTGGCTGCGCTCATTACAGCGCGACCGCCGGCGGCAAGACGGTCAAGTACGCGGTCCAGCAGCACTGGTCCAGCGGGATCGGCCCGCAGTCCGCCAGGATCGTGAACATCAAGTCCGCGAAGCCGGGGTCGGACGTGTGGTCGGTCCTCTACCGGGGCAACGGCTTCGTCGGCGCGATCACCGTCGCGGGCCCGAACGCCTCCGAGGCCACCGTGCGCGCGCTCGGCCAGCAGGCGTACGCGTACGCCGCCCAGTCCCTGTAGAGGAGCGCCGTCGCGCTGTCAGTTGCGAGCGCACGCGGCGGGGAAGCGGAACAATAGCGCCATGACCGACGCATCGCCCCACTTCCGCCCCGTGCTCGACACCTTCCCGCCCTACCGTCCGGGCCGGGATCCCGTTGCCGCCCCCGGCCAGTCGCAGGCGCTACAAGCTGTCGTCGAACGAGTCGCCGTACGGGCCGCTCCCGTCGGTGGCCGAGGTGATCGCGGAGTCCGGGCGCGGCGTCAATCGCTACCCCGACAACGGGGCCGAGGCGCTCACCAGCGCGCTCGCGGCCCGGTTCGACGTGCCGGCCGAGCACATCGCCGTCGGCTGCGGGTCGGTCGGGGTCCTCAAGCAGGTCATCGAGGCGGCCGCCGGCGCCAGGGGACGAGGTCATCTACGCGTGGCGCTCGTTTGAGGCGTATCCGGGGCTGTGCGACCTGGCGGGCGCCACGTCCGTCCGCGTCCCGTTGCGCGGAGAAGACCACGACCTCGACGCCATGGCCGCGGCGATCACCCCGCGCACCAGGGTCATCCTCGTGTGCAACCCGAACAACCCGACCGGCACCGTCGTGACGGAAGGCGAGCTCACGGCCTTCCTGGACAAGGTGCCGGGAGACTGCCTGGTCGTGCTCGATGAGGCGTACCGGGAGTACGTTCGGGATGAGGCCGTGCCGGACGGGATTGACCTGTACCGCGACCGCCGCGAACGTCGCCGTCCTCCGCACGTTCTCCAAGGCCTACGGCCTGGCCGGGCTGCGCGTCGGGTTCCTGATCGGGCACCCGCCGGTCGCTGACGCCGTCCGCAAGACCATGCTCACCTTCAGCGTGAACTCGGTGGCGCAGGCGGCCGCCATCGCTTCCCTCGCGGCCGAGCCGGAGCTGCTTGAGCGCGTCGAGACCACGGTGAAGGAGCGCGACCGGGTCAGGGAGACGCTGATCGCCGACGGCTGGACCGTGCCGCCGACGGAGGCGAACTTCGTCTGGCTGCGCCTGGGCGAGCACACCACCCCGTTCGCGCAGGCCTGCGAGCGCGCGGGCATCGCCGTCCGCCCCTTTGACGGGGAAGGCGCCCGCGTGTCCATCGGGACCCCGGAGGCCAACGACGCGCTCCTCGAGGTCGCCCGGGAGTTCCCGCACCGCCGGTAGCCATGACCCGGGGCGGCCGGCGCGTGACCCGGGCGGCCGGCGGCTTACGGCTCGTCGATCTCGTGCTCGACGGCGGTCACGTCGCCGCCGACCTGGCGGAGCCGCTGCGAGATGCTGGCGTGGCCGCGGTCGATGTAGTAGCCGTTGGAGATCACGGTCTCGCCCTCGGTGGCGGCCAGGCCCGCGAGGATAAGGGCGGCACCGCCACGCAGGTCGTGCGCGACGACATCGCAGCCGCGCAGCACCGACGGGCCGTGCACGATCGCGACGTTGTTGTCGATCTCCGACCTTGGCGCCCATCTTGTTCAGCTCGGGGACCAGGCTGTAGCGGCCGTCGAAGATCGTCTCCCGGATGTAGCTCGCGCCGTCCGCCATCGTCGCGACCGCCATGATCGGCGACTGCAGGTCGGTCGCGAAGCCAGGGTACGGGCTGGTGACGACGTTGATCGGGCGTAGCGGCTTGTCCCGGCGGACCTTCACGACCGCGCCCTCGGTGGTGAACTCGACGCCCATCTGCTCAAGCTTCCAGCGCACCACGCCGAAGTGGTCCAGGTTGGCCCCGACCAGGCTGAGCTCGCCGCCGGTCGCGGCGGCGGCCATCGCGAAGACGCCCGCGTCGATCCGGTCGGCCATCACGGTGTGCTCGACCGCGTTCAGCTGGGGAACCCCGTGGACGGTGATGAAGCCGGTGCCGCCGCCGCTGATCTCCGCCCCCATCTTGGTGAGGAACGCGATGACGTCGAGCACTTCCGGCTCCTGGGCCGTGTTATCGATGATCGTGGTGCCGGGCGTCAGGGACGCGGCCATGATCAGGTTCTCGGTCCCGGTGTGCGACGGCGTGTCCAGGTAGAGGTGCGAGCCGCGCAGCCCGTCGTGCGCGGTGATCCGGATGACCGTCTCGCCCTCGTCGACGATCGCGCCGAGGCGGGCGAAGCCGCGGTAGTGGAAGTCAAGGCTGCGGTTGCCGAGGTTGCAGCCGCCGATGCCCTCGATGACCGCCTCGCCGAACCTGTGCAGCAGGGCGGGGACGAACAGCACCGAGCCACGGAACCGCCGGGCGATCTCGGCGGGGAGAACCGGGCTGGTCAGGTTGCTCGCGTCGACGACCAGGGTGCGCTCAGCCTCGTGGAACTCGATGACGGCACCGATCGCCTGCGCGAGCTCGACGGCCCGCCGTACGTCCTCGATCGCGGGGACGTTGCGCAGCACCGTGCGGCCCTTGGCGGCCATCAGCGACGCGGCGATCATCTTGAGTGCGGCGTTCTTCGCACCCTGGATGAAGACCGTCCCGTTCAGCGGTGTGCCGCCGCGTACGTGGTAGCGGACCTCGGTGCCCTTGGTCATATGGATACAGCTCCTGTCCGAGGGATGACGACGATATGAACGGCGTGCCTTTGGCCCGCGATAATGACAGCACTGCGCCAGGGCACGCCCGGTAGCGAGCGTGCTGTCCAGTATGCCACCGGCTAAACGCTGCTCAGGAGAGCCGCGCGAGACGGTCGAAGACTGGCCCTAGCCGGGCAACGTACGATTCCGGCGGAAAGCCCGGTCAAGTGCGTCCTCATCGAGCGCCATGTTCCGATACTTACCCTGCGTAAGCAAAGAATCACGGAAAGGTGTTCCGTTGTCCCAGGTTTCCATCGCCGCCGCCTGCACCAGCGCGTAAGCGTCCTCCCGGGACATTCCGCCGCTGACAAGCTCAAGGAGCACCGCCGAGGAGTAGATCAGGCCGCCCGCCGAGTCCAGGTTGGCCCGCATGCGGTCCACGTTCACGACGAGGCCCTCGACCAGCCCGGTCGTCAGGTGCAGCAGGTAGTCCGTGGCGATCGCCGCGTCTGGCAGCGCGATCCGCTCCACGCTGGAGTGCGAGATGTCCCGCTCGTGCCAGAGCGGGATCCCTTCCGTGACCGGAGTCACGTAGGAGCGCACCACGCGGGCGAGGCCGCAGATCCGCTCCGAGCGGATCGGGTTCTTCTTGTGCGGCATCGCGGACGAGCCCTTCTGGCCCGCCCGGAACGGCTCCCACAGCTCGCGGACCTCGGTTCGCTGCCCGTGCCGGACCTCCAGGGCGACCGCCTCGCACACCGTGGCCATCACGGCGAGCGCGGAAACCCACTCGGCGATCCCGTCCCGGATCACCACCTGCGTGGCCACGTCGGCCGGCCGCAGCCCGAGCGCGGGCATCACCTCGGCCTCGATCGACGGGTCGATGTTGGAGTAGGTACCCACCGGGCCGGACAGCGTGCCGACCGCGACCGCCTCGCGTGCCCGGCTGGATCCGGTCTCGCGACCTCGCGGCCGCGAAGGCGAAGTCGGCGACCCGGTGCCCCCACACGTCCGGCTCGGCGTGAATGCCGTGCGTCCGGCCGGGCCGCAGCGTGTCCCTGTGCGCCAGCGCGTGGTCGCGCAGCACCGCGACCAGCCGGTCGGCCTTGGCCACGATGAGGTCGGTCGCCTCGGTGAGCTGCGATCGCGAGGGCGGTGTCGAGCAGGTCCGAGGAGGTCATCCCGTAGTGCACGTAGGCGGCGGCCGAGCGGGGCTGCGTATTGTCCGCCCAGGCCGTCAGGAACGCGATCACGTCGTGGTCGGTGACCGCCTCCACCGCGGCGACGGCCTCGGGCGTGGGCGGCGGGGCGGACCGGACGGGGGCTACCGCCTCCGCCGGGACGGTACCCGCCTTCGCGTGGGCCTCAAGGACGAGGACCTCCACCTGGCACCAGAGCTCGTACTTGTGGCGCGTCGCTCCAGATGCGGCCCATCTCCGGCAGTGTGTACCTGTCGATCACTTTCTCCCCGCTCTACCGCTCACCCGCGGCCGCTTCGTTCTCAATAACGGTAACTGAGCCGCTAGCCGGGCAATATCGCGGCGGTACCATGACCCGCGCAGTGTGACCTTCGTCGCAAGCTCATAGGCGGCGGCGCGGGCGGCCGCGAGATCCGGGCCGCTGCCCACCGCGTTGAGGACCCGCCCGCCGGCGGAGCGCAGGGAGCCGTCACTCGCCTGGCTGGTCCCGGCGTGGAGGAGGTAGGCCCCGGGACGGTCGGCTGCCCTCGATGGTGATCTCGTCGCCCCGTGACCGGATTGCCGGGTAACCCTCGGCGGCGATCACCACGGTGACGGCGGCGCCGGGGCGCCACTGGAGCGCAGGCGCGGCGGCGAGGTCCCCCACGGCGGCGGCGTGCAGCAAGCCGCCCAGGGGCGTCGCGAGGCGGTCCAGCACGACCTGGGTTTCCGGGTCGCCGAAGCGCGCGTTGAACTCCACGACCTGGACGCCCTTGCTCGGTGAGCGCCAGGCCGGCGTAGAGAAGCCCGGAATACGGCGTTCCGCTGCTTCGCATCGCGGTGATCGCCGGCATGATGACCGTGCTCATGACCTCGTCGGCAAGGCCCTCGGGGCCCAGGGGAGCGGCGCGTACGCGCCCATCCCGCCGGTATTCGGGCCCTCGTCGCCGTCGCGGGCGCGCTTGAAGTCCTGCGCGGGCAGCAGCGGGACGGCCGTCGTGCCGTCGGACAGCGCGAACAGGCTCACCTCCGGGCCGTCGAGGTACTCCTCGATGACGACCTTGTCGCAGCTGGCGGCGTGCTTCCTCGCCTCGGCGAGGCTGGGCGTGACGACGACCCCCTTGCCTGCCGCGAGCGCGTCATCCTTGACCACGTAGGGCGGGCCGAACTCGGCCAGCGCGGCGTCCGCCTCGGCCCGCGTGGTGGCGGTCCTGGCCCGCGCCGTCGGGATGCCCGCCTGCGCCATGACCTCCTTGGCGAACGCCTTCGAGCTCTCGATCCTGGCCGCCGCCGCACCGGGGCCGAAGACGGCGATGCCGTACTCGCGCAGCACGATCGGCCACGCCGGCGACGAGCGGTGCCTCCGGGCCGATGACGACGAGGTCGGCGGCCAGGTGCAGGGCCAGCCGGGTGACCTCCCGCGGATCGGTCGCGGCTGACCTCGTGGAGGGACGCCAGCTCCGCGATGCCCGGGTTGCCCGGGGCCGCGTGCAGGTCCACCACGGCAGGATCCATGCTCAGCGCCCGGGTGATCGCGTGCTCCCGCCCCCCGGACCCAATAACGAGTACTCGCACGGGACCTATTCTTGCGGGGGGTACAAACCAACCCCCCGCGCCCCCCGCTTGTGCAGCCTCCGCCGTTCATCGGGCTTCGCCGCGTCGGGTCCCTTCGCTTCGCTCCCGGCGACCCCGCGGGCCGTCCGATCCGCTCCAGGCTCCGCTCGCTCGCGCGCTCGCTTCGCGTCGCGGGCCTCCGTCGCCCGCGCCCTCCGCCGCGCGGCACAGCGGGCGCTTGGCGGTGCGAGTCACTTGGGCGGCCTCTGTCCCGCTGGCGGCCGAGGATGTCTCGCGTCCGCCCGGGTCGCGGTGTCGGTCGCGTGTGGTCGTCAGACGTCATCGGCCTGACTGATCGCGTTCTGGGGGTCGTCGGCACCAGAGTCTGAATCAGTTGGGCCGTCGAGTCGTCAGCGACCGGCGACGACTGGACGAATTGAGGATGGGGTGAGTGGGCGTGAACGGCACATGACGCCCACCGGGCCTCGGTCGCCGGGGGTCGGGGGCCCCGAGAGTCACAGCAGCGGATGCACTTCGATGGTCTGGTCGCGGCGGGGGCCGACGCCGATGGCGCTGACGCGGGTGCCGGAGATCTCCTCGATCGCCTTGATGTAGGCCCGCGCGGCGGCGGGCAGGTCCTGGAGCGTCTTGGCCCCGGAGATGTCCTCCCACCAGCCGTCGAGGTACTCGTAGACCGGCCTGGCGTGGTGGAACTCGGTCTGCGTCATCGGGATGTCGTCATAGCGCTTCCCGTCGACCTCGTAGGCGACGCAGACCGGGACCTTGTCCAGGTTGGACAGGACGTCGAGCTTGGTGACGAAGAGATCGGTGATCCCGTTGATCCGGACCGCGTACCGGGCGATGACCGCGTCGAACCAGCCGGTCCGCCGTGGCCGCCCGGTGGTCGTGCCGAACTCGTGGCCGACCTGGCGCAGGTGCTCGCCCTGATCGTCGAGGCAGCTCGGTGGGGAAGGGGCCGAGCCCACCCGGGTCGTGTACGCCTTGGCGATCCCGATCACCTTGGTGACCGAGGTCGGGCCGATCCCGGCGCCGACGCACGCGCCGCCCGCGGTCGGGTTGGAGGAGGTCACGAACGGGTACGTTCCGTGATCAACGTCGAGCATCGTCGCCTGCGCGCCTTCGAGGAGCACGTAGTCGCCATTGGCAAGCGCGTTGCCGAGCACCAGGGTCGTGTCGGCGACGTAGGGCCGCAGGCGCTCGCCGTACGCCAGGTACTCCGACGGCGACCTGCTTGGCGTCGATACCGCGCCGGTTGTAGACCTTGGTCAGCAGCTGGTTCTTGTCCCGCAAGGCAAGCTCAAGCTTCTGGCTGGAGGATGCCCGGGTCGAACAGGTCCTGCACCCGGATCCCGACACGGGCGACCTTGTCGCCGTAGGTCGGGCCGATGCCCCGCCCGGTGGTGCCGATCTTGGCCTTGCCGAGGAACCGCTCGGTCACCTTGTCGAGGGCGGCGTGGTACGGCATGATCAGGTGCGCGTTCGCGCTGACCAGCAGCTTGCTCGCAGCTGACGCCGCGGTTCTCGAGCGCGTCGATCTCCTCGAACAGGACCTGGGGGTTGACGACCACGCCATTGCCGATGACCGGGGTCACCGTCGGGTTCAGCACTCCCGACGGGAGCACGTGCAGCGCGTAGCTCTCGTCCCCGATGACGACCGTGTGGCCGGCGTTGTTGCCGCCCTGGTACCTGACGACATAGTGGACCTTGTCGCCTAGAAGGTCCGTGGCCTTGCCCTTCCCCTCGTCACCCCACTGGGCACCAACAAGCACGATGGCGGGCATCTCGATACGCCTTTCACACAACAGCACGACTAAGCCCCTGCGGCGGCAAGCGCAACAGGGGCTCTTGCGAACCGAGAGTACCCAATCAGCCCAGGTAAAACCTAGTGGGGGTGCTAGACTGGGCTCTCCATCCTGCGTTGGTGCACCGCTCGCTTGCCGGGGCCGGCGCGCGTGGCAGACTGCGGGCATGAGCTCATCTGTCAACCTGCTGGGCGAGCCGCCTGCGACGCTGCTGCCGGACGTGGCGGAAGCGAGCGCGCTCGTGGCCGAGGGCGTGACTGCCGTCGAGGTCGCGGCGAAGTACCCGGCGTTCTCGCTGGGCTGGGCGCTGCTCGCGGAGGCCGCGCTGGACGGCGGGTCGGCCGGTGGAGGCCTACGCCTACGCGCGGACCGGCTATCACCGCGGGCTGGACGCGCTGCGGCGCAACGGCTGGAAGGGGCACGGGCCCGTGCCCTGGTCGCACGGCCCGAACCAGGGCTTCCTGCGCTGCCTGGCCGCCCTCGCCCGGGCCGCTGAGGCGATCGGCGAGACCGACGAGGCGACACGGTGCTGGGCGTTCCTGCACGACAGCAGCGCCGAGGGCTACGAGGAACTGCGGGGCTAGAACCGGGCCAGAGGACTGGGACGCGGAGCGAGCGCCGTGGTGGTGATCGCTCCGCGCCGCAGCAGGCCCGGGCGTGCCCGGTGGCTTACAGCTTGTTCCCGACGGAGAGCAGGTCCTGGCAGGCCTGGGTAACGCGGGCGGCCATCGACGCCTTCGGCGGACTTGCCCCAGGAGCGCGGGTCGTAGGCCTTCTTGCTGCCGACCTCGCCGTCGACCTTCAGCACGCCGTCGTAGTTGGTGAACATGTGGGCGGCCACCGGGCGGGTGAACGCGTACTGCATGTCAGTGTCGACGTTCATCTTGACGACGCCGTAGCCGATCGCCTCGCGGATCTCCTCGAGCGCCGACCCGGAGCCGCCGTGGAAGACCAGGTCAAATGGCCTGTCTTTGGCGTACTTGGTGCCGACCGCGTCCTGGATTTCCTTCAGGACGGCGGGGCGGAGCTTGACATGGCCGGGCTTGTACACGCCGTGCACGTTGCCGAACGTGGCCGCCAGGATGTACCGGCCCCGCTCGCCCAGTCCCAGCGCCTCCGCCGTGGCGAGGGCGTCCTCCGGGGTGGTGTACAGCTTCTCGTTGATCTCGCCGACGACGCCGTCTTCCTCGCCGCCGACGACGCCGATCTCCATCTCCATGATGATCCTGGCCCTGGCGCACTCGTCGAGGAGCTCGCTGGCGATCTGGAGGTTCTCCTTCAGCGGCACGGCCGAGCCATCCCACATGTGCGACTGGAAGAGCGGCTGCTGGCCGGCGGCGACGCGCTGCGCGGACAGCGCGACCAGCGGGCGCATGTACGCGTCGAGCTTGTCCTTGGGGCAGTGGTCGGTGTGCAGCGCCACGTGGACGGGGTACTTCCTGGCGACGACGCCCGCGAATTCCGCGAGGGCCGCGGCGCCGGTCACCATGTCCTTGACGTGCTGCCCGGACAGGTATTCCGCACCGCCGGTCGAGATCTGGATGATGCCATCACTGTCGGCGTCGGCGAGGCCCTTGAGCGCCGCGTTCAGTGTCTGGGTGGACGTCACATTGATCGCCGGGTAGGCGAAGCCCTGCTGCTTGGCCCGGTCGAGCATCTGCGCGTAGATCTCTGGGGTAGCGATGGGCATGGCGGTGGCTCCTGTATCCGTCTGTATCCGTCGTTGGTCGAAGGCTTTCATTATCCGTGGTTGCCGCCGCCCGGCACAGGGGATGGAGGGAGACGGTAAGCGCGCAGCGGTCATGGCTGATTCTGAGGGGAAGGCGACCGGGGGACCGTCCCCGGTGCTGTAGAAAGGTGGCCATGCAGGGTTTCCTTGAGTCGCACGCCATCTACGCCATCGTCCTCTTTGGCGTACTTGAGGCCATGTGCATCCCCATCTCCTCCGAGCTGACGTTCCTGCTCGGCGGCGCGGTCGCCTCCGGCGCCCTGGCCGGCCAGGGAGTGCACCAGCACCCGAGCCTCGTCCTGGTGATCGTCTTGGGGACCGTCGCCGAGATCGTTGGCTCATTCATCGCCTACGGGGTAGGCCGGGCGGGCGGGCGCCCGCTCGTGCACCGCTTCGGCAAGTACCTCCTGGTGACGCAGAACGACGTCGACCGGGCCGAGCGATTCCTCGTGGGCCGGGGCGCGTGGGCGCTCCCGGTGGCGAGGATGCTGCCGGTCATCCGGGCCTTCGCCTCGATCGTGGCGGGGATCGTGGAGGTCCCGCCGGTGCGGTTCGGGGTGCTGAACCTGATCGGGACGCTGATCTACGTCGTCGTGCTGTCCAGCGTCGGGTACTCACTCGGCGGCGAGTGGACCAAGTTCAACAAGACCTTCAGCGATGCCAGCTACGTGCTCGCGGGCATCGTCGTCCTGGGGATCGCGGCGTACGTTATCCACCGACTGCGTGAGTTCCGCAAGGAAAGCGCCTACGCTGCGAAGCATGGGGGGACGTCACAAGTCGGATCCGACAAGCAGCGGTCGGGTCGCTTACGCGGCCATCGCGCTCGTCGCGGGCCTGCTTGTGGTCATCGCGATACTCGCCGTGACGAGCGTGATCTGAAACATACAAGCGTTATCCGGGGCGGCGCAGGGACCGGGGGATGGGTGCTCATTCCCCGGGAAGACCCAGCTCGGCGAGCTCGAAGACCGCGCGGTAGGTGAGGCCACGCCCGGCGATCGCCGGGCGGGCGCCGCGATCCACCAGCACCGCGACGCCTGCCACCTCGGCACCGGCCGCCCGCAGCGCGTCGACGGCGGCCAGCACGGATCCGCCGGTCGTCGAGGTGTCCTCCACCGCCAGCACTCGCTTCCCGGCGACATCGGGGCCCTCGATCCGGCGCTGCAGGCCATGGGTCTTCTCGGTCTTGCGCACGACGAAGGCGTCGAGCGGGGTGCCGCGGTTGCCGGCCGCGGCCATCATCGCGTACGCGACCGGGTCGGCGCCGAGGGTCAGCCCGCCCACCGCCTCGTAGGGCAGGTCGGCGGTGGCGTCCAGCAGCAGCCTGCCCGCCAGCGGCGCCAGCCGGCCATCCAGCAGAACCCGCCGCAGATCGACATAGGTGGTCGCGCGCTGTCCCGAGGAGAGCACGAAATCCCCGTGCAGGACGGCCTTTCTCCTTGATGCCCGCTAGCAGCACGTCACGATCGCTCACGGGCCACCAGCATATAGAGGCCCCCTCTGAATGAGCGGAACGGCGTACGCGGGTGCCCGGGGTCATTACCCTAGAAGGGCGAGAGCGAACGGCCGTCGTCCTCGATGGCCTCTGAAGGGGTTCTCGCACGGAGGGGAAGGACGGTGTTGTCGCGTGGATCGCTGCGCGCTGTTCGTGGACGCGGGTTATGTCCTGGCGGACGGCGCCATGGCGGTACACGGGACGCGTCGCCGGGAGTCGGTCTCCTGGGACTACGCCGGGCTGCTGCAGTTTCTGGCCGGGCTGGCCGCCGAGCGGTCGGGACTCCCGCTGCTTCGGTGCTACTGGTACGAGGCAACGGTCGAGGGCCGCCGCGGCGCCGATCACGACGCGCTCGCCGACCTGCCGGGGGTGAAGCTCCGCCTGGCGAAGATGCGGCCCGGGCGCCGGGAAGGCGTCGAGGGCGAGATCCACCGGGACCTGGCCACGCTGGCCAGGAACAAGGCGGTCAGCGACGCGATGGTCGTCAGCGCCGAGGAGGACCTGGCCGGGGTGATCGCCGACGTCCAGGATCTCGGGATGCGCGTCACGATGGCGCACATCACGGTGGACGGCAACTGGACGATCTCCCGCGCGCTTCGCCAGGAATGCGACGACATCGCCGAGATCAACGCCTCGCACCTGCGCCCCTACGTCGAGCTGATCTCCGGCGCGGAGCCGGCCCAGGCCGAGGATGGCGGCTCCGGGCAGGGGAATCTCGCCGTCATCGGGCGAGCCCCTACGTTCACGCCGGCCGGCGGCAACGGCAACGGCAACGGGCACCAGTTGCCGGCCGCGGTCTACGCCGAGCCGGTTCCCGTTGAGTACTCGCGAGCCGTTCCGCAGCCGTCCCGGCAGCGACCCGGCAACGGCGCCCGTAATGGCGGCCCGGCCAACGGCGATGAGCCGGGGCGGCGGCGCGAGGAACTGCCGGCGGCGTCGCTGCCGCCAGCGACACCGCTGCCGCCAGCGCCCTCGCTGCCAGCGGCGCCGGGGAATGAGTGGAACTGGTCAGACGCCCGGCCGGCGGCGTTGCCCGGTCAGCCCGCGTTCGATGACGGGCAGCGCCAGGTTCCCGCCGCGCTCTACCAGCCGGGCCAGCAGCCGGGCATGGCGCCGCCCGGCGGGCCCGCCCCGCGCCAGGACTACCCGATGCCCGCTGGCCCTGGCCCCCGCCAGGAGCTCGCCGGGCCGCAGGACCTGTACCCGGTCCCGGGTTCCGGCCCGATGCCGGCACCGGTCGCGGGCCAGGTGCTGAACGGGATGGTGAGTGACCGGGTCACCGAGATGCCTCGCGTCCCGCGGCTACGTGGCCCCGGACATCGCGGCCTACAGCCCGGGAGCGCCCCGCGAGATGACGCCGCGGGACGCGCTCCAGAACGACATCGCCGGAGCGATACCGCCCGCGCCAGCGGAACCCGATTACCGGGGACAGGACGTCGCCGCCCTCGGCCTGACGGGGCAGGCGGAGCCGATGCCCGGCGGGCCGGGCGCCCAGGTCCGGCATCTCCCGCCGCGCGGTCCCGCTGGCGGCGCCCCGCAGGACGGTCCCTCGACGGTCGTTCCGCTCGGGACCGGGCACCCGGGCCCGCAGGCGCAACTCCCCCAGCCGCAGCCCCCGCAGTCGCTGCCCGGCACGGGGCCGGGCGGCCGGATATGGCGGGCACCCGCAGGCCTACAGCGGCCCGCAGCCGGCAGTCCCCGGCGGCCACCTCGCGCAACCGGGCCAGCCGTCACTGGCGGGCACGCCGGTCCCCGGTCCGGTGCCGCCCGGTGCCGGCGGCCCGATGCCCGGGCCTGGCGGCCCGATGCCCGGGCCGGCCGGGCCAGCGCCAGCCAACGGGCTGGCCCCGGTGAGCGACCTTCCGCTAGGGAACGACTTCGCCCCGCCGGGCAACTTCACCCCCGGTGGCGGATTCGCGCCCCCGGGTGGCCCGGTTCCCGACAACGGCCCCGCGGCGGCAGGCCCGATGAACGGCATGGCGACCATTACGGGGGTTCCCGTCCTGGGGGCGCCGGTCGCTCCGCCGCCCGCTGGCCTCGCGCCCGTTCACTCGCCCGCGTTTGGCGGGGGGCAGCCGCCGGCGGCGGTCTCGCTCGCTGACGCCGTGCAGTCCGCGCACGAGGAGGGCCAGGAATTCGGGAGCACGGTCGCGCGCGACGCGCCGGCGCTGTGGCTGGAGGCGGTGCTCGCCAGGAAGCCACGGATGCCGTCGGACCTTGAGGCCAGGCTGCTGCAAGGGTCGTCGCTGCCGATCGACTTCCTGCTGCATGACGAGGTCCGGCACGCGCTGCGCCGGGGGTTCTGGGACGCTCTCGAACGTGCTCGCCGGTAGACCCCGGTACCGCGGGGCAAGCCATCGGGCCGCAATCCGTGATATTTCCGATGTATAGGCGTGATTGGCGAAGGGCCGCGTGGGTAGGTTGGTGAAGGTGGCGGGCGTTGATGAGTTCGATGAGATCGAATTCCAGGCAGCGCGGACGGGAAACCACACGCGGGCAGCGGCCCGCATGGATGAGCTGGCGGAGAAGGCCACTGCTGGCTATCGCGCCGAGGCTTACCTGCGGGCCGGTGAGCAGTGGATGATGGCCGGCGAAGCACAGCGTGCCGTGGACGACTTCAGCGCCGCCATCGACGACGGTGGCCAGGCATCGGCCGACCCTCGGGTCTACCTGTCCCGTGCCCTGCTCGACCTGGGCCGGGACGCGGAGGCGGACGCGCTGATCGCGGCGGTAGGCGCCGAGCGCGATGCGGTCACCCCGCGGACGTGCGACATCCTGGCGGAGATCCTCACCGAGCGTGGTGACCTGCAGGGCGCGCTGGAGTGGGCGACGGTCGGCGTAGAGCATTGCATCCAGCGTGACGACGACGCGGAACTGCAGCTTCTGCTGCGGCTCCGCTTCCGGATTCGCGTCGACCTGGGCCTCGATGAGGACGACTACGACAAGATGCTGGACAGCACCCCCGGCTAGAGTGCGCGGCGCGTCCGGTGCCCGCTAGGGGCATCGCCGGGGCGAGATCGCAGCGGCTGGTGGCGGACGACACTGCCCCGGCCGCGCGCAGCCGGGGCACTGAGACGGGTTAGGCGACCTTGGCGGGGGTGCGGACGGCCAGGGCGTCGGCGGACTCGTCGAGGTCGACGATGACCTCGTCGCCATCGGTGATCGAGCCGGTCAGCAGGGCCTTGGCTAGCTTGTCGCCGATCGCGGACTGGACGAGGCGGCGCAGCGGGCGGGCACCGTAGACCGGGTCGAAGCCCGTGAGGGCCAGCCACTCCCTGGCGGCGGGGGTGACGACCAGCCTCAGGCGTCGGGCGGACAGCCGCTTGGCCAGGCGGTCCACCTGAATGTCGACGATCCTCGTCAGTTCGGACGTGGTCAGCGAATCGAAGATGATCACGTCGTCGAGGCGGTTCAGGAACTCAGGCTTGAACGAGGCGCGGACCGCGGTCATGACCGCGTCCCGCTTCGCCCGGTCGTCCATGCCAGGGTCCGCGATGAACTGCGATCCGAGGTTGGAGGTGAGGATGAGGATCGTGTTGCGGAAGTCCACGGTCCTTCCCTGCCCGTCGGTCAGCCGCCCGTCGTCGAGGACCTGCAGCAGCACGTCGAAGACCTCGGGATGCGCCTTCTCTACCTCGTCAAGCAGCACGACGCAGTAGGGACGCCGCCGCACCGCCTCGGTGAGCTGGCCGCCCTCCTCGTAGCCGACGTAGCCGGGGGGCGCGCCGACCAGCCGGGCGACCGAGTGCTTCTCGCCGTACTCGCTCATGTCGATGCGGATCATCGCCCGCTCGTCGTCGAACAGGAACTCCGCGAGCGCCTTGGCCAGCTCGGTCTTGCCCACGCCGGTCGGCCCGAGGAACAGGAACGACCCGGTCGGCCGGTCGGGATCGGCGACGCCGGCCCGCGCCCGGCGGACCGCGTCGGACACGGCCTGCACCGCGGCCGACTGCCCGATCACCCGGCTGCCGAGCTCGGCTTCCATCCGCAGTAGCTTGCCGGTCTCGCCCTCAAGCAGGCGCCCGGCGGGGATGCCGGTCCACGCCGACACCACGTCCGCGACGTCGTCCGGGCCGACCTCCTCCTTGACCATCGGAACCGCCGCCGCCGGAGCGCCCACGGCCTGCGCCTCGTCCGACCGGTCGGTGGCCACCGCCTCGGCGATCTCGGCGTCGAGCGCCGGGATCTCGCCGTACAGCAGCCGGGACGCGGTCTCGTAGTCGCCGTCGCGCTGCGCGCGCTCGGCCTGGCCCTTCAGGTCATCGAGCTTCTTCTTCAGCTCACCGACCCGGTTGAGGCCGGACTTCTCCTGCTCCCAGCGCGCGGTCAGCGCGGTGAGCTGCTCCTGCCGGTCCGCGAGGTCCCTGCGCAGCCGGCCGAGGCGGTCCTTGCTCGCCGGGTCGGACTCGCGCGACAGCGCGAGCCCTCCATCTTCATCCGGTCCACGATGCGGCGCAGCTCGTCGATCTCGACCGGCGAGGAGTCAATCTCCATCCGCAGCCGGGAGGCCGCCTCGTCGACCAGGTCGATCGCCTTGTCGGGCAGGTACCGCGCGGTGATGTAGCGGTCGGACAAGGCGGCGGCGGCGACCAGCGCCGCGTCCGAGATCTGCACCTGGTGGTGCGCCTCGTACCGGCCCTTGAGGCCGCGCAGGATCGCGATCGTGTCCTCGACGCTCGGCTCGCCGACGAGGACCTGCTGGAAGCGCCGCTCCAGCGCCGGGTCCTTCTCGATCCGCTCACGGTACTCATCCAGCGTGGTGGCGCCGACCATGCGCAGCTCACCCCGGGCGAGCATGGGCTTGAGCATGTTGCCCGCGTCCATGGCGCCCTCGGCCGCGCCGGCCCCGACGACGGTGTGCAGCTCGTCGATGAACGTGATCACCTGGCCATCACTGGCCTTGATCTCGTTCAGGACCGCCTTGAGGCGCTCCTCGAACTCGCCGCGGTACTTGGCCCCGGCCACCATGCTGCCGAGGTCAAGGGAAATCAGCCGCTTTCCGCGCAGCGACTCGGGGACGTCGCCGGCCACGATGCGCTGGGCGAGGCCCTCGACGACGGCCGTCTTTCCGACGCCCGGCTCGCCAATGAGGACCGGGTTGTTCTTCGTCCGCCGGGACAGGACCTGGACGACCCGCCTGATCTCGGCGTCCCGGCCGATGACCGGGTCGAGCTTCCCGTCGCGGGCCTGCTGGGTGAGGTCGACCCCGTACTTCTCCAGGGCCTGGTAGGTTCCCTCAGGGTCGGGGTTGGTGACCCGTGCGCTGCCGCGCACCTTAGTGAACGCGCTGGTCAGCGCGTCCGGGCTGGCGCCCGCGCGCTGAAGCAGGGTCGCAACGGGCCCGCCGCCGGTCGCCAGGCCGACGAGCAGGTGCTCGGTGGAGACATACTCGTCCCCGAGATCGCGGGCGAGGCTGGACGCGGTGCTGATCACGGCCAGGAACTGCCGGGACGTCTCGGGCGCGCTGGCGGTGGCGCCGCGAGCCTGCGGGAGGTTGCGCTGGAGCGTCGTCGCTTCCATGACGATGCGCTCCAGGTCAGCGCCGGCCGCCTCAAGCAGCGGCTGAGCGGTACCATCGGCCTGCTGTAGCAGGGCGAATAGCAGGTGGACCGGTTCAACATGGGGGTTGCCGTCTGTCGCGGCCTGCCGGATGGCGACAGATAGCGCCTCCTGGCTCTTCCGGGTGAGCTTGTCATCCATGGTGGTAATCCCCTTTTTGCCTTATTCACTTTTCCCTTGGGCCGGGCTCGGCGTCCTGATCGGGCGCGTGCCACAGCGTGATGCTCGTCGTGGTCGTCCGCACCGGCACCAGCGCGGCGGCCGGGTCGGCGGGGGCCCGGCGCAGGTGGGCGAGCCGGGCGGCCACCGCGCGGGTGGACTCAAGCTCGGCCCGCAGCTGCGCTACCTCGCTGTGCATCTGGGCGGCGAGCAGGCGGGCCTGCTCGACCTCCCGCTCCAGGTCGAGGATCCGCTTGATGCCGTTGAGGTTGATGCCCTCTTCCTGAGACAGCCGCTGGATCTCGCGCAGCGCGAGGATATCGCGCATCGAGTACCTCCGGCCGCCGCCGGCGCTGCGCCGGGGCGTCACGAGCCCGACTCTCTCGTAACCACGCAGCGTCTGCGGGTGCATGCCGGACAGGGAGGCCGCCACGGAGATGACGTATACGGGCATGTCGTCGGACATGTCGTACGGGCTATTCATGTGTCATCTCCCTTACTGCTCTTCCTGACCGCTAGGTCATTCCTGCGCGGCCCGCCGGAGTAGCTCCTCCCGGGGGTCCGCGCCGGCCGTGGCCGCGCGGAAGTCCTCAAGCGCGGAGCGGGCCTTCTTATTCAGTTCTTGCGGCACCGAGACCTCGACGGTGACGAGCAGCGCCCCCGCCTGGCCGTCCTTCCGCCGGACCCCCTTACCGGGAACCCGGAAGACCCGCCCGTTCGGCGTACCCGGCGGGATGTGAATGGTCACGGCCGGGCCGTGGTGAGTCGGCACCTTAATATCCGCGCCGAGCGCGAGCTCGGTGATGGTGACCGGCACGGTCACCGTCAGCTCGCTGCCCGACCGGCCGAACACCGGGTGCGGCCTGACCTTGACCCGTACGTACAGGTCGCCGGGCTTGCCGCCGTTCTCGCCCGGGGCGCCCCGGCCCGGGATCACGATCCGCTGGCCGTCGGCGACGCCCGGCGGGATCCGTGCCTGGACCGTCCGCGAGCTCATCGCCCGCCCGGTGCCGTGGCACTCGGTGCACGGGTCCTCCACCACCATGCCCCGGCCCTTGCAGGTCTTGCAGGGCTCGGAGAGGCCGAACCCGCCCAGGTTCCGTGCCTGCTGGCCGGTACCGCGGCAGTCCGGGCACACCTTCGGCAGGGACGGGGGCTTGGCCCCGGTGCCGCTGCAGACCTTGCACGGGCCTTCGCCCGTCAGTCGCAGCGACACCGTCACGCCGTCGATCGCGTCGCTGAACGACAGCGCCGTCTCGGTCTCGACGTCCTGGCCGCGCCGTGCCCGGGTCTGCGTGCCTGTGCCGCCCCGGCGGAAGATCCCGCCGAGCACGTCGCCCAGCCCGCTGTCGCCGGCGGTCCCGCCGAACAGGTCGCCGAGATCGAAGGTCGTGCCGAATCCGCCGGAACCGGGCCTGGTGCCCCCGGGGCCCCGGAAGCCGCCGCCGAACATCGACCGGGCGTCGTCGTACTCCTTCCGCTGCTTCTCATCGGAGAGCACGTTGTACGCCTCGGTGATGTCCTTGAAGCGCTCCTCGGCCTCGGCGCTCCCCTTGTTAGCGTCGGGGTGCCACTTCCGAGCGAGATCGCGGTAGGACTTCTTGATCTCGGCCGCTGTCGCGGTCTTGGATACGCCCAGCGTCTTGTAGTAGTCCTTCTGGGAGTTCGCGCTCATCTGGCCTCGCTGGGCTTAGTTCGTGTCTTCCCCGGACGGCCATTCGGCCGTGCCGTCAGTGTCATCCGGCTCCGCCGCGGGCTCGGCGACGGCGACTCGCGCCGGCCGCAGCACCCGCTCGCCCACCTTGTAGCCGGGCTGGAAGATCTCCACGCAGGTATCTTCCGCGACGTCTGGTGAATAGGAGTGCGTGAGGGCCTCATGGATCTTCGGGTCGAACGGGTCGCCCTTCTGACCGTAGGTCGTCAAGCCCAGCTTGACCATCGCCGTCTGGATCTGGTCGGCGACCGACTTGAAGCCGCCAGACAGCTCGCCGTGCTCGCGCGCGATTCCGATCGCGTCGAGCGCGGGAAGCAACTCGGTCAGCAGGCTGGCGACCGCGTACTCGCGGACGGTAGCCCGGTCCCGGTCAACGCGCTTGCGGTAGTTGGCGTACTCGGCCTGCAGTCGCTGCAGGTCAGCCGTGCGCTCCGCGAGTTGGGTCCGCAGGGACTCCGCCTCCGCTCTTCCGTTCAGATCCGCCTGGGCGTCGGCCGACGCATCGCTGTCCGCGGTGCCATCGGCGGGCCCGTCTCGGCGCCGGCGGCCGCGACGCCGTCGCTGCCGCCTCTGCCATGTCGTCCACTAGGGTTCGGGGGGCTGGGCTGGGCCCGGCCGGCCGGCACCAGTGGTGCCGGCCGGCGAGGATGCCGCGTGCTTGCCCCTTCTCGGCTGACCGGTCACCGGGTCAATCCGCCGATGATCGCGGATAACCGGCCCGTCGCCCGGCTCGTCAGGTGCTGTCATCAGGCAGCGCCGCCCTCACCCTCATCCACGATCTCGGCGTCCACGACGTTGTCGTCTGACGAGGAGTCCGTGGCCGACTCGGAGGAGCCACTGGCCCCGCCCTCGGAGGCCTGGGCTGCCTGCGCCGCCTGGTAGATCGCGGTCCCCATCTTCTGGCTGACCTGTGCCGCGTGCTCGCTCTTGCTCTTGATCTCGTCGACGTCGTTCGACTCGATCGCCTTCTTGAGCTCGGAGATCGCGTCCTTCACTTCGGACTTGATATCCGCGGGCACCTTGTCCTCGTTCTCCGACAGGAACTTCTCGGTGCTGTAGACCAGGGTGTCGGCCGTGTTCCGGACCTCGGCCTCCTCGCGGCGCCTGCGGTCCTCCTCGGCGTAGTTCTCGGCGTCGCGGACCATCTTGTCGATGTCGTCCTTGCTCAGGGCCGAGCCGCCGGTGATCTGCACCGACTGCTGCTTGCCCGTGCCCAGGTCCTTCGCCGAGACGTTCACGATGCCGTTGGCGTCGATGTCGAAGGAGACCTCGATCTGCGGGACGCCCCGCGGGGCCGGCGCGATGCCGGTCAGGTCGAACATGCCGAGCTTCTTGTTGTAGGCGGCGATCTCGCGCTCGCCCTGGTACACCTGGATCTGCACCGACGGCTGGTTGTCGTCGGCGGTGGTGAAGATCTCCGACTTCTTGGTCGGGATCGTGGTGTTGCGCTCGATGAGCTTGGTGAAGATGCCGCCCTTGGTCTCGATGCCCAGCGATAGCGGGGTCACGTCGAGCAGCAGGATGTCCTTGACCTCGCCCTTGAGCACGCCGGCCTGCAGGCAGGCGCCCACGGCGACGACCTCGTCCGGGTTGACGCCCTTGTTCGGCTCCTTGCCGCCGGTCAGGCCCTTGACCAGCTCCACGACGGCCGGCATGCGGGTCGAGCCGCCGACGAGCACGACGTGGTCAATGTCGGCGACCTTGACGTTGGCGTCCTTGATCACCTGCTGGAACGGGGACTTGCAACGGTCGAGCAGGTCCGAGGTCATCCGCTGGAACTCGGCCCGGGTGAGCCGGGTGTCCAGGTGGAGCGGGCCGTCCGGGGAGTGCGAGATGTAGGGCAGGTTGATCTGCGACTCCATCGACTGCGACAGCTCGATCTTGGCCTTCTCGGCCGCCTCGCGCAGTCGCTGCAGCGCCATCTTGTCCTTCGACAGGTCCACGCCGAAGCCGCTCTTGAAGTCCTGGACGAGCCAGTCGACAATGCGCTGGTCCCAGTCGTCGCCACCGAGGTGGTTGTCGCCGCTGGTCGCCTCGACCTCGACCACGCCGTCGCCGACGTCAAGGAGGGACACGTCGAAGGTGCCGCCACCGAGGTCGAAGACCAGGATCTTGGCCGTCCCTTCCTTCTCCAGGTGATAGGCCAGGGCCGCGGAGGTGGCTCGTTGATAATCCGGAGCACGTTCAGGCCGGCGATCGTGCCGGCCTCCTTCGTGGCCTGGCGCTGCGCGTCGCTGAAGTAGGCCGGGACGGTGATCACCGCGTCGGTGATCTTCTCACCGAGGTAGGCCTCGGCGTCCCTCTTCAGCTTCTGCAGGATGAAAGCGCTGATCTGCTGGGGGGTGAACTTCTTACCGTCGACCGTGGTGGTCCAGTCGGTTCCCATTTGGCGCTTGACCGAACGGATCGTCCGGTCGACGTTGGTGACGGCCTGCCGCTTCGCGACCTCGCCGACGAGAACCTCGGCGTTCTTAGCGAACGCCACCACGGACGGAGTCGTCCGCGAACCCTCAGCGTTGGCGATGACCGTCGGCTCCCCGCCTTCGAGGACGGCGACAACGGAGTTGGTCGTCCCGAGGTCAATACCTACCGCACGTGCCATGAGCAGTCCTTGTAGTGTGTGTGAAGTTGAGTTTTCCAGGCTCAAGCTTGCCCGAGGCGAGGCCGCGTGTCAAATGACTTGAGTCACCTACGCTCAACTTTCTAGACAGGCTGTTCATTCCCTGGCACGTGGGGGAGCGAAACCGGGCCTCCAGGCGGGCGGGCTAGCAGGAGCAGCCGGCCGTTTCCCCGGAATCGGGGCGTCCGCGTCGCCGGCCGGCAGCCGGGGGCCGCCCCGGTACGGCAGCGGGCGGGCCCGTTGGGGAATGGGATCGGTGCGCGTGCGCCGCGTCCCGCAGGACGCGGACCGTGGCCTGCCGGGCGGATGGGCGCGCACGGGCTGGCGGCCAGCACGGCATCGTGCCTAGCACCGCCAGCCCGGCCCCCGCGGCGGCGATCAGCCCCGTGGGGCCGGAGCTGATCGCGATCATGGTCGGTGACGCCCGCCAGTGTGGCCACGGCGCCGCTTTCCCCGCGCCAGTGCCAGGCGGTGTCGAGCGGTCCTGGCCGGCGCGTGACCCCGGCGTCCGGGATCACGCGCCAGCCGGCATCTACTGCTCGCCGCCCAGCGAGTCCAGGCGCTGGGCCTCGGGGCGCAGCGTGTCGAAGCGAGAATCACGGTAACTGCGCCCGAGGCCACGCAGGCGCGGCGTGATGTCCCAGCCCCGCCAGTAGGCTTCTTCATCGCAGGACATGAACAAGCGCTCGCCTAGGCGATGCGGTATATCCGCGAGCCAGTCGGCGAGAGTGCCGCGAGGTTGGCTCTTGGTATCCGCTAGGTTACTAATTGGCCATCCGGGCTTGTCTTTTCCAAGTACGGGGGTACCGTGGAACAAGTCACTATCCCTTCTCGGTGCTTCCTGAGGCTGGAGTGGCGCTTCGCTGGGTCGGTGTGGCAGCACCGGCCCAGCGGTATGTCTGGCCGAAGTCCGCATGCTGTTTCGCCTGCTGTGCGGCTACGGCGCGTGGCGATCGTGCGGGAGCGGCGCGTGGCGCCGAGGGGGGATAGCCGCCCGGGGGGATCACAGGCTCGGGCTGATGGGAGCTTGATCGCGGCCTCCTCTCACGTCCTTGGTCCTCGCGAAGGCCTTCGGGCTGTCGATGGGGCCGGCAACCCGGGGGCCCGCCGCCTGACCTCGTTGTCGTGCGGGTCGCATCTGAGACGCTGTCTCTGTCTTTGTCTTTCATGCTCTTGTCTCCATGGTGCCTCTGGAGCGTTCCCATGGCAAGTGACAAAAACATGTGCCAGCGGCCGATGCCCATGGCATGTATGATCGGCACCATACCAACGTGCGGAACCTCGGCCGGGTTCCGCGAGGCTCTCTGAACTGGTAACGAAAGGAAGCGAGCTTCAGTGCCGGAAGTGCGCAGCCCTACGGTTCGCCGCAGAGAAGCTCGGTGGCATCCTCCGGTCCCTGCGCCAGGCGCGCGGCATGACGGTGGAGCAGGTCGCCGAGGCGTTGCTGTGCAGTCCCTCGAAGGTCTCCCGCATGGAGACGGGATCGCGCGCCGCCACCCTGCGCGATGTGCGCGACTTGTGCGACCTGTATGAGGTGACTGATCCAGCCGAGCGCGACCGGTTGGCCAAGCTTTCCACCGAGGGTAAGCAACAGGGCTGGTGGCAGCCTCATGAGCTGGACTTCGCTACCTATGTCGGCCTTGAGGCCGAGGCGAAGACGCTTACCGAGTTCCGTTGCACCATCATTCCCGGCCTGCTGCAGACCGCTAGCTACGCGCGGGCGATGCACAGGATCGCCGTCCCGAAGCTCACGCCGGAGCGGATCGAGGAGTTCATCGACGTCCGTCTCACCCGGCAGCGACTGCTCCTGGAGCGGCGAGATCCCCCGCTCGAGCTGATCACGGTGATCGACGAGGCGATGCTGCAGCGCGTGGTCGGCGGCCCGGAGGTCATGGCTGAGCAGCTGGACTGGCTCGTGGAATCGGCGCGACGACCAAATATAACGATTCGTGTCATACCGCTGGAGCTCGGCGCGCACCCGGCCATGGACAGCAACTTTAACTTCCTCGAGTTCAATGCTGCGCCTAGCGTGGTATATGTTGAGGGCCTGGTGGGCTGGATTTACCTTGAGCGCCCACAAGATCTTGCGAGATACAAAGAGGTCTTCGAAAGCTTGCTGGCATTTTCATTGGATCCACAAGAGTCAATCGAACTAATGTTGGCGGTCGGGGCGCAGTACAAAAAGGCGCTCCAGTAGGCTTCTGTTTCCATCTGGATAACTTTTAGTAAAGAGTCTGCTATGTCCTTGAATGAAGGTGTTTTGGCGCGCCAAAACTGGCGCAAGGCGATGCGCAGCATGAACGCCGGCGCCTGTGTCGAGGTGGCCTCCGCCCTCGACGCCGTCGCGGTGCGTGACTCTCAAGACCTGCGCGGGCCCGTCGTGCGTTACACGTCCGCCGCCTGGCGCTCATTCGTCGGCGACGCCAGGTCGGGGCGCTTCGACGCGCCTGTTTCCTGACCTTCGGTCACTGTGGGTGTGGCGTCGCCTGCGTGTCGCAGGCGACGCGTCGTTTCTGTATCTTTTTGTCCTTCCGGGCTATTTTTTGGTTACATCCCTTAACGGCGGCATCAGAAGGCGTAAAGTGTAGCGTTCGTTTACCGGGCCGACATGTTACGATGTGGATTTCCGCTCGGGTGGGCAGGGTGATCGCATGCCGTCAACGGACGTCAATCCGCGCGCGCTGGCATGGCGCAAGTCGAGTCGCAGCGTTAACGCCGGAGCCTGCATCCAGGCGGCGGCGCTTGCCGGCGGGGTGGCCGTCAGGGATTCGGCTGGCAAGCGCGATTCTATTATTCGATTTCGCGGAACGGCGTGGCGGTCGTTTGTCGCGGGCGTCCAGGCCGGAGCCGTAAGACCTTCGTCCGGTAGAAGCTGAGGTACGACCGGGAGGGCGTCGGGCCGCGCTGGCCCTGGTAGCGGGATCCGTAGACGGCCGACCCGTAGGGGTGCTCCGCGGGCGAGCTGGTGCGGAAGAGGCACAGCTGCCCGATCTTCATGCCGGGCCACAGCTTGATCGGCAGGGTCGCGACGTTCGACAGCTCCAGCGTGACGTGGCCCGAGAAGCCGGGGTCGATCCACCCGGCGGTGGAGTGCGTCAGCAGCCCCAGGCGTCCCAGGGAGCTCTTGCCCTCGAGGCGCCCCGCGACGTCATCAGGAAGCGTCACGACCTCGAATGTCGACGCGAGGACGAACTCGCCGGGGTGCAGGACGAAGGCGTGCTCGCCTTCGGTCTCGACGAGCCGGGTCAGGTCCGGCTGCTCGATCGCCGGATCGATGTGCGCGTACCGGTGGTTCTCGAAGACGCGGAAGTACCGGTCCAGCCGAACGTCGACGCTGGACGGCTGGACCAGTTCGGGCGTGTAGGGGTCGAGGGTCACCCGCCCGGCCTCGATCTGGGCCTTGATGTCACGATCGGAGAGCAGCACGCGAGCAACACTACTTGTCCGGTAGCATGTCTGAAGCATGCACGCGGCAGACGTCCGGCCTGGTGACGGAAGCGCGGAGTTGTCCTGCGGGTGTAGTTCAATGGCAGAACATCAGCTTCCCAAGCTGACAGTGCGGGTTCGATTCCCGTCACCCGCTCTTCGTTTTTGCTGGTCAGTTAGCTTATTCGAGTGATTGTTTGATTGAGTGCCAGGCTTCTCGCCTCTAATGTTGAGCGGGCTTGTCCGGGGAGTGTTTTGCCTGCTCAGGGTTATAATTCGGCATAGTTGCGCTTGTGTGTAGCACGTAATGGAGCCGCATCCGTCTTCGGTTTTCTACCGAGATTTCTACCAGGACGGGCCCTGAAGCCGGGCACGGATCACAAGATCCCTGGTGGGGCGGGTATCCGTACGTCCGTTTCGAACGGAAACATCCAGCTTCCTCGGCTGGTCGCGTGAGTTCGATCCCATCTTCGGACGCAGCCCTCCACGTCGGGGCAGCGGACAGCCGTCGGCCCTAGGCCGCGGCGCACCCGGACGCCCGCCGGAAGATCGCTTTCGGTTTTTTCGTTGACGGGTACGATGGAGACAGTGGACTGCAGAGGGGAATAAACGTTATGAGCACGAGAGCTGCGGGCGCTGAGGCGACGACGTACCTCCTTGAGGGAAGCCAGCTTGCGGAGGTCGTTGACTTCGTTTCCGAGTTGGCTCGACGCGGGGTGGCCATCCCGGCGCCCAAGCCCGCGCTGGTCAACGCGGACGGGACCCGGCTGGAGGTACCCGGCCCTGTGTTTGACGCGCTCCTCCACGTGGCGACGGCGATGGCCCAGGGGCAGGGCGTTACGGTCATGCCGCTGAGCGCGCTGCTGACCACCCAAGAGGCCGCTGACTTGCTCGGGATCTCCCGGCCGACACTGGTCCGCCTGCTCGAAGACGGCGAGATCGCGCACGAGCAGCGCGGCAGGCACCGCCGAATCCTGCTGTCCGACCTCCTCGCCTACCAGGAGAAGATGCGTTGCGAGCGACGGGAGTCGCTGGAGCGAATGGCACAGGACGGCCAGGCGGCAGGTCTGTACGAGGCAACCGCCGGGCCAGTACCCAGGACGAGGTAACCGGCTGCCGATGGTGACCTTCCCGGCGTTCCTCGACACGTGCGCGCTCTACGGTGCCTACCTATGCGACACGCTGCTCTGCCTCGCCGAGGCCGGAACATACCGCCCTCTCTGGTCTGCTGGAGTGCTCGACGAGCTTGAGCGAAACCTGCTCGAGCGGGGACTTGCGAGAGATGCCGTGACCCATCGGATAAGGGAAATGCGCCGGTCCTTCCCTGACGCCGAGGTCCGGGGCTACGAACCCTTGGTCGATGACATGACCTGCGAACCGAAGGACAGGCACGTACTCTCCGCAGCAGTGCGTGGCAACGCCGAGGTACTAATCACCTTCAACACCCCTGACTTCCCCGAAAAGTCCACCAGCGCCTACGACATCACCATCGTCCATCCCGACGACTTCCTGCTCGACCTACTTGACCTCTACCCTGGCGATGTCATGTCGGCACTGCGAACTCAGGCACGCGGCTACAAGAACCCCGAGATGGGCGTCGAAGACCTGCTCGGGCGGCTCGCCGCCGCAGGCGTCACGAGGTTCGCCGCCGAGGCACGACGACACCTGTAAGACGTGACGCGATGGCTGGGTTCATGAAGGCATTGAGCGCTGGAGCGCTCCCAGCGTTGTTCTTGCCGAGTGCCCGATCGGTAGTCATGGCGATGGTTAGGACGTTCGCAAGCCGTTGATTTCCTGTCGCCGTGCTGGAAACTAGGAATTCCACGGCCTGATCGTGTAGATCTCGCGCGAATCCTTGAAATTCCGACGCCAGCTTAACAACAAGCATCATGTCTGCCTGTCTTTGCTGTCGCGGCAGGGGGAGTTGGTCCCTGAAACCCCATACCATGCTTAGCCGCTGGCGTCTCGTGCTGGTCCACTTGGTCAAAGCGTCGGAGGCACCACAAGAGACTAGCGCTGCGGTGCGGCGCAGACGATCGTTGCCATCAAAGCCATCGAAGTTCGTCGTGTGCTCGCCACGCAAAGCCGAACTGCTGCCGAGTTGAGCCGTACTAAATCAAGGCGACGGCGCTGCGCGCCGCCGCGCCCGGATGCGTCCGCGCCGGGCGTGCGGCCTGGCGGCCGACCCGTCGCGACGCGCCGGGCAGCGAGTACACCCGTTCGTCACTAGCCTGTCCCCCGAATCGGTAGCGTTCGTATGAGCTGACCTCGACAAACTCCCCGGCCTTCGCATAGCGTCATTGGTCTAGACCAGTCGGCATGCTGTCCCTAGACCAATGATCGGACGTCTGGGGCGCCGGCCAGCAGCGGCGGATGAGCTACGGCGTTCCGGTCAGGCGCAAGCGGGTACGGGGTGGGATTGACGGGGGCAGTGAGGCGATGATCTCAGCGAGCGAGGTCGTGGCGAGGCTGTTTCGCCAGGCTTGGTGGGCTTCGGCCATCTTCTCGGCGAGGATGCAGGGGTTCTGGCACTCCTCAGCGGGCAGTGCCCCCCGTCCCCGCTGCCGGATCTCGCGGCACTCGTACGGCGACGACGCGCCGCCGACTGCCTCGACGATCTCCAGGAGCGTGATCTCCGAAGCAGGCCGGGCCAGCCGGAACCCGCCGCGCGGGCCTGTCGTTGCGGCCAGCACGCCCGCCTTGACTAGCGCCTGTAGTTGCTTGGCGAGATAGGCCGCCGGCAGGTCGAAGTACTGGGCGAGCTGTGCCGCCGACGCGGTAGCCCCTGCCTCGAGCTGCGCCAGCGACGCGGCGCAGTGCAACAGCCATTCCGTACTCGCCGGCAGCTTCATGATCCCGATGCTATCCCAGATATCGGGGATCTTTTTAGTCCGAGATAGCATGGGCGGCAACACGCGAGACAGAGGAGAGATCACCATGAGGACCATGCGAATCGCCGTTGCCGGGGCCACCGGGAACATCGGGTCCCGCACCGTCGCCGTCCTGGAGCGGGCCGGGCACGAGGTCGTGCGCGTCAGCCGCTCGCTCGGCGTGGACCTGACCACCGGCGGCGGCCTCGACGCCGCCCTGGCCGGCGTCGAGGCCGTCATCGACGCCACGAGCCACGAGGCAGCCGACCGGGACGACGCGGTGGCGTACTTCGGCACCATCACCCGGAACCTGCTCGCCGCCGAGGAACGGGCCGGTGTCCGTCACCACGTGCTGCTCTCGATCGTCGGCGTCGATCGTGTTGAAGGGAACGCGCACTACGCCGGCAAGCGCGAGCAGGAGCGCCTCGTGACCGAGGGCCCGGTGCCGTGGACGATCGTTCCCGCCACGCAGTTCCATGACTTCGCCGCGACGGTGACCAGCTGGACCGAGCGGGACGGCGTCGCCGCCATCCCGCCGCTGCTCGTCCAGCCGATCGCGCCCGCGGACGTGGCCGGCATCCTCGCCGAGATCGCCACGGGCGCGCCGCAGGGGCGTTACCGCGATGTCGCCGGCCCGGAGCCGCAGGACCTGGTGGACATGGCCCGGCGCACCAACGACGCGCGCGGGCACGCGGCCAAGCTCGTGCCGACGTGGTCATCGCCATCGTTCGGCCCGGAGATGGCCGGCGACGCGCTCCTGCCCGGCGAGGGCGCCCGCATCGCGCCGACCACCTTCGACGAGTGGCTCGCACAGCAGCAATAGCGTCACCCCGGCCCAGCACCTGCGCTGCTGCGATCCCGGCGGGTGGTATGGCGGCAGAGACTGAAGGACAGCCGGGTTGTCGGTGAAGGTGCGGCGCCGTCGACGGCATTGTGGCCATAATGGCAACGCAGGCACAGGTTTCTCTGGTGATCACAGCGGTGCCGCCCGGACTCGGGAACCTTCGGGCCGAGCTCGGCCGGGAAGCGGCCGGGCTCGCGAGCACGGTTGTTGAGCTGCGCGAGTACGCGCGGCTTCCACCCGGCGATCCTCAGCGGCGGCGGCCTGCCCCCTGCGCTGAAGGTACACGCGGCTTTGGCCTGGCCGGCCTCAACGACCGTGTCGCGGCTATCGCCGGGACATTGCGCGTGCGAAGCCGCCCGTGTGAAGGCACCACCTTGCTCGCCGAACTCCCGGGCCGGCGCAGGGCAGCCGGCTCCGGCTAGCCCGGCCGGACGGCGGTATCGGCGGCCGTGCGCGGACCCGGGTCCCGCGGCCGTGTACGCGCGCTGCCCTGGACGAGTTCCTGCTGGCGCGGGCGCAGTCGGGGAGGTCGGGACCCTGACAGCGCTGTTCCTGAACGCCGGCGTCGACCGTCCCGCGGCGCTGGACGCCTGCGACGAGGCCGCCTTCGACGACGCGTTCGCCGTCAACACCAAAGGACAGTTCTTCACCCTGGTGAAAACGCTGCCGCTGCTGTCCGACGGCGCTTCGGTCATTGTCACCGTGGGCATCGGGGGCGACGCGCAGCCCGACCGGCAACAGTCTCACAGTTGGGTCACGAGGCGCGCTGCTGACCATGACACCCCCATGATGCGGGCCGCACCCGGCTTGGGATCCGGTGAGGTCGCCGCGATGCTGGCCGGCATGGCGGCGAGTAACCCGTTCGGTCGCCTCGGCAGGCCCGAGGACATCGCCGAGACCGTCGCGTTCCTGGCCTCGGACGGAGCCGCGTACATCACCGGGCAAGAGATCACGGTGTCCGGCGGCGCTGGATTGGCCGTCTGACACGGCAGCCGTAGTACGTCGCCGTGATGTTGTCCTACCGTCGGCGGCAGAGATCAAGGTCCCGGAGCGCGGGCCTTGGGCGTGCGGCGTGGTCAGCGCCGCGGCCAAACGGAGCACCCGCCGCTATGGGTGATCGTTGACCTTGAGTTTGGCTCCCGTGTTGGAGATGAAGATGACTAGCAGCTCCGCGGGTTTTGCCCCGCTGGTGTTTTCCGCGAGCAAATGGTGCGCGCCCGGCGGCTCGACCCATTCCTGGCCTTGGTGGTAGGTACGCGCTGGCCCGCCGGCGAGCTGGCTGCGCACAGTGCCCTCGAGCACGTAGGCGTAAACGAACGCCGAGCCGTGCCGGTGCGGCACTGCGCGCGCATTGGGCGGGAAGTATACGATCTCCGATGTGAATGTCTTGCCCTTGACATTCGGCAGTGGCTGTTTCAGCAACACTTTCTCTGAGGGATACTGCGAAGCCGGCGTCCCGGGCGGTTGCTGCGAAGCCACGGCGGCAACTGACCCTGCGGCGGCCGTGGCCACCATGCTGACAGCCAGAATGCTGCCGGCAACGCGCATTCTGCACATGATTCCTCTCCTTTTCAGCCTTCGGTGACCTGGATGATCGCCTTGCCGCGGGCGCGCCAGTCGGGGCGAACGCGGCGGGGGGCTTCCGGCGGTGTCCGTATGGCCCCGACGATCGGCTTGAGCCGCCGCCCGTGCCGGAGTCGCTGGGCGAGGCCCGCAAGCCGGGCACGGTGGGTCTCGACAACGAAGAAGACGGCCCTCCCGCCCTCGGGCCGGACTTTCGGCGGGGCGGCGATCGTGACGAGCGTGCTGGCCGACGGCCGTGCCGGGTGCCGTACCCCAGCTCGGCGACGCCACCCGGCAGCTCGTGCCCGGGCACGCCCGGCGTCCGGTCGCGGCCGGCGCGATTGGCATGTCGGTCAGGGAGATTCCATCGACGCCAGCGTCAAGGTCTCGAGCGGCGACGGCTCGCATGGCACCTTCCCTTGTGGTGAGATTTCCGTATCTTCCCCCGCGGGTGAGGATTCTGCAGTTCGAGCGCACAGGCCATCCGGGCCTAATAGGCCTAACTGACCCGCTAAGGGCTAGTCTACATGGCGGCCGGGACCAGGGCAGGCCGCATGGCTGTTTCCTCGCTCCTTGGATGCATCGCAGAAAGAAACGGCAATTCTGCGTCGGCATTCAGATATATGAGGACTTATGCCCCATCGCGGACGTGAGAGGAATGGCTCTTAAATGATAATTGATTGCGGATCTTCGCCAATCCAGCCTCCGTTACATCAGCGCGATTGTCGCTGCAGGTGATGTCGGCGCTGTGCGACATCCTGGAGTGCACCCCGGCCGACCTGGTGACCACCGCCGCCGAGAACGCCGGCGTCCGCAAGACCGCCATCGGCGACGTCCCCGCGCCGGCTGCGGCCGTCGCGAAGCTGCGGCCCCGCCCGGCCCGGATCCTGGACGGCGAGTGAGCCGCCCCTACGCCACCGACGAGCAGTACGAGCGCTGGTACATCGGCGAGTGCTGCCGCTGCGGCCTCCGCAGGAACAAGGCGGGAGCCTGGCCCGACGGGCACGTCTGCCGCACGTGCTTCGACCGTGCGCTCCGGGCCCGGGGAACCTGCCCCGGCTGCGGCCAGGAGCGGATCCTTCCCGGGCGGCGACCCGGCGACGGGGCGGCCATCTGCACCGGCTGCGCGGGATTCTCGCAGTCCTTCACCTGCGCACGATGCGGGTTCGAGGGAAAGCTTCACGGCGGCCGGCTCTGCACCCGCTGCGCATTCGCTGGCCGCCTGGCCGGCCTCCTCGACGACGGCACCGGCGCCATCCGCCCCGAGCTTGCCCCGTTGTCTGGCCTGACGTGGCTCTACCCGCGCCAGGGCCGGTCCGGGTCCGCCGACGACCTGCTGCGGCGCCTCGGCCGGGGAGAGATACAGCTGACCCATGAGGCGTTCAACGGCCTTCAGCCCTGGCGGGCCGCCTCCCACCTGCGCGACCTCCTGATGGCCTGCGGCGTGCTCCCCGCCGCCGACAAGCAGCTCTGCGCGTTCGAGCGGTGGCTGGCATCCACATCGCCACCGTCGCCGACAGCGGCCACGCCCAGGTCCTGCGGCGCTTCGCCACCTGGGAAGTACTGCCCAGGCTCCGCGCCAGGGCAGAGAGGAACCCGCTCAGCACCGGCGCGCGGGGCTACGCCGTCGGCCAGGTCCTGCGCGCCACCGAGTTCCTCCGGTGGCTCTCCGGGCGGGGCCTCACCTTGTCCGGGTGCCGCCAGGCGGACATCGACGCCTGGCACGCCGGGAGCAGCGAAAACCACCGCAGCGCCGTCCGGCCCTTCCTCCAGTGGTGCATGGCCAACAAGCTGACCGGGCGATTCCGGCTGCCCTAGACGGTCACGGGCCACTCGGCGCCCATGCCCGATCCCGAGCGGATCAAGCACCTCGGCCGCGTCCTGACCGGCCACGCCCTGCCTCTCCGGACTCGGGCCGCAGCGGCCATCGTCCTGCTCTACGCACAGTCGGCGAGCCGCATCGTCCGCCTCACCGTGGACGACGTGACCTGCGAGGACGGCGAGGTCTTCCTGCGGCTCGGCGACTCGCCGAGCCCGGTCCCCGGCCCCGTCGCCGGCATCCTGCTCAGCTGGATCGGCGGCCGGACCAACATGAGGACCGCGACGAACCCCAACTCGGCATGGCTGTTCCCGGGCCGCCGGGCCGGCCAGCCCATGCGCCCCGACTACCTCGCCAGGCTGCTCAACGAGATCGGCATCCCCACGACAGCAGGGCGAACCTCAGCGATCCGCCAGCACGTCCTGGAGACGCCCGCGCCCGTCGTGGCCGACGCCCTCAGCTACAGCCAGGGCACCACCGCCAGGCTGGCCGCCCAGGCCGGCGGCACCTTCAGCCGCTACGCCCCCGGCGACCACAAGCGGCAGGCAGCAGGCGAAGGAGACTCATGACCGTCCTGTCGCTCCCTGCAGCGCTCCGCGGAGGCGCTGAAGGACTCTACGCGCTCGAGGCCGCCACCGAGCTGATCATCGCCCACGGCACCTGGCTCGAACGTGACGATTTCTCCTGCTTCATCCACCACGGCAGCGTCACGGCGGCGATCGACTGGGAAGCCGCCATCACCGCCCTGGACGCCGGCGAGGCTCCCTAGCTCAGCCGGAGAGAAGCGCATGCTACGACTAGCCGCCAGCCTCGCCGACCAGGTGCCCGTCAGCCTCGGCGACGCCATCACCGGCATCGACGAGCACAACGTCGGCCTCCTGATCAAGTCGGTCCGCCACGCCTCCGGACGACGCCAGTTCTAGCCCGCAGCAGGACCCTGCCGGGACATCACTGAACGAACCGGGCGCGGGCCGACGGGAGAACTCGCGACAGTTAAATACGCGACACCAGTATCGAGGAGTTTCGGGGCGATGTTAGGTTCCGGGTGCCGCCGGTGTCTGCATAGGTGAAACCGAGATGACCCGAACATGGAGAGATCATGAGCATTCACCAGCAGGCGACCATTCCCGCCGACCCGCGGCGTGTCTACCAGGTGCTCGCCGACGCGGAAGCGCTGTCGGCGCTGTCAGGGATGAGCGGCAAGGCGGCCCAGGCCGAAGGGGAGGCGTTCGCCGCCTTCGACGGGAACGTGACCGGGCGGCAGATCGAGCTGGTCCCCGGCACCCGGATCGTGCAGGCGTGGCGGTTCCCTCGCTGGGAGCCGGGACAGTACTCCCTCGTCACCTTCACCGTCACGGCCGCAGACGGCGGCACCCGCCTCACCATCGACCAGCACGGCGAGCCTGACGACTGGCACGACCACATCGCCGCGAACTGGCCGACCTTCTACCTCACCCCCTTGACGGAGCACTTCGCCGCCGCCTGACACTGTGGGACCGCTGGAGCGGCGGAGCCGCCGCCCGGGAAGAGATGAGGAGTCATGGCCGAGACCGACCTGCTGCAGGCGGCCTGTTCCGGTGATGAGGCGGCCTTCGCCGGCCTGGTCGCCCCGTACCGGCGGGAGCTGCACGTGCACTGCTACCGGATGCTCGGCTCGTTCGACGACGCCGAGGACGCGGTGCAGGAGGCGTTGCTGGCGGCCTGGCGCGGCCTGGCCTCCTTCCAGGGCCGCGCCTCGGTGCGCACCTGGCTCTACAAGGTCGCCACCAACGCCTGCCTGAACCTGATCCGTACCGCTTCCCGGAGGCCGCAGATGGCCGACCAACTGCCCGCCTCGGCGCCGGCACCGACCGGAACGACCGACGTCACCTGGCTCCAGCCATATCCCGACCTATTGCTGGACGAACTGCCAGACCCCGCGTCCGCCCCGCAAGCCCGGATCGAGCAAGTTGAGGCGGTGTCGCTGGCGTTCGTCACCGCGCTGCAACTGCTGTCGCCGCGCGCCCGCGCCGTACTCGTGCTACGCGACGTGCTGGGGTTCAGCGCCGCCGAAGCGGCCGAGGCCCTCGGCTCCACGCCACAGGCAGTCGCGATGACGCTGAGCCGGGCGCGCGCAGCACTGCGCGAGCATGCTCCTGCGCGTGCCACCACGCGCAGCACGGCCGGCACTGCCGGCGAGGCACGGCTGGTGCGGCTGCTCACCCACGCGCTGACCGCCCACGACGTCGACGCCGTGGTGGGCCTGCTGGCCGAGGACGTGCGGATCGCGATGCCGCCGCTGCCCGCCGTCTGGCAGGGCCGCGACCGGGCGGCGGCGTTCCTGGCGGAGGTAGCGTTCCGGCTGGTGCCGCGCGCCCGCTTCGTCCAGACCCGCGCCAATGGGCAGCCCGCCCTCGCCGTCTACATGCACGACGCCGCCGGCGGGCTGTGGCGCGCCGGCGGGCTGCTCGTCCTCACCCTGGACGGCGAGCAGATCACCGGCCTGACCCGCTTCGAGACCGCCACGATGCGCCCCCTCGGGCTGCCCGCCATCCTCCCCGGCGACCAATCAGACGACTGAGCACAGCCGGCCGCAGGACCGGCCGCCAGAAAAGGAGCCGACCATGACCAGCGACAACAGCTACACCAAACCCTCACCCTCGCCGCGACCCGCGAGGAGGTCTTCACGGCGCTGACCGAACCGGACCAGGTCACCGCCTGGTGGAGCGCCACGTCCACGACCGGCTCCGGGCAGGCCGACGGCGAGCCGCGGATCACCTTCGGCACCGAGGAGCGGCCGACGGTGATGCACGTGCTGGCCGCCCGCCGCCCCGACGTGGTGGCCTGGGAGGTCACGTCCAGCCCCCTGATCCCGACTGGGAGGGCACCCGGCCCACGTTCACGATGACGACGACCGAGGACGGCTGCCGCCTGAACTTCACCCACCACGGCCTGGTCCCCGCTTTGGAGTGCTTCGGGCTGTGCAACGTCGACTGGGGCCGGTTCCTGGTGCGCCTGGGCGCCCACGCAGAGCAGCACGGCTGAGCCGGCACCCGGCGCAGGTCGGCCCGGTTAACGGGGCCGAACGCCGTCCTGCGCCAGGGTGCCGCCTGCCCTCCGGAGATGTGGCGCGAAGAGCCGCATGATCAAGCCGGGTGAACGTATCTGGCCGGCAGCGGCGGCACCACCAGATGGTCGTCGCCGTCCAGGCGCTTGCCCCCGCCGGTGCCCAAGCAGCTCAGATAAGCCGGACAACACCGAACGACTCGGGCACCACCTGGCAGGGGAACTCGCGACAGTTGAATACGCGATCTCACCAGTAGCCTCACCGGCCCACGTCCACGGCCGGGGCGTTGCGGGACGGTGCCGGGGGAACCAGGCAATGGCGCTTTACGGCTTGAGTGTCAGTTCGGCTATGACGGCGCCGGAAAGTATGTCGGCGACGGTGACGTGGCTCAGTTCAGCGACGAGCGCGTCGAATGCTAGTCGGTCGATCGCTCGGAGACTGGCTGAGACCAGGCGACCGGTTGCGCAGTCGGGGTCTGGCGCGTGGAGGCCGAGCACCGCGTCCTGTCTGTGCACTGCTCGCCAGACCTCGCCGAGATCGATCTCCCGTGGAGCTTGGGCCAGGGTCCAGCCGCCATGTGCTCCGGGCCGGGATAGCACCAGCCCTTCCTCGCGCAGCAGTCCTAGCACCCGGCGGACATGGACGGCGTTGGTCGCCGGGCTCATGGACAGGGCCTGGGAGTCGAGAGGCTCTCCCGGCGCGTCCGCCAGCAGTGTGAGCAGGTGGACTGCCACGGAGAACTGGGTGTTCCTCGGGATCGCCACAACCACAGCGTACCTATCTGTACCTGTGGCTGCTACAGTTTTATTCGTACTTGCCACGATTACAGAAAGAGGCAGGGATGAGCACGATCGCGATCTTCGGGTTCACCGGCTACGTTGGAGGCCACCCTTCGACGAGCAGAAGCACGCCATAGTCGAGCTCGGCGTCCCCGAGCACATCGCCGAAATGAGCGCGTGAGCCTTGGCCCTGTCGGCGGCATCTTCCAGGGCCGCGCTGCTTCGGCGCGCTCCCGGTAGGCGGCTGGCTCGTCCCGGCGGTCGGCGTCCTCGATCTGCTTACCGCTTGCTCAGGGATCAGCAGCGGGTCAGGGCCGAGGACCTCCCGGGCCATCGGGGTGGGCGGCGGGGGACGAAGTACGTGCAGGCACCATCGGACTGGTCCCGGGCCGCGGCCAGCATCCCGGGCCGGAGTCCCGCCGCCATCCGGGGGACGGCTACTTCGGTGATGGGCCCGTCGTCGGCAGCGGCGTCGATGTCGGTCAGGTAGCGGCTCATGTGGTCGAGCGGCTTCTCGTAGGCCATGGCGCTTGCGTTGACTGTCGCTGCGTGGCCGATGCCTACGCCGAGAATGAACCGGCCGGGCCAGGCGCTGCCGAGGGTGGCGGCAGCGCCTGGCATCACCGCGGGATGGCGGGTCCAGACGCCCGCGATCCCGATGCCGACCACGATCGTCGAGGTGGCGGCCAGCAGGATCGCGGACTCGGTGAAGGCTTCCTTGCCGCCGATCCTCTGGCCGGTCCACAGCGAGCCGTAGCCAGGCGTCTCGGTGCGCCGGGCGGGGTCGCGTTCTGCGCTAGCGCCAGCGGTCCGCAGGGCACCGAGCCAGACACCACGGGGCCGAGCCGTTCCCTGGCGGCGGTTACCGCATCCGTGGTAGTCGTAATGCTCTCCTGACGCTCAGCGGGACGAGAACGCGCCGTTGATCGAGCCGAAGTCGTCGGCCCCGGCGAGCTGGTCGTAGGTGCCCGCGGTGAGGACCTCGACGGCGGCGCGGCGGGCGAGGGAGTAGGCGGCCTGGGAGATCACCTGTCCCACGCTGACCCGGCGGACCCCGGCCGCGCGCAGCGCGTTCACGTCCGGCGCGCCGGGGCCTGCCATGACGTTGACCGGCAGGGAGACCTTGCTGGTCAGCTCGGACAGCGTGTCCAGGTCCAGCAGGCCGGGGACGAAAAGGCTGTCTGCGCCGGCATCGGCGTAGGCGGCAGCCCGCCCCAGTACGTCGTCAAGGCGCCCGGCGGGCTCCCCGATCCCGAAAAGGAACACGTCGGTCCGAGCGTTGATCACCAGCCCGGGCAGGCCCGCCTCGGCGGCGGCAGCCCGGCCGGCGCGGATCCGCGCGGCCTGGGCCTCAGCGTCGTGCAGCATCCCGTCAGAGCTGCGCGAGTCCTCCAGGTTGATCCCGACCGCGCCAGCGGCGATCACGGCGCGCACGGTGGCCGCCACCGCCTCCGGGTCATCGCCATAGCCGCCCTCAACGTCCCCGCTTACCGGCAGGTCGACGGCAGCCGCGATCCGGGCGATCACGTCGATCATTTCCGTCCGGCTCAGGCGCTCTCCGTCTGGCTTCCCGAGCGACCACGACACCCCGGCGCTCGTGGTGGCGATCGCCTGGGCCCCGGCAGCGGCGATCATGACCGCGCTGCCTGCATCCCAGGAGTTCGGCAGGACGAAGATCCCCTCGCTGTGTAGGGCACGGAACGTCTCGGCCTTGGCGCGCTGACGGTTGTCCACCATCGGACAGTCCTTCCTACTCTTCATACTCTCGGTTGACTGACACAGCCGGCCGGTGCTGATGCACCAGGCCGTCGAACACGCCGGGCCCGGCCGACGGGCTGAGGCGTCGAATCAGAAGGGCGCGGTCCCGTCGGCCATCATGCCCTGCCGTTCCGGCCGCAACCAGCGACCAGTCGTTCCGTGGAGTCTGACTCCAGGACGCGTGCTAGAGCAAGAACACTGTGCCTAAAAGAATGCCAAAGGCTCCGTCATCCCGCGAGGGGCGCTGAAGCCAGCTATCATCGATTTCCGGCCAAGCAAGTCCGGTCGACTTGCCTCGGCAGCCGGGGCCTGCTGAGGCCCGGTACCTCGGCGAGAGATAGCCGCGCAGAATCGACTATCATCGTTTTAGTGCCAGTCCTTCATCGAGTCGTCGCCTGGCCCTTCCGACGGTCATCTTGCTTGACCTGGCCGCGCCGACGCAGATCTGCGGCCAGCGTGGGGGCGGCCGGTACCTCTTCGAGGCTCGCAGGCCTCCGCAAAGGCCGAGTCGAGACCTCGACAGGCGTGCCGATCGTGGCTAAACGGGGGCTGGAGGCGCTCCAGGAAGCGGACACGATGTCGTTCCGGGCCTCGACGCTACTCCGCTGTCAGCTGCCCGGGTGTTGCCTCAGCGCTGATCCGGGCGCACCTGCGCGGTGCCCGGATCATGTCGATCTGCACGGGCGCCTTCGTCCTCGCCGAGGCGGGTCTGCTCGACGGCCTGCGCGTGACCACCCACTGGCCCGCGGCCGAAGAGGCTCGCGTCTCGGTTCCCGATGGTGGCAGTCGATCCGGATGTCCTGTACGTGGACGAGGGCTCCATCTTGACCAGCGCGGGCATCGCCGCCGGCTGGACCTTTGCCTGCACGTCGTGCGCCGGGACTACGGTGCCGCCGCCGCGGAGGTGGCGCGGTTTACCGTGATCGCCCCCATCGCGAAGGCGGGCAGGCGCAGTTCATCCCGCCGCCCGCGAGGGCCGCCGACGGCGACTCGCCGGGCGAGACGACCGAGCCTGCGCGCACGTGGGCGCTGGCGCACCTCGACCAGCCCACGTCGGTCGAGGACCTCGCCGAGCGCGCCGTCATGTCCCGGCGGACGTTTTCCAGGCGGTTCCGGTCCGAGACCGGGATGACGCCGGCCCAGTGGCTGCTGGAGCAGCGACTGCGGGCAGCCCACTCACTGCTGGAGACCACCGACCGTGACTGCGGTTTCGGGAACGCGGCCGCGCTGCGGGCTGACTTCGGAAGGCTCCGCACGACCCCGACCGCCTACAGGCGCACCTTCGCCAGCATGGAGACGCCTGGCAGTCGCGCGGGCTAACCTGCGCGCTCCCTTTGCGCTGATTGTGGTCCAGCGTGGCCGTCATTCCCTCCGGGAGATCTCCCGGAGGGAATGACCGTTTTCGG
>CAVTLB010000028.1:0-72441 GCA_963735415.1 uncultured Actinomycetota bacterium | reverse complement strand
TCGACGTATCGCCGAGCTCGGCGGTCACCAGACCCAGCAGATCATCGGCGTCGGGGACCATCGGCACGCCGCGCCGCCACGCGGATGCGCCGCTTCCTGCGGGTCGCCCGCCGCCAACTCGCGGCCTGCCGGCAATCGGCCGGGGCCTCGAACCCATCCCAAGGCTTCGAGGGCGGCTCTCCCCCGCGCGCCCGCGCCGCGGTGGCGCGCTGTCGTGGGCGCGTCCGGGCGCGGCTCGCACGAGAGCGCGCGCGCCTCAGCCGCCTGGTCTCGACTACCTACAACTACGCCTGGACCGACCTGACCTACCTGCTCCACAAGGACGGGGTGAGCTGGGTTACTTCGTCACGCCCGGAGGCGAGCCCGACTGCGAGGGCGGGAACGCCAACTGCGCGACCGCTCCCCTCAGCGTCGGCAGCCCCGACATCTGGAACCCGCTGCCCTCGTTCACGGATGTCCGCCGGGACGGCCAGCTGGGCAACATCGAGAACGTCTCGCGGTTCCTGGCCGACGCCCGGACCGGCACTCTCCCTGCCGTCTCGTGGGTGGTCCCGGACCAGCAGCACTCCGACCATCCGCCAGCGAACATCGCCAACGGCCAGGCCTACGTCACCAACCTGATCAACACCGTGATGCGCGGCCCGGACTGGGGCTCGACCGCGATCTTCCTCGTCTGGGATGACTGGGGCGGCTTCTACGACCCGCGCTCCTCGTCCCACCCCGTGTCGACCAGAACGGCTACGGGATCCGGGTTCCCTCGCTCGTGATCAGTCCCTATGCCCGCCCTGGCTTCATTGACCACCAAAGGCTCAGCTTCGACGCGATCATCAAGTTCATCGAAGACGACTTCCTGCGCGGCGGCGGATAGCAGGTGGTAGGCGACCTGGCCGAGCATGCCGAGTGCGAGCGCGCCCAGGGCGGACCACTTGGCGAACGAACGGGCGGTGCCCGGCGTCGCCGGGGAGAGCCAGGCTGACATCGCGTAGGCCCCGTAGGCCTCGACTCCGACGGGGAGCGTGATGGCGGTGTTCAGGCGCCACGCGACGATCCCGGGGAACGGCTGCACCAGGCCGAAGCCGCACATCTCGCCTAGGCTGACCCAGCCTGACCAGATGGCCACCATCGCCGGCGAGGCGATCACGAACAACGGCCAGCGTCGTACCCGGTGCCGGTGACGGGGGGCTGGCCGGGTGCCGGGCCGGGGGGTGGCGGCTCGGCCCGGTGCTCGGCGGCCTTGCGGCGTCGGCGGGTCGGGCGGGAAATGTTGAGCACGGCGTCCTCCTTGCAGTGGCGAGTGCCGCGTGGACTGCCGGAGTGGCGGGCTTGCCCGGCGGCAAGCCCGCCCGGCTTCCTAGAGGGTGGCGAGCCGCCGCAGCAGCGCGACGGACTCGCCCGGGGTGAGTGCGCACGCACGCAGCTGCTCCCAGGCGCGCACGTAGCCGGAGGCGTCGTCGCCCGCGAGGAGCTGCCCGGTGGCGGCACCCGGCAGGTACGCGACGCTGATCCCGGCCGGGGGCTGGCCGAACCGCAGGACGCTCATCGCGCCGAGGTCGGGAACGGGGTGGATGACGGTCCTCAACGGGACGACCTGAAGGTCGACCTGGGCCGACTCGCTCAGGGCTGCCAGGTAGGCCGCCTGCTGGCGCATGACCGCGGGCGGGCCGGCAGCCTGGAGCAGCGCGGCCTCGCTGATGACCGCCTTGACGGCGCGGGTGCCGTCTAGCAGTTTCTCCTGGCGGGCCAGGACCGCCTCGACGGCGAGGCTGGGCGCGCCCGTGGTGGCCCCGTTCTGGGATTCGGTGTAGGCCGGGGACTGCAGCGGTTCCGGGACGCGCAGGGGAGCGTAGAAGCACGCCTGCGCGGACAGCGCTTCCAGTTCCAGGTACTCCCGGAACGCGCTGTCGGGCAGGTCATGGCCGGGCCACCAGCCGGCTGCGCCATGCCGGGCCGCGATGGCCGCGAGCGCCGCGAGCACGTCTTCGTCGTCGACGCCGTACTCCGCCAGGAGCAGGCGCAGCTCGTCCGGGCGGATGCCCCGCTCGCCGGCTTCGATCCGGCTGACCTTGGACAGGTCGCAGCCGAGGGCCGACGCGGCGTCGGCGAGGGTGGCGCCGAAGCCCTCGCGGTAGCGGCGCAGTGATCCGCCGACGAGCTGCCGGCGGATCGGAGGTGCTGGTGCTGCCATGGCACGTTGCTCCTTGCCTGGTGGGTCGTCCTGGAGGCCGGCCTGGTTGCCGTCATGCCGACATAGGAAAATCTACTATCTGAAAGCGAGCCGGTCAACTCGCTGCGATCGGACGGGTCGGGATGAGCTGGATCAGCTACGCGGAAGCTGGGCGCGGGCGGCCCGCACGATGCGCTCGGCGGTGCGCTGGGTGACGTGCCACTGCTCGGCCAGCGCCGCCGTCGATGGCTCGGTGCCCGAGCGCAGCAGCCGCAGGACTGCTTCTAGCCGCTCGTCGCCCGCGTAGGGGTGCGGCTTGGGGGACGGGTGCGGCGTTCCGGGCGGGCGCCCGCCGCCGCTGCCCGTGCGGCTGTCGGCGGCCTCCCAGACAGTCGAGCGCCGCCATCGCGGTGACCGCCTGCCCTTGGCGGTCGTGCCGTAGTCGTCGGGGCGGGGAAAGTAGCCGAGCCGCAGGTTCGCGTGTATGACGGTCCGGTCGGAGTAGCCCATGATCCGGGCGGCCTCGGCCGCGTCCACCAGGTCGTCGGGAGGCGCCGCTACGGTCGATCTGGGTCAGGCCTTCCAGCTTGCGGTCGCGGTAGGACCGGTACCAGTCCAGCCATTCGTCTTCGTACCAGTAAGTTGTCCTGCCGATCGTCGCGGCCGGCTCGGGGTGCCTGGTCGTCGCGCGGTTCCGGTACCACAGGTAGGCGCTCTTGACCGAGACGCCGTGGGCGGCGTGCATGTCCGCGCGGCTGATCACCGGGCGACCGTCGATAGTGGCCGGAATGGCGTCCTCCTCACTGCTTCCCGCATCCTACGGCGGTTGCCGGGGCCGGGCAGGCGGGGCTTGCCTAGACTCTGGGACAAGTCGGCGCTGGTGAATGCTGCCCTGGTGGGAGCGTCCTGGGACGGCGTCGGCCAGGTGGCTGGCGGGGCCTTTGCCGAGGCGCTGCGCAGCGGTGCCGCCCTAGCGGCGGACCCGCCCGCCACCGTCCCGGCCCGGCCCCGGGTCAGCGGTAGCGGCTGGGGGAGCCGGCATGTAGCCGAGTGCGAGTCTTGCCGGGTCCGTTGCGTACAGGGGTGCTCACAGGACCATGCGCGGGCCGGGTGACTGAGGCGGGCCGTCTCGCGGGAGCTGGGTCCGGGGGTGGGGGCCGGGCGCGCGGGGTTGCGGGATGTGGCGGGGGATGCGGGGGTGGCGGGCGCCCGCGGTGATGCCCGAGCGGATGATGCGGGGGATGTCGCGCTCGGGGAGGCCGGACTGCCGGGCGGCGTCGGTCAGGGAGGTGACGACGGCGAGCTCGGGCAGGAGGCCGGAGCCGACGAGCTGGCCGAGGCTGAACGCGGCCCGGTTGAGCGTGTCGTGGCGGGTGCCGTCCACCGCGGTGGCCACGCGGAGGGCCTCGTCGCGGAGGGCTGTCGTCGCGTAAGCGGTGGCCTCGCTCGATGCCGGTGAAGCGGGCCTGGCGGGGCACGGGCGGCGGAGGCTGCGGCGTCAGCCTGTCCGCGATCCAGCCGGGGAGGGGGACCGGGCGTCGTGGCGTTGCGGACCTGGTACAGGTGGCCGCCGACCTGGCTCCCGGGGGCGACGACGTAGCCGCCGCTGGCGCGGATGTCGACCAGGGGAGCGAGGCGGCCGGCGGAGTTCGGGACCGGGTCAGCCGGTGCCCTGAAGTACAGGTGCCGGCCGCCGGACGGGGTAGACACGGAGAATGTCGGCCAGGGACACGGCTGGCCTGCCTGGGCGCAGAGCCTGGCCAGCGCCATGACGCCGCTCGGCTGGCCGGGTTCCTTGGGGACGTCCAGGTCCACCACGACCAGGCCGGAAGGGCCGCACGCCAGGCCGATGTTGTACGGCCTGGCCGCCCACCACGCGCGGATCCGGGCCGGGTCGATGGTGGCGTGGTGCTGCCAGTTGCCGCGCAGGGCCGGCTGCTTGCCGCCGACGGCGCACGGAAACACGTGCCAGCCGCGGGCCGCCATCGTGAGCGCGGACTGGAGGAGGCCATTCTGGTGCCGGTTCACCGGGGGTGCCGCCCTGGGCGGGAATGGCGGATGGCCTTGTTCGCCGCTGGAGTGGCGAGGACGTTCTCGCTGGCGGCCATCATGCGACACCCCGGGTGCCGGGGTCTCGCCGCCGCGCCGCCGCTGCTGGTCGAGGAGGGCGCGGCGCTCCCACTCATCGAGGCCGCCCCAGATGCCGAACTCCTCCCGGGTGGCGAAGGAGTAGTCAAGGCACTCGCTCTTGACCGGGCAGCGCGCGCAGACGCGCTTGGCCTCGCTGGTCCTGGGATCGCGCTGCTCCCGGGGGAAGAACAGGTCCGGATCGGCGAACGCGCATGCCGCGTCCCACATCCAGGGCTGGGGGCCAGAGGCCGCGCGGTTGCGGTGCGGGCGCGCGCACCTGCCGCGCGGGGAAGGGGAGGGCTGTGAGGGGCTGCCGGATGGCATGCGAATCGCTCCGTTCGTCGGGGGACGGGGGAGCGATTTGTAAGTCCCGGTTGTGCCTGCCCGCCGCCTCCTGGGCGAGGCGCGGGCCTCTACAGAAATTCAAACTGAAGTGAAATGCTGTGTCAACCTCATGCGGGCTCGCTGGCTTGCCCGCGCGGGCGGCGAGCGCCCCGGCGGCGCGCCTCATCGCGCTCGCGGGCCAGGCTGACCGTCTCCGCGATCACTTCCAGGGAACGCTCCGACAGGCCCGCGGCCCGCAAGGCGATGTCGCGCACGGTGTCGTCCTGGAGGGCAGCCACCACCTCGGGCGGCATCGCGCCGCGCCCGACGGCGCTGTCCTCGAAAAAGTAGGCCGGCGAGACGCCGAAGAAGTCGGCCAGGCCGGTGAGCACCTTGTAGGTGGGGTTGTCCTTGCGGCCCGTGCGCAGCTGCCACAGGTAGGTGCCGCTGGTGACGCGCTCACCGGCCGCCTCGTTGAGGGCGGCGGCCACCTCGGCGGGCGTAAAGCCCTTCCGCACCGCCGGGTGAACGGTCCGGAACAGGTAGTCCAGCCGCCGGGCGAGCAGCCCATCCGGGTGAGGCACGTAGTCAGGCACGTGAGCATCCCTCCCGTCTCGCCAGCGTGGCCGAACGATCCGACTCACATGAGTTTAACGGCAGTGGCTACACTCCCCGCAGCGGTCGCGCGCGGCGACGGCTCGAATTCGCTGACGACATCGGCTTACGATCCGGTTTGCGCGCCGGCGGTCGGTTCTGGATCCAGAAGCGCGTCGAGTTCGGCGGGGCGGAGTCGCTGCGCCTGGCTGGCGCACCCGTTCTCGTCGAACTCGACACCCTCACCGATCAGTACCTCCATCGGGTCGCGGGTGTCGGAGTCGTCGTCCCAGCGAAAGTTGGAGCTAACGGAGCCGTCCCCGTTGAGGACCCGGTAGGCGTACGCCAGGTTGGGATCCCTGGCGACGTGGTTGGCGGTCGGCTGGGCAGCGGTGCCAACGAGCTCGGCGAGGTCGCCATATGAGGTCCAGCTGCCCCCCGGCAGGGCGTTGACGGCCTGGTCGACACGCGCCCAGTCGAACCCGTGGTGGGGGGTGACGATGCCCGGAATGGGAGCCGACCATAGTGCGTTGGCAGCGTCCGCCAACGCACTGCTGCGCTGTTCGATCTCCCTGACGCCCCAGTGGGTGGCGTTGGCGAGCGCCTCGTTGAGCTTGAGTTCGGAGGTGCTGAGGATCTCCTGCTTGCGCTCGAAGAGCAGGTTGGAGAGCTTGGAGTTCCAGGCGGTCAACGTGAGATTGCCGAGCGTGTGTCCGAGCCGGTCGAAGACATCTTGGGGATCGTGTCCGTCGCCGGACAGCTGTTCCTTCCACTCGGGGCTGAGCGTTTGGGGCATGATGTGCTCGATCGACAAGTTGGCGCTATTGAAGTCCAGATCCACTTCCGCGCGCAGGTGCGACTCGAGGCGCTGCAGGACCAAACGCTGCTGGTGAGCGCGGCCGTGGGCGAAGTAGTGGACAGTGGCGACGCTCTCACGGACCTGATCGTCGTCGGGCCATCGATTGTCCCGCGACAGCTCGCGTCGCAGTGCGACGTCAATCGGCTCGCCGGGGGGCAGCGCGTTGATTAGCTGGATGAACAGGCGGTTGAGCACGTTGGTCGGTACGGCGGCCAGGTAGCGGCGGACGATGAACGACTCGATCGCTTCCAAGCAGGACTCGGCCTGCTGGTGGGTGGCGTGGAGAGCGTCAACCTCGTTGTAGATATGCAGCAGTAGCGGGTACGCCGTGCTCGCGCCCCAGGCACGAAGGAAGGCGAGGTGACGCAGGGTTCTGGCGGAAAGCCCTAGCTGCTCCGCAGAGCCGTGCGGGTCTGAGGGCTGGAGAAAAAGGGCGTAGTACGCGCCACGCCTGGCCAGCGACTTGACGTGCTGCTCGAGTACGTCGAGGTCGGTGGCTTTGGGTTCGAGCTGATTACGGGCAGTTCGGTAGACCTCGTTTTGCCTGACAAACTCGCCCGATGACTGCAAGTCGTCGCGCACGAGTCCTTCCAGGCCCTCGGTTCCCAACATGCGCTCGAGCGGCCGCCAGTGCCGTGCGTAGACATTGTTCGAGCGCTGCCCGAGCGCCATGAAGAGATAGTTGCGCAGCAGATCGGATTGGCTAAGGCCCACGCCGGTAGCGTTAATGGACTCGAAGATCTTGTGCGGGCGTTCACCCTCACTGACGGTGACGAATACGAGCGAGAGCCGGTCGCCGATCGTGGTGGCCAGGCGCTCTGCCTGCAGGTCGCCGACGTCGCGTAGCTCGGTGATCTGCTTGAGGAAGAAGCGGTACGCGTTGCCGATAGCGGTGTGCCCGGAGGCGCTGGCGGGGTCAGTGAGCACGGTCCAGTAGGCATACTGGTCCTCCTCACCTGGCACCAGCCGGGCCCATCGGTCCGAGGACTTAGGCTCTGTGGTGTTGACCAGGTATTTCGCGTTGAAGCGGTCAAACTGCGAGGGTTCGTCCTCGGCAGCGACATCTCGCAGTGCGGCGATGGCGACCGAAAGGGTGGTGAGGCGCTGCTGGCCGTCCACGACGCGAAAGTCGCGGAAATCATGCAATGGGTCCGCCTCGGCCTCGACAGCCACCACGCTGCCGATGAAGTGGCGCGGCACATCGCTGTCCGGGCTAGCGAGCGCTCGGTACTGCTCGAGGATGTCCTGCCAGAGCGCGCGTTGCTGATCTGTGCGCCACCGATAGTGGCGCTGGTACAGAGGAACCCGAAATTGGCGGTCCTGAGTCATTAGGCCCCGGAAGGTGCCCTCTTGTGCCCGCATGCCCTCAACCGTATACGGCGCCAGACTCCTGACGCCGTCACAAGGGCAAGGTAGCGAGTCCCACTTGCCCGCGATGGAGGGGCGAGCGATCTACCATCTGGTATTACGGCACAGGAAATCTTCCGGACATCAGCAGCGGCAGCAAAGTGTCACGGAGCTCGGCCGTTGTCTCACTGATCCGCTGGTGAGCCGCGATGCTGTCGTTGAGCTTGCCAAGAGCGACGCTGATGGACCGCTGGGTTGTTAGTGGCGGAAGGATGACCGGTAGCTTTCCAAGAACCTGGCTGCTGATGCTAGGGACTGAGGTGCCCCGCGAGTTGCCTGCGATCCAGTTCGAGACTGCAGGATGGCTGAAGTAGAAGCTAAGAAAATGCGTGTCGATCTCGTCGGATCGCCTCGCCCGGATCCGGATCAGGCCGCTTCCGAAAATCCATCCTTCCTGCTCTGCCGTGGCGAGGCCGATTCTGCCGACCGTGCCAGTGCGGACGCACAGTAGGTCTCCGCTCCTGATCCGGTAGCGATCGAGTTGCTCCGCCGCGTAGGCGCTTACGGTGTCGGTCGGACCCGTTAGCCTGCTCCGGATCAGGTTCTTTGGCTTAAGGACCGGTATCGTGCCGTCTGCGGCATCCTCAGTGGGGGTACCGGGTACTAGGTCGCAGATATCGGCGAGTTGGGTCTGCGGCCAGTTGAGCGGGACGGCCCCGATGAGCGAGTTCACGGCAGGATATCCCTCACTGCTTGCATGGCTTGCGAGTCTTGATCACGCGCCATCTCGTGCTCGGCTTCCAACCGGGCCAAGAGCTGCTGGATTCTCGGCATCGCTTCCGCAGGGCTAGGTGGAATGTACGGCTGTGTTATGAAGCTGGAGGGGTTGAGGCTGTAATCCTGGTCGCTGATCTCTGGGAGTGCCACGGCAGCGCAGTTGATCGTCTCACCAGGTGTGCGTGATGGGTGGCCTGCTCGCCAATTCTCGACCGCCTGGACGATCTCGCTGACTTCGGATCCGCCGAGTTCCCGGAGGGTGCGGCCTGCCATGTGCCCGGCTTCGGACGCGTCAATGAATAGGACCTCGTCCCGCCTGGTGCCAGGTGGGCTGAGCAGCCAGACCATGGCGGGCACACCGGTTCCCCGGAAGAGTGCGTAGGGTAGGGAGATCACCGCTTCCACGCAGCCGTCCTGGACCATCCGCATCCTGATGTTCTTCTCGCTGCTGTTCGTGCTAAAGGCAGCGTTGTTCGCCATGACGATGGCGGCCCTGCCTTCGGGTTCGAGTCGCTCCACGGCATACTGCAGCCATGCGAAGTTCGCGTTGCCCTTAGGGGGTTCGCCGTAACGCCAGTATCCACGGTAGGTGCGGGTCCAGTCGCGGATGTTAAAGGGAGGATTACTGAGGATTCGGGAGAACTGGCGCGCCTCTAGACGCTGGTAATCCAGCCCTGGCATGGGGGCCTCCACGCTGAAATCCGTTTGCCCCAGAATGCCGTCGACTTGGTGCAATCGGATGTTCATCCGAGCGATCGCGAGCGACTCGGCGTCTGGCATATCTCCGTAGAAGGCGAGCTTCGCGTTGCCAGCTCGCTTGGCTGCTGCCACCAGCAGCTCGCCAGCACGGCAGAACGGATCGTACACGGTGGACGCGCCCGATAGGTCGATCGTGCCCGCCAGAACGCTCGCGACAGAGGCAGGGGTGAGAACCATGTCCCGAGGGGAGCCGAGTTCCTCCAGGACCAACTGGAACGTCGACTCATTGCCCAGCTTCTGGGCCACTGACTCGACGGCGTAGATAATCTCCACTAGTGCGGCATCCGGCAAATCGCGCATGCTGGCCGCAGTGCTGTCGGCTACTGGCCCGAGGCCATGTTCCAGGCTCCGCATCCGCCAGGCCACGTCACTCGGACGCGCGGATCGAAGGCTGTCCCAGTTATCTTCGGAAGAGCTGCGCAGGAAGACAAGCGTTAGCGCGATGAGGCCAAACCTCGATGCGTCGATGGTGTCTCTTACGCGATCGAACGCCTGCAGGACTGGACTGAGTGCAGAAGTGCGCTTAGGCGGCATGGTTTCCACGTCCAGGTCGCACAGCGAGTACCTCTGGCACACGGTCGAACCTTCCCAGCCAGGCGGCGGCCTCGGGTTCGATGTAGCCGAGGAGCGTGTAGATCTTCACGTGATCTGCCGCCAGGTGCCGATGGTGCACTGGCTCATGATGCATGATTCGGTTGCGAAACCGGCGGACGGAGTCGAGTTTGTCGTGCAGCGAATGGCGATCCCCGCGGTAGCCGGGGAAGGCCAAGTGAAGAGAGGAGTGCCACAGCGACCGGTCGTACTGGCGGCTAAGCAGGGAGACCCAGAAGCCAAAGGACAGTTCTGCCACGATGTCGTCCGGCGCGGGGATGCCCCTCCTCCTGGACTGGATGTCCCGGGCAACGCTTTGTACCTTGTCTGCGTCATGCCCGTTTAGTGGCGCGACAGCCCACCAGTCAGGCCGATGGTACTTAGCCGTAAGCTGATCATGGACCGCGTTCCTGAGAGCGATTTCCAGGCAGGACAGGGCAGGGAGGAACGCCTCCGATACCTGCAGATTCCACCGGTATAGTTCCTCCGCATGCATACTCTCACCTGCTGCGGCGTGTAGGTACGGGTTCATGCGAGGTGCCGAGAAGATCCGGCGGAACCACGGTGGTGGTGTGCAGGTCATGGCGGTTCCTCCCGGGACTTGAGCGAGGGGTTACTTCCAGGCGGGTTACCGGGTAAACTCACTGATGTGCGCCCCGGGTCCGCCTCTGCTCTGCATGCCGCCCGGGGCACGGCTATCTCTGTGGCTGACCACAGGTCCTCCGGTCCCGGTTGGCTTCTCGCTCTCTGATCCCGCACTTGCGGGAGAGCATCCGCTTTCAGGTACTTAAGTTAACTCTCTCGGCCATCGTTGTCAACCGGTAGTGTCTTACTCATGTTATCTGTAGTGGACTACAGATAAGCTTAGCCCTGTCTAGGCGAGTTAAGCCTCCTCGTCCGAGTCAGCGCACGATGTCGTTGGAGATGGCGTCCGGGTCCGACTGTTGCCTGCGCAGGCGCGGGACAGCTTGGTAGGCTCGCGCCGTTACAGTCAGGTCGGCTACCGCGATCACGGGGGGTTCCGGTGGGCCGTACGCATCTGGCGATTACTGTCGAACTGGTGCATGGCTCACATACTGATGACCTGTGGCCACGGCCGGGCTGATCGCCTCCCGTTCAGTGACCTTCGAGCAGCTGGCCACCGCGATCGACGATGCCTTCGCCCGGTGGGACCGCAGCCACCTGCACGAGTTCGCCCTGGCCGACGGTACGGTCGTCACCCCGCATCGCTGGTGGGACGGCGAGGAGCCAGAGGGGTCGCTCGACGGGGCCAGGACCAGGCTCGGCAGGCTCCGGCTGGGTGAGCAGTTTGCCTACGTCTTCGACCTGGGCGACAACTGGCAGCACCTGTGCACCGTGGGGCCAAAGCTCGCGGATCCCATGGAGACGCTGGGCATCGTCCCGGACAGGCCGCTGCCGTTCTGGGGGTGGGGCGACATCCCCGACCAGTACGGCCGCGGCTGGAACGGCGACGACGGCAGCGCCCCGATGCCGCCCGCGCCGGAGGGACTGGTTGATCTCCCGCCCATCCTGCCAGGGTGGGGATCGCAGCCTTCACGTGTACCGCAGGCCATTCCGCCTTCAGGCGAGGTCCCTGAGATCCGCTACCGCGACGTCATCTCGTGATGAGAATGCAGTCTGTCACGCCGGCCTGCCAGAGAGCGGCACCGCCATAGGATCGATTGGTGATCCTGCGGTGCACGAAGAAGCTCCTAACAGTGATCCGGCCGCAGGAACTCATCGAGCGCGCGCCGGACGGCGAGGACTGGTACGCGAACCTAATGTGGCTGAGCGGCCGCAAGTGCCTGCTTCTCACCCACGCCGCGACACTGTTCACCGTCTTCGAACCTGACGTGCGGGCTGCCGGGCTGCGTGACCCGGGGTACCTGGTCACCGGGCTGCTCAGCCGTGAACTGCTCCGCGAGCAGTTGCCTGCGGATACGTTCGGCAGCCCGGACCCGGCCAGCATCATCCTCGTCAAGAACGCCGATCGTACCGTTCTGGGGTGCATGAATGACATGGCATTCATGTGCGAGGCGGCAGCCTCCCGCTCTGGCGGGCTGGCAGCCATTGACGTCGCAGACCTCAATCAGGCGCTGCGGCGCAACATCAACAGCACCCGGGGCTATCAGTCGCCGATCGAACTGACCGTCCGCCGCTTGGGCGCTCCCGCTGAGCATCCCGGGGGCCTACCGGTTTGAGGTAACGGGACCTATTGGGTGTCCGTGCCTGATAGTTAGAGCAGGCAGATGGCGAGATTTCGGAGTACAGCGAGGACCTGCGGCCCGTTTCCGGGTATCCGGTGCTCGCGTCTTCTGCGTAACAGTGTCGCGGATCCAGCGGACGTACTCGATGCCCCACTGGCCGTGGGCGATGCGGGCAGGGGCCGCCGCGTCCGTTTTGCCTTCCGTCAGGCTGGCGAGGGCGTGGACGATTTCTTTGCTGACGAGCTGCCCGTCGTGCCGGTCACGGCGGATCCGGACTGCCGGACTGGATTCCTGTTGCTGGCTGCGTGGGGACGCTGAGCACCCTCATGGCCCGTTGCTCAGGCGCTCCTCTTCCCGCGATTGCGGATCTTGTCGAAAGCGTCCAGAGCGGTCTCATCGACCTCTGGTAGCGTTCCGAGGTAGCGCTCGGTGGTGGAGATCCTACGGTGACCAAGCCGTTCCTTGACCACCTGCAGATCCGCGCCGCCATGGAGGAGCCAGGAGGCGTGAGCGTGCCGAAGGTGCTTGGCCTGGACGGGTGCCTCTATCTTGGCGGCGGACACGGCCGGCTGCCAAACGTGCTCGCGAAACCAGTCGCGCGGGATGTGCCCATCGGTGTCGACGAGCCGGGGACGCCGTGGCGCGTCCTTGCCCGCCGATCGGCGCTGGCGGCGGTAGAGGGCATACGCTCCCCGGCAGTATTCGCAACGGCAGTTCCCAGCCGAATACGCGCTCAGGGTGCCGTGGTCGTAGCGGTTTCCTTTCTCGTTGGGAACGGTCTTTCCTAGCTCCTTAGGGTCAGGCAGGACCGAGAGCCTAGGCTGGGCCTCCAGTTCCTGGCGCAATTCGAACAGGAGGTCGTCGGGCTTGAGGCCCTTCGCCTTCACGTGCCCGTCGATCTTCTGTATCACCTGCTTATCGACCTTGAACCGGCGCATCTCCCCGTCCTTGGGGTACTGCTTAACATGGAACCGCTTGCCCTCGGGATGGTACTTCGGGTTGACCTGGACGACTGCTCGCGACACGGTGAGGATGCACGTCTTGAAATCAAGATCCTTCACCCGCAACTCCGTGAGTTCGCCCCAGCGCAGGCCGCTGACGATTTCAAACTCGACCAGCAGCTTGAAATCATCATCGTCGAGCGCTTCATAGATTGCATCGAACTGCTCCGGGCTAATGATAACCGGAGGCGCCACGGGAACTGGAGGTGTCTTCACGCCTTTCGCAAGGATGCAGGAATATGACGCCATCGTTAAGGGCTGTCGTAAAGATCGCGCTGAGAATGTTCCGCAGGTTTTCCTGAGTGGCGGGCGAGACCTTTTCCTTTCCGAGGTGCGTGATCCACTCCCGAACATCGGATGGCAGGATCGCGTTCATGCGCATCCCGCCAAACCAGGGCGTGACGTGCTTGGCGATCTGGTACGTATAGCCCTCCCGGGTGGACACCTCCATCACGTGGTTCGGCAGCCACTTGTCGGTGACGTAGGCCTCGAACTTCTGCTTGCCGCGCCGGGGGTCGCCCGCGCGTCCCAAGGCGGCTCTGGCCTCTGCCCGTTGCCATGCTTTCTCGGCCTTCGCCTCAGTGGAGTACGTCCCGGCGGACTGAGTGACGCCTCGCACGTCGCGGTAGCAAGCGCGCCAGCGTTCCTTGCCGCCGTTGGTGGCTCGTCGTACTGTCCAGCCCATCTCAAGCACCTCCTGGGGGCTTTGATGGCAGCACCATGGCAGCAGAACCGTTCGTCATGGGCAGTCATCGTCCGGTGTCCAACGACACCGATGATAGCCTCTGACCAGCAGATTAGCTCAAAATATCGAGTGCTTCAAGGAGCTGTATGAACGCTTCGACTGCACTCATAACCCAGAGGTCGTAGGTTCAAATCCTACCCCCGCTACCAAGGTGAGGGCCGGTTCTCGAACAGAGAACCGGCCTTTTGGCTTGTAGTTGGCACGGATTTGTGCACGGCGCTTGCCCGGTTAGCCCTGATCAGTGGCGTCGTCGGCGTGGTAGCGGCTGCTGCCATCGGGGTCGGCCTCGCCGCCGCCCTGGTCGTTGCTGGCCCTGCCGACTACTCGCCCTCGGGGTCCGCCGGATCACGGGCCAGCCTGGCGGTGTCCGCGGCGGCATTGGCCACCGGGACGGCCACGGTCCAGCGTGCGGCCTGGGCTGAGGTCAAGCGGCGCTCGTTATCGGCGAGATGCCGACGGGACGATCCGGCCAGAACTGCCCTCCCCCCGAAACGACGTGGCGGACGCGTGGGGACTCGGGCTGTACCGGTCGGTGCTCTTCGCATTCACTGAGGCGCTTGAACCCCGGCCGGGGACTACCGCCCGATGACCTGCGCGCGCTCGTGCACCGGGTCCTTGATGCCTTCTGGTGCCATCCAAACCCACGCCGAGCGCTCGCGTGGGGCGGGTACCCCTACGACAGCGACCCCGCGGGGGGCGCGATCACTCCTCTTGCTAGGCCGTTTATCGCCACCGACCACACGCGCGGAGACCGCGCATGGCTGGCGGGATCACTCGCGCTGGGCGAACCCGGCGCCCGGGACGGATACCTGCGCACCGCTCCGGCGCATGAGCTGGCGGGCGCACCCGAGGTAGGCTAGCCAACCTCACTCGCAGGGCAGTTCAGTGATCGGATCTTCGATCACCCGTATAACGCCGACTCTGAACGGTTCCATGATGCGCCAGAACGTGCGGGAACTACGCACAGATCATGTAATTCTGTACGCGGACAAGCACTGAGCGCATGATGGTGAGGTGCCTGGGGCATGCGTTTGGCATAAGCTTGCAACGTGGATGAAGAATGGCGAGTGAGCCTGACCGCCTGTGGCCGGCTGGCTTCCGGGAAGCCGGCTTTCGCTGATTCCGTTTGTGACCTGCTGCGCAGCCGCGCCGGTGAGGATGTCTCCGTTACCGCGGGAAAGACGGGCGTCTTTTTGTACGCTGCCACGGCGGATGCCGCCGCGACCGCCGGGGACATGGCGCGGGAGGTGCTCGCTCAGCAGGGCCTGGTCGCGGAGATCCGGCTGGACCGGTGGGACCCGTCTCGCCAGGCCTGGCTGCCGCCCGGTGATGCGGCCGCCGCTGAGCTGCCGTCAGGGCAGGAGCATGACCCCGGCCACAGGCGCCTGCGCGCGGCCGGCGCGGTGGTCATGGCCATCTTCGACGGCCTCGGCCACGCCGACTTTTAAGCCCGGGTCAGCCACGTCGGCTCCTCGGCCCCCGGTGGCCATCGCCGGGCCGCCATTTCACCGGAGGACATGACATAGCGATCCTGTTGCGTGCCGTGCCCCCGCGTCCATCCACCTGGTTGCGCAGTAACCGCGGCAGAACAGCCGGCCATGCGTGACCAGCGCGGCGCAGCCAGATGGGCACAGCCAACGACAGGCGGATATCGCGCGCGTGCTGAGCACGGCGATGGCACGCCTGGAGTCAGGCAGCGTGGTGCTGCCTTCGGCGGTCACGCCGTGCCCGTGCCGGGAGAGGCGGCACGGCCCGTGCCGCCAGATCTGCCGCTACAGGCTCGGCGGTGCCGAGTAGATCCGCCTGGTGAACCCGGCGATCTTCGCCTCCGGCAGGTGCGTTGCCAGGTCCGCTTCGCTGATCATGCCGACGAGCTCGCTGTTCCTCGATGACCGGCAGCCGCCTGATGTGGTGCTCCTCCATGAGCCGGAGCACGTCGCCATCCTCGGCGTTGGCGTCGACCCAGACCGGTTTGCCCCGGGCGAGGTCGCCAGCCGTGGTCGTCTTCGGATCGCGGCCCTCGGCCAGGCACTTCACTACGATGTCGCGATCGGTGATGATGCCCTGCAACCGGTAGTCTCGCCCGCAGATCGGCAGGGCGCCGACGTGGCGGTCCCGCATCATGCGCGCAGCCGTCTCCAGCGTGTCGCTCGTCGCGACGCACTCGGCCCCCGGGTGCATGATCTCCTTCGCCTTGCTCATCCGCCACACCTCCTGAAACTAGGTGGTACCCCTGCTGGTGCGACGTGGCTCCCGCGAGGGCGGGGGTCACGGCCCTGCCCCTCCTTCCCGCAGTGCCGCCATGATTCTCCCCTGACATAGCCCGAGCGGTGCCCCAGCGCGCCCAGCAGCTTGCAAGTACCACGCTACGGCGGCCGGGCGCCAGAGGGAACCCTCCGCGGCGTCGGCAGGCACGAGGATTTCGCGGGCTGGCAAAACTTGGCGCGTTTTGCGGGACCGGGGCCGCGGACCGGAGTTGCGGGGTTTCCGTGGGGACGCGAACGTGCTGGCCGGGTGCCGTGCATGCGGACAATGAAGACCAAGTCCGGCGCGACTGCGGTGCAAGTCGTGTGGCCTCCAGGCGCGGTTAGCGGGAGACCGAGGACCTCGGACCGGCGCACGACGATGTGGAGCTTGAGGGCTGAAGGCCGCGGCGCAGCTCCGTCACCTGGCTGGCTGGTGCGGAGGAGCAGCGCCCCGTGCCCGACGCCAGGGCATGCGAATCACAGGGAAAAGCAGGCCTCGCGCGACGGCCCGGAACACCGCTACGATCCGGGCATGAGCGAGGATTTTCAGGACATGCTGGCGAAAATGCGCGGGGAACAATTCAGCCTCGTTCCGTCAGAAATCTACGTGAAGGACCACTTCCAAGGGACCGATGTCCCGTTCCTTGACCTGCTGCTTGTCCAGCTCGGCTACGGGCCGTCCTACGGGCTGAGCGTCGAGCAGGCAGTCCGGGACTTCGTCCACGACCAGCCCGGGATGTACGAGCAGATTCGCGAGCTGGCCACAGCGGTGTACAGCGCCGGCGCGCGCGCCCGCAACCATGGGCTGCTGCGCAGCAGCTTCGATGACAGCCTCCACCCCTACTCAGCGGACGAGATATGGTGCATGGACCTGGCGATCGACGTGCTGGCCATGCTCGCTTCCATGCCCGGGCTGTCTGGCGGCACCCGGTTCTCGGCGCTGGAAGCGCTCCGCAACCTTCACCTGACCTGCGGCGGGCACCCCTGGCACAAGCAGGTGAAGCACGCCGCGGCCGGGCCGCCCGAGTTCAGGGAACTGCGCGCCCGCGTCCCGGTGCGGCCGAAGCACCTGCCGAAGCCGGGCCATTTCCTCCCGTAGGAATGGACCGGCGAGGACACCTAGTGGCCGGCCCGGCTAGCGGCGGCGCGTGCTGCTTGCGCGTCAGCCATGCTGGGCGACTGGCTTGCCCGCTGCGAGGAGACGATCGTTTTGCCAGGAAGATGGGCGAGCGGCCGGCCGGGCTGATGGCGGGGGCGCTCGCGGGACGCGGGTCTTAGCACTAGCAGAGGCCCACAATGCTGCCGTCGCCGTCTAGGTCGATGCTGATCGCGTCAGGCGGACCGAGGCACAGGCCATCTGGTCAGTCAGGAAATTCGTCAAGACCGCCCGCCAATGCGGGGGAGTGACGAGGTTGACGCGGCGGTCGGCGAACGCCTGGTGCAGGAGGGTCTCCAGTCCGACGGCGTCGCAACCGTGAGCCCCTGTTGTCCTTGTCGCGTGCTTCCAGTACTGGCGGGCGGGCCGTCGTATCCGGGCGGGGACGTCACGAGAAGCGGCTCAGCGCGCGGGTCAGGTACTCCTGCGTTACTAGGAACTGGGCCTGTATGTATCCGTACTTGAGGAAGTTGCTTTGCGTCAGCGCGGTCACCCACGGGGTGGCCTCGTTGACGGCCGGCTGGCGGCCGAGCAGCTTCTGGTAAAAGCCCGTCACCGTGTCTGTGCAGTACTCGACGCCCGTGACGAAGTCCTTGGCGACTAGCGTGGGTGCGGTGCCGGTTTGCAGTGCGCTGACCCAGTAGTTGACCTCGGATTCCTGCGGGTCGCGGCTCAGGAGCTTTTGATAGAGCGCGGTAACGAACTGGGTGGGCACCGGATTCTGCTGCTGGAACGCGGTGCTCGTGCAGAGGCCGACGATAAGGTCCCGCATGGAGATCTGGGAAAACATTAGGCGTTGCACCAAGGGGGCGACAGCATTCGGATCGGGGTCATCGTCGTCCAGCAGCTGCCGGTAATACCCCAGGACCGTATCGGTGCAGTACTCGTACGAGACCTGGAAGGCGCTGACGACGCTGGCATAGGTCTGCTCGCCGCCGGTGAGCTCCCCGATCCAGGCTGCCCAGGCCGCCTGATCGTCCGACGTTACCGGGTCCCTGCCGAGCATGTCGTTGTACAGGGCGCGCACGAGTTGCGGGTAGAAGGCGACGCCGCCGATTCCCCACATCTCGGCGTCGATGCCGCACACGCCGTACGCGATCTGGAAGAAGCCGTCCTCCCCCCAGCCCGTTCCCCAGCTGTTCTTGCAGATCCAGTACCCGCCGCTGGGCAGCGTATCGTCGTCGGCATAGCCGATGACGGCCACCGAGTGCCCGCCAACCTGGGGACTGCCAGCCGTGGGAGTGTAGACGCCGCTGGTGTAGCTGAGGAAGTCCTGGTAGACCGTGAAGCCGGTGGCCAGCGGTCCCGTCGCGGCCAGGTAGGCCTTCATGTCATCGGTGTCGGTGATCGTGCTCCAGCCCGTGATGCTGGAGATCGTAACCGGGGCGGAGCTGCACAGGTTGCAGGCCTGCTGAACGTCGGTATAGGGGAAGCATGCCTCGTTGGTGACGCCCTGGATGAGTCCCGGCATGGCCTGGTCCTCCGTCCAGTTGCCGGTTGGGCACTGCCCGGCGCCGTTGCCATCCTGTCCATAGCAGAAGAAGAAGGCCGCCTCGGACAGGTCGATGGCGAATCCCGGATTGGCCCGGCGGAGCAGGATCTGGGACTCCAGCGGGGCAATCACGGCGAAGGCGACACAGGCCCCGCAGTTACCCTGATCCCTGATCGGCGTGACCCAGTCGGCGCCGTTGCGGTTGCGCCAGTCCACGGCGGTCTCGGCATCGGCGGGACGCGGGCCACCGGCCCGCTCCGCCGATATCCGCTCCCGCTCAGCCAGGGACGGCCTGCCCGGTCCGGGGACATAGCCCAGCCGCGCGGCCTGCTGGATATCCGGCAGACCCGACACCGACGTATCCCCCGCCTGCCAGCGCAGCCCCTGGCTGGCAATAAGGCCCTGTATCTCGCTTAGCTCCACCGCTGTCTCCCCCACTCATCGTGCCCACCAGAATCCCAGCCAGCGCCCCCCTTTTCTAGAGCAGGGTCGATAATGCATCGATATGTGGCGACTATCTAGGAAGCCGGGCCGAACATGTCGGAATTCGTGGAGCAACCTGTTAGCGATGCCCCCGGACGACGTGGCGGAGTGGTCCGCCCTCCCGGGCGGAGGCCCTGCAGCAGACCGGCGGCCCACTGACCGACAACGAGCGAGCCGGGGCCGACGAAGTCCTCAGTGAAGAAATAGCTGTCACGAGCACTGATACCAAAACTGCAGGGATCCGGTGAAGGTGTCATTCCGGCGCAGCCTTGTTGTCGTCTAGAGGGCCTGGATACTGGTCCGCGGTGCGGCGCCAGTTGTCTGTCCTTCACCGTCAGCGTTCTGCTGTGCAGGGGTCATCTGGTGTGGACGGGCGCGGGCGATGCGGCGGCCCCGCGGAGGCGGGATCAGCCTGGCTGCCGGTGGCTGCCGTGGGGCGGGTGGGTCTTGGCCTCGAGGATGTCGATGTCGCGGGCGGTCCGCTCGACGGCGCCGTCGCGCTGCAGCTGGTAGTACAGGCCGCGGGCCTGGCTGAGGTCGTGGTAGGCCAGGTCTGCCTGGGCGACCTGCGGTGCTGACAGGGGCAGCTCATGGGCTGCCCGGTACCGTTCGATGAGCTGGTACTTGATGACCCAGTCGATCTCCCGCCCGATGGCGTCCAGGTTGCCTGTCCCGATCGCGTCCAGCGCCCGCTGCCACAGCGCCAGGACCTGCTCGCTGTCGGTGTCCGCGCCGTGCTCGCCGGCGAAGTCGGCTGCCCGGGCCAGGTACTCGCGCTGGATGTCGAGCACGCTGGCCTGCCGGCCGTCGGCCAGCCGCAGCAGGGCCTGCCCGGTGATGTCGCCGGAGACCTCGTCGATGACCTGGCTCGCGCTGGATGCCAGGGTCAGCGCCGACGGCAAGGCGCCCGCTTCGGCCATGCGCAGCACCAGGTCGGTGGCGCCCGCCTTGAGCAGCGTGGTGGTCTCGCTCATCGACGGGTCGCTGGCTGTCACCAGCAGCCGCCGCCGCGGCCCTGGGGCGCGCGACCCGTCCTGGATAGTGAAGGTGAGCGGCAAGGTCGCGGGGTCGGTGGACGACATGCGGGCTGCGTAGTACCCGGTCGGCCGGCTGAGGCAGTACGCGGCGCCGCGCGGCGTGCGCAGCACGGCGCCCGCGCCGCAGATGAGCTGCCGGGTGACCAGGAACGGGAGCAGGACGTTGAACAGCGCCAGGCTGGACCCGCCGCGCCCGGCGAGCGGGTAGGCCTCCTGGCAGCCGTATGAGCTGCCCGCCGGGTCAGCGCTGACCTTGAGCACCGAGGCGCCGTCGGCGTCGCTTTCCCCGCCCAGCCGCTGGTCGGCGTCTGCGAGCATGGCCTCCAGGATCCGCTCGCACGCTTTGTCGTGCACGACCAGGTCAGGCGCGCTGCCGCATTCCGGCGTCGCGTATTGCGGGCGGCCGGCCACGTCCAGGCGCAAGCGGCCCCCGTTCGAGAGCACCACCCCGGTCGGCGGCAGGTCCCCGGGCGCGACAGCGCCGAAAAGGCGGCGCTCCGCCTCCTCCGGCGACAGCTGCCACTGCCCGGCAGCGGAGACGACCCGGTAAGAGTTGCTCAACTCGAAAACCCGCTTGTCCACAAGGCCAAGCCTAGGCGCGCACCGCCCCGGCGGCCACACGTCAGCTACCCTCGCTCCCAGGGCTGCGGCAGGACCACGATTCCATGAGCATGATTCTGATCATGAGGCATTCATCGTTCCAGCGGGATGGACAAGACCGGCAGGATAACTGAATGGTGATCACCTTGGAGCTGAATTCCGAGGCGCGCAGTACTCTTCTTGGACTTGCGTCGCAGAATAGCGAGTAGCCATTTCGCTGTATCTTACTCCTATTTTAGATGCGCATAGCAAACGGTAGCGTCGAAAGGCAGTCGGCGCAGCTCCAGATCTCGAATCCCCATCTCCTCCATCACCGCCATAGTTTCCCCAGGCCAGCGCGGATCGTCCAATTCGTCAAATGCAACTATGGCACCTTTCGGCATGCGGGGGAGGAAGTGTTGCAGCGCCACCTTTGTTGGCTTATAGAGATCGAAGTCGAGAAAAAGAAGAGCCACCACCAGCTGAGGATTGTCCTCTATGAATTGTGGGATAGTTGACGTAGCGTCACCCGCCACAAGTGTAATCATGCCGCGCTCCACCCCGGGGACGTCAGTTCGATTGAATGCATCCACCAATCGCTGTATCTCCGTGAGGCCGCCAGGTGTCGCAAACTCGCCAACCCGGCCAGGTTGCTCTGCATCGTCTGGAGGAAAACCTGTGAAGGTGTCAAAGCCGAAAATATGGCGGCGAGCATTACCGGGATCCAAAATCCGAGACAATTTGGCCCATGCCATCAGGCTGGCCCCCTGGTAAACTCCGCAATCTACTATTGAACCCTTAACTTGCACTATCTTCCGGAACAACTCATAAAGTCCCAGGAATCGGGCTAGGTATCGCGCCCGCACGAAATCGGTGAAATTGGCAAGCCTCAACTCAGGAGGAGCCGCAGACTCGGTGTAAAGTCGAGCCATCTCGCGGTCAGGCATCAAATCGTCGGGCTTCTCGGTAGTCCTCCGCGCTCATCGTTGTCCCGTCCTGTCGCTGAAGTACCGGCTTGGAATGACCATATTCATGATGACACGTTATACTGACCCCAATTAAGGTCGTTGAACAAAGTCAGGGCGCCTTCGATGTTCGCTTCGGCTCCGGCGTTGACGCTTCGCCTCGAACCGCTCTCCGGAGAATAGTCAATGCCATCGTACACCCTGCCTGGCAATTCGATCGTACACGGGAATTCCGGAAGCATTACTTACATCAAACCATTGACACGCCCCTCGAGCTAGCCGCATATATCGCGGCGCACCGGTGATCTGACCCAAGGTATATAGGCCACGCGCCACGCAACCTGCCTCGTATGGGAGCATAGGCGCACGATATGCCATCATCTCAGCGGCCGGTTCGAGCAATTCGGCGGCACTTGCTTCGGCGAGTCGGATCAGTTCGCTGCGGCCAAGCAGTCGTCCAGCCAGAGCTAGCGCCATCTCTTGGTAACGCCCCCATAGGTGCGCAGGGTCATACTCGCCATCATCAAGGAGTAGGCTCCCGTCGCGTGTGCGCATGACCGCCTCGATCAATCTGTCAACCGCAAGCCTGGCATCGGGATCTCGAGTTTCTTCCCAAAACCGCAGTGTAGCAAGGATTCCCAGTGCTGCAGGTCCAGCAGGCAAATTCCCTCGCGCGAAGTGCGGCAGCCCCTTGCAGAAAGCGTCAGCAAAGGCGCGATCTCCAAAGGTCGCGTAGCCCTCGGCGAGCGCGTGTAGAGCGCGGGCGGTCCACCAGGGCCCGCCAGGGTATGACGTGCTCCCTTCTGTATTTAGCGCGCCATCCCAACTGGTGATGAAATTGGTGAATCGCCCACACTTATCCTGCATCCCTATAACGAAAGCAAGGAATCCGAGCGCAGAGCGGAGCGCCCACGGCTGTGCCCCTCGCCGCCATATTCGACAGAACAAGATTGCAGCACGTGCGACGTCGTCTAGGCAAGCCACGCCTTCGCACCCGCTTTCGCTCGCAACCTGGTATTCATAACCGCATTCAGCAGGTCTGGAATAGACCGCCACTCCGAGCGCCCCGACGCCGAGTGACGGGACGGGTTGACTAAGCCAGCGTATATGCCGGATCACTGGCGGCTCACGCCAGCCGCAACAGAGCGCAGAACGCCCAGGTATTGAGCCGCTACCGTTTCCCAGGCCATCTCTGCCGCGACGGCGCCCGCCCTTTGCTCCAAGTACTGCCGGTAGGAAGAATTAGCCAGGATCGTAGTTACTGCTGTCGCAATTGATGTTGAATCCCGCATCGGGATAAGGTGAACCGCTTCCCGGACAGCAACCTCCCTGGCGTGTCGGAAATAGGTTGCGACGATCGCCCTCTCCGCAGCCATAGCGCGGACAAGCGTGCCACTCACAGCTTGCTCGGCATCCACGTAAGGAAGGAGGCAGAGCGCCGCATCTGCCAAAAGGCCAGTCAACTCGGCGTCGCTCACATATCGATCTACGAACTGAACTCTGTCGGCAACACCTAGGTTGGCTGCTAGCTGTTCTAGATAATGGCGATAGGGATTTCCCGTCCGGAGCTTCTCCTTCGGGTGCGGGGTCCCCACGATTTTGTAGCGCAGGCCCGGCTGTGCTCGAAGGATTGTGGGCAGCGCAGCTATTACGTGCTCAAGGCCTTTATTTGGGCCGAGGAAGCCGAAACTGATGAGGGTGGGCCCGCGAACGTCCGACCATGATTGAGCGTACTGTTCTCTTGGCAATCTGGCCACACCGTGCGGTATCTGGACGAGCTTACGATTATCAATCCGGTACTGATCGCTCAACATCTGGATGGAGATCTGTCCTGGAGCGACGACCATGGCGCTTCGTTCGCAGATCTTCTGGGTGATACGATTTACGGCGACATTCGGCCTTGAAAGTACGGTATGCATCATCGTTACGGCGGGCTTTGAGACTTGACGTAGGAAGTCCAGTATCAGCTTTCCCGCCCCGGCGCCGAATAGCCCATATTCATGCTGTATAAGTACTACCTTGATGGATGATTGGTTAATCTCATCAGCTACGCGCAGATAGTCGGCGCGCTCGTTTTCTCGTATCTGCCAATGAACCGGTCGTGGGTACTGCCTAAAAGCGCGCTGCTCATCAAGCGCCGCTACTCGGACGGATACATCTCCCAATTGCGTCAGAGCGCTGCAGAGGTCGCGGCTGAAGGTAGCAATTCCACATAGACGAGGTGGGAACGTCGACACAACGGCGATCTCAAGCGGGTTGAAAGCGTGCGGCTTTTCGGTCATCGGGTAATTTCTTTCACGAGAAGCGCGGCCGTCCCGATTATCGGCCCGTTCATGTCGAGGCGGACGAGTCAGCGGACTTTTGGGCCGCATGCTCAAGAAGGCCGGAAAGATCGCTGCTAATCCAAAACCAGAGCGAAAAAATGACAATAACCGCAAGATCTATGACCAGGAACAAAAATACAAAAACAAGTCCCGGCCAGGTGTACTTCTGCAGAGACCATGCCAGACCCTTGGATATCAATATGATAGATACACCGACCACTCCGATGAAGGCCGGTAGCAGAAACACCATCAGGCGCAGGATCAATATCAGTCGCGGGTTGGCCAGTCCGGCCAGCCGGCTGGCGCGTTGCAGTTTGCGCGAAGTATCTGTCTTATACTCTTCCCAGTCCCATATATACTCCGAGCCGGCAATTCTGCGAACTTGCGGCCGTATTACACTCTGGATGTAGGAGGCGACTACGTAAACCTCTTGATGGCCGCGAAAGAAGAGAAACCCAAATAGAGAAAACGCTGCGGAAGCGGCAAGAATTGCAGGGACGACAAGCCACGGCTGGTGGCTGCTACTTATGAGCGCAAAGGCCGGAGGCAGGACAGCGATAAGGCCCAATGCGTATGTCTGGTACTGGCCAGAATCTTTTATCAGCCATTCTATTTCTCTGCGAAGGGCCGTATATTCTGCGACCATCGCGCTGAGTGGGTTGGATGCCACGGTCGCATCTGAGGCTGCGGCCACGGCCTCGACCGCGTCTGAGGCCGCGGTCGCACCTGCGGTCGGGTCTGAGGCCACGGGACGGCTTGTTTGCCCAAGCGGCACTTCAGGCACTTGACACCTTTGCTCAAGACTCAGGGTGCGGGTAGGGCACCATGGTAGCGTGAGTGGGCATCAGAGTGAAGCCTCGCCGAGCACTGATCGGTTTGCCGACTAGCTGATCCGACAGCAAGAGTCGGTCGATCGACTGCTGGTGACCGAACCGAGAGGTAGGAACGGTGAGCCAGGTCGTACTGATCACAGGAGCGGAGTCAGGCATCGGTAAGGCGACTGCCCTAGCCTTTGCAGAGGCCGGTTACGACGTGGGTTTCACGTGGTTCTCTTCTGAAGTGGCATCTGAACGGCTGACTGCCGACGTGACTGCATTGGGAGCCCGCGTCGCCTGCTGCCGACTCGACTTGACGGTTCCGGAAACAGGAGTCGCAGCCATAGAAGACCTTGCCGGTCAACTAGGCGGACTCGATGTATTCGTCAACAATGCGGCTACACCATATTCGTCGAGTTTTTTGGATATGCCGGTTGCCGCATGGCAGCAAGTTCTTAACGTTAACTTGACTGGGCCGTTCTGCTGTGCTCAGACTGCAGTACGCCTGATGATGATGCAAGAGCGACGGGGATGCGTGGTTAACGTGACGAGCATCCAGGACACGTATCCGGTTGCAAATTCGTCCGCATACGGCGCGGCTAAGGGAGGCCTGCGTCAGCTTACCCGGGTCATGGCTGTTGAATTGGGAAGACACGGAATAAGGGTAAACGCGGTAGCTCCAGGTGAGATCAACACCGCAATGACTCACCGAGAAGGCGTATCCGGTGAAGAGGTGCCACGCCCGGCGCTGCCGATGGGCCGTGCTGGCTCGGCTTCAGAAGTAGCGTCGGCAATCGTGTGGCTGGCCTCAGATGCTGCAAGCTATATGACCGGCGCGACGCTGGTCATCGACGGGGGGGCCATCATGATGGGGCCCCAGCTGGCGGCGGTCTCAGAGCCGTATGAGCTGGAAGCGCGCGAGGAGAACGACCTGGGCCAAAATGCGACAGCGTCGCCGCCGGATGACAACGGCCACAGTGGATGACAATTATCTGGAGTGCCGTTCTTGAGAGTCAGCGGGTAGCTTTCGCATCCTGCAAGACTACATAGGAAGTCAGATAGACCTGATCGGGACATCTGGGTAGATGAGCGCCGAGCGTCCCGTAGCGTGCAGGCGGGTAAGTGGGGGTTGTTTGCTTCCGCGCTCTCCTGCATCGGCCATGGGCGCCGCTTTCCATAATAGATCCGGATCATGACCGGGGCGGTTCGCGGGCTCGCATGTGCGCTAACGCTGGTACCCCTCGCGAGCGTCCGCGCCGCCTTCACCGGCGACTGCGAGCTGACCGCCCAGCTCACCCTGTCCCACACCTGGAACTGGTGTGACGACCTCAAGTTGCTGGACTACCGGTCGGTGCAAACTCCCAACCACGTCCCGGCGTCCGAGGCCGGCCGCGACGAAGAATGCGTCCCCTTCGAGATGTACACCCACGGCAGCTCGGATGGCAGCATGCCGACCGGTTGGCAGCCGTGGAGCCTGTGCCTTGTCAAAACCACCGCCGGCTGGCGCGTGTACGACCAGGGCATGGGATAGCCAGCCCCGAGTCAGTCATCGTCCAGTGCGAGAACCACCACCGTGACTCCACCGCCCGCACCTGCGACGACGGCGTCCATCGTGTGCCGTGTCACCGGGTTCCAGCCCCGGGCAGGAGTGAAGGTCCAGGATGAGACATTGGTCCACCAGCGCGCACCTGGCCCTAGCAGGCTGATCAGGGCCTTGGCGACATCTCGCGCCTGCGCGTCCTCGTACCGCCCACGGCCGCCGTAGACCATCGTCGTGGACATCAGCCAGGCCAGGACCCCCGACGCTTTAACCGCATCCGCCTCAGGCAGCTTGGTCATCAACTCCGCCGCGTCCACGGGGACATCTTCCTCAAAGCCTCCAGGTTCCCAGCGGCGCGGGAGCCTAGCGGCCTCTGTAACCAGCGCGAATGCGTCGCTCGGCAGAGAGTCGGCATCGCCGTGTTTGATCCGGACAAGCACCTCTCCGTTGCCCAAGGACCCGGGAAGCCCCTTAAGCAACTCACGAACACGGGGCAGTCTCCACGCCTCGGCCGGGTCACCGCGATTCACGCCAGCAAGGATGGCATCCTGCCCCAGGCGCACGCGCCGCCACCGGGCCCGATCCGGCCTCCGCGCCGCCCGCCACGCCCGCCCGCCACGCCCGCCCGCAACGCGCGGAATGCGCGATCGACCCGCTACGGCCAGCCCGCGAGGTCACTTCAATTCCCCCACGCTCCTCGAAAGTCAGCTTCAGGCATCATCCGCCCCATCCGTCCCCGCCCCGAAAGACCCGGCCGTCACAAGTCGACAGCACTCAACGGACCTAACTGATGCAGACACTGGTCGCGACGTGAGTGCTTCAAAAAAGGTGGCGTTGCGGCGAGTCGCGCGCCTCAATCCGCTATCGTGCCTCGCATCGTGCTCCGGTGCCCGGCGGACGGCGGCGATGGCGGCCCAGTTGCGCATGGTCGTCCATCGTCATCGGGCCTAAATGATTACACTTTGGGGGCGGGCACCCCCGAAGTCTGAATCAGTTAGGCCCGTTGACCGCTGCCGGCTAACGATGACCAGCAGCGACACAGATCACGTAAATGCGGCAAATCGGGCATAACGATCCGCTTCCGCAACACGCCGGGAACTCGCCTTGATTCAGAACGCTTACACCACAACCAAACCGTAAAACATCTAGGCTCGACAACAACCCACGACCATGCACGACGAGCAGTCAATTCGACGAGCAAACAGCGCCCGAGCGCCACAACACCGCCGAAATAACTCGGTATGCCATAATCGCGGGGATGGCGATCGAAAGGCGGGGCCGGGGAACACCGGGCCGCGGGACTCGAGGCGAACAGGACGGGCAACGCCGGAGAGGCTGGCGTCCCGCCCTGATAACGGCACTGTGCGGAACGCTCGTGGCGAGCGCCGCTGCCGGCGCGACAGCCTGCACGGCCACCGCGGCCACGAAAGCCGGAGCCCCGCCGACCACCGCGCGGCCGACACAGTTCGCGACCACGCTCACCGTGAACCCGTCGGGCAAGCCCGTCGGCGCCCTCAACGATCACTACGCCGGCCTCTCGTTCGAGTCCGGCACGCTAGCCGGCAACGCCGACACGACAGGCAACCTCTTTGACGACGCCGGCAACTTGCCGCAACTCCTCAAGAACCTCGGCACCTCAGTAATGCGATTCGGCGGGCCCACGGTAGACGGCCCGTCCTACACCGGCATCAGCCCGAGCGCACTAGCAGGCCTGACCAGGCTGGCGAACGCGTCCGGCTGGTCGGTCCTGTACAGCGAGAACCTCGGCAACTTCAACGCCGCCGGCGTCACCGCCGACGCGAACGCCGTGGCCACGGCCCTGGGCCCGAGGCTCGCGGGCATCGGCTGCGGCAACGAGCCCGACGGTTTCATCCAGGACGGCTCGCGCCCGCCGACGTACACCGAGGCCGACTACTTGCAGGAAGCTCCCGTCTGCCTGGCCGCCATCCGCGCCGGGGCACCGAGCGCGCCGCTCGAGGGCGCGGACCTCACCGGAGCGAAAAACTGGCTGGCGGACTACGCCACCCAGGAGTCCGGGCAGATCGCATGGGTAGGCCAGCACTTGTACGCCGCGGGATGCACGGGGAACTACGCGGGCGAGTCGGCCCTGCAGGCCGACGCGAGGCTGCTCTCGCCCCAAACGCTCGCCGAAGAGGTCTTCACGTTCAAGTTCATGGTGGCGGACGCGAAGATCGCCGGCGCCCGGCCCCTGATGAGCGAGACCAACAGCATCTGCGGCGGCGGCCTCGCCGGCGTGAGCGACTCCTACGCCTCCGCGCTGTGGGCGATCGATTACATGCTCACCGGTGCCGAGTACGGCCTGTACGGCATGAACTTCCACGACAGGTTTCTCACCAACTGCACCCCCTACTCGCCGCTGTGCCCGGTGGCCGCGGCCGGGAAGCCGGTGGAGTACACGGCCCGGCCGATCTACTACGGGATGCTGTTCACCCACCTGCTCGGCACCGGGAACCTGCTCCCGGTCACCGTGAGCGCCAACCCCAGGAACGGCTTCATCGCGGCGTTCGCGCTCAAGCCCGTCACCGGCCGCGGCCTGCGCCTCATCATCGAGAACGTGTCGAACATGGGCGCCAACGTCACGCTCAGCGCCGGCGGCAAGCCGACGGCGGCGACCGTCTTGCACCTCACGGCCCCGGGCCTCACCGCCACGTCCGGCGTGCGGATCCAGGGCGCGCAGGTCGCGCCGAACGGCACGATCAAGCCAGCGGCGCCCACCGCCATCAGGTGCTCGTCCGGCAAGTGCCCGCTGGCGATCCCCCCGTACACCGCGGATCTCGTCACCATCCCCTGAGGCCTGGCCCAGGCGGGGTGCACCTTCGCCGACCCCCGCATGAAGATCGAGATCGAGGCCTACGCGCACAAGGTCGCCACTTAGCACGGCAGCAGCGCGCTTACGATGGCGAGCATGCCCTCAGAAGATCTCGTTGCGCGCATTCGCGCCGCGTCCCGTGCCTGCACCGCCGCCGTCTCCGGGCATGCCTTCCGCTCGCCCGCCCGGGTCTTCGAGGATCTCGCGCGGGCCTGCGAAGAGCTGGGAATCGAGGAGTGGGACACCTACGGCGAAGGCGGCGCCGTGCACAAGCTCGAAGCCGAGATCACGAAGATCTTCGAGGTCGAGTCGGTGGCCTTCTTCCCCAGCGGCGTGATGGCCCAGCAGGCGGCGCTGCGCATCCACGCCGATCGCGCGGCCAGCCGCCGCGTGGCCATGCCGGACCTCAGCCACCTGCTTGTCCACGAGGAGGACGGCCCGCGCATCCTGCATGACCTGGAGATCTGCTTCCTGACCAAGGGCGCGGAAGCGCCGGCCGCCCGGCATGTCGAGGCCATCCCCGGCCGGATCGGGGCGGTCCTCGTCGAGTTGCCGCTGCGGGACGCCGGCTGCCTGCTGCCGACCTGGGATGACCTCGTGGCGCTGTCGCGGGCATGCCGCGCGCGCGGAACCGCGCTGCACTTCGACGGCGCCCGCATCTGGGAGTCGCAACCCTGGTTCGACCGCTCGCTGCCGGAGATCGCGGCGCTCGCCGACTCCCTGTACGTCTCGTTCTACAAGGGGCTTGACGGCCTCGCGGGCGCGGCGCTGCTCGGCCAGCCGGACTTCATCGCCGAAGCCAGGCTTTGGCGTCGCCGGCAGGGCGGCACGATCTACCGCACGACGGCCGAGGCCGTTTCCGCGCTGGTCGGGCTGCGCGACCGGCTGCCGCTCCTGGGAGAGGCGGTGGCGTGGGCCCGCGCGTTCGCCGCAGCGCTGCCGTCGTGCATCACGGTGCAGCCGGGTGTCCCGCACACCAGCCAGTTCAAGGTGTTCGCGGCCGGCGACGCGGACGCCGTCAACGAGCGCGTTCTCGCCCTCGTCGAGGAGCGCCGCATCGGCCTGCCCGCCTGGTACGCGGCGCGGGAGCCGGGCCGGGTCGTCACCGAGTTCGCGGTCGCCGGCGCGGCACTCGGCCTCGATCCCGCCCAGGCGGCCGGCCTCGTCGGCGCCGCGATCGACCCCGCGGCCGCCTGACCAGGCCGGCCGGGAATGGCCCCGGTGCCCGCCCGTGTTGGATGACCCGTGAAGCACATCGGGTTCCTCTCATTTGGTCACTGGTCGGATTCGCCGGGCTCGCAGGTCCGCTCGGCGTCCGACAGCCTGCTGCAGTCGATCGACCTGGCGGTCGCCGCCGAGGATCTCGGAGCCGACGGCGCGTACTTCCGCGTCCATCACTTCGCCAGCCAGCTCGGCTCGCCGTTCCCGCTGCTGGCGGCCATCGGCGCCAGGACAAGCCGCATCGAGATCGGCACGGCCGTCATCGACATGCGCTATGAGAATCCCTTGTACTTCGCCGAGGACGCCGGCGCCGCCGACCTCATCGCCGGCGGCCGACTGCAGCTTGGCATCAGCCGGGGGTCACCCGAGCAGGTCGTCGACGGCTGGCGGTACTTCGGCTACCAGCCGGCGGAAGGCGTCGAAGGCAGCGAAAGCGGCGACGCCGCCATGGCCCGCGAGCACGCGAGGGTCGTGCTTGAGGTGCTGAAGGGCGAGGGCTTCGCCCAGCCGAATCCTCGTCCCATGTTCCCCAACCCCCCGGGCCTGCTGCGCGTCGAGCCGCACTCGCCGGGCCTGCGCGATCGCATCTGGTGGGGCGCCGGATCTCGCAAGACCGCCGAGTGGGCGGCCGAGCAGGGCATGAACCTGCAGAGCTCCACCCTGGTCGCGAACGACTCCGCCGGCGGCGCGGGGACGCCGTTCCACGTCACCCAGGCCGAGCACATCCAGGCCTTCAAGGACGCGTGGCGGGCGGCCGGCCATCAGCGCGAGCCCAGGATAAGCGTCAGCCGCAGCATCTTCCCGCTCGTCGATGCCCAGGACCGGATGTACTTCGGCGGCCGCGGCCAGGACGAGGACCAAGTCGGCTACATCGACCCGCAGACGCAGGCGATCTTCGGCCGTTCGTATGCCGCCCAGCCGGACGTCCTCATCGAGCCAGCTGAAGCGGGACGAGGCCATCGCCGCCGCCGACACGCTGCTGCTCACCATCCCCAACCAGCTCGGCGTCGACTACAACGCCCACGTCATCGAGGCGGTACTCAAGCACGTCGCCCCCGCACTCGGCTGGCGGTAGGGCTTCAGGAGGCGCTAGGGGGTCAGGGGTTCAGCTCGCCCTGCTTGCGCTGGTCGACCGCCGGCCGGGGCTTGTCGCTCGGCAGGCGCTGCACCTGGACGCCGCCCCAGAAGGCGAAGCCGTTGATCACGATGCGCGGTCCGCCCGGGCTGCCCGAGCCGGCCGCCGTATGGTCGAAGCCGCCCATGATCCCGATGCCGTTGACCTGCACGTCCGCGTCCTCGGGCACGGTGATCTGGATGCCGCCCATGATCGTGACGGTATTGATCGTCACGGTGTGCTCGGCGAACCGCGCGTCGCGCAGGTCGATCTCGCCACCGCCCAGGATGGCGACCGCGGTCAGCTCCGGCGGCGCGACCCAGTCGCCCTTGCGCACGAACCCGCCGAGGATGGCGATGGCCGAGCTCCCCGCGGGCTGCCCGCCGAACCTGCTTTCCGTCCCCAACGGGCCCGCCTTGGTCGCCGGCTCGGCGACCCGGCCCTGCCCTGACGAAGGCAAGTCCGCGGTAATGGGGGCCAGCTCCGCGTAGGTCTTGGCGGCATAGATGAGGTCAAGGCGCTCGTTAAGTTCTTCCAGGTTGAGCCGGCCCTCCGCGGCCGCCTCGCGGAGCGCCTCCGCGGCGCGGTCCCTGTCGGCGTCCGAGGCGCGCATGCTCCTGGGATCGGGCGAGTCCGCGGGGTCGTCGCGGGGCGCGGGAGGTGGCGTCATGTGGGCAAGCCTAGACCTTCGGGCGGGAAGAGACGGTAACAGGATCGGCTCGACAACGCTCGTGCAATGGCCTACGGTGAACATTCAGAGTTTTGTGGTCAATCCCTCACAGACAGCGGAGATCGGCAGTGAGTCAGCCCCTCAGCCTGGAAACCATCACCGTAGGCAGCGACTGCGCGCTCATCCGCGTTGGAGGTGAGATTGATGTCTACACCGCCTCGCAGCTGCGCGAAACGGTGGTCGACCTCATCGCCAAGGGCGTCTCGCACGTGATCGCCGACCTTCGCGCGGTGGAGTTCCTGGATTCGACGGGCCTCGGCGCGATCGTCGGAGGGCACAAGCGGCTGCGGACCATCGACGGGTCCCTCGTCCTCGCGGCCAGCCCGGACCGCATCCTGCGGCTCTTCCGGATCACCGGGCTCGACCAGGCCTTCTCGCTGAACCCGTCGGTCCCCGGCGCGATCGCGGACGAGGACGCCTGGAAGTCCGCCATAGCCAGCAACGGCACCGACGCCGACGACTGGTGCCGCCAGCACAACCTGCTGTAGCCCCCGCCAGCGGCGTCAGAGCTGGGACTGCGCGGCCGCCAGGACGTGCACGATGTCGCGGCCAAGCTGAACGTCGCACGGGTGCTTGACCTGCCCGGTCTCCACCATCGCGAGGAGCTCGCTCAACGCGGTGCGCAGGCACTCGACCGGGTCCCACGCGTAGTTCGGCATGATCGACCGGCCGGCCTCGCCCCACACGTAGACGTTCGTCGCGGCCGCGGCGGGCGGCGCGCTCAGCGTCACCGTCGCCGTGCTGCTCGCGCCGCCTTCATGGGTAAGGACGAGGTGCGTCAGGTCCCCGGCGCCGGCCGTCGCGGTCACGTCCGTGATCGGCCCGAGGCAAGCCCACAGCAGCGACAGGACGTGCGGGCCGAGGTCCCACAAGCCGCCCTTCTCCGCCCGCCACGGAGTATTGAACGGGCTGTCGGGGGTGAGGAGCGCGCCGAGCCACTCGCCGTGGCCCCCGGCCCACCCGTGGCCGGCCCAGCCGCCACGCGCGTTCTCGTCGGCTAGCCAGGCGCGGATCTCCCCGGCGAACCGGAGCGTGAAGAACACGATCGACGCGACCCCGGCCTCGTCGACCGCGGCGGCGAGGGCGTCGGCGTCCGCGGCGGAAAGCGCGACCGGCTTCTCCAGCAGCAGGTGCTTGCCCGCCCGCGCGGCCCGCGTCGCGATGGGTGCCTGAACGTGCGGCGGTACCGAGAACGCGACGGCGTCAACGCTGCCGAGGAAGGCGTCGATGCCGTCCTCGCCGCTGAAGGGCCTGGCGCGGTGCTCGGCCGCCAGGTCGGCGGCAGCCTGCGGATTCCTGCCCCAGACCGAGGTGAGCGTCGCCCCAGGGGTCAGCGCGATGGCGGTGGCGTGCGTGGCGCGCGCCCAGTAACCGGTCCCGACAAGGCCGAACCTCATGGCACCAGTTATACCGTCCCGCGCCGTCCCGGCGACGGGCGGCGGCCATCCGGGCAGCCGGCCGGTAAAGTCGGCGGGTGCGCGTTGTTCTCGCCTCCGCTTCCCCGGCCCGCCTCGCCGTGCTGCGCGCGGCCGGCCTGCATCCCGAGGTCGTCGTCAGCGGCGTCGATGAGGACTCTTACTCGGCTGCGACCACGGCCGAGCTGACCGGCCTGCTCGCGCGGGCCAAGGCCGCCGCGGTGGCCGCCTCGATCGACGCGGCCCTGGTGATCGGGTGCGATTCCATGCTCGACCTCGACGGCCAGGCCCTGGGCAAGCCAGCCGACGCGACCGAGGCGATCGCCCGCTGGCGGGACATGCGCGGCCGCAGCGGCACGCTGTACACCGGGCACTGCGTGATCGGCGTCCCGTCTGGTCAGGTCGCCGTCGCGGTGGCGGCGACGACGGTTCGCTTCGGGAGCCCGACCGACGAGGAGATAGACGCCTACGTGGGCACGGGCGAGCCGCTGGCCATGGCGGGCGCGTTCACGATCGAGGGACTCGGCGGCTGGTTCGTGGACTCCATCGACGGCGACCACAACAACGTGATCGGCATATCGCTGCCCCTGCTGCGGAGCCTGTTCCTGGAGTTCGGCCTGACGATCCCGAAGCTGTGGCGGGACGCCGGCTACAGCTCGGGAAAGACGTGAACCATGTCCCGCTCCGACAGCTGCATCGCGGCGCCGATGATCTTCCGGTCCGGCTTGCCGACGACCTCGTAGTCCTTGCGGGCGTAGTCGAACTGCTCCAGGATGTGCCGCATCGCCTCGAGCCGGGCGCGCTTCTTGTCGTTGCTCTTGACCACGGTCCACGGGCGCGTCGGTCGGTGTCGGTGTAGAAGAACATCGCCTCCTTCGCCTCCGTGTAGTCGTCCCACTTGTCGAGCGACTGCATGTCCATCGGGCTGACAGCTTCCACTGCCGCACCGGGTCGACCTGCCGGATGACGAACCGGGTGCGCTGCTCGCCGCGGGTCACCGAGAACCAGAACTTCGTCAGGTGCAGGCCCGAGTGCACGAGCATCCGCTCGAACTCCGGTGCCTCGCGCATGAACTCCAGGTACTCCTCGTCCGTGCAGAAGCCCATCACCCGCTCGACCCCGGCCCGGTTGTACCAGGAGCGGTCGAACAGCACGATCTCCCCGGCGGCGGGCAGGTGCGGCACGTACCGCTGGAAGTACCACTGGGTCCGCTCGCGCTCGCGTCGGCTTCTCCAGCGCCACGACGCGGGCAGCCGCGCGGGTTGAGGTGCTCGGTGAACCGCTTGATCGTGCCGCCCTTGCCCGCCGCGTCCCGTCCCTCGAAGACGATGACGATCCGCTGCCCGGTGTCCTTGACCCAGTTCTGCAGCTTGACCAGCTCGATCTGGAGCAGCCGCTTGGCCCGCTCGTAGTAGTCGCGGGTCATCCGCTCGTCGTACGGGTAGTCCTCGCGCCAGGTGTCGACCGGCGTCCCGTCCGGCCACAGCAGGACCGGATCGTCGTCATCGTTGTCCACGCACGGTCAGCCCGGCGAGGATGGCGAGGTCCGCGGGGTCTTCCGAACCAGGCGAAGGCAGCACGTTGAACACGCTATAAATACAGCACATACGAGCCGCTCAGGTCACGAGCGGGGCACGCGTGTTCACCGGCAGTCAGTTCAACCTGTTCCGCGCACGGCAGTTGCGCCCGGTCCCGCGTTCGCTCACGGCCCGTCAGCCGCGTCACTCGTCGCCGTGCACGACCTGGCCGCTGGCGACCGTCAGCGCGACCGTGGTGTCGCCGATCGCGCCCGCCGGGATGGCGTAGATGTCCTGGGTGAGCACCGCGACGTCGGCGACCTTGCCGGGCTCGAGCGTGCCCGGCGACGTCCTCCTCGTGGTTCACGTAGGCGACGCCCGCGGGTGAAGGCGTCGCAGGGCGGCGTCCACGCTGATCGCCTCGGCCGGCAGCAGCGGCCGGTCGTCTCCGCCGAGCCCGGCTCGCCGAGCCTCGGGTCGACAGCATCCGGTTGACCGCCACGTGCATCTCCTGGAGCGGGTCGGCGCTGGACACCGGCCAGTCGCTGCCGAACGCCACCCGCGCGCCGAGCCGCAGCAACGACGCCGATGCGGTACTGCCAGGCGGCCCGCTCCGGGCCGACGAACGGCATGGTGAGCTCGGTCGTTCTGCTCGTCCTGCGCAGGCCCACAGCGGCTGGAAGTTGGCGATCGACGCCGAGCTGCGGCGAACCGCTCCAGGTCGGCCGGGCGGACGAACTGCAGGTGGGCGATGTGGTGCCGGCCGCTGGCCCGCAGCGCCGTCGGGCAGCGTGGCCGAGCGCGTCGAGCGCGGTGGTCACCGCCCGGTCGCCGATCGCGTGGAAGTGCATCTGGAAGCCGAGGTCGGCGAGCGGTGCCGGCGGCCTCCGCGAGCTCGTCCGGCTCGATGAACAGGTTCCCGCGGTGGCCCGTGGGGTGCCCGTGGCCGTCCAGGTACGGGCGCGCCCATCGCGGCGGTGAACGTCTCGCACACGCCGTCGAGCATCAGCTTGACCGAGGTGGCGCGGAAGTAGCCGCCGCCGTCGGCCGCCTCCCGGCGCGCCTGCAGCGTGTCGAGCTGGTGCAGGCCGCGGTGCCGGTCCCACCACAGCGCCCCGGTGACCCGGCAGGTCAGCAGCCGGTCGGCGGCGGCGCGCCGGTAGGTGTCGAACGCGTCGGGGATGCCGATCTCGCCCGCCTCGCCGACGCAGGCGTCCTGGATGCTGGTGATGCCGAGCGAGTGCAGGTGCCGCTGGGCGGCGAGCAGCCCGGCGATCAGCTCGGCCTGGCTCGGGCGGCGGAACGTAGTCGGCGACCAGGCGCATCGCGCCGTCGTGCAGCGCGCCGGTCGGGATGCCCGTCGTGGTCGCGCTCGATCCGGCCGTCGGCCGGGTCGGGGGTGCGCTCGGTGACCCCGGCGATGGCCAGCGCGGCGGTGTTCACCCAGGCGCTGTGGTGGTCGCGGTTGGGCAGGAACGCGGGCCGCCCGCCGGTCACCGCGTCCAGGTCGGCCGCGGTCGGGCGTGCCGCCGGGGAAGGCCGACATCGACCAGCCGCCGCCGAGCACCCAGGCGCTGCGCGGCAGCGTCGCGCTGTAGGCGGCGATCGCGTCGAGGTACTCCGGCCGGGTCTTGCAGGCCGGCCAGGTTGCAGCGCAGGCGACTCGAGCCCGCCCTGGACCGGGTGCACGTGCGCGTCGCCGAACGCGGGGATCGCCAGCCGGCCGCGCAGGTCGATCACCCGGGTGAACGGGCCGATGAGGTCGCGGATCTCCGTCGTCGCTGCCGAGCGCCCGGATCACGCCGCCGCTGACCGCGGCCGCCTGCGACGAACCCGGACGGGTGGGCGGGCGTCCGGATCTTCCCGCTGACGAGGACAAGCTCCGCGCCCTGGCGAGCGGCCGTTGGCGCGTTGATGTGCCATAAGTCGCGATGTTACCCAGCCGCGGTCGCAAGTCGGGACCGCCGGCGGCACTACTCTTTCCGGCATGAGCAGGCTGATGCTCGGGGTGGTGGGCGGGCATGAGTCACGCTGATGCCGCGGGAATAGCCTGTGCGGCATGGAGCGAGGCCGTGATCTACACCGACGGGGCGTGCAGCGGCAACCCGGGGCCGGGCGGCTGGGGAGCGGTGCTGCGCTACGGCGGCGTGGTGAAGGAGCTGCACGGCGGCGACCGGGCCACCACCAACAACCGGATGGAGCTGCTGGCCGCCATCTCCGGCGCTCGAGGCGCTGACCCGCCCGGTCGCCGGTGCAGCTGTACACCGACAGCAAGTACGTGCTCGACGGCATCACCAAGTGGCTGCCCGGCTGGCAGCGCAACGGCTGGAAGACCGCGTCCAAGCAGCCGGTCAAGAACGTCGACCTGTGGCAGCGGCTGGTCGCGGCGATGGCCCCGCACCAGGTCAGCTGGCACTGGGTCAAGGGCCACGCCGGCGACCCGGGCAACGAGCGGGCCGACGAGCTCGCCCGCCTGGGCATCGCCGAGGTCACCGGCGGCACCCCGCTAGCGGCAACCGAAAGCACCGGCCAGGCTGTCCACGGGACGGACAGCCTGGCCGGCGGGGGGCGGTGACGGGAGTGGCTGGTCTAGCAGCGGCCGTAGTAGGCGCCGCTGGTGTAGGTGGTCCACGGGTCCCAGTTGGTGCCGTCGTCCGACAAGATGATCGCCGACCTTGGCGTTCCCGTAGGGGTTGAGCGTGGCGAGCGCGCCGTTGCGACGCGTTGATCTGCCACAGGCCGTAGTCGTCGGTCGGGCTGATCGCGTTCGGGTTGCCGCCGGACTCGGCCATCGCGATCTCGGCGGCCATGAACGCGCGCGCCGGGGTTGCCGCCCGCCGCGTCCCACAGCTTCTCCAGGTCCGAGCAGCTGTAGTCGCCGCTCGGCGGCGACCCAGCGCGCTGCCGCCGACTGGTGCCGTCGCCGGCCGCCGGGCGCGCACGGGATGCGTCCGGCTGTAGCTGCCTTCCGAGTCCGTCACGCCGATGCGAGCGCTGTAGCTGGTGCCGCGCAGCCGCCGCTCGTGCTCACCCGGCGGCCGTGGCGACGCGCGCGTGCCGGCTTGGCGTGCCGTGGCTGGTAGTCCGGGAGCGTGTAGTGCGGCGGGCGCGTTGAGCGGGACGGAGAGCCGCTGGCCGACGTAGATCACGTTGGGGTTGGCGACCGTCTTGGCGTTCTCGTGGTACGAGCCACTGCCAGTCGGCGGCCTTGTGGTAGAAGCGCTGCGCGATCGAGGACAGCGTGTCGCCGCTGCGCACGACGTACGTGCGGGCCACTGGCCTGCGCCGCGTGCCTGGCGGCGCTGGTCGAGCGACGGTCGAGCGTCGCGCGGTCCCGGACGAGCTCGAGCGGCGCCGCCGTGCGCCTGTGGCTCGCCGTGACGCGCGGCCGTGTGGCGTGGCGGCCTGCGTGCGCCTGCGTGCGCCGTGGCCGGCGCTGCCGGCGGATGCCAGCGCGTGCTGCAGCTGCGGCGCCGCCACCAGGGCGCCGGCGATGGCTACCGCGGGAGCAGCCTTGCCGGCCTGCGCCGCGACCTTTTCAACCTGCGATGGGGACGCGTGACGGCCCCTGCGCCTGATCTTGACGATCTTCCTGGTCCGGCGCTTGCCCCCAACGATCATGCTCTTCCCAGGTCGGTTCCGCGCCCGCCTACGCGGCAGTAAGCCTCTCGGCGGGCCTGCACGTGCCTTCGTGGCTCACTCGGGCGTGTTTGTTATCGCCTTCGTTCGGCTTGCCCGAGCCACCTCCGGAAGCATGGCAGGACCCGGCGAGACGCCGCAGGCAAATTGATTTTTTTCTGTGATGAATCCGTGATCAATCGCGACTAAAACCGGACAAGCGTCCATAAATCAAAGAGGACTTTGTTATGGCGCCGATATCATGGGCCGGCCGTGTTCGGCAACGGGCGGCCAGCGGTGGATACTGAGCGAGTGAGTGACGTATCTGCGCGCCCGATCAGGTACTTCGAGGATTACGTCCCCGGGCTTACCCTTGACTGCGGGGGCTTCACGCTCGACCAGGCGGAGATCATCGCCTTCGCCGAGCGAGTATGATCCGCAGCCGTTCCACGTGGACCCCGAGGCGGCGAAGGACGGGCCGTACGGCGGGATCATCGCCAGCGGCTGGCAGACGACGAGCATGATGATGCGCCAGGTGGTCGAGAACTTCGTCAGCGCCGAGACGCGGCCTCGGGGCGGCGGGCGTCGATGAGATCCGCTGGCCGCGCCCGGTCCGGCCCGGCGACACGCTGCACGTCCGGGCGACGGTCCTGGAGGCGCGCCGGTCGCGGAGCAAGCCGGACCGCGGGATCGTCCGCACCCGGCTGGAGGTCATCAACCAGGACGGCGACGTCGCGATGACGGCGATCGCCACGAACTTCGTGCTGGCACGACACGCTGAAGCATGAGATTGTATATTCTATGCTTCAAGCATTTGTGTTCGAGCGCGTCGGCGTCGTCGTTGGAGACCTGTACTTCCTCGACCCGCGGCCCATGAAGGGCCAGGAGGGACCCGAGCACGGTGTCCGCCTTGAGCTCCGCGTCTTCGACCGGGGTGACCTCAAGGGGAGCATCTACTCGGCGGTCCCGATCGAGGCCGCCCGCCCGATCTGGCGGGTGGACCTCCTGGAGTCAGTGGACGGCAAGCCGGGCAGCTACGACCGGACCCACCACCACCCGGCCTTCTACGAGCAGACCTGGGACCCCCGCCCCCGCGAGTTCCTCAGGGGGCTGTCGTCGGACCCGCTCGGCTGGCTCGGCGGCCAGCTCGCCGACCTGCCCGCCATCCTGCGACGGGCCGGGGTACCCGAGGACACCGCGCACCCCTGCGACGAGGCGAGCCTGCGCGAGATGGCCCCGGTCATCGTCACCACCGCCAAGATGATGCTCGACAAGGTCCGCGCGGGCGAGCTCGGCCAGGCCCCCGACGAAGACGCCGGCAGCATCCGCAACGGCTGGCTGTGATCCCTCCCGCCGTTACGTCGGGGCCTCCGCCCGTTGGCGGTGTTGGTGTTGTCCAAAACCCCACCCGTTGCCGCCAACGGGCTTCTGTGAGACGTCCATCACCGCCAGCGGGTGCCGGATCTCACCACACCACCACCGCCACCGGGTGCCCGATCCCGCCCCAGCGATGCCGCCACCGGGTGCCCGATCGCCAGCCCGATCGGGCGCCCGCCGCACGACCGCGCGACTCTCAGCTGGCACTCTTGCCGCGCACGGCGGACAGGATCGCCGCGATCACCATGAAGGCGACCGAGTAGTAGAACGCAGCGTGCAGGCCCTCGGTGAAGCTCGCCGCGACCGGGCCGTGCAGCTTCGTCGTGCCCACGAAGATCGCGAAGGCCACCGCGCGCGACACCGAGCGAGACGCGACCAAGATCGCCACCGCGAACGAGAACACCATGCCGATGTTCGCGAACGTCCGCAGCATGCCCGACGCGATGCCGAACATGTCCGGCGGCGCCGCCTTCATGATCGCCGAGCTGTTGGCCGGGAAGAAGAGCGACGCGCCGCAGCCGTTCACCAGCGCCACGACCACGATCACCCACAGCGGCGTCGACAGCGTGAGCTGGGCGTACCCGATCAGCGAGACGGCCTGCAGCGCCAGCCCCACGGTGGCGGGCAGCACCGCGCCGTACCGGTCGGCCAGCCGCCCGGCCCACAGCCCCACCGCCGACGAGCAGACGTACCCCGGCACCAGCAGCAGCGACGCGTTGAGCGGCGACAGCCCGCGCGGCCCCTGCAGGTACATGAGCAGCAGGAACAGCACCGCGAACGAAGACAGCCCCTGGAACAGCGAGGCCAGCAGCGAGGCCGCCATCGTCGGCACGCGGAAGATGCTCAGCGGCAGCATCGGCTCGGCCACCCGCGCCTCGATCACCACGAACACCCCGATCAAGACGATGCCGCCGATCAGGTACCCGGCGATGGACGCGTCGAACGACTGCGAGGCCAGCCTGGTCATCGCCCACAGCACGCCGAACAGCCCGAGCCCCAGGGTGATCATCCCGAGGAAGTCCATCCTCCGCCGCTGCCGGGGCGCGGTGTCGTGCAGCACCCGCGTCGCGACCACGATCGCGAGCACCCCGGTGGGCACGTTGATCCAGAAGATCCACGGCCACGACAGGTACGTGACGATCAGGCCGCCGAGGACGATGCCGAGCACCGCCCCGACCGTCCAGCCGAGCGCGGTGAACCCGTAGGCCCGCCCGCGCCGCTCGCGCGGGTACAGGTCGGCGATGACCGCGCCGCTGTTGGCCATGATCAGCGCGCCGCCGACGCCCTGCACGATGCGGAACACGATGATCGACCCGGCGTCCCACGCCAGCGCGCACAGCAGCGAGCCGACGACGAACACCGCGAACCCGGCCTCGTACATCCGCACCCGGCCGAACATGTCGCCCAGCCGCCCGACCTGGGTGGCGAGCAGCGTGATCACGAGCAGGAAGCTGATGATGACCCACACCACGGACGTGAGCGGCACGTGCAGGCTGGTCTGGATCTCGGGCAGCGCCAGTACCACGATCGTGGTGTCAACCGCGGTCATCAGCACGCCCGCCATGATGACCGTCAGGGCAAGGCCGGGCCGGGCGCCCGCCGGGGATCCCGGGCCAGACGCGGAAACAGACCCGCCACCAGCAGGGACAGTACGGGAAGAAGCCACATTCTTTAGCCTAGCGAAGCAAACCACGGAACGGAACTTCCCGGCGAAGCCCCCCGTTGCCTAAAGGACTAGTCTTGCTAGCAGTAGATTTTTTCATGCGAGGGTGGCTTCCGTGGCGCGTGACGAGTCGTGCATCGGCGCGGTGGGCGTCCTGACCGTCGCGACGCGAGGCGCCAGCGGCCCGGGCGAGGTCCGCATCAAGATCCGTGGCGGATCCGAGCACTTTCTCGCCTGGTCGGAAGAACCCCTGCCCCGAGGCACCACCGTCCTCGTTATCGATTACCGGGGGACGCGGACAGTCGACGTCGTCAAGTGGGAAGACCCGCTGGACGAAGCCCCCCATCTCCACGGTCCAGCGCAGAACCAGCAGTCTTCAGGAGAGTAGAGAAATGTTCGGCTATCGAGTTCCCGCGCCCGACGAGGCGATGCTGATCTCGGGCGGACGCCGCGCCGGCGGTGCCCCGTTCCGGGTAGTGACCGGCCACGGCGCGTTTGTGGCCCCGGTTTTCCGCAAGGTCCGGTACCTCACCCTCTCCATGCAGGAGGCCGAGGTCGCTGAGCAGTGCGTTACCAAGCAGGGGATCGCGCTGAACGTCCGCGCGGTGATCGCGTTCAAGGTCGGCAACGACCCGGAGTCCATCATCAACGCCGGCCAGCGGTTCCTGTCCGACCAGGATCAGATGTCCGTGCTCACCGGCCGGATCTTCGCCGGCCACCTGCGGTCCATCATCGGCTCGATGACCGTTGAGGAGATCGTCACCGAGCGGCAGAAGCTGGCCACCGAGGTCCTTGACGGATCCAAGACGGAGATGGTCAGCATCGGGCTGTCGGTGGACTCGCTGCAGATCCAGTCCATCGACGACATGGGGGCCGGCTACATCGCGGCGATGGCCGCGCCGAACAACGCTGCGATCCAGCGGCAGGCAAAGATCGCCCAGGCGCAGGCCGACCAGGCGGCGGTCGAGGCGCAGCAGATATCGGCCCGCCAGCAGGCCGAGTTCGCCCGGCAGACCGCCGTCGTGCAGGCCCAGTACAAGGCACAGATCGACAAGGCCCAGGCCGAGGCCGCGCAGGCCGGCCCGCTGGCGCAGGCCGAGGCGCAGCGCGCGGTCATCGCCGCCCAGGCGGAGCTCGCGCAGCACCAGGCCGACCTGCGGCAAAAGCAGCTCATGGCCGAGGTGATCCGGCCCGCCGAGGCCGAGGCGGAGAAGGTCGTGATCCTGGCCAAGGCCGACGCCGAGCGCACCCGCATCGCCGCCGCCGCGGCGGCGTCCAACGACCGGGTCGCCCTCGACCAGATGCTGATCAACCAGCTCCCGCAGATCGTCAAGGAGGCGGCCTCCGGCCTCCAGGGCGCGAACGTCAGCATCCTCAACGGCGCCGACGGCCTCGGCGAGATCTCCGCCGGCCTGGTCAGCCAGGGGCTCGCGATCCTGGAGTCGGTCCGCAAGAGCGTCATCCAGCCCGATGGCGAGGCCAATGAACGCCCCGGCACTACCCCCAGGCGCAACGGCCTCCCGTCGCGCGTAACCTCCCGTTCCCTGACCTCAACGGGCCCGTTCGCTGCCGCCTGCCGCGGCGCGAGCGGGCCCGTTCGCTTCCTGGATGGCATTAGGAGTAGACGTACACCGGAGTGCCGGGAGTCTTCACCAGCCCGGGGAAGAACTGCGCGATGTCGTCCGGAATGCGCACGCAGCCGTGTGACACCGGATTCACCGGCACGTCGCCACCCGTGGCCCCGTAGGCGGGCTCACCGTGGATCGCGAACGCCCGCCGAATGAAGAACACGGGGTTGTACATCTCGCCCAGCGGTACCTTGATCAACCCCGCCATGTAGTGCGTCGTCCGATAGTCCCCGGTCGGGGTAATGGCGCGGGCGCAGCCCTCGTCGTCGCAATGGTAGGCGTAGCCGCCACCGCTGGAGATGTGGCTGATCAGGGCCACCTCACCAGCGCGGTAGAGGACCAGCACGCGGGTGCCGAGATTGACCTCGACGCGCAGCGGGCCGCCGCTCGGGTGACGGGGGCTATACGGATGCGGGACCACGAGGGCCTTCGCCGTCGCCGCGTCTACCTGGCCGGTCACCGGCACCCCCTGGACTTCCTGGAATGCCCACAGGGCCTCCAGGGTGTCCGCGCCGAAGATGCCGTCAGCCGTGCCCGGGTAGTACTTCAGCGCCGCGAGCCGCTCCTGCAGTGACTTGACGTCGCCGCCTTTCACGCCGTACTTCAGCACCCGCGTCGGCGCGGCGTACGGCGGCGCGACGGACCTGGCCAGCGCGGTGCCCGTGGCCGCGGCGCCCCGGGCCGCCGCCCCGGGCGGCACGCTGCCGAATGCCCAGGCAATCGTCAGGCCGGCCGCGGCGACGCCCAAACCAGCCCCGGTGACTCTTGTGGCCCTTTTCGCTGAGTTCATGAACCTCACCCTTTCCCTGGTCCCTTTCTCTCGGTATCCATCGGTTCCGACGATCGGGAAAGGGTTCCAGTTAAGGGCTTAGGCCAAAACCGCGCGGCACAAACGTGCTGCGCCGGCGCGGCGCGGCGAGCGAGCCGCAGGGTGCGGAACGAACTGATTCATGTGCGGCGTTGCCCGGATATCGGAATTACGAACGGCAGCGCCGAATGGCAATTGTGACCGGAAATGCAGGGGCCCGGGACGAGTGCCCGGGCCCCTGCGCGCGTGCTCCTAGAGTCACACGGACTTACGGTTATAGATGTGGATCTGAGTGCCGCGGGAGTAGCTAACGGTGATCATGGTGTGGAAGACAGAAGCGAGGTCATCCGGAATGCGGACGCAGCCGTGCGATGCCGGGTAGTTCGGCACGGACGTGTCACCGTGGATCGCGTATGACCCGCCGATGAAGAACACCGGGTTGTACATCTCGCCCAGCGGCACCTTGACCCAGCCCGGGTCGAACCAGTTGGCGCGGAACCAGCCGGTCGGCGTGGTCGCGATCGAGCACCCGTTGCTGTCGCAGAACCGGTAGCCGCCGGCGCTGGACACGTGGCTGATCAGGTCGAGCTGGTGGTTCTTGTAGTAAGCGAGGATCTCGACCTTCGGGTAGATGTTGACCTCGATCCGCGTCGCCACGGTGGGGTCCTGCGGCTTATAGGTGTGCGGGTACTGCAAGGCGTGCTTCGTCTGTGGTCCCACAACGCCGTCCATCGACAGCCCGTTGACCGCCTGGAAGGCGTAGACCGCCTCCCGGGTGTCGAAGTCAAACTTGGCGGTGATCTTCAGCCAATAGTGCAGGCTCCACAGCCGGTGCTGCAACGCGAGCACGTCCGAGCCTTGGTTGCCATACTGGAGGGTTCGATTCGGTGGGGTGTATGCCGCCGCGGCAAGCTTCGAGGATGCGGCCACCTGGCCGGCGGCCGCGCTATGGGCCGGTGCCGCGTTGGCCGTGGCCCCCGGCAAGATCATGGTCGCGGCCATGGCCACCGCGCTGGCGCTCGCGGCCAGCCATCCAACCGTGCCGCGCGTGCGCAGCTTCTTCATAAGGTTCACCCAGTCTCCTGCAGTGCTCATCCGACATACCGGTGACGCCCGATCCAACGTGATGGTTGCAGGCTGGTTGATAACAAACAAGACAAGCGTGACAACGAAATCGTCGCGACTGGGGTCTTTGTCCGTAGTTGGGGCTGGAGGCCGGGGCGACCGCGCTGCCGGCCGCCTGATCTAATTTCGCTGTGATCGATGACCTTCTCGCCCGTAACAGGCACTACGCCGACGAGTTCACCGGCCCCGCGTCTTCCCGGCCCGCGCTGCACCTCGCGGTCGTCGCCTGCATGGACTCACGGCTCAACGTGCATGGCGCGCTCGGCCTGGCCGTCGGCGACGCGCACGTCATCCGCAACGCCGGCGGAGTCGTCACCGACGACGTGATCCGCTCGCTGGTGATCAGCCAGCGGCTGCTCGGCACCACGGGAGATCATTCTCATCCACCACACCGACTGCGGCATGATCACGTTCACCGAGGACGGCCTCAAGGCGCAGATCGAGCGGGACACCGGGATCCGTCCGCCCTGGGCGACGGAGGCGTTCACCGACCTGGACGCGGACGTCGTGCAGTCGATCGCCCGGCTGAAGGCCAGCCCGTTCGTGCCGCACACCGACAAGATCAGCGGCTTCGTATTCGACATCGAGTCAGGGCTGCTTCGCGAGGTACGCTTACGCCGTGTCCGCGCCTGCCACCAGGGGCACCGGGCCAGGCGCGGTAACCCGGCCAGCCGGCCCGCGCCGCCTCCCGGCCGTGGGCCGCGAGTTCCCGCTCGTTGCCTGCTGTTACCTGCTCGCCGCCCTCGTCGTGACGTTGTGGCTTTGGCGCGACCCCGCGTCGCGGATGGTGGTCGGCGATACCCCGGACACCGACCAGGCCGCATGGTGGATGCGTTACACGGCCGAGGCGATCGCTCACTGGCACCTCCCCGCGCTCGTCACGACGAGCATGAACGTGCCCGGCGGGGTCAACGCGATGTGGAACAACGGACTGCTCGTTCCCGGCGTGGTGCTGTCCCCGCTGACCCTGCTGTTCGGGCCGCAGGTCAGCCTGAACGTCCTGCTGACCGTCGGCTTCGCCGGGTCGGCGACCAGCCTGTACTGGGTCCTGCGGCAGTGGCGGGTGGGCACGGTCGCGGCGGTGGCCGGCGGGCTGGTCTACGGCTTCTCGCCCGCGCTGGCGCAGTCCGCCATCGGGCACTTCCACATAGAGTTCGCCATCTTCCCGCCGCTGATCGTCCACCTGACGGCCCGGCTGCTCACCGGCCGGGGCGAGCCGTTCCGTACCGGGGCGGCCCTTGGGCTGGTGGCCGCCCTGCAGCTGCTGACCGGCGAGGAGCTGCTGTTCAACACGGGCCTGACCGTAGTGGTGGGCCTGGTGGTAGCCGCCGCGGGACGGTTCCGCTTCGCCCGTGAGGAAGGCACCGGGCCGGCGGGGACGGGGGACCAGGGGCACGGTTCTGCCGCGGAAACGTGGCTCGGCCTTGGGTCGGGGATAATGGCGGCGATCGGCGTCTTCCTGCTGATCGCCGGGTACCCGTTGTGGACGCAGTTCGCCGGGCCGCTTGTCCAGCACGGCAGCCCCTTCCTGCTGGACTACTACAAGAACGACCTCGAAGGCCTCGTGGTGCCGTCCCGGCTCCAGCTGCTCCACACGGCGGGCGATGCGCACTTCGCGGATCAGTTCCAGGGTGGGCCGCCCGAGTACCTCGGCTACCTGGGCTGGCCGCTGCTGCTCGTGATCGCCTGGACGACGGGGGCGCTCTGGCGGACGCTCGCGGTCCGGGTGCTTGCCCTGACGTTCGTCGTCCTTGAGGTCTGCGGGCTTGGCGCGACGCTGCTGATCGGCGGCCACGTCCACGGCTGGATCAAGCTGCCGTGGTACTGGGTGGAACAGCTGCCGCTGCTCAGCTCCGCCGTCGTCGACCGGTTCTCTTCCGTCGCCGACGGGTGCGCCGCCGCCCTGCTGGCCCTCGCGATCGACGCCGCCTGGCAGTCCGTCCCGGTGGGCCTCGCGGCGCGCCGCGCGATCATGGCACGGGCGGTCATCCTGCTGGCCACCGCGGTTACCGTGCTACCGGTCCTGCCGGCCCCGCTCCCGGCCGTGCCGACGGCGGGCGTTCCGGCGGGCTGGGCCCAGGTGCTCACGGACCTGCGCCTGCCGGGGGGCGCGGGCGTCCTCACCGTCCCGGCGCCCACCGCCTCGTTCGCGACGCCGATGCGCTGGCAGGCCGACACCGGGCTGCCCTCGTCCCTCGTGGGCGGCGCCTTCATCGGCCCCGTTCAAGGCGGGCAGGCGTTCGTCGACGAATACGGGCTGTCCAAGACGGCCCAGTACCTGAACTGGCTGTGGCAAGACTCGGGGACGGGTGCCTACGGCTCGGCCGGACTGCAGGAATCGGCCGCGATGCCGCAGCCGGCGGAGGCCATCACGTGGATCAAGTCCACGCAGCTGTCCGCCATCGTCGCGGTGACCACCCCGAACTCGCCCCTCGCCGCGTACCTCACCAGCCTCCTCGGCCCGCCGTCCGCCCAGTCAGGCGGCGTCCTCGGCTGGTCCGTCCCCCGGTCCTAGGCTCGCCCGGCTAAACAGCAGGTGCCCTCGCCTGCAGAATCGCGCGGGTCTGCCGCCACCGCTCGCCCGGCCCCTGCCGGAAATCCCGACTAGTCGACGTCAGGCGACAACCCACGAAGGGCCTAAATGTTTTACAGTTTGGGGGTGCCCGCCCCCCAACTGTCAATCATTTAGGCTCGATGACGATAGGCGACCATGTGCGGCTCGCCCATGAGTTGAGCCCGACGGCAATGGACAAGCATTCTCGACTGCCCGGCTGCTTCGGCCGCCAGCCGCTCAGGCCGCCAGCCGCTCCGGCCGCGCGCTCCCCGCCCGGCTTGTGCCAAGCTGCGTGGTGTGCTTGAACTGGGAATTGCGTGCATCCTGAGCGCGGTCGCCTGGCTGTACCTACTGTTCTTCCACGGCTCGTTCTGGCGGACCGGCCAGCGGCTGCCCCAGGCTCGCGCCGTCCCGGGCGTCGCGGAAGCCGCTCACTGGCCGGCCGTCGTGGCCGTGGTGCCCGCGAGGAACGAGGCGGACATGCTGCCGGTCACGCTGCCCGCCCTGACGGGCCAGGACTATCCGGGCGACTTCCGCGTCACGCTGGTCGATGACGGCAGCACCGACGGCACCGGCCCGCTGGCGGCCGCGCTCGCCGCCGGGCCGGCCGACCCGATCACGACGGGCGCCGCTCACCGTGGTCTCCGGCCAGCCCCGCCCGGAGGGCTGGGCGGGCAAGGTCTGGGCGATGGAGCAGGGAGTGCGGGCCGCCGCTCCCGTTGACGGCTACGTGCTGTTCACCGACGCGGACATCGAGTGGGGACCCGGCGCGCTGCGCTCGCTGGTCGCGGCGGCCGAGACCGACGACCGGGCGCTGGTCTCGCAGATGGCGCTGCTGCGCGCGCAGACCAGCTGGGAGCGGATCGTGGTGCCCGCCTTCGTGTACTTCTTCGCCCAGCTGTACCCGTTCCGCCTGGTCAATTCCCCCGGCAGCAAGGTCGCGGCCGGGGCCGGCGGCTGCATGCTGATCAGGCACTCCGCCCTGGCCAAGGCCGGGGGACTGGAGAAGATCAAGGGCGCGCTCATCGACGACGTCGCCCTCGGGACGCTGCTCAAGCGCGACGGCAACCGCTGCTGGCTCGGCCTGACCACCGACATCAGAAGCGTCCGCCCGTATCCCCGGCTGGCCGACCTGTGGAACATGATCGCCCGCTCGGCCTATGTCCAGCTCAGGTACTCGCCGCTGCTCCTGGCGGGAACGATCCTCGGGCTGCTGTTCCTGTACGCGGCGCCGCCAGCCGGGCTCATCGCCTGGGCCGTCGCCGGGCTGTCGGGCGGCGGGCCGGGCGGGGAAATAACAACACTCGTCGGGGCGGCCGGGCTGGCCGGCTGGGCGCTGATGACGCGAAGCTACCTGCCGATGCTGTCGTTCTACCGGCTGTCGCTCCTGCGCGCCCCGACGCTGCCGCTGATCGCGATCTTCTACGCCGCGATGACCGCGGACTCGGCCCGCCGCCACTACTGCGGCCGCGCCGTGTCCTGGCGAGGCCGCCCCGCTCAGAAAACCTGAGGCCGTGCGAGCCGCGCCCCGCGCGCACGCCCGGCCGGACGCAGGCCAATGTGGCGGTGATTGGCCCTTCGGTCATGGACGCGCCGGGGTCTAATGTCGCCTCATGCGCATACCTGAGCTGAAGCTGTGGGCCACCGAACCTCATCAGGGCACGGAAGAAGACGTGCGGCGGTTCCTCATCGCGGATGTCTTCACCGGCAACCCGCTGGAGGGCAACCAGCTCGGCATCTTCCTCGACGGGCGGGGGATGTCGGACGACCTGATGCAACGGACCGCCCGGGAGATGCACTTCTCGGAGACTGTCTTCTTCCTGCCCCCGGATGGCGTGGGTAGGGGAAACCCACCCGACGCCCACGTGCGCATCTTCACCCCCGGCAAGGAACTGCCGTTCGCCGGGCACCCCACGCTCGGCTCGGCCTGGGTGCTCGGCGAGATCCTCGGCACGGACACCGTGACCCTCCAGCTCGGCGTCGGCCTGGTCCGGGTCGAGCTCGAGCGCTCCGGCGCCGGCGAGATCACCTTCGGCCGCATGTCCCAGCCCATTCCGGGGATCTCAGCGTGCGATCGAGCTCCCCGAGCTGCTCGCGGCGCTCGGCGCCCCCGAGTACGGCCTGCCCGTTTTCGTGTACGACAACGGGCCGCTGCACGTCTACGTGGAGGTCGAGACGGAGGCCGCGCTCGCCGCGCTGGCACCGGACATGCAGGCGCTCGCCCGCATCGGGATGGGCACCGCCGTATTCGCCGAGGGACCGGGCTACTGGGCCGTGCGGAACTTCGTGCCCCACCTCGGCGTCCCGGAAGACCCCGCGACCGGCTCGGCCGCCGGGCCGTTCGCGGTGCACCTGGCCCGGCACGGCCGCATCCCCTTCGGGGCGGAGATCGAAATCCGCCAGGGCGCGCAGCTCAGCCGCCCCTCCGTGCTGTACGCCCGCGTAGACGGCACCGCCGGCCACCTTGAGCGAGTCCTAGTAGGCGGCCGCTCCGTCGTAGTCGCCCAGGGCGCCTACCGCCTGACCTAGTGCGCCCCCCTGTCGGCAGTGGTGGTGCGAGTTCCCCGACGCGCCCGCCCAGGTCCATGCCCGTCCGCGGGGAGGCATCTTCCCCGGCGCGGCAGGAGCGGGGATGATGGGGCCGGAAGCGGTCCGTTCGATGATGAAGAGGGGGCTGGCGATGCCGGTCAGCGTTTCCGGGGTTGTGGCCACGGCCAAGGGGGCACCTGTCGAAGTCGTGGAGGTGATCGTGCCGGAGCCCGGGCCGGGGGAGGCGCTGGTCCAGGTCCAGGCATGCGGCGTGTGCCACACCGACCTGCACTACAAGATGGGCGGGATCGGCAACGACTACCCTTACCTCCTCGGGCATGAGGCTGCCGGGGTCGTGGAGGCCGTCGGGCCGAACGTGACCGAGGTCGAGCCGGGCGACTTCGTCATACTCAACTGGCGCGCGGTCTGCGGCCAGTGCCGCGCGTGCAGCCGCGGCCGCCCCTGGTACTGCTTCGCCACGCACAACGCCATGCAGAAGATGAAGCTCGCCGACGGCACGCCGCTGTCCCCGGCCCTGGGCATCGGCGCGTTCGCGGAGAAGACCCTCGTCGCGGCCGGGCAGTGCACGAAGGTCAACCCGGCGATCGACCCGGCGACGGCCGGCCTGCTCGGCTGCGGGGTGATGGCGGGCATCGGCGCGGCTATCAACACCGGCGGCGTGTCGCGGGGAGACAGCGTCGCCGTGATCGGCTGCGGCGGCGTCGGCGACGGGGCCGTCCTCGGCGCGCGGCTGGCCGGGGCGCGGACGATCATCGCGGTTGACGTCGACGACCAGAAGCTGGAGTGGGCCCGCACCTTCGGCGCCACCCACGTGATCAACTCGCGTGCCGTCGACCCGGTGGAGTCGATTCGCCTGCTGACCGACGGCTTCGGGGCCGACGTGGTCATCGAGGCCATCGGGCGGCCGGAGACCTACCAGCAGGCGTTCTTCGCCCGCGACCTGGCCGGCGTCGTCGTCCTGGTCGGAGTACCGACCCCGGAGATGCGCCTTGACCTGCCCCTGCTGGAGGTCTTCGGGCGGGGCGGCGCGCTCAAGTCGTCCTGGTACGGCGACTGCCTGCCCAGCCGCGACTTCCCGATGCTCGTCGACCTTCACCTGGACGGGCGGCTGCCGCTGGAGAAGTTCGTCTCTGAGAGGATCGCCCTCGGGGATGTGGAGGAGGCGTTCGCGAAGATGGAGCACGGCGCGGTGCTGCGCAGCGTGGTGGTGTTTTGAGCCGTCCCGGCGACGACCGGGTGCCTGGCGTCACCCGGATCGCGATGTGGTCCGGGCCGCGGACAGTCTCCACGGCGATGATGCGTGCCTGGGAAAACCGGCCGGACACGGTGGTCGTTGACGAGCCGCTGTACGCGTTCTACCTGTCATCAACGGGACTCGACCACCCAGGCCGGGCGGAGGTGATCGCTTCCCAGCCGGCCTCCTGGCAAGCGGTGCTGTCGTCGCTGGCGACCGGTCCGCTGCCCGACGGGGCGACGATCGCCTACGCCAAGCACATGACGCACCACGTGCTGCCGTCGGTGGACCTGGCGGCGTTCGCCGGCTTCCGGCATGCCTTCCTTATCCGGGACCCTCGCGCGCTGCTGGCCTCGTACGCCCGGGTGCGCTCGGCGCCGACGCTCCAAGACCTGGGGCTGCGCCAGCAGGCGTCGCTCTACGAGGCGTTCGGCGGCCCGGTCATCGACTCCTCGGACCTGCTCGCCGCCCCGGAGGCCGGGCTGCGGGCGCTGTGCGCCGCGTTGTCGGTGCCGTTCTCCGCGTCGATGCTGTCCTGGCCCGCCGGGCCGCGCGACAGCGACGGGGTGTGGGCGCCCTACTGGTACGACAGTGTCTGGCGGTCAACCGGCTTCGGCCGCCGCGGCACTGGGTCGGGCGGCACTGGGTCGGGCGGCACTGCATCGGATGGCACCGACCCGCGGCCCGATGCCCTTCCGCCGGAACTAGAACCTCTGGCCGAGCAGTGCATGCCGTTCTACCAGCGCCTGTCGGCCCACCGGCTGAAGTTCTAGCCGGCCCCCGCAACGAGACAGCGAGAGGCGAGACGTGCTGCAGAAGTTCGATGAGCGCAACCGCGACCTGATCGTCAGCGTCGGCGGCACGCTGTCACATCGCGACTCCGCCGGGGTGAGTCCCTTCGACTCGGCGGTCCAGGGCGGCGACGCGGTCTGGGAAGGGCTGCGGTTGACCAACGGCAGGATTTTCGGTCTTGCCGAGCACCTGGCGCGGCTGCGCCGGTCCGCGCATGCCCTGGCATTCGACTCCGTGCCCTCGGATGAGTCGATCATCGCGGAGATCAGGCGCACCCTTGAGGCCAACGGGATGCGTGACGGCGTGCACATCCGGCTGACGCTGACCAGGGGGGTCAAGATCACCTCGGGGATGGACCCGCGGCTGAACACCACCGGGCCGACGCTGATCGTCCTCGCGGAGTTCAAGGCACCGGTCTACGACCTGTCCGGCATCAGGCTGATGACCTCGTCGGTCCGCCGGCCCGCCCCGGACTGCCTGGACCCGAAGATCCACCACAACAACCTGCTCCCGTCCATCCTCGCCAAGATCGAGGCGAACGCCGCGGGCGCGGACGACGCCGTGATGCTCGACCACCGGGGCTTCATCGCCGAGACCAACGCGACCCACATCTTCATGGTGCTGCCGGGCGACGCGGCGACCTCCTACGCCTCCGCCCGCGACGGCGTCGTCCTGGTCACGCCCACGACGGCGTCGTGCCCGGAGGGGATTACCCGCGGAGCCGTGCTATCGCTCGCGCAAGCCGCCGGGATCGCGGTCGCGGTCGGTGACTACACGCTGCCGCAGCTGTACAACGCGGCCGAAGTGTTCGTCACGGGAACGATGGGCGGCCTTGCCCCGGTCGTCTCCGTCGACGGCCGGTCCATCGCCGACGGCGGGACCGGCCCGGTGACCAGGCAGCTCACCAAGCTCTACGCGGAGCTCACCGCGAGCGCCGGCACCATTGTCGTATAGCGGCTGTCATCGCGCGGCCCCCGCCGCGCGCGGACCGCGAACAACTTGAGAGAGGGGCTGTCATGCCGATCATCGTCGTCACGGGTGCCGCCGGCCGGATCGGGACCATGCTGCGGGCGCGACTGGCCGCGCCCGGGCGGGTGCTGCGACTGCTGGACGTGGTGTCGCTAACGGCCGGGCCAGCCGAGGAGGCGATGACCGCCTCGGTGACGGACATGGCGGCGATGACCGCGGCCTGCGCCGGGGCTGACGCCGTGATCCACCTCGGCGGCATCCCGTCCGAAGCGGCATGGGAGCGCGTCCTCGACGTCAACATCAACGGAACTTACACAGTGCTCGAAGCGGCCCGCCGCGCCGGCGTGCCCCGGGTGATCATCGCCTCGTCCAACCACGCGGTCGGCTTCACGCCGCTCGATGTCGTTCCGATCCCCGACTACGCCTTCCCCGCGCCCGATACCTTCTACGGGGTCTCCAAGGCGGCCGGGGAAGCGCTGGGCGCGCTGTACAGCCGCCGTTACGAGATGGACGTCATCTGCGTCCGGATCCTGTCCTGCTTCGACCGGCCCCAGAACACCCGCATGCTCGGCACCTGGCTGTCGCCCGACGACGCGGGGCGGTTGTTCGAGGCCTGCCTGACGGCGCCGAGTCCCGGCTACCGGGTGATCTTCGGCGTGTCCGCCAACACCCGCGGCGGCCTGGTGTCGCTGGCCGAGGCGCGGGCGCTGGGCTACGAGCCGGGGGACGACGCCGAGAAGTTCGCCGCCGAGGTCATCGCCGAGCATGGCGAGGCCGCCCCGGACGACCTGGCGGCGCGGTTCCTGGGCGGGGACTTCACCGGTCCGAACCCGCCAAAGTCGTCCTGACCGGGGCGAGTTACCGGCGCACGGCGGGCCGGCGCGCTACGTTGAGACACGTGCGAGGCCTGGCTGATGTGGTGGTATGTCCCGGTTTAGTCAGTTTGGACCGGTTTTTTTGTAGTTCGACACGCCGATATGCCGGATCAGGTAGCGAAGGCGGGTGTTTGTCGAGATGATGTTGTGACTTAGCTCGATCCTCCACTACCCCAGACGTGAGGTGACCGCGAATATGAGAAGCGGATGGCCGTCGCAAGACGACTCAGGTAGTCATCCCTCGGGCCAGCGGCAGGCGCCATTCGGTCCGGACATCTCATGGCCTGGCGGTTACAACGGCGTGGAGTACCCGAACGGCGACTACGGCCACCCGGCGCAGCCAGGGGCGCAGCAGTACCCGGCCCAGCAGTACCCGGCCCAGCAGCAGTACCCGGGCCAGTACTCTCGCGGGCATCAGTACCCGAGCCAGCCGGCCCGGCGCTTCCGGCGTCGCCGGGCTACGGCGGCGAGCACCCGTACGCCTCCTATAACTCAGGCGGCTACGGCGAAAGCGGCACTGGTTACGCTCAGCCGGCCCCGGACGCCTTCGGCTACGGCGACCCCGGCTACAGCAACCCTGGCTACGACGGCCCGTCCTCGCAGGACGCGGGCGTGGCCGGCACGAGGACGGTCCGCGGCTCCATCGAGTCCGGGTACCAGGGCCTGCTTACCCCGCCCAGCCCGCCCAGCCCTCCCGGCCCTCCCTGAACGCCCAGCCCTCCCGGCCCGCCCTGCCCCCCGCGCCCGCCAGCGACTACTCGGCCCCGGGTTACGGCCAGCCCGCCGGCTACGCTCAGCCCTGGGACTACAACCAGCCGCTCCGCTACGACGACGAGGCCAGCGCGGGCCGTCGCGCCCGGCATCTGACCAGGGCGCGGCGCACGGCTACCCGGCCGAGTACGGCGACTCCGGCTACGGCTCGTCCTACGGCACGGCGGATTATCAGGCCGGTGCCTACGGCGGCAAGTGGCCACGACAGCGGCGGACTACACGCCGTCTTCCTACGACCCCGCCGCCTACAACGGCTCGGACCTGTCCCGGCCGGGCATTGACGGGCTCGGCTACGACCTTTCCGAGATCATCGGGACCGCCGACTTCCCCGCGTTCGGCTACGACGAGCCGAGCGTCGAGCGGCTGTCCTACGATGACCCGCGCTTTGACGACGCCCCCGGCGCCCAGGACGGCTACGGCGATCCGCGCGGCGACTCGGGCTACGACGCTTCCCGGTTCGACGAGACCCGGCTGGACAACTTCTGGGCGGACGGCGATGACTGGTTCGGCGGGTCCAGGGGCGACAGCGGGCGCGGCGGAGTAAGCCGGGACAGTTCGGAATTCAGGAGCCTGGACACCGGCAGCGGCGCAGGGCGTCGCGAGCGGCGCACCACCGGCTCGCACCGCGCCCCGGTTTCCAACGAGACCCGCCTCGACCTGGGATACCGCAGTGACCAGGTCCGGCGCGACGCTCCCGCCTCCCCCAGCGCCTCCTTCAACACCCCCGACTACAACAGCGGCCCCCTGCGGCTGAGCGGCCCGATGAAGTTCGACACCGGCCTGCTGCGGCTGAGCGGCCCGATGAGGTTCGACGAGACGCGGCTCGACGCCATGCCGGCCCTGGCGGGCGAGTCGTCCCGCACCGCCACCGGCCTGCTGTCCCCGCCGGAGTTCTCCCCGGTCGAACGGTCCTGGGCCGATGAGACCTCCCTCGACTCGTTCGGCGGCCTGGAGCTTCGACCTGCTCGACCGCCCCCGAGCTGCGCGACTCCGGCGCGTTCGAGGCCGTGGCGCCCGTTCGGGAGGACCGCTCAGGCGCGGCAGGACACCGGCGGCGAGCGCACCGTCGGCCGCCGCCGCGGGCGCAGCAGCGACCGCCGCCAGTGGCTGGCGCTCGGTGCCGTGGCGATCGTCGCCGCGGGCGCGATCACCGGCGTGCTGGCCAAGTTCCACTTCGCGGGGTCAAGCGGGCCCACGCACACGATCTCCACGCCGGCCAAGGTCGACTCCTTCACCCGCAGCCCCAGCCTGGAGAAGGCCATGGACGTCAACGGGCTGCGCGACCAGGTCATGAAGGGCAGCTCCGGGCAGGCCTCCGACGTCCTGTCCGCCGTCTACGCGCAGGGCAACGTGACGCCCGGCGCGGGCGGCAGCCAGCAGATCTTCATGTTCGTCGGCGGTCACCTGGCCAACAGTGATCCCGGCTCGTCGATAACGAGCTTCGAGCACTCATATCCCAGCGCGCAAGTGGTCCCGGCGGGGCGCTTGGCGGTGAGGCGGCCTGCGTCACGACGAAGGCGGCCACGACGCAGGGCGGCAACGAGTCCGTCGCGATGTGCGTCTGGTTCGACAACGACAGCTTCGGCACGCTCGTGTCACCGACGATGTCGACCGCGCAGCTCGCGAAGACCCTGGACGAGGTCCGGCCCGGCGTCGAGCAGGTCAAGAAGTAGCGACGGGCGCCCGCGCGGCGCTCAACGGCGAAGGCCGACCGTCTCAGACGGTCGGCCTTCGCTTTTCAGGTTTTGGCAGCTTCGGGCCTTGGCCCGCGCTGCCGCCGCTTACTGCTCGCCGCCCGGCTCCCACGGCTCGACCGGGGTGACCGAGCTGGCCTCGATGATCTGCGTGCCGTCGAGGGCATCCGCGGCCGCGGCGGCGTCCGGCCGGGGGCATCTCACCGCCGGCGGGCAGGTCATCGGCGGTGGCGACCGCGGCCTCGGCCGGCTCGACGCGGGTGGGCGCGCCGCCGGCCTCCGAAGCGTCAGCCGGCGTAGTCCAGGCCCCGGAGGCGACCGTTCCCGCGGCGACGGCCTCCGCCGTTCCGGCCCCAACGGAGCCGCCCGGCGCGCTGCCGGCCCGCGTGGCGGTAGCCGCGCCCCGTCCGCCTGCCATCGCGCCGGCTGGCCGCCTGCGGACCGACAGGCGGGTGACCGCGAGGAGGAACGCCACGCCGAGGGCGCCCAGGCCGAGAAGCTGCCCGTCGACGACGGGCGTGCCGATCGGGAGCGCCTCGCTGTCCGCCACCGGGCGAGCCGCCTCGCCCTGCCCCGTGGCCGGGCTGGGGACCTGCGACGGGTTAATCGTGGGGAACAGCCCTCCCGCGTTGCCGCCGGGGCTGAGGCTTGACGTGGCCCCGTTGCCGCCGATGGTGGGCAGGCTCCCGACCTGGAGCGGGGAAACCGTGCTGCTGCCGACTGCCGGGTTCGCGGTGCTGCCGCTGCCCGGGGCAGGCGAGCCGGTGACCGGCTTGGCCATCCCGCCTTGACCGGCACGGCCACCGACACCGACGGGTCCGTGGTCAGGCCCGTGGCGCTCTCGGTCACGGTGAGCTTTACCGAGGTGACGGTCTTGGCCGATGCCGGAACGGTCACGCTCGCGATGACCTGCCGCGAGGTGGAACCGGAGAAGACGCCGCCGAGGTTGCACGACCCCGTCCCGTCGAAGCTGCCGCAGCCGAAGCTGAACTCCGGCGTCAGGCTCCTGCTGCCCGTGCTCAGCTGGAGGTCCGCGTCAGAGATGTTCACCGTTGACCGACCAGGCGCTCACGACCCACTCGGCGGCCTGGCCGTGCTGGATGCTGGACTGCAAGCTCTCCAGGCTGACGCACAGCGTCGGGTGCCGCCGTCGCGTAGAAGGCGGTGAGCGTGGCCGGGGATGGCGTTGCGCGTCGCGGTGGGCGTGTCCGTTGGCGTCGCGCGCTGCCGCGTCGCTGCCGTCGTCGGGGCGTCCGTGGCCGGGCTGGTCGGGGTGTCCGTCGGCGCGGCGAGTGCTCGGCGACGGGGACGGTCCCTCGGTGCCGGGCGATGGCGAGGGCGACGACACGGTCGGAGTAGCCGACGTGCCACTGCTGGTCGGCGTGTCGCTCGTGGCTGGCGTTGTCGGCGGTGTCGTCGTCGGCGGCGTGGTCGTCGGCGGAGCGCTGGAGGACGAACTGCCGGTCGGCGTGGGGGTTCCCGTCGGCGAGGAGGATACGGTGAGCGTCTCGCACTGCCAGACCGTCGTCGGGGCGCTATCCGCGCTTCCCGGGGCGTTCGATACGGCAGGGTTCGAGGCCAGGGCTTGCGGTGCCATGGCGACGGTCACGAAGACTCCTGCCGCCGTAGTGAGCAAGACGCCCCCGGCCCTGCGGCCGATTGATCCTGGTCGTACGCGTGCGAAGCACATGTAAGGCCCTACCCGTGTTGCTCGTTCTTGGCTGCCTGGCCTATCCCCGGCGGGCCAGTCACTCACGCCTGTCGATTCTCCCGCATGAGACGGTTGAAACGCGATCGCGGTATCCCAGTAAGTGATGATTTTGAGGAAAAGTTCACCGCCGGGCTACCCGGTGCTGACTGCATGTGCTCATATCAGTACGCGTAGCGACACCGTGAACCATGTCACAGTCCTATAAATACCGGTTTAGCATGCATCGCACCCGTATCTGCCGTTTACTACTCATTCGTAGCACCCAGGCGTGCGATGGTTGCCCCTTCGTTCCGCAACGTGTCGCCTTGACCCGCGTCGACATCCGCGCCCCTGCCCTAGCTGCAAGTGCGTCGCACTGGCGGGCAGCGGTTTGGGTGGAGGCGAGCGCCGTAACGCTGGCGCCGAATTAAGGGTCCCGTGCCGTGAAGCCCCGCAACAACATCCCCGTGTCCCTGCTGAGTGACGCCGTTCGCGCCGAGCTGCACGCATCCCGTTACCAAGCGCGGCACGCCACCCGTAAGCCGCCCGTAAGTCGACGAAGAAGTGGGCGGCGGGCGTCGCGGCCGCCGCGGTGGCCGGCGGGATCGCCGCGCTCTGCGGCGCGGCGCCCTGGGACGGCGGCGGCGCGAGCCTGACCGCCGACCAGCGTCGCACCCTGGCTACCAGCACCACCCGGCCCCGTTCGGTTCGGCGTTCAGCGCGATGGCGCAGTCCGCCGCCACCGACGCGGCCGCCAGCGCCGACGTGGTCTCAGGGAAGAACGCCGCCGCCCCGGCGGCGCCAGCTACTCACCCGGCACCCGCCCGCCAGGCCGGTGCCCCGGTGCTCGCCGCTCCGGCCCGCACCGCGAAGGCGCCGGCCGCCCCGGCGCCCGCGGCCGCCAAGCCGGTAACCAAGACTCACGTGAAGCCCAAGGAGGCGACTCCGGCGCAGGCCGCCCAGGCCCCCGCCGCGAGCTCCAAGTCCGGGCAATCGTCGCAGTCATCCCAGCCGGCGCAGTCCACCCAGCCGACCGTGTTCTACGACTCGGTCTTGCCCACCGCGATCCCGTTCGGCAAGCAGATCGCGACGTACGCCGACGGCCCGTTCCACGCGTCGGCCGCCGCGGTCGCGGGTCGCGGCACCGTCTTGTGGATCGACGTCAACGGCAGCGACCCCGCCGCCGACGCGCTCGACGTCGAACCGGGCGATGCCACCCCGGCCATCGCCGCCAGCGTGGGTTTCGGAAAAGCTGACCCAGAACCCGAAGTCCAACGCCATCCTCTACAGCAGCCGCGCACAGTGGGGCCAGGTCATCGCCAACGTCAGCGGCCTACCGTCGTGGATGCAGTCCCACGTCAAGTACTGGATCGCCGACCCCACCGGCACCCCGCACATCCTGGCGGGTGCCTCCGCGACCCAGTGGTACTGGGGATCGGTCTACGACATCAGCTCAGCCGTGCCCGGCTTCTTCAGCTAGCCGGCCGGCGGCCGTGCGGGCCGCCCCGCACGGCCGCCGAACCGGCCCAGGACGTCGCTGTGCCGTGAGTCGATACGATTCACCCGCCGCTGGCAGACGGAGATTACCCCGGAAGGCTGCCATGCCCCGCGAACGGGAACCATCTATTCGGGCTGATCAAGACGCAGATACCCGCCCGGTATACCGCGCTCGACGGCCTTCTTGATGCGTCCGCCTCGACATCGACCCCACCACCGAACTGCACCGGCGTCTAGCAACGCGGAAGCATAGCTGCCCGAGCACACAGAGACCGGGGCAGCAGGTCGGCCGCCCCCAGGCGCCGACGTCACGAGCCCCGGAAGTGCGGTAAGCTCTCCACCGTTGGTCGGTGTCCTGGCCACCGGGCAGGTCTGCTAGATTTAGCGCTGTACCTGGCGGTCGATGAGTTCGTGTAAGCTCATTGCAGGTAAAACCCCAGGTCAAACATCTGAAGATAGGCCCCTTTAGCTCAGTCGGCAGAGCGTCTCCATGGTAAGGAGAAGGTCTACGGTTCGATTCCGTAAAGGGGCTCCAGGTTACAGCTAAATTTTGGCCATGTGATCGATGAACTGGCGTTCGTGAGTGTCAGAATGAGTGTCACTCCGGAGCCTTCCCGTGACGCGGCCGGAAGGTCGGCCGGGGTTCTGACCAGTGCTGACGCTCCAGCGCAGCGACTCTAGTGCCGGAGAGACTCCCGTGTCTAAAAAGCGGGCATCCTGGGTAAATCGGGCGTCCGTAGCTCCCTGCGATGATCCCCCAGTCGAATTTATTGTCGGGTCGACTGAGGACTGCGGGTTTCCTGTTGGGGACGTGTCTAGTGGGACGAGGCGGCTGGGGGCTTTTCGTGGGCGGATGCCAGTCGCGGCTAGCCCGCGAGTGCGAACAGGCGCAGTGGCAATCGTGACTGACCGTGATTGCAGGCCGATAGCGTCTCCCTGAGAAAGCGCGTAACGCGAATATTCGCGGCCATCGCTTGAGGCGGCGACGGCAGCTGGCCGCCGACCTTGCGGGGCGGGACGGCCAGGCTCAGCCAGCTGCTGTTCTGCGCGAACGTCGAGCGGGCCTACTGGCGCGGTGGCCGGATCATGCCCTGCAGCGACGCTGCCCGGCAGAAAGGCCATAGCCTGGTGAGGGAACTGGCGTCCTGGCCTCCAGCAGCGCAAGGTACCGGTCCAGCGGTGCTTCGCTGACGGGCATGACCGTGGCCGCGGCGAACTGCCGAAGGTGAGCCGGGTCGCTGGTCCCCGCGACGACCAGGTCTAACGGGTGGCAGCTCGCAGGCGACGCGGAAGGGCGGCCTGGTACAGGCCGCCTTCCTGACCCTGGCGCAGGAACAGCCGGGCGTCGACCGTCTCCCAGACGGGGTCGCGGGCGCCCCCAAACGGGTTCATGCCCCACACGGCCCGGGGCCGCGGCGCCTGGATGAGTTCATGGGCGCCGCGCATCTGGCGTGCGCTGACGGTCAGCCCGGCGGATCACTAGCGCGTCAGGCGTCACTTGCTCCGCAAGGCTCACCATGGCGGGCAGTACGGCGGTCGCGTCCCAGCAGGATTGTGGAGCATGACAAGGCCGGGCGGGGCGCCGACGGCCGCGGCCTCCAGCCCGTACAGCCTCGATCGTGGTGGCGATCGGTCTGCGGTGATCGCCGACGAGAGGGCCACGGGGTGAAAACTGAGTGGGATCCGGATCAGCTGAGTGACGAGGCTCGGCTTTGCGGTAATGCTGAATTTCTACGAGATGAGTGGCCCGGGGACAGCACGCCCTGCCCGATCTTGTCTGGCAGCGACGCCGCCCCCAAATCCACCTCAGCCACGACCCGGCAATATAGCCCCGCCAGCCCCGGAAAAGGAAATAATTCCCGCGTCCACAACACGCGCGGTGTGTCGCATGTGAAAGTGTGGATAATCGATTACACCCATTCTTAAAATTAATTGCATTGCACCGGGATTCCGCGTTGACGCAGGTCAGAGATATTCAGTTGATTTTTCGGCCAGGACTACAGAGAATCCGGCGGACGCCGGCACTTGCGGGCGGTGGCGAAGCGTGTGACAGTGGCAGCAACAACGTTCAGCGCACTCGATTTCAAAGCGCGATCGGCTCCTCGTGGCCTGACCGGGCGTGGTCCCTGCCCTGTCGGGGTGAAACCCTGTCATTGACGCTAGTACTTTGTTAGCGTCTTCCGGCCTGGTTCCCGCGGGCGGCCTTTTCCTTTGCTTTCGTGCGCTGCCGCGTCCCTTCCCGAGCCTGCTGCTGTGCGGGCGTAATGCTGGAGGAGTTCCGGTGATCGACGACAAGAACCTGGTACGGGTCTACGGCGACAAGACCTACGTGAGCACGGCGACGGTGCGTCACGCCGGAACGACGGTGGCGTTCGCGATGGATGCGAACCGCCGGGTGTACTACAGCGTGCTGGACCTGGACCTGGCAGGACGCGTCCCTGGGGGCGCAGGACGCGGCGTACTGGAACGCCCAGCCGGCGCTCCTGCCCTTCGCCGGGGAGCTGCTGGACGTGGCGGTGCAGGCGACGTCGCTGGCGGCGATGCCGGCGGTCAAGCGCGGTAGCCGCACCGAGGCTCCGCCGGACCAGCTGTTCGCGGAGGAGCGCGACGCGTTCCTGTCCTCGACGGCCCGGCTGACGGCGGCGGCGCCGCTGCAGGTGGTGTCCGACGGCCAGTATCTGCTGGTGTTCCGCCAGTCGATCACCGCGGGCGATGCGGACGCGGTTTTCCAGCTCGCCGGCGGGGGCCTGTCGGGGATCCCGCGCGCACGGACTATGCGCTGGTCGGCAACGCGAAGGTGGCCGCGGTCGACGCCGCGCTGCTGTGCGACCGGTTCGTGCTGGTGGGATCCGAGCTCAAGCCGGTGATGGAGGCGCGCTACCGCGCTCGCGCAGCAAGTTCACCCCGGCTGCCGGGGGCGACACGATCGGCACCCGTGACATGGACGGCCACCCGTTCTACGAGCCGACCCTGATGCTGTCGTTCGTGCGGAAGCTGACGCGCGGGGCGTTCAGCGTGCTGCTGCTGCCCACCGCGGTGGACTCGGTCTCGCGCTGGCAGATCTTCGCCGCCAACGACGCCACCGCCCGGGTGGACTGCTTCAACCTGCCGAGCAGCGACGCGGACGGCTGTTCAACCTCGAGGGCACTGCAGCTGTACACCAGCCCCGACCCCAAGTTCGCCGGCTCGGTGCTGGAGCGCGCGCCGGGCGTCGACCCCAACACCATGCAGCCGCTGGTGCCGGTGCCGGCCAGCAGGACCGGGCTGCACCGCCCTGCGCTTCGACGCGTCCAAGGGCGGCTTCGTCACCCTGCCCTCCGGCACCGTGCCCCCGGCGGTGTCCGCGACGGTCCCGGTGACCGCGGGCTGACCGTGGAGGCGTGGGTCAAGCCGGCAGCCCGGCGGGACTGATCATCGGCAGCTACGACGAGAACGCAACGGGCAGCTTCTCCCTGAGCCTGGACGGCCAGGGCAACCTGGTGGTCCGCAGACCATCGAGAACCAGCCGACCTGGACCCTGACCTCGTCCACCCCGGTGCCGATCGGGACGTACTCGCCATGTCGCGGTGGTGTTCGACGGGCCGTCGGCGACGCTGTTCCTCAACGGCGCGTCGGTGGGCGACCACGGCGGTGACCGCGCTCGCGGTCCCCGCGCGGCATCGGGTGCTGGGGCACGCAGCTCGGGCGGCACGCCGGTGGCAGCTGTCCTTCACCGGCGACGTCGACGAGGTGCGGATCTGGAGCTCGCCCGCACGCGACTTCACCGACCGGGGGCGGCGCCTGACCGGCATCGAGCCCGGCCTGGTGGCCTACTACCGGATGGACGAGGGCGGCGGCACCGCCGTCAGCGACTCGACCCGCAACAGCCAACGGCTGTTCGCCGGCACCCCGCAGTCCGGGTGGGCGTCCAACGCGCCGGTCGGGGACGGTCCTGGGCTGTCGCGCGACACGTTCGCGCTTCGCCGGCCGCACGGTGGTGTCGGGATCGCGGCGACGCTGTACTACCAGCAGGAGGCCCAGGCCAGCGGCTACAGCACCGAGCCGGTCCGGCGCACAAGCGCCAGGGCCGGGTGCTGCTGGCGTGCGCGACCTCCGGGCCGGTCCCGGCGGGCGGGGCGGCGGGCCGCTCGTACGTCGCGACGCTGGATGTCGCGCTGGGCCGCAACGGGCGCCTGGCGCAGATTCCCGGCCAGGTCGCCCTGGCCGCGATCGCCGTGCCCGCCGCGACCACCGACCTGACCGTGATCGCGGCGGCTCAGGACGCGGTGGCCACCGCGCAGGCCGCGCTGAACGCCGACCACGTCCTGGCCCTTCGCATTCCGGGGATGGAAGCGACGAGACGATCCGTGTATAACGATCTCTTCGGCGGCCTGCCCGGCCTCACCCTGGTGGACCTGAACAATAACATCAAGGGTCCCGCGCGGGACTGGTCGGGGGATAGGGAGAGGGAAAGGAAGCTGCGCGCGCAGCTAGCCGACCTGGATGCCCAGTTGGGCCAGTGCCGGGCGGCAGACGCAGAGGCTGGGCACCGACCAGGCGGCGCTGAGGGCCGCGCGCGACGAGCTGGGTCGGCTGTCGGGCGCGATGCAGGGCGCTTCGGAGATCGTGCTGGCGATGCCGCCGGTGGGTACCGACCGCGCGGGGCTGAGCGTGTTCGGGGCGCTGCTGACCTTCGCCTGGACCAGCGACGCCCCCTGGCCTGCTGGACAGCTCGACGGGCGACGTGGTGCTCTACTTCCGGGGCGGCGACGGCCAGTTCTTCTCCGCCTACTACCCCACCACCGTCTCGCACGCCGCCAAGTGCCTGACCGTCGCCGACGGCACGGTGGACCTGATCGCCCGGGACACCTCCGCCAACCTCGCCGACTTCAGCGTCGTGGTGGCCGACGCGGGCGACCCGGCGCTGTGCCGGGTCACCGTGACCCGCGGCAGCGTCACCGAGACCTTCGCCGCCGTGCCGCGCGCCGCAGGCACCCTGGCCGCCGTCCTCAACGGTGCCCTGCCGCCGCGGCACCCTGCTCGGCACCGTGCTGTCCGCGCAGGACACGCATCGTGGTGCTGGTCGCCCCGCTGGCCGCCGCTGCTGCCCGCGGGCACGCCGGTGACCACGTCGCGGGCAAGCGGCGCACACCGCCGCCGACGCCGCCCGGCCGGCTCCACCAAGATCACCGTGACCACCGACGGGCTGTCGTCGCTGGCCGGCGGCGAGGTGCGCGCGGTGGCCTACGACTTCGCGAATGCCACCTGCAACATCCCGGGGATCTCGCTGGCCGGCGGCTCGAAGATCATTGCCGCGCGCGCCGGGACCGCCGTCGCGGCGGTGGCCTCCGGGACGGCCGCGGACGAGACCCGGGCGCTGACGGCGCGCTGGCGGGGCGACAGCCCCGGGCGGGCCCTGTCCTTCGACGGCACCGCCCAGTACCTGTCCCTGCCCGCCGCGTCCTGGCCGAACATCGCCCCCGCCGGGGACCTGACGGTGGAGGCGTGGGCCAATCCCAGCTTCGTCAGGGGCGGCACGAGGATCGTGCAGGCCGCACTGCCCTCCTCCGCCAGCTCCGCGCCCTACAGCCTGGCCCTGGCAGGGGCCGCGATGAACAGCGCCCTGCAGTTCAGCGAGGCCACCGACTGGCTGGACTGCGGCAGCACGCTGGCGCTGGCCGGCACCGACTTCACCGTCGAGCTGTGGGCCAGGCGCACCGCCGCCGGCACCAGCGACCATCTGTTCGGGCACGGCGCGCCGGGCGGTGCCCTCGACCAGTGCCTGCACATCGCCTTTCGCGCCAGCGACGTGTTCACCTTCGCCTTCTACGGCGACGACCTGGACACCCCCACGCCGTATGTGGACCTGGCCTGGCACCACTGGGCGGTGACCTACACCGCCGCCACCCGCCAGCGCACCATCTACTGCGACGGCGTGCAGGTCGCCCAGGGCACCTCCGCCGCCGCCTACGCCGGGGTCGGCAAGACCATGCTGGCCAGCTCGACATTCGGCCCGGGCAACGGCACCGTCCAGCTGGACGAGGTGCGCGTGTGGGGCAAGGCCCGCAGCGCCACCGACATCCACGCCACCATGAACACCACCCTGAGCGGACGCGAGACCGGGCTGCTGGGCTACTGGAACTTCGCCGGCGCGTCACCGCCGACCGCTCCGGCAACCACCACGACGGCGCCGCGGCAGGCAAGCCCGTCCAGGTGGCCTCCGGCCTGCAGGGCTACATGGTGGGCGGCAGCGTCGGCGGGCAGTCGGTGCGCAGCACCGACGTCTTCCCGCGTCGGGCAGTGGGGGCACGTGGCGATGTCCTTCGACCAGGACTGGGCCATCTGCCTGGACGGCAGCGGCTACCTGGACGCCGGCGGCCCCGACGGCCTGGACGTCACCGACGACCTGACCATCGAGGCGTACCTGCAGCTCGACACCCTGGGCATGATCCAGGGCCTGGTGTGCAAGGGCACCATCGGCGCCGGCGCCAGGGCACCTCCGTGCCCTACGTCCTGTACGTGCAGCCGGACGGGCAGCTGGCGTTCACCTACGAGACCGGGGCGCGCGAGCAGAAGACCTTCCTGTCCGGGACCGCGCTGCAGGCCGGGGTGTTCGCCAAGGTCGCCGTCACCCGCAAGGGCGGGGCGAACACCAGCGGCGGCTACGGGATGACCTTCTACGTCAACGGCAAGGCCACCTCCGCCGGCACCGAGGTCAACGACGGCGCCAAGCCGGTCGGTAACGACGCCAGCTGCCAGCTGGGCACGCTACCGCTCCGGCACCGCGACCTACAGCCTGCACGGCACCCTGGCCGAGGTGCGGATCTGGAAGGTGGCCCGCGACGCCGACCAGATCAGCGCCGTCGTCACCGCCAAGGCCTCGGGCCTGACCGCCTGGTGGACGTTCCCCGAGCCGCCGGCGCCGACCACCGCCGACGGCTGCGGCGCCTACCCCGCCACCCTGCACGGCGGCACCCGGGTCCGCACCCCCGACCCCAGGGGCAACACGCTTCGCCCTCTACCACAACGGCACCATGGCCACCACGGTCCCGGTCCTCAACACCGACGGCATGCAACCAGCCGATGGACGTGAGCACCCCGCAGTTCACCGTCGCCGGACGCCAGCAGGCCGGCGCCGGACTGGCCGAGGGCTTCACCGGGGTCCTGGACGAGATCCGCGTCTGGCGCACCGCCCGCACCCAGGAGCAGATCACTCGACAACCTGTTCGGCCGCCTTCGCGGGGAGCGTCAGGACCTGCTGGCGTACTACCCCTTCGACGACGCATCCACCGTGGCCGGGGCCACCGTGCTCGACAAGGGACTGTCGCGGCAACGACCTGGCCCCCTCCACCCCGGCGCCGGCCATCGCCCTGTCCACCGCGCCCGATCTCCGACGACACCGCCCAGGTCCGCTCCGCCCTGACCGGAGTCGCGCACCCCCTTCCACGCCACCGTCGACCGCCACCCCGCCGCCTCCGAGTACGCCGACCTGCAGACCGACGTCCACGGCCAGGTGCTCGGGGTGATGAAGCGCTGCTACTCGCACCTGCGCGCCGGCTCGTGGGTGCTGACCACCGGCTTCAAGATCGGCGACCTGATCACCACCTGGGTCGGGCAGGCCCAGTTCGACCCGCAGCTCATCGGCTACGTCGAAGGCGCGCCCGCCGGTCCCCTCCGAGAACCTCATCGCCGGCACCGCCGACGACTACACCGACAAGGCCTCGGTCAACTTCGTGCAGGCCGACCAGGTCACCGACACCCTGTCCTCGGACAAGAACACCTCCACCACCATGTCCGCGAAGAGCAACTTCGGCGCGGTCGTCTCCAACGACGACATGACCATCACCGCCCCGCTCGGCGTCGGCCTCGCCAAGACAGGTCGACTCGGAGAAGCTCCTGAGTACGGCGGCAAGACCGAGCTGAACTACTCCAACGGGTGGAGCAGCAACACCCAGGTCTCCCAGGGCGCGACCACCACCCGCACCAGCAACGTCACGCTCACCGGCCGCTGGGAGGCCGCGACGCCACCAAGCAGGCCAACCCCACCGCCGGACAGCGCTGGGTACCCGCCAACACCGGCTTCGCCGTTCGTACAGTCCGACACCGCCGACCATGTACGCCCTGCGCCTGGCCCACAACGGCGCCCTGGTCGCCTACCGGATGATGCCCAACCCCGACATCCCCCGCGACTGGAACATCATCCCCTTCCCCATCAACCCCCGCTACACCAAGCAGGGCACACTCGACGGCCTGGTCGGCTACGCCCCCACCGGCACGGGCAGCACCCTGCAGCGGCTTCCCCGACCCGTCCTTCCCGCACGCCGCCGACCCCAGCGCGACCGCCAAGGCCGAGTTCAGCTACTACCGCCCCCGCGAGGCCTACGCCCTCAAGACCCGCATCCAGCGCGAGCCCAGCAGCTCCAGGGCTTCTACGAGTCGGTCTCCACCGAGACCCACGCCCCCGACCCCACCGCCGGCAGGCCGCCCGCGTCCTGCAGGGCGATGATGGGCGACCGCAGTCACCCTGGACACGCACCGGCGCGGGCGACAGCGCCGCCGGGCGGGCGGCGCTCAAGGGCGCCTCGCGCCGCAACCTCGTCAACACCTACGTGTGGACCGCCGCCGGCGGCTTGTTCGCCGAGACCACCAGTACCACCGACCAGGTCACCGAGGTCACCGGCCGGCACCTACACCGTCAACGGCAGCCTCACCTTCGACGAGAGCGGGGAGTTCGACGCCTTTGGCGGGGGATTCGCAGGGCGGCTTCGACATCACCCTGGGCGGCGGCTACAGCGTCACCCGCACCAAGACCATGCAGGCCCAGACGACCTTCAGCCTGGACGTCACCTGCCAGCCCGGACGCCAGCCTCCAGCAGATGACGGCCACCGGCGGCCACCCCCGTGCTCGACGCCGACGGCCAGCCGGTCCTGGTGCCCGGCCGCGTCGACGCCTACCGCTTCATGAGCTTCTACCTCGACACCTCCGCCGACAACTTCGAGGACTTCTACGGCAAGGTCGTCGACCCCGAATGGCTGGAGACGCAGCACCGACCCCAACGCCCACGGCCTCAGGCAGACCCGCCAGACCGACCGCAAAGCCCCCCTGCTGGCGCATCCTGCACCGCGTCACCTTCGTCAGCCGCGTGCGCCCGGTCCCCGCACCCGCCGACCCGCCCTCGCTCACAGCCGTCATGCGAGCCCAGAACATCGCCAGCGACAACGCCCTGGCCAGCCAGCTCGCCCCCTACCTCGGCACTCCCGCCCCGGCCAGCTTCGCTGACCTGACTACCACGGTCACCACCGCCATCACCGCCCACTTCCCGGCCTATGCCCCCTACACCGCAGACATCATCAACATCCTCGCCGGCTTCTACAGCATCACCAGCACGTCCCTGCCCGCCATCACCACCCCCGCCACCTCAGCGCCCTCCAGCACGCTCACCACCGACACGCCTACCCTCGCCACGGGAACCAGCCTCACCCTGAAGTACTCCACCGCGCCAGCGACCGTCAGCGCCAAGAACTGGGTCGGGCGTCTCCCCGTCGGCAAGAGCCCCGGACAGCAGCCCGGCTACTGCCTGGCAGTACGCCCCCGGCGCGGCCGGCACGGCCACGCTGGCCACCAGCGCCATACCCGGACCGGGACCCTACACGGCCTGGTACCTCAACAACGACGGCTACACCGCACTGGCCGGCCCGCTCACCTTCACCCTCACCTAACCACACCACCAGCAGGACGGCGATCTCGCTGCCCGGTCCGGACCTCCGGACCGGCCAGCGAGATCGCCCCCGACCTGCGGCACCGCACGGCCAGCGGCCTGCCCGCGCCCGGCGTGACCCGCCGCGACGGCACTCCCTCGATCGTCAGCGACCACATCCGCCACCCGGTCCTGAATCACGCTCGCAAGATCCTGCGCTGGTCGCTGGAGTCCGAGAGACGCCGAGCGCCTCGCCGGACCGCAGGCTCATCGTCGCGGGCGAACATGCCCTGTACGAGGCGTGCCATGAGGAGTCCTACAAGCCGGGCAGCGCGGGCTTCGCCACCTGGACCGCGACGGAGTGGCCCTGCTCGACCCGATCTGCCGCGCGGCCGCGTCGAGCTGGTCAACCCGCTCCTGCAAGATCGCCGCGAACAGGTGCTCTGGTCATTTCCGGCTTAAAGATGTTATCTCTACTGTAGAAGAATATTTTTCGAACAGATAGGCTGGATCTCGTGAAAGGAGGTGGTGTCGCGTTGCTGGCCGCAGATCTGAGTGTCAGTTTGAGTGTCAGAATGCCGCTCGCGTCGGCTGTTCCGGGCTGATTGCTGCTAGCGGAAGCTAGTGTTTCCGCTGTTCAGCGGCTATATGGCCAGCTACGGAACGGTTCGGCTACCTATGGTAAGGAGAAGGTCTACGGTTCGATTCCGTAAAGGGGCTCCAGTTCAACGAACTTTTCCGGATATAAGTTCGATCGAACAGCAAGGACGAGCACGGGGGCAGAATTCCGCCCCCTGGTATTCCGGCCCTGTGACCCAATTCAGTGCTCTCGGTGGCTCCATCCTTGTACTCCCTGGGTGAGGTGGTTCTCCCCGTCAGGGAGAAGGTTCGCTGTCTGCGGAGCCATTATCTTGCGCCGACTCATCCTTGGGGACCGTCTGATCGCGCCTGCGGGTCGAATGCCTCGTTGAGTCGGCGTGCACCAGGCAAGCGCCTAGTCATGATCTGGCCGCGCACCAGCTATCGCATCTGCCGCAAGTCAATCAGCGCACGAATCACCGTAACCACGCCCCAGACGACCATGGGAATCCATACGTGCATGGCAGGTCCGCCCCTTACCTTTGATCACCATAGCGACCGACACCATCTAGATGCGATGGGTTCCGGAGACGTTTAGTATCTGGCGACAGATGCACAGCGGCCGCGACCGACACGGCGCTACTGGCCGCTATCGGGCGCATTGGCTGGCTGCCCGCGTTTCCGCGACGCCACCCTGTTCAAAACTGCCTATGCCAATGGCCTTCGGCGCAACGAGACAAGGATGCTCGATGCCGCTGACTTCGGCCGTACAACGGACCCCGTGTGCTGCGAACGGCGGACCCGCTTGAGCGGCCTTCCCGTCCTGACCGTCCGGGCGGGAAGGCCGTGCCATGCTCAGCTGTCCCAGAAATAGTCACCGTAGCTGTAGGAGGATCCCACCATGACCGCCTCGCTGGTGGGATGGGTGTAGAAGCGGACGAGCAGGTCTCCGGGCACGTGCCCGTTCGTGTACAGGTCCCAGGTCCCGTCGTAGCGGATCCGGTTCCACAATTGCACGTGGTTGGTCCCGCACGCGCCAGGTACACGTCCCCGGCATCGTTCGCGGTCAGGCGCAGCCCGCTGTGCTCGTTGATGATCTGCCCCTGGCCGCCCTGAGCCGGGATTTCCCAGTGCAGGGAGTGGTTCGTCGTGCTGCAGCCGCCCAGGAAAACACCCGACGTCGTCCCGGTCTCGGCCAGGCAACTACTGCCGTTCTGGCCCCAGTACAGCTCGTAGTAGCTGGCAGCCTTCGCCCCCGGGGCCGTGAGCGCCGTCGCGGCCAGCAGGAGCAGGCACAGCAAGGGCGCGGCCGCCACGGCAAGGAGTTTGCGGGTCTTTCGCACTGGCTTCCTCCGCAGGATGAGGAAATCCCGCCCGGCTGAATGCTAAGCGAGCTTTCAGGCCCCGGGAAAGTCCCCGGATCAGGGCGGTCTGGGTAACAATCTGGCTCGCTCTGCCGATGATCTGAGCGGTTCCGGGTGAGGAACCACGGAGAACCGAACAGGGCCTGCACGAAACCTCAGAGTACGGTACCATCATCGGTTGTATAGAGGGGGCAGCCAAGATACGCCGGAAACCGGCAATAGCGTGATCGTGATATGAGTTACCGCAGGTTGGCGGCAGTCGGATCCCAGGCTAGTGACGCCGAGTTGGACCGCCTCGCCTCGGTGCTAGGGTCCTGGCGCTCGCCGCGCATGGGCTTCGGCTGCTGCCGACGTCGCGATGCTGACGAACGATCCGGACTCGGGCCGCCGGGAGAACTCGCGACTGTCAAGTACGCGACCTCACCAGTAATGAGCCCCGAGACGGTGAGCAACCGGGATCACGGCGATCCGCAGGGTCCGCCCGGTGCGACCACAGCCACGCAGCGTGACGCATCCCGGGTTCCCTCCCCACCGCCGTGGAACGTGTCGTGGAACGAGTGGCCCTCGCAGGCCTACCTTCCCTCCATGGCGAAGACAGCTAAGGGTCACATAGAGCAACTCCCCAGCGGCTCGCACAGGGTCAAGGTCTATGCCGGGACCGACCCGGTCACCGGCAAGCCGCGGCACCTACGCGAGACCTGCCCCGACTACCCGTCGGCCCTCGAGGCGTTGGGCAGGCTGCTGAAGCAGGCCGAAGGGCACCAGGGCCGGACGGCGACTGCCACTTTCGGCCGCGTCCTGGACCACTACCTCGAGGTCACCGAGCTCGCCGCCACGACCCGCGTAACCCGCAGAGCTACATCGCCGGATCATCCGGCCGTCATCGGCGACACCAAGGCCCGCAAGATCGGCCCGGACAGCCTCGACGCGCTCAATGTCGCCCTTAAGCGCTGCTCGCGGCTCTGCGGCAGGCTGGGTAAGACCGAGCACTACGACGACGGCCCGCACGGTACT
>CAVTLB010000027.1:0-104878 GCA_963735415.1 uncultured Actinomycetota bacterium | reverse complement strand
TCGCCGGCCTGGGCGGCGCGGCGCTCATTCTCGCGATGGAGCATGGCCAGGCCCAGCGCACCGCTACCCAGCTGCAGGACTCGATCGCCGCCCGCGCGGTCACCGACCAGGCGAAGGGCATCCTGATGCACGCGCTCGGATGTGGGGCCGACGAGGCGCTGGCGCACCTGCGCCCGCACCTGGCGCAGCGACGCAACCTGAAGGTCACCGAGGTAGCGGCCGAGGTGATCACCGCCTACGGCGGCCCGGCGCGGGCATAACGCCGTCTCAGGGACGCGCACCATCCCCAGTCGGGTAGAAAGGACCTTATGCCGCAGGGGGACAGATGGGCCGACGAGCCGTCGGCGGACCTGGCGGCCCGCCGGGATGCCATCCGGCAGGCGGCCGGGATCGCTGGCGCCGACGCGCGCGAGCTGCTCGACGCGGCGCTCACCAAGGATTCGACGGTGCCATTGACGCGCTCGCCGCCAGGGACGCCACCCTGAAGTCAGATGACGGGGGACCGGGCGGCGCGGACCCGGCCGAGCGGAGGCTGCTGCACGCGGCCTTCCAGCGGGCGCCCGTCCCGCTGCTCATGCTGGAGCGCGATGGCGTGATACGGCGGGCGAATGCCCAGGCCGCCGCGCTGATCGGGGTGCCGGTCGGCTACGCGACCGGCAAGCCGCTGACGGCCTTCATGGACCCGTCGTCGCGGGCGGCGATCGCCACCGAGCTGGCTGCCGTCCAGCGCACGCGGGAGTCCCGGAACGCGCGCTGCCGGGTCCTGACGGCCGACGGCCCGCTGGCCGCGACCCTCAGCGCTGCCCTGATCGAGTTGCCAGGCGATCCGCCCCTGCTCGTCGTCACCGTGCTCCCTGGGGCACATGCTCCCACGTCACCAGCGGCGCCCGCCGCGCTCGCGGTTCCCGACGCCGTCATCCGGGCCATGGCGCGCCGGATGGAACCTGGTCAGTGACGTCACGGGGCTGCTGCTTGACAACGCCACCTTCAGCGAGGCCGTCACCCTGCAGCGGTGTGCCCGGTTGCTGGCCGGGGAGCTGGCGAGCTGGGTCATCATCGACATCGAACGGGACGGGCGGCTCGCGCAGGCAGGCGGTGACGGGCCCGGCGGGCGACCTCGCCGGAATCGTTCGCAATAATGATCCGGGGCCGGAGACCGTCCACGCCCAGGTGCATGCGAGCGGGCAGGCGGTGCTGCTGGCCCACGCGGAGGACCCGAGCCTGCTCGGGGCCGGGCCGGACGGGACGCCGCTGCTGCTGGCGCTCGGGGCCACGTCGGTGGCCTGCGTCCCGGTCGCCGCGGACGGGGCGCGCTACGGCGCGATGACCTTCGTCCGGCTCGCGACGGAGGCGCCGTTCGGCATCGCCGACCTTGGCCTGGCCGAGCAGCTCGGCGGGCACCTGGCGGTCACGATGCGGGTTGACCGGATGTTCCGCCGCCAGTCGCAGGCCGCGGAGGCGCTGCAGGCTAGCCTGCTGCCGGCCAAGATCCCGGAGATCCCCGGCCTGGAGCTGGCCCCCGCCTACCTGGGCGCGACGCGGTCGCAGGAGGTGAGCGGGGACTTCTACGACGTCTTCCGTACCAGGGACGGCTGGGCCGTCGTGATCGGCGATGTCTGCGGCAAGGGGCACGAGGCGGCCGCGATGACCGCCGCCGCCAGGCACGCGCTGCGCGCGCTCGCGCAGCGTGCCGATGACCCGGCCGAGGTGCTCACCCAGGCCAACGAGGTGCTGCTGGCGGGGGACTGGGACGACCGGTTCGTCACCGTGAGCCTCGCCTTCCTGCGGCAGCGGCCGCGGCGTCCGCGTGCGGGTGGGCAGCTCCGGGCATCCCGGCCCGCGCCGTGGTCCGGGCCGATGGCCGGGTCGAGGTCATCGAGTGCGGCGGCGTCCCCCTCGGCCTCTTCGCCGACGCCAAGCCCAACGTCCGTGAGCTCGAGCTCAGCGGGGGCGACCTGCTCTTCTGCTACTCCGACGGGGTAACCGACGCCCGCGACCCGCACGGTGGCTACTTCGAGGACCGGCTTGCCGACGAGCTGGCGGCCATGGCGGGCCGGCCCGCGGCGGAGACCGTCCGTGCCGTCCAGGAGCGCCTCTCTGCCCTGGCCGGCGGAGAGCTCCGCGACGACGTCACCATGCTCGCCGTGCGGGTCGGCCCGTGGCCGAGGTTCATCGCCGGGCGGCTGGCGCAGCTTGCTGCGAAGGTGGTCGAGGGACCGGGTCAGCAGCCGCGAGACGTGCATCTGCGAGATGCCGAGGCGGGCGCCGATCTCCGACTGCGTGAGGTTGCCGTAGAACCGCATGGTGAGGATCTCCTGCTCACGCTCGGGCAGCTCATCCCAGTGCGCGGCCAGGGCCTGCATGTCCAGTGCGTGCTCCACGTCAGTGTCGGCGGCACCGAGCATGTCGCCGAGGGAAGCCGCGTCGTCGGCGTCGAGGCCGGGCGCGTCCAGCGACCAGGGGCTGAAGGCCAGGTCGGCACGCCGGGCGTCCAGCACGTCCTCGCGGCTGATCCCCAGGTGCGTGGCGAGCTCCTCGTCGGTCGGCCGGCGGCCGAGGGAGTGGGTCAGCTGCTCGGTGGCCGTGCGCGCCGTCAGCATCAGCTCCTGGGCCGATCGCTGGACGTGGACCTGCCAGCGCTTGTCGCGGAAGTGCCGCTTGATCTCGCCGCTGACGCACGGCGCGGCGTAGCCCGACAGGCTGCTGCCCGCCTCGGGGTCGTAGTTGTTGATCGCCTTGAGCAGCCCGACGTACCCGGCCTGCAAGAGGTCCTCGACCGGTTCCGGGTTCGCCGGCGTACTGCCGGACGCAGGCCCGGACCAGCTTCTGGTACCGCTCCACGAGGATCTCGCAGGCGGCCGCCCGCTGCTCGCTGCCCGGCGGGAACGCGCGGAACCGCGCGAGCAGCTCGTCGTCCGTCAGCTCCGCGTAGCCCCGCGCGGCCACCGGCTGAAGTGAGGGTTTCCATGGTCACGGTGTGCCCTCTCGGTGGCGAATAAACGCGATTTACTGTGACCTGCGCCACAATGACGTGCCGGGGCGGGCGGCTGCCGTGGACGTGCGTGGCGCAATTGCGTGAATAACAATTGCGCATCCAAGGACAACTTGCCGATTTCCCCGGATGTTCAACGCTGTACCTTTTCCTGTATCCATTACCGTTAGCTGCCGCATTTCGCGGGGAAGTGGTAGCGTTTCTGCCATCGCGACGTCGCTGCGCCGGGGGGAGGCGGAGTTCATGTCGGGCAGTGATGCTTGCCAGGGCTTGGAGCAGCGCCTAGACCAGGGCTTCACGCAGGATCTGGAGCGGGGCCTCCCCGCGGGGCTGGCTCGCGCGGGGGTCTCGGCGGGGGTCTCGTCAGCGGTGCCAGGCGTTCTTGAATTGCTGGACCAGGTCGTGGAGTCCGCCGTTGTCGTGCGCCCCGTCTGGGGCGCGGACGGCGCGGTCGCCGACTTCACCATCGAGCACCTGAGTCCGGGTACGTGGACCCGGCGGGCAGGCCCGCGCAGGACCTGGCGCGGCAGACGTTGCTGACCGCCTACCCCGGCTCTGGCGGCTGGTTGTTCAGCCTGGCGGCGGGCGTGCTGGCCAGTGGCGCGGGCCAGCACGTGCCGGCCGGGTCGGCGGGCTGCTCTCCGGCCGCGCGCAGGCGGTCGACGTGGCCGACCTGCGGGCCGCCGCGTTCGGCGACGGCGTCCTCATCACCTGGCATGAGGCCGACACGCTGCCGCCCGGGGCCGCGTCGGAACACGAGCTCGCCGCCCGGCTGCAGTACACGCTCCTGCCGCCAGACCAGCGGCTGGCCGAAGCGGCGGGCATCGACATCGCCGTGCGGTACCGCCCGGCCGGGGGCGGCCACCAGGTCGGCGGGGACTGGTACGACGCGCTGCCGATGCCCGACGGCGACCTGCTGCTCGTGGTGGGGGACATCGCCGGGCACGGGGTCGGGGCGGTCACCGCGATGGCCGGCGCCCGCGAGGCCCTGCGCGGCCTCGCGGGCACCGGGGCCAGCCCGTGCGACCTGCTGCGCCAGCTCAACTACGGTGCCGTCCACCTCACCGACAGCAGCACCGGGTCGGTGATCTGCGGCCGGTACCACCCGCCGACCCGGGTGCTGCGCTGGGCGCGGGCCGGGCACCTGCCGCCCGTCCTCGTGCGCGACGGCGTCGCCCGGGCGCTTGACCTTCCCCAGGGACTGCTCCTCGGGGTGGACGGGGTCCGCCCGCTACGAGGAGGCCCGCGTGCAGCTACGGCCCGGCGACTCGCTGCTGCTGTACACGGACGGGCTGATCGAGCGGCGCGCCGAGTCGATCAGCGACGCGCTCGCGGACTTCGTCGCCGCGGCCGTGCCGGCCGGGCCGGACGCCGACAGCCACGCGGACCGGATCATGGCCACCGCCGCCTCCGACACCGGCGACGACGCCTGCCTGCTAGCCATCCGGATCCACTAGCCCCGGGGAAGTCACGCCGCGGCCAGCGCGACCTCGCGTCGCGCCCTGATAGACCGCCAGCGTCTCGGCGGCGACGCGGTCCCAGGAATAGCGCGACCTGGCCCGGTCCACGGCCGCCACGCTGAGCGCCTGCCGCGGCATCGAGTGCCCGAGCAGGTGCCGGATGCGGGCCGCCAGCAGGTCCGGCCGGCCCGGCGGCACCAGGAAGCCGGTCGTGCCCTCGACGACGATGTCGCTGTGCGCCCCCACGGCCGAGGCCACGACGGGGACGCCGCACGCCATCGCCCGCAGGCAGTCGGTCCCCGTCGGCTCGTGCCGCGGGGACGTGCACGAACACGTCGGCCGAGCGCAGCAGCCGAGCCAGCTGCCGCAGCGCCTGCGGCTGGCAGCCGCCCGGCCCGCTGACCAGCTCCGCGCCGGGCACCGCCGCTACCGCGCGCGCCAGGATCGCGGCCTGCTCGTCGTCGGTCCCGGATCAGGCCGGAGCCTGCCCGGAACCGGCGCCGCCGACGGCCACGATCCGCGGCTTGTCGGTCGCGCGCGCGGGCCGTCGCGCTGCCGTTCCCTCCGGGGTGAAGACGTCCAGGTCCACGCCGCGCGGGATGACGGTGATCAGCCGGCGGCTGACGCCGAGCCGGACCAGGTCCGCGGCTTCCTCGCCGCTCCAGGCGATCGACAGCGCCCGCGGCCAGGCCGATCGCGCGCTCCAGCCGGCCCCGCTCCAGCCGAGGGACCAGCCCGTGCCTGGCGCTCGGTGATGGCCAGCGACCCGAACGACTCCACCACCGGGATGTCCAGCTCACGGGCCGCGGCCAGGGCGGCGAGGCCGGCGGCCCAGCCCGTCGCGTGCACGACGTCCGGGCGCGTCCGCCCCCACTGCGCGCCCAGGGACGCGGCGCTGCGGGGCACCGCCGCGCCCGGGTCGTGCTCGTCGGCGGCGCCGGTGTCATGTCCTGTCACCGGCGGATGCGCCGTCACCTGGTGGCCAGCCTCCGTCAGGGCGCGGGCCAGCCCGCGCGAGTCGTCAGCGGTTCCCGGGGACAGGGTCTCTACCAGGGCGATCTTCATTCGTGGGCTCCTCGCCAGACGGGGGAGCGTCATGGCGAGCTGGCCCGCGCCCACCCCGGAAACGAGGAAAGCGGCCGCGCGAGCACGCACACCATGACGGCGTGGCATGTGCCTGCGTCGTAGACACCGCTTAGCGGTCACTATATCCCCAACGGGCCCTGGCTAAACGCCTACCCGGCTACTGCCTCACGGACCGTGGGATAAACCGGGATGAGCTGATCAGTCGCGGTCAGGTGCAGCATCCGGGCGACCGTCTCGGTCGGCCGGGCGAGGGCGAGCACGCCGCCGTGGCGGTCCAGCGCCCGGGTTGCCTGCAAGATCACGTGCAGGGCCGAGGAGTCCATGAACCTCAGCCGCTCCATGTCGATGACCAGGGTGCGGGGTGCCCGGGCGACTTCCGCGTCGAGCACCTCGCGCAGCGCCTCGCAATTGGTCACGTCAGCCTCGCCGGAAAGTTCCACGAGGGTGTAGGGGCCGCCGTCTGATTCGGCCGTCGAGACGGATGCCGCCATAAGCTCCACACCCGAGTTTTACCATTTAGGACCTTCGCAAGGCCATGCGCATGCGCACTGTCGTGCCGTCCGCCCCGGAGGAGATCTCGACCTGGTCGCAGACCTGGTGCACCAGCCACAGGCCGTGCCCGGACAGCGCTCCCGGCGCCGGCTGCCGTCGCCCGGCGAGCGCGTCGGTGATCACCCCGCCGTCGCGGATCTCGCACACGATCTCGTCGGCCGTGCACCACACGCGCAGCGTGCCTTCCTGGTGTCCCTGCGCGGCCGCGTGCCGCACCGTGTTCGCGGCGGCCTCGCTGACCGCCAGCTCCAGGTCGATGGCCCGGGTCCCGGGCAGCCCGGCCTTCCGGGCCTGCTCCCGCACCAGGGTGCGGACCGCCGACAGGTCCGTGGTGTACGTGAGGCTCCGCTCGTTAAGCATCGCCCGCCAAGCAAGCCCCGCCTGGCATCGCCTGTCAGCATGCGTTCCTCAGCACTGCTCGCTACTCGAACGATCGCCCGCCACAGATGACTCGGCCATCCGCCTACCCGCGCGCGTCAGGGGCTAACCTGCCACCCGAAGGGCATCTTGTGTGCTTATGGGCGTTTTGCGCCATGTTAGCGCTAACAAAACGGGACGCTGGTCCATTTTCGCGTGTGACCCGTGACAGCGTCGTTGTCATGAAGGTCTAGCATGTGCCACCCTTATGGCCTTATCGTCTGAAGTGAGCGTTAACAACGCAACAAGAGAGATGTAACGACACTCGTGGTGCCAATGAGGCAATCGGTACTAACGTTGCCGGCGGGCCACCTGAGTCGAGTGGTGAGCCGAGGAGTTCCTTCTCGAAGGAGAGCACGGAGGTCCCATGAAGAAGATCGATCCCAAGGTCGATGAGGCTATACAGACACTCAACATGAAGGACGGCCCGTCCCGGCGGCGCCTTCTGGCCGGAACTGGCCTGGTCAGCGCCACGGCTGCGGCGTCCGCGCTGCTAGCGGCCTGCAGTTCGAGCTCGACCGCGAGCGCGACCGGCGGTGCCACGAGCACTTCGTCGTCGGCGGCCGCCGCGTCCGGGAACTTCCCGAAGACGCCGCCGTGGCAGTTCTGGTTCGTCAACCACGTGACCACGAACCTGTTCTTCGTGCCCACGCAGTTCGGCTTCTCCGACGCCGCTGCCCTCCTGGGCCTCCCGAAGCCCAAGTGGGGCGGCTCGCAGAACTCCATCCCGTCGGAGATGGTGTCCTACATGAACACCGCGATCGCCGGCAAGGCCGACGGCATCGCGACCACCGTCATCAACAGCAGCCCGAGCGACACGACGTTCACCACCCCGGTGGCGGCCGCGATGAACGCGGGCATCCCGGTGATCAGCTACAACGCGGACGGCCCCATCGACAACGGGGCCGCCACCCCGGGCACCAACCGGCTCTGCTACGTCGGGCAGGCGCTGTACCTGTCCGGCCAGCAGATGGGCCAGCGGATCAAGTCGCTGTGCAAGCCAGGCACGATCGTGATCTTCATCGCAACTCCCGGCAGCGCCAACATCCAGCCTCGCCTCGACGGCGCGAAGTCGGTGCTGGAGCCGGCGGGCTACACGGTGCAGCAGCAGGCGACCGGCGCGTCCACCTCGGGCGAGGGCACGGCGGAGAAGGGGTTCTTCCTCGGCCACAAGAACATCACCGGCGCGTTCGCCGTGGACGCGGGGTCGACCGAGCTGCTCGGCCCGCAGCTGGTCAGCGCCGGCCTGAAGGTCCCGGCGGGCGGGTTCGACCTGACCCCCGGCACGCTGACCGCGATCAACAGCGGCCAGCTCGACTTCACCATCAACCAGGACCCCTACCTGCAGGGCTTCCTGCCGGCGCTGTACCTGTACCTGTACAACCTCACCGGCGGCCTGGTCCTGCCGCCCGACACCGACACCGGCCTCACGTTCGTCACGAAGTCCAACGTCGGCCCGTACCTGTCGTCCACCACCACGTACGAGGGCTCCACCGGTGCCAACGCGCCGACGCTCGTCCCGCGCAGCGGCCCGATCCAGAACCCGGTCGCGACCACCAGCACCTGATACGCGGGCACCCCACGACCCCCGGCGCCGGATGCCCCGCGGCATCCGGCGCCGGGGGCACGCCAGCGTTCGGTAACAGATAACAGGAGGCAAGGTGAGCGAGACCGTCCAGCGTGCCCCCGGCGTGACGGGCGGACGGCCCGGCGAGCCGCAGGGCGCGGGTGGCGCCCTGCAGTGGGCGAGCCGCGTCGGCAGGTTCTTCATGCGACAGCGAGAGGCCACCGTGTTCGTCGTGGTGGTCCTGCTGATCGTGTACTTCGGCTTCATCAACCACATTGGCCGCTCCACGTTCTTCACGCGGCTTGACCTGGAGACCTTGTCGGAGATCGCGGCGCCGATCATGATCATCGCCTACGGCGAGGTGCTGCTGCTGATCTGCGGCGAGATGGACCTGTCGGTCGGCTTCATCTACGTGTTCGCGCCGTACATGATGCACTACTTCGCCGATTACTACGGGGTTCCCGGGATCCTCGCCATCGTGCTGGCGATCATCGTGGTGGGCGGCGGCGTCGGCTGGCTTAACGGGTTCCTCACCGTGACGCTGGGGCTGCCGTCCTTCATCACGACGCTAGGCACCGGGTTCGTCCTGGGCGGCCTCACGCTGACCCTGGCGCACGGGGAGCAAGCGGCTCCCTCCAGCGCCGTGAAGGGAATCGGCAAGTACCTCGGCACGCTCGGGTTCGCGGAGATTACCTGGGCAGTGATCCTGCTCGTGTTCTTCCACATTCTGCTGCGGCACACCCGCTGGGGGCTGCACACGATCGCGGTCGGCGGGAACCTCACCGGCGCGCGGGAGGCGGGCGTCAACGTCGCCAGGATCAAGTACGGGAACTTCATGATCACCGGGTTGCTCGGCGCGTTCGTCGGCATCCAGATCGCGTTCCAGAACGACATCATCGACACGTACGCCGGCGGGGCCTCCTACACGCCGATGTTCTACGCGGTGGCGGCCGCGGTCCTCGGCGGCACCGCGATGCTCGGCGGCACGGGCACCATCCTCGGCGCCTTCCTCGGCGGCGCGGTCCTCGCGATCTTGCAGAACGGCTTCTCGGTGATCGGGGTCAGCGCCTACCCGCTGGAAATCTTCTTCGGCGGTGCCATCCTCATCGCCATGATCGCCAACGTCCAGCTCGCGCGACTGCGCGGCGAGGGGAGGGTCCGATGACCGAGCCAGCGGCCACGCCAGAGCCAGCCGCGGGGCCCGCCACCGCGAGCCCGGACGGCGGCGCTGACGCGCCGGACGCCCTGCGCGTGGAGCACATCGCCAAGCGGTACGGCGCGGTGACCGCCCTGGTGGACATTAACCTGCACCTCGCCAAGGGCGAGGTACTCGGCCTGCTCGGCGACAACGGCGCGGGCAAGTCGACGCTGATGAAGATCCTGTGCGGCTTCCAGCCGCCGGACGCCGGACGGATCCTGCTGAATGGTGAGCCGGTCACGCTCAGGTCGGTCGACCACGCCAGGTCCCTCGGCATCGATACCGTCTACCAGGATCTCGCCCTCATCAACCAGCTGAGCGTTTACCACAACCTGTTCCTCAACCGGGAGAAGACGCGCGGGCCGCTGCTCAGCAACCGGACGATGCGCAAGCTTGCCCGGCAGTACCTGGACGAGATGGGGGTCGGCATCCCGTCGGTCGACGCGGATGTCGCGCAGCTGTCCGGCGGGCAGCGGCAGGCCATCGCGGTCGCCCGCGCCGTCTACTCCAACGCCCAGGTCCTGCTGCTTGACGAGCCGCTGGCGGCGATGGGGGCCAAGGAGGCCGCCATCATCTTGGACCTGGTGCGCGACCTCAAGCGGAAGGGCAACGTCTCGGTCGTCATCATCGCCCACAACTACGGCCAGGCCCTGGAGATCTGCGACCGGGTCAACCTGCTGCAGCACGGCGAGATCACCTTCGACAAGAGGAGCTCCGACACCTCCGTCGAGGAGCTCAACGAGATCGTGATGGCCGAGTACCGCCGGGCGCTGGAGGAACGGCAGCGGTCGGCCTGAGGGCCGCCCGCGTCATCAGCCCGACCGGTACCGGCACGGCCCGGACCGGGAAACGAACGCGCGCCCGTGACAACGCGCACCGAACAGGAGTACCGCATCATCATGCCCATTCCCGCGACCCTGGACGGCCCTGAGGCACTGCGCGGCCTTGAGGTCTGGTTCCTCACCGGGAGCCAGGAACTTTATGGCGACGAGGTCCTGAGCCAGGTGGCGGCCCAGTCCCGGGCGATCGCCGGCGCGCTCGCGGAATCAGCGCAGATCCCCGTGCGCGTCGTCTGGCGGCCGGTGCTCACCGGGGCCGACGACATCCGCCGGGAGATGCTCGACGCCACCGGGAATGACGCGGTGATCGGCGTCATCGCGTGGATGCACACGTTCAGCCCGGCGAAGATGTGGATCTCCGGGCTGAACGCGCTCGGCAAGCCGCTGCTGCACCTGCACACCCAGGCGAACGTCGACCTCCCGTGGCGGGAGATCGACTTCGACTTCATGAACCTCAACCAGTCCGCCCACGGCGACCGGGAGTTCGGCTACATCCAGAGCCGGCTCGCGATCCGCCGTAAGACCGTCGCCGGCCACGTGTCGGACCCGCGCGTCATCGCCCAGGTGGCGACGTGGTCGCGGGCCGCCGCGGGCTGGGCGGCGACCCGCTCGCTGAAGCTGGCCCGGTTCGGCGACAACATGCGCAACGTCGCCGTCACCGAGGGCGACAAGACCGAGGCGGAGTCGGTCTTCGGCGTCCAGGTCAATACCTGGGGCGTCAACGACCTCGCGGCCGCGGTCGCCACCGCGCCCTCCGGCGAGGTGGACGCGCTCGTCGAGGAGTACCTGCAGGCCTACGACGTGGCCGCGGAGCTGCGCCCCGGCGGGGAGCGGCACCAGTCGCTGCGCGACGGGGCCGCGATCGAGGCGGGCCTGCGCTCGTTCCTGGCCGGCGGCGGGTTCGGCGCGTTCACGACGAACTTCGAGGACCTCGGTGAGCTGCGGCAGCTGCCCGGCCTGGCGGTGCAGCGGCTCATGGCTGACGGCTACGGGTTCGGGGCCGAGGGCGACTGGAAGACCGCCCTGCTCGTGCGGGCGGCCAAGGTCATGGGCGCCGGGCTGCCCGGCGGCGCGTCGCTCATGGAGGACTACACCTACGACCTGCGGCCCGGCGCCGAGCTGCATCCTCGGCGCCCACATGCTGGAGGTCTGCCCCAGCCTGACCACGGCCCGGCCGCGGCTGGAGGTCCACCCGCTGGCCATCGGCGCCCGGCAGGACCCGGTGCGCCTGGTCTTCACCGCCGACCCGGGCCCGGGCATCGTCGTCTCGCTGACCGACATGCGGGACCGCTTCCGGCTGACCGCCAACGTCGTCGAGCTGGTCGCGCCGCCGCAGCCGCTGCCGCGGCTGCCGGTGGGGCACGCGGTGTGGCGGCCCGCCCCCGATTTCCCGACCTCCGCGACCGCGTGGCTGGAGGCGGGCGCGGCGCACCACACGGCCATGTCGACGGCGGTGGGGGCGGAGGCGTTCGCTGACTTCGCGCGGATCGCCGGGGTGGAGCTGCTGCTCATCGACGAGTCGACGACCATCCCGTCCTTCGAGGACAGGCTCCGCGCCAACGCCGCCTACTACAAGCTAGCCAGCGGCATCTGAAGTAAGCTCCCCGTACAGCCTGGCCGTCGCCGCGGCGACTGTCGGCCAGCTGAACTCCGCGACCGCCCGCTCGCGGCCCGCCTGGCCGTAGGCGTCCGCCCGGCCCGGGTCGCGCGCCAGCGCGTTCAGCGCCGCCGCCAGCGCCACCGGGTCTCCCGGCGGGACAAGCAGGCCCGTCACGCCGTCGTCCACCACCTCGGGAATGCCGCCGACACGGGAGGCCACGACGGCCGTCCCGCACGCCATCGCTTCCAGGTTGACGATGCCCAGCGGCTCGTACACCGACGGGCACGCGAAGGCCAGGGCATGCGAGAGCAACTGGATCACCGACGGCCTCGGCAGCATCTCCGGGATCCAGAACACTCCCGACCGCGCTTCCCTGCAGCCCCTGGACGAGGGCGGAGACCTCGGCGGCCAGCTCGGGGGTGTCCGCTGCCCCGGCGCACAGCACCAGCTGCACGGACGGGTCCAGCGAGGCGGCCGCCCGCAGCAGCACCGGCAGCCCCTTCTGCCGCGTGACCCGGCCCACGAAGATCACGTAGGGGCGGGACAGGTCGATGCCGAAGTGCGCGACGACTCCGGTGGCGGGGTCGGGAGAGTATTCGGCGACGTCTATCCCGTTGCGGATGACCCGCAGCCGTGCGGGATCGATGCCTGGATACGCCGCCTCGATGTCAGCGCGCATGCCATCGGAGACGGCGATCACCGCGGCCGCCGAGGTGATGGCGACCCGCTCCGCCCACGAGGACAGCGCGTACCCGCCGCCGAGCTGCTCGGCCTTCCACGGCCGCAGCGGCTCCAGTGAGTGCATCGTCATCACGTGCGGAATGCCGTGCAGCAGGGACGCGAGGTGCCCCGCCAGGTTGGCGTACCAGGTGTGGGAGTGCACGACGTCGGCCCCGCCGACCGCGTCGGCCATGGACAGGTCGGCGGAGAACGTGCGCAGCACGGCGTCGGACAGGCCCGGCGCGGGGCGGTGCGCGACGGCCGTCGGCCGGTCCGCTCCCTGGCAGTGCACCGTGAGGTCGACCAGCCGGGACAGCTCGCGGGCCAGGTACTCCACGTGCACGCCCGCCCCGCCGTAGACCTCCGGCGGGTACTCGCGGGTGAGCAGGGCTACCCGCACGGTGTCATCCGCTCGCTCACGGTGTCATCCGCTCGCTCACGCTGGTACCTCTTGGCCCTTGCCGACCACGGTGATGCCGCCGGGCGACACCACGAAGCCGCGCGCGAGGTCATGCTCCTTGTCCACGCCGACGTGCGCGCCCGGCGGGATGACGACGTTCTTGTCGATGATCGCGTTCTGTATGACGGCGCGGCGGCCGATCTCGACGTGGTGCAAGACGACCGCGGTCTCGACGCGCGCCCAGCTGTTGACCCGGACGCCGGGGGACAGGACGGACTGGCGGACCAGCCCGCCGGAGACGATGACGCCGTTGCTGACCAGGCTGTCGATCGCGCGCCCGACCCGGTCCCCGCTGTCGTGCACGAACTTCGCCGGCGGCAGCGACGGCATGTGGGTGAGGATCGGCCACTTGTCGTTGTACAGGTTGAACAGGGGCGAGACGCTGCGCAGGTCCATGTGCGCGTCGAAGTACGCGTCGATGGTGCCGACGTCGCGCCAGTAGCCGGCGTCACGCTCGGTCGAGCCGGGCACGCTGTTGGACATGAAGTCGTAGGCCTGCGCGTAGCCGTCGGCCACGAGCATCGGGATGAGGTTGCCGCCGATGTCGTGCCGGCTGTCGTCGTCCTTGGCGTCCCGGCGCAGCGCGTCCTTGAGCACCTCGGTGCTGAACACGTAGATGCCCATGGACGCGAACGACTCGTCGGGGGAGTCCGGCAGCGGCGGCGGGTTGGCGGGCTTCTCCAGGAAGCTGGTGATCGTGCGGCCGTTGCCGGCCACGCCCACGATCCCGAAGTCCTTCGCGTCCTGCCTGCTGACCGGCAGCGACGCCACAGTGACGCCCGCGCCGTGCGCGAGGTGCTGATCGATGATCTGCCGGACGTCCATCCGGTACACGTGATCGGCCCCGACCACGACCACGAGGTCAGGGTTGTCGTCGTTGATCAGGTTCATCGACTGGTGGATCGCGTCGGCCGACCCGGTGTACCAGTGCGGGCCGAGCCGCTGCTGCGCGGGCACCGGCGTCACGTAGTTGCCGAGCAGGTCAGTCAGTCGCCACGTGGTGGTGATGTGCCGGTTCAGGCTATGGCTCTTGTACTGGGTCAGCACGCACATCCGCCGGATGCCGGCGTTGGCGAGGTTGGAAAGCGCGAAGTCGATGAGCCGGTACACGCCGCCGAACGGCACCGCCGGCTTGGCCCGGTCCGCCGTCAGCGGCGCCAGCCGGGTGCCCGCCCCGCCGGCGAGCACGATCCCTAGGACAGTGGGCTCAGGCACTGAATCTTCCTCCTGTTGGCCGCCGGCTATTCGCGTTGCTGACGATGACGCGGTCGCGACTGCGGCGCTCCCTGGTGCATCCTCTACCCACGCGGCCAGCCGCGCAACAGGCGAGGTGACGCCGTGGCGGCGCGGGCAGCCCGCGGGCCCGCGGCACGCCGGCGACGATCTTCATCAGGGCCGGCTGCCGCTCCCGTCGCGTCCCTGCACCCGGATCAGCCGCCCGGGGGCCACCTCCAGCGAGACGTCCCGCACGACCCAGGGCCGCCGGGCGCCGTACCGCTTCCCTATCGCGTTCAGGTGCACACCCGAAATATCACGAGATGGTGCAATGTGGCGCACAAGGAGGCGAAAACGACGTCGCCGGCCGCCGGACACGGCAGAATATAGCGCGCGCGGTCGGCGCGGATACCAGACCGGGAGCGGCGGACGGCCCCCGATTCGCAGAAGGCGAGTGGCATGAGCGTTATCGAAGTGGCCCGCACGCTGGCAGGTCACAAGGGTGCGGTGAACTCGGTCGCGTTCTCGCCGGACGGCGCGCTGCTCGCCACTGCCAGCGAGGACACCACGGCGACGATGTGGAATGTCGCGACCGGCGAGGCCGTGCACACCCTTCGCGGGCACACCGAGCCGGTATTCTCGGCCGCGTTCAGCCCCAGCCACGCCATCTTGGTCACCGTGAGCGCGGACGACACGCCGCGCCTGTGGGACGCCAGGACCGGCCAGTGCCGCCACGAGCTCAAGGGCCACCGCCTGCCCGTCTTCGGCGTCGCGTTCAGCCCCGACGGCCGCACGCTCGCCACCACCAGCTACGACGAGTCGGCCCGGCTCTGGGACCCGGCCGCGGGCCGCCCGGTCCACGTGCTCACCGGGCACACCGACATCGTGTACTCGGCCCGGTTCTCCCCTGACGGGCGCTTCCTGGTCACCTCCGGCGGCGATGGCAGCGCCCGGCTGTGGAATGTCCGCGACGGTGCCGGCCTGCACGTCCTGGCCGGCCACGCGGGCATCGTGTCCGCCGCGTCGTTCAGCCCTGACGGCGCCATCGTCGCGACCGCCAGCTTCGACGGGACGGCCCGGCTCTGGAGCGCCGCCACCGGCCAGCCGGTCCAGGTCCTGAGCGGCCACACCGATACCGTGTGGGGCGCGTCGTTCAGCCCCGACGGCACGATCATCGCCACCGCGAGCGAGGACGCGACCGTCCGGCTGTGGCAGGTCGCCACCGGCGCGCCGGTCCGCGCGCTCGAGGGGCACACCGACTCGGTGTTCATGACGGCGTTCTCTCCCGATGGCGCGGTGCTGGCCTCGGCGAGCTACGACGGCACCGTCCGGCTCTGGGACATGGCCACCGGCCGTGTCGCGGGGGCCCTCACCGGGCACGCCAACGCGGTGAACTCCGTGGCGTTCGCCCCGAACGGCAAGCTGCTCGCCACGGCCAGCGCGGACGAGACGGCCCGGCTGTGGACGCTATAGCCGGCGGCCGTCAGCAACGGTAACCGGATCAGGGCGTAGCTCACGACGGCGGCAGCCGCCCCGAGTATCGCGCCGGCGAGCACCTGGGCCCGCGTGTGGTCGCCGAGCTCGAGCCGCGACCAGGCGGTGATCGCCACTAGCGCGTACCCGCACAGCACCCACGGCCCGTAGACGAGCGCCAGGATCGTGACCGCGCCGGACGCCACCGCGCAGTGGATGGAGATCTTCCAGGCCGTCGTGATCAGCGCGAGCACGGCGACCGACCCGAGCATGCAGCCGAGGTACCAGGTCAGCTCACGCGGCGCCCCGCCCAGCGTCAGCACGCACAGCCCGGCGAAGACCGACGCCAGGATGAATGCCAGCACCGCCAGCCGGGGCCTGCGCGCGCCCACGTTCCGGTCGGCCCATCGCCCTTGCCGGACGCCGCGCGTGATGAAGACGGTCGGCAGCACGGCCGCGAACAAGGCCGCCGCCGCGCCCCAGCCGAGGCCAGCGGCGCCTCCGTACCGCCAGCCCAGGATCATGACGGTGACAATGATCCAGTTCTTCGGCTCCAGCAGGTACGTGGCGGCCGCGGCCACCTCCTGGCGGGTCACCGGGACCCGCCGCCCGCGCCACTCCCGCCGCCCGCCGCCCACGCCGATAGGGAACCATCCCGTGCGCCGGTCCGCAAGTCCGGCTCTCGATCGCCGCCCGCGCGGGATGGCGCGGTGCTCCCCGCTGGCCGTGGCGGCGGCTAGGACACCTGGAAGGAGCGCTTGGCGAAGCCCATCCAGTACCCGTCGATGACCGTCGCCACCGGCTTGGCGGGGTCGTCGGCCGCGCCCAGCGTGACGAACAGCGGCAGCAGGTGGTCCGGCGTCGGGTGGGCGTAGGGCATGCCGGGGGCCGCGGGGTAGTTCATGAGCGTCTCCACGTCGCCGCGGTCGAGGGCGTCCATTGCCCACAGGTCGAAGTCGCGCGACCAGCCGGGCACCGTGCCCCGGGTGATCATGTCGGCGGTCACGTACGGCAGCCCGTGGGTCATGAATCCTGACCCGATGACGAGCACGCCTTGCTCCTTCAGCGGCCGCAGCCGCTCGCCGATCCGCAAGAGCGTCGCCGGGTCGTGGCTCGGGAGCGACAGCTGGATCGCCGGGACGTCGGCGAGGGGGTACATGACCTTCAGCGGCACCCACGCGCCGTGATCCAGGCCCCGGCTCGGGTGCTGGTGGGCCGGCGCCGTGGCCGGCATCAGCCCCGCCACGGCGGACGCCAGCCAGGCCGCGTCCGGCGTCTGGTAGGTGAGCTGGTAGTAGCGCTGCCGGAAGCCGCCGAAGTCGTAGACCAGGGGCGTGCCGGCCACCGGCGAGGAGAGCATCAGCGGGGCCTGCTCCCAGTGAGCGCTGACCATCAGGATGGCCCTGGGCTTGGGCATGGCGAGCGCCCAGTCAGCTAGCTGGGCCATCCACGCCGGGTCGTCGAGCAGCGGCGGGGCGCCGTGTCCCAGGTACAGGGCCGGGAGCGGGCCGTCCTGCTCGGTCCAGGGCGGCTGCGCGGCGCTCGCGGGCGCGGCCGTCTTCTCAAACTCGTCGTACGCCCCGGCCGGAACCTCGGGGTCAAAGATCGAGCGCACGTGCGTGGCCTCCGCTCGCCGCTGGCATCGCCAGCCGTCATCTAGTTGATGATTCAACTATATGCTAGCCGGAAGTAAGTTGAACCGTCAATCTCTTGCCGTATCCTGAAGTCATGGACGGCGATGGGGTGAACTGGCTGAGCCCGGACGAGCAGGCGGCCTGGCGGAAGCTGGTCGCGCTGCTCTTCCAGCTGCCCGGCGCCCTGGACGCGCAGCTGCAGCGGGACGCCGGCATCAGTAACTTCGAGTACATGGTCTTGTCCGGGCTGTCGGAAGCCGAGGACCACTCGCTGCGGATGAGCGATCTGGCGACGATGGCCAGCGGCTCGCTGTCCCGGCTGTCGCACGTGGTCAGCCGGCTGGAGAAGCGCGGCTGGGTGCGCCGCGAGCCGTGCCCGGGCGACGGGCGCTTCGTCAAGGCCGTGCTAACCGACGAGGGCATGGCCAAGGTCGTCGCGACCGCCCCGGGGCACGTGGCGGCGGTCCGGCGGCTCGTCGTGGACGCCCTGTCGCCGCAGCAGCTGGCCGCGCTGGGCTGCGCGAGCGGCTCGATCCTCAGCGCGATCTCCAAGGACTGAGCCCCGCCGCTTGTGGCCCTGTCCCTTTTGCCCGGTCGTGCGGGCAGAGATCATAGAAGGGAAGCCACGGCCGAGCCGGCCCGGCGCGGAGGGAAATGGCCGATCATGACATTGCGCGAGGCGCTGGCCAGTGGCAGGTTCACCGTCACGGCCGAGCTGTCGCCGCCCGGCAACCCGGTGGCCGAGCCGGTACGGCGCGCGGCGTCCGCCATCGCCGGGCTGGTCGATGCGGCCAACGTGACCGACAACCCGGCCGCCACCCCCAAGGTCTCTCCCGTCGTCGCGTCGTCCTGGCTCATCGAGCAGGGCGTCGAGCCCATCATGCAGATCACGGTCCGCGACCGGAACCTGCTGGCCCTCCAGTCCGACCTGCTCGGCGCCTGGGCGGTGGGCGTCCGCAACCTGCTGGTCCTGTCCGGCGACCCGCTCAAGGTCGGCAAGTACGCCGAGCTGGCCCGGCCGGTCGGCGACCTGGACTCCAACGCCCTCATCAAGCTGGTCACCACGCTCAACGCGGGTCATCTCGCGGCCGGGGAGACGCTGTCGACCCCCACCGGCTTCCTCGTCGCGGCCGCGCTGAACCCGCTGCTGGACGCCGCGCCGAAGATCGCCGGCAAGGTCGCGGCGGGCGCGCGGTTCTTCCAGACCAACATCGTGTACGACGTGGCCAGGTTCGCCGAGTGGTTCGCCCCGCACGTGGCGTCCGGCGTCCTGCGCGGCGCCCCGGTGCTCGTCGGCGTGATGCCGCCGCGCAGCACCGCGGCCCTGGCGCGCCTGCACGCGAACATCCCCGGCGTCGAGGTGGACGACGCCACGTTCGCCAAGCTGGCGGGCCTGGCCGGCGACGACGCGAAGGCCGCGGGGGTGGCCGTCGCCGCCGCGGTGATCGGGCAGTTGCGAGAGATCCCCGGCGTCGCCGGCGTGCACATCATGGCCCCCGGCTGGGAGGCCGAGGCGGTCACTCGCGTCGTTGGCGCGATCCGGGACGAGCACCCTGCCCGCGGTGATTGCATGGACGGGTGACGGACAGAGCAACGCAATCACCTCAGCCGGGAGCGCCACCCCTGCGCGCGGCTGGCCAGCGCACGGCTTTACCTGTGCACCGACGGTCGGCGGCGGACCGGTGACCTCGTCCCCTTCCTCGACGCGGTGCTCGGGGCGGGCGTGGACATCGTCCAGCTTCGGGAGAAGGGCCTGGAGGCCCGCGAGGAGCTCGGGCTGCTTGAGGTGTTCGCCGACGCGTGCCGCCGGCATGGCCGGCTGCTGGCGGTCAACGACCGGGCCGACGTCGCGCTCGCGGCCGGCGCCGACGTCCTGCACCTGGGCCAGGATGACCTGCCGGTCCCGGTCGCCCGGCGGATCCTCGGCGCGGGGACCATCATCGGCCGCTCCAGCCACGACCCGGCGCAGTCCGCCCAGGCCGCGGCCGAGCCCGGCATCGACTACTTCTGCGCCGGGCCGGTCTGGGCGACCCCGACCAAGCCGGGCCGTCCCGGCACGGGCCTGGCGCTCATCGAGCACGTGGCGTCCCGGCACCCGGCCCGGCCCTGGTTCGCGATCGGCGGCATCGACCTGGCCAACCTCGGCGATGTGCTCGCGGCCGGGGCCAGCCGCGTCGTCGTGGTGCGCGCCATCACCGAGGCCGACGACCCCGGCGCGGCGGCCGCCGCCCTCGCGGCCCGCCTCGCGACCGGTGTCAACCGCGCGTAAGCTAGGGGCAATACCCCACGGGAGCCCTGGGCACGGGGCTGAGAGGGAGGCAACCGCGCCTCCGACCGTTGAACCTGATCCGGGTAATGCCGGCGAAGGGAGGATGCACGTGGCGAGCGTCGAGGAATACCAGGCAGATGTCGTCATAGCGGGCGCGGGCGTCATCGGGATGGCCGCCGCCTGGCGGGCCGCGCTGCGCGGGCTTTCCGTCACCGTGGCCGATCCCGGCTGGGGTGACGCCGCCACCGACGTCGCGGCGGGCATGCTCGCGCCGGTCTCGGAGTCAGTGTTCGGCGAGAACGACCTCCTCGCGCTCAACCTGCTGGCCGTCGCCCGGTTCCCTGGCTTCGCCGCCGAGCTCGAGCAGGCAACCGGCCTCGTCACGGGGCTGCGGACCGAGGGCACCCTCGCGGTGGCCTTCGACAAGGCCGATCACGACCGGCTCGGCCGGCTGACCGCCTTCCGTCACGGGCTGGGCCTGCAGGCCGTGGCGCTCGACGCGCGGGCCTGCCGGGAGCTTGAGCCGTTCCTCGCGCCCGGCGTGCACGGGGGCGTCCTGGCGCTCGGCGACCTGTCGGTGGACAACCGCCGTTACGCCGCCGCGCTGCGGGCCGCGGCGACCGCGGCCGGCGTTCGCTTCGTGCGGGGTAGCGTCACCGAGGTGATCATCACCGCAGGCGTGCCCACGGGCGTCGTCGTCGCGCCTGACGGCGTCGCGCCGGCCCCCTATATCGTCCCGGCGCGCGGCGTCGTGCTCGCGGCCGGATGGCGGACCGGCCAGATCGGCGGGCTGCCCGGGTACCTGCGATCGGCCTTCCGCCCGGTCAAGGGCCAGGTCCTGCGGCTGCGCCACCCCGGCGGCATGCCGGCCGTGCTGACCCGCACGGTCCGCGCGATCGTCGGCGGCAGCGACGTCTACGTGGTACCGCGAGCTGCGGGAGAGGTCGTCGTCGGCGCTACCCAAGACGAGCGCGACGACCTCGACGTCACCGCCGGGGCCGTGCACGACCTGCTGCACGACGCGATGAGCGTCCTGCCGGTGATCAGCGAGCTCACCCTGGCCGAGGCCAGCGCGGCCCTGCGGCCGGGCAGCGCCGACAACGGCCCGGTCGTCGGCGAGGTCGCACCGGGCATCATCGTCGCCAGCGGCCATTTCCGTAACGGGATCATGCTGTCCGCCGCCACCGCGGACGCGGTCGCCAGCCTGCTGGCCGGCGAGCCGGCCGCCCCCGAGTGGAAGCCCTTTACCCCGGACCGGCTGCGCCCCGCCGCGAGCCACCCGGGTCCCGCCTCGATGGAAGGCCCGCCAGCATGACCGTCACCGTCAACGGGGAATCGCGCGAGGTCGCGCCGGGCACCACCGTCGAGCAGCTCATCCGCCAGGTGACCGGCCAGGAGACCGGCATCGCCGCCGCGCTCAACGGCGAGGTGGTTCCCCGGCGCGCCTGGCCGGCCACTCCGCTCGCCGACCGCGACCAGGTCGAAGTCGTCACCGCCGTCCAGGGAGGCTGACCCATGGCCACCATCCAGAACCTCTCCGTCCCGCCGGGCGCCCCCGCTCCCGCGCAGGCCATGGCGGAGCCGGGCGCCGCCGATCCTGGCACCTGGCGGCTGGCCGGCCGGACGCTCGCCTCGCGGCTGATCACGGGAACAGGCGGCGCGACGTCCCTCGACGTCATGGGCAAGGTGCTGCACGCGTCCGGGTCGCAGGTCACCACCGTCGCCATGCGCAGGGTCGGCGGCTACGCGCTCGGCGGCGGATCCCTCCTCGAGCTGATTCGGCGGGCCGGCGCGGAGGTCCTGCCCAACACGGCGGGCTGCCACACGGCGGCCGAGGCCCTGCTGACCGCGCGGCTGGCCCGGGAGGCGCTGGGCACCGACTGGGTGAAGCTGGAGGTCGTCGCGGACGACAAGACGCTGCTGCCTGACCCGGTGGAACTACTCGACGCCGCGCGCAAGCTCGTCGCCGACGGGTTCACGGTGCTGCCCTACACCAGCGACGACCCGGTGCTCGCGCTGCACCTGGAGCGGGCCGGGTGCGCGGCGGTGATGCCGCTGGGGTCGCCGATCGGGTCCGGGCTCGGCATCCGCAACCCGCACAACATCGCGATGATCACCGGGCAGGCCGGGGTCCCGGTCATCCTGGACGCGGGGATCGGCACCGCCAGCGACGCGGCGCTGGCGATGGAGCTCGGCTGTGACGGCGTGCTCATCGCGTCGGCGATCACCCGCGCCGCGGACCCGGAGAAGATGGCGGTCGCGATGCGCCTGGCGGTCGGGGCGGGCCGGGCGGCCTACGAGGCAGGCCGGATCGAGCGCCGGTGGCACGGCGCGCTGGCCTCCAGCCCCGCCGCGGGAAGGGTCGAGGCATGACGAGCGCGATTCCCCGCGTCCTGACAATCGCGGGCTCCGATTCCGGGGGCGGGGCGGGCATCCAGGCTGACCTCAAGGCGATAGCCCGGTGCGGTGCCCACGGGATGTCCGCGATCACGGCCCTGACGGCCCAGAACACGGTCGGCGTCACGGCGATCGAGGAAGCGTCGCCCGGGCTCGTCAGGAGCCAGATACGCGCCGTCCTTGACGACATCGGCGCGGACGCGGCCAAGACCGGCATGCTGTTCTCCGCGCGGGTCATCGAGGCGGTCGCGGCCGAGCTCGCCGGGCGCGGGCTGCCGCTAGTGGTGGACCCGGTCATGGTGGCGAGCTCGGGAAGCCGGCTCCTGCGCCCGGACGCGGTCGAGGCCCTCGTCACGCTGGTCTTCCCGCTGGCGGCCGTCGTCACGCCGAACCTTCCCGAGGCGCAGGCGCTGACCGGGCTGGCGACCGAGGACCGCGCCGCGCTGGCCGAGCGGCTCGTGCAGATGGGCGCCCGCGCCGCGCTCGTCACGGGCGGGCACGGGACGGACCCGGTAGACCACCTGTTCGACGGCCACGTCCACCTGCCGATCCCGGTGGTCAGGCACGACGTCGTGGCCACGCACGGTGCGGGCTGCACGCACTCGGCCGCCCTCGCGGCGGGCCTGGCGGCAGGGCTCGCGCTGCCGGACGCGGCGCGCCAGGCGGCCCTGGTGGCCGCCGACGCGGTGGCTCACGGGCTTTCCCGCCTGGGCGGCGGCGACGGGCCGGTCCACGCGCTGCACGGGCTACCCGCGCTGTACCGGCACCTAGTCCCGGTGGCGGCCCCGGCGGCATCGCGTGCTAATTAACTCCGCATGACCTTCAGTAACGAGCTCTGGGACAGTAACGCCGACGTCTATGAGGCAATCCTGTCGCACCCCTTCATCACCGGCCTGACCGACGGGACGCTGCCGGAGGCCGCCTTCGCCCATTTCGTCGTGCAGGACGCGATTTACCTGCGCGACTATGCCCGCGCGCTGGCCGTCGTCGCCGCCCGCGCGCCCGATTCGGCGGCGATGCAGATGTTCGCCCGGCACGCCGCGGAGGCGGTCGCGGCCGAACTGGAACTGCACGGCGCGCTCCTGCCGGAGCTTGGCATCTCTCCGTCCCAGGCTCGGGCCGCCGAGCCGTCCCCGGCCTGCCTGGCGTACACCAGCTACCTGCTCGCGACGACGCGCGGCGGCAGTTACGCCGAGGGCGTCGGCGTGGTGCTGCCCTGCTACTGGATCTACTGGGAAGTCGGGAAGGAACTGGTACGCCGGGGGTCGCCCGACGCGCGGTTCCAGCGCTGGATCGATACCTATAGCGGGGATGAGTTCGCGGGCGTGGTGCGCGACGTGATCGCCGAGACGGATAGGATCGGGGCTTTCCTTTCCGATGGCGAACGGGCCGCCGTCGCGCGGCACTACCGGACGACCAGCCGTTACGAGTGGATGTTCTGGGACAGCGCCTACCGCCAGGAATCTTGGCCAGTTTTATGGGGGACTGCCGGCCCGCGCTTGTCGGCGGCGGTTCCCGTGGTAAAGCGGGTGTTCCCTAGGTCAAGCAGTGCCGGCTTAGCCCCGAACCAATCGGCGCGCTGGGTCAATGGCCAACCAAATGTCGCGTATGTCACACCCTCTCGGTTCTCTCTCCGTGCGGCACTATGCCACCTACCCCTATGCAGCGCGGTGCAAAGGATTACACTCGGCTTAGTGCGATACCCGGGTATCGGTGGTTGGACGGGACACTGGCAATTGCCACATGAGGCGTGCGTCGTCGGGGCGTCACGCGCCGCAAAGCTCACGGTCGTCGTATAAGATGGCTAACGAATCAAGGAAGGCGGTTATCGTGGCTCAGAAGATCCAGACTCTGTTCATTGATGACATCGATGGCGGTGAAGCTGAGGGCACTGTGCGCTTTGCGCTGGACGGGGCGGAATACGAGATCGACCTCAGTGCGCGGCACTCCGAGGAGCTGCGGTCAGCCCTCGGAAAGTACGTGTCGCACGCGCGCAAGGTGGGCGGCGGGGTGCGCCGCGCCGGTCGCGCCGCAGGTAGGGCCGCCAAGGCGGCGAACGGAGCGCTCAACACGACCGAGGTCCGTAACTGGGCTCGGGAGAACGGATATGACATCAAGGACCGCGGGCGCGTGCCGGCGGATCTCGTTGCCAAGTACCAGGCCGCGACCGGCAAGTAGCCGGGCGAGCACCGGGTACGTCGTCATACGTATATCTGTACCGAGGCTCGCCCGGTATTCCGCGAAAACGCCCCCAGGCATCCGTTGTCAGGGGGCGTTTTCGCGGCCTGGCTCAGGCCGCCCGGTTCAGGGAGCTTGGCTCAGTAAGCCTGCCTGAGTAGCGCGAACGGTGCTCATGGCGTGCTGACTTCGTTGTCAGCCTCGTGTTCTTCACCATCGGCCTGGTGTTCTTCCGCGTCATCGGCGCGTTCCGTGCCATCCGCCACTCGTTCTCCGCTGTCAGGCGCCGCGTCATCATCCCGTTCGGCGGAAGCGGCCGTCCCGGCCCCCGCCGGATAGGAGGACGGGGCGGGATAGGACGGCACCGGATAGGTTCCCGCCGGATAGCCGCCTGCCGGATAGGCCCCCCCGGGGTAGGCGGGGAAGGGATTGCCCGCCGCCCCATTGGGGGTGGTGGCCAGCCACGCGCACGAAATGGCCATAGCGACCACGAACACTACGTACACCCAGAAGATGGACGTCACGCCGGAACTGATCGTGAGCCCGTCGGCCTGTGCCTGCGCGGCGGAAAACCCGAACATCTCCGGCGAGGCGTGCTGCCTTACCTCCAGGAGCGCCGAGACTGCCTGCCCGGCCATGGCGATGATCGCGCCGGCCAGCAGTGCCGAGCCATGCCGCGCCGGCCGCCACAGGCCAGCCGCGATGGCCGTCGCCACGAGCGCGACCACCGTGGCCATGTCACCGAAGATCACCCAGCCGGGGTTGTCGAACGCGTTGCCGGCGGTCAGCGTCTGCGTGGCGCCGGTGGACGACGCAGCCAGCGTGTAGCTGTCCCAGGACGGGACGAAGGATGCCGCGGCCCCGATCGTGCACAAGACCAGCAGCGTGACCGGGCCGATGTCGGATCGCCGGGGCTGGCGCAGGACGCCCCGTGGGCTATCGGCCCGCGGTGCCGCGCCCGCCGCCCGCCCGTCCCGGCTGGTCACCAGGGCCACGGCCGAGCCGAGGGCACAGGCGAGCCAGCCGCCCAAGGTGACCACCATGCCAGCCCCCACGCCTCCGTGGTCGGCGGTAGCGGTGGCCAGGTCCGAGGCGAACAGGCCGAACGTCACCGCGGCCAGCCCGGCGCCCAGCAGGCCGCCGATCCGTGCCCGGGACCCGCCAAGCAGCGCGAGGACAGCCGCGGCGGCCCAGGCCACCAGGTCGATGACGTGGGGGATGAGCTGATTGGAAGACGAGGCGAGCGACTGCCCGGTGAAGTAGTCAGGGAACAGGCCCGCAATGCCAAGCAGGACGCCGACGACGAGCAGCACGGCGGCGATCCGGGTCCCGCTGGCCCGCGCGAGCAACGCCGCGACGCCGCCAGGGCCGCCCGCCTGGCCTTCCCCGCCCGCTCGGTCGTCCGCGCCCTCTTCCCCGCGGCCGCCCGCCCTCCCCGGCGCGCCGCGCTGGCCGCTGGTCAGGCCGGACAGGGAGAATGCCCGCTTGCGGGGGACGGGGGCGATGGTGCCCGGCGCCTCGATCGCGGTGAACCGGGCCCAGGCCTGCGACCAGCCGTCAGTGGTCTCCGGCCAGCGGTCCACCGGCTCCGTCCGGGGCGCGCCTATCGCCCAGATGGCGTAGTACCGCTTGCCCATGCCGATCTCGTACCGCGCGCCGCGGTGGGAGATGGTCACCTTCTCAGGCACGGTCTGGCCTCCATGCTCACTCTTTGTTAGGGACAACTCATGACTGTAGATATGACAATAGGCACCTGAGCTGGAAGTTGCCTGAAGGCTTGCTCAGTCGCGGCTCGCTGGCCGTCTCCCCGCCGCGAGGACCCGATTCACCCATGCGAGGGGATACGCGTGCTTTGGGTGCTGTGCCCGTACTGTCTCATAGTGCACCGCGCGATAGGCTCGGGCCATCGGGCAGCCGCACGAGGGGACGGGCACCGTGGCGCACAGTGAGGCATCAGCGGGACCCGGGGCGGCGCCTGGCGTGGCGCTGCGCTACGACGCGGTCCGGCCGCAGGCCGCGGGGGCCGACCTCGGCGCGGTCGCGCAGTACATGTTCTGGCTGATGTTCCGCAATGTCGCCTCCGATGGCCTCGTCTTCAACGACCCGGTCAACCCCGGGGTGATCAGCCGGCCAGGCTGCGTCCTCGCCTCCCCGTCGTGGGAGAACACGGCCACGCACGTCACCCAGGACTACGTCTACCACTGGACGCGCGACGCGGCGATCGTCGCGATCGAGCTCGCCAACGGGCCGCTGCGCAGCACCCAGCCGCTCATTGACTACGTGACGTTCTCCAGGGCCTGCCAGGACGCCGCGGCCGCCATCGGTCACTTCGGCCGGGCCGCGTTCCTGATTGACGGAGCGCCCCGTGACTGGACCGACCAGTCCGACGGCCCGGCCCTGCAGACGATCGCGCTCTTGCACGTCTACCCGCAGCTGGACAGCGCGACCCGGGCAACGGCGGCCCAGGCCATCATGGCTAACCTCGGCTTCCTCCAGGGCGCCTACCAGGGCGCCACGTTCAACCTGTGGGAGGAGGAGCTCGGCGAGTCGTTCTTCGCGCGCTCGGTGCAGCTCAAGTGCTTCACGCAAGTAGCGGCCAACACCATCGGCATTCCCGTCCCGGGCTGGCTGCCGGGCGCCATCGCGTGGCTGGATACCGCACTGGAACAGCACTGGAACGGCTCGGCCTACGTGTCCGTGCTGCCCGTGCCCGTCGGCTCGCGTACCCCCTACGACCCCAATATCGATATCGTCCAGGCGGCCATCTACGGCGCGATCCCCGTCACCGACGACAAGCTGCTCGCGACCGCCGCCCAGCTCCGCGACCAGTGGGCCAACCCCGCCTCCCAGTACTTCTACCCGGTCAACCGCGACGACGCGGCCCGCGGGATCGGCCCCCTGCTGGGCCGCTACCCCGGTGACGTCTACGACGGCGACACCAACGCCCCGGCCAGCGGTCACCCCTGGGCGCTGGCCACCGCGAACTTCGCCGAGCTTTACTACCGCCTCGCGTCCGTTATTTCCCTGTCCGGGACGGTCCCGGCCACCGCGCTGGCGGCCCCCTTCCTCGCCCAGGCGGGAATCTCCCCGGCCACGGCCGCGACGGACGCGGTAACCGCGCTGCGGGCCGCGGGCGACGCCATGCTCCGGGCGATCGTCTTCCACAGCGACCACCTGGAACTGAGCGAGCAGTTCGACGCCGGCACCGGCTACGAGAAGAGCGTCAGCGACCTCTCCTGGAGCTACGCCGCGTTCCTGAGCGCGATCCGGGCCCGCGGCGCTCTGTGACCGGGCTGCCCTGCTGACAGGCGCGACCCCGTGCGCGAAACAAATTGGCAACAGGTTCCGGGTGCCACAGCTGTTCGAGGAACTCGTGGGTAACCTCGAATCATGTCGTCGCCCGTGGCAGATTTCGAACTTACCGTCGCCGGATATGCCCGGTTGTTCGGTGACCAGCTGGACGACGAGGCGCGCTCGGTGCTCCGCGAGGGCCTCGGCGACTCGCCCGACGGCGACTGGGCGGCGGTGTTCGCGTATGCCCGCTATCCGGACGGCACGGTGGAGAAGGTCACGATCTTTACCGCCGAGGCCGGGTACGCCCAGCGACTGGCCGGGGCGGCGGGCGGCCGCATACCGCTGCCGATGGCGACCGTGCAGCAGCGCTTCCCCAAGGTCCACCCCGGCTGGGTGATCGATAACGGCGACCCGCCCCCGCGTGCGGCAGGAGGCCAGGGCGGGTCCGTTGAGTACCAGGAGGGGGCCGAGCCGGCCGCCCTGGCCGGGGCCGGCCCGGAGGCGGCGCGGCCCAGGCGGGCCGGCGCGCGCCGGCGCGGCGCGGCCCGCCATCGGCGGGAGATCCGCCGGTGCCTGGGGTGGATGGGCGGGGAGTAGAGACCTAGCTCGAGAAGGCGGTCGCGCCAGCGTAGTCGCGGGCGAGCGTCGCGCCGATGACCGAGATCAGGGCGGGCTGGGTCGTGACGATGCCGAGTTCCCGGTTGACCCGCAGGCTCGCGACCGAGAAGTTCTCCGAGCCGACGAACACCCGCCGGCCGGACCGCCCGGAGTCGGCCAGGACGACCTTGGCGTGGATGTACAGCACCTTGGTGCTGTTCTTGTAGGTGTGCACGTGGGCGCCCGCCTTGACTAGCTCGCCGAAGGCGGAGTCCCAGTGGGACTCCTGCGTCATCGTGACGGTCACGTCAACGCCGCGGCGCGCCGCGGCGACGAGGGCGCTGGTGATCGTGGAGTCGCCCATCTCCTCGTTCTCGACGGAGAGCGTGTGCTTGGCGCCGTTGATCACCGACAAGATGACGTCCTGGGAGTTGGTCGGCGACCAGACCAGGTCCGCGCCGTCCGGCGGGGTGTAGCCCTTGCCGTGCCCCCCGAAGTCGTTGTTGAACGTCGTGACGATCGCGGAGACGTCGGCCGCGTTGGTGTCAATCACCGCGAAGTCGCGGGTGCCCGCGTAGTCGGAGGTGACGAAGTTGAGTGTCATGACGGCCGACGTCTTGCCGTCGACGGTGAGTGTCTTCTGGTGGAAGGTCATTGTCTTGGGCGCCCAGGCCACGTGCACGCCGCGCGCCGTGAGGTAGGAGTAGGCGGCCTTGTTCCGCGACTTCTCCAGGTGCTGGTCCAGGACCACCCGGACGTCCACGCCGCGCTTGGCGTCCGCCGCCAGGTCCGCCTCGGCGGTGGTGTCCCGCAATGCGTACATCGTCAGGTCGACGGAGTGCTGCGCGCTGGTGATGAGCTTGTAGATCTGGCTGAAGCCAGCGTTCGGCTCGGCGAGCACCGTGAGCCCGGCACCGGATCCGGTGGCCCCGCCCGAACCGCCGTCGCTGGCCGCGATCCCGGTATCTCCGGCCGGGCCCGAGCCGGAGGCCGAGCCGGACCCCATCTCCACCGATATGCCCTTGCAGCCGCATAGGCCAAGGGCCAGGGCCAGCGTGAAGCCGGCAATCGACATATTCAACGCAGTTCTTCGCACAACGGAGAACTACCACATAAGCGGGTATTTATCCGTGCACGGCGACCGGGCGCGCCCGGTCAGCAGGAGGGAGCCTCGCGTGAGGGGCGCGGCGCACGCGCCCTTGCCGGTCAGCGCCGGGCTGCCGGCCACCCGGTCGAGGAAGTCGCGCAGCATCGTCCGCTCGGCCGGGGACAGTGCCGCGAGCATGTCGTCCTCGATGTCGGCGGACCGGTCGCCGCTGGCGGCGAGCTCGCTCGCGCCCGCCGCGGACAGCGACACGATGTGCCGCCGCCGGTCGGCGGGGTCGCGCTGCCGGACGATGAGGCCGCGCTCCTCCAGTTCGTTGAGCAGGCCGACGACGTTGCTGGGGTCCAGGCTCAGCGCCTCGCCCAGCGCCTGCTGGCTGAGCGGGCCGCTGTCATGCAGCAGGCTGAGCGCGATGAGGTGCCGCGGCCGCAGGCAGCCCGGCTCCTGGCAGGTGTCGTACGCGCGGCGGGCGACCCGGGCCAGGTACTCGATCAGCGGCAGCACCTGCTGGGTCCGCGACAGTGCCGGGGGTGCCTGCTCACCCGCTGGGTGCGCCTGCTGCGCGGATTGCTCGCCGCCCATCAGGCGTCTTCCTGCCATCCCACAAGCCTACCCGTCACATCGATAGTTTGCGTATCACCAATGATTTGTGCTAGACATTGAGTCATGTCCAAGCTACTGATCATCGTGGGCAGCACGCGACCCGGCCGGGCCGCCGACGCTGTCATTCCCTGGATAGTCACGTCCGCGCGGCGGCACGAGGCGTTCGACGTCGAGGTCGCGGACCTGCGCGACTGGCCGCTGCCGATCTTCGGCGAGCACTGCGGGGACCATCGGCGACGTCAACGACCCGACCTACTCCGAGCCGATCGTCAAGGCGTGGAACAACAAGGTGAAGGAGTCCGACGCCTTCATCGTCATCACGCCGGAGTACAACCACTCCGTTCCCGGCGTGCTGAAGAACGCCATCGACACCGTGTGGCTGTCATTCGGCTTCCGCAACAAGCCCGTCGCGTCCGTCGGCTACAGCGGCGGCGCCAGCGGCGCCATCCGGGCCATCGAGCACCTCGCCCACATCTTCATCGAGGCCGAGGCCGTCCCGCTTCGCAATACCGTGGTCCTGCCGGAGGTCCAGACCGTCTTCGACGAGTCCGGCGAGCCGAAGTCCCCGAGGACCGCGGCCGCGCTGCAGGTCATGCTCGATGACCTCGCCTGGTGGTCGGCCGCGCTGGAGAAGGCACGCGCGGACGGCGAGCTCGTGCCCGGCTCGTTCCGGATCCGTGCCGCGGTGGAAGCCGCCACGACCCGGGCCTGACCGCTGGGGCCTGACCGCTGGGGGCGTGCCGCCACGCCGGATCCCCTTCGCCGGGCCCCGCAGGCCCGGGGGGGTGTCCCGGCTCAGGCCCGGCCGATCGCCCGGCACGTCGGGGACGTGGCTCGCGGTCTTTCCTGGCCGCGGGCAGTTCCCCGGCGGGGAGGCCCGCGACTCCTGCCGCCGCGAGATCCTCAGCTTCCTTCAATGATGGACGCGACGATGTCGGCCTCGCGGCGCAGCCGCCGGGCGCGGTCGGCATCATCGAGGGCCTCATAGGCGGACGCGGCAGCGCGCCGTTCGCCGGCTTCCGCCTCGATGATGGCGATGAGGTCGTCGCCCGTGAGCGCGCGACGCCGCGCCTCGGTGGCCCCAAGCCCGCTGGCGCTGCCGGCGACGTGGGCGTCTCCCGCGGCCGGCGGGACCGCGGGCGCCGCGACGGCCTCGGCGTTGCCGATGGCCGCCATCGCCGACCGCAGCGCGGAGGTCGCGACCGCGTCCTTGGCCTTCATGGCGAGCAGGAGGGCAGTCCTGAGGCGCCGGTGAATCTCTTCGGGACTCACGCGGGCTCCTGTCATCGACCTCACCCGCGAGGGGACCGGCGGCCGGGCCGGCGGGGTCCCGGCCGCTCGCGAAGGCGTCGGGTCCCGCTAGCGGGCACCCGCAGTGGCCAGCTAAGCGTGACGCTGCCGCCCGCCTGCAGCGTGTGCCACCTGGTCGCGAAGTCGTCGAGCCGTTCCATGATCCGCCGTACGAGGTCGGACTCCAGCGTTTCCGGCTCGATCCGGGAGAACCACTCGGGCACGCTCGCGAGCTGCCCCGCCCGCATTTCCCACAGCACCTGGCAGGTCCCCGCGAGGGCCTCCGATCGCGCCATGTCGGCGTGCTGCGCGGAGGTCAGCTTGCGCGCCTTCTCGCGGCGAACCTGCTTGCGGAGCAGCGCCGGGTCGGCGGCGGAGAAGAAAGTGCCCGTGCCGGCCGCGATTCGCCCGAACACGCCCCCGGTCAGTCCTGCCTCGGCCTCCACGAGGAAGTGGAGGGCATCATGCGGCACGTAGTCGTGGTACCCCGGCCCGCCGCGCGGTGCCAGTTCCAGCCCGTGCTCGCGCACGACCGTCATTTCATATCGCCGCCTCGGCAGCTTCGTGAAGGTCACCTTCATGCCATCACCGCCCGTCACGCCGCCCACCTCCATTCCGGCACCGTAACCTGCCAGGCTCTTTCCGCGCACCTGAATATGCGGCCGCCGGTACCGGGCCGGCGGCATTGGGGGCGGCATTGGGGGCGGCATTGGGGGCGGCACTGTCGGATGACGCTGTCGGTCGATGGCGTTGGCCGACACTGCCCATTCGGCACGCGTGGCTAGACGTCGTACCGGGTGGGACCGGTCCAGTAGCCGCGGCCGTTCGGGGTCTTCCAGCGGAACACGCCCGGCTCCGGCTGCTCAAGCAGCCAGCCTGGTGCCTGCTTGGCGCGATGGTCGCCGCGGCACGGAGGACCGAGGTTGCACGGACCTGTCGGGCCGTACGGCCAGGGGCTGGTGTGGTCGATGTCGTTGTGGTGGGAGCGGGCATCGCAGACGGGAGACGGGCAAGTGGCGTTCCGGGCGCGGATCAGTGCCTGAAGTGCCGCGCTCGGCCGGTAGCGGTCCTCGTGACTGGCATGATCACAGGTGCCCCTCGCGATGGTCGTGAACGTGACGCCGAGGGAAGCGAGGAGCCCCGGCGACCCTGGCTCGCTGCGCGGGCGTGAGGCCGGCTGCGGGTCTGCCGTCAGCCTGACCGCGGACGTGATTGCCGTCCGTGCCGCCCCCGTCCGTGCCGCCCCCGTCCGTGCCGCCCCCGTCCGTGCCGCCCCGTCTGGCGGCCGGGCCAGGGGCGCTGCCCGCGGGCGCGGCCGTGCGCGATCGCGGTCCCGTTCGCGCCGACGACGGTGACATCCCAGCGCGTCAGGGAATGGCGTGAGGCGGCGTGCACGAGGTCGCGCGCGGTCCGCGCGTCGATGATGTCGCGGCCCGCCTCGCCCGGCCTGTGTGACCAGCCGAGCAGGGTATCCGCGGTGACTAGCAGGTGGATTCTTGCCGGGAAGGGCGCCCTGCGACTTAGCCGGCCGCCGCTCCTGTCGTCTCTGCCTCCGTCGTCTCTGCCTCCGTCATCACCGCTCTCGTCGTAGTCGTCGTCATCCCACTCCTGGCCGAGCCAGTCATCGTCTTCCGCATCGCGGGCCGCGTCGCTTCGGGTCGCGCTGTCCGCGCCATCCCCGCGGCTGCCACGGCCAGGGCTGCCGCTGTCGGTATTGCCGGCTCCGGGGCTGCCATCGCTAGGGCTGCCGCTGCCAGGGCTGCCACTTCCGGCATCGCCGCTGCCAGGGCTGCCGCTGGTGGCATTGCCGCTGCCACTGGGGTGGCTGTTGCCAGGGTTATCGGGAGTGCTGCTGGCGGAATTTCCCGTGCTGTCGGCGGCGTGGCTGGCGCTGCCGCCGGCGTCCGCGCGGGCATCGCGAGGAAGCCGGTCGTAGGGGTCACGGCCCTGCGTGAGGTCCAGGTAGACCATGACCTCGACCTCGCGCATCGTGCCGGGGACGCCGTGGCGCTTCAGGTCGCGAGCGATGCCCTCAACGTGGGCCTTGGATGCGAGGGCGTCGCCGGCTGGCAGTTCGCGGCCGGCGAGGGCATAGTTGCCGGTCAAGAGCTTTTCATAGCATTCCGTCTGACCTGCGGAAACAGCAAGGTCCCGATGTTCGGGTTATGGGGCTTCGGCCTGCATGCACCCGTTGGCGTCGCTGGTGGGGTCAGATCGTGCACCCGTTGCCGACGACGGTGGTCTGTGAGCTGTCCGATGGCGGTATCGGGTGCCGGATCCCGCACCACCAGCACCGCCTACGGGTGAATTGGCGACTCGCGACGCAACCGACACCGTTACCTTGAGTGATTGTCTCAGCGGTTGCCTTTGTCTCACCCTCGTGCGCGTCTGCACGTTACGCGCGAGGAGAGACGGTGAGACGAGACAGCGAGACAGTTACGCAGCGTGGCTGCAGGTTGTCTATGTCCACGTCTAAGGCCACGCGTCTGCACGCGTGCTGTGGACAGAGACGCGTTAGACGTAGACGTAGACGTAGACAATGCTCCGACCTGCAAACGGTGCTTGTGAGATTGCGTATGGATAACAGCGGAGAACAGGAACCGGAGAACGCTGTTCTTACGCTCATCGGTTAGGGTCGTCCACTTGGCCTTCGCGTTCGGGCCGATAAGGTCGGCTACCGCGTCTGGCGACTTGGCCTTGACTATCGCCTTCTTCTGGTTCTCCCGTATGCGCGCCTGAATGACGCGGCGATCCCTGCGGTACTCCGCAGAATCGATCTCCTTCTTAAGCCACATGTCATGGAGCTCCGCCAGCTGGCGCTCATCCTCTTCAATCTCGCGTTCTGCCGTTTCGACCGCTGCAGTACGCGCGGGCTTTGGATTCACCGTGAGCTTTTCCAGTAGCCGGATTGCCGCGTCTTCCACGGACTTCTCTAGCGACTCGGCTTGCATGGTGCGCGAGCACCTTTTGTCGTCAACCCTGCTCGCGCGCGTGCAACGGTAATAGCGACCGCTGTTCCCGGACATGGGGGTACCGCAGTTACTGCAGACCACCAGCCCGCGAGGATGTACATCCGGTTTGTGCGCCTAGCGCTTCCGGAATGTGCGGCTGCACTGCGGAACGCCAGCATCTCTTGCGCGAAATCCCATTGCTGCCGCGTGATAATGGCCGGCCACTTGCCGATGCCGATTTCCTCGCCATGGTAGGTGTTGATGCCCGCGACCGCCGCGCTTTGCAGCATCCGGCGCAATCCAGTTTCCTCCCACGTCTTGCCTTTCGCGCTGGGTATACCGCGCTTGTTCAGGTCTAGCGCGATGGCGTACGGCGTTTCGCCCCGCGTGAACCGGGCGAAGATCTCGCGCACTATCGCAGCCTCTTCCGGCTTGACCTTCATCCCGCTCATCCGGGTGCCCGTGTACCCGTACGGGCGCGGCCCGTCTTTGGGGGCGCTGTCCCTTGGCCATCGACACCCTTTCTACTAATATGAAAGCAGGACCGGGGTAACAAGCAGATAAATCCTCGAATTCTCAAGATCTTTTCGAGTCGCAGGGTGCCTCCTCACGGCAGTGCCGCGAGTCCCCCAGCGGCGCTCGCCCATTGGGGCACCGCGGCGTCCTTCAGCGCGTCGACGGCGCGACCGCCGTGATCGCGGCCACGGCCGACTGCGGGCGTTACCCGCGCCCGGCAGTACGCGACCAGCTGAACCGGGAGCTGAACAGCCTCCGAGGCAGGCCCCTCTCCGCCTAGCCGGATCTGCCCGAGCCGCATCGAGCGAGGCTAGGCGGAGAGGGGCGTTTTCGCCCCCGGACGTGACGCCCGGATAAGCACCCCCGGCCGACCTGAAGCCGGCGGACAAGCCATGGTGGCTCACTCGAAGGTGTTGGTATCAGTATGATGCCGGCACCTCACGTTGGGTTGCATTTCGATGCGTGTCGTGCGATTGCCTTGACGCATCGCGGCGCTCAGCAGTGGCGCGTGACCTCTCGCCGGATCCGGTCCGTGATGCGCGTCGCCCGGTCCTGGCTGATCTCGTGCAGGCTGTTGTCCAGGTTGCCGCGCTCCCACGAGTACAGCAGGAACGTGTGCCGCCATCGCAGGTCCCGGCCGAATGCCTCGTCCCGCTGCGGCGCGGCGCCCTGCTCCTGGGCATCCTGTGCTCCGGTGCCCGGCCAGCCGACGTGCTCCACCCGGCGCAGCACCCCGGCCGGCGCGTCCTGGCTGCTGTACCGGTCCACGATCGCGTAGTACGTGACGCGGTCCTGGCGGTCGTCGCCGGGCGTGCGGAAGCGCATTGAGCGGGCCCGTTCGGATTGAAGTTGGCGGGCCGCCAGGCGCGCGGCGCGTGCTCTTTCCGCGGCGGGGGCACGGGATGCCGGCTCGCCCGCGTATGCCTCCCGCAGGGACGCCATGATGGCCCCGCGCTCGGCGTCCGGCGTTGCCGGGTCGCGCAGCCGCTGGTAGGCGGGGTACGTGGCCTCCCGCGCGGCGAGGCTTTGCGGGGTGTGGAACTGGACCTCGAAGAGCTGGCCAGTCGCCGGGCTCCTGCCAGCTGGTGCTGATGCCCTTCCAGGTGGGGGAGGTCCAGCAGTTCCGAACGGCGAGCTCGCACATGCCCCTCGCGCCACAGCCGCTCGATGTCGGCCCGCACGCACTCGGTGTACCTGTCCGCCGGGTACTCGAAGGTGTACCGCACCATGTCCCCGATGGCGGCGAGCGCGTCAGCCGGCGTCCGGCCCTTGACGCGCGCGTCCTCCGCGATCCGCGCCATGATGCGGGCCTCGCGCTGGGCGATGCCCGCATCGCCGATGGCGGCGGTCCTGATATCGACAGCCCGTTCTGTCATGGCCAACGATTCTACGCGAAGCTAGTCGACTATAGTCGGTATTCCGCGAAAAATTCAATCGTGGCGCGTCCCGGTATTAGCGTGATAACGGTGATAACTGTGTGGTTATTGGGGTGGCAGTTCGCTGGCCGGGGTATGAGACGGACCAACTGAGCCACAACGGGGGGAGGCTCACGATGTCCAACGAAACGTCCGCGATGCCTGTCGGCGACGCGAGGCCCGTCCGGCGGCATCGCGCGGTCCCGTCGTCCGCTGGCGCGTCACCAGCCTCGGGCACCGCTTGACCGGCACAGGCGCGTGGGCGATCCTGCTCGCCATCCTCGCGCGCATGCTGCTGGCGCCCCCGATCGCCGGGCCGTCGGCCCTGGCCGGTGGCGCGGGGCCGGCGAGCAGTCGGGGCGGGTCGGGCAGGGCGGGCCGGACGGGGTCGAGGCAGGGCGGGAGGCGGCGAGCAAGCGGCGCTGCGGGCAGCCATCCGGGCCACTCGGCTGCAGCCGGCTACCCGTACGCCAGCGCGACCTGCGAGTTCGGTACCGCGGGCGGGCCGCACTGCGCTAACCCGCGCAACCGCGGCGACCGTACGACTGGGGCTACGTTGGCACGGCGGGCCGGTCGTTCCAGCGAGCGACCCGTGGGGTTACGAGTACCGGAACTGCACGTCCTATGTCGCCTGGCGGCTCGCCCGGGCCGGGGTGCCCGTGGCGCTCTTCCGTGGCCTCGGCAACGCCAGCCAGTGGATCGCCAGCGTGGCGAGGGCAGCCGGGCGTGGTCGTCAATCAGGTCCCGGCGCCAGGGGCTGTCGCCGTCTGGGTCATCTCCGGCGGCGTCGGGCACGTGGCGTGGGTCGATTCCACGCGGCCGGGCGCGGCTGGAGTGACTGTCACGGTGTCGGACTACAACTACGACGGAACGGGGGCGTTCGCCACCCACGTGGTGACGTCGCCCCCGTCCGGCTACCTTCATTTCCCCCGTACCGGGACCTGACCGTTCCCTAGCCGACCAGCGACCGCAGGCTCTCCTTCAGCGAGTCCATGGTTGCCAGGACGGCGGTCGGCTCGTAGCCGCAGTGCGCCATGCAGTTGTCGCAGCGCGGGTCCTTGCCGCGGCCGAACTTGTCCCAGTCGGTGTCCTCGAGCAGTTCCTTCCAGGTGTCGACGTAGCCGTCGTCCATCAGGTAGCACGGGCGCTGCCAGCCCTGAGGCAGTACAGCGGGACGCCCCACGGGGTGCACTCGAAGTCCTCCTTGCCCTCGAGGAAGTCCAGGTACAGCTGGGAGTGGTTGAAGCGCCACTTCTTGCGGTTGCCCTCGGCGAACGCCTTGCTGAACAGCTCGCGGGTCTGCGTCACGCCGAGGAAGCGGTCCTGGTCGGGGGCCTTGCCGTAGGCGTAGCCGGGGGCGATCTCCAGGCGGTCGACCTTGAGCTCGTCGTTGATGTAGTTCAGGGTCTCGATCACGTCCTGCGGCGAGTCGTTGTTGAACACCGTGGTGTTCGTGTAGACCGCGAAGCCCTTCTCCTTGGCGAGCTTGATCGCGGCGACCGCCTGGTCGAACACGCCTTCCTTGGCGACGGCCTCGTCGTGCCGCTCGCCCAGGCCGTCGAGGTGGACCATCCAGGCGAAGTTCTTGTTCGGCTTGAACTTGTCGATGTGCTTGGGCAGCAGCACCGCGTTGGTGCACAGCACGACGAACTTCTTGCGCTTCAGCAGCTCGGCGGTGATCTCGTGGACCTGCGGGTGCATCAGCGGCTCGCCGCCGGCGATCGACACCATCGGCGCGCCGCACTCCTCGACGGCGGCGATGGCCTGCTCAACCGGCATCCGCTGCTTGAGCAGCGACGCGCGGGCTGCTGGATCTTGCCGCAGCCGCCGCACTTGAGGTTGCACGCGTACAGCGGCTCAAGCTCCATGATCAGCGGGTACTTCTTGACGCCGCGGAGCTTCTGCTTCATCAGGTACGTCCCGAGCTTCACCGTGAGGTGCATCGGCATCGCCATGGTCAGGTCTCCGTCCTGCGTGGCCCCCGGTGCCGCCTGCGTCTGCACGAGCGTGCTCTGACATGCGCTGCGCATCTACATGCATGCGCATCTCAACATGCGCCGTGTCATTGAACATACACGCTGTATGTCACATGATGGCTGTATGGCCAGCCGAACCGCAACCCCCAACACCGCCAGACCCCGGGCCGGAGTGACGCGCGCGGCAGCCGACCGGGCCCGGCGCGGCGCGCCGAGCACGCCGCCGACACCAGGGAGGCGCTGGTCACGGCGGCGCGGCGGCTGTTCGCCGCGCAGCGGCTTCGACGGCACCGGCACCGAGCAGATCGTCGCCGAGGCCCGGGTCACCCGCGGCGCGCTGTACCACCACTTCCGCGACAAGGCCGACCTGTTCCGCGCGGTCATGGCCGAGGCCGCCGGGGAAGTCGCCCAGCGGCTCGATCGACGAGCAGCTCGCCTCGGAGGCGGCGTCGCCGATGCAGGAGATCAGGGACGGGGTGGCCGCGTTCCTCGACGTCTGCGTCGGCGGCGGGGACTTCCAGCGGATCGTCCTCGTGGACGGCCCGCGGGTGCTGGGCACCGAGGCGTGGGACGACCTGGTCGACCGCTACGGCCGGAGCCTCCTCGAGGAGTGGCTGGCCCGCGCGGTGCAGGCCGGCGACCTGGTACCCGTCCCGACCGGGGCGCTCGCGCGGCTGATCATCGCGATGCTGACCGAGGCCAGCCTGGCCATCGCCAGAGTCCGCCGACCCGGCGGCCGATCGCGCCGACCTCGGCGCGGTCCTCGACCGCCTGCTGACCGGGCTGCGTCCCTAGGGCAGCACGGTCCTCAAGGCAGCACGGTCCTTAAGGCAGCACCGGGCCCGCGCCGGTCCGCGGCTTGCGCGCCACGCCACTGTGGCCGTAGCCGGCCCCGGCGGGCACGCCTTCCGGGTCCACGTGGAGCCACTCCAGGCCGGAGGCGAGGCCGGGGCCGACGAGCTCGAGCCCGTCGAAGAACCGGCCCACCTCCGCGCGGCTGCGCAGCCGCAGTCGCATCCCCGACGCCTGGTACACCCGCTCGATCGCGGCCCCCGCCTCCGGGTCCTGGTCGCTCGGCCCGTGGGCGACGACCAGGAAGGAGCCAGGCGCCAGCGGTTCCACCAGCCTCCGTACGATCCCGTAAGGGTCGTCGGAGTCCGGGACGAAGTGCAGCACCTGCGCCATGATCACGGCGACGGGCCGGGTGAAGTCGAGCGTCGGGGCGGCCCCGGCGAGGATCTCCTCGACGTCCCGCAGGTCGGCGTGGATGTAGTCGCAGCACCCGTCGGGGGTCGAGGCGAGCAGCGCGTTGGCGTGCGAGATGACGATGGGGTCGTTGTCCACGTACACGATCCGGGATGACGGCGCGGCCCGCTGCGCGATCTCGTGCGTGTTGTTCGCGGTGGGGCAGCCGGAGCCGATGTCAAGGAATTGCCGCACCCCGTAGTCGGCCGCCAGTTCGTGCACCACGCGGGCCAGGAACTGCCGGGTGAGCCTGGCCACCATCGGCACGGAGGGGAGCGCGGCCAGGATCTGCTTCGCCGCGGCCCGGTCGGAGGCGAAGTTGTCCTTGCCCCCGACCCAGTAGTTCCAGATGCGCGCCGGACTCGGCACGGCCGGGTCGAACGCGGGTACCTCGGGCCCGTTGGTCACCACCAGACTGTATACGCAGGGGTACACCGAGGAGTACCCGAGGCGCTGCCGCTTACGGCGGGGTCCCGTTGCGCCAGGCTCCGGGCCTGGGCGCGTTGGCCTGCGCGCCTGGCCAGGCCCGTTTTTCCCCGAAATAACGGCAATTCATGGAATAACGCCCTTAACGTTTTTTCGCGGGCGCCGCGCTGCCTACGATGTGTTCCTGACCGAGGCGTGCCGCGAATAGGGCGGCACCAGTCATGGGGAGGGGACGCTTCCATGGCCGTTTTGCAGGACAGGTACTGCCCGAAGTGCAAGAAGACGGTCCGCATGACCCGCTGCGAGATATGCAAGGGAACCGGGGGCGGCAGCGCCCTGGGCGGCCTGACGAAGACGCAGTGCAGGAATGCCTGCAACCAGCACGGCTGGCTCTGCCCCACCCACGGCAAGAACTACTAGGCTGCCGCGCGACGTCGCCCCGGCCCCGGGTGCCCGGCGTCTATCCTCGGGGGATGGCCCCCCAAGCCGGCACCTGGGCACCGGTCCCGTTCGTTCCCGAGGTCACGCTGCTGACGGCCGATCAGCCGTGGGACCTGTGGGCCGCCTCCGGCCGCGACGCGCCGCCGTTCTGGGCCTTCCCGTGGGCTGGCGGGCAGGCGCTCGCCCGGTACGTCCTGGACAACCCCGCCCTCGTGCGCGGCAGGCACGTGCTCGACGTGGCCTCCGGCTCGGGGCTGGTGGCGATCGCCGCCGCGAAGGCCGGCGCGGCGTCGGTCACGGCGGGCGACATCGACCCGGACGCCATCACGGCCATCCGCGCGAACGCGGCCGCTAATGAGGTGGCCGCGGTCGTCCGCGAGATCGACATGGCGCTCGGCGACGCCGGGGGCGCCGAGGTGGTGCTGGCCGCCGACGTGTTCTACCAGCGGGACCTGGCCGCGGTCGTCGCTGGCCTTCCTGCGCCGCGCGGCCGCGGCGGGCGCGGGCGCGCTGTGCGCCGACCCGGGCCGGGCGTTCGTTCCCCGGGACTGCCTTGCACCCGGTCGCCACGTACGAGGTGCCCGTCCTGACGGCCATCGAGGACGTGCCGGTCAAGTGCGTGACCGTGTACCGGCTCCGCGGCCAGGCCTCGCGCGAGGTCGCGGCCCGGGACTGAGCCGGTCTGGGCGCGACCTCTTATTGCGACGGCTGTTTATTGCGTCGGCTGTGCCGGCGTTTCCGGCGTGAAGATGTCGCCAAGGAACTGGTCGGCCGCGAGCGGGGCGGGCACGACGGTGGGCGGCTCGGTGGCGCTCAGGTCAGGGGAGTTCAAGTCGGGAGCGCTCAGGTCGGACCGGCTCGGCCGGGGTCGTGCGCAGGACGGTCGTCACGAGCTCCCGCTGCTCCTCGCTGGCGGACGGGCCGAAGAACGCCTCCGCCAGCACCGCGGGCTCCTCGTCGTCGGGATCGGCGAGGTGCCGCAGCAACTGGCCGACGATGAGCGCGCGCAGCCGCGCCGCGTCCGGCACCTGGAGGCTGATGCCCCGGTCCCGGCCGAGCAGCGTGAACGCCCGGGCGTGCAGCAAGATGGACTTCACCTTGTTGAAGTCGGCCTCCGGCATGGCCGGCCCGGCATCGGGCCTCGGGCTCCCTGCAGCGCCTGCTCCTCGACCGCCAGCCGCAGGTCCTCAAAGCTCGCGGCCGTCCCGTCGGGCGACGCGGCGAACGCCGCCACCATCAGGTCGGGCAGGTCCCACAGCACTCGCCGGCTCGTCGGCAGCCGCAGTCCGCGCCGCCGCAGTTGCCGCTCGATGAGCACCGCCGACGCGGACGCTCCGCGGCTGCCACGGGCCGCTCCCGGCGAGCACGGTTCCCGCCAGCCCGGCCACGTCCAGCCTGTCGCCATCTGGCACGGGCCGCTCATGGGCCGCCCAGTCCCCGGCCGGGCTGTCGCCGAGCCTCGTCGTCAGCCACCGCGCTCCTGCGCGGGACGCTGGAGGTCGGCGCGCACCGCCACCTCGTGGTCGTGCTCGCCGGGCCGCTCGGCGATGTACCCGGCCGCGTCCAGCGCGCGCAGCAGCTCGGTGAAGGTCGGGTAGCCGAAACCGGACTCATCGAAGGTCGGGTCGAGCCGCTTGACCAGCGGGCGGACCCCGGCCTTGCGCACCCACGACTCCCCGCTGCCGGCCGCGAGCCTGCGAATGGCGCGCACCACGAGGTCCCCGGCGTCCTCCAGGGGAACCACGTCACGCGCGGCATCGGCGGGGACCTGCGCGGCCTGCGCGGCCGGGGAGCCGCCCGCGAGGTCGCGGTACCGGCGGAACTCATCGCACGCGAACTGATAGGAGCTGGCCGTCCGCTCCGTTCCGACGCCGAAGAAGTAGCGGCCGTGCTTGCGGCACCGCTGGGCGAGTGAGGTGTAGTCGCTGTCGGAGGCGACCACGATGACGTGCGTGAGGTGCGGGTGATGCTGGAGGTCCTCGACAACGTCCAGGCACGAGCCGGATGTCCGCGCCGTTCTTCGACCCGGCCAGCGGGAAGAGCTGCACCAGGTCGATCGCGTGCGCCTGCAGCTCGTCGCGGTACCGGCCGAAGTACTGCCAGTTGGCGTACGCCCGGTGCACCACGACCCGGCCGAACGTCGCCGCGTACTCGGTGACCGGGTCGATATCGACGACCGGCTCCTGGACCTTGAAGCGGGATGCCCGGTAGACGCCGTCCCCGTCGGCGTCATCGACCAGGCATGCGTGCACGTTCTCGAAGTCCCAGTAGATCGCTACGGCGGCATCCGTCCCGGCCATGCAGGGTTCCTACTCGTAGTCACCTTATTTGGCGAAATTGTATAGGCGGGCACAGCTTCCCGGAATGCTTTGCGCGTACGAGCTTGACGTTCCGCGGGCCGGGCGCGCTACCGACCCGTCATTGGTAGGAGATCATTACGGGGGCCGGGACGTTCGTCATCGTCCGCGCCGGGGTCAGCGTCGGGTGGTCCTTGACGAGGAAGTCCTTCCAGCCGAAGAACACACCCCGCGGTGCCGCCCCGGTGACCGCGTCCCAGGTCGCCTCCTTCTCGCCGGGCGTGCCCTGCCCGTCCATGTGGATGAGGATGGCGAGGTCGTCGTGGCTGGTGTCGAGCTGGGACTCGTCCCGGATCATCTGCAGCTGGAACTGGTGCAGCACGAGGAGCTTTTGCGGCAGCCGGTAGTGCTGCGTCAGGCCGGCCAGCCAGCCGACGACGCTGTTCACCTCGCTGATGTTCACGTGGCCGATCTGATGGAGCGGCACCTGGCCCGGCTGGAGCTTCCACTCCGGGTCGAGCGCCAGGCCCACGTTGGGCAGCGCGAGCAGCGCCTGGTAGGCCCGCGCCTGGGCGAGGAGGCTGGCCCGGCCGGGCTGAAGGTCGAGCACGACGTACATGCCCGCCGCCGTGGCCTGCTGGATCCAGGGACGCAGGTCGGCAACGGGCGTCTGGTAGGAGTAAGAGCCGTCCGGTCCCGGTGAGGACTCGGCGACGGTCGCGATGATCTCGAACGTGGGAACAGTGGGCACCGTGCTCAGCGGCCGGTACAGCCTCGACATCTGCCGGGCCCGCGTCACGCTCTGCGCGAGGTCCTGCTGCCCGAGCGCGCCGAGGGCGGGCGTGTCCGGGTGCCCGTACAGGGCCACCAGCCGCCGCCCGGGAAACATCACCTGCCCGCCGCCGGGCAGCCGGACCCCGGTCACCGCCACGTCGACCCGCTGCGCGAGCCGGGCGGCGGGAGCGAACTCGCTGCCGACGGCGACCACGTTGCGCGGGCGTTGCCGGGCGAGCGCGGTGATCGCCTGGGGGTCCCCGCGCGGGTCCCCGGTGCCGGTCACCGGGATCACCATCGCCCCGGCGGCCCGCGCGGTCTGCGTCAGCGCCGCGACGGCCAGCGCGGGGGCGGCCCGCGCCCCGGCGCCCGTGGCCGGCACGGCGGGAACGAGGACGGCCAGGGCGCGCTGCGGGCTGGCCGGCGCGCCCGTCACCGGCAGCTGGCTCGTCGTGGTGACGACGGTGACGCCGGGCAGTTGCGCCGCGAGGCTGGCGGCGGGCAGTCCCGCCACGAGGACAGCGTGCGGGTGCAGGCCCTTGACCGCCGTGACGAGGCCGGACGATGACGGCGGCGGTCCTGGCCGCCACGCTCGCCGGGGGCCAGCAGCAGCGGCGCGTGCGCCGTCTGGGCGGCGGCCAGCGCCGTCCGGACCGGGGCTGGTGCCTGCGCGGCGACGACGACCACCGGGGCGGAGGCGAAGACCTGCCGGGCGAGCTGGGCGTCCTGGCTCGCTTGCGTGCCGCTCGCCAGGACCAGGACCGCGGGCGACCCGGCAGGCCCGGCGGGCAGCGCGCGGGTCACCGGGGCCGCGAATCGGGCTGACGGAGGACGCCGGCCGGCCGGCCGGCCGGGCCTGCCCCGTGGGCGCAGCCGGCCATCGTGATAGCGGCAGCGAGCCCGGCGAGCCGAGCACGGCCCGCGGGCCACGCCCTCGCCGGCCGCTTCCGCGCGCGCCGTCCCGCCGCGTGCGGCGGCACCGGCCCCGCGACTTCCTTGCACCCTAGGCACGCCCGCTGTCTACCGCATCGGGATGCCCGGCGGTATGCGAAATAAGAGAAGTTACATAGATATGTCACATATGTGTCTGCGGCAAGGCCCGGGCCAGCCGGCTAGCTGGCGGTCACCGTGAAGCTCGAGTAGCTGAACGTCTCGGGGACGTTGCCGGTCGACACGATCTCGGCGCCGTAGTCGACCTGCTGGAGCTCGGTGTTCGACGGGAGCCAGCCCTTCTGCGCTATCCAGTGGAAGATGTCGAGCAGGTTCATGGACCCGGACATGAAGTTCTGGTCGGCGACGAGCGCGATGTACTGGCCGCCGCTGCCCGTGCCCCGCCATGCGCGGTACCCGCGCCCGTCGATCGTGGCCGAGCCTTGCAGCCGTTCCGCCGGGGGACTGCCCGTGGTTGTCCGTCCAGACCATGACCTCGGTCTTGTAGCTCTCCGCGTCGTTGTTGAGCCAGATGTCGTAGGCGTTCTCGTAGATGCCCGAACTCGGGGCTGTGTCGGCGAACGTGCTGGTCACCGACTGCAGGGAGGTGACCAGGGGGTGGTTGTTGAAGTCCCTGTGGGAGTTCGGGTAGGTCTTGACGGCCCCGTCGCCCGCGTTGTTGTTCATGGTCGCGACGACGTACCAGTTGCCGTAGGAGCAGGCATAGAGGGTCTGCGAGACGTGGTAACTCGAGGTGTTCCACGCGTCGTTGTAGACGAAGTACGGTGCCTGGTTCCACATGCCCAGCGGCTCTGACGTGGTGTACTGCGGGTGCGTGCACGTCGTGGGTGACGGCGCGGCGGGCTGGGAGCCTCCCGGCCCCGCCCCCCGTCATGCCGGTCGCGGGGTGGGTAGCGGTCGCCGAGGGGCTGGCCGTGGCGTGCGCGCCGTGGGTACCGCCCGATTGCCCGGCGCTGGGCATGGCCGCGGTATGCGGGCCGGCGGCGACGAGGGGCGCGGGAAGCGCCGCCCCGCTGCCGGGGACGGCTGTGCTCGCGCCCCGGCTGGCGTCGCCGGCCGCGGCGGTGCGTGCGGGTGCCGTGCCGCACGCGCAGATCACGGCAGTGCACATGAGGGCACCAATGGCGGTGCATAGTGTCATCCGTCGCATGCGCTTCCCCTCGTCGCCATGCCCGATGCTATGCACGCGACTGGTAGTAGATAAGGCAAATCCAGTATTTTGCGCGAAGCTGTAGGGGATTGTGGCTTGCTGTGGTGTGCGCGAACACGTGCGCTAGCGCCCGGCGATGCCGGGCGGCCGTAATGCTAGCCGGCGACGGTGATCTTCTCCGCCTTGGAACTGGAGCCGAAGTGGGCATTGTCGCCGGGGTAATTCGCGACCAGCGATTGGGTGCCTGCCTGCAGCTGCCGCGCGCTCAGGGCGCACGAGCCGGCGCCATGGGAGAGCTTGATGGTGCAGACGATGGCCGAGCCGTGCCCGACGAGCACGCTCCCGCTGGGCGCGCTGCCGTGGGCGGCGGTGACCCGTACCGTCAGGCGCGCGGCCTGCTCGTCGCCATAGGTCACCGTGCCGGGCGGCACCGACAGCGCGACCGTCGTGGCGGCCTTGACCACCGAGAGGTAGAGCGGCTCTGACTGCGCCGGCTTGTACCCGCTGCCCTGGTAGGAGCCGACGATGGCCTTGGCGCCCAGCCCCAGGGTCGAGGAGGACACCGTGCACGTGCCCTTGCCGTTGACCACCGTCATCACGCAGATGACCTTGTTGCCGCTCCTTGACGGTGACAGTGCCGTTCTTGACCGGGACGCCTGCTGACCTTCGCCGCCCCGCCCGCGCTCGACGAGCCGGACGACGTGCACGCGGCGAGCGCGAGGCACGCCCCCGCGAGTGCGATCCCACCGAGAGCGCGGATCAAGTGGCGCGCCATAGTTCTCCTGCCTTTTGCCTGCATTCGGGCGATTACTGCCGGGTCCACCCTACGAGGGGCGCGCCGCCGGACGCCACCGCGGAAACTGGAGTTGGGCAAGAGGTCACAGTCCGTTAAGCGATCGTTCTCATGGAGTATCACGCGGTATTACCGGCGGCGGGGACGCCGGCAGCCTCGGGCGCTGGCTTCCGCGCCCGTGCGCTCACGACCATCGGATCGCGGCCGCGCTGAACCCGCGCTCGGCCGCGGATCGTGCGATCGGCTCGCCGGGGCGGTTAACCGGCGTAGCGCGCAATCAATCCCGGCAGTCACGCGGGTCCCGAGATCATCGCCAATCACGGACCGGTAACGGTCACTTTCCGGCGTCGTCGGCTCCGGGGAATCGCGCCGGTGGTATCTGAAACGTTACTGTGACCTTCGTCACATATTAACCTGATGCGCGGATCTGTCCGATTGTGGAGGAAGGCCCCAGCCGGGCCGGTGACCTGGTCATTTGTCGCCGCGAGGCGCGTGCCGCGGGGGCGGAAACGGCGCCTTGAATGTTCGTTATTGTTCTGTGATAACCGAATTACGCGGCGTAGTTCATTGCCGAATTAGCTGGCACCCCAAGGCGCGCCGATGGTACGCAAGTACGGGCGCGATTAGGGGAATGATCGCGCGGGCGGCGTGCCGAGGGGGTTCATTGGCGCCGCGGTCAAACAGAAAGGAAATGCGATGAAAAAGGTACGGTGCGCTTACCGCCGGATTGTCCAAGGGCGAGTGGGAGGCGCCTAAGGGTGGGCGCGACAAGGCTGGCGCAGGCAGTGCTGGCGACGGTAGCCCTCAGCGTCCCGGCGGTTGGCGTGCTCGCCCCGTCGGCCATGGCGGCGACCGCCGACCCCGCGGCAGCCAGCCCCAAGCCGAGTACGACGCAGGAGCTTCTTGCCTGGAAGGCAACTGCAGCACCCGGCGAAGGCTCACCTTCAACCAACATGGCCGCGGCGTACGCCATCCGGCTTGAGGGGGTCCGGTACGTCTACGGAGGGACCTCACCCGCGGGCTTCGACTGCTCGGGCCTGACGCAGTACGTGTACCACCACCTTGGAAAGGGCATCGAGCGGACAGCGAATGACCAATTCCACCAGTTCAGGCGCATCAGCAAGGCCAGCGCGCGGCCTGGCGACCTGATCTTCTTCCATGTATCCAGCAATCCCTACAGTTACGTCTACCACGTGGGCATCTACGAGGGAGGCAACTACATGGTCGCCGCGTCCACCAGTGGCAGGCGCGTGATGCGGGAGTCCTACACCTGGGCGGGCAACACCGTCACGTTCGGGACGATCAGCCACTAGGAGCCCGCGGGGGTCCCGGTCGCGCGGTCAGCGTGGTCCGCGCGGCCGGCACCGCCCGGCGCCGCGCCGGCCGCCGGCGCCCGTTCGAGGGCGCTGGCCCTTGATACGCTACAGAATCATGTCGGGCAGGATCGGTTAAGTGGCATCGGAAGTGGCGTCCGAGGCGCCCACGGTGTCCCGGCGGCACCAGGCGGGCGCGCCGAGCGCGCGGGGCCTGCTGCTGACGGTGCTCGGCGAGCTGGTGCTTCCCGGCGACGGCGCCGCGTGGACCTCGGCGGTGCTCGCGGTCTTCGCCCGCATGGGCATCGCGGAGAAGGCCACCCGGCAGGCGCTGATGCGCACCAGCCAGGCGGGCTGGCTGACGTCGGAGCACGACGGCCGGCGGGCCAGGTGGGTGCTGACCCCGGCCGCCAGGCGGATGCTGACCGACGGTGCCGAGCGCATCTACTCCTTCGGCCGGCCAGCGGACTGGGACCAGCGCTGGGTGGTCGTCTCGGTCCGGATCCCGGAGAGCGACCGGCGTGCCCGGCACGTGGTGCGCACCCGGCTTACCTGGGCTGGGTTCGGCGCGCTGGCCGCGGGCCTGTGGATCAGCCCGCATTCCAGGCGGGCCAGTGAGGCCGAGCGGGTGCTGCGCGACGCCGGAGTGGGCGACGAGGCGAACGTCTTCGTGGCCGAGCGGACCGGCCTGGGCGACCTCAAGACGATGGTGGCGACGGCGTGGGACCTCCCGTCGGTCGAGGCAGAGTACGAGATGTTCACCGCTGAGTTCCGCGGCCCGGACCCGGCCGACGTCCTCGTCCGGCAGATCGAGCTGGTGCACGCCTGGCGGCGGTTCCCGTCGATCGATCCGGCGCTGCCCGGTGAGCTGCTGCCCGCCCGGTGGACCGGCGCGCAGGCCGCGCTGCTGTTCGCGCAGCGCCACGAGTCATGGCTCGCGGACTCGCGCCGCGAGTGGCACCGCCTCAATTCCGCGCGCTGACCTGGTTGCCGCGCCGACGCGACAAATGCTACAAATAGTTAGCAGTCGTCGATGAACTTGTGGAACGATGGCGATCTTGATGACCTGCGCTGGCATGGCCGGCAGACGGCGCGAGCCAGGGGATTGGAACGGCAACGCGATGGGGCAGCTGTTCAACGCGTGTGAGTACCTGCTCGACCGGCGGCTCGCCGCCGGGGACGGCGAGCGGATCGCGCTGGCCGGGTCGTTCAACGGCGGGCGCCTGGCCTGGCCGGGCCGGCGAGCGAGATCACCTATGCCGGGCTGCACGACCTCGTCTGCCGCACGGCGGCCGGGCTGCGGGCGCTCGGCCTGCAGCCGGAGCAGCGGCTGCTGATGGTGATGGCGGACTCGCCGGAGTTCGTGGTCACCTACCTGGCCGCGATGCGGATCGGGGCGATCCCGGTGCCGGCCTCGACCATGTCCCGCGCTGACGGCATCGCCGAGCTGCTGCGCGACTCGCGCGCCCGGCTCCTCGCCGTCACCCATGAGTTCGCCGCGGCCGCCGTCACGGCGGCCGCGTCGGCGCCCGAGCTCGCCGGGCTGCTGACGGACTCGCCGCTGGCCGTCGGCCGCCCCGCGTCGCTGCCCGTCTATGCCCTGAACGACCTGGCCAGTGCCGCCCCCGACGAGTCGGTCTATGACACCTCGGCCGACTCCCCGGCGTTCTGGCTGTACACCTCGGGGACGACCGGGATGCCGAAGGGCGCGATGCACCGGCACGGGTCGGTCCAGGTGGCGTGCGAGACGTACGGCACGAAGGTTCTCGGCATCCGCCCCGATGACCGCTGCCTGTCGGCCGCCAAGGCGTTCTTCGCCTACGGGCTGGGCAACTCGGTGCTGTTCCCGCTGTCGGTCGGGGCGGCCGCGGTGCTGAACGCGCCGCCGTCCCGGCCCGACCTCATCGCCGACGTGGCCGCCAGGCACGGGGCGACGCTGTTCTTCGCCGGGCCGACGTTCTTCGCCAACATGCTCCGCGCCGGGCTGCCCGGCGACGCCCTCGCCGGGGTCCGGCTGGCCGCCTCGGCGGGGGAAGCGCTGCCCGCGCCGCTGTACCAGCGGTGGACGGGCCATTTCGGCGTTGACATCATCGACGGCATCGGCATGACCGAGATGCTGCACATCTTCCTGTCCAATGCCCCCGGCCGGGTACGGCCCGGCACGACCGGGGAGGCCGTGCCCGGGTACGAGCTGAAGCTCATCGACGAGCAGACCGGCCAGGAAGCCGGCGACGGCCAGCCAGCGACCCTCTTCGTGCGGGGCGCGTCGGCGGCGACCGGGCTACTGGTCCCGGTACGAGGCCTCGCGGCAGGTGTTCCAGGGCGAGTGGCTGCGCACCGGCGACACCTACGTCCGCGACGCCGACGGCTACTACACCTGCCTTGGCCGCGCCGGCGACATGATCAAGGCAAGCGGCATGTGGGTGTCCCCGATGGAGGTCGAGGCCCGGCTGCTGACCCACCCCGCCGTCGCGCAGGCCGTCGTGGTCGCCGCCCGGGACGGTGACGGCCTGGAGAAGCCGGTCGGCTACGTGATCCTCCAGCCGGGACAGGTCGCCGGCGAGACCGTCACCGAGGAGGAGCTCATCGAGCACTGCCGGGCCGGCCTTCCCTCGTTCAAGCGTCCCCGCGCGATCGTGTTCACCGACTCCTATCCCGCGACCGCCACCGGGAAGATCCGCCGCGTCGAGCTGCGCGCCATGGCCGCGAAGGTCTTGCTGTGAGCGAGCGCGGGAGGCCGGTGCCCGGAGCGGCCCGGACCGGTGCTCCCGGCCGTGGCTGCCATGGCCGACGGTACTGTGCTCCTATGATCGACGGTCGCCCACTGGTTGACGTGCACCTGCACGTCGCCCGGCTCCCCACGCTGAAGCAGGCGTGGAAGGACTGGGCGGAGGACTTCGGCGACGCTGAGGCGATGAGCCGGGTCTACGACAGCGCGGGGACGCCCGACCCCGCCCGGCTCGACGAGTACCTGGCGTCCGAAGGCGTGGACATCGCGCTGCTGATGACCGAGTACAGCCCCAAGGCGACCGGCATCCAGCCGATCGAGGACGTGCTCCCGCTGATGGCGCGGAACCCGGCGCGGGTCAAGGTCATCGCCAATGTCAACCCGCACCTGCACTACCCGGTGGACGAGGAGCTAGTGCGCCAGCTTGACCTCGGGGCGGTCGCGCTGAAGGTCCACCCGGTGCACGCCGGGATCGCGGCGAACGACCCGGCGCTGTACCCCGCCTACGAGGTCTGCCAGCAGGCGGGCATCCCCGTCGTGGTGCACTGCGGCACGAGCGTCTTCCCCGGCAGCTCGAACAAGTTCGCCGATCCTGTCTACCTGGACGACGTGCTGCGCGACTTCCGCCGCCTGCACGTCGTGCTCGCGCACGGCGGCCGGGGCTGGTGGTATGACGCGGCGGCGTTCATGGCGCTGTCCAGCGAACGGGTCTGGATCGAGCTGTCCGGCCTGCCGCCATCGCGCCTGCGCGAGTACTACGCCAGGCACAACTGGAAGCGGCTGACCCGGCGGATGATCTTCGGCACCGACTGGCCCGGCGTGCCGGGCATCGCGGCCAACGCCCGGGCCGTCGCCGCCCTGTGCCCGGATGAGGAGGCCGCCGCGCTGGTCCTCGCGGGCAACGCCTGCCAGGTCTACAACCTCAAGCTTTCCGGTGAGGTTACCCGATGACCACCGCACCGGTCGGCGTCGTCGGGGCCGGCTCGATGGGCACGGGGATCGCCCAGGTGGCCGCCGTCGCCGGCCGGCGCGTCCTGCTGCTCGACGCGGCCGAAGGCGCCGCCGAGCGGCCGTGACCCGCGTCATGGACCAGGTCAAGGCCCTGGCCGCGAAGGGCCGCCTCGACGTGGCCCCGGACGCCGTGTCCCTCAGCGCGGTGAGCGACCTGTCCGCCCTGGCCGGCTGCGAGGTGGTGATCGAGGCCATCACCGAGGACCTGGCCGTCAAGAAGGCCCTGTTCGCGGACCTGGAGCGGGTCGTGGGGCCGGAGTGCGTGCTCGCCTCGAACTCCTCGTCGCTGTCCCCGACCGCGATGGCCGCCGGCCTTGAGCACCCGGAGCGGCTGGTCGGGATGCACTTCTTCAACCCCGCTCACCGGATGGAACTGGTCGAGGTCATCTCCGGGCTGGCGACGTCCCCGGCCGTGGCCAGCCAGGTGGCCACCCTGGCCCGCGACTGGGGCAAGACCGTGGTGTTCTCGGCGGCGACGCCGGCGTTCATCGTCAACCGGATAGCCCGCCCGTTCTACGCCGAGGCATGGCGGGTGCACGCGGAGCGGGCCGCGTCCTTCGAGGTGATCGACGCGGTGCTCACGGGAGCTGGCGGCTTCCCGATGGGGCCGTTCGAGCTGATGGACCTGATCGGCCACGACGTCAACGAGGCGGTCACCCGGTCGGTATGGGCCGCGTTCGGCTACGACCGCCGGTTCGAGCCGTCCCTTGAGCAGCGGGCGCTCGTGGAGGCAGGCTGGTACGGGCGCAAGTCCGGCCGGGGCTGCTACGACTACCGCGGGACCGGCCCGGTACCGGGCACCGCGGCTGAGGGTGGCAAGCACTGCCCGGGTGGCGAGCGCCGCCCGGGCGGCCACCGTGCCGGAGTCGGTCACCGAGTACGGCCCGACGTCGATGTCCGCCCTGCTTGCCAGGACCGGGGTGCGCGTCGGCCAGGGCGACCCGGGTGATGACGAGATGGGCCTGCTCGACGGCACGGTCGAGCTGCCGAGCGGGGCCGTGCTCGACCGGTGCAACGGCGCGTCCGCCTCGTCGGTGTCCTTCGCGCTTGAGCGTCCGGTGATCATCGTTGACCGGACGCTGGACGACGCGACCGCGACCGCGATCGCCATCGCGCCCTGCGACAGGTGCCCGGCGGCCGCGGTCGCCGAGGCGGTCGGGCTCTTCCGGGCCGCCGGGCTCACCGTGCACGTCATCGACGACATTCCCGGCATGATCGTGACGCGGACCGTCGCGATGCTCGCCAACCTGGCCGCTGACGCCGTCGCGTCAGGGGTCGCGTCGGCCGAGGACGTTGAGCTGGCCATGCGGCTGGGCGTCAACTACCCGCGTGGCCCCATCGCGTGGGCGCAGCAGTGGGGCACCCGCACCGTGCTCACCGTCTTGGACAGCCTGGAGAACTGGTACCGCGACGGCCGCTACCGGGCGTCCCCGGCGCTGCGGCGCGCCGTGCTCGGCGGCGATGGCCCCATGACCGGCATCGGCCGGCCCGGCCGGCCCGGCCCGGCGGGCCGTTGCCGCAGCCGAGGAACCCCACGTCCTGACCCGAGGGCCGATGCTTGGGGTGGTGGGCGGGAAAGGCCGGGCCGATGCTTGGGGTGGTGGGCGGGAAAGGCCGGGCTGGGGGCTGGGGGCGGGGGCGGGGAAAGCCTGCGCCGGACGCTGGCTTACGATGCGGGCTTCGTGAGGTCGTAAACGGTGGTGCCGCCGACCGTCGTGGCGGTGAAGTGGGCCGCCACCCAGGACGCGATCGCGGTGGAGCCGGGACCGCCGCCGAAGCTCTGCGAGCCGCGCCCCACGTAGTAGTGGATCTCATGGCGGGCCACCATCGACTCGAACTGCGCCAGCGTCGGCGCCGGGTCGGAGCCGTTGAAGCCGCCGATCGCCAGGACCGCGTCGCCGCCGGTCGCCAGTTCGATCGGGGCGGCCTCCTGCGACCCCTCGGTGGCCGCGATCCACCGGTACTTCGACGCGCCGGTCCTCAGCAGGCCGGTTAGCGCGCTCGGCACCTGCGTGTCGCCGGACAGCCCGCCGGCGCCGCCGAAGCCGCCACCGCCGCGGAACCCGCCGTCACGGTAGCGGCCGCTGAAGCCGCCGGCCCTTCCGGGGAAGCCGCCGGGGCCCGCGGTACCGCTCCCGGTGCCGGTGCCGGCCCCCGCCGGGGAAGGCACCCCCACCGGGGAACGTGCCGCCACCGGGGAAGCCCCCGGTCCCCGTCCCGCCGGTCCCCGTTCCGGTGCCGCCGGAGGCGCCCTGGCCGAAGGGGAAGCCGCTTGTCCCCCTCCCGCCGCCCGCCCCGTCCCGCCGGAACGGGAGTCCCCGACCACCGGCGCCACCGGGGAGCCGGCCGGCGAAGCCGGCCACCGCCGGGCCAGCGCTGGGCAGCGAGCCCGCGTGCGCGCTGCCCGCCGTCTGGATCGAGTACGCCAGTGGCCCGGCCAGCCCCGTGACAAGCGACAGCCCCAGCGGCGCGAGGGCCAGCGCCCGCAGTGCCGCCCCCGACGCCGGCCCCGGCGGCCGCGGTGCCCCCTTCGCGGGCCGCCGCCGCGGCCGTAGCGGCCATCCGGCCAGCCAGTCGAGGGACGAGGCGCGCGCGCCGGGCCCGCCGCCCGACGTGACCAGGTCAGCCTGGTCATCCGGATCAGGCTGGCCGAGCAGGTCCGGCAGTTCGTCGCCGTGGTCCAGCGGCCCGGGAAAGCCGGCCACGGCGGCGACGGCGCGCCGCGCGCCGAGCCGTTCCAGCGCGGCCGTGGCCGCGATCGCGGCGATGGCGAGCGTGCCCGCCACCACGATGACCCAGCGCAGCCACGGCAGCCACGACGGCGACCGGGAAAGCAGTTCATAGGCCCACCAGGCGGTCATCGCCACGCCGAGCGCGGTCAGGCACCGGCCCGCCCAGCCGAGCCCGCGCTGCCAGAGCGAGATCGCGCCGACCGCCACGAGCGCGGCGATCGCCGGGGCGAGCGCCACCATGTAGTAGGGGTGGATGATCCCCTGCATGAAGCTGAAGGTCAGCCCGGTGACGACCAGCCAGCCGCCCCACAGCAGCGCGAACGCCCGCACCCGGTCGGTACGCGGCGCGCGCAGCGACACCCACAGCAGTGCCGCCAGGGCGAGCAGCGCGGCCGGCAGCAGCCACGAGATCTGCCCGCCGAACTCCGAGCCGAACAGCCGCGTGACCCCTGTCGACCCGCCGAAGCCCGCCCCGCCGAAGCCGCCGCCGCCCCCGCTGCTGGAGTTGAAGCCGATCGACCCGGTCTCGGTCCCGTCCAGCCGCCCGAGCCCGTTGTAGCCAAGGGCAAGCTCGAGAATGTTGTTGTTGGTTGACCCGCCGAAATAGGGCCGGTCCGCCGCCGGACTCAGCTGCGCGATCAGCACCCACCACCCGGCGCCCGCCACGATCCCGGCGGCGGAAAGGCACAGCTGCCACGCCCGCCGCCAGATCCGGGCCGGCCCCGCCCACAGGTAGGCCAGCCCGAAGCCGGGCACCACCAGGAACGCCTGCAGCATCTTGGCCAGGAAAGCCACGCCGATCAGCAGGCCCGCCAGCACGAGCCAGCGCGTCGCGCCCCGCTCGCGCTCCAGGGAACGCGTCACGCAGTAGCCGGCGACAGTCATCAGGAGCACGAGCAGGGCGTCCGGGTTATTGAACCGGAACATCAGCGCCGCGACCGGCGTCAGCGCCAGCACCAGCCCGGCCAGCAGCCCGGCGCCCGGCCCGAACCACCGCTTCACCGCCGCGTACAGGACCGCCACGCAGGCCACGCCCTCCAGGGCCTGCGGGGCGAGCATCGACCACGTCGAGAAGCCGAAGATCCGCCCGGAGATCTCCATCACCCACAGCGACGCCGGCGTCTTGTCTACGGTGATGAAGTTCGAGGAGTCGAAGGAGCCGAAGAAGAACGCCTTCCAGCTCCTCGTCCCGGCCTGCACGGCGGCGGCGTAGAAGTCGTTGGCCCACCCGTTGCGCGATAGCCCCCACAGGTACAGCAGCGCGGTGACCGCCAGCAGGGACAGCAACAGCGGCCGCGCCCACCGCGGGTCACGGGCCGGCCCTCGCCACAGCCCGCGCGCGAGCACCCGCAGGCGGCTCGCGGCCGGTGCCTTCTGAAAGGGCAGGGACGCCGGTCCCGGGATCGTGGTGGCGCTCAACTGACCCTCTCTTCCGTGCTCTCCAGGGGTAGGGGCACTGTGTTGAGGGGCACCGTGTTGAGGGGCACCGTGTTCACGGGCGCCGTGTTCACGGGCACCGTGTTCAGCGCGGCCGTGCCTTCCAGCGTCACGGTGGCAGGCATCCTTATGTTCCTGCCTCCCCATTCGGAACGGACCCGGGCGATGCCGCGCACGTCGGCGAGCGCGGCCGCCAGGATATTCACCCGGGAGTCGGGGTCGTCCGTCCAGTCGACGGGCACCTCGTGGACGCGCAGGCCGGCCCGCTGGGCGAGCATGAGCAGTTCGGTGTCGAAGAACCATCCAGTGTCGCGGATCAGCGGCAGCAGGCCGGCCGCCCGGTCCGCGCGGATCGCCTTGAAGCCGCACTGCGCGTCGCTGAAGCGGGCGCACAGCGTCGCGCGCAGCAGCAGGTTGTAGCCGCGTGAGATGACCTCGCGCTTGAGGCCGCGGGTCACCCGGGCGCCGCGGGCCAGCCGGGTGCCGATCGCCAGGTCGCTGTGCCCCGACAGCAGCGGCGCGACCAGCGGCGGCAGCGCGTTCAGCCCGGTGGACAGGTCGACGTCCATGTAGGCGAGCACCGTGGCGTCGCTGGCGGACCAGGCCGCCTTCAGGGCCCCGCCGCGCCCCGGCCGGTCCAGCCGGATCGCCCGCACGTACTCTAGTTCCGCCGCGAGCGACCGCGCGATCTCCCACGTGGCATCCGAGCTGCCGTTCTCGGCGATCGTGATCCGGGCCGTGTACGGGAAGCCGTCGCGCAGGTAGGCGGCGAGCCGGCGGACGCTGAGCGACAGGACGCGCGCCTCGTCGCGCACCGGCACGACGATGTCGACGGCGGGCGTCACGGCCTCGTCAGGCACGGCTTCGGCCGGCCCGCCGTCAGCGCGCGGCGGCGTCCCGGACTGCGGTATCGGAATCACGCTCCTCATGATGGGCCTGCATGATGAGCACTACCTGGACCTAGGTTCGGCGGTAGCTAAGAGCGCTCGTCCTAGCGCAAACTGATGAGCGTGAATACCGACAAGTTGCTCGTGACGGGAAGCTCGGGCCACCTCGGCGAGGCGCTCGTCCGGGTGCTGCGCGCCGGGCGCCCGGGCGGCCAGGGCAGTGCCGTGCAGGTCAGCGCCGTGACCGGCCTCGACCTGCGGCCAGGCCCGTACACCGGTGTCGTCGCGGACATCGCCGACCGGTCCGCCGTGCGGCAGGCCCTGGCCGACAGCGGCGCGACGGCGGTCATCCACGCGGCGACGCTGCACAAGCCGCACGTCGGGTCGCATGACAAGCAGGCGTTCATCGACACGAACGTGACCGGGACCCTGAACCTCCTCCAGGAATCGGCGGCCGCGGGCGTGCGGGCGCTGGTGTACGCGAGCACGACGAGCGCGTTCGGCCGGGCGCTCACCCCGGCCGCGGGCGAGCCTGCCGCCTGGATTACCGAGGACGTGCCGGGCATTCCCAGGAACATCTACGGCGTGACGAAGAGCGTGGCCGAGGACCTGTGCCAGCTGGCCCATGCCGAGCACGGGCTGCCGGTCATCGCGCTGCGGATCGCGCGGTTCTTCCCCGAGGGAGACGACGATGACGTGGTCCGTGCCGCCTACCCCGACGCCAACCTGAAGGCGAATGAGCTCCTTTACCGGCGGGTGGACATCGCCGACGTGGTCGACGCTCACCTGCTGGCGGTGCGGCACGCGGCCCGGATCGGGTTCGCGAGGTACATCATCAGCGCGACGACGCCGTTCACCCCCGCCGACCTCCCCAGGCTGCGGGACGACCTGGCCGCCGTCGTGAGGGAAAGGTTTCCCGGCGTTGACCGTGAGTACCGGCGGCGCGGCTGGCGGTTGTTCCCCGGGATCGACCGGGTATACGTGAACGCGCGGGCCCGGACGGAGCTTGGCTGGCGGCCACGCTACGACTTCGGGCGGCTGCTCGACGCCCTCAGCCGGGATGAGGACCCGCGCAGCCCGCTGGCCCGGGCCGTCGGCGCGAAGGGCTACCACGGCCGGCCGACGGGGGTGTACACGAGCGGACGGGCGTACCAGACTGACGGGTGTGCACAGGCTGACGGGAGAGGCGAAAGTTTGGCCGGGCGATGATGCCGGGAAGGCCGGCGCTACCGATGCTTTCGCGCGATTGCGGCGCGGTCATTCGGTCCGCGCGCCAGTCCGGCGGCGCGATACGATGACGGACGCCCGGACTGGGGTATAAACCAGCCAACCGGTAAGAATTGGACCACGCGGAGCGACATGGCGGGTACTGTATGGCATCGTGCAGTTATACGTCGAGCCGCGCGTGTCTGAGTGGCCGCTAACCTCCTACCTCGGGCCGGTGGGAGCGCTACCGACCGCGCCGCGGCTGGCGCGCGGCTTTGTCGCCGTCGTGCTCGACAGCTGGGGGCTGCCAGAGCCGGTGGAGGTCCTCGAACTGGTCGCTAGCGAGCTCGCGACCAACGTCGTTCGCGCGGCGACCGGCCCCGACGACCGTCCCCGCTATGATGAGGACGGGCGGCTGCACCTGATGTGGCTGCGCCTGCTGTCGGACGGGAACAAGGTCATGCTCGAGGTGTGGGACAACCTCCCGGCGGTTCTCGGCGCGCCGGTCATGAAGCACGCCGACGATGATGACGAGTCCGGCCGCGGCCTGGACATGGTCGAGATCCTCACCGAGGACTGGGGCTGGGAGAGCGTCAAGGGGTGGACAGGCAAGCGCGTCTGGGCGCTCGTGGCCGCCCACGACAAGGAAGAGTTCTAGCGCCGTCGTCGGCCGGCGGGGGCGTTTTCCGCCGGATTCGCCGGGTACGCGCGCACGCCGCGACCTGCCCGGCTGAACACGCAGACCGCTCATGGCCTGTACGAATTGCAACCGAGGCCGTCTGGTAGGACAGTATTCGTCGTGCCCCCCATAGCGGAAGGATCCCCGCGAGGCCTCCACCTCGGCTGGATCCCGAACGACCCCGGCCGGCGTCCCCGTGACTACCCCGGCCAGCCGCCGACAGCGCCGTCGCCCGACCCCGCGAAGGTCCGCAAGGTCCAGGAGCACCAGCACTGGTCCGGCATGCGCCGCGTGCTGGTCCTCGCCGGGCTGCTTCCGCTGGTCTTGTTCGGCGGGCTGGGCTGGCTTTCCCATAAGGGGATGTTCTGGGCGGTAGGTGCGGGCATCGCCGTGGTCTTCTGGCTGGCGGCGCTCGCCTCGGCCGCAAGCCACCGTCGCGCCGTGCGGGCGCTGCGCCGGGACCAGGACCTGGCCTCCGAACGGCACGCCGGCGAGCTCGCCCGCCATGAGGAGGCGGTAGCCGCCTGGGACAGGGCGGAGGCCGACCGGGTCGCGGCGGCCCCGCACTGGCTCGGGGTCTGCGCGCGGGAGGGCGCCACGCGGCTGGACGTCTTCGGCGGCACCGCCCCCGGGCGCCGCACCATGCTCGCCGGGCTCGGCACGTCACTGCTGGAAGGCCACGCGGTCATCGTGCTGGACCTGTCACAGGACCGGGTCTGCGAGGGCCTCATCGCGGCGGCCAGGCAGGGCGGCTTTTCCTACCAGGACTACCGCCTGCCTCACGACCTGCCCGAGACGCCGCTGCTTGACGGCCTGACGGGCGAGCAGGTGGCCAGCCAGGTCGTCGAGGTGCTGCACGCCGACTCCCAGGGCGCCAGCACCGCGGGCCGGGCCACGGACCTCATGGTCTTGCGGAAGGTCATCCGGGCGCTTGCCGCCGCCGGCGGTGCCGATGCCAGTGCCGCCGGGAGCGCCGTCGGCGGGGACAGCGCCGGCGACGGCGCGGCGGGCCACGGCGGCACTCCGGGCACCGTGACGATGGCGCGGGTTCATGACGCGCTGCTGGCGCTGCTGGCGGGGTCGCCGGAGGCGGTCCTGCGCGGGATGGGCCATGGGATGCCCGGCGAGGCCGTGGCCGGCGCGGCGGGCGCGGCGCCCGGAAGTGCCGCGGGCGGGGCGGCGGGCCGGGAGGCGGGCGGGGCGGCAGGCAGGCTGAGCCGGATGCTCGCGGCGGAGTTCCCCGGGGACTTCCGCAAGGAGGTCGCGAGTAGCCTCATCCGGCTGGCGGCCGTGGTCGAGCCGCTGCACGACCTTGGCGCGGACGCGGCGCCGCGTCCGCCGGCCCGGCTGACCTGCCTGTCCCTGGAAGAGGGGCCACGCGACGTGACGGCGGACCTGACGGCGGCGCTGGTCGTGCAGTGGGTCACCCAGGCGGTCATCGCCGCGGGCGCCGCCAGCCAGGCAGGCGAGGCCGGCCGAGCCGCGGCCCGCGGTGGTGCTCGCGGGCGCGGACGAGCAGGCGACCCGGCACCTCGCACGGCTCACCGCGGCGTGCGAGCGCTACGACGTGCCGCTGATCCGGACGTTCTCCCGGCTGACGGAGGAGTCAGCGCGCCACCTCGACACTCGCAACACCGCGTTCATGCGGCTGGCGACCCGCGCCGAGGCGCTGCGGGCGACGGAGCACATTGGCATGGAGCGGCGCTTCGTGGCCGGGCGGTTCACCCGTAGCCGCAGCGTGAGCCAGTCGCGCACCACCACGCGCGGCGAGTCGGTGACGCACACGACCGGATACGCCACGGGAGAGGCGGTCACGAAGACCACGGGCACCACGGAGGGCGAGTCGCTGTCGGAAACGGTGATCAAGCGGCACAACGACCGGGCGCACGAGGACAGGGATCGCCAGGCCCGAGATCGCGATGATAACAGCAAGAGGCCGCAGGCCCGGGCGGCCGTGGGCCGGGACCGCGACTCCAGCGACCAGGACCCGCGCCGCCGGGCCGATGCGCCCGGGGAGGGCAAGGCCAGGCCCGGACGGGCACCGGCCAGGGGCGGGTCGGCCGGCGGCCGCCGCGAGAGGCACCAGCCGTACGTGCGCGACTTCATGACGTCCCGCACCAAGCACAAGTTCACCCACGAGAGCGAGGCCAAGACCGAGTCCCGGACGCGCTCGGAGGAGACGAGCCACACCCGGACCCGGGAGTGGTCCAAGACCGACGGCACCAGCGTGGGCGACGCGATCACGTACGAGCTGACCTACGACCACAAGGTCGATCCGGAGGCGCTGCTGGACCTGCCCGAGGACCAGATGCTCGCCCCGCAGGTCGCGGAAGGGCAGCTAGCAGAGGGGCTTGCCGCTGAAGGGAAAATGGTAGCGGGACAGGCAGCGGCCAGCGCCGCGCCCGGCCCGCGCGCGGGCGGTTCGCTGGCGGGGCGCGCGGAGGGCAAGATGATCGCCCTCGTCGTTGACCCCGCGGTGGTGGGCGCTGAGTCGGTGGCCCACGTCGAGTCCCACGAGATCCCGCCTTACCAGCCGCCGGCCCCGGCGATCGGGCCCGGGCGCTAGGGCGAGGCGCTGCTGCTCAAGCTGCACGACACCGACCACTCCGTCGCCTGGCGTGCCCCGCACACCGCGTTTCGCGACGCCTCGGCGGTGGATGCGCGCCCGCGGTGCAGCGTCTAGCTCCGTACGATCTCCTTCTTCTACTGACAAGCCGGGAAGTGCTTCATATTTCTGTCGAAAGTCGGTGGCTATCGGCGTGCAGGGCGTTCTGTTAACGTTGTCAACGAGTTCCACTGGGTGGGCGCCGGCATCCGGCGAGGGGGAATCAACGATGAGTACTACCTGCGGTAATTGCGGTCAGCCGCGCGCTGATGACGACCAGTTCTGCGGCTTTTGCGGGACGCGCTCCGGTGCCATGCCGGTGCTCCGCGAGGCCGAGCCCGGCACGCCGGAGGAAACAGCGGCGGGGAGCGGCCTGGCACCGGCCGGCTCCGAAGAGCCAAGGACGATTCAGGTGCCGATCTTCCAGGCCGGTGCCGCGGAGCCGGGCACGGCACCGGCGGGTACCGCGCACGGGGATTCCGGGGACACGGGTGCCGGGTCGCCCGGCACCGACCGCCCGCTGACGATCCAGGTACCCGGCCTCACGCGGCTGCCCGACCGCGATGAGGCACCCCGGCCCGAGACCGCGCAACCGGATCCTGCCAGCCCGCGAACGCTCAGGGTCCCGGGCCTGCGGCCCGCCGCACCCCCAGAAGCGGACGAGCCGGCACCAGGTACTGCGCCGTCAGGTACTGCGCCGTCAGGTACTGCGCCTGCTGGCACCGCACTGGCTGGCACCGCACTGGCTGGCACCGCACCGGGAGCTGGCGAACCGCACACGGTCGCGCTCCAGGCCGGCGGGCGGGTCGCGGAGCCGTCAACGGTCGTCCTGCAGGCGCCGCTCCGCCCGGCGCGGCGGCCGGATGACGAGCCGCGAGACGACGTTCCGGGGCAGGCGCCACCGGACCTGGAGTCGCGGGCCGACGCGGAAGGCGCGACGGCACGGGACGAAGCCTCCCCGGACGTCACGCCGGCGGACATGCCGGACGCGATCGAGACAGCGCAGCCGGGGCCGTCGCAGCCGTCGCAGCCGTCGCCGGGCGGTACTTCGCCGGGCGGTGCCCCGCAGGCCGCGGCATCACGGTCGGCATCCCAGCCAGCACCGTCGCAGCCAGCACCGTCGCAGGCGGGAGCGTCGCCGTATCCGCAGCCGGTGTTCACCCAGCAGCCGGCGGCTCAGCAGTCGCCCGCCCAGCAATCGCCCGCCCAGCAGCAGCCGGCTCCGTGGCAGGCGGCGTCGGCACAGGCCGGGGCGGGGGCATCGTGGCAGCCTCCGCAGTTCCTTGACCCGCGCCGGGGCTATGAGCGGGTGCCCGAGCCGAGCTTCGACCCGCTCACCAACCGGCGCTACCTCTTGCGCATGGTGCGGCAGTGGTTCATCTTCGGCGCGATCTTCGCCATCGGGGCGATCCTTTCCCTGATACCGACCCTGCTGCTGAGCGCGGTCGGGCTCGGCGTGGTGTTCATCTTGTGGAGCATTGTTGGCGTGATCGTCGCCGTCGCGCTGTGGATCGCCTACCTGATAGCCCCGGTGACGGCGCTGCTGTCGGAGTGGAAGCTGCTTGTCGACTACCACGGCGCCGGGTGGCAGGCGACGATCACGGAAACGCAGGCCGCGGTGCAGCGCAGGCAGGTACCGCTCGACAGCGTCCAGGTCCGCAGGGTCAGCCTGCCGGACGGGGAGAGCCGCGACTACCTTGAACTGCGCCGCGGGATCTTCGCCGGGTACATCTCGTCCTTCCCGCAGGGTAACGACCTGTACGTGGGCTGGACGTTCTGGCTGCGGCTCTCGCCCGGCCGCTGGCTGCTGATGCTGATCGGGCGGGCCTTCCAGGAGATCCTCCAGCGTGGCAGCGACCTGCACGTCACGTTGCGCTACGAGTCCGCGAAGGCCCTGCGCGACGCCATGCACGGGGCCATGCACGAGGGCATCGAATCGGCAACGTCGGTAAGGATCTAGCCACCGGTCAATGCGACCCGCGGGCGGCACCGGCAGGCCGCCCGTTCCCGGTCCCCGCGCTACCAGCCCCCGGCGCCCGCTATCCGCCGGCCGCCTTGCGGGCCGCGCGCCGGTGCCTGCGCGCCCTGGAGCGCAGCTGCATGATGCGCGCCATCCCGGCGAACATGACCAGGAGCGCGCCGCAGACCGCCGCGAGCACGATGGCCACGCCGAGGTAGACGTCGTTGTGGGTCCCGAAGAAGTTGATGCTGACACTGGTCCCGTTCTGCGCGATGAAGATCAGCAGAATCACCAGCACCACCAGGAAGCAGCCGACGGCCACCCAGGTGCCGCTGAGCCGGGTGTGCTCAAGCACGCGGTCCGCCGACGCCCGCACGGGCGACGGGCGCTCGCTGCCTTCCGGCTGCCCAGTGCCGGGCTGTCTCGTGCCGGGCTGCCCGGTGCCGGACCCTCCGGTATCGCCTTGGTCGCCGGCGTTCCGGCGCGGGCCGGGCACGGCTGGACCGGCGGTCGTGTCGCTTGCGGGCCGGTTTTCCCTGGCCATGTGGGCACCCCCTGGGAGCGGTGAGACGCCGCGAGTACAGCCATACCTGCCCGTCAACGGTGATTCTATGTATCGCTTCAGTTGCTTATTGTTGCGATCGGTCACGATAGCCGGGCGCGGGCGCGGCTGGAATGTCAGACCCTGCCGCTAGCGTCTGTGCCATGACCGATGTCGACTGGTTCGTGGTGGTTGCGGCGCTTGGCATCGCCAGCGCCGGAGTGGGCTGGTACGGGTACCGTCGCAGGCGGCTTGTGCTCTCGGCGGCGGACCTGGAGTTCGCCGTTGTCGATCCCCTGTCGGCCGCCGCGTTCACGCGGTACGGCGCGGCGCTTTTCCGGCTTCTGGGCTATCAGCGGGTCCGCCGGGCGCGCGGCGGCGCTGTCAGCCTCACCGCGACAGCGCCAGAAGGGACGCTCGTCGCGATCCGGTGCGCGCGGCAGAAGGAGCCAGTGGCGGCGGACGCGGTTCGCGCGCTGCACCACGCCATCACGGCGGGCGGCTACGCCGGCCGTGATGGGATCGTCTTGACCAACGCCCTGGTGGCGCCGGAGGCCCGGGCGCTCGCCGACGGCGCCGCGATCACGGTGGCCGACCGGGCGGTCCTGCGGCACTGGATGGAGCGTGCCCGGTCCGGCGGGCTGGGCGGCCCGCCCGCCGCGCATGCCGCCACGGCCGGTACTGGTCCCTCGTCCAGCACACGGCCCGCACCCCCGCCCGGGGTCGCGCCGTGGACAGGCTCATCATGGGCGCCGCGGTGGGATGCGCGGCGCTGATGCTGATCGCCGTCGCGGTCCACGCGGCCATTGGCACCGCGGGGCCCAGGAACACCGCCTCCGGGACCTCGGTCCTGGACGGCGCGGGGTCCAGCGTCACCGCGGTCGGTCCCCCCGCCACCACGAGCCAGCCGGGTACCGCCACCGCCGGTCATCCGGCCAGCACCGCCGGGGCAGCGAGCGGGGGCGGCACCACCCTCGGCGAGCGGCACGTCCTCCATGTCAAGCACGTGATGCACCTTGAGCACATCCGACACCTTGAATACCTCGGGCACGAGGTGCCGGCCCAGCAGGGCTAGCTCATCCCGGGGAGCGAGCGGGGCGAGCGCGCAGGAGCACCGCGGCGAGGGCGGCGGCGAGCTGGTCGGCGTGGGCGCGGCCGAAGGGGAGCGGCGGGCGGATCTTCAAGACATTGCCCGCCGGGCCGGTCGCGCTGATCAGGACGCGCTGGTCGCGCAGGCCATTGACGATCGCCGACGCGATGCCCGCGGACGGCTCGCCGGTCGCCGGGTCGATGACGTCGATCCCGAGGTACAGGCCCGCGCCGCGCACCGACGCGAGAACAGGGCTGCCCGCTGCCATCCGCTCCGCTGCCGCCTTGAGGTAGCCGCCGGTGTCCAGGGCGCTCGCCTGCAGGCCCTCGTCCTCGATCACGTCGAGGACGGCCGAGGCGGCGGCGATGCATACCGGGTTGCCGCCGAAGGTGTTGAAGTAGCGTACCTTGCGGCCGAAGTCCTCGAGGACCTCGTGCCGCGCCACCAGCCCCGCGATCGGCATGCCATTGCCCATTGGCTTGCCCATGGTCACGATGTCGGGGGCCAGGCCGTGCCGCTGGTAGCCCCAAAAGTGGCTGCCCGTCCGGCCGAACCCGGACTGCACCTCGTCGGCGATGTACAGCCCGCCCGCCTCGCGCACCAGGTCCTGCACCGGTCGCAGGAAGCCGGCCGGGTCGGGGATCACGCCGTCGGAGGAGAACAGCGAGTCGGCGAGGAACGCCGCCAGCCCGATGCCGTGGTCGCGCAGGTCCCGGATCGCCTCGGCGACGTGCGCGGCGAAGTCGGGCCCGGGCGCGGGCACCGCACGCACATGCGGGCCCGCGGGCACGTTCGGGCCGAGGCTGGGGGAGGCCTCGGCGACGGCGGCCGTCACCCCGTGATACGCGTTCGCGGTCACGATGACGCCGGCCTCGCCTGTGTAGTGCCGCGCGACCCGCAGTGCCAGGTCGTTGGCCTCGCTTCCGGTGCAGGTGAACATCGCCCTGTCGGGTGCCGTGCCCCGGCCGGCCGGGCGTGGGTTGCCAGCAGGCGCTCGGCGTAGTCGATGATCCCGTCGGTCAGGTAGCGGGTGTGCACGTTCAGGGTGGCCGCCTGGCGGGCGATCGCCTCGGCGACACGCGGGTGGCAGTGCCCGACCGAGGGAACGTTGTTGTAGGCGTCGAGGTAGGCATGGCCGTCCCCGTCGTACAGGTACACGCCCTCACCCCGGGTGAAGCGCAGCGGCCGGGCGTAGAACAGGCGGTACGCGCTGCCGAGCGTGGTGTCCCTGCGGCGGATGAGGCTCGCGGACACCGCGTCGAGCTCATCCAGGCCGGCCGAGTCGAAGGCGTTGGGCATCGTGGAGGCGTCGATGTTAGTTCTCCTCAATCCGAAGACGCGCCTTCCATGCCCGCGGCCGCGCGCAAGCGGCTGACGACGGTCGCGCGCGGGATGGCGCGGATGGTGTCGAACTGCGCGGTCGCCTGCGGGGTTCGCCGCAGCAGGTAGGCCGCGTTCGCGGGTTCTGTGCCGCGTTCCACTGGCTGACGATGATCCGGGTGACCAGCCGCACCCCGATGGCCTCGGCGATGAGCGGCACGTCGGCCGGACGCAGCGGGTCGGCGGCATGGTACCCGGCGACCACGTCGAGCGCGGGAGCGAGCAGGCCCGCGCCCGTCAGCGGCCGGGCCGCCGGCCCTAGCTGGTAGCACGCGGCGACGGCCACGTCCATCGCGACCGGCCCGGTGAGGCTGTCCCCGAAGTCGAGCACCCCGCACAGGGCGCGGCCGTCGTCCGGAGGCGAGCAGGTTGTCTCCGTGGAAGTCCGCGTGGATGACCTGCACGGGAACGCCCGCCAGGGCCGGCCGGACGACGGCCTCGAACCGGTCCAGGGCCGCGTCCAGCCGCCCGCGCAGCCCTGGGGGCAGGGCGGGCAGGTCATCGAGGAGCGGCCGCAACTGCGACGCGTTCTGCAGGTCCCAACGGTGCGTCCGGCGCGCGGCGGGATGCGTGAAGTCGCGTAGCGCCAGGCTGAGCCGTGCGAGCGTCGCCCCGATGTCCCGGCGCAGCCCGGCCGAGGAGGGCACCTCCCGCAGCAGCCGCCCCGGCAGGAACGTCGTCATGCGCACGAGCCGCGCGTCAGCCCCGGCCACGTCTTCGACCATGACTTCTGCCGCCCCTGACCGCGACGGGATGACCCGTTGCACCGGCAGGCCGGGCGCGGTCCGCGCCAGGTGCAGCAAGATCGCCGTCAGGAAGCTCGTCCCGGGCCGGGCCCGCCCGGCCCCCGGCTCAGTGCCCGCCGTGGCCACGGCCCGTCGCGCGCAGGCCCGCAGGAACCGGAGGTCCCGTCCGGCGACGCCAGCCGGAACGTGTCGTCGTGCTCGGAGGCGAGCCGCGTGGCGACAGCCGTGACGCCGTAGAGCCCGCGGGCGATGCCTGAAGCCTGAGATTCGGACATACGGGGCATGGCGGGCATGCGTGCCATGCTAGTTCGTCGCCACGGCAAGGCGGGTAAAGCATCCGCGGGCACCGGCGGGCCCGGTAACGCCAGGCGCGCGGGCGACTCCGCCGTAGAAGCTGTGGTAGATCTCGTCCCGCTCGATCGGGGCCCCGGGCGCCGGCGGCCGCCAGGCTGGCAGCGGCACCAGCCCGGGCGGCAGCAGCTCCCAGTCGCCGAACCAGGTGGCGATCTCCGCCTCTTCCCGCCACCTTCCGCTGCCCAGCTGCCCCGCCAGCAGCCGCTCGCCCTCAATGGCGACGGCGCGCAGCTCGGGGAGCTCGGGGCCGGGCATCCGGAAGCTGGAGATCGCCACGTGACTGCCGGGCGCCAGGGCGGAGCGCAGCACGTCCGCGACCGCCCCCGGTTCCTCGGAGTCAGCGAGGTGGTGCAGGACCGCGAGCATCACCAGCCCCACCGGCCGGCTGAAGTCGATCAGCTTGCCCACGACAGGGTCGTCCAGGATCTCCTGCGGCCGCCGGATATCGCCGAGCACGATGTCCGTGGTCCACCGGTCGGTGAGCAGGGCCTTGCTGTGGGTAAAAACGACCGGGTCGTTATCGACGTGCACGACGTGGACATCGGGGTCAGGGAGTGGGCGACCTCGCTCACGTTCCCGGCGGTCGGCAGCCCGGAGCCAATGTCAATGAGCTGCGTGATCCCGGCCGAGCCGACCAGGTAGCAGATCACCCGGCGCAGGAACTCCCGGTTGGCCCGGGCCGCGAGGGGAGCCTTCGGCGCGATGCGCATGGCCTGGTCGGCGAAGTCACGGTCGGCGCCGAAATTATCCTTGCCGCCGACGAAGTAGTCATAAACGCGAGCCACGTTCGGCTTCGTGATGTCGATGGCGTCCAGCCAGCCGCGGTGCCCGCCCGGTTCGAACTTGGTCATGATCGGCCCGCGTCCCTTGCGACTATGACGTAATTCACACTGACGTAACCTTAATCCCGGTCAGCGGACATGGACGACGAGTTGCCGGAGAAGCCGGCCGTGCCCTCCCGGCTCGGCCGGCCTGGTAGTCTCCGGCCTCGTGCACTTGAGCGACGTACCCCGGATCACGACAGACGCAGTCATCGGGCCGGTCGACGCCTCGCGGGTACCTCGCTGGGTTGGCGAGGCGACGTTCGCCCGGCTGCCGCGCATCACCGAGGTGAGCCGCGCCGACGTGGCGATCCTCGGCGTGCCCTTTGACAGCGGGGTGAGCTACCGGCCGGGTGCCCGCTTCGGGCCGGGGCACATCCGGGAGTCCTCCCGGCTGCTGCGCCCGTACAACCCGGCGGCGGGAGTCTTCCCGTTCGCCGCCCGGCAGGTCGCCGACGCGGGCGATGTCGCGGTGAACCCGTTCAGCATCGACGAGGCGATCGCCACCATCGAGGCCGCGGCCCGCGAGCTCCTCACGGGCGCTGGCGCTGGCGTGCTGCTGACCCTCGGTGGCGACCACACGATCGCGCTGCCGCTGCTGCGGGCCGTCTCCGCCGTCCATGGCCCGGTCGCGGTCGTGCACTTCGACGCGCACCTGGACACCTGGGACACCTACTTCGGGGCGGCGTACACGCACGGGACCCCGTTCCGCCGGGCCTCGGAGGAAGGCGTCCTGGACAAGACGGGCTGCCTGCACGTCGGCATCCGCGGCCCGCTGTACGGCGGGGACGACTTGCGTGATGACGCGGCTCTCGGGTTCCAGGTGCTGCCCGCGACCGACGTGGAGCGCCTCGGCACTCCCGGCATGATCGAGGCGATCGCGCGGCGGGTCGGCGATCGCCCCGTCTACGTGAGCGTGGACATCGACGTGCTCGACCCGGCATTCGCCCCCGGAACCGGCACCCCGGAGGCGGGCGGCCTCACCAGCCGCGAGTTGCTCGCGGTCCTGCGGTCGCTGGCGGACCTGAACCTGGTGGGCGCGGACATCGTCGAGGTCGCCCCCGCCTACGACCATGCCCAGATCACCGGGATCGCGGCCGCCCACGTCGGCTATGAGCTGCTGTCCGCGCTAGCCGCGCGCAAGGGCTGACGGCCGGGCCGGCTGCCGCGTGACGGCGGGCGCGGGCTGTCACTCCGGGCGGACGCCGATCTCATAGAGGCGGGCCAGCATCTCGGCCGGGTCGGCGTAGACCCGGTAGGCGCCGGCGCGCTCGAGTTCCTCCCGCCCGTACCCGCCGGACTGCAGGCCCACGCCGAGCGTCCCGGCGCGCCGTGCGGCGAGCAGGTCCCACACGCTGTCGCCGACGACGACGGCGTGCCGGGGGTCCACGTCGAGCAATGCCGCGGCCGCCAGGAACAGGTCGGGGTCTGGCTTGGCGTGCCGGACGAGGTCTCGCGTCACCATCGGGGTGTCCTCGCCGACCTCGAGCAGGGCCAGTGCGGACCGGGCGGTGGCCGCGTAGCCGCTGGTGGCGATCGCCCACTTCACGCCGGCGGCGGTCAAGGTGGCGAGGAGCTCCCTGGCGCCGGGCAGCGCGGTGACGGTCGTGCTTTGCCTCATGTACTCGGTGGCGTGCGCCGCGGAGAGCCGCCTGATCTCCTCGGCGGTCAGCGTGCGGCCCGTCTCGCGCAGCAGTGCCTGCACGAACAAGCCGCCGCTCATCCCGATCCGCCGGTGGATGCGCCACACGGACAGGTCAATGCCGATGCCCGCGAGCGCCGCGTGCCAGGCCGTCACGTGCTGGTACACGCTGTCGATCAGCGTCCCGTCCAAGTCGAACAAGAAGGCTGGCACCGGAGCCTGCTCATAGTCCATGTTCCCCAGTTTGGCAGCGATGCCCGCGATCCCGCTCGCGCCCGGCCACTTCCCGCGGCTCGTGGCGGCGGGACGGTGAGCCTCAGCGTCCCGGCCGTCACGGGCAGCGAGGTCATGCCGGTGCGCCGCGGCCGGGCGAGCTGCCCGGCCGCCGCGAAGTCCTACAGGTAGTTCTCCAGGTCGGCCTGGATGTCGTCGGGGGAGACCGGCGGCTCGTAGCGCTTGATCACCGCGCCGTCGCGGCCGATGAGGAACTTGGTGAAGTTCCACTTGACGTCATCGCCGCCCGCCTCGGGGTTGATCTTGCTGATCGCGTCGTAGAAGCCGCCGTACTGCGGGCCGAAGTCGCCGGGCGCCTGCGACCGCAGGTACTGGTACAGCGGGTCGGCGTCCGGGCCGTTGACGTCGACCTTCGAGAAGACGGGGAAGGTCACGTCGTAGGTGGTCTTGCAGAACTCCTGGATCTCCTCGTCCGTGCCCGGCTCCTGCCCCTTGAACTGGTTGCAGGGAAAGCCGAGGACCTCAAGGCCCCGGTCCTTGTCCGCGCGGTACAGCGCCTCCAGGCCCTCGTACTGCGGGGTGAGGCCGCACTTGCTGGCCACGTTCACGATGAGCACCACCTTGCCGGCGTACTCGCGCAGCGGGACGCCGGTCCCGTCGGCGGTCGTCGCGGTGAAGTCATGCGTACTGGTCACTGGGTTCTCCTTCAGGCACATTCCGGGGATTAGTGAAGCAGGGACTCGAGAAACGAGCGCAGCGTCCCCGCGTCCGTGAACACGTGGCCCGTGATCCCCAATTCCTGCGCGCCGTGCACGTTGTCGGCCCGGTTGTCGATGAAGACCGCCTCGGCGGCGGAGATGCCCAGATCGGCCAGCACGTGCTGGTAGATCTCCGGGTCCGGCTTGAGCAGCTTCAGCTCGCCGCTGACGTAGACCGCGTCGAAGTACTCGCCGAGCATCCCGTGCCGGAAGTAGCCGCCGAAGTCCGGCCCCGCGTTGGACAGCAGCGCCAGGCGGGTCCCGCCGGCGCGCAGGTCGGCCAGCACCGCGACGGTCGCCGGGTTGACCGACATCCAGCTGCGCAGGTCCGCGATCCACAGCTCGAAGGTAGCGCCCCTCATCCCAGTCCGCGCCGGTCTCGGCGGCGATCGTCGCCCAGTACGCGCGGGTCCCGTCGACGCCTAGGTCGAGCTCGAGCCGGTGTGCCCAGTACGACGCCCAGAACTTCTCCGGGTCGACCCCGGCGAGCCGCTCGATCGCGGCCCGGTCGGCGGCGGACTGCGGCAGCGAGATGACGTCGCCGTAGTCGAAGATGATGGTCTTAGGAGACAGGTGAAGACTCACTGCACCCATTATTCATGAGGACCTCCTGGGTATGCTCACCGAGCCGCGGAGCGGGCGTGACCGGTGGCAGCCCCGGCTGCGCGAGCGGCATGCCGGGGACGGTGACCGGGCCGACGCCGGGCTGGTCGATCCGGTGCATCAGCGGGTTGGCCGCCGTTGCCGGGTCGGCGGCGACCTCGGCGAAGGTGCGGTACCGCTGCCACAGCACCGAGGTCTGCGACAGGATCTCCTCCACCTCGGCGGTGCCGCGCGCGGCGAACCACGGGGCGAGCAGCGCGGCGATGACCTCGCGGTGGGCGTAGCGTCCCGGCGTCGGTGCTGAAGTCCCCGCCAACGGCCCGCTCGACCTCGCTGAACGTCCCGGCCAGCCCGGTGGCGCGGCCGAGGTCGGCGAAATGCCGGGACGTCAGGATGACGATGAGCACCGACTCGCCCGAGGCCGTTGGGAAATCGCGGGCGAACGAGCCGTACAGGTGGTTGCCGATCCGCGGCCGGCTGACGCCGGTGACCTCGGGCTCGGCGAGGAAGCCCAGGTGCCCGGTGACGGCCAGGGCGACATCGCCGAGCGCCAGCGTGATGGCGCGGCCCTGGCCGGTGCGGCGGCGGTGCCGCTCGGCGGCGAGGATGCCGGTGGCGGCGTACAGGCCGCAGGCGACGTCCCACGCGGGCAGCACGTGGTTGACCGGGCCGGCGAGGTCCGCCGGGCCGGTGGTCAGCGGGAAGCCGATTCCCGCGTTGACCGTGTAGTCGACCGCCGTCGCGCCGTCGTGCGTGCCGGTGATCCGCAAGACGATGACGTCCGCGCGGTGCCGTCGCAGCAGGCCGTAGTCGAGCCACGGGTAACTGGCGTTGGTCAGCAGGATGGCCCCGTCGGGCCCGGAGTTGACGACCAGGTCGCGGACGGCCTGCTGCCCGTCGGCGGAGCGCAGGTCCAGCGCGACGGAGCGCTTGTTCTTGTTCAGGCCCGTCCAGTACAGGCTCGTGCCCGACGGCGCGACCGGCCAGCGCGTGTAGTCAGGCCCGCCGCCGGCCGGGTCGATCCGGATGACCTCGGCCCCGAGCTGCGCGAGCGTGCGCCCGCCCAGCGGCGCGGCCACGAAGCTGGATACCTCAACGACCCGCAGCCCGGCGAGCGGCGCGTCGCCCGGCGAGCCGCTGGCTTCGTCGCTGTTCGTCACGCCTGAGAGGCTAGGCTACGCCGCCATCGCCTCGGCGAGCAGGGTGACGGAGCGAAGGCGGCCCTCCAGGTCGGGGGCCTGGTGGACGGTGATCAGCTCGTCGGCGCCGGTCTTCTTGGCGAACTGGTCGAGGTAGTCGCGCACCTCGGCCGGGTCGCCGACCGCCGTGTACCGCAGCATCTGGTCCACGTGCATCCCGACGGCGCTGGCCAGCAGTTCGTCGGCCTGCTCGTCGGACATGTCCTGGGGCAGCCCGAGGCGCCGGCCGAACAGGTTGACCGCGCGGGCCCGCCGGATCACCTGGAACTGCTCCTTCGCCTGCTCGCTGGTGTCGGCGGCGCAGACGTTGACCCCGGCGATGACGTACGGCTTGTCGAGGTCGGCCGACGGCTTGAACTCGGCGCGGTAGTTGGCGATGGCGTCGAGCAGCGAGTCCGGCGCGAAGTGCGACGCGAACGCGTAGGGCAGGCCGAGCATCCCGGCGAGCTGCGCGCCGAACAGCGACGATCCCAGGATGTACAGCGGGACGTTTGACCCCTTGCCCGGATAGGCGTCGACGCCCGCGCACCTTGGACTCGCCGCGCAGGAACGCCTGCAGTTCCAGCACGTCCTGCGGGAACCGGTCGGCGGTGCGCGGGTCGCGGCGCAGCGCGTAGGTGGTCTGCTGGTCGGTGCCAGGCGCGCGGCCCAGGCCCAGGTCGATGCGGCCCGGGTAGAGGGCCGCGAGCGTGCCGAACTGCTCGGCGATGACGAGCGGTGAGTGGTTCGGCAGCATGATGCCGCCCGAGCCAAGCCTGATCGAGCTGGTCCGCGCCCCGATGTGGGCGATGAGGACGCTGGTCGCTGACGAGCCGATGGAGGGCATGTTGTGGTGCTCGGCGTACCAGACCCGGTGGTAGCCCAGTTCCTCGGCCTTGCGCGCCAGCGCGACGCTGGCGGCGAAGCTGTCGCTCGGGGTCTGGCCCTTCGCGACGGGCGCGAGGTCCAGGATCGACAACGGGACAGACATCAGATGATCACCTCTTCCGGCCTACCGTAACCCGTCCGGCCATCCGGCCATTCCGGGGCAGGGCGGTAGCCTGGCAGGATGACCGGAGACGCGACGCTTGACGCATCAGCAGGACCCGCGAGCCGGGTGAAGACGAGCCTGCCCGGGCTGGTCGCGCAGGTCGCGGTGGAGTACCGGCTCGGCGCGGTGACCGACTGGTCGGTGCTGGACACCGGGTACGAGGACTGCAACCTGGACGTCCGGGCCGAGCGCGGCCGGATGGTGGTCAAGGTCTTCGCCGCCGGGCGGCCGGCCAGCGTCCCGGCGCGGACCGTCGCCATGATCGTGGCGGCGCGGGCCGCCGGGGTGCACCATCCCCGGCTCTACCGCGACGCGTCCGGCGAGTACGTGCACCAGCACGACGGGCACTGGCTCATCGTCATGGACCACGTCCCTGGCCAGACGTACTACGAGATGAGCCGCCCGCCCGCCGGGCCGAGCTGGCCAAGGTGATCGAGCAGGCGGCGCTCATCCACCGCATCGACGCGCACCCGGAGCCGGTGTTCGACCCGTGGGCCATCGCCAACCTCGTCCCCCTCGCCGGGCAGGTCGGCCACCTGCTCGACGATGAGCAGCGCCGCCTGGTGGACGGGGCCATCGCCGAGCTGGCCGACGTCGGCTGGGACGCGCTACCGCACGCGCTCATCCACGCCGACCTCACCTCGGGGAACGTGCTCCTGTCACCTGACGGCGAGGTGACCATCCTGGACTTCGCCCTGGCGAATCGCTGGCCCCGGCTGCAGGACCTCGCGGTCATCGCGGCCAGCCTGATGCACGGCTCGCCCGGCACGCTTCCCGAGCGGATGCGGCACGTCGCCCGGATGTACTCGGCCGTCGCGGCGGTCCCGCTGTCGGCCCGTGAGGAGGAGGCGCTCGACGCCTTCGGCCGCGGCCGCGGCCGCCATGGAGCTGCTCGGCGGGCTGAACATGTGGATGCAGGGCGCCCGCGGCCCGGAGACCGACCTGCTCCTCGTCCTCGGGACCGCTGGCCTGCGCGACTACGCCTAGGCGTCAGGGGCAGGCAGGCCGTCCCGCGGCGACTGCGCGCGGCTAGCGTGCGCCCGCGGTCAGCCGCTCCGCCGGCGGGTAGCACGGCACCTCGGCGGCGGGGCAGTGGCCGCCGTCGGCCGCTCGCGGCCCTGCCGGCCCCGCCTGCCGCGCAGCAGGCTGGACAGCGTCCGCGCCAGCTCGCCCCTGGCGGCGTCGGCGGCAAGCTGCTCGGACCGGGAGACGGGACGTTCGGCCTGGTAGATCATGTACGGGATGGTCATGCCACTACGCTACGAAGTGACTGTTCCCGCGCTGTTCCCGCGCGTCGAGGCGAAAAGCCCTTGCCGCCAGGGGCGACAATACGAGCTGTGGTCATGGCAGAGACGGCGCATCAGACGGCACCGCGGCACCCGGGCAGGCGGGGGTCGTCGTCCGGATGCTGGGGCCGTTCGCCGTCACCTTCGGCGGGCGGGAAGCCGGGCCATGGCAGCGGCCGACCGCCCGGCGGCTGTGCCAGCTCGTGCTGGTGAGCCCGGGCCGGAGGGTCGGCCGGGACGTGGCCTGCGACGCGCTGTTCCCCAGCCTGCCGCCGCGCGAGGCCGCCCGTGCGCTGTCCAAGGCGCTGTCGATGGCCCGTGCCGCGCTCGCGCCGCTCGGCGAGCCCGGCGCGTCGCTGCTGTCGGCCAGCCTGACCCATATCTGGGCCGGCCCCGGGGTCACGGTAGACGCGGACGAGCAGCGTGCCGCGCTGCGCGCGGCCCTGGCGATGGCGCCGGGAGCCGATCGCGACGACGCGCTCGTCGCGGCCCTCGCCGACGAGGCTGACCTGCTGGATGACGAGCCCTATGCCGACTGGGCGATCCAGGCGCGCGAGCACCTCGACGAGTTGCGCCGTCAGGCCCGGCTCGCCCTCGCGCGTGACCGGGCCGAGTCCGCCGTGAACGCGTTCCCGCCGCGAGTGGCCGCGCAGTCGCCACCGGGCAGCGCGGACGGGGCCTCGCCGGCTGGCGGCCCGGCGCGAGGGGCCGCACTGCCGCGCCGCCACGCCGCGCGAGGAACTGCGCCCCGTCACCATGCTCTTCGCCGAGGTCGGCGCCCCGGCCGGGCAGCTGGACCCGGAGGCCTTGCGCGAGGTCGTCGGCAGCACGCTCGCGGCGGTGATCGCCGAGGTAGAGGCGCTCGGCGGCCGGGTCACGTCGGTATCCGGTCGTGGCCTGCAGGCCATGTGGGGTGCCCCGCGAGCGCACGAGGATGATCCCGAGCGGGCCCTGCGCGCCGCCTACCGGATCATCGCGGCCATCCAGGATGCTGATAACAGCAACAGGCGTCCTGGCGTCCCGGGTGGCGCGACGGGCGGCGCGGCTGTCAGTATGCCGGCACTGTGCCTTGGCGTGGAGACGGGGACCGCCGTCGTCGGCGCGATCGGCGGCGGCCGGGTCGAGTACGGGGCACTCGGGGATGTCGTCGCCGTCGCGGCGCACCTGCAGTCTCGCGCCCGGCCGGGGACCGCGCTCGTGGGCCCGGCGACCCGCGCCGCCGCGGGGCACCTGTTCACCTGGGGACCGCCGGAGGCGGTGGACGCGTCGCTCCCGGGCACGCGGTCGCTGGCCGGCGGCGGACCGGGCGCCGCGGCGCTGGCTGCCGCCCCCCTGGGCGAGCCGCTGACCAGCGCCGGGCAGTTGCGGCTGAGCGCTCGCGGCGCGCTGGTGGGACGGGCGGCGGAGTTCGCGGTGCTCGACGCGGCCTTGAAGCGTGCGCTTGGCGGGGACGGTTCCGTCGTCGTGCTGCGCGGGGACCCAGGCCTGGGCAAGACCCGACTGGTCCGCGAGTGCCGTGACCGCTTCATGGCCTGGGTGGGGGCGCGGGACGGACGGCTGCCCCTATGGCTGGAGGGACGTGCCGCCTCCTATAACTCGGCTACCCCGTATGGCCTTTACCAGCAACTGCTGGCCGGCTGGATAGGCGTCGCGCCGGACCAGCCCAGGCCCGCCGTGCGGGCCGCCCTTGAGCGAGCGCTGGCCCGGCTGCTGGCAAGCACCGAGTTGCTCCCGCTGCTGGAGCATGTCATGGGCATGCCCCCGGTGGCCGGGCGGGCGGAAGCCGGCCAGGCACGGCCGCTGCACAACGAGGAACTGCGGAAGGCGGCGTTCGGCGCGCTGCGCACGGTGATCTCCCGGCTGGTACCCGCCACCCGTCCCGCCGTCATCGTCTTGGAGGACCTGCACTGGGCAGACCCCACCTCGCTGCGGTTCACCCGCGAGCTAATCTCCCTCGCCGCGGGGCGCCCGCTGCTCATCCTGGCCACGACCCGTCCCGACGCCGGCCCCGACGTGGACGAGTTGCGGCGGTCACCGCACGTCCGGACCGTTGAGCTGCGCCTGCTGCCCGACAGCGCTACCAGGGACCTCGCCCGGGCGCTGCTTGGCCCGGACGTGACCGAGGAGGTTGTCTCCGCCGTGCTGGACAGCGTCGACGGCAACCCGCTGTTCCTGGAGGAGCGGCTGGCCGCGCTGGTGGAGACCGGGACCCTGGCCCGCGACGCTAGCGGCTGGGGGCTACGTGACGGCGCGAGTCATGCGGTCCCGCAGGTGCTCGACCGTCTTGTACGGTCTCGCATCGACCGCCTGGGCACCGTCGCCCAGGACGTCATCCGGGTAGCCGCGGTCCTCGGCCCGGAGTTCCCGGCCCCGCTGCTCGACGACGTATGCCGGAGGGAACTGCCCGCCCTCGACCTGCGGCCAGCCCTTGACGAGCTGAGCGCGAGCGGCATCCTCCAGGCGGCGGGCGGCCAGCATGGGGCGGCGTACCGGTTCCGGCACGCGCTCCAGCAGGATGCCGCGTACCACGGGCTGCTGCGGGCCGACCGGCGCCGGCTGCACGGGCACGCGGCGATGGCGCTTGAAGCGGCCAACGCCGACTGCCCGCAGGAGGTCGCCGCCGTGCTCGGCCGGCATTTCGCGGCGGCCGGCGACGGCACCAGCGCCATCCGCTATCTGGAGGTGGCAGGCGACAGCGGCACGTGGGCCTTCGCCAACGACGAGGCGATCAAGGCCTACCAGGAGGCCCTCGCGGTCTGCGATGAGCTGGGCGACGCGGACTCCGGCACGCGACTGCAGGCGAAGCTGGCCAACGTGCTGTGGCGCACCGCCCGCCGGGACGAGACTCGCGCGGCGTTCACCGAAGGGCTGCGGCTGGCTGACCTGCTCCCGGAGCCCGACGCGCTACGCAAGGCCCACCTGCTGACCCGGCTCGGGCGACTGGAACTGGCTGACCATCGCAGCGACGCGGCGGGCCAGGCATTCGAGGCAGCGGCGGCGCTGCTGGGGGATCAGCCCGGCGAGACCGACGCCGAGGCTGACCAGTGGCTGGAGCTGATGATTGACGGGCGGGCCGAGCACTGCGCACACTGCGGTGACGCCGACGGCGGGCTCGCCATCCTGGAGGCGGTCCGCCCGGTGCTAGAGGCCCGGGGCAACGCCACCCGCCGGTACGGCTTCTACACGGCGCTCGCGTCCCAGCACGTGGCGCGCGACCAGATGCGGGCGAGTGACCAGTCGATCGCCGCCTCCCGGCAGGCACTGGCGGCGGCCGAAGACAGCCGCGATACCAAGGACATCGGCTACGCGACCTATTGCCTTGGCTGGATGCTCGCCATGAGCGGCGACCTGGCCGAGGGCCGCGCCCGGCTCGAGGCGGCACTGGAGATCGCCGAGCGCGTCGGGGAAACCGTCCTGCTCACGAGCTGCCTGGGGAAGCTCCTCATGATGGCGCTGGCCCGCCACGACGTGGACACCGCGCGCAGCCTCGCGCCACGGGCCATCGACGCGGCCAGTCCGCTCGGCCAGCACGTCGCCTGGGCCAGGGCGCCGCTCGCCTGGCTGGCCTGGCAGGACGGGAACACCGATGAGGTACTCAGGATCGCGGCGGAGCTACGTCACGCCGACGGGACCGCGCCCTGCACCGGAAGCCGGCATGGGTGGGCGTACCTGCTGCCGGCCACCGCGGTGCACCTGGTCCGGGCAGACGTGGCCAGCGCCGTCGCCGCCGCCCGCCAGGTGCTGGATCCCGGCCAGCAGGCTCTCCCGGACGAGCTAGCCAGCGCCATTGAGTCAGCCAGCCGCGCGTGGGACGCCGGCCAGCCAGAGGCGGCGGCGAAGGCCCTGCGCGCGGCCCTGGACCTAGCCCGCAACCTGGGATTCCTCTAGCGGGTGGTAGTAGGCGCTCGCTCGCCGGACGTATCGGGGCAAGCGCATTCAGCTTCGAGGACGACGTTGAAGGCGGCGTCGGCCGGGATGGCGTCCGTGCCTTCCTCGATCCAGCCGTCCAGCAGCCAGCCGGATTCGGACGATCCCGTGACGATGCCGACGCCCGTGTTCGGCAGCCCGCGCTGGGAGATCTCGGCGGCGTCCGCGTTCCGGCACCGGATCGCGGCCCAGGTCCGGATCGCGGCGCCGTGGCTGACCGCGGCCGCGGCGACCTCCGCTACATCCTCCGGGCCAGCCGCGCCCGCCGCGTCCTCGATGGCCCGCACGGCGTCGTCGAACCGGGCGAGGAACTCCTGCCCGCTGATCCCGCCCGCGATCCTCGCGTCCAGGTCCCCGGCCGCCCACGTCCGCAGCACCGCGACGTAACTGCCGATCGCCTCGGGGGAGGACTGCATCTCCAGGTCACCCGCGTCGATCTCGCGTAGTCCGTCCAGGGTCAGCACGGTGCGCCGCGCCCGCGCGCCAGTGCCGCCGCCGTCTGCTGTGCCCGCAGCAGCGGGGACGCCGCGACGACGGCCAGCGGCTCGTCGGCCAGTCGTGCCGCGAGGCGAGCCGCCTGCTCCTGCCCCCGGTCCGTCAGCGGCGCGCCAGGATAGGCGGTGTCCAGGGCGTGCCCCACGTTGCTGAGTGTCTGCGCGTGCCGCGCGAGGTACAGTCGCATGCGCTAGTGCCTTGCCCTCGACTCAAGGGCGGCCAGCGCGCCCGGTGCTTCCAGTTCCACGAAATCAGCAGCATATCGGGCAACTAGCTCCCGCGACACGTCGTGGGCCTGGTACCCGTCGGTGCCGAGGGTCGAAAGCCGGACGACCACACACCCCGCGACCAGGAACCGTCAGGCCCTGGCCGCGGGTCTCGCGTGCAGCCGGCGCGGATACAGGACCCGACGATCGTGATTCCTTGGCCTCAGGCCCGTCACGGCGGCGGGGTCTTTATCCGCGCCGCCGGGAGCCGTCGGTCAGCCGTGCTTACTTGAGCAGCTTCTGGACCTCGCGGAAGCGGGGGTGCCTGGCGTCGCGGAGTCCGACTTGCCTCACTCTTTCGCCTTGAGTGCTCCGTCAAGGCTTTGACCTGTAACTTTGTCGCTCATGGCGATCGGGATTGCACGCTAAACCAGGGCTGCCCGGGCAGCCAGCGGCCGGCCCCGTGTCCGCCGCTGCCATGACGGCAGCCAGTCATCGCCTGGCCCGCGTCGGCTGGCTGGAGGAGACTTCGCACACTCTACGACCACTTTTCACGGAGATATGGGCGAATTGTCCATACGGGAAGTGTGTGAAGTTAGAGGACGGGTGCCGCTGTGGCTGAAGTGGCCGGGCCGGGCCGCGGAATGCCGTCGTGGCGCCGGGCCACGGCCTGGGGCCGCCCGCTCCGCCGACACGGAGGTGCGCGCTAGGCTGACCCGACTCCGCTTACTTGAGCAGCTTCTGGACCTCGCGGAAGCGGGGGTGCCTGGCGTCGCGGAGCCACTCGAAGAGAACCATTTCCGTGGTCACGATCTCCGCCCCGCGCTGCCGCGCCCGGTCCAGGCCGGCCGCCTTGTCGGCCTCCGATCGCGATCCGACCGCGTCCGCCGTGACCAGGACCCGGTGCCCGGCGCCGAGGAGGTCAAGAGCGGTCTGCAACACGCAGACGTGAGCCTCGCACCCGGCGATCACGATCTGCGAGGCCCCGGCGGGCAGCAGCGAGGAGAAGCCTGGATCGCCGTACGCGGAGAACGAGGTCTTGGCCAGCGTGGCCGACGGGTACCCGGCGACCTCCGGCACGGTCGGTCCTAGCCCGGCCGGGTACTGCTCGGTCGCGATCACGGGCACGTCCAGCAGCCCGGCCGCCTGCGCGAGCCGCCCGGCCCGCCCCACGACAGCCGGGCCGTCACGAAGGGCGGGCACGAGCTTGGCCTGCAGGTCGATCAGCAGCACCACGGAGCTGGCGGCGGAAATCAGCACGCCCCGAAGGCTATGCCATGAGGCCGCGAGCTACAGCGTGCTGCCATACAGCGAGGCCAAGGCGTCGTAGTGCCGCTCGGCCGCCGCCGCGTCGTAGACCGCCGCGTGGTCGGGGACACAGAACCCGTGCCTAGCCGGGTAGAACTCCACCGTGTGCGCGACGCCGGCCTCCGTCAGCGTCTTCTCCAGCAGCTCAGCCTGCTCGGTGGTGAACGAGCCGTCCTCGATCGCGCCCGCCACGTACACGGTGGCGGTGATCTGCGCGGCCGCCAGGTGCGGGGAGGCCGGGTCGTCCTCGACCGCGATCCGCCCGCCGTGGAAGGACGCCGCCGCCGTGATCTTCGTCCCGAGCGCGCCCGCGGCCACCAGCGACATCCGGCCGCCCATGCAGTACCCGGTGGTGCCCACGCCCGCGCCGCGGACCTCCGGCCGGGCCACCAGGAAGTCGATGAAGGCGGCCGTGTCCGCGATGATCCGCTCGTTGGTCAGCGCGCCGATGTAGCTGAACATCCGGGTCCGCTCCTTCTCGTCGCCGAAGGCCGTCGTTCATGTCGAAGGGCGCCCAGTCGCCGGCCCGGTAGTAGACGTCGGGGACCAGCACCGCGTAACCGGGCGCGGCGATCTTCTCGGCCATCTCCAGCATGGTCTCCCGCCAGCCGCCCGCGTCGGGGAGCAGCACGACGCCCGGCCACGGGCCGTCGCCCTCGGGGAGGACCAGAGCGCCCTTGGCAGTGCCATCGGGGGCGGGGATCTCAACATTGACGCGAGGCATGACGGTCAGCTCCCTGCGCGATGAAAGTCAGTGGGGCTGCAAACCGTTCTATCACGTGCCGCTCAGAGGGTTTCAGAGGGTGCTGTAGACGGCGGCGCAGTAGGCGGCACTGCGGTCCGAGCCAATGATGCCCGGGCCCATCTTGTTCATCACGTAGGAGAGCGTCATGCGGCGGTCGGTGTCCATGACGATAACCGAGCCGCCCCAGCCGCCCCAGAAGCAGATCCTGCCCTCCGGGATGAAGGGAATTGACTCCGGTGACGGCAGGCCGTAGCCGATGCCGAACCGCATCGGGACGCCAAGCACGAGGTCCATGCCATCGGATTGCTGGTCGAAGATCACATCGATCGTCTCGGGCTTGAGCAGCCGGATCCCGTCAGCCTCGCCGCCGAGGCTGATCACCGAGAGCACGCGGGCGACCGAGCGCGCGTTCCCGTGCCCGTTCGCCGCTCCGATGGTGGCGTTGCGCCAGCCGGGCGTGTTGGCGGCCGACGCGTCGGCCGCCGGGCCGGTGAAGGTCTTGACCATCGGGCTGTCCAGCCCGGCGGCCTCCAGGTCGAAGTCCAGCGGGGGCGGCGGGATGATCTCCGCCACCCGGTCCCAGTCCCGCTCGGCCGCGCCGATCTGGAAGTCGGCGCGCAGTGGCCCGGCGATCTCCTGCGCGACGAACTGCCGCAGCGGCTTGCCGCTCACCCGGCGGATCACCTCGCCGACGAGGTGCCCCTGATTGAGCGCGTGGTAGCCGGAGGCGGTGCCTGGTGTCCACCACGGTGCCTGCGCGGCGAGCCGCGTGGTCGACGTCTCCCAGTCGTACATGTCCTCGACCGAGAACGGCTGCTCCCAGCCCGATACCCCCGAGGTGTGCGAGAGCAGGTGGCGGACCTCGACCTGCCCCTTGCCGTTCGCGGCGAACTCCGGCCAGTAGCGCGCGACCGGCGCGTACGGGTCCAGCAGCCCGCGGTCGACGAGCATCAGCGCGGCCAGGTTAGTCACCGCCTTGGTTGTCGACCAGACATTCACGATGGTGTCGGCCGTCCAGGGCGTCGTGCGCGCCTGGTCGGCGAAACCTCCCCACAGGTCAGCGACGACCTCTCCGTCAATGTCGATGACGAGCGATGCGCCGAGTTCCGCACCGGAGGCCAGCCGGGACGACAGCTCCTCCCGGACGGGCTCGAAGCGCTTATCGCACGTTCCCTGAACCTCGCTGGTGGCCACGCTGCCTCCTACGGTTTCCTCAGCCTGACTCAGCGTAGGTCGCCGCGCGTCCGCCGCCAAGACCCCGCCCCGCCCCCGCCCCCGCCGCGCGACCGGGCTGTAACCCAAGAGACAATGACCGGCGTGGATACTGAGGCAGCGCAGGCCCGGCCTGAATTGGCGGTAACCGGGGGCGGGCCAGAGCGGTCCCTCGGCATCACGCCGAAGCGAGATCGTCGGCGATGACGTGGTGACCTCGATGGCGTCGGGCCCGTGGCTGAACGGTCCCGCCGGCTCGCCACCGGGCGGCGTGCTCGGCGTGCTGATCGATGACGTGCTCGGGATCGCCATCGCGCGGCACCGGGGACCGGGCCAGTGGTCGGTGAGCGCGGAGATCTCCCTCGACCTGACCGGCCCGGTCCCCGCGGACGGGTCACGCATCGAGGCGAGGGGGCGGCACGTGCACTCCGGCCCGCATGGCGGCATCTCCTCCGGAACGGTGCACGACGCGTCCGGCGCGCTGATCGCCTTGTGCCGCCAGCACGGCCGCTGGGTCACCACCGTGCCCCACGACCCGATGACGCGGCGGGCGGCCGGGTCCCCGTCCGACGGCCCGGCCACTTCCGCGGCGCCCGCAACCGCGCAGGCGCCCGCAGTGTGGAGGCCGCCCGCCAGCCTGGCCGCGCTACTCGGGATCCAGGTGCGGCTCACCGAGGGCGGCGCCGCGCTGGACCTGGAGGTGACGCCGGACCTGACCAATCCGCTCGGCAACCTGCACGGTGGCATCACGTTCGCGGCCTGCGACCTGGCCGCCCAGGCCGCCCTCCTCGCGGCAGGCGGCCCCACCCAGACGGCCTCGGTCCACGTCGCCTACCCCCGGCCGATGCCGCTCGGCGCGACGCCCCGGTTCGAGGCGCGTGTCCTCCATTGCGGCCGCAGCCTCGGCATCGTCCGCGTCACGGCGACCGTTGACGGCGTGAAGCCCTGCTGCGTCGCGACGATCACGACGGGCGCAGGAAGCCCCGCCGGGTAAAACAGCATCTTGACCGGTCCGCTATTGACCTTGCTAACGATCTGCGGTTCGCTTGCGGTCGACGCCGGCGCGTCAACGGCGACGCGCTGGCCACCAGCCGCGGGAAGCGCTACCGCCAGAACTGGATTACCGTGCGGAGAGAGCAGAGCCTCTGCATCCGGAAGGTACTCCATGGCTGAAGCAATCCGGGCTGAGGTAACCCGTCGCTCGGTAACCGGGCCTAGCGGGCCGGCGGCGCGGACCCCGCCGCGGCGGCGGGTCCGCAGCTAGACCGGGCGAGCTGGCGAATTTCCGCCGTGCGCAGGTGCGGGAGGCTTCGGTGCCGGGCGGGATCGATGCCCGCCAGGCCCGCCTGAGGATCTGCAGGGTGTCGCCGTGCGATACCAGGAGGATGTCCCGGCCCGCGTGCTCCGTGTCCAGGCCGGCGACGAGCGCGGCCGCCCGGGCCAGGACGGCGGTGACCGGCTCGACGTCGTGGTCGCGGTGGCCTGGATCGAGGCTCGTCGGCCGCCCAGACCGCGGCGTAATTCGCGACGCTCGTCCCCTCCCAGTCGCCGAAGCAGCGCTCGCGCAGCGCCGGGGCGAGCGTTACCGGCGGGGCTGCCAGCCGCGCGCGGACGATCTCCGCCGTCTGCCGGGCCCGGGCGAAGTCCGAGGAGTAGATGAGCGTGCCGCTGCCCAGGCCGCAGCGGCTGGCCGCGTCGCGAGCCTGCTGCCGGCCCAGCTCGGACAGGCCGTAGTCGCCGCTTTGGTCCGTTGCCAGGTCGCTGACGATGATGCCCTGCTCGTTGGCCTTGCTCTGACCGTGCCGCATTACGTAGTAGGTGTTCGGGGGTCGTGTGCTCATGTCCTGTAGCACGCTAGTGGAGAGGCCTCCATCATGGTGGAAGATTGGGTCCCATGATCGTGACGGCGAACGGCGTCGACCTCTACGTCGAGGTGCACGGTGCCGGTGATCCGGTGCTCCTGCTGCACGGCTGGCCGGACTCCGCCGACCTGTGGCGGGACGTGATCCCGTCGCTGACCGCGGCCGGCTGCCAGGTGATCACGCCGGACCAGCGAGGCTTCGGCCGCTCGTCCCGCCCGGCGGACGTGGCCAGCTACAAGCTCGCCAATGCCGTCGCCGACGTGGCGGCGGTCCTGGACGCCGTCGGCGTGCCGACGGCGCACGTCGTCGGCCACGACTGGGGCGCCGGGGTGGCCTGGGCGACCGCGATGTACCTCCCGGACCGTGTTCGCTCGCTGACCGCCGTCTCGGTGCCGCACCCGGGCGTGCCTGACACGCCACGCCAGCGCGAGATGGCCTGGTACTACCTGTTCTTCCAGTTCACCCAGATCGCCGAGGCCACGGTGAGCTACGGCGACTGGGCCTTGCTGCGCGAGCTCACCCCCGGCTATAAGGACATCGAGCAGGCGATCGCCCTCCTGTCCCGCCCGGGCGCGCTCACCGCGACGCTGAACTGGTACCGCGCTAACCTCGCCCCGCGCATGCCCGGCCCGCCGCGGGAGCTCCCGCCGGTCAAGGCGCGCACGCTCGGCGTCTGGTCCGACGGCGACCGCTACATCGACGGCACCCGGATGCGCGCCTGCGGAGAGCTGATACAGGCGCCCTGGCGCTACGCCGAGATCTCCGGCGCGACTCACTGGATCCCGCTGGACGCCCCGGCGGAACTCAGCGGCCTGATCCTGGACTGGCTGGCAGGCCCGCCGGCCGGCTAGGGCCGCGATGGCCGCTGCGTCATTTCGGACAGCGATCGTGCGTCACGCACGCCAGCGCTCCCGGCGGCGCTCGCGTTCACTGAAGGCATGCGCGAACACTGTGCCACCGCATCTGGGCCTGCTCCGTGGCCCGGAGTTCCGCGCGAAGGCTCCGCGCCTGCCCGGGGGCAGGCGCGGAGCCGCCCGGCGGCCATCGCGGAAGTCACCGCGATCGCCGGCGGCACGCGATCGCTCTTCCTCACCTCCGGCGGCCTGCTGGCCGCCGGCGTCGCCGGGGCCGTCGCCGTCGCGGCGGAACTGCTGGGCCGGGCCGACGCCGTCGCCGTGGTGTCCGTCGGGCTGCTCATCCCCGTGGCGCTGAGCTGGCTGGTGGCGGCGGCGCTCCTGCTGTGGGCGCAGCGGCCGGTAGCCGACGCGCTCGGCGAGCTCCGCTGGGTGACGGGCGCCCCCGTGGACCTGTCCGCGCCGTGCCAGCCACTGGACATGCAGCCACCACCGACCTCGGACATGGAATGGTCGCACATAGTGCGGCTTATCGGGGCGGTCACCGTACGGCACGGGCGGGCGCGCCTCGCGCTCGGCTGGGCGATCGTCACCACCGCCGGAATCCTCGCCTGGATCGTGCTCTCGCTAACCTTTGCCGCGATCATCTGACCGTCCGGGAATATCGCGCTGTTACGGCCGCGCCGCTGGCCGGATAATGGAATGGTGCACGGGTCTGATTTCCTGGAGCTGCTCACCGGCGGCGACCGGGACGCCTTGCTGGCGGTTGGCCGGGCGCAGGCGTACAAGGCCGGCACGGCGCTGTGCATGGAGGGCGATCCTTCGACGCATGTATTCATCCTGCTATCAGGATGGGTAAAGGTCATCACCGTTACTGGTGATGGCCGGGAGTTGGTTGAAGCCTTGCGTGGCGCCGGCGAGGTTGTCGGGGAGATCGCGGGCCAGGTGACCGGCTACCGGACGGCGACCATCCGCGCGATCGGGACCGTGCGCGCGCTGCTCGTCGGCGCGGGGGAATTCGGGAGTTTTCTCGATGCTCACCCGGGCGCGGCCCACGCGCACCGGCGGGTCATGGCGGAGCAGCAGCGCATCGCTCACGAGGCACATCGCAGCCACGTGCTCGCCAGCGGGCCGCAGCGGCTTGCCGGCCTGCTGCTTGACCTCGTGGCGCGGCACGGCGGCCCGGGCGACAGCCCGCTCACCGCGCCCCTTCCGCTGTCACAGGAGGAGATCGCCAGCCTTATCGGTGCCTCAAGGTCAACCGTGACGCGCGCCTTGCACAATTGGCGGTCGCGGCAGATCATCCGTACCAGCCAGCGCAATATCACGATCCTCGACGAGGGGCGCCTGCTGAAGATAGCCGGGCGCGCGCAGTAGCGCACGGTTAGCCCCGGGCCGCCGGCGCCCAGGCAGCGACGGGGCTAAGTCCCGCGACAAGGCAGTGACCGGGCTGAGGGGTACCTGGCCCTACAGCTCGATTCCCGGGTACAGCGGGTGCCTGGCCAGCAGGTCCGCGCAGCGGGAACGGCAGGCCGAGGCCACGGCCGGGTCGATGGCGTACTTCGCCCTCGCGCCCGCGGCGGCGGGCGAGGTCGCGCGCAGGGCGGTCACGACGATGTCCGCGACCTCGTCCATCTCGCCCGTCCCGAACCCGAGCGTGGTCAGCGCCGGGGTGCCCATCCGGACGCCGGAGGTGTACCAGGCGCCGTTGGGGTCGCGCGGGATGCTGTTGCGGTTGGTGACGACACCCGAATCCAGCAGCGCGGACTCGGCCTGCCGGCCGGTCAGCCCGAAGCTGGACCCGACGTCGGCCAGCACCAGGTGGTTCGACGTCCCGCCGGAGACCAGGGTCATGCCCCGGCCAAGCAGCCCGTCAGCGAGCGCGGCCGCGTTGGCGACGATCCGGGTCGCGTAGTCCGCGAAGGCTGGCTGGCGGGCCTCGGCGAAGGCGACCGCCTTCGCCGCCATGACGTGCGCCAGGGGGCCGCCGAGCACCATCGGGCAGCCCTTGTCGACGTAGGGCGCGTACTCCTTGTTCGACAGGACGAAGCCGCCGCGCGGCCCGCGCAGTGACTTGTGCGTGGTCGACGTGACCACCTCCGCGAACGGCACCGGGTTGAGGTCGCCGGTCAGCGCCCCGCCCGCGACCAGGCCCGCGAAGTGGGCCATGTCCACCATCAGCGTTGCCCCGACCGAGTCGGCGATCTCGCGCAGGATCGCGAAGTTCGGCGTGCGCGGGTACGCCGAGTATCCCGCGACCAGGATCAGCGGCCTGAACTCGCGCGCCTGCGCGGCGAGCGCGTCATAGTCGATGAGCCCGGTCTGCGGGTCCGTTCCGTAGGAGGCCTGCTCGAAGAGCTTGCCGGAGATGTTGTGCCGGAAGCCGTGCGTCAGGTGGCCGCCCGCGTCCAGCGCCATGCCGAGCATGCGCTGGGTGTTGAAGGCACGGCGCAGCGACTCCCAGTCCGCCTCGGTCATGTCGTTGACGGTCTTCGCCCCGGCCGCGGCCAGCGCGGGCTCCTCCACGCGCCGCGCCAGGATCGCCCAGAACGCGACCAGGTTCGCGTCGATCCCCGAGTGCGGCTGGACGTACGCGTGGTCCGCGCCGAACAGGGCGGTCGCGTGCCCGGCCGCGAGCTGCCTCCACGCGATCCACGTACTCGCAGCCCGCGTAGAACCGGCTGCCGACGGTTCCCTCGGCGTACTTGTCCGACAGCCAGTTGCCCATGGCCAGCAGCACCGCCGGCGAGGCGTAGTTCTCCGACGCGATCAGCTTGAGCTGCCGCCGCTGGTTGTCCAGCTCACCGGAGATCGCCGCGGCGACCCCGGGCTCGACGGCCGCGATGACCTCCAGCCCCGCGCTGAACGCGGTCGCGGCGGACTTGGCGGAATCAGGGGAAGAACGATCGCTCATGTGGGCGTGCTCCTTCAGAAGATGATCATCAGTTGCTTCGCCCAGGCGCGCGGCTCGTCCCCAGCTAGAGCCGGCTGAGCCGAAGCGGGCCAGGGGAACCGCTCCCCGGTGGTGCTCCACCTAGCGCCAGTCACGGTCCACGTTCATCTTAGTGCACTCGGCATCCGGTGCCCGCGACATCCCCTGCGATCCAGGAATTCGAGATAGTATGCGATTGCCCGGCCGCGGAAGATCAGACGACGGACACTGGCGAGAGTTCACTGGGAGCATCCATGTCAGCAAGTGAGCCCACCCCCGAGCCGACGGCAGACGAGCAGCTGCTGATCGACCACGCGAAGAAGCAGCGCAACCGCCAGCGCTCCGGCTTCAACTTCATCATCACGCTGGCCGTCGCCGCGGCCTGCGCGGTCCTCGGGTGGCTGGTCATCTTCCAGGTTCGCCCGTTCGTGAAGTCGATCCCGTTCCTGCCGTTGGGGTCGGTGACCACGTTCTTGCTGTACGTCGGCCTGGCCGCGTTCGGCCTCGCCGCGCTGTGCGTCCTGGGCGCGTGGCTGTTCGCCAAGCCCGGCAAGACCTGGGGCGACCCGCTCGTCGGCGCCTGCCCCCGGTGCGGCAACTGGACGCTGCGCCAGCGGACGATCGAGCACTACACCGACGAGCCGGGCAACCTGCGGCACTACATCAAGGGCGTCGTCACCCTCTGCGCCACCAAGGGCTGCGAGCACGCGACGGCCCGGGTGACCAGCCCGGCCCGCGTCTTCTAGCCCGCGCGCTGATCCCTGGCGGGATTGCGCGCGCGGAACATCAAGGCCGGCAGAACTGACGGGGCGATCATGTCGGCGGCGTTGTAGGCGTTCCACACCTGGTCGAGGTACTCCCGCCAGTGCATGCCCTCCGGGCGAAACGACAGCAGCAGGCTGGCCGTCGCGTACAGCTCCGCCGCCCCGGTGCCCCCGCCGGCGAGGATGTCCTCCGGCTTCCCTGAGCTGAACGCGGCGCGGGACAAGAGCGCGAGGATCTCCTCCTCGCCGGCGTCGAGCCGGGCCTGCGACGCGGCGGCCTGCCGCGCCATCGTCGTCATCGCCTCTTCGGTCGGCCATCGCATTCCGCTCGCGTCGATGGCGATGTAGCCGGCGACGAGCACGCACAGGCCGATGACGTCCGTGACGGCCGCGTCGCCCGCGGAGCGGATGAGCGCGGCGAGGTCGTCGGGCTCGTGCCGGATCGCGTGGCCGAGCATCTGCCGGGCGAGCTGCTCGGTCTCCGGGTCAATGGCCATTCGGCTCCTCCTTCCATCGCGTATGAGCCAACACTACGATGAGGGCGATGGCGGGCGCTGGCGTGGATCGTCGCGCCGTTCCGTTCAGCGGCGCGGGCCTAGCTTGTAAATTTCACGAAACTTTCGGCTTGGGCATCTTCCGAACTGTCTATATTGACAGGCCCGGGAAGGCAATCCGGGGGCAGGCATGTTTCGAAACATTTCCGAAAGTTGTTGACGAAATAGACCGGGCAATTCAATACTTAGCTGTGCATCCGCAGCCGTTGATTCCGCACCGCCGCAGCCCGAGCCGCAGCCAGGGCAGGTGGGCGTGGTATGACTCCATTGAGCTTGGGGCGTTCCCGAGCGCGCCGGGGTGTGCCCGCGGACATGCCGGCAGCGTGCTCCGCGAATGGGGACTGAAGGAATACGCCGACGTCACCGAGCTGGTCGTCTCGGAGCTGGCCAGCAACGCGGTCCAGGCCACCCGGGCGTGCTCATGGACAGGGAAGCGGCCCCCGATACGGGTCTGCCTGCACGGCCGCTCCTCTCGCTACGACGCTGGCATCCTCATCCTCGTGTGGGACGCCGCCGGCGGGTGCCCGGCCCCGCGCGAAGCCGGGCCGTACGAGGAGAGCGGCCGCGGCCTGGCGATCGTCGAAGCGCTCAGCGCGGACTGGGGCCACTACCACCCGCTCCCCGAGGAGACGGACGCCGCGCCCCTCGGCAAGGTCACCTGGGCGCACGTGACGGCCCTTGACTGGCAGGGCTAGGGCGTGAGGCGCCACCGGGCGGCGTCCCTGCCCCGGGCGGGCCGGGGCAGGGACTGAGGCCGGGGCGCAGGCGGTTACCACCCTGATCAGGAGACGCGGGTCACCTGGACGCGGACCTCGCCGTTCTCGCCCACCGGCTGCGGGCTCGGCCGCGCACCTCAGCGGCGGGGAGGACCGACAGCGCGACGGCCAGGGTCTCGCCGGCGATGAAGTCCGCGTGCGCCCGGACCGCGTCCGCCACCGCGCCGTCCGCGCCGGCGGACAGCGTGATCCGGTCCGAGACCGCCAGGCCCGCGTCCTTGCGGGCCTGCTGGATGACGCGGACCACGTCGCGGGCCGTGCCCTCGGCCGCGAGCTCGGCGGTCACCGACGTGTCCAGCGAGATCAGGCCGCTCGTCCCGGGCAGCGCGAGGGTCGAGTCGGGGTCGGCGGCGGTCAGCTTCAGCTCGTACTCGCCGGGCTGCAGCGCGACCCCTCCGGCCGTCACGTCGCCGTCGGGGGAGACGGCCCAGTCCCCGGCCTTGACCGCCTTGATGACCTCCTGCACCTGCTTGCCCAGGCGCGGGCCCAGGACGCGGGGGTTGACAGTCAGGGTCGTCTCGCCCAGGCTAGACGGGTCGTCGTTGAGGATCAGGTCCTTGACGTTGACCTCGTCCTTGATGATGTCGGAGAACTCCGCCAGCCGGGCTGCGTCGGCCTCGGCCACGGTAAGGCTGCTCAGCGGCAGGCGCACGCGGAGCTGGCGGCTCTTGCGCAAGCTGAGCGCGGCGCTGCAGACGCTCCTGGTCAGGTCCATGCTGGCGGCCAGGCCCTGCGTCGGCCGGCCAGCCCTCGACGTCCGGCCAGTCGGTGAGGTGGACGCTCTCGCCGCCGGTCAGCCCGCGCCAGATCGTCTCGGCCGTCATCGGCAGCAGGGGAGCGGCCGCCCGGGTGACCGTCTCCAGCACCGTGTACAGGGTGTCGAGCGCCTGCGGGTCACCGGCCCAGAAGCGGTCACGGGACCTGCGGATGTACCAGTTGGTCAGCAGCTCCAGGTAGTCGCGCAGCTCCTGGCAGGCGGCGGCGATGTCGTAGACGTCCATCCTGGCTGCCAGGTCCTCGACGAGGGCGCGGGTCTTGCCGAGGATGTAGCGGTCGAGGACGTGGTCGCTGTCGAGCCGCGGCCTGGCCGTGTAGTCCTCCGCGTTGGCGTACAGCGCGAAGAAGTAGTAGCTGTTCCACAGCGGCAGCAGCGCCTGCCGCACGCCCTCGCGGATGCCCTGCTCGGTGACGATCAGGTTGCCGCCGCGCAGGATCGGGCTGGCCATGAGGAACCAGCGCATCGCGTCCGAGCCGTAGCTGTCGAACACCTCGTTGACGTCCGGGTAGTTGCGCAGCGACTTGGACATCTTCCGGCCGTCGTTGCCGAGCACGATGCCGTGCGAGACGCAGGACCGGAAGGCCGGGCGGTCGAACAGGGCCGTCGCCAGCACGTGCAGCGTGTAGAACCAGCCCCGGGTCTGCCCGATGTACTCGACGATGAAGTCGCCTGGGTAGTGGCCGTCGAACCACTCGCGGTTGTCGAACGGGTAGTGGACCTGGGCGAACGGCATGGAGCCGGACTCGAACCAGCAGTCCAGGACCTCCGGGACGCGGCGCATGGTGGACATGCCCGTCGGGTCGTCCGGGTTGGGCCGGGTCAGCTCGTCGATGCCCGGCCGGTGCAGGTCCGCCGGGCGCACGCCGAAGTCCCGCTCCAGCTCGTCCAGGGATCCGTAGACGTCGGTGCGCGGGTAGTCCGGGTTGTCGCTGCGCCAGACCGGGATCGGGCTGCCCCAGAACCGGTTCCGGCTGATCGACCAGTCACGGGCGTTGGATAGCCACTTGCCGAACTGGCCGTCCTTCACGTGCTCCGGCACCCAGGTGATCTCCTGATTCAGGTCGACCATGCGGTCCCTGAACTTGGTGACCTCGACGAACCAGGAGCTGACCGCCTTGTAGATCAGCGGGGTCCGGCAGCGCCAGCAGTGCGGGTAGGAGTGCGTGTAGTCCTCCCGCCGGATCAGCGCGTTGTTCTCCCGCAGCTTGGCGATGATCGGCTTGTTCGCCTCGAAGACGTGCAGCCCCGCCCAGTCGCGGATCATCGGCAGGTACTTGCCCTGCTCATCGACGGTGAGCACGGTCGGGATGCCCGCCGCCTGGCACGCGGCGGCGTCCGCCTCGCCGTAGGCCGGGGCCATGTGGACCACGCCGGTGCCGTCCTCGGTGGTCACCTCATCGGAGGCGATGACCCGCCAGGCGGTGCCGGTGCCATAGGTATCGGCGTCGGTGAGGAAGTCGAACAGCGGCGTGTAGCGGCGGCCGAGGAGCTCAGCGCCCGGCAGCGTCGCGATGACCTTGCCCTGGGCTCATCGCCGTCGAGGCCCAGTTCCCTCACGTACGCCTTCAGCCGGTCCTTCGCCAGGATGTACCGGTCGCCATCGGGAGCCTCGACGACCGCGTACGTGATGTCCGGGCCGACGGCGACGGCGAGGTTGGACGGCAGCGTCCACGGGGTCGTCGTCCAGGCGAGGATCCACTCCCCGCTGTCCAGCTTGAAGCGGACGGTGACAGACGGGTCGGTGCGGTCCTGGTAGACGTCGTCGTCCATCCGCAGCTCATGGTTGGATAGCGGCGTCTCGTCGCGCCAGCAGTAGGGCAAGACCTTGAAGCCCTCGTAGATCAGCCCCTTGTCGTGCAGCTGCTTGAACGCCCACATGACGCTCTCCATGTACGGGAGGTCGAGCGTCTTGTAATCGTTGTCGAAGTCGACCCAGCGGGCCTGCCGGGTGACGTAGTCCTGCCACTCGCGGGTATAGCGCAGCACCGACTCGCGGCAGGCCTCGTTGAACGTCTCGATGCCCAGCTTCATGATGTCGGCCTTGCCGGAGATTCCCAGCAGCCGCTCGGTCTCGACCTCTGCGGGCAGTCCGTGGGTGTCCCAGCCGAACCGCCGGTCCACCTTGAAGCCGCGCATCGTCTTGTAGCGCGGCACGATGTCCTTGACGTAGCCCGTCAGCAGGTGGCCGTAGTGCGGCAGCCCGTTGGCGAAGGGCGGGCCGTCATAGAAGACGAACTCGCTGCCGCGGGCCCGGTTGCTGATGCTCTTGCCGAACGTGCCGTGCGCGCCCCAGTACGCGAGCGTGCGCGCCTCGAGCTCAGGGAAGTCCGGCTGCGCGGGAACCTCGTCAGCGCCGGCGAGCGGGTAGGTGGCCATCTGCTGTCGTCCGTCTCCTCGGGGCATGATCTGCCGTTGGCACATGCTCTTGCGTCACATGTCCTTGCAACGCTGCCACGAGGACGACGCGCCCGCTCCCGTGCGGGCACACCGCGGTACCACCTCGCTTGCCGCCCGCGCTCGCTGCCGAGCCTGGGAGGCCGCTCATTGGCCGGCTGTGACGGGCCGGACCCGCCCGGGTCTAGTGGGGCTCACGCCCGTTCTTCCGGGGGCTCCCCGGTGATAGCCGGATCAGCGCCTTGTGATGGCAAGTGTAGCGATGATGGCGGGCCAGGTATTCCAGCTATCCGGGCCGATGCTTGGGGTGGTGGGCGGGAAGAAAGCGGGCCGATGCTTGGGGTGGTGGGCGGGGAGAAAGCGGGCCGATGCTTGGGGTGGTGGGCGCGAATCTTCCGTCCCGATCTGGGAATGTATGGTGACTATGACGCCCCCCTCAGCGACAGCCGTGCCCACGGGCGAGGACCAGCTCATCCATGAGGCGATCAGGCAGCGCCGCCTGCACCACTCGGGCAGGTCCCTGGGCGGCGCGCTGGCCCTGGCCGTCTTCTTCGCCGCCGTCGGCTACGTGCTGGCCTTCCACTCCGGCGTGATCACCTACAGCATGCCGTACTCCAGCGGCTTCCCCCTGGGGGCGGTCCTGGTCGTCGCGGGCATCATCGCCTTCCTGGTGGCGGTCGTCTTCCTGGCCGGCGCCGTGTCCGGCGCGCGGCCGCGCGCTCCGTGGGCTGACCCGGTCACCGGTGACTGCCCCGTCTGCGGCGAGCCCGCCCTCCGCCAGGAGGCGATCGTCGTGCGGGAGGGCGGCACGATGAGGACGGCGGCCAGCGGCACCGTCACCCTGTGCGAGACTCCCGGCTGCTCGTACGCAACGGTGAGCTAGGTCCCCGGGACCGGGCCAGGCCCAGGCAAGATAGCGACTGGCCGGCGTGGCGGGCGGCCTGGGCGGTCGTCGGCGCGGGGTCGATGCCGAGCAGGCGGCGGCGGTGCCGCTCGCCGAGCAGCAGCGAGAACAGCGGCTCGGCCAGGCTGGCGTGCTCCGGGTGCCGCTCGGCCCGGATGTGCGTCGCCAGCCGGGCGATGTGCCGGGCGTCGCCGCTGCGGTGCAGGACCAAGGCGAGCTCGGGGAACCGGCTGGACTCGGCGATCACCAGCCGGTGCAGGCCGACTAGCTCGTCGGAGTGGACCCGGTAGACGATGCGCGCGGCGAGCGCCTCCAGCGTGTCGTGGTCGGTCGCGGCGTCCAGGCTGACGCCCGACCGCGAGGTCCGTCACCATCGCGGCGAACAGCCCCGGCTTGTCGCCGAAGTAGGCGTAGACAGTCCGCTTGGTCACCTGCGCGGCGGCCGCGAGCTCGTCGATCGTGCGAGTCGCCGTAGCCGGAGCGCAGGAAGACGCTCCAGTGCCGCGGAGAGGATCTCGCGCCTCCCGCGCGCGGCGCTCGTCGGCCGTCGGCCGCCCGCGCTTGCGGACGACGGGAACGGCGGACTGCCACCGGCTTCGAGCATCCCTTCTTACTGCGCCTTGCTTACTGCACCTCGCGCACTGGCGCGGTACCGTCGGCCAGGCTTTAATGATACGAAACAGTCTCATTACTTTTCGTGGCGATCCTGCACGCCCGCGAAGCGGCTCGAGGAAGGTCAAGGCGATGGCAAGTCAGGCACGTCAGCGGCGTAACCGCGCCGCAGGCAAGAGCGAGACCACTGCCGCTCAGGATGCCGTGGCGCAGGCGCGGACCGCGCCCGGCACGGTACCCGGGCCGCGGTACCCCAGGCCGCGGCGAGTCAGCCGGCGGGCCAGGCGGCGGCGGGCCAGGCGGCGCGGCGAGGCGGCGACCGCATCCCCCGTGAGCGACGAGCAGCTCCGCGCGTTCTACCGGGACATGCTGCTGATCCGCCGCTTCGAGGAGCGCGCCGCCCGCGCGTACACCGAGGCGCTGATCGGCGGCTACTGCCACCTCAACCTGGGCGAGGAAGCCGCCGTCGTCGGCCTGATGGCCGCGCTGCGGCCCACCGACTACCTGTTCACGAACTACCGCGAGCACGGCTACGCGCTCATGCGCGGCATCGAGCCCGAACCGGGTGATGGCCGAGCTGTACGGCCGCGTCGACGGCGTCTCCAAGGGCTGGGGCGGGTCGATGCACATGTTCGACGTCACCCACCGGCTGCTCGGCGGGTACGGCATCGTCGGCGGCCAGCTGCCGCTGGCGACCGGCGCGGCGCTCGCCATCGACTACCGGGGCGGCGACGAGGTCGTCATGTGCACCGATGGGCGACGGCACCACCGCCATCGGCGCCTTCCACGAGTCGCTGAACATCGCCGCGCTGTGGAACCTGCCCGTCGTCTTCGTCATCATCAACAACGGCCTCGGCATGGGCACCACCGTCGCGCAAGTCGTCGGCCGAGCCCGAGCTGTACAAGCGCGGCGCCGCCTACCGGATGGAGTCGGCCCGCGTCGACGGCTTCGACCCGGTGGCCGTGCGCGACGGCGGCGGCCACGGCCGTCGACGGCGGCCCGCTCCGGCAGGCCGTACCTCCTCGAGGTCGTCACCGAGCGGCTGCGCGGCCACTCCGTCGTCGACCCGGCCAAGTACCGGTCCGCGCGAGGAGAAGTCGAGCGCGCTCAAGGCCGAGGACCCGATCGCGACCTTCGGCGCCGAAGCTGGACGGCGGACGGCGTGCTCGACGCCGACGCGATCGAGGCGATCGAGGAAGAGGTCGCGGGCGTCGTCGACGGACGCCGCCGACTTCGCCGCGAGCAGCCCGCAGCCCGACGGTGTCCACGCTGTTCGACTACACCTACGCGACGCCGGTCCCGAACGACTCCCGCCGGCTGCCCCGGCCGCAGCCCGCTCTTTTCGGAGGAGTCACGCATGACGATCATGACCTACCGCCAGGCGCTGCACGACACGCTGCGCGCGGAGATGCTGCGCGACGACAACGTCTTCCTCATGGGCGAGGAGATCGGCGTCTTCGAGGGCTCGTACAAGATCACCGCGGGCCTGCTCAAGGAGTTCGGCCCGAAGCGGGTGCGCGACACCCCGATCGCCGAGGAGGGCTTCGCCGGCGCCGCGATCGGCGCGGCCATGCTCGGCCTGCGCCCGGTCGTCGAGATCATGACGATCAACTTCTCGCATGCTGGCCCTCGACCAGATCGTCAACCACGCGGCGAAGATCTACGGCATGTTCGGCGGGCAGGCGAAGCGTGCCGCTGGTCATCCGCACCCCGGGTGGCGGCGGCCAGCAGCTCGGCGCGACCCACTCGCAGAACATCGAGCTGTTCTACGCCTTCGTCCCCGGCATGAAGGTCGTCGCGCCCGTCCACCCCGGCCGACGCCAAGGCGCTGCTGCTGGCCGCGATCCGCGACGACGACCCGGTGCTGTTCCTGGAGAACCTCGCGCTCTACAACACCAAGGGCGAGGTGCCCGACGACGACATCCCGGCCGAGATCGGCCGGCCGCCGTCACCCGGCCGGGCACGCGACCTGACGCTGATCGGCTACTCCCGGATGGCGCACGTCGCGGCCGAGGTCGCCGCGCAGCTCGCCGAGTCCGACGGGCTCGACATCGAGGTCGTCGACCTGCGCAGCCTGCGCCCGCTGGACCGCGAGACGATCGTCGAGTCGGTCAGGAAGACGCACGCCGCCGTCGTCGCTCGAAGACGACTGGCTGACCTACGGGATCGGCGCGGAGATCGCGGCGTCGATCTCCGACGGCGCCTTCGACTACCTGGACGCGCCGGTCCGCCGGGTCGCGATGGCCGAGGTGCCGATGCCCTACGCGAAGCCGCTGGAGACCGCGGCGCTGCCGTCGCGCGATGACGTCATCACCGCCATCCGCCAGACGCTCGCCGCCGTCGGCCACCGCGCCACGCCGCTCGCGCTAGGAGTACCGCACGTGATTGAGATCAAGATGCCGCGCCTGTCCGACACCATGGAGGAAGGCGCGATCTCGACCTGGCGCAAGCAGCCGGGCGACACGGTCGCCGTCGGCGACGTCCTGGTCGAGATCGAGACCGACAAGGCCGTCATGGAGTACGAGGCCTACCAGGCGGGCGTCCTGGCCGCAGATCCTGGTGCCCGAGGGCCAGAACGCGCGACATCGGCGCCCCGATCGCGCTGCTCGACGACGGCACCGAAGGCAGTCCGCCGCCCCGCCTGCTCCCGCCGGTAACGAGACCGCTGATAACAGCAAGAGGCCGTCCGGCGAGGACGGCGCTGCCGCTGGTAGCGCCCACGGTGCCGCGGGACCCGCGGCGACCGGCGACGCAGCGACCGGCGGCGCGGGCACCGCGCTGACCGGCCCGCGCTGACCGGCACGCGCGGCGAACGGCGCTGCCGCCCCCGCCGGCGCGGGCACCCGGCTGCTCGCCTCGCCCCTGGTCCGCAAGCTCGCCAGGGAGAACCACCTCGACCTGTCCCAGGTCACGGGAGCGGCCCCGGCGGCCGGATCATCCGCGCCGACATCAGCGGCCTGCTGTCCGGCGCCGCGGCCCTCGGCCCCGGACGCGCCCGTCAGCCCGGCCGCCGCGGTGGCCCCGCCGGTCGGCCCCCGTCCGCGGCCGGCCCGCCGGTCACGGGGCATCCGGCTGCTGCCACCACGGCTTCACCGTCCGCAACGACTGGCGACCCCGGTGACGTCGAGGAGCTCACGCGCCGTGCCGCTCAGCCAGGTCCGGCGGGTCATCGCCCGGCGGCTGTGTGCCAGCGCGCGGGAGATCCCGCACTTCTACGTGACCGCCGCCGCCGACGCGCGAGGAGCTGATGGACCTCCGCGCCGACCTGAACGCGCAGGCTCACCGCCGCGGGCCGGCCCAAGATCAGCGTCAACGACCTGCTGATCAGGGCCGTGGCGCTGGCGCTGCGGCAGCACCCCGACGTCAACGTGTCCTACGGCGGCGACGAGAGCACCATCGATGCTGGTGCACGACCGGGTCAACATCGGCGTCGCGGTCGCGGCCGACAGCGGCCTGATCGTGCCGGTCATCCAGGACGCGGACGCCAAGACGGTCACCGCAGCTTGGCGCGGAGGCCAGGAAGCTGGTCGGCTGGCGGGCGAGCGCAAGCTCACCCCGGCGCAGACCAGCGGCGGCACCTTCACGATCAGCAACCTCGGCATGTACGGCGTCGAGGACTTCACCGCGATCATCAACCCGCCGGAGGCGGCGATCCTCGCCGTGGGCGCGACCACCCGCGAGCCGGCCGTGGTGGGCGACGAGATCGTGCCCCGCTACCGGCTGCGGTACACGCTGTCCAGTCGACCACCGCGTCATCGACGGGGCGCTGGCGGCGCAGTTCCTCAAGACGCTGACCAGCCTGATCGAGAACCCCTGGCTGATCGTCGCCTAAGCCATGCCAGCGCCCCGCCGTGGCGAGGGCGGGGCGCTGGCATGACATACTGCCCGTCGTGACCAGGGCCATGGTGGTCGCGCACCGGGGAGTCGCAACCGGGGCGGCCGAGAACACGATCGACGCGTTCACGAACGCGATCGCCGTCGGCGCCGACATGATCGAGTTCGACGTGCGACGCACCCGCGACGGTGAGCTGATCGCCTTCCATGACGCCCAGGTCAGTGACCGGCCCGTCGGCGGCCTCACCCGCGAGGAGATCGAGTCGGCCAAGGGCGTCCGCCCGCCGCTGCTCGGCGAGGTGCTCAAGGCCTGCGCCGGCCGGATCAGGCTGGACGTCGAGCTCAAGGAAGACGGCTACGTCGCCGACGTGATGGCGGCGATCCGGGCGGCCGTCGATGTCGAGCAGGTCGTCGTGACGTCCTTCTTGCCGGCCGTCGTCGCCCAGGCCAAGGACGCGCTGCCCGCGGTCAAGACGGGCCTGCTCGTCGGCACGGACGCGCCGCTCCGCCACGTCAGGACCCATTACAGGCAGGTCTTCCCGATCGCCGCCGCCCGCCGGGCCCGGGCGGACTACCTCGCGCCGCACTACAAGCTCGCCGACTTCGGCGTGATCGGCCGCGCGGCCGCCGCCAGCCTGCCCTGCCTGCTGTGGACCGTGAACGAGGACGCTGACATCCGCCGGTTCGCCGCCGACCCCCGGGTCGCGGCCATCATCACCGACGAGTCGGCCAGGGCCCTGCGCATCGTGGCGGAGGCGACCGGGGCGTAGCAGGCCGGCCGCTACTGCCAGATGCGCACCTGGAGAACCACGGTGCTGGTGCCCGGCTGGACTGCCTCTATGGTGGCCCAGGCCAGCTTCCCGCCGGTCGTGCGGAAGCAGAAGCTCTCGCCTGTGTACAGCCCGATGTCGGTCTGGTAGGCGTTGTGGGAAGGATCCGGGCTGGTGTAGTCGGAGCAGATCGCGTAGGCCGAATCGGGGCTGGTCGCGGCTGGGTAGCCGTACATGCCGTCAGGCGTGCGGATATCGTCGGCCATCACCTCGCCCGCGTCGTGGTAAAGGTCGAAGCTGCCGGTTGGCCCGCTCTGGCCGCCGGCCACGACGGGAGGCCCGGCGGGGTCGACGTCGGCGGCGGCGTGCCGGGGCAAGGTGACCTCGACCGTCCGCATGGCCGGCGTGCCCGCGGACGTCGCTCCGGCGCTACCGACGGCGCTATCGCCGGCGGTGGAGGCGACCGGGGCGGTACCCCCCGCCAGCGGCGGGGTCCCGCTGGCTTGCGCCGGGACGCGGGAGCGGGCGAGGAAGCCGCCCAGCGCGACTACCGCGAGGAGCAGCATGCTGGCGGCCATCGCGACGCGGTGCCGCCGCCATGCCGCGTACACGAGGAAGACCGCGGTTCCCCCGCCGGACAGCACCCAGAGCCAGTCACCCGACCTGAGGGTCTGCGCGGTCCCGGCCACGGTGGCCACGCTCGACGCGATCCCCGCCAGGCTCGCGGCCCTTCCGAGCGCGTCAGCGCCCGCCGTCCGGTCAGCGTCACTGCCGCGCCCCGGTTCACCGCTCAGCGTCTTTCCGCCCATGGCCCCCGCCCCGTCGCCCGCGTACATTTACCGCCAGCAATTTAATCATGACCGCAATAGGCCAGGGCCGTTCCTTGGGCGCGCTGAAAACGATGCAATTCGGAAACGCCATGCTATGTGCGCCTTCGTTAATGAGCGCCATAATCGCGCGTCAATGCGGCGCCGTCATCTTCAGCCGAGAGCCCGGAGGAACCGCCGCCGCCGCGCCCGGCGCCCGGGCGGGCGCCGGGCTGGCACGTCGATACCGTTGGAAACGGCACCGCCGTCACCGGCACCGTCACGGGCCTTGGGCCCATCCGGCAAGGCAGCGACTGCTCAGGGACCTTCCAGCCGGAGGGCGTCGACGACGACAGCGCCACTGGCGTCCTGCGTGCCGAGATCATCCGGCCGGGCTGGCGGCCGGGCGATACCGTTCGCGATGATGGGGGTGATCCCTGTTTTGCAATGACTGGAGGCCGCATGCCCGCCACGCGACTGATGCCGACGCAGGAGTCGGAAGACCTGATCGAGCTGCACGCGCGACATCGTGGACAAGGAGCTGCGGCCGCTGGCCGACGAGGCCGAGCGGACGCACACCTTCCACCGTGAGGTCTTCCGCAAGCTCGGCCGGGCCGGGCTGCTGAGCCTGCCCTACCCGGAGGAATACGGCGGTGGCGGGCAGCCCTATGAGGTCTACCTGCAGGTCCTGGAGGAGATCTCCGCCGCGTGGGCGGCCGTCGGCGTCGGCACCAGCGTGCACGCGCTGAGCTGCTTCGGGCTGTATCACGCGGGAACGCAGGAGCAGAAGCAGAGGTGGCTGCCGGACATGCTCAGCGGCGAGCTGCTGGGGGCCTACTGCCTGTCGGAGGCGCACGCCGGCTCCGACCCGGCGGCGATGCGGACAAGGGCGGTCCGTGACGGCGATGAGTACGTGATCAACGGGGCGAAGGCATGGACCACGCACGGGGGAGAGGCCGACTTCTACAAGGTGATGGCCCGCACCAGCGACGACGGCGGACGGGGCATCTCGTGCTTCCTCGTGCCGGCCGGCCTGCCCGGCCTGCGCGCTGACACGCCCGAGGACAAGATGGGGCTGATGAGCTCCGTCACGACGACGATGCTGTTCGACAACGTCCGGGTGCCGGCCGGGCGGCTGCTGGGGGCGGAGGGCCAGGGCCTGCCGATCGCCCTGGCCGGGCTGGACTCCGGGCGGCTGGGCATCGCGGCGGTCGCCACCGGCGTCGCCCAGGGTGCGCTGGACGTCGCGGTGCGGTACGCCAAGGAGCGCGAGACGTTCGGGAAGCCGATCATCGACCACCAGGGGCTGGCGTTCCTGCTGGCCGACATGGAGGCCGCCGTGACCTCCGCGCGCGCCACCTACCTGCACGCGGCGCGGCTCAAGGACGCCGGCCGCCCGTTCTCGCGCCAGGCGTCGGTCGCCAAGCTGACCTGCACCGACAACGCCATGAAGGTCACCACCGACGCCGTCCAGGTGCTGGGCGGGGCCGGCTACACCAGGGACTTCCCCGTGGAGCGCTACATGCGGGAGACCAAGGTGATGCAGATCTTCGAGGGCACCAACCAGATCCAGCGGCTGGTCATCAGCCGGGACCTGGCCCGGGGCTGACACAGGCCGCTGACCTGCGGATTCTCGGGTCAGCCTGGGCCGAACGGTGTGGGTGCCGGAAATCCTGTCATGCCGTTGACCTGGTCCTTTTCCTGGGCCAGGGCGGGGCAAGTTCGGCATCTGGCTGCGCGGGAGCCGTGCGCTGCGGCACATTGGACCGCTCGTGCACTGCGACTCGCTTACCTCACGGCGCTGCGGGTGTTCGGCTGGCTTGCCCTGCTCGCCCGGTCCGATCGCGCCAAGGATGCCGAGATCCTGATCTTGCGCCATCAGGTCGCCGTGCTCCAGCGGCAGGTCAAGGCCCCCATGTTGGAGCTATCCGGGCGCTCACGCTGACCTGGCAGTTCTCGGGCCTGCGCAGCGATGAGATCACCCGGCTCCGGGCCGGCTGCATCCGCTGGCAGCACGACGGGCTGCCCATCCCCGGTGACTCGCGCGAGGTCCTCGCCGCCGACGCCGTCTGCCTGCCCGACATACCGGTCAACAAGACCGGCACCGCGTTCACCAAGCCCGTCGACCCGATCATCGGGCAGGCCATCGAAGCCTGGCAGGCCCTGCGGCCCGCCCAGCCCCCGCGACTGGACCGCAAGACCAGCGAGAACGTCGACATGCTCTTCGTCCGCGCGCACCCGGTCGGCAAGACCTACATCAACCGCACGATCATCCCGGCGCTACGCGCCAAGGCCGGCGTCCCGGCCGCCGACGTCCGCGGCAACATCACCAGCCACCGGGCCCTGTCCACGATCGCCAGCCAGCTCTACAACGCCAAGGAGCCGATGACCCTGTTCGAGCTGCAGGCCTGGCTCGGGCACCGGACGCCTGCCACCACCCAGCACTACGCGAAGATCACCTCAGCACCCTCGCCAGGGCCTACACCGAGGCCGGGTACTTCGCCCGGAACATCCGCACCATCGAGATCCTCCTCGACCGCGAGGCAGTCACCTCCGGCGCCGCCGCCGACGGCCAGGCCGCGCTGGACTTTCTCCTCGGCCGCCTCGCCGACATTCCCACCCCCGCAGGCGCCACACCCCGCCAGCTCGGCGCATCGCCAGCGCCGGCCCTCCTGCCGATCATCGAGGTCCGCCAAGGCAAACGCAACCAAACCGGACATTTAGATTCCACATAATGCTGGTGTTCGATCGAGCACGGCACCCCCAGGCTGCACGTGGCCGGGGTGACCGCGCACCCGACCGGGGCACGGACCTTGATCCTCGGCGAACGCCACCCGGGCCTGGTGCTCTGCGAGTACGTGAGCCATTACAACGGCCACAGGCCGCATCAGTCCCGGCGGCAGCGGCCCCCGGACATGGAAGCGCAGCCCGTCAGGGACGTGGCCGACCTTCGATAAGTCCGCCGAAAACCCGTCGTCGCCGGGATGATCAACGAGTATCACCACGCCGCGTAACCCCAGCTCAGACAACTACAACTCAATATTCGAGCGGCACACGAACCAGCGGACTGACCGGTAGATGGACCGGCGGAAAGAAACGCGCCTGTAACGAGCGCGCCCGAACATTTGAAGAATGGAGCATTTCCCCCCGGGAAACGGGACCACCCGGATCGGGCCGCCGCACGGCTACCTCCCGATCGAGGAGCACGGCATCGTTGGTGACCTGCGCACGGTCGCACTCGTCGGCACCGACGGCACGGTCGACTGGTACTGCCCGGCGCGCTTCGACGCCCCGAGCCTGTTCGGCGCCCTGCTCGACAAGAGACAAGGGCGGCTACTTCTCGCTGCACGGCCCGCACCAGCTATGCCAAGCCGAAGCAGCTCTACCTTCCCGACACCAACATCCTGCTCACCCGGTTCCAGGGCAAGGACGCGGTCGGCGAGGTCATCGACTTCATGGTCCCGGAGACACGCAGTACCGGGCGGGCACGCGACCTCCTGGTCAGGCAGGCCCGCGCGGTCCGCGGCACGGGCCACGTTCGAGCTCGCCTGCCACCCGGCGTTCGACTACGGCCGGCTGGCCACGAGCTCCAGGTCATCCAGGGCGTCGGCGCGGTCTTCACCTCGCCGCTCGGCCGCGCCGTGCTGCGGACGAACGTCAGCCTCAAGGCCGAGGACGACGGCGTCGCCGCCACCTTCACCCTGGAAGAGGGCGAGTCCGCCGACTTCCACCTGGAGTGGAACGGCGACGTCCGCCCGATCACCATCGGCGAGACCGACGACCTGTTCACCAGGACCCAGGACTTCTGGCAGGGCTGGCTCGCCCAGTCCAGGTACCGCGGCCGCTGGCGCGAGACGGTGCAGCGGTCCGCCCTCGCGCTCAAGCTGCTCGTCTACCACCCGACGGGCGCCCTGATCGCCGCCCCGACCACGTCGCCTGCCGGAGGAGCCGGGCGGCGCGCGCAACTGGGACTACCGCTACGCCTGGCTGCGGGACGCCTCGTTCACCGTCTACAGCCTCATGCGACTCGGCTTCCTTGAGGAGGCGGCGAGCTTCATGGACTGGCTGCAGAAGCGCTGCGAGACGGCCACGGCGGAACGCGACGTCATGATCATGTACACCGTCGACGGCGAGCGATCACCTCCCGGAGACGACGCTCGACCACCTGGACGGCTACCGACGGCGCGCAGCCGGTCAGGATCGGCAACGGCGCGGTCGGCCAGCGGCAGCTCGACGTCTACGGCGAGATCATGGACTCGGTGTACCTCTACAACAAGGAGGTCCCGATCTCCTACGACCTGTGGATGGGCCTGTCCAAGCGGCTGGACTGGCTGAGCAAGCACTGGCCGAGCCCGACGAGGGCATCTGGGAGATCCGCGGCCCGCGGCAGCGGTTCACCTACTCCGCCCTGATGACCTGGGTCGCCTACGACCGGGCGGGCCGCCTGGCGCGCGACCGCGGCCTGCCCGCCCCGGTCGAGCGATGGCGCAAGCTGGCCGCGCGGCCCATCGCTTCGTCCAGGAGCAGTGCTGGGACCCCGACCTGAAGACCTACGTCATGTACCCGGGCAGCCAGCTCCTCGACGCGTCGCGTCCTGGTCATGCCGCTGGTGAAGTTCGCCGGCCCGACCGACCCGCGCTTCCTCGCGACCCTGGACAAGATCAGCGACGAGCTAGTCTCCGACAGCCTGGTCAACCGCTACGCGCTCACCGGCGTAGACGGCATCGCCGACGGCGAGGGCACGTTCAGCCTCTGCTCGTTCTGGTACGTAGAGGCCCTGACCAGAGCTGGGCCGCGTAAGAGAGGCCCGGATGATCTTCGAGAAGATGCTCACCTACGCCAACCACCTAGGCCTCTACGCCGAGCAGGTAGGCCACTCAGGCGAGGCCCTCGGCAACTTCCCGCAGGCCTTCACCCACCTGGCCCTGATCAGCGCCGCCCTCAACCTAGACCAGGCCCTGGACCGCCGCTAAAAGGTCTGGCCGGGTACCGTGCTCACCCCGACCCAGATCGCCACCTTG
>CAVTLB010000026.1:0-167624 GCA_963735415.1 uncultured Actinomycetota bacterium | reverse complement strand
CCAGGGCATCTGCTCCATGCAGCGCGCGGGCCTCGTGCGCGCGGGCCTCGACGCGGACCAGGTGTCGGCCGCGTTCGTGGCGGCGATTCAGGGCGGCGTCTGCGTGCTGCGCTCCACGGGAAGCACGGCGCACCTGGAGGCGGCGATGGACACGCTGATCAGCTACCTCAGGGGCAGGTAGATTCTGGACTTGCGGGTCCAAAATACAATGCCTAGCCTCGCTGGCATGACACAACGACTGCAGGACAAGGCCGCTCTCGTCACGGGGGCCACCAGCAATATCGGCCGCGAGATCGCCATCGCGATGGGGGCCGCGGGCGCCCACGTGGCCGTCGCCGGACGCGACGGCGACCGAGGACGGGCGGTCGTCAGCCAGATCAGGGAGGCGGGCGGCAAGGCGGACTTCGTGCCGGCGGAACTGGACGGCAGCCCCGCGGCGAGCCAGGCGCTGGCGCGGGACGCGGCCGGCGTGCTGGGCGGCCGCATCGCCATCCTCGTCAACAACGCGGGCATCTACCCGCCCGGCACCACGCTGACCACGGACGCGGACACCTTCGACCGGGTGTACGCCGTGAACGTGAAGGCCCCGTACTTCCTCACCCAGGCGGTCGCGCCGCTGATGGCCAGCGCCGGAGGCGGGGTCATCATCAACCTCGGCTCGTGGATCGCCCGGCTCGGCATCGCGCAAAGCTCGCTCTACAGCTCGACCAAGGGCGCGCTGGAGACGCTGACCCGTGCCTGGGCGGCGGAATTCGGCCCGCGGGGGATCCGCGTCAACGCGATCTCCCCGGGAGTCATCCGCGCCCCCGACTGGGACCCGGCCCGGGACTTCCCCGCGACGGCGTTCATGCGCGGCACGCCGGCCGGGCCCCGGGGCACCCGGCGGCCATCGGGGCGGCGGCGGTGTACCTGGCGTCAGATGAGTCCTCCTTCGTCCATGGCACGGTCCTCGACGTCGACGGAGGCCGCACCGGGGTGGCGGTCGTGGCGGGCCCTAGCCGGGCGGGCCCGGCCGCGCGGCGACGAAGCGGGCGGGGACCTCGCCGCCGCCGTCAACCCGCAGGTCCGCGCCGCTGACATAGCCGGCCAGCGGAGAGGCGAGCAGCAGGCACGCGCTGGCGACGTCGTCGGGGGTGGCCATCCGGCCGGCCGGGATGAGCGCGGCGATGGCCCTGCGCCCGTCCTCGCCGCCGTAGAGCTCGGTGGCGTCGTCGGTGGCGACCAGGCCGACGGTGACCTGGTTGACTCGCACCAGCGGCCCCCACTCCAGGGCGAGGGCACGGGTGAGCATGGTCAGGCCCGCCTTGGCGGCGGCGTACGGCACGGCGTGCGGGTTGGGGTTGATCCCGGCCACGGAGCCGATGTTGATGATCACGCCGCCCTCGGGCTGGCCCTGCATCACGGCGTTCGCCGCCTGGGCGACGTAGAACGGCGCGAGCAGGTTCAGCGCCACGACCCGCTCCACGAACCGCGGCGAGACGGTGGCGGCGTCGCAGCCCGGCGCGCCGCCGGCGTTGTTGACCGCGATGTCGACCCGCCCGAACCGGGCGACTGCCTGCTCGACCAGGGCCGCGGCCTGGGCGGGCTCCGCACGTCGGCAACGGCGAACTCCGCCGTCCGGCCGCCGCCCGAGGGCAGCCGCCCGGGCTGGTTCCTGCCGCAAACGAGGACCGACGCTCCCTCAGCGAGGAACCGGGCCGCGATGACGGCCCCGATGCCGCGCGTCCCTCCCGTGACGATGGCCGCCTTCCCGTGGAGGCCGCCGCCGTCGGGGCCGCCCGTCACAGCCGCTCGATGATCGTCACGTTGGCCTGCCCGCCGCCCTCGCACATCACCTGCAGGCCGTACCGTCCGCCGGTGCGCTCCAGGTTGTGCAGCAGCGTGGTCATCAGCCGGGCGCCGGTCGCGCCGATCGGGTGGCCGAGCGCGATGGCGCCGCCGCAGGCGTTGACCCGCTCCGGGTCGGCGCCCGTCTCGGCCAGCCACGCCAGGACGACGGACGCGAACGCCTCATTGACCTCGAACAGGTCGATGTCGTCGATCAGCAGGCCCGCCCCCGCCAGCGCGTGCTGCGTGGCGGGAATGGGCGCGGTCAGCATCCAGACCGGGTCGGCGCCCCGCACGCACATGTGGCGGACGCGCGCCCGGGCGGTGACGCCGTGGTCGCGGACGGCCCGCTCCGACATGACCAGCAGGGCCGCCGCGCCGTCGCAGTTCTGGCTGGACGTCGCCGCCGTGATCAGGCCGTCCGGCTCAAGCGGCGGGAGCGCCGCCATCTTCTCCAGCGACGTGTCCCGCCGGGGGCAGGTGTCGGCGGCGGCGTCACCGTAGGCGGCGATCTCCGCGGCGAACCAGCCGCCGTCGGCCGCGGTCACGGCCCGCTGATGGCTGCGCAGCGCCCACTCCTCCATCGCCCGCCGGGTGATGCCCCACTTGGCGGCGATCATCTCCGCCGACCGGAACTGCGACACGGCGACGTCCCCGTAGCGCCGCCGCCAGCCCGCCGAGCCGGAGAACGGGTCAGGGAAACCGTACTGCTGCCCCGCGATCATCGCCGCGGAGATCGGGATGGCGCTCATGTTCTGCACGCCGCCCGCGACGACGACGTCGGCGGTGCCGGACATGACGGCCTGCGCGGCGAAGTGCACCGCCTGCTGGGAGGACCCGCACTGCCGGTCCACGGTAACCCCGGGGACGTGGTCGGGCAGGCCGGCCGCCAGCCAGGCGGTCCGCGCGATGTCGCCGGCCTGCGAGCCGATCGTGTCCGTGCAGCCGAGGATCACGTCGTCCACCGCGGCCGGGTCCACGCCCGACCGCTCGATGAGCGCGCCGATCACGTGCGCCCCCAGGTCGGCGCTATGGACGCCGGCCAGGGGACCGTTGCGCCGCGTCACCGGCGTCCGCGCCGCCGCCACCAGGAACGCGTCTGCTCCCAATTCCCGGGTCCTCCTTTGCGGGATCTACCAAGCGCTTGCTAGGCAGGTTAAGCTGCCCTCCAGATGCAGTTCTAGAGGCAATCGCGGCGGCAAGCTAGAGGGGGTTCCCGGTCAGTGGACGAGCAGCCCGAGCCGCCCGACGTCCCGTCGGCCCTGCGGGCCGCCGCCGCGCGGGCACCCGATGCCGTGGCGGTGGCCGAGCCGGGCCTGCGGCTGACCTACGCGGCCCTGGCGGCGCAGGCGGAGGAATTCGCCCGCGCGCTCATCGCCTCCGGCGTCCGGCCCGGTGACACGGTCGCGGTCTGGGCGCCCAACTCGGCGCGGTGGGTCATCGCCGCCCTCGGCACGCTGGCCGCCGGGGCGGTCCTGGTCCCGGTCAACACCCGCTACAAGGGCGCCGAGGCGCACTACCTGCTCGCCCGGGCGCGGGTCGCGCTGCTGGCGGTGGATGACGGCTTCCTCGGCAACCAGTACCTGGAGATGCTGCGCCGGGCCGACGCGGAGGCGGCCGCCGCCGGTCCCGCCGCCGGGCCGCTCCTGCCTGGACTGCCGCACTTGCGCGCCATCGTCGCGGTCGGGTCCAGCGGCGATCCCGCGGCCCGGCCCTTCGGCGACTTCCTGGCGAACGCCGCCACCGTGGATCCCGCCGAGGTGGACACGCGGATCGCGGCGCTCACGGCCGATACCCTCTGCGACATCGTCTTCACCTCGGGCACGAGCGGCACCCCGAAGGGCGTGATGACCTGTCACGGGACGGCGGTGCGCAACGCCGCCGCGTGGGCCGAGGGGATGGGACTGCGCGCGGGGGACCGGTACCTGCTGGTGAACCCCTTCTTCCATACCTTCGGCTATCGCGCGGGCATCCTCGCCTGCCTCACCGCGGGGGCGACGATGTACCCGCTGGCGATGTTCGACGTCGAGGCGGCCCTGACGATCGCGCAGGCCGAGAAGATCACCGTGCTGCCCGGCCCGCCTACCCTCTTCCTCTCCATCCTCGACGACCCCAGGCGCGACGGCTTCACCCTCGCCATCCGGGCGGTCGCCACCGGGGCCGCCAGCGTGCCGCGCGCCCTCATGGAGCGGATCAGCGGCGAGCTCGGCGTCGAGACGGTGTACGCTCCGTACGGCCTGACCGAGGTGTCCGGCACCGCCACCATGCCGCCGCCCGGCGCTCCCGCCGAGAAGGTGCTCACCACGGTCGGCACGGCGATCCCGGGAACGGAGATCGCCATCGCCGACGCCAGCGGGCGGTTCCTGCCGCCCGGCGAGGACGGCGCGATCCTCATCCGCGGCTACCACGTCATGATGGGCTACCTGGACGACCCGGCGGCCACCGCCGAGGCGATCGACGCGGACGGGTGGCTGCATACCGGCGACGTCGGCCGCCTGGACGACGAGGGGTACCTCACGGTCACCGGGCGCCTGGCGGAGGTCTTCCAGACCGGCGGGTTCAACGTGTACCCCGTCGAGGTCGAGCAGCTCCTCGCCACCCACCCGCTGATCGCCGAGGCCGCGGTGATCGGCGTGCCCGACCCGCGCCTGGGCGAGGTCGGGCACGCGTTCGTCGTCCCGAAGCCCGGCTGCGCGCCCGATCCGGACGAGGTCATCGCGTTCGCCCGCGAGCGCATCGCGAACTACAAGGTCCCGCGCGCGGTGACCATCGCGGTGACCGGCCTGCCGCGCACCCCGCTCGGCAAGGTCGCGAAGTTCAGGCTCCCGCGCGTGCCGCGCCAGCACCGGCCCGCAGGGGAGGCGTGAGTGGCGGACAAGCGGATGACCGCCGACGACGTCGCCGGCCGCCTGCGGTCGGGCATGACCATCGGCATCGGCGGCTGGGGGTCGCGGCGCAAGCCGATGTCCCTGGTCCGGGCCATTGCGCGGTCGGGCCTGACCGACCTGACCGTGGTCAGCTACGGCGGGCCGGACGTGGGGCTGCTGTGCGCGGCGGGCAAGGTGCGCAAGCTCGTCTTCGGGTTCGTGTCGCTGGACAGCATCCCGCTCGACCCGCACTTTCGCGCCGCCCGCCAGCAGGGCCAGATCGAGGTCGCTGAGTATGACGAGGGAATGCTCCAGCTCGGCGCTGCAGGCGGCGGCCACCCGGCTGCCGTTCCTGCCCACCCGGGCGGGCCTCGGCTCGCTGGTCGCGGGCACCAACCCGGACCTGCGCACCGTCACCGACCCGTACGAGGGCGAGGAGCTCATCGCCATGCCCGCGCTGCGGCTCGACGCCGCCCTCGTGCACATGAACCGGGCCGACGAGCGCGGCAATGCCCAGTTCCTCGGCCCGGACCCGTACTTCGACGACCTGTTCTGCGCGGCCGCCGAGCATGGCGTACGTGTCCTGCGAGCGGGTCGTGCCCACGGCCGAGCTGACGGCTGCCGCGCACCCGTCGACCATCCGGATCTCCCGCGCGCACGTCACCGGCGTGGTCGCGGCGCCGGGCGGCGCGCACTTCACCTCCTGCGTCCCTGACTATGGCCGCGACGAGGCCTTCCAGCGGGCCTACGTCGCGGCGGCGGCCGACCCGGGCGCGTGGGCGGACTTTCGCCAGCGGTTCCTCGACGGGAGCGAGGCCGACTACCAGTCGGCGATCGCCGCCCTGGCGGCGAGGGAGGGAACACGGTGACGGCGGTGCACGGCCCGGCCGCGGGCCCGGATGCCGGCCCGGCCGCCCGGCCCGCTGACCGGGCGGAGACCTGCGTCATCGCCTGCGCCGAGGCCTTTCGCGGTGACGGGGAGATCCTCGCGTCGCCCTTCGGGGCGATCCCGCTCGCCGGCGCGCGGCTGGCCCGGCACACGTTCGAGCCGGACCTGCTGCTGACCGACGGGGAAGCACACGTCGTCGCCGGCACCTGGGCGGTCGGCGACACCCCCGGCGGCGGCAACCCGGTGGAGAGCTGGCTGCCCTACCGCGCGGTTTTCGACCTGCTCTGGAGCGGGAAACGGCATGTCATGATGACCCCCGCGCAGATCGACGCGTTCGGCAACGCCAACATCTCCGCGATCGGCGACCACGCCCGGCCCAAGGCGCAACTGCTCGGCGTCCGCGGCGCCCCCGGCAACGCCGTGAGCCACCCGACGAGCTACTGGGTGGCCAGGCACAGCCCGCGCGTGTTCGCCGGCCGGGTCGACATGGTCTGCGGGGTCGGCTGGGACAGCGCGTCCGCGGCCGGGCCGGCCGCGACCCGGTACATGGCGCTGCGCCGGGTCGTGTCCAACCTGGCGACGTTCGACTATGACCCGGCCTCGCACCGGATGCGGCTGCTGTCGGTCCACCCCGGCGTCACGGTGGCCGAGGTCGTCGCGGCCACCGGCTTCGGCCTGGTCATCGGCGACGACGTGCCCGTCACGCGGCAGCCGACGGCCGCCGAGCTCCGGCTGATCCGCGAGGTCATCGACCCCAGCGGAGCACGCTACGCGGAGGTTCCCCCATGATCGAGGGTCGGAGGCGGGCGGCGGAGCGAGCGGGAGATACCACGCCGGCGGTGCCCCATCCGGCGCTGCGCACCCGGATCACCGAGCTGTTCGGCATCGAGTACCCCATCGTGGCGACCGGCATGGGGTACGTGTCCGATGCCCGGCTGACGGCCGCCGCGTCCGCGGCGGGCGGCCTGGGCATCCTCGCCAGCGCCCTGATGTCGCACGAGGAGCTGGCAGGCGCGATCGCCGCCGTCCAGTCGCTGACCGACAAGCCGTTCGGCGTCAACCTGCGGGCCGACCAGCCCGACGCGGGCAAGCGCATCGACCTGCTGATCTCGCGCGGCGTCAAGGTCGCGTCGTTCGCGCTCGCTCCCCGGCAGGAGCTCATCGCGCGGTGCAAGGACGGCGGCCTGATCGTCGTGCCGTCGATCGGCGCGGTCAGGCACGCGGAGAAAGTCGCGGGCCTGGGGCGCGGACGCGGTCGTCGTCCAGGGGGCCGAGGGCGGCGGGCATACCGGCGTGGTGCCGACGAGCCTGCTGCTGCCGCAGGTCGCCGGGGCGGTGGACATCGCGGTGATCGGCGCGGGCGGCTTCTTCGACGGCCGAGGCCTGGTCGCCGCCCTCGCCTACGGCGCGGCCGGCATCGCCATGGGCACCCGCTTCCTGCTGACTAAGGAGTCCCCGGTCGCCGACGAGGTCAAGCAGCTGTACCTCAGCAAGAAGGTCACCGACACGGTCGTCACCAGCGAGATCGACGGCGTGCCGCAGCGGCTGCTCGACGCGGGCCAGGTCGGCATGATAACAGCAAGTGGCGCGGCGCGCCGTATCGTCCGCGCCGTCCGCGGTGCCGTCCTGTTCCACCGGATCACCGGCACGTCCTGGCCTGACATGATCCGCGAGGGAATCGCAGATGAAAAAGCATCACGACCTGCGGTGGACCCAGGTCCTCATGGCCGCCAACGCGCCGGTCCTGTACCGCGCGGCGCTGCTTGAGGGCCGCACCGACATCGGCGTCAGCGCGTCCGGGCAGGTCGTCGGCCTCATCGACGACATCCCCAGCTGCGCCGAGCTGATCGACCGGATCATCGGCCAGGCCACCGAGGTGCTGGGCCGCCTGAGCGGGGAGCGGGCCATGGCTGATCCCGCCGCCCTGGGCGGCCCGGGGCCTGGTCTTCCCGGAGCTGGTCTTCCCGGAGCTGGCCTTCCTGGAACCGGGCACGGGCTGCTCGCCGGCAAGACAGTCGCTGGTGACGGCGGCGGCCGGGCACCGGCATCGGGTTCGCGACCGCGCAGCGCTGCGCCGACGAGGGCGCGACGGTCGCGATCAGCGACCGGCATGAGCGGCGGCTCGGCGAGGCGGCCGAGCGGCTGGCCGAGCTGGGCAGGGCCAGGGACCTGGCCGCAAGCCGCTGGCGATCCCTGCGACGGTGACCGTGCAGGACGCAGGTCGACCACCTCATCGACACCGTCGCCGCCGAGACTGGGCCGCATCGACGTGCTCGTCAACAACGTCGGCCTCGGCGGCGACGGCCAGCTCGTCGACATGACCGACGAGCAGTGGAGCCGCGTGCTTGACGTCACGCTGACCGCGCACGTTCCGTGCCACCCGGGCGGTGCTGCGGCACATGGTGCCGCGCGGCAGCGGAGTCATCGTCAACAACGCGTCCGTCCTCGGCTGGCGCGCCCAGGCGGGCCAGGCCCACTACGCGGCGGCGAAGGCCGGGCGTCATGGCGCTGACCCGGTGCGCGGCCATGGACGTCGCGGACGTACGGCATCCGGGTCAACGCCGTGTCGCCGAGCATCGCCATGCACCCGTTCCTGGCCAAGGTCACCACCGAGGAAGCGCTGGCCGAGCTGACCGCCCGCGAGGCGTTCGGCCGGGCGGCGCGAGCCGTGGGAGGTCGCCAACGTCATCGTCTTCCTGGCCAGCGACTACTCCTCCTACATGACCGGCGAGGTCGTGTCGTGTCAGCAGCCAGCACCCGTAGGGGAAAGGGAGGGCCATGCATGGATCGCGTGCGGACCGAGGTGCTTGCCGCGGCGGGCATCGCCGAGGTCGTCATGTGACCACCCGCCGGTCAACGCGCTGCCGGTGGCCGGCTGGTTCGAGCTCGCCGGCCAGGTGGTCCGCGCCGGGCAGGCCGCCGGCGCGTGCGCGTGGTCGTGCTGCGCGCCGAGGGCCGCGGCTTCAACGCCGGCGTCGACATCAAGGAGATGCAGCGCGCCGAGCGGGTTCGAGCGCGCTGCTCGGGGCGAACCGCGGCTGCTTCGCGGCCTTCACGGCGATCTACGAGTGCGCCGTGCCGGTGATCGCCGCGGTGCACGGGTTCTGCCTCGGCGGCGGGATCGGCCTGGTCGGGCAACGCGACATCATCGTCGCCAGCGAGGACGCCACGTTCGGGCTGCCGGAGGTCGACCGCGGCGCGCTCGGCGCCGCCACCCACCTGTCCCGGCTGGTGCCGCAGCACAAGATGCGGGCCATGATGTACACCGTCGGCGACCGCCACGGCCGCCGAGCTGCACGCGTTCGGGTCGGTCCACGCGGTCGTGCCGCCCGCGACCAGCTGCGCGCCGCCGCGCTGGAGCTGGCCGGCGAGATCGCCGCCAAGGACCCGGTCGGTCATCCGCATGGCCAAGGAGTCGTTCAACGGCATCGACCTGTGGGACGTCCAGCGCAGCTACCGCTACGAGCAGGGCTTCACGTTCGAGCTGCAACCTGTCGGGCGTGTCCGACCGGCCCGCGAGGAGTTCGCCGCCCGCTCGGCAGCGAATACGGTGCACCAGGAAACCGAGCAGGAGCAGGAAGGCTGAAGGTCATGACCGAGTCCACCGTGGCCGGCCGTTGAGGAAGACGAGGTTGTCCTTTACCGGCGCGGCGGGGCGATCGCCGTCATCACGATGAACCGGCCGCGAGTACCGCAACGCCCAGAACTCGGCGATGACCTACGCGCTCGACGACGCCTTCTACCGGGCCGCCGACGACGACGAGGTCAAGGTCATCGTGCTCGCCGGCGCGGGCAAGCACTTCTCCGCCGGGCCACGACATCGGCACGCCGGGCCGGGACATCGCACCAGTCGTTCCCGCGGCAGGCGGGCCTGTGGTGGGATCACGTCGGCAAGGACGGGCGCCGAGAGCCGGTACGCCCGCGAGTCCGAGGTCTACCTGGGCATGTGCCGCCGCTGGCGGGAGCTGCCCAAGCCGACCATCGCGCATGGTGCAGGGCGCGTGCATCGCCGGCGGCCTGATGCTGGCCTGGATCTGCGACCTCATCGTCGCCTCCGACGACGCGTTCTTCGCCGACCCGGTCGTGCGGATGGGCATCCCCGGCGTCGAGTACTTCGCGCACCCGTCGTGATGGGCCCGCGGCATCGCCAAGGAGTTCCTCTTCCTCGGCGAGCGGATCGACGCCGCCCGCGCGCTGCGAGCTCGGCATGGTCAACCGCGTGGTGCCGCGCGACGAGCTGGCAGCCCGAGACGATGGAGCTGGCCGCCAGCATCGCGCGGATGCCGCCGCCTCGGCCTCGCCCTCGACCAAGAAGGCGGTCAACCAGGTCGAGGACCTCATGGGCCTGCAGGCCGGGATGGACTCGGTCTTCGGCCTGCATCACCTCGCGCACGCCCACAACGCCGAGGTCTCCGGTGGCGACTCCCTGGGCGGCCAGACGATCAAGTCGATGAAGTAACCGCCATTCGTCCTGAGCGCTTAGCGTGTCTGGTCGTGTACGCTCAGCATGCAGTTTTCCGCGTGACGGCCGGCGGGCGTCGCGGCAGCGAGGGGCTTGGCGGGTCAGTTCGCACACGATCGGAGGGGGACGCGCGTGAGTGCCATCCTGCTTGCCGCGCTGCTCGCGCAGGCGGTATCGCTCGTGCTGCTCAGGCACCGGGTCGGGCGGCGCTGGCTGCTTCGCCCGGTGGTGCTGTTCATGCTCGCGTCCACCGTCGACCTGGGCATCGCGCCCGCGCTGCTGGCCATCCCGTCGGTCAGCGCCCAGGACCGCTTCGCGATCGGCGTCAAGCGCGGCTTTACCGACCGGGCCGACCTGATCATGTCGGTCGTCATGCTGGCCTTCACCATTGCCTACCTGCTAACGCACCCGGAGCGGGTGGAGGCGGAGGTGGACGGGCCGTCCCGCGCGGTCAGCCTGGCCGCCCTGACCAGGGTGCTCGACTTCCGGGTACTCGCCGCGACCTGCGTCCCGATGGCCGTGGTCACCGCCGCCGGCCGGGGCTACAACGACGGCAGCGCGAGGGGCGCGGGCACCCCGCTGGAAACCAACCTGGTCTCCACCTTCTTCATCGTCATCATCGCCGCGGCAGCGGTTGCGCTCGTGCTGCGGCACGGGACCCGGTGGTTCCTGCCGGCGCTGATCGCCCAGTCGCTGCTGCTCGCCCTGGCCGGCGAGCGCACCCCCATACTGATGGACGGGCTCGCGCTGATCATTGTGCTGACCTTCGCCGGCATCCGGCTACAGCGCCGTCAGCTCCTGGCCGCAGCGCTGCTGGCGGTGGTGGCCATGCTCGCGATCAACGGGGTACGGGCGCAGCAGGGGCGCGGCATCTTTTACGCCAACAGCGGCCTGGGCAGCCGGGTAAGCGCGCTCGGCGGCGGCCTGCTCGGCGCGTCCTCAGTGAGCGACCCTCCGATGCCGGGGCTTGTCGCCCAGTTCGCGAGCCGGGAGGCCGGGGTTGACTTCGCGGGGGCGATCCTGCAATCGATGAGCGGGGGGCAGCCTCGGCTGGGCGCTGGCTACGTGCCGGAATCGCTGCTCCTTGCCGTCCCCAGCTTCCTGTGGAACAGCAAACTCGCGCACGGGACAGGCATTAACCCGGCGCAACTGCAGATCGATGACTTCGGCCTGCAGCAGATCAACTACATCCCGAGCATGGTGGGCACCTACATCGGGATGCTCTCGTTTCCCTGGCTGCTCCTTCTTTTCTTCTTCCTCGGGCTCGTCTTCGGCAGGTTTGAGCGCTGGCTGCTGCGGGAGTGCACGCCCGCCAGGGTCATCCTGCTCGCAGGGGCGATCGCCTCCGCCCTGCTGTACGAGGCCGGCCTGCCCACGATCATGGTCCAGATGCGCGCGGCGGCGGCGCTTGCCCTGGTAGCCAAGTGCGCCGAGCTGCTGCTGTACGGCCCCAGGACCCGGCGGACTGCCTTCGCCGGCCCGAGCGAACCGGATTCGCCGGAGCTAGGCACCGAACCTGATCCGGCCGCGCTAGTCCCATCCGGTGACAGTCGCGGGCAGCCGGATGCCGGCGCGTCGTAAAACCGGACGATCCGGGCTACCAGCAAAGCCAGGAGCAGGGCGGCTTGTCGCGCCGCCCTGCTCACCGCCGGCTGATCAGGAGGAGTAGGTCGTGGTGCACACCGTGCCGTTGAGAGTGAAGGAGGCGGGTGACGGGTACGCGCCGTTCTGGTTGCCGACGAACCCGATGCTCAGCGTGTTGCCGCTGTTCGGTGCCAGGAAGTTATCCCAGCTCAGCGGCGTGACGATGACATTCTGGCCGTTCTCGGAGTAGTTCGCGTTCCAGTTGCTGGAGGAGACGGACTCGGTACCGCGGGGGAAGCTGAACGCGAGCGTCCATCCGGTAATCGGGTTGGGGCCGGTGTCGGTGATGCTGATGTTCGCCACGAAGCCGGTTCCCCAGCCGTCGCTGATGTCGTAATTCACCGCGCAGGTGCTATTGGATGGGGTGGTCGTGATGAACGTGGCCGGTGGTGAAGGCGGCGAGAGGAACCCCCGCTGGTCGGTGGCCAGGACGTTGAGGGTGTAGGAGGTGCCCGGTACGAGATTGCGCGCCGTGAACGAGGTCGAGGTTGACTCGCCGAGCAGGACGCTGTTCGTGCCGAGCTGCTCGTATACCTCGTACCTGGTGACGCTGCCGCCGGTCGCGGCCGGCCAGGAGATCGTCGCCGAGGACCCGGAGACGCCGCTCGCCGTGGGCTGGCCGGGCGCCGACAGCGTGGAGCTGACCGGGTTCGTCGCCGACGGCGTGAGCTTCACCGTGACAATCGAGTAAGGCGGGATGACCTGGGTGCCACTGGAGCCCTGCTGCGCCTGCGTGATCGAGCTGGCCTCATCGCCATAGGTGTAGACAGTCGGCGTCGCGGTGGCCGGCTGCCACCCCGCATAGTGCAGGTTGACCGTGTAGGCGTTGGACGGGTCCTTGTTCACCAGCTCGACGCTGAGGTCGCCATTGGCGTTACGGGCCGCGTGCGCCGATACCAGCGAGTTGTCTGACGCCGAGTTGACCAGCGTGTCGCCCGGCTGCGCGACCTTGCTCAGCATGGACAGCGCGTAATACGACGGGAACGGCGTGTTGAGCGCGGGCTCGCAGGCATTGCCGCTATTGCACTGGCCGCTGGAGAAGATGCCCTCGTCGCCGTAATCCGTCGCGCCGTCCGGAGCGGTCCCGACCGTGGTCTCGCCGTTGCGGGTGTCCCACCAATCGACGGTGAAGGCCCCGTTTTCCAGCGCGGTGAAGTACGTGTCGGCGGCGTACAGGGCACCCGGCTGGGTGTCCATGTCGTAATTGGAGTCGGTCTCGGTCATCGCGATGCCGATGTTCGGGCCGTTGGGGCCGGCGTACTGGTCGATCTCCTGCCGCAGCTGGGCCATCTCGCCCGGCAGTTGCTCGGGGGTCTGCAGGGCGTCCGCCGCGCTGCTGGGGTTGGGGTAGTAGTGCACGATCGCGAAGTCGATCGACGAGCCGGCGAGGGACAGCACCGTCTGGTTCCAGTCCATGGAGTCACCGGACGCGACGACGCTGTCGGGCCAGTTGCCGGGCAGCGTGAGGACCGCGCCGATCTTAATCGTCGGGTCGACCGCCTTCATCGCGCTCGCGTACTGGATGAAGTTCTGGGCATAGGTGGCCGGGCTCTTGCTGGCGTGGTTGTCGGTCTCCCAGTCCGCGCCGTAATACCCGTTGCCGTAATTCTCGTTGCCGATTTCCCAGTACTGGTCGTGGTAGCCCTTGGTGACGTTGGCGTACTGGACCCAGTCCGCCGCCTTCTGCGGGGTCCCCGAACCGTAGTTCGCGATCAAGATCGCCTGGGCGCCCACCGCCTTGACCGTGCCCATGAAGGAGTCGAAGTTGGTTCCCGGCGCGACGAAGCCGCCCGTGACGGTGTTGGTCTGCCAGTCGTACGCGTCGCCGTAGGAGCCGCCGGGGTAGCGCATCATTCCGATGCCCGCCTGGCTGAGCATGCTCGGCCGAGGCGGAGGAATTCATCTGGGAGTCCCAGACCGCCTGGTTGAGGCCGTACGCGGTGGACGGGACCGTCCCGAGTCCCTCGGTAGCGTTGACCGTGACGTTGACGGCGGGCGTCGCCGCGTTCGCGGTACCACCCGCGCCCGCGGTTCCGCTCAGGGTCAGTGCGGCCAGCGTCAGCGTGGCCACCGCGGCGGCGGGCCACCAGAGCCGGCGGCGTCTCGGCGGGAAGTGGGCCAGGTACATGGGTTCCTCGCAGGCGGAGCGGGCGGCGGGCAAAGTGGTGTCATCGTCTGGGCCCGGCGCGCAAGCGTCAACCGCTGGTTCAGGTGCCCCCCGCCTGACCAGGAACCGGGGATGAAACATACATCCCGGCTTGTCCGGTTCCCGGGGTGGCCGGCGCACCGTCACAGAGAGGGCATGGAAACCTCGATGCAGCAAGCGCTTGATAGACTATTCGAATGACCGCTCCTCCTGCCCGCCGTGAAGAGATCCTCGCCAGCGCGGCCGAGCTGTTCGCCCGCAAGGGGATCAAGGCCACGACGGTCCGCGAGATCGGCGACGCGGTCGGCGTGCAGTCCGGGAGCCTCTACTACCACTTCGACTCCAAGGACGCGATGGCCAGGGAGATCCTCATGGACTTCCTGACGGCCATCCAGGACCGCTACGCGAAGGCACTGGCGCAGACCGGGGACGCCGCCGACGGGCTGCGTGCGCTCATCCTCGCCTCGGTGCAGCTGACCCGCGAGAAGCCGCACGCGACCACGATCTACCAGAACGAGCTCTCGTACCTGCGGGAGGACCCGCGCTTCAGGGAGGTCCTGGCCGCCAGCGCCAGCGTCCGGCAGGCCTGGCTGGACGTCATCGAGCGGGGCGTCGCCGAGGGCAGCTTCCGCCAGGACGTCTCGCCCAGGATCTTCCACCGGCTCGTCCGCGACGCCGTCTGGCTGTCCGGCCGCTGGCACCACGCCGAGGATGACCCCTGCGCCGAACGGCTCGCGGACGACATCACCGCGATCTTCCTGCACGGCGTCGCCACCCGGCCCGCCAGCTAGCGAGCTGGCCGGCCCGCTGGCGCGATCATCGCAGCCCGGCAAGGTCCGCGACGAGCCGCCGCAGCTCGCCCCGCGTGCCCAGCACGAGCTGGGTCGTCTTGGCCCGCTTGAGGTACCTGTGGGCCTCGTGCTCCCAGGTGAACCCGATCCCGCCGTGCAGCTGGACCATCTCGGCCGCCGCGTGCCAGAAGACGTCGCCGCAGTACACCTTCGCCAGCGCGGCCAGGAGGTCAAACTGGCCGGGGTCGGCGGCGGCGGCCGAGACGGCGGCGGCGGCGGCCGACCGCGCCGCCGTCACTTCCACCGCCAGGTCGGCGCACCGGTGCTTGAGCGCCTGGAAGCCGCCGATCACCCGGCCGAACTGGCGCCGCGTCTGAAGGTAGGCGACCGTGACCTCCAGGCATCGCTGCGCCGCCGCCGCCGACTCGGCGGCGAGCAGCGCCCGCAGCAGGCTGCTGGACCGCACGGCGCTCACTCCGGTTGCGAGGGCGGGGGAGTCTTGGAACGTCACCGTCGCCTGCGAGCGCGTTTCATCCAGCGTCCCGGCCGGGTCGACGATCGCGGCCGCGGCGCGCACCGCGTAGAGCGCGTCATTGGTGGCCCGCGCGAGGAACAGCCCGGCCTCCGCTCCGTCCAGGACGTTCCGCGCGGTCCCGGAGATCAGCGCCTGCCCCGGGACCCCGGCCAGGCCGGACGGCCCGTCGTCCCATGCGGTGACGTCCCGCACGGTCAGCGTGGCGTCGAGAGCGAACGCCGCTGTTAGCTCCCCGCTGGCCAGGCCGGGCAGGAGCTCCCGCGCCACCTCGGGGTCACCCGCGCTGAGCACGGCGCCGGCGACCGCCGTGGACAGGTAGGGGACCGGCAGCAGCACCCGGGCAAGCTCCTGCACGGCGACCGCCACCTCGGCCAGGCCCGCGCCCGTCCCGCCGTACTGGTCGCCGATCGCCAGGCCGGCCAGGCCAAGCTCCCCGGCCAGCCGCTTCCACACGCTGGCCGCGGGCGTGCCGCCCGCCAGGACGCCGGCCGGGGCGGCGTGCTGCGCGCAGAAGCCGCGGACGACCTCGCGCAGCGCCGCCTGCTCCGGAGAGTCCGCGTACTCCACTGCCTTACTCCCGGGGCAGGCCGAGGCCGCGCTCGGCGATGATGTTGCGCTGGATCTCGGACGACCCGCCGTAGATGGTCTCGGCGCGGCCGAACAGGAACAGCTGCTGGCCATCGGACAGCTCGTAGCCGGGCCCGGTCAGGGTCGCGTCCGGGCCCGCCACGTCGACGGCCAGCTCACCGAGGCGCTGGCGCCACGGTGACCACAGCAGCTTGACGATGTTCGCCTCCGTGCCCGGGGCCACGGGATCGGGGAGCGTTCCGGCCGCGCCCGCGGCACCGCCTAGCGTCGCCTGCACGGTGTACCGCATGACCTGCAGGCCGATCCAGGCGTCGGTGACGCGCCCGGCTATCTCCGGGTCGCGGATCGCGCCGGTGCGGCGGGCCTCGGCGAGGACTTCCTCGAACTCGCGCTGGAACCCGGCCTGCTGGCCGATGGTGGAAACGCCGCGCTCGACGCCAAGGGTTCCCATCGCCACCCGCCATCCGTCACCGGGCGCGCCGACGATCGCGGTGGCGTCAGTGCGGGCGTCGTCGAAGAACACCTCGTTGAACTCCGACGTGCCGGTGAGCTGCCTGATCGGGCGGATCGTGACGCCGGGCTGGCGCATGGGCACCAGCAGGTAGGACAGTCCCCGGTGCCGTTCGGCCGCCGGGTCGGTGCGGGCCAGCACGAAGCACCAGTCGGCGATGTGGGCCAGAGACGTCCAGACCTTCTGGCCGTGCAGGCGCCACTGGCCGTCGCGCAGCTCGGCCCGGGTGCGGACGGCGGCGAGGTCGGATCCCGCGTCCGGCTCTGAGTAGCCCTGGCACCAGACCTGGGTGCCGGACAAGATGCCCGGCAGGAAGCGGGCCTTCTGCTCGGGCGTGCCGAACATCAGCAGTGCCGGCCCCAGCAGCTGCTCACTCATGTGGCCGATCCGCCCGGGCCGCCGGCCCGCGCGTACTCCTGGTGGAAGATGGCCTGCCGCGACCAGGGCAGCCCGCGCCCGCCGTCCCCGACGGGCCAGCCGAGGCCGATCCACCGGCCCTCGCCGAGCCGGCGCTCCCAGGCCATCCGCTCGGTGACGAGCTCGTGCTCACGGCCGGGGCCGCCCCGGCCAGCCAGCGGGGCGAACTCGCCGGCGAGGTTGTCGGCCAGCCAGGCGCGCACCGTCGCGCGGAACTCCTCGTCCGTCATCGGCGGGTCAGCGCCCATCGGGCCTCCTCCTGCTGCGCGTCCCACATCTTCTCGCGGTTCACCCGGGCCGAAGGGACTCGCTCCCGGTCACCGGGACACGATCTGGGCGCGGGCCGGCAGGCGCGGGCCGGCCCGCGCCTGGATCCCGGCCGCCCGGCCGGCTCCACGGCGGGTCTGGGCTAGCCGAGCTCGGGAACCGCCGAGCCCAGGAGGTCGATGATCTTCTCCGGCTCGGTGATGTCCCTGGCGAAGACGTAGGTGGCCGCGAACCCGGCCTCGCGCAGCGGGGACGCGGCCTTCAGGAACTCGTCCCTGGTGGTGGTCGGGTCGATGGCGACCATGGAGGTCTTCTCGATCTCGTCGTAGTTCCGGCCCACCGCCTCGCAGTGCTGCCGGAGCACCTCCAGCTTGCGGGACGACTCCGGCCCGCCGAACAGGTTGCACGCGTCGGCGTACTGGGCGACCAGCCGCAGCGTCTTCTTCTCGCCGCCGCCGCCGATCATCAGGTACGGACGCGGCTTGCGGATGTTCTGCGGCGAGTTCAGGGTGCGGCCCAGCTGGTAGTGCTTCCCCTCGTAGGGCTCTTCCGACGGCGACCACATCTGGAGGCAGATCTGGATGGCTTCCTCCAGCCGCTCGAACCGCTCCGCGGTCGGCGGGAACGGCAGGCCCAGGCCGTGCGACTCCTCGGCGTTCCATGCCGCGCCGATGCCGAGGCCGGCCCGGCCGCCGGACAGCACGTCGAGGGTGGTGACCTGCTTGGCCAGCAGGCCGGGCTGGCGGTAGACGACGCCGGTGACGAGCGTGTGCAGCAGCACCCGTTCGGTGTGGGCGGCGAGGAAACCGAGCGTGGTGTACGCCTCGAGCATCTCGTGCTCCGCGGGGCCGACGCCGGTGATCTGCCAGAAGTGGTCCATGACCGTGATCCGCGTGATCCCCGCGTCCTCGGCGTTCTTGGCGTGGCGGGCGAGCTGGGGTCCGAGCGTCGCGGCACCGCCGTTCCAGGTGAAGTCCGCGATGTGCAGGCCGAGTTCCATGGAAGCTCCTCTTAGGGATGTAATCTCGGTATCACTGTAATTATCTCACCGCGAGCTTCGCCGGCAGACTCCAGGCGTGGCCGCTCGCCAGCGGCCGGGTCCCTACCACGGCTGGTCAGCCGGGCGCGACGACCGTCCGCCCGGGCGGGATGACCGCGTTACCCGATCGAGGAGCCGACGACGACGGGCTGGGTGTCCTGGCCGTTCACGCTGTCGAAGATGCCGGGGGCGTTCTGGAACTCGCCGCTGGAATTGCCTTGCAGCGTGGAGGAATCGATGCGCAGGGTCCCGCCGCCGGAGTTAACGACGAAGAAGATGCCGCCGCCTCCCTCGCGGGCGGTGTTGTCGCGCATGACCGTACCCGCGACGCTGAGGTCGTACTGGTTGCCGTCGGTGTAGACCGCGCCGCCGCTGCCGCCGCCCGGGGTGCCGGCCTGGGCTGGGTTCGCGCCCCAGCCGATCGCCTTGTTGCCGGTCAGCGAGCTGTTGATGACGTCGAAGTGGGCGTATAGGCCGCTGAGCGCGCCGCCATTGGAGCAGCTGTTCCCGCTGAAGGTGTCGTCCGTGATGTAGACGGGGCTGGCCGGGTACATGCCGACGGCACGGATCGCTCCGCCGCCGAGGTCGGGGCCGCTCGCGTAGCAGCGGTCGCCGACGAACGCGGAGCTGACGACCTTGAGCTGGCCGCCCTCGTCAAAGATGGCCCCTCCGCCGTAGACGGAGCTTCCCGCTGGCCTGCGCAGTGCCCGAGTAGGCGTCACGAAAGGTGAGGTTCTGCACCACGAGCTGGGGCCACTGCTGTTCCCAGCCGGCGTTCATGGACAAGATCTGGGTATTACCGCCGCCGCTGAGCGTCACCTTCCCGCCGCCGTCCAGCACCACCAGGTGACTGGTGCTGGCCACGGTGGCCGTGGCGGTCATGGTGATCGTGACCGGCGCCGGGCCGCAGCTGAACGTGATGACGCCGCCCGCCGCGACCGCCGCGACCACGGCCGCCGACGTGCAACTGGCTGGCGTGCCGTTACCGATCACGCGGTCCGGGTGACTGGTGGCGACCGCCGCGCCTGCCGCCGGGACGGTCGCGTGCCCGCCTGGATTACCCGCGGCGACCATGGCGCCGCCCGGGCTCGCGGCGAGCACCGGTGACGCGGCCTGCCGGGGGGCGGTCGTGCCGGGCGCGCGTGACGCCGTCGCGGGAGGACGGACGACGGCAGAGGCGACGGCGACCGGCACGCCCGGCGCGGGCGCGGTCGTCGCGGCACCGGGATCCGCGCTCGGCGGGGTGACGGGCGCGCCCGCGCACGCGGTGACCGCGGCCATCGCCAGGCAGCCCATCCCGGCCAGGCCCCACAAGGCCCTGCCCCGATCGCGCATCGATCCCATGGCGCACGATGCTAGCCGGTCAGAACCCGGCGCGCCGGTCAAAGAGCCTGCGCGACCCCAGGTAGCCGGCCACGAACAGCCCTGCGCACCAGCCCACCGCGGCGATCCAGTCGGTGCCGATAGGCGTGCCGAGCAGCAGGCCGCGCAGGGTCTCGGTGATCGGCGTGAACGGCTGGTACTCGGCGAACTGCCGCAGTCCCGGGTGCATGGAGGTGGCCGGCACGAACCCGCTGCCGAGGAACGGCAGCAAGATGACCGGCATCGGGAGGTTGCTCGCGCCTTCCGGGGCCTTGGCCGACAGGCCCATGGCCAGGGCGACCCAGGTCAGCGCCCAGGCGGTCAGCGCGGCGACGCCGATGGCGCCCAGCCAGTGCAGCGCGTCCGCGTGCGGCCGCAAGCCGATGGCCACCGCGACGCCGAGCAGCACGCCCATGGCCGCCACGGTCTGGATCCAGTTGCCCAGGGCGTGCCCGGCGAGCAGCGCGAACCGCGAGATCGACATGGTCCGCAGGCGGTCCACGATGCCCTCGGTCATGTCCGTGCACACCGACACGGCCGTGCCGACCATGCTGGAGGTCGCCGTCATGACCAGCAGGCCCGGGGCCAGGTAGTCGATGTAGCTTCCGCCGATGCCGCCACCGAGCGCCTTCCCGAACGCGTAGTTGAACAGCAGCAGGAAGACCAGCGGCATGAGCAGGGTGCTGAGCGACATCGCGGGATAGCGCAGGGCGTGCAGCAGGTTGCGGTGCAGCAGCGTGCGGGTGTCGGAGAGTGCGTAGGCGGCGGTGGTCATTGGTCTGCTCCGTTGTCCGTGATCGAGGGGGCGGGGGAGTGGGCAGCGCCGGGGCGGGCGCGGTGGCCGGTCAGGGCGAGGAAGACGTCGTCCAGGTCAGGAGTGTGCACGGTGGCGCGGCCGGCTCGAGGTTCGCCTGGCTGAGCCGGTCCAGCAGGGACTGCAGCGACCGGACGCCGCCGTCGCTGGGCACCTGGAGGGTCAGCTCCTGCTCGTCGCGGCTGCTCGCGGCGAGCGTGCGGGCGGCCTGGTCGAGCTGGGCCGCGTCGGTGAAGCGCAGGCGCACGTGGCCGCCGGGAGCCAGCTTCTTCAGCTCGGCCGGGGTACCCTCGGCGACGAGCCTGCCCTGGTCAAGGACGGCGAGCCGGCCGGCCAGCTGGTCGGCCTCCTCCAGGTACTGGGTGGTGAGGAAGACCGTGACGCCGTCCTGGACGACGAGGTCGCGGACGATCTGCCACATGGTGCGCCTGCTACGCGGGTCGAGCCCGGTGGTCGGCTCGTCGAGGAAGATGATCCTGGGCTTGCCCACCAGCGTCATGGCCAGGTCCAGCTTGCGCCGCATGCCACCGGAATAGGTGGCCAGCGGCTTGCCGCCGGCCTCGGCCAGGTCGAATTTCTCCAGCAGCGCGGTGGCGCGCCGCCGCGACTCGCGCCTGCCCAGGTGGTGCAGGCGGCCCATCAGCATCAGGTTCTCGAAGCCGGTGAGCAGCCCGTCGACGGCGGCGGACTGCCCGGTGACGCCGATGGCGGCGCGTACCGCGTCCGGCTCCGTGGCCAGGTCCTTCCCGGCGATCCAGGCGCGGCCGGCGTCCGGCTTGCTCAGCGTGGACAGGATGCGCACGGTCGTCGTCTTCCCGGCCCCGTTCGGGCCGAGCAGCGAGAAGATCGTGCCCTCTTCGATGTCCAGGTCGATGCCGTCGAGCACCGGCTTTTCCTTGAATGATTTCCGCAGCCCGCGCACGGCGATAGCGGAAGACGGCATGCTCATGCGATTCAGCCCTTTCAGGGGTCAGCGAATTCTTGTGAACGACTCGGAGAACGGCGCGCTCGCGCGCCGGCGCGGCGGAAGGTGACCGCGGGCGCCGCTGGTGGTGTCTGTGCTGGCGGGCGCTAGACGGCGGTGGCGTGCCGGATGATGATGTTGCCGAAGGAGTTGCGTGCGTACACGTGCACGGTTTCCTCGCCCGGCGACGGCTGGCCGGCGGCGTCCATCAGGTTCTGCAGGGTGCCGCTCTTGACCTTGACGTCCAGGTAGGCGGCGCTGCCCGGGTGGATGCCCACCTCCAGCTCGCCGGCCGACGTCTCCAGCTGCAGGGTGCCGCGCGACGCGTCGCCGATGCGGATGTTGCCGTTGGCGGTCTTGGCGGTCACCGAACCGCGCGGGCGCTCGACCGTGATGTTGCCGTTGGCCGCGTTCACCTGGAGGTCGCCGAGGACTTCGCCGATCGTGCTGTCACCGTTGGAGTTCTTGACGACCGCGCTGCCGTTGATCTCGCGGACGCGCACGATGCCGGTGCTGGTGGTGATGTTCGCCCTGCTCACCACCTGGTCGACCGTGATGTTGCCGGAGGTCCGCAACTCCAGCGGGCCGGCCTTCTCCACGTGCAGGTCGCCGGCGGAGGTCTTCAGCTCGCACTGGCCCAGTTCGCCGGCGACCCGGAACCGGCACAAGCTGGCGGTGCCGAGCAGCCGGGAGCCAGCGGGCACCTCGATGGTCACGTCGACCGACGGGCTGGCGCCGAGCGTGTACACCCGCCACCCCCGCGGTGCCCTCACGGTGAGGGTGCCGGCGGCGAAATCGATCTTGGTCTCCTGGGCGGCGCGCACGTCGTCCTTCTTGGCCGCGTCGGAGGGCCGGACCTCGACGACGGTGTCGGTACGGTCCGAGGCGATGACCTCGACGTCGCCGAGGAGCATGTCGACGGTGACGGCGATCGGCTCCGGCGTTTCGAATTGAGGCATGATTATCCCCTTGCGTGATGGTCGAAAGTGAGAGGGGCGGCCGGGCTAGCGGACCCAGCCGGTGAACTGCTGGCCGCCGATGCCGGCCCGGTTGACGGGCCGCTGGGCGGCAGTGCTGTCCAGGGCGGCCGCGGCGGCGCGCGCCAGCCAGGCGTTGGCGGAGATCTTCTCCCGGGCCGCGGCTTCCTCGATGCGCGCCTTCAGCGGCTCGGGCAGGCGCACGTTGATCCGGGCCATCGCGGCGTCGTCCGGGTCGGCGGCGGGCGGCGGGGCGGCGGGGGCGGGCGGGGCGGTGCCGGCGACGGCGTAGGAATCGTCGCCGGGCGGCGGAGTGACGATGAAGCTCGGCTCGCGGCCGCGCAGGCGCAGTTCCACCGAGCCGGGCGCGAGGTCCCTGGTGATCTCGTCGGCGGCGGAGGACAGGGCCTCCAGCAGCGTGAGCCGCACCGCCGAGTCGAGTGGCGCGATGAGGCGCTCGGCGAGCGCACGGGCGTCCTCGCCGCCTGCTTCGGCGGCTACCGCCAGCTCGGCGCTGAGCTTGGCTACGTACGGCGTCAGGTCCATGGCACAAGAATGGCACACGTAAGGCACAAGCGCAAGCGTGATCGGGTGTCATGCGGCACAAACTGGCACCCATCTGGCTCATGGGGGTGCCAAGCTGGTCGCGACCGCTTTGTCGCGCGCCCATGAGCGGCTGTCTCCCTCATCCCCTGGCATGCTCTTCATCACATTGAGATACAGATGTGAAGCTCTGGGTAACGAAATATTCATATGGATGGCTAACGCATGCGGCGTGCCGCGCTCGTCAAGGGACGGGCGCGCCGCATGGGGTGAGCGATAAGACGGAGGGTGCCTCATGTGCGGGATCACGGGATGGGTCTCGTTCTGGCGCGACCTGCGGGCCGAGCGGGCCACCGTGGAGGCGATGACGGAAACAATGTCCTGCCGGGGGCCGGATGACCGCGGGACCTGGTTCGTCGAGCACGCCGCGCTCGGTCACCGCAGGCTCGCGATCATCGACCTGCCCGGCGGGCGGCAGCCGATGAGCGCGGACACTCCCGGCGGCACGGTAGCGCTCGTCTACTCAGGAGAGGCCTACAACTTCACCGAGTTGCGGGCCGAGCTCATCCGGCGCGGCCACCGGTTCACGACGGCCTCCGACACCGAGGTCGTGCTGCACGCCTACCTGGAGTGGGGCGACGCGGCGGCCGAGCGGCTCAACGGCATGTACGCGTTCGCGATCTGGGACTCCCGCGAGGACAAGCTCGTGATGGTCCGCGACCGGATGGGGATCAAGCCGCTCTACTACTACGAGACCCCCGACGGGGTGCTGTTCGGCTCAGAGCCCAAGGCCATCCTGGCCTGCCCGGCCGCTGAGCACACCGTCACGCTGGACGGAATCCGGGAGCTGTTCACGTTCGTCAAGACTCCGGGCCACGCGGTGTGGGAGGGCATGCGCGAGGTGGAGCCGGGGACGATCGTCACGGTCAGCGCCAGCGGGCCGCGCACCACCCGGTACTGGGCCCTGCAGACGCGCCCGCACCCCGACGGCCAGGCCGCGTCCGTGGCCCGCGTCCGGGAGCTGCTGGAAGACATCGTGGGCCGCCAGCTGGTTTCCGACGTGCCCCGGTGCACGCTGCTGTCCGGTGGCCTCGACTCCTCCGTGATGACCGCCATCGCCGCGAGGCAGCTGGCCGAGGCGGGCCAGCGGGTCCGCAGCTTCGCCGTGGACTTCGTCGGGCAGACCGAGAACTTCGTGCCGGACGAGATGCGCGCCACCCCGGACACGCCCTACGCCCACGACGTCGCGGAAAAATCCGGGACCGAGCACCAGGACATCGTGCTCAGCTCCGACGAGCTCGCCGACCCGGAGGTGCGGTCCAGGGTCGTCCGGGCCCGCGATCTCCCGGCGGGGCTTGGCGACATGGACGCCTCGCTGTACCTGCTGTTCAAGGCCATCCGCGGGCACTCGACCGTGGCCCTGTCCGGTGAGTCCGCCGACGAGGTCTTCGGCGGGTACCAGCAGTTCTTCGACCCAGAAGCCCAGCGGGCCACCACGTTCCCGTGGCTGGTGCGCTTCATCGAGCAGTTCGGCGGCGCCGAGAGCATCCTGGTGCCCGGCCTCGCCGAGGTCGCTGGACCTGCCGCGATACGTCCAGGACGCCTATGACACGTCGGTGGCCAAGATCGAGCGGCTGCCCGGGGAATCGGACTTCGAGTGGCGGATGCGCAAGATCTGCTACCTGCACCTGACGCACTTCGTCCGGATCCTGCTCGACCGCAAGGACCGGATGTCGATGGCCGTCGGCCTGGAGGTCCGGGTGCCGTACTGTGACCACCGGCTCGTGGAGTACGTGTACAACGCCCCGTGGTCACTCAAGACCTACGACGGCCGGGAGAAGTCGCTGCTGCGGGGCGCCGCCCGCGACGTGCTGCCGCAGTCGGTGGTGGACCGCGTCAAGTCCCCGTACCCCTCCACCCAGGATCCGGGGTACACCGTGAAGCTGCAGAAGACCGCGCGGGAGTACCTGTCCAGCCCCGGTCACCCGGTGTTCGACATCGTGAGCCGGGACTGGCTGTCCCGGGCGGTCACGGCGCAGGCCCAGATCACCCAGGCATCCCGCCACGGCCTCGAGCGCGCACTTGACCTGGCGGTGTGGCTGGACATGTACAAGCCGTCGCTGAAGCTGTCATGACCGCGAGCGCGCGGGCACGGCCGTGAGCAGGGCGGTGAGCGGCCGCGGTATCCGGTCGAGGCTGATCGCATCGGTCAGCAGGCGGGCGTAGCGGAGCTTGCGCCGTGATCCCGCGCCGAGGAAGCGCCGCAACTGGGCCGCCTCGTCCTTTCCCCGCCATGCGGGCTGTCGCTGGATGGCGCGGAACGCGCTGAGGTCCCCGTGCGCGGCGAAGACCTCCGTCACCCGCCCGGGCCCGGCGGCCCTGATGAGCTCATCCTCCAGGTCCTCGACGCACACGAAGAACCCCAGCCGCTCCAGGGCGGCGCTCGAGCCGGACACCGTCAGGCCCGCCGCCGCCAGGCCCCGCCGCACGATGTGCGCCTCGCCCGCGTCGCACAGCCCGGCCAGCCGCGCCCCGGTCCCCTCGGGGCCGAACCGCCGCAGGTAGCGGGTGATGCCGTGGGCGCCGCCCACGGGCAAGACCGCGATGCCCTCGGCGGCCAGGTCGCGGCCGAGCCGTCCGGCGAGCGTCTCCACGGCGATCTGATCGCTTACCCCCTCGACGAGCACGACGGCGCGGGCCGCTTCCGCCCGCGCCAGCGCCACGGCGGTCGCCTGGGTCGCGGCGGCCGGCCCGCTCACGTAACCGGCGAGGAGATCCTCGCCGTCATCATCGGCCCGCATGAACCCACTGTCGGCCATGGCCCCCGGCGGGCGCCACCCGGTTCAGGCCGGCCGCGCGCCGCCCCAGGCTTGCGGCGCCGTTAGCCGAGCGGCCCGGCGTGCCGCAGGAACTGCAGGAGCCTCGCCGCCGCCGGGCTGAGCGGGTGGCTGGTCCGCCAGGTGAGGCCGATGACGCGCTCGCTGCCGGTGGCGGCGAGGGGGATCCCTATCGTGCCGGAGGCGCCGGCGAACTGCTCAGGCAAGATGGCCACCCCCAGGCCGGCGCCAACCAGTCCTTCGATGGTGAGCAGGTCGCCGATCTCGAACGATACCCGCGGCGTCCGCACGCCCGCCGCTTCCAGCAGCCCGTCGGTGACGGAACGGAACCCGAAGCCGCGTGGCACGGTCACGAAGTCCTCGCCCGCCAGTTCACCCGGGCGCACCTGGCCGCGCGAGGCGAGCCGGTGCCCCACGGGGACGACGAGCACCAGCCGCTGCCGCTGCAGGGGCAGCCATCCGTAGGGGTCTGGCGGGCGCGGGGAGGTGAGCGCCACGTCGGACATGCCGGAGGTGAGGTCGCGCAGGATCTCATGGCCGGGCTCCTGGCGCAGCACGACGCGGACGCGGGGCGCCTCGCGGCGAAAATCGTGCAGGATGCGCGGCACCAGGGAGGTGGCCAGTGAGTCAAGGAACGCCAGGCGAACGGTGCCGGCGTCCGGGTCGAGCAGCCCCGCGAGATCCTCGCGGAGCTGGTCATATCGCTGGGTGATGTCACGCGCGGCGGCAAGGACCACCTCGCCGTAGGGGTTGGGCCGCACCCCCGTGGAATCCCGCTCGAACAGGCGGGTGCCGACCTCATTCTCCACCCGGCCCAGCAGCCGGGAAAGGCTCGGCTGGCTTATCCGCAAGGCGGCGGCGGCATCGGTGACCTGGCCCTGGTCAGCCAGGACGATCAGCCGGCGGAGATCGTCGATCTGCACGCGGCTGCCTGGCTAGAAGATCGCGAAGCCGGGCTGCGGGTAGCCGGCCTGGATCTGCGCCGCCGTCTGCTGTGCCTGGCGCGGTAGCTGGGCGTAGTTCTGGTCTACGGTCTCGGGATCCACGGGGTCCTCCATCCGGCGCGGCCTGACAGCGGTAGCGGTCCTGATAGTAGCCGCCGGACAGCGATCTCAGCCGGGCCTGCCGCCGGCGCCAGCGTGATGACAGACTCGGGCCCATGGTCGTTGAAGTGCCGGGAACGCTGATCGGGTCGGGCCGGAACGCCGATGTCTACGACATCGGCGGCGGCCGGGCGCCGCGCCGGTACCGTGATGGCAGGGAAGCCCAGCAAGTTATTCACGAATCCCAGGTCATGGCGCGTGCTCGCGCCCGGGGCGTGCCGGTGCCCGAGGTCTTCGACGTGTCGGGGCCTGACCCGCCTCGCGGGCCGCGAGACGATAAGGGGTGATGTCAAGGTGGCCTTCCCGCTGGCCGTCGCCCGCGGCAGGCGGTTCCTTGTCGTGCTTGGCCTCGCGGGCGCCGTGACGGTTTCCGCGTGCAGCCTGGGGCCGGCCGGGACCAGGGGCGCCGGGGAAAGCACGCGGCACTCAGCCGCGGCCACGTCGGGAACGCCTGCCGGGGCCTCCTCGCTGGCGCCTCCCTCGTCGCCGGCGGTGACCCTTTCGCCGCCAGCGACTCCCTCAACGGCGCCTCCGTTCCCGGCGGCGTCGCCGGCCGCCGTGGCGGGATGGGACACGGCGGCCAGCGAGCACTGGGCGGGGTACACGTTCCCGGTGAACGGGGTTTCCGGCGTCCGCGCCGAGTGGACGGAACCGTCGGTGAGGACCGGGAAGGCCAGCGGCCAGGAGGATGTCTGGGTCGGCGTGGGCGGGTGGAACGAGACGGTGCAGAACATCATCCAGGTCGGCACCTTCGCCTATTTCCCGGGTGCCGATCAGGGCCAGGTAATTCAGGGGATCTGGTATGAGCTCGTGCCCGGATCACCGCACTCGGAGTACCCCCTCATCCCGGTGAGCCCGGGGGACGAGATCGCGGCCTCGATAGTTCAGGTAGGGCGGGCGTCGAAGGATGAATGGCGGATGTCGCTCGCGGACGTCACCAGCGGGCGGTCCTTCACCAAGGTCGTGAAATTCAATTCCCTCGACGCTTACCCGTCCTTTGTCGTCGAGGACCCGAATAGCGGGCCGCCCGGCCCGACCGGCCCTTTCGTGCCCTTCCCCCGCTGGGGAGCGGTTTCCTTCTCCAACATGCAATTCTGCGTCAACGGGCGGTGGGCGCCCGCCGCGTCGACGCACGCCTACCGCGTTCAGATGGTCCGCGACGGGCAGACGCTCGCCACCGCCGGCCCCCTGAACGGGGGATCCGGCTTCACGGCCCGGCAGCAGTAACCCGCCGTGACGTGAGCGGGGGCTCGCGCCGCCGACGGCGGCGCGAGCCCCCGCCCGGCTCGTCGCGATCCGCCTACCGCGAATCGCAGGCGTTGCGGAGTGCGGGACCCTCGAACTCGGGGTAACCCAGGGTGGCGAACTGGTTCTGGCCGTACTGCGCGTCCTTGCCGAAATCGGTCAGGAACGGCCCGCGGCCAGACACGTTCCCGAACTCAAGCGCGCAGGCGCCGCCGGCGTGCGACGCGGTCCAGTACGGGTAGAACCCGCCGGGCCCTGCGGGGGAACCGTGCAGCCGCTCAGGGTGGTCCCGGTGCAGGACGACTCGCTCAGCGCGACATCGGTCTGGAAGAAGTACCGCGGGTACTGCCTGCCAGCCGTCGTCGGGAACTGCTCGACGAACGTGGCCGGGTAGATGTTCGGCTGGGTGCCTGTCGGCCACTCCGTCCAGTACGGGCTGCCGTCGAAGTCGAGGTCGCCGTTCTGGAAGACGTTGTCCTGGCAGCCCGTCGCCAGGTCCGGCGGCGAGCTGGTGCCGGGCCCGTCAAAGCCGGGATGGGTATCGCCGGCGAAGTAGCACTCCGCGTCACCGGTCTCCGGCGTCGTGCTGTCCGGCGGGCCCGCGCTCTCGTACGGGCCGGAGCATTCGTTGTAGGTGCCGCCCGTGTCGGACGGGTCGAGCGGGTTGGGGGTGATCGGGTCGCTCAGGTTGGCGCAGGACTCCCAGTGCCCGGTCTCGAATTCGGTGCTGACGTCCGTCTGGATGGCGGCCCACGGGACGACGTTGGCCGGGGCCGCCGTGGAGAACTCCGGCTGGAAGTTGAACGGAGTCCCCGAGCAGTCGGTGATCGAGGTGTTCTGGAAGCCGTTGGCGGCGGAGGCCTGCATCGAGCCCGACGTGTGCTGCGTCAGGTCATCGATGACCACCTCGAAGGCCTTGCCGCCGCCCGGGGCTGGCGCGTCGGACATGTGGATCTTGATCGTGTCGCCCGGGTGCATGAGCAGCGTCTCACGGTTCGGCGTGAACGTGGCGGTGTCTGAGTCCTGCGGCGCGGGCGGCCCGGTGGGCACTCCGTTCCGCTGGATGAAGCCGAAGTTGAGCGGCTCCTCGCACTGCGTGTTACAGGTCACGAAGCCGGTGGTGCACTCGAGGCTGTCGATGGTCAGCGCCGCGCACCAGTGCGTGTCGTCGCAACTCGCGCTGTCGGCGAAGGGGGGGTTGCCCGGCGGGTACAGCTGCATCTCCATGAACGCCGCGCCCGCGCCGCTCTGCGCGGTCGTGCACGATAGGCTGAAGCAGGTCGGCGCGTTCGAGTCGGACTCGGGCGAGCACGGGGTCTGCGGGTAGGAATTGGGGTCGCAGATGGCCATCGAGAACCACGGCGCGGGCGACAGCTGGAACCAGTGCGACACGTCACGGCCCGGATGGGCGTCCGTCGGCAGCGCGGCCGGGTCGCGGCCGACGGTCACGGTCCAGTTCACGTTGTTACCGGAGCCGGGGGCGCGGGACAAGAAGGTGGTATCGGGCTCGTCGTGGCCGATGTACTGGCCGTTGTCGTAGAACTTGCCGCCCCAGGTGTTGGAGTTGTCCACGCCGGCAATCCCGCGGATGTCGGTGCAATTGCTCGCCCGGACAGGCTTTTGGACGGGGCTGTCGCCGTTGCAGTCCAGTTCACCGGTCGCCGCCGGCGTGTAGCTCGCGGCCGCCCGGGCGGGGGCCGCCCCCGAGGATGCCTGTGCACCAGCCGTTGAGGCCAGGCTCGCGGTGGCCGCGATGCCGAACATCGCGGCGATACCGAGCACCAGGGCGCAGCGCGCAATAGTGCGTTTCGCTCGTCTCACTCGTCTCACCTTTCCCTCATCTACTGTCCCCCGCGAGCTTTCGGCTCGCGGACAGTTGCCCGAAAGGCAGCAAGCACATTATCTACAGTCATTGTTTGACGCAGTCAATAATTATCATCTGGTTCCATTTTCCTGGTGTTATTAGTGGTGCTCGCGCGAGCAGAGTGGGTTTTCGCGGTCCCCTGAAACAGGCCTTCTCCGGCTCCGGCTTCTGCGACTGTTCAGAAGTGTTTCTGCTCATTCAGCGCCGCCGCGCTCCCGGTCACCGGGACGCCGCCTGTCCCCGCCCGCCCCGGCGAGACGACGATTCGAGCCATGAGGACTGTGGACGTGGTCGTCGCCGGGTCCGGGGGAGCGGCGCTCACCGCCGCCTACACCGCCGCGTCGGCCGGGCTGCGCACGCTCGTGCTGGAGAAGACGGACTACTTCGGCGGGACGAGCGCTTATTCCGGCGCCGGCATCTGGCTGCCCGGCAACCAGGCGCAGCACCGGGCCGGCGTGGCCGACAGCGTGGCTCTTGGCCGGGAGTACTTCCGCGCGGTGGTGGGCGGCGGATCGCCGCGGGCTTTGCAGGACGCCTACCTGGACACCGGGCCGGAACTAGTGGAGTTCCTCGAACGCGATCCGGCGCTGCGGTTCGCCTACGCCCCCTTCCCCGACTACTTCGAGGCACCGGGCCGCATCCCGGGCGGCCGCGACATCTTCCCGGTGCCGCTGAAAGCCGGGGAACTGGGCGACCTGCTGGCGAGGCTGCGCAAGCCGATCGGCGAGGACCAGTTCGGCGTCCCGCCCAAGCGGGGGGCGGGCACCGGCACCCTCATCGGCGGCCAGGCGCTCATCGGGCGGTTCCTGCTGGCCCTGTCCGCGCTGCCGGGCGCCGATCTGCGCACCGGGACCCGGATGCGGTCGCTGATCGTGTCCGGCGGCCGGGTCACCGGCGTCGTCGCCGCCCGCGACGGCACGCAGGAGCGCATCCTCGCCGGCCGGGCCGTGATCGTCGCGGCCGGCGGGTTCGAGTGCGACGACGCGCTGCGAGCCAGGCACCACAAGCTGCCGCACGGAAACTGGACGTCGGCCGCGCCCGGCTCCAACACCGGGGACGCCCTGGCCGCGCTGACCGGGGCGGGCGCGGCGGTCGACTTGATGGACGAGGCCTGGTGGTGCCCGGCCACGCTGTTCCCCAACGGCCGTGCCGCGTTCACGCTGGGGCTGCGCGGCGGCATCGTCGTCAACGCCGCGGGGAAACGGTTCGCCAACGAGTCGCTGCCCTACGACCGGATGGGCCGCGAGATCCGCCGCGGCCAGGAGACGGGCGTCTCGCACCTCCCGGCCTGGCTCGTGTTCGACGGCCGGTTCAGCGCGCTGCCCGCCATCACCCAGCCGGCCCCGACCCGGACGAGTTCCGGGCGGCCGGGCTGTGGCGGACGTGCGATGACCTGGCGGGGCTGGCCGCGCGGATCGGCGTGCCCGCCGGGGCCTTGCGGGCCACCGTCGCCAGGTTCAACGAGTTCGCCGCGGCAGGCACGGACGAGGACTTCCACCGGGGCGAGGATCCCTACGACCGCTTCTTCGTCGGCGGATCGCAAGAGGCAGGCCCCAACCCCGCCCTGGTCCCGATCGACCGCGCCCCGTTCCACGCGGTGCAGATCGTCCTGGGCGACCTCGGCACCAAGGGCGGGGCCCGCACCGACGAGAACGGCCAGGTGCTGGACGAGCGGGGCGACCCCATCCCGGGCCTGTACGCCGCGGGCAACTCAGCCGCCTCCGTCACCGGTCATGCCTACCCGGGCCCGGGCACCCCGCTCGGCTCCGGCATGACCTTCGCCTACCGGGCCGCCCGCCACATCGCGTCGTCGCGTCAGGCGCCGTAGACCCCGGCCGGCGCCGGGGCGCTGGCCAGCAGCTCGCGCAGCGGGCCGTCCAGTTCCGCCACCTCCCAGCGGCCTTCCTTGGTGATGGCCGGCCCGTGCCGCCAGCCGTCGGCGACGCTGATGACGCCGCCCTCGACCTCGAACATCCGCCCCGTGACGTCACGGGACCCGGCGCCGGCCAGCCAGACCACCAGGGGCGATACGTTGCCGGGGTGCATGGCGTCGAAGCCGCTGTCCGGGATGCGCATCTTCTCCGCGAAGACGCCCTCCGTCATCGGGGTGCGGGCGCTGGGGGCGATCGCGTTGACGGTGACGCCGTAGCGGGCGAGCTCGACCGCGGCGACGACGGTGAGCGCCGCGATCCCCGCCTTCGCGGCCGCGTAGTTGCCCTGCCCGACGCTGCCCATCAGGCCGGCCCCGGAACTGGTGTTGACGACCCGCGCCTGGCGCGGGCGGCCCTCCTTGGCCTGCTGGCGCCAGTACGCGGCGGCATGCCGCATCGGCGCGAAGTGCCCCTTGAGGTCGATCCGCGCCACCTCGTCCCACTCCTGTTCCGACATGGTCACCAGCATCCGGTCCCGGTTGACGCCCGCGTTGTTGACCAGGGCATCCAGCACGCCGAATTCGGCCACGGCCACGCCGATGAGCGACCGCGCGTAGGCCCAGTCGCTGACATCGCCGGCGCTGGCGATCGCGGTGCCGCCCGCCGCGCGCACCTGCGCGGCGACTTCCTCGGCGGAGCGCCCGGTATCGTTGACCACCACCCGGTAGCCGTGCCGGCCGAACGCGAGAGCGTGCTCCCGGCCCAGGCCCTGCCCCGCGCCGGTGACGATGACGACCCGGCCGCCTGGGCCGCTCTGCCCGCTCATTACCAGACTCCCAGGTGCTCCGCTAGCCGGGCGCGGTGCCACTCGCTGGTGCCCCAGGACGGGATGAGCGCCCAGGCCCGCTTGGCGAACAGGTGCAGGTCGTACTCGGTGGTGTAGCCGATCGCGCCGTGACACTGGATGGCCGTGCGGGCGACGAGCCGGGCGGCGTCGGCCGCGAGCACCTTGGCCATCGAGGCCCGGGCGGCGGCGTCCGGCGCGCCCTCGGCCTGCGCCCAGGCCGCCGCGAGGGCAGCGGGGCGGGCGAACTCGGCGGCGACGAGCGCGTTCGCCAGGGCATGCTTGATCGCCTGGAAGCTGCCGACGGGCTTGCCGAACTGCTCGCGCTGCTTCACGTAGCCGACGGTGATGTCAAGCATCCGCGCTGACAGGCCGTTGAGCAGGGCAGCGGTGGCCAGCACCCCGCGCTGCCAGGCGGCGTCGATGACCGCCGGGTCCCGCGTGAGCAGCGTCCCCGCCGCCGGGCCCGGCGTGGCGGCGAGCCGTGCCAGGCCACGCGAGCCATCCGCGGTCACGCAGGGCTCAAGGAGCAGGGCGGCGCGCTCGTAGAGCCGCAGGCCCTCGCCCGCGCGCACCACGATCAGGTCCGCCACCTGGCCGTATGGCACCAGGCGGCCGCCGTCCAGGTGCGCGGCGACCGTTGCCTCCCCGGCCAGTACCCGGTCCAGGTACTGGCCGGCGCCGGACGCCCCGGCCAGCAGCGGCGCGGCAACCGCCGCCGTCTCGGCCACGGGGCCGGGCAGCCCGCTGCGGCCGGCCTCCTCGAGCACCGGGACCAGGCACGTCTCATCCAGCCCCAGGCCGCCGGCGTCCTGGGGTACCAGCGTGCCCAGCGCCCCGGTGGCGGCGAGCGTGCGCCAGGCATCCCGGCCCCCGGCGTCCCGGCCTGGGCCGGGGCCAGCAGGCGCCGCCCAGCCAGCCCGCACCGTCGCCGTCGTCACCTCGGCGCGCAGGACCCCGGCCGTCGCGTCGCGCAGCGCCAGGGCGGCCTCGCTCAGCGCGAAGCGCATCGCTGTCCCTACTTCCTCGGCAGGCCGAGCAGGCGCTCGGCCACCACGTTGCGCTGGACCTCGTTCGTTCCGGCATACAAGGGCCCGGCGAGGGAGAACTGGAAGCCGCGCTGCCACGGGCCGTCGACCTCGGCTTCCGTCCCGAGCAGCGCCAGCGCCGTCTCGTGCAGCCGCACGTCCGCCTCCGACCACCACAGCTTGTTCAGGCTCGACTCCGCCCCCGGCCGCGCGCCTTGCGAAGTGACGGCCGTGACCTGCTGCAGGGTGAACAGGTTGTAGGCCTGCGCGTCGATCCACGCCTGCACCACCCGGTCGCGCAGCGCCGGGTCCGGCCGCTGCCGGTACAGCGCGACCAGCCGGTCGGCGCTGGCCAGGAAGCGCCCGGGGGAGCGTAGCGTCAGCCCGCGCTCGGCGCCGGTCGTGGCCATCGCCACCTGCCAGCCGTGGTTGACCTCGCCGAGGACGTCCTCGTCGGGCACGAAGACGTTGTCGAAGAAGACGTCCGCGAACTCCTCATCGCCATCCAGCCGGGCGAAGCCGCGCACCGTCACCCCGGGCGCGTCCATCGCGACCAGGAAGTAGGTGAGGCCCTGGTGCCGCTCGGCCCCCGGGTCGGTGCGGAACAAGCCGAACAGGTGCGTGCAGAACGCGCCGCGCGTCGTCCAGGTCTTCTGCCCCGACAGCAGCCAGCCGCCGGCCGCCTCATCGCGGACGGCGCTGCTGCGCACCGCCGCCAGGTCGCTGCCCGCGCCGGGCTCGGACCAGCCCTGGCACCACAAGTCCTGGACCGCCGCCATCCGGGGCAGGTAGCGGTCCTGCTGCCGGGGGGTGCCGAACTCGAACAGGGTCGGCGCGAGCAGGAAGATCCCGTTCTGCGTGACCCGGTGCGGCCCGCCCGCCCGGTAGTACTCCTCCTCGAAGATCAGCCACTCCCACAGCGTCGCGTCCCGGCCGCCGTACCGCAGTGGCCAGGCCACGACCGCCCAGCGGGCGTCGTGCAGCTGCCTCTCCCAGTCCACGCACGCGGCGAAGCCGTCGCGGGTATTCCCCCACGGCAAGTCGCGCGGCACATTGGATTCCAGCCAGGCCCGCGCCTGTGCCCGGAACGACTCCTCCCGCTCCGTCCACGCCAGGTCCACGGGTCACCGCCTTCCAGCCTCGCCCGCGAATCTACCAAGCGCTTGCTCGGATGACTAGGCCGATGCCTGGGGTGGCGGGCGGGAGGAAAGCAGGGCCGATGCCTGGGGTGGCGGGCGGGAGGAAAGCAGGGCCGATGCCTGGGGTGGCGTGGGCGGGAGGAAAAGCAGGCGAGCAACGTCACGTGCGACAATCGGCGTATGTCCGAACGACTGGAAGCGCGGCGGGCCGTGGCCGCCGCGCCGCGTGAGATCTTTGCCGTCCTCACCGATCCGCGGGGGCACGTCGCCATTGACAGCTCCGGGATGCTCATGGCGGCGACCGGGGACGTTGTCGCGAAGGCGGGTGACACCTTCGTCGTGCACATGGACCGGGAAGCGCTCAGCGACTACCCGCTCGGCCTCTACGACGTCACCGTCGAGATCGTCACGCTCGAACCGGACCGGGAGATCGCCTGGACCGTCCGCGGCCGGTGGGACATCGGCCACGTCTACGGCTACCGGCTGGAGCCGATCGAGGAGGGCACGCTCGTGACTTCCTACTATGACTGGTCGGCGGCCGGGCAGGAGTGGAAGGACGCCAAGATCTTCCCGGTGATCCCGGAGGGCGCGCTGCGGGCCACGCTCGGCATCCTGGCCCGCACGGTCGCCCCGGGCAAGCCGCGCCCGGAGCTCTCACCCCGGTAAGAGCCGGGCGCGCGCCTTGCGGACGCGCCATGCCATCGGTATGTTAGCCACTAACATGTTAGTCGCTAACAAATGGAGGAAGCGTGGCGGCGAGGCGCTGGTGGATGCTGGGCGTGACGTGCCTGTCTGTGATCGTCATCAGCCTGGACCTGACCGTGCTCAACATCGCGCTGCCGGCGATCTCGGCGGCGCTGCACGCCAGTACCGGGGACCTGCAGTGGATCGTGGACGCGTATTCCCTGGCATTCGCCTCCGTCATGCTCGCGGCCGGGGTGGTCGGTGACAGGTTCGGCCGCAGGCGGCTGCTGCTGGCCGGGCTGGCGGTGTTCCTGGCGGCGTCGGTGTGGTGCGCGCTGTCGGCCTCGGCGGGCGAGCTGATCGCGGCGCGGGCGCTGATGGGACTGGGCGCGGCGGTGGTGTTCCCCATGTCCCTGGCGGTCGTCTCGGCGGCCTTCGGCGACGACGAGCGTCCCAAGGCCATCGGCGTCCTCACCGCGGCGGTGGCGGCCGGCCTGCCGCTCGGCCCCATCCTGGGCGGGCTGCTGCTACAGCACTTCGCGTGGAGCTCGGTGTTCTGGATCAACGTGCCCGCCGCCGGCCTGACCCTGACGGCCGGCGCCGTGCTGGTGCCCGAGTCCCGCAACCCGGAGGCGCCGCCGCTGCACGTCCCGGGCGCGCTGCTGTCGGCCGGGGCCGTCACCTGCCTGGTCGGCGGCGTGATCAGCGGCCCGGAACGCGGCTGGGCGGCCCCGGGCACCTGGCTGCCGCTGGCCGGCTCGGCGGTACTGCTCGCGGGCTTCGCGCTCAGCGAGCGCCGCGCGGCGCACCCGCTCATCGCCCCCGCGCTGCTGCGGGACAGGCGATTCACCTGGGGCACGGTCGCCACCGTGGCCGTCTCGGTCGCGCTGTTCGGGATCTTGTTCACGCTTCCCCAGTACTTGCAGAGCGTGGCCGGGGACGATCCCGTCAGCGCGGGGCTGCGCCTGCTCCCGATGATGGCCGGGCTGCTGGTCGCGGGCGGCACGGCCAGCATGGTCACGCGGATCGCCGGCACCAGGCTCACGGTGGCCGCCGGGCTGGCGCTGCTGACGGGTGGCCTGGCCGTGCTCAGCCAGGTCCGCCCGGGCAGCGGCTACACCGCCGTGGCGGCCGGCCTGTCCTTGTGCGGGCTGGGCACCGGCCTGGCCATGGCCGCCGCGATGGACCAGGTCATGGCCGCGGCCGGCGGTGACGAGGCGGGGGCGGGGGCCGCGGTGAACAGCACGCTGCGCCAGGTCGGCGGGGCGATCGCGGTCGCCGCGCTGGGCGGCCTGCTGACGGCCGGCTACGAGCGTGCCCTCGCGCCGGCCCTCGCCCCGCTGCCCGCGGGCCAGGCCGCCATCGCCCGCTCCTCCGTATCCCAGGCCGCGCGCCTCGCCGGCCGCCTGCCCGGCGGCGGCCCCGCCCTGCGGGCCGCCGCCGGGAGCGCGTTCCTGCACGGCATGAGCGAGGTCATGCTCACCTGCGCCGCGGTCACCGCGCTCGCCGCCCTCGCCAGCCTGCGGTACCTGGGAGGACGCGGTACCTGCGATGATCAAGTGTGACCGACACCGAGCCGGACTGGCGGCAGCGGAAGAAGACCGCAACCCGCGACCGCATCCGCGCCAGCGCGCTGCGGCTGTTCAGCGAGCAGGGATATGACGCCACCACCGTCGAGCAGATCGCGGCCGCGGCGGGCGTCTCGCACATGACCTTCTTCCGGTACTTCCCGGCCAAGGAAGACGTGGCCATGTCCGACAGCTACGATCCCCTCATCGCCAGCGTCATCGCCCAGGCCCCGGCCGCCTGGCCGCTTATCCGGCGGATCCGCTCGGCGCTGGTCGACGGGTTGAGGCTGGTCTACGGGGCCGAGCGGGACGCGCTTCTCGCCCAGAACAAGCTCATCGTCGCCACCCCCGCGCTCCGCGAGCGCCTGTGGGCCCAACAGGTCGCCACCCAGCAGCTCATCCTCTCGGCCCTCAGCGCGGGCCGAGACGATCCGCGCCCCAGCTTCACCGAAAGGGTCACCGTCGCGGCCTGCCTGGCCGCCGTCACCACGGCCATCCTCACCTGGGTAGACAACGACGGAACTCCCGACTTGCCCGACCTGATCGGCCAGGCCCTCGACACCCTCGAAGCCCTAGGCGGGCCTTAGCTCCAGTCCCACTTGTGGCCCCAGTAACTGTCGGCCGTGATCTCCTCCGCCGTGTAGGACGCCTCGTCGACGAGCATGCCCTCGCAGCCGACCTCGAGGTCCCAGCCGCCCGGCGTGCGAACGTAGAACGAGACCATCTTGTCGTTGGTGTGCCGGCCCAGCGTCGAGGACAGGTGGTAGCCGCCGGCCAGCACCCGGTCCAGCGCCCGGCCGACCTCGTCGAGGGTCTCGCACTCCACCATCACGTGGACGAGCGCCGGCGGCTTCACCTCGGGGGCGGGCATCACCGCCAGGCTGTGGTGGCGCGCGTTGGCCCCCATGAACCGGATGCGGAACGTGCCCATCTCCGGCGGCACCGGAAGCCGGAACGCGCCCCGGGGAAGGAAGCCCAGGGCCTCGGCGTAGAAGCGGTGCGCCTTGTCGACGTTCCTGACCGGGACCACGACATGCCCCCCGCCCAGCGTCCCGGTCACGAAGCGGTTGCCGTAGGGCGTCGCCACCGGGCTGTGGTCCAGTGCCGGGCCGTAGAACACCTCGGTGGGCGTGCCGCCGACCGCCGTGAAGCGGATCCCGGCCTCCACCCGCCGAGCGTCGGCCTCGGTGGCCGTCAGCGGCTCGACCGCGACGCCGGCGGCCTCCAGGGCCGACCGCGCGTCCCGCAGCGCCAGGTAGTCGCGGGCCTCCCAGCCGACGGCGTCGACGCGGTCCTCCTCGCCCGGCAGCAGCACGATCCGGCCGGGCCGCTCGTCCATCCGCAGGTAGACGGCACCGGCCTCCGGCCCGGCCCCCTCGGCGAAGCCGATGGCGCCGAACGCGAACTTGCGCCACGCGTCCGTGTCGGTGACGCGCACCCGGACGTACCCCAGCGAGCTGATCATGGTCATGGCCGCCTCCTCGCAGCAGGTCAGATGAGCGCTGGCTTCAGATAAGGGCACGGAGCTGGCCCTGCGGCTCGATGCCCATCATGGTCAGCGCGGTCGAGTGGTAGATCGCCCCCGGAATGTGGATGGCGTGCTGCAGGCCGACGTGGGCGTCGCGCCAGAACCGCTGCATCACGTTCTGCCGCCGGACCGCGTTGCCGCCGGACCGGGCGAAGATCTCATCGACCGCCGCGACGGCCCGCCAGGCGCAGCGGGTCTGGTTGCGGCGGACCATCGAGCGGGCCTCGAAGGAGATCTCCTTCCCGGCGTCGGCCAGGTCGTAGAGGCGGCTGATGCCGTCAAGCAGCTGGGTACGGGACGCGGCGATCTCGGCGGCCGCCTCGCCGATGGCCGACAGCACGTACGGGTCGTCCTTGACCTTCGTCCCCATCGCGCTCACCCGCTCGCGCTGGTAGTCCAGGTGCGCGGCCAGCGCGCCCTCGGCGATGCCGACGACGGCCGCGGTGATGCCCAGCGGGAAGATCGCCCAGAACGGCAGCCGGTAAAGCGCCTCGGCCCGCCCGGCCCGCTGGGCCAGCGAATTCGGGGACGCCGTGTCGCCCGCCGCGACCTCCTCGGAATCGATCGTCCGGTAGGACGGGATGAACGCCCCGTCGACGATGATGTCCTTGCTGCCGGTGCCGCACAGGCCGATGACGTCCCAGGAGTCCTCGACTACGCGATAGTCCCGCCGGGGGAGCACCACGTGCAGCGCCTTGAACGGCGTGGCGCAGGCCGGAGGCGTCCCCGGCGAGCGCGCCGAGGAAGATCCACTCGGCGTGGTCGGTGCCGGAGGAGAAGTTCCACCGGCCGCGCAGGGTGTATCCGCCGTCGGCCGGGGTGGCGATGCCCTGCGGCGCGTAGGGCGAGGCGATCCAGGTGTCGGGGTTGGCGCCCCAGACCTCCTCCTGCAGCTTGCGGTCCATGAGGGCCATCTCCCACGGGTGGACGCCGCCCACGCCGCATACCCACCCGGTGGACCCGCACTGGGCGGCGACCGCCATCACGGCCTCGGCGAAGTCACGGGGATGCGCCGCGTACCCGCCGTAGTCCGTCGGCTGCAGCAGCCGCATGACCCCCGCCTCGCGGACCAGCTTGACGCTGTCGGCGGAGAGCCTGCCCAGCCGCTCGGTTTCCCCGGCAGTGGCGGCCAGCCGCGGCGCGAGCTCGGCCACCTTGGCGACGACGTCGTGCGTCATGAGCGTCCTTCCTTGTTGGCCCGGTCGACCTTGGCCGCCAGGCCCACGGCGATCTCGATGAGCTGGTCCTCCTGGCCGCCGACCAGCTTGCGCCGGCCCGCCTCGATGAGGATCTCCGCCCCGGAGACGCCGTACTTCCTCGCCTGGATATCGGCGTGCTTGAGGAAGCTGGAGTAGACGCCCGCGTAGCCCATGGTGAGCGAGAGCCGGTCCAGCTGGCACTCGGCCGGCATGACCGGGCTGACGACCTCCTCGGCGGCGTCGATGATCTTGACCGTGTCGATGCCGGTGCGCAGGCCCAGCCGCTCGGTGACGGCGGCGAACGCCTCGACCGGCGTGTTGCCCGCGCCCGCGCCGAACCGGCGGGTGGACCCGTCGATCTGCGCGGCGCCCGCGCGGGCGGCCAGCACCGAGTTGGCCACCCCGCAGCCGAGGTTCTCGTGGCCGTGGAAGCCGACCTGGGCGTCATCGCCCAGCTCGGCGACCAGGGCGGAGATCCTCGTCGATACCCCGTCCAGGATCAGCGCGCCGGCCGAGTCGACGACGTAGACGCACTGAGCGCCCGCGTCGGCCATGACGCGCGCCTGCCGGGCGAGCACCTCCGGCGGCTGGCTGTGCGCCATCATCAGGAACCCGACGGTCTCCAGGCCCAGCTCGCGGGCCACCGTGAAGTGCTGGACGGAGATGTCCGCCTCGGTGCAATGGGTGGCGATACGGCAGACGCGCGCGCCGTTGCCCGCGGCCTGGCGGATGTCGTCGGTGATCCCGACGCCGGGCAGCATGAGGAAGGCGATCTTGGCCCGCCTGGCCGCCTTCACCGCCGCGGTGATCAGGTCCTGCTCGGGAGTGAGGCTGAAGCCGTAGTTGAACGACGACCCGCCGAGCCCGTCGCCGTGGCTCACCTCGATGACCGGCACGCCGGCCTCGTCGAGCGCGGTGACGATGTCGTGAACCTGCCGCACGGTGAACTGGTGCCGCATCGCGTGCGAGCCGTCGCGCAGCGAGGAGTCGGTCACCCTGATGTCGAGGTCTTCGCTGTAAGGCATGGCCATGGGTCCTTGGGTTGCTCCGGCGGGCGCTACGGGCGGGCGGCGCTGGCGCGCTGGCTGATGACGCGCCGCGCGAGGCCCTCGCCGACCCGGGTGGCGGCGGCGGTCATGATGTCGAGGTTGCCGGCGTACGGCGGCAGGAAGTCGCCCGCGCCCTCGACCTCGAGGAGCACGGCGACCCGCGCCAGGCCGCCGGACATCGGCGTGGGGCCGTCGAACTGCGGCCGCGCGCGCAGCCGGTAGCCGGGCACGTAGGCCGCCACCTCGGCCACGATCTCCTGGATTGACGCGGCGACCGCGCCGGTGTCGGCGCCGGCGGGGATCGCGCAGAAGACGGTGTCCTGCATCAGCATGGGCGGCTCGGCCGGGTTGAGGATGATGATGGCCTTGCCTCGCCGCGCGCCGCCGATCACTTCCACGCCGCGCGCGGTGGCGCGGGTGAACTCATCGATGTTCGCGCGGGTACCCGGCCCCGCGCTCGGCGAGGCCACGCTGGCGACGATCTCGGCGTACTCGACGTCGACGACGCGGGAGACGGCGTGGACGATGGGGATCGTCGCCTGCCCGCCGCAGGTGATCAGGCTGACGTTGGGCGCGTCCAGGTGCGCGTCCAGGTTGACGGCCGGCACCACCGCCGGGCCGATCGCCGCCGGGGTGAGGTCCACCGCCTGGATGCCCAGCATCGCGTATCTCGGCGCGTTTTCCCTGTGCACCGAGGCGGAGGTCGCCTCGAACACGATGTCAGGCCGTTCCGGCTGTGCCAGCAGCCAGTCCACGCCCCCGGCGGAGGTGGCCAGTCCCGCGTCGGCGGCCCGCTTCAGGCCAGCGCTGGCCGGATCGACGCCGGCCATCCAGCGCGGCTCGATGATGTCCGAGCGCAGCAGCTTGTACAGCAGGTCGGTGCCGATATTGCCCGACCCCACGATCGCGGCGGTGGCCTTGTTGCCGCAGGTGCTGTCGCCTGAGGTGCTGTCGCCAGCAGTAGTGCCTCCGGGGGCACTGCTCACTGCCTCATCCCCTTTCCTCACGTGAAGGAGGCGGTCACGGTGCCCAGGCCGGTGAACTCGGCCCGGAATTCCTCACCCGGGCCGACGTCGATCGCCCTGGTGCAAGAGCCAGGCAAGATGAGGTGGCCGGCCTCGAGCGTGACGCCGAAGGCGGCGACCTTGCGGGCAAGCCAGGCGACGGAGGCCGTCGGGTTGCCCAGCACCGCGCTGGTGTTGCCGCGCGCGATCTCCGCTTCCCCGCCAGGCGTGACGGCGTACAGGACCGCCTCGATGTCGGCGAGGTCGACCCCGGCGGCGGCCAGCTCGGCCGGGGCCTTGCGGGCGTCACCCAGGATCACCCCGGCGGAGGAGGCGTTGTCGGCGATGGTGTCGGCGAGCCTGATCTTCCAGTCCCTGATGCGGCTGTCGATCAGCTCCAGGCTCGGCACGATGTACTCGGTCGCCGCGAGTACGTCGCCGGTGGTGCAGCCCTCGCCGGGCAGGCTCGCCCCGAGGATGTAGCCGATCTCGACCTCGATACGGGGGTAGCAGTACCGGCCCGCCTCGACCGGCGCGTCCTGCCGCAGGACCATGTCGTCAAGCAGGTGCCCGTAGTCGGGCTCGTCGACGCCCATCATCTGCTGCATCACCGGCGACGACAGGCCGACCTTGTGGCCGCGGACCCGCGCCCCGGCGGCGATACGGCGGCGGATGTTGAGCAGCTGGATCTCGTAGGCGTCGGTGGCGTCGATGCCGGGGTGGGACTCGGTCAGCGGCACGACCGGCGCCTGGTCCCGCTCGGCGCCCCGCAGCAGCGCGGCGGCCTCGGCCCGCTGGGTGGCGTCAAGCATCAGCTGCCCTTCCTCGGGCGGACGCGAGGAAGGCCAGGACGGCGCTCTCCCAGGCGGCCTTTTGCTCGATCATGACCCAGTGCCCGCAGTTCGGGAACACGTGCAGCTCGGCGTCGGGGATCAGGCGCATCGCGGTGATCGCCATGTCGACCGGGCTGACCCGGTCGTCGCGCCCCCACGTGATGAGCGTCGGCGCGGTCACCTTGTGCAGCATCGCCCAGTAGGGCGGGGCGCCGGAGGCCCTCGCGGCGGCGGCGCCGGCGGCGAAGGCCGCCTTCCCGTACATGCGGCGGGCGCTGGCCAGCGTGCCCGGCTCGGTCGCCTGCGCCCAGCGCTCCTCGATCAGCTCCTCGGTGACGAGCGCCGGGTCATAGACCATGGAGTGCAGCCACTGGATGAGCCGCTCGCGGGTCGGGTCGTCGGTGAACTCCATGAGCAGCCGGATGCCCTCGCTGGGCGCCGGGCTGAGCAGGCTGGTCCCGATGCCGCCGATGGTGACCAGGCGGCGGACCCGGTCCGGGTGCGCCATGGCCACCTGGGCCGCCACGATCCCGCCCATCGAGTTGCCGATCACGTCGGCCTGCCCGATGCCCAGCCCGTCGAGGAACCGGGTCACGGCCGGCCCGGCCGCGCGCATCGGGTGCTCGTCGGTGGGGTCGCTCACGCCGAAGCCGGGGAACTCCAGGACCAGGCAGCGGAAGTGCCCGGCGAGCGCGGCCAGGTTGCCGCGGAAGTTCCGCCACCCGGTCACGCCGGGCCCGGAGCCGTGCAGGAGCACCAGCGGCGGCCCGTCGCCCGCCTCGTGGTAGCGCAGCACGCCCTGGCCGGTGGCGAGCTCCCGCGCGATCGGCTCGCGGGCCGGCTCCGCTCCGGCGGGGCCGGCGGGCGGGCGGGCGCGGGCGTCTGCGGGCATGGCACCTATTGAGCCAGCTGGCGCCGGGCGCTGGCCAGGCCGGCTCCCGATGACCGGGACGTCATTCGGGTAACCGGGAGGCTCGCCTCTATTGTGGGCCGTATGCCAGCTGACGCCAGCCCCGCCGAGGTGCCAAGTCCGGCGCAGATGCGCAGTGCCCTGGGCCTGTTCGCGAGCGGCGTCACGGTCATCACCGGCATCGACGACGGCGAGCCGGTGGGCTTCGCCTGCCAGGCGTTCGCGTCGGTGTCCCTGGAACCGCCGATGATCATGTTCTGCGCCGACCACGGCGGCCGGACCTGGCCGCGGATCCGGAAGTCCGGCCGGTTCACCGTCAACGTGCTGGGCGAGGAGCAGGCCGACCTGTGCGCCCGCTTCGGGTCCCGCAGCGGATTGAAGTTCGACGGGCTGGACTGGTCGCTGTCGCGGCTGGGCACCCCGGCCCTGCCCGGCGTCCTGCTGCGGGTCCACGCGGACGTCGCCGCCGTGCACGTGGCCGGCGACCACGACGTGGTCATCGGCCTGGTCCGCGAGATCGAGCACGAGCCGGCGGGCCACCGCGAGTACCGCCGCCCGCTGGTGTTCTACCGGGGCCAGTTCGGCCTGGACGGCCCCGAGGAAGCTGTTCCCTTTTCCCTGTCCTCGCCGGGACTGTGGGGCTGGGCCGACCACTGGGGCTGATCCCGCGCGGGCCGGCCGTGCGCCTGCCGATCGTGGTCGCCCGGTCACCGGGCGGCGAGGGCCCGGCCCTGCGGCCGCCTCCCGGTGCCGGAGTACGCGGCCCACGCCTGGCTCGCGGCCTCCCGGACCTGGCCGATCAGCCGGCTGAACGCGAGATCCCCGACCGGGCCGCAGACGGAAATCGCCGCGCAGGGGTCTTGCGGCGGCCCGACCGGCGAGGCGACGCAGCCAAGGCCGGGAACCGCCTCCTCGCGGTCGAACGCGACGCCGCGCTCGAGCACCCGCGCCAGCTCCGCGTCCAGCTGGTGGCCGGTGGTGATGCTCCGGTAGGTCCGGCCGTGCGGCGCGAGCGCGAGCGCGTCCCGCCGGGCCTCCTCGCCCGCCAGGGCCAGCAGCGCCTTGCCGGCCGCCGTGCAGTGCGCCGGCTGCCGGCCGCCGACGCGGGACGGGATGCGCATCCCGAACGGGCCGCCGATCTTGTCCAGGTAGACGATCTCCGGCCCGTCAAGCACGGCCAGGTGCACGACCAGGCCGGTGACCGCGTGCAGCTCGTGCAGGTACGGCAGCGCGACGGCGCGCAGCTGGTTCTGGTGGGCGGCCAGCCCGCCGAGCTCAAGCACGCCGAGGCCGAGGCTATAGCTGCCCTCATCGCGGCACAGCCAGCGGATCCGGACCAGGTGCTCCAGGATGCGGTGCGCCGATGACCGGGGCAGCCCGGTCTGCGCGACCACCTGAGCGAGCGTCAGGTGGGCGGGGCCGTTGAACGCCTCAAGGATGAGCGCCACGCGGTCGATCATCGCGACCGGCGCGTCGGCGTCCGCTGCTGCTGTCATCGCTGCCTCCTGCCCAGCTCATCCTGTAGATCCTAGTCTGGGGCAAGCGGCGAGAAAATAGAACACGTTACAGTTCCGGTGACCGGGACCAGATAATGGACGGATCCCGCTGGCCGGCATGCTGCCGGGCGCCGGTGGTGGCGCGGGCGAGCGGCGGGCGCCTACTTGACGAGCTTCCCGGGGGGCGCCAGGCGCTTGAGCGCCAGGCCGCCCTCGAACGGCCGGTAGGCGAAGGCGCCAGGCGCGCGGTAGCCGGTGTCGCCCAGCGGGGTGGCGACCTCCTCGACCGTCGGCCCGATCCGCTCCGCGACCGGGGCCAGGGCGTCGAGGTCGAAGCCGTAGAGGCGGGCCGCGTTGCCGCCCAGGATCTTGCGGCAGTCCTCCTCGGGGCGGTTGTGCAGCGCCCACCGGATGGCGAGCTTGGAGTCGGGTGCGGTGCCCTCCTCGTGCGGGTAGTCGTTGCCCCACAGGACGTGGTCCGGGCCGAGGAAGTCAACGACCCCGGACTCATACGGCGTCAGGCCGCTGGCCCCGAAGTAGCAGTTCCGCTTGACGTACTCGCTGGGCAGCAGGGTGAGCTCATCGACCGACGAGCCGCCGAATATCCCGTAGGTGCGGTTGCCCGCGCTCGACTTCATGGTGGGCACCATCGCGTCGAGGCCGGCCAGCTGCATCTGGAGCCACAGCGTGCCCTGCTCGGTCGGCACGAACCGCAGGTCCGGGTGCCGCTCGAACACCCCGGCCAGGATGAGGTGCCCGAGCGTCCGCTGCGTCCACAGCACCATCTCGGTGACCAGGACGGCATTGGACGCCGGCTGGTCCATCGGCATCTCCGGGCTGCCGGTCCCGCCGTGGTGCACGACAGGCAGGCCGAGCTCGGCGCACAGCGCCCAGACCGGCTCGTAGCGCGTGTGGAACAGCGGCGCCACCAGCGGGTCGCCGGGGGACACGCCGGGGATGAGGACCCCGGCGAAGCAGCCCTGCCCGGCACCCCAGCGGATCTCGGCCAGCGCCATGTCGATGTCGTTGGGGAATACCTGGATCAGCCCTCGCCTGCGGCCCGGGAGCAGCGAGCAGAAGTCGACCTGCCACCGGTTGTGCGCCTGCACCCCGGCGAAGCGCCGCTCGAACTCCGCTCGCGTGCGCGGCAGGCTGATGGTGATGTTCGGCGACGTCGGGAAGAACGGCGGGATCGTGTTGGGGAACAGGATCTCGCCGGCGACGCCGTCGGCGTCCATCTCGGCGAGCCGGAACTCGTGATCCCAGTTGCGCTGGGCGGTGGCGATGATCAGGTCATCGAAGGGGCTGACGTAGGTGCGCGTCCAGGCGTCGAACTCGTCGTGCAGGCGGGCGGGCAGGTACGGCTTGTAATCGTAAAGGTCGGCCCCCGCGTGGGTGTCCGCGGAGATGACGATGTACCGGTCGGTGGCTTCCGCGGCGGCACTCATTTGCGCCTTCCCTCCGTTGCCAGGCTTCTTCGCTACAAGGCCAAGCTAAGCCAATGACCGCAGCCGGGCCAGATACCTCATCCCGGTCACTGAGACGTCATCTCCCGCCGCCTGGCACCGGATGGTCGACTACTGGACAAGGCTCCGGGACTCGGAGGACAGTTACTTATCCGACGACAGCGATGAGGTGCGGGCCAATGAGGGTCAAGGCAGCCGTCTTGTACGGGCCAGGGACGAAGTACCAGGTCGAGGACATCGAGCTCGACCCGCCCAAGGAGGGCGAGGTTCTCGTCAAGTTCGCCGCGACCGGAATGTGCCACTCCGACGAGCACCTGGTCACCGGGGACATGGTGCTGCCCGACGAGATCACCGCCGCGATGGGCTGGCAGCAGTTCCCGATCATCGCCGGCCACGAGGGCGCCGGGGTCGTCGAGGAAGTGGGGCCGGGCGTGACCGCGCTGCGGCCGGGGGATCACGTCGTCACCTCTTTCGTGCCCTCGTGCGGCTCGTGCCCGTCGTGCGCCTCCGGTCACCAGAACCTGTGCGACCTCGGCGAGACCCTCCTGTCCGGCCGCGCGGCCGACGGCACGTTCCGGCACCACACCGCCGCCGGCGGCGACTGCGCGACGATGTGCTGGCTCGGCACGTTCGCCGAGTACGGCGTCCTGAACACCGCGTCCCTCGTCAAGATCCCCGAGCACCTCCCGATGGACAAGGCGGCCCTGGTCGCCTGCGGCGTGACCACGGGCTTCGGGTCGGCGGTCTACGCCGCCGGCGTCCAGCCGGGCGAGACGGTCGTCGTGATCGGGGCCGGCGGGGTGGGCATGAACGCCATCCAGGGCGCGGCGATCGCCGGGGCGCGCCAGATCGTGGCCGTCGACCCGGTGGAGTTCAAGCGCGAGAAGGCGCTGGCCTTCGGCGCCACGCACACCGCCGCCAGCATCGAGGAGGCGGCGCCGCTCGTCGGCCAGATCACCTGGGGCCGCAACGCGAACAAGGTGATCCTCACCGTCGGGGTGGCGCAGGGCTCGATGATCGCCCCGATGCTGGCGATGACCGCGAAGGGCGGCCGGGCCGTGGTGACCGCCGTCGCCAACATCCTCGCCACCGACGCCCAGCTCAGCCTCTTCGACCTCGCCATGAGCCAAAAGCAGCTCGTCGGCACCCTTTTCGGCTCGGCCAACCCGCGCTTCGACATCCCGCGCCTGCTGGCCATGTACGAGGCCGGCCAGCTCAAGCTGGATGAGCTGATCACCCGGACGTACTCCCTGGAGCAGATCAACGACGGCTACCAGGACATGCGCGATGGCAGGAACATCCGGGGCGTGATCGTCTATTAAAGCGCCTGGTCCGCCCGGCCCCGCAAGATCGGGGCGAGGGCGGGCCAGCTCAGCGACCCGAAGGCGCTGCGGGCCTACGCGCACCCGGTGCGGATGACGCTCATCGGGCTGCTGCGCACGCGGGGAGCGCTGACCGCGACGCAGGCCGCCAGGCTGACCGGCGAGTCGTCGGGAACCTGCTCGTTCCACCTGCGGCAGCTCGCCAAGTACGGCCTTGTCGAAGAGGCCGACGGCGGCACCGGCAGGGAACGGCCCTGGCGGGCGACGGCGTTGTACACCAGCCTGGAAGACGATGCCGGCGACCCGGCGGCCGCGGCGGCCGGCGCGCTGGTCCGGTCGGTGCTCGCGGACAGGTACTTCGAGCGGGTGAACCGGTGGCTGGACAGGCGCGGCGAGGAGAGCGCGCAGTGGCGCGATGCCGCGCTGTTCGGTGACCGGTTTATCTACCTCACCGCGGGTGAGCTGACCGAACTGGGAGCAGAAGATCGAGGAACTGGTCAACGTGTACGCCGAGCGCGAAGTGCGGCCCGAGGCCAGGCCGCGCGGACGCCCGGCTGGTCTCGATGATGCTGTTCGCGCTTCCCCGAGGAGGATGAGAGCGCCGTGACCGCCGTGCACATGACGCCCCGCCGGGACCAGGAGGCTCATCCCGCCGCTGCTGCGGGACACCGAGTTCCGGCGGTTCTGGACCGGGTCGACCGTGTCGATGTTCGGCGACCAGGTCTCCTCCATCGCGGTGCCGCTCACCGCCGTGCTCGCGCTGCACGCCGGGGCCGCCGCGATGGGGTACCTGACGGCGCTGGCCTGGCTGCCGAGCCTGCTGCTTCGGCATGCACGCGGGCGCGTGGGTGGACCGGCGCGGCCGGCGGCGGGAGACGATGATCGCCTGCGACCTGGGCCGCTTCTGCCTGCTCGCGACCATTCCGGCGTGCTGGGCGCTGCACGTGCTCACGCTGTGGCAGCTGTACGCGGTGATCTTCGCGGCCGGCACCCTGTCGATCGTGTTCAACGTGGCTAACAGCACGCTGTTCGTCTCCATCGTGCCGGCGGAGCGGTACCTGGACGGCCAGTCGCTGATCTACGGCAGCCGGGCGATGTCGTTCGTGGCCGGGCCGGCGGCCGGCGGCCTGCTCGCGCAGCTCCTCACCGCCCCGTTCGCGATCGTCGCGGACGCGCTGTCGTTCCTCGGATCGGCCTTCTGCCTGTCCCGGATCCGGCCAGCGGAGCCGCCCGCGGCCGACGGCTCCGGCGGGGTCACCGAGGGCCTGCGGTTCATCGCCAGGTCGCCCGAGGTCCGCGCGTCGCTCATCGGGGTCGCGGTCGTGAACCTGTTCAACCTGATGTTCAGCGCCCTGTTCACGCTGTACGCGATCAGGACGCTGCACGTGTCCGCCGGGCTGCTTGGCGTGGTGCTGGGCTGCGGCGCGATCGGCGGCGTGCTCGGCTCGGCGGTGACCAAGCGGATCGCCGGGCGCTTCGGCGTCGGGATGGCCTACGTGGCCGGCGCCTTCATGTTCACGGCGCCGCTCGCCCTGGCGCCGCTGGCCTCCGCCGTCCCCGGTCACGCCTCCGGCGGCCCGTTCGTGCTGGCGATGCTGTTCGCGGCCGAGTTCCTGTCCGGCTTCGGGGTGATGGTCTTGGACATCAGCATCGGCGCGATCTTCGCGGCCGTCATCCCGGACGCCGTCCGGTCGCGGGTCGGCGGCGCCTTCTCCGCCATCAACTACGGAACGCGGCCCGTCGGCGCCCTGCTCGGCGGGTTCCTGGGAACGGAACTGGGGCTGCGGCCGGCGCTATGGATAGCGGTGATAGGCGGAGTCATCGGCGCCGCGCTGCTAGTCCCGTCCCCGCTGCCGCGCTTCCGCCTGCCATCGTGAGCTCGCCCGCCAGGACCGCCACCGGCAGCGGTACGCTCATGGGCGGTCCGCTGAAGACAAGGAGCGCTAGTGGTGGAGAGCACGTCCCGGCCGGCATCGCGGTGGGGAATCCTGGGCACGGGCGTCATCGCCCGGCAGTTCACGCAAGACCTGCTGCTGACCGGCCACGCGGTCACGGCGGTCGGGTCGCGCGCCCAGCCGAGCGCGGAGCGCTTCGCCGCCCACTTCGAGCTGCCAGCGGCGCACGCGAGCTACGAGTCCCTGGTGGCCGACCCCTCGGTGGACATCGTCTACGTGGCGACGCCGCACCCGTTCCATTACGCGAACGCCAGGCTCGCGCTGGAGGCGGGCAAGCACGTCCTGGTAGAAAAGCCGTTCACGCTCAACGCGATGCAGGCGCGGCAGCTCGTCACGTACGCCGCCGACAGGGGACTGCTGGTCCTTGAGGCGATGTGGACCCGCTGGCTCCCGCACATGGTCAGGCTCAGGGAGATCGTCGCCGCCGGGACGATCGGTGAGCCGCGGTCCATGAGCGCCGATCACACCCAGCGGCTGCCCGATGATCCCGGGCACCGGCTCAACGCGCTGGAGCTCGGCGGCGGCGCGCTGCTCGACCTCGGCGTCTACCCGGTCTCCTTCGCCTCGCAGCTGTTCGGGGCGCCGCAGTCGATCCAGGCCGTCGCCACGTTCAAGGAGACTGGCGCCGACGCCCAGGTGGCGACCATGTTCCGTTACCCGGGCGGGCAGATCGCCACGACCTACTCCGCGAGCACCACGCGGGGGCCGAACGTGGCGGTCGTCCTCGGCTCGGCCGGCCGCATCGAGATCGACAGCGTCTGGTACACCGCGACCGGCCTGCGCGTCTACGACGCGGACGGCACGCTGCTCGAGGAGGCCCGCCCGCCTGTCGAGGGCCGGGGCATGCAGTTCCAGGCGGCGGAGGCGGAGCGGCTGGTCCGCGAGGGCCGGATCGCGAGCGACATCCTCCCGCCGCAGGAGACGGTCGCGATCATGGCGACGCTGGACGCGGTCCGCGAGCAGATCGGCCTGCGCTACCCGGGCGAGTGACCGCGGGGCCGGGCAGGCGACCGGCCGGTGAGCGCCGGGCCGGCGACGGCGATCACTGGCCCGGCGGATCCGCCGATGGCCGGATGTGCCACTTGATCCCCTGGCCGGCCCTGACCCGGCGCAGCGCCTCGCCGAACGCGTCGAGCGGCAGGGGCTGCGACAGCAGCGGGCGGGGGTCGACCGCGCCGCTGGCGATCAGCTCGGCGGCCGGGGCGAAGCTGCGCAGGATCGCCATCGAGCCGGTCACGGTGAGCTCGTCGTTGTAGACGCGAAATGGCGAGAGGCTGATCGACGCCTCCGCTGGCGACACCCCGAAGACGAGGAGCCGGCCGCCCCGGCCGACCAGCCCGGCGGCACCGTCGATGACCCCGGGCGCGCCGGTCGCGTCGACCGCGATCTCGAAGCGCTCGCCGTCGAGGTCGGCCAGGCCGCTGGCGACGCGGGCGGCGCCGAGCTTGCGCGCGACCGCGAGCCGCTCGCCGACCTTGTCGACCACGGTGACCGGCCCGGCGCCGGCGTGCGCGAGTAGCTGCAGCAGCAGCAGGCCCATCGTCCCGGCCCCGGTCAGCAGCACCGTGTCGCCGAAGACCGGCCCGAGCCGCCGCAGCCCGTGCACCGCGCAGGCCAGCGGCTCGACCATCGCGCCGAGCTGGCCGTCGACACCGTCAGGCAGCCGGTGCGCGTTGGCCGCGGGCACCGCCACGTACTCGGCGAACGCGCCGGCGACGGTATCGCCGATGGCCGCCCAGTTCTCGCACAGGTTGTCCCGGCCGGCCCGGCAGCGCCTGCAGTATCCGCAGTACAGCGAGGGATCGACCGCGACCCGCGCCCCGACGGGCACGTCGATCGCGACATCGCTGCCGACCGCCGCGACCGTCCCGGCGAACTCGTGCCCGGGCGTGATGGGATACGGCGTCGGCGGGAACTCGCCGTCCATGATGTGCAGGTCGGTGCCGCAGACGCCGCAGCAGTCCACCTTCACGACGACCTGGCCAGGCCCCGGCGCGGGATCCGGCAGTTCTGCCACCCGGAAGCTGCCGGGCTGGTCGATCACGATGGCCCTCATGAGACCTCCATAAGCCTTGTCGGGACGCGGGGCTGCAGCCCGCCAGGCGGGCGCCGCTGGCCGGGTGGAACACGAAGACGTCGGCCGGCTGGACGCCGAAGCGTGACCTGCCGTCCCGGCGCCGGGTACCGCCGGCCCTCGGTCCTGGCCACGACGGTCCCGCCGGCCTCGGCCAGCCGGACGTGCAGCAGGGCATCCGCGCCGAGCTCCTCCACGAGCAGCACCTCGCCGGACAGCACGGCCGGGGCGGCCCCGCCGCCCTGCCGCCGGCCCTCCGCCTGGCCCGCGTCGGCCAGGTGCAGGTGCTCGGGCCTGATGCCGATGACGAGCTCGCTCAGGTTGTCCCGCGCGGCCGCGGCCTGGACCTGCGGCGCGAGGGGGATGACGGTCCCCGCGAGCCGGGCGCCGCCCTCGGTCAGGGACGCGACCTGGAGGTTCATCGCCGGAGAGCCGATGAAGCCGGCCACGAACTGGTTCACCGGGTTGTCGTAGAGCTCGCGGGGGGAGGCGCACTGCTGGAGCTTGCCGCCGCTGAGCACGGCGACCCGGTGGCCCATGGTCATCGCCTCGACCTGGTCGTGCGTCACGTAGACCGTGGTGACGCCGAGCCGGCGCTGCAGTTCGGCGATCTGGCTGCGGGTCTGCACGCGCAGCTTGGCGTCGAGGTTGGACAGCGGCTCGTCCATCAGGAAGACCTCGGGCTCCCTGACGATGGCCCGGCCCATGGCGACGCGCTGCCGCTGGCCGCCGGACAGCTGCTTAGGCTTGCGGTCAAGCAGCCGCTCATCGAGATCCAGGATGCGGGCTGCCTCCCGGACGCGGCGGTCCCGTTCCTGCTTCGGGACGTGCTGCATCTTCAGCGCGAATCCCATGTTCTGGGCGACCGTCTTGTTGGGGTACAGCGCGTAGTTCTGGAACACCATCGCGATGTCCCTGTCCTTCGGCTGGACGTCGCTGACGTCGCGGCCCGCGATCTCTATCCGCCCGCCGTCGAGCGGCTCAAGGCCGGCGAGCATCCGCAGCGCGGTGGTCTTGCCCGAGCCCGACGGCCCGACGAGGACCACGAACTCGCCGTCGCGGATGTCGAGGTCGAGCGCGTCCACCGCGGGCTGCGTGCCCTTGGCGTACACGCGGCTCGCCTGCCGGTAGGTCACAGCGGCCATGACGAACTCGCTTTCACTTGATCGCGCCCATGGACAGACCGCGGACCAGCGAGCGCTGGGCGATCCAGCCAACGATGATCACCGGCACCGAGGCGACCGTCGCCGCCGCGCTCAGGTGCGCGATGTAAAGCCCTTCCTGTGGAACGGAACTGATCAGGAACATCGGCATGGTCGCCGCGTTCGTGACGGTCAGGTTGAGCGCGAGGAACAGCTCGTTCCAGGCGAAGATAATGCAGATCAGCGCGGTGGACACCAGGCCAGGAGTCACGACTGGCATGATGACCTCGACGATCTCCCTGACCCGGCCCGCGCCGTCGAGCCGGGCCGCCTCGAGTATCTCTCCCGGCACCTCGAGCATGAACGAGCGGATCATCCAGATGGCCAGCGGCAGGTTCATCGCCGCGTAGACGATGATCAGCAGCCAGATGCTGTCGAGCAGGCGGGACTTGAGCGCGATCACGTACAGCGGGCCGATGGCCGCGACGACCGGCAGCATCTTGGTGGAGATGAAGAAAAACAGCGAGTCGCGCCACTTGCCCACCGGCCGGATCGATAGCGCGTACGCGGCGGGCAGCGCGAGCACCAGCACCAGGATGGTGGAGCCGGCCGTGGCGATCGCCGAGTGCTCGATGTACGGGCCCATTCCGCTGAAGACCAGCCGGAACTCGCTGAGAGTGGGGCTGAAGGCGAACTGCGGGGGCCAGGTCTCGGCGGCGGATTCCGGCTTGAACGCCGTGATCACCATCCACAGCACCGGGATGAAGAACACGATGCCTGCCACCCAGCCGAGCACCGTCCAGCCCGCCCGCCCGGACAGCTCGCGGGCGCGCCGGCCCGCCTGCGGGCGTCCGCCGCGCCGGTTGCCGTTACCGCGGTCACGGTGCCTGCGTCGGCACTCATCAAGCCTCCTCGAACTGGAAGACGCGGGCGAACATCCGCAGCGCGAAGCTGGCCACGATGATCGTGAGGATCACGGTCACCACGCCGGCCGCGGCCGCCCCGCCGATGTCGAAGCCGAAGTCCACCTTCTGGTACAGGTAGAAGGGCAGCGTGGTGGTCGAGGTGCCGGGGCCGCCGTTGGTCATCAGCTTCACCTGGTCGAAGGCGGTCACCAGGTAGATCGAGCCGAGCAGGATGCCGAGCTCGATGTACGGGCGCAGGTGGGGCAGGGTCAGCTCGCGGAAGGTCGCCCACGCGCTCGCCCCGTCGACCTTGGCCGCCTCAAGGATGTCCTGGGCCTGGCCTTGCAGGCCCGCGAGCACGATGAGGGTCATGAACGGCGTCCACTGCCAGATCATCACGACGATCACCGATCCGTAGGCATGCGTAGTCAGCCAGGCGACGTGATGCACCCCGAACGGCTCCAGGAGCCAGTTGACCAGCCCGAAGTTCGGGTCGAGCATCGGCCCCGACCAGATCAGCGCCGCCGCCGCCGGCATGATCAGGAACGGCGTGATGATCAGCGTCCGGACGACGCCGCGGCCGAAGAACTTCCGGTCCAGGAGCACCGCCAGCAGGATGCCGAGGACCATGGCGACGATCACCGCGATCGCCGTCATGGTCACCGAGCGGACCAGGGCGGCGCGGAAGTTGGGGTCGGTGAAGACTTCCTTGTAGTTGGAGATCCCGGCCCAGTGCGCGCCGCCGGGCTCGTTCCAGAAGTAGCTCTGGAAGCTGTACCAGAGCGTCACCAGGAACGGGACCTGCGTCACGACGATGGTGTAGACCAGCGCGGGCAGCAGCGGGAGGCGCCGCTGCCATCGTTCGCGCCGGCTCACCCCCCGCGGCCGGATCCCGGTCGCGGGGGGCGAGGTGACGTCTTCAGAAACAACGGTCATGTCCGACGCCCGGAGTCAGTTGCTGCCGGACAGTTCTTGCGGCGTGTAGGCCGAGGCCGCGGACTGGGCCGCCTGCAGCGCCTGGGCTCACCGATTCCGTGCCGGCGATCGCGCCCGCTACCTGCTGGCCGACCGTGAGCCCGAGGGTCTCGAACTGCGGGATGTCGACGTACTGGATGCCGACGTAGGGCACCGTGCCCACCGTCGGGTGGTCGGGGTCGGTGCCGTCGATCGACTGCAGCGTGATGCCGGCGAACGCGCCGGCCGCCTTCGCGTAGTCCGGGTTGCTGTACAGGGAGGTCCTGGTTCCGGGGGGCACCGCCGACCAGCCGTACTTCTGCGCGACGAGGGCGTCGTACTGCTTGGAGGTCGCCCAGGAGATGAACTTCCAGGCGGCGCCCTCATCGTTGACGCCCTTCGGGATGCCGAGCGCCCAGGACCACAGCCAGCCGGAGGACGTCGTCTTCTCGGTCGGCGCGAAGGCGTAGCCGGTCTGCGCGTAGACCGAAGGGAACTCCGACGCGATGGAGGTCGCCGCGACCGTGGCGTCGTACCACATCGCGCACTTGCCCTGGCCGTACAGCGTCAGCAGCTGGTTGAAGCTGTCGTTGGAGGCGCCGGGCTCGCCGTAGTGCTTGACCAGGTTCACGTAGAAGCTGACGGCCTGCGTGACCGCGGGCGAGGTGAGCTGCGCCTGCCAGTTCTGGTTGTACCACTCGCCGCCGAAGGTGTTGATCACCGTGTCGAGCGCGGCCATGTTGTCGCCCCAGCCCGCCAGTCCGCGCAGGCAGATGCCCGCGACCTTGCCCGGCTGGTTCACCTTGGCCGCCGCGGCGGCGACCTGCGTCCAGGTCGGGTGCCGGGGCATGGTGACCCCCGCCGACTGGAGCAGCGCCTTGTTGTAGTAGAGCATCGACGACTCGCCGTAGAACGGCGCGGCGTACAGGTCACCGTTGTACGACAGCGCCTTGGCGACCGGCGGGAGCAGGTCGGCGGCGTCGTAGGACGCGTCGTTGGAGGTGTACTGCTTGGTCAGGTCGACCAGCCAGCCGTTCTTGGCGAACAGCGGTGCCTCGTACGGGCCGATCATGACGACGTTGAACGAGTTGCTGTGCGTGCTGACGTCTTTCTCGATCGCCGCCCGCAGGTCGCCCTCGGTGTAGGTGGCGAACTTGACGGTGATCCCCGGGTTCTCCTTCTCGAAGACTGACTGGGTCAGCGGGATCATCTGGCCGGTGATCAGCGGGTTGGACACCACCGCGACCGTGACCGTTCCTGTGGTGCTGTTAGCCGCGCCCGAGGTGGCGCTGCCGCCGCTCGAGCACGCCGCGGCCGCCACGACCACCCCCGCGACGCAGCCGGCCACGGCGAGCCTGCGCTTCCTGAACCTGGATGAACTCATGAATGAACCTCCACGCCGATGAGGACGTTCTGGCGCGAAGCGCCGCGCGACCTACGGAACCAGGTACGCTCATTTGAGCGATCATTGCTCAAATTGTCGTGACTTTCACACTGAACGTATGGCTAGGCAAAGTCAAGAGAAACTGCAAATATGAGATTTATGCGCTCAAATGAGCACAGGGGTGGGGAGGCGTGATGGCCGGCTTGTCGGCGGACCGTCCGTCAGAGGTCGTCCTGGCCGCGCGGGTGGCGCGGCAGTTCTACCTCGAGGGCGTCTCTAAGGTCGACATCGCCGACCGGCTGGGGATCAGCCGGTTCCGGGTCGCCCGGCTGCTGGACTCCGCGCGGGAGAGCGGACTGGTGCGCATCGAGATCGGCCTGCCGGGCGGCACGCTCGACGCGGGGCTGTCCGCGGAGTTGTGCTCCGCCTTCGGCCTGCGGCAGGCGTTCGTCTTCAACTTCCCCGAGGAAGAATCCCCGTTGCGCCAGCGCCTCGGCGAGGCTGCGGGACAGGTGCTGATGGAACTGATCAAGCCAGGCGACGTGCTCGGCCTGTCCTGGTCGCGCACGCTGAGCGGGCTGACCGCCGCGCTGACCCAGCTGCCGCCGTGCCCGATCGTGCAGCTCACCGGGGCGGTGCCGCCCCCGGACGGGCGTGACCTGCTCGAGCTGGTGCGCGGCGTCGCCCGGGTCGGCGGCGGCACGGCGCACGTCTTCTACGCGCCGATGCTCGTCGATGACGCGCAAACGGCGGCGGCGATCCGCCGCCAGGGCGACATCGCCGAGGGGTTCGCGCTCATCCCCAGCGTGACCATCGCCGTGGTGTCCATCGGCGCCTGGCAACCCGGGCTTTCCACGATCTACGACGCCGTGACGCCACAGGAGCGCGCGGAGCTCACCGCCGCGGGCGTCCACGCCGAGCTCGCCGGGGTGTTCATCGACGCGGACGGCGGGCCGGTCGAGACCACGCTGGACAGCCGGATGATCATCACGCCCGCTCCGCTGCTCAAGGGAATTCCGTTTGTCCTTGCTGTCGCCTACGACGCCGCCAAGAGCCAGGCGGTGCGGGCCGCGATCCGAGGAGGGCTCGTCCATGGCCTTGTCACGCACACTCGTCTCGCCCAGGCCCTGCTCAGCCTTGCGGACGGCCACGGAGGCTCCTAGCCCGGTCGCCGACGGGCAAGCACTGTGCGGCGGCACCGCCAACAAGGGCCGTGTCATCCGCGTCGGGGACACGGTGCGCCGGCCGATCGCGCCCTGCTGGCGGGCGACCCACGCGCTGCTCGACCACCTGGCCTCGGCCGGCTTCGACGGCGCTCCCCGCGTGCTCGAGGCCGGCCCGGAGATCGAGCGGCTGACCTACATCGAGGGCAAGGCGGCGGTCCCGCCGCTCGCCGAGGAGATGCTCACCGACCAGGCCCTCGTCAGCGTGGCGGACCTGCTGCGCCGCTATCATCGCGCGGTGGCGTCGTTCGACCCGGCCGGGTACTCCTGGCCGCGCCCCGTCCCGGCCCGCTACCAGGCCGGGACGGTCAGCCACAACGACGTGTACCCGGCCAACGTGGTATTCCGCGGCGGGCAGGCGGTCGCCCTCATCGACTTCGACCTGGCCGGGCCGGGCAGCGCCGCCTGGGACTTCGCCGCCGCCGCCCGCTCGTTCGTGCCGTTGCTTGACGAGGCGGACGTGGCCGACAGCCGGCGGGGCCGGGCGGTTGAGCGGTTCCGTATCCTCCTGTCGGCCAGTGGCCTGCCCCGCGCTGACCGCCGCCTGGTGGCCGAGGCGGTCATCACCAACCACGACTGGACCTACGCGATCGTTACCGAGGCGGCCGTGGCGGGCCACGCGGGCTTCGCCGACCACTGGCGCGCGGTCGCCCCGACCGCCGCCCGCGCCCGCCGCTGGTGCGAGCGCCACCGCCGCGTGCTGGTCGCCGCGGCGGGCAGGGCCTGACCACGCCCCGCCCGCTGCCGGCATCGGTGGGGCGGAAAGCCGCACCCGCTGTCGATGCTGGTGGTCTGCGGCCCGCCCGCTGTCGGCAGCGGGTGGACGATCTCGGCCCGCGAGCGACGGCAACGGGGGTGCCCTGGCGTTGGCGCGACGCCTCCCGCTGGCATTGGGAACAAGGGGCCGACGGTGCGCGAGTTGCTAGCCATGGCCGCGGCCGTCCGGGCTGAGCGCGCCGGATGCCCCAACGGGCACCGACCCAAAATGACCCATCGCCGAAACGTTGCCGAACCCCTGCTGAATCTCTGCTATTCCTCGTCAGTTCCTCATTAGCGCGATGCCGGATTATTTCGGGTCCACGATCCGTGATCTAGCCTTGGAGGCCAGTTACCGCACGCTCTTCAAACACGCGAAGGGTTCTAGCGCCAGCGCAGCCTGGCTACCGGCCGGTAGCCAGGCTGCGCTGCTACTGGCGAGTGACGGTGACGGCGAGGCCGGCCAGCCGCGCCATCGCCAGGCTGGGAATGGCGTCATGTTCCGGGGTCGGCCGATGTTCCGGTTCGGGCCGTGGGCGAGAATCTAGGGTGCATCAGAGCTCGTGTCGAAACTGATACCGCACTCAACACCGGCGCCGCCGACCCCTGCCTGACAACCGACCGTCTTACGCATGCGGCCCGGCGCCCGCACCAGGAGATGACACCGGTACTGGGGAGGCGGGATAGTTAGGTTCGTTGGGTGACATGGAGGCGAGCTTGGACACTCCGCTGGCTGGCGTCGTGCCGGTCGTGCCGACGATCTTCCGCGAGGACGAGACTGTTGACCTGGACGGCACGAAGCGGGTAGCGGACTACCTGATCGACGCGTCGGTAGACGGGCTGTGCCTGCTGGCTAACTACTCCGAGCAGTTCTCGCTGGCCGATGACGAGCGCGACGCGATCGCCGGCGCGCTCCTGGAGCACGTCGCGGGGCGGGTCCCCGTGATCGTCACCACGAGCCACTTCAGTGCCCGGGTCGCCGCCGCGCGCAGCATCGCCGCCCAGGAGATGGGCGCGGCGATGGTGATGCTCATGCCGCCGTTCTTCGGCGCCACGCTCGCCGTTCCCGGCCCTGCGGTCATCGGCTACTTCAGGCGGGTGGCGGACGCGATCAGCATCCCGGTCATGGTGCAGGACGCCTCCCTGTCCGCCACGCCGCTGCCAGTCGGCCTCCTTATCGAGCTAGTCCGGGCGGTGCCCCAGGTCCAGTACGCCAAGATCGAGGTGCCCCAGGCGGCGGACAAGCTAGACGCGCTGGTCAGCGCCCTGGGTAACCACCTTCCCGGGCCCTTCGACGGCGAGGAGTCGGTCACCTTGATCCCGGACCTGGACGCCGGGGCGAGGGGCAGCATGCCAAGCTCGATGGTGCCCGGCGAGATCGGCCAGATCATCCGCCGCTACTCGTCGGGCGACCGGGCCGGCGCGGTGAGCGCATGGGAGGCCCTGCTGCCGCTCATCCACTTCGAGAACCGCCATTGCGGGCTGCGAGCGCAGAAGATCCTGCTCGCGGAGGGCGGCATCATCGGGTGCGACCGCACCCGCGCGCCGCTCGGCCCGGTATCGCCCCGGGCCAGGCGCGGCCTGATCGACCTCGCGGCGGCGCGCGACCTGCTGATCACGCGCTGGGCACGCTGAGCCGGAAGGCCGGCGAGGCGGCGCGCTAGAACACGTCCGTCGACCGGTGCTGTCGCTCGGCGTCTTCGTGGATGCGGTCGACGCAGATCGCGATCGAGATGATGAGGGCGGCGTCCTGCCCGGCTGGCACGTCAACCCAGTAGGTGTCGCGCATCCGCCACCGCTCCCGCGACATCCGCCCGTACACGACGCCGTCCAGGTCGCGGATCTCGAAGTCCTTGCCGGCGAAATTGCCGACCGCCTCCAGTTCGGCGCCCGTTGGCGAGAGTGATCTCGTACCGCTGCCGGAACAGCGCGAACGCCGGGCGGACCGAGGCGGCGACCATCCCGTTGCCGTCCTCGATCCGCAGCGTCTCGCGCCACGCGAACGCCTTCTTGCGGATGAGGGCACGCAGCCCGCCACTGGCGTCCCTGAGCGTGAATGCCTCCCGGCTGAAGGGCCCGCTGCCGTCGACCAGGAACGCCCGCCCGCCGGACTCGTCCTCGATCCAGAAGTCCGCCGTGAACGAGAAGAGCTTCTCCTGCACCAGATACCTCACGCCCCGACAACGGATGAGCCGCCAGGGGCGTTCCCTGGCCGGCTGGCGTCAGCTCCGCAGCAGCCGGCCGGGGGACACGCCCGGAAGGTCGCGGCCGTCGCGGAACCTGCCCCACCGCCGATGGGCGCCGAGGGCGTGCCGTGGATCGGGCTGTCGCCGTTCGTCGACGAGCCGCACCTGATCCAGAACCTCGGCGACGGCACCCTCAGCCACTCCGGCACCCTGGCCATCCGGGCCAGCGTCGCGGCCGGCGTCAACGATCACCTTCAAGATCCTCTACAACGCGGCCGTCGCCATGACCGGCGGCCAGGACGTCACCGGGCTGATGGACGTGCCCGTCGATGACCCGGGCCCTGCGAGGCCGAAGGCGTCGCCGAGGTCGTCGTCTGCGCCGAGGACCCGCGCGCTACGGCCGCCGGGCCCGGTGGGCGCCCGGCGTCGCGGTGCTCGGCCGCGACCGGCTGCCCGAGGTGCCAGGAGCGAGCTGCGCACGGTCCCCGGCGTCACCGTGATCATCTACGACCAGCGCTGCGCGGCGGAGGCCCGCCGGCTGCGCAAGCGCGGCGCTGCTGGCGGAGCCGCCCCGCCGGGTCGTCATCAACGAGGCCGTCTGCGAGGGCTGCGGCGACTGCAGCGCCAAGAGCAACTGCCTGTCGGTGCTGCCGGTAGCCACCGAGTTCGGCGAGAAGCGCCGAGATCCACGACCTGTCCTGCAACCGCGACTACACCTGCCTGGAGGGCGACTGCCCGTCGTTCGTCACGATCACCCAGCCGCGCCGGTCCGGGAGGGCGGCCCCCCGGAACCCCACGAAGGCGACGGCACGGGGAGGGGGCCGGGCGCGCCACCCCTCCACAGTGCGCCCGGAACCCCCAGTGCGCCCGGAACCCCCAGTGCGCCCGGAATCCCCAGTGCGCCCGGAACCGAGCGCCCGGCCGCAGCGGGTCAGGCAGGCTCTCCCTCCGGGCGAGCACGGCCGGAGGGCGTGCTGCCGGCCCCGTGCCTCCCGGATGGAGGACGGGCAGGGTCCCCGCAGGCACAGTGTCTACTTCACCGGCATCGGCGGCACCGGCGTCGTCACCGCGAGCCGGATCATCGCCGCCATCGGCGAGTCAGCGGGCCTCGCGATCGGCGGCCTGGACCAGACAGGCCTGTCGCAGAAGGCGGGCGCGGTCGTCTCGCACCTGCGCCTGGCCAGGACTACCGCCGACCTGGGCACGGCGGCAATCGGCAGTGAAGACGCCGACGTGTACCTGTCGCGCGACATCCTGCAGGCCGCCGCCGACCGGCACCTGGCGCAGATCCGCGCCCGCCATACCGTCGTCGTGGTGGATCCGGAGCCGACGCCCACGGCGAGCATGCCGAAGATGTCTTCCGGGCGATGAGCGGCCTGGGCGCGTCGGCCGCCGTTAACCGTGAGGCGTTCGAATAGGGCCGCTGGGCCATCCACGACCCGGACGCGGTCGAGGCGGCGCTCGAGGACGCGCGCGAGCCAGCGAGCCCGTTCGCTCCCTCGACAAAGGTCAAGCACATGGCCCTGGCGACGGGGCTGCCGGGCTGACGCCGGCCGGGTTCGCCGAGCGCTGGCGGTCGAACTCGCGCGGGGCGCCGACGGCGCGCTCTTCGGCCGGTCCTGGCTGATCGCGGTGCGCGAGGTCGTCCTCGCCTGAAGGTAACCCCGATGCAAGGAGCCCGTGCGGCCGGAATGTCATACCCGGCGGGCATAATGGGCTTAATCGCCTACATGTTCGGAGAGATGATGTAGGCTAAATGTAGCTTCTCAAGGATCACCTAGTACGTACGGTAGGAGGTGCGCCATGGTGAGCTTCAAGGAGATGAGGGATTTCCCGTGGGGACGCCGGGATGGCCCGCGTGACCTGCGGCTGGCGGTGTTCGGGCAGGGTGGCTGGGGGGACAAGGGACGCGGATCGGGACTGCTGGCCCTCTCTGCCGATGACGCGTCCCGGCCCGAGGTACTGCGCCGGGCGACCAGCGATGAGGTGATAGGGATCGGCCGGGCGTGGCGGGCGCTGGAGACCTGGGCCTTCGCCCGCAAGCTCGGGGTCGTCCGCGAGTTGATGCGCCGCTATCCGGCCGACGAGCGGTACGAGGCCGACCAGGCGTGCGGCCCGCCGCGGGAGTGGGACCCGCGGCTCCACCACGAGGTCTCCGCCGCGCTGAGGATCTCGACCGTGGCGGCCGGGAAGCTGGCGAACCTGGCATGGACGCTAGACGCCCGGCTGCCGGGGATCGGCCAGGCGCTGGAAGACAACCGGCTGGACCCCGCCCGGGTGAAGATGATCGCGGACGAGACCAGCGTGCTGGATCGTGAGGACCTGTTCGCGAAGGCGGAAGAGATCATCCTGGCCGGCCTGGACAACTGCCAGACCTGGACCGACCTCCTGAGACTGGTACAGCGCGCGGTGATCACCGTGGACCCGCAGGGCGCGGAGAAGCGCCGCCTGAAGGCCGAGCGCGAGGATGCCCGGATCCGGTTCTGGCGGGAGAACACCGGTACCTGCGGGCTGCAGGGCACTGGCCTGCCGACGGATCAGGCCCTGGCGGCGCACGCGAACATCGAGGCACGGGCGCTGGAGTACAAGGCGGTCCCGATCAGGGAGAAGATTGACATCCTGCGGGTGATGGCCTACCTGGACATCTTGAACGGCGTAACCGTGGTGCAACGGGTCGCCTGGGCGCAAGCGGAAGAGGCCAGCAAGGCCGAGGCCGAAAGGCTGGCCGCCGAGGCGGAGCGCCGCCGGGCCAGCCAGGCAGGCGAAGGCGAAGGCAGGCCGCGACGGCGGGGATGGCGGCCGGAATGGGGATGACGACGGCCGGGGTGGGAACGGCGGCGGGGGTGGGGATGGCGGTCAGAGTGGGGGCGGTGGCCGGGGTGGGGATGGCGGCCAGAGTGGGAACGGCGGCGGGGGTGGGGATAAGGACGGCGGTCCGGGCGGGGACGGCGGTCCGGGCCGCGGTGGCGGTCCCAGTGGTGGCCCGGATGCCAGTGGCCCGAGCGCCGGCCGCTCAGATGACGGCTCCCTGGACGACGGAACCGTGGATGAAGGCTCCTTGGACGATGGCTCCTTGGACGATGGCTCCTTGGACGACGGAATCGCGGATGACGGAGCCCCGGATGACGACCCAGCCCCGGATGACGGTGGTCCCGATGACGGAACCCCAGAAGAGGGCCGGCCGGACGATAACCGCGGTGGCGGCCCGGGTGGCGACCTCGATCGGGATGGTCCCCATCGTGACGGGCCCGGGGGCGGTGGGCACGGGACTGGTGGGCACGGGACTGGTGGGCAGAGCGATAGTGCCGCGCAGAGCGGTCGTACTGGGGAGAGCAGTAGTGGTGGGCAGAGCGTGGGGGCGTGCCCGGAGTGCGGCGGGGCGGGCGGCGTTACCGGCTTGCCGCTGCGGGTGAGCCTGACCGTCCCCGTGGCGGCGCTTGGGTTCCTGGCGGAACTTGCCGCCCGGCCGCGCGGGCCGACCGGGAGTGGCGAGGAGCGGAACGGGGCCGGTGGTGGCAGGCCCAGTCTCGCCGCGCCCAGTCTCGGGGGGCCTAGTCTCGTGGGGTCCGGCCTCGTGGGGCGCAGTGCCGGCGCTTGTCCCGCCTGCGGAACGTGGGGCGGCGCAAGCATCAGCCGGCCCGTCCGGGAGCACCTGGCGTTCCCGCTGCTGACGCTGCTGGGCCTGACAGGCCGTCCGGGCGAGGCGCACGGTCTCGGCGCGCTCGACGCCGGCGTGATGCTGGACCTGGCGGCGTCCGGTGCCCGGCATCCGGGGAGCCAGTTCTGCCTGATCGTCGTGGACGAGAACGGTTACGCGATCGGGCACGGCTGTTGCCGGCCAACGCGGGCAGGGAAGGGCGCGGCGGTCCCCGCGGGCCTGGGCCGTGCCACCATTACCCCGTCAGGACGAGCGGGGCCGAAAGACGGCTTTGGCTCGTGGATCGTGACTCTGCCCGGGGCACGGCGGCCGCTGACGGTGGGCATCGACCCGGTCCCTACCTACAGTTGCGACCATCGCTTCGCTTCCGACAGGTACGAGCCGGGCGACAAGCTCCGCCATCTGGTGCAGGTCAGGGACGGCAAGTGCTCCTTCCCCAGCTGCTCCCGGCAGGCCCGCGAGTCGGACTACGAGCACGCCAGGCCGTACGCCAGGGGCGGAAGGACGTGCGCGTGCAACGCGCATCCCTGCAGCCGGTCCTGCCACCGCTGCAAGCAGTCGGCAGGGTGGGACGTCACGAAGCCGAGGCCGGGCTGGACCCGGTGGACCACGATGACCGGCCGCGTCTACGAGCAAGGGCCGTGGCGGTATCCAACCTAGCGGGCGCTTCAGCGACCAGGGTGAAGCTCCGGCGGCAGGCCGATGCTGCGCGGCTCCAGGAAGTTCAGCAGGCCCTCGGGGCCCAGCTCGCGGCCGAGGCCGGACTCCTTGAAGCCGCCGAACGGGACGAGCGGGAAGGGCGGGAAGCTGCCGTTGACCGCGACGCTGCCGGTGCGCAGCCGCCGGGCGACGCCCAGGGCGCCGGGCCGGGTCGGCGGTCCAGACGCCGCCGGCCAGGCCGTAGTCGGAGTCGTTGGCGATGCGCACCGCGTCGTCGTCGCCGTCGTAGGGGATGAAGCAGAGCACCGGGCCGAAGATCTCCTCCCGCGCCACCCGCATCGAGTTGTCGACATCCGCGAGGATCGTCGGCGCCACGTACCAGCCGCGCGGCAGGTGGCCCGGCCTGCCGCCACGTCAAGCTGGCGCCGGGCGCGGACATCGACTACCACTCCACCTTCAACCGCGCCCCTGTCGGCCCCGATCACGTTCACCCCGGGGTCGGCGGGCCGTGTCTGACCAGCGACGGCCTCACCGGCGACGGCCTCACCAGCGGGGCTGCCTGCGCTCGTAGCCCGGGGCGAAGCGCTGCATGTAGCTGGTGTCGTCCCGGTTGCGGATGCCGCAGGACAGGTACTGCTCGTGCAGCCGGTTGAGCTCGCCCCGGTCCAGTTCGACGCCGAGACCGGGGCCGCCGGGGACCTTCACCGAGCCGCCGGAGAACGTCAGCGGCTCGCCGGCCACGACGTCCTCGGCCTTCCACGGCCAGTGGGTGTCGCAGGCGTAGGTGAGATTCGGGGTGGCGGCGGCCAGGTGGACCATCGCGGCCAGGCTGATGCCCAGGTGTGAGTTGGAGTGCATCGACAGCCCGATGCCGAACGTGTCGCAGATCCCGGCCAGCAGCGCCGACCGGCGCAGGCCGCCCCAGTAGTGGTGGTCGGACAAGATCACCTGGACCGCGTCGTTCCTGATCGCGGGGGCCAGGTGGCTGAACGCGACGACGCACATGTTGGTGGCCAGCGGCATGCTGGCGTGCCGGGCCACCTCGGCCATGCCCTCGATGCCCGGCGTGGGATCCTCCAGGTACTCCAGCACGCCATCCAGTTCACGGGCGACCCGCAGTGACGTCTCGGGGGTCCACGCGGCGTTCGGGTCAAGCCGTAGCGGATGGTCAGGGAAGGCGCTCTTCAGGGCGCGGGCCGCCGCTACTTCCTGCTCCGGCGGGAACACGCCGCCCTTGAACTTGATCGCCGTGAACCCGTGCCGGTTGATCATCTTCGTGGCCTGCGCCACGATCCCGTCGGGGTCAAGCGCCTCGCCCCAGGCGTCCGCCGCCGCACCTGGGTGCCCGGCCCACTTGTAGAACAGGTAGGCCGAGAACGGCACCTCATCCCGGACCGCGCCACCGAGCAGGTCGGCTACCGGGCGGTTGAGTGCCTTGCCCTGGATGTCCAGGCAGGCGACCTCGAAGGGGGAGAAAACCCGGTCGACGGCGTCGCTGTCCCCGGCGAGGCCGGACGCGATCGTCGTCCGCGGCGGCGCGAGGGCCTGGACCCGGCGGTAGATCTCACTCGTGTGGCAGACGTCGGCGCCCTCGATAGCCTTCGAGGCGGCGGTGAGGGCGGCCAGGTGCTTCTCGTCGGCGTACGTCTCGCCCAGCCCGGTCAGCCCGGCGTCGGTGGCGACCTCGATGATGGCCCGCAGCGCGAACGGCTGGTGCACCCCGGCCGCCGTCAGCAGCGGCGGGTCGGCGAACGCGACGGGCGTGACGGTGACCTTCGTGATGCGGATGGCGGTCTTGCTCACTGCGTCCCCTGCTCGCTCCGGGGCGCCCGGGAGGCGGCGCCTTCCCTCGCTCACTGTGCCCCCTGCGCTAGCACCGCCAGGCCCGCGTCGAGGATGCGGGCGAGCTCGGCCCGGTGCTCGGGCGCCGCCTCGGCGAGGGGCGGGCGCACCCCGCCGGCCTTGTGCCCGGAAAGCTCGACGCCGGCCTTGACCAGGGAGACGGCGTAGCCGGCGCCCTTGGCCCGCAGGCGCGCGAGCGGGTGATAGAAGGAGCGTTCCAGGGCGTCGAGCATCGCGCGGTCGTCCTTCTCCAGCGCGTCGTAGTAGGCCAGCGCGATGCCCGGCGCGAACGCGAACACGGCCGAGGAGTACAGCGGCACGCCGATGGCCCGGTAGGCCCGCTGCGTGACCTCCGCCGTGGGCAGGCCGTTGAAGAAGTGGAACGGCGCGTCGCCAAGCGCGTCCCGGACGGCGCGCACGATGCGGATCATCAGGTCCAGGTCCCCGGCGCCGTCCTTGAACCCGACGACCTGCGGCAGGCGCGCGACCTGGACGGCGCTGTCCTCGCTGAACCGGGCGTTGGCCCGGTTGTAGACGATGGCCGGCAGGTCCTCCCTGGTCGCCGCCCGCACGTAATCCACCAGGCCGGGCCCGGATGCCTCCGTCAGGTACGGCGGCAGCAGCAGTACCCCGTCGGCGCCATTGGCGGCGGCGAGATCGGTGAAGTGCCGCGCGGTCCGCACCGGACCGCCCGCCCCGGCGAAGACCGGGACGCGGTGGCCGATGACGGTGACGGCAGTGCGGATGACCTCGGCATACTCGGCTGGCTCGAGGGCGCTGAACTCGCCGGTTCCGCAGGCGACGAACACGCCGCCCGCGCCCGCGCTCACGCCGCGCTCGATGTGCGCCGCGAGCTCGCCGAGGTCGACCTCGCCATTTTCGTCGAAGGGCGTAATGGGGAAGAAAAGCACACGACTGAACATGACCCCCACGGTAGACCGGAGGCCAGCCCGCCCGCCGCCCCGGGCCCTGGAGCCGGTCACGTCCGCCCCAGCTGCCCCACTACTCGTCAATAATCATTACTGATTTGCGTCTCATTATTCACTGATTACGCAGATCTTACGGGCAAATGGCGCAGAGTACCAGCTCGTCAATTACGGTGCTATATATTTGCCTATATTCATTAATGCGTTTACGCTTCCGTGATGTCAGGCGCTCCGAAGGGTGCCCGCACCACGCGCCAGGGGGCGCACCGTGCAGGCACCCTTCCTAATGAGCGCGACCATCTCGGGAAGGAGCCCTTTCGGGCTGCCTAGCAAATTCAGCACGGACCCGTACTCGGCGAAGGCTGCCGATCGTCGCCGCGCCCGCACTAGCGAGCCTGGCCGCGACGTTCGCCCTCGCCAGTGCCCCCGCCGCCAGCGCGCAGGCCGCGCCGGTACCGGCACGGCACTCACAAGCCGCGCCAGGCACCCGGCACCTCAGTGCCGCCGCCACGCGGCTGCTGACGGTGACCAAGGGGGCGGCCAGGCACTCAGCCGCGCGCCCGGCCCGGTACACCGTCAAGTCCGGGGACACGCTCAGCTCCATCGCGGAGCACTTCTACAAGAGCCCTGACTTCTGGCCGGTGCTCTACTGGGCAAATCACAGCCGGATCAGGTACGCGAACCTGATCCAGGCGGGGCAGGGCCTGACCATCCCGGTCAAGCCGGCCAAGATCCCCAGCCCGCCGTCGGCCCTCGGGCCGGCCCCGGTGGCCGCCCCTGCCAGTGCGGCGCCCGCGTACGCTCCGGCAGTCGCGGCTCCGGCCGCGCCAGCCCAGCAGGCGGCGCCGGTCGCGAGCACGTACAACGGGGCCGGCGGGTCGTTCCAGTCGTGCGTCATCGCCGCGGAGTCCGGCGGCAACAGCCAGGTCATGAACGGCAGCGGCCACTACGGCCTCTACCAGTTCAGCTCGTCGACCTGGGCGGCGTACGGCGGCAACCCCGCTGACTTCGGGAACGCCAGCGTGGGCGAGCAGAACCAGGTGTTCAACAACGCCATCGCGGCCGGCGGCCAGTCCAACTGGGCGCCGTACGACGGCTGCTAACCCTCCCGCGCCCCGCGACGTGACCCTTCGCGGCTGAAAACGGGCCGGCGGCCGTCCATGGCCGCCGGCCCGCCTCGTTACTCCTGGCGGGCGGCGCCCTCCTCCTTCGGCTTGTCCTTGCCGGCCGGCCGCAGGCGCGGGAACGCTGACCGGATGGCGCCCAAGCCCGAGCGCGGTCCCGCCTTCAGCGACACGAACGCGGCGGCACCGGTCGGGATGGGCAGCCAGAAGTTGACCATCCGCCAGCCGAGGACGCCCAGCGTGGCGACGCTCAGGGGGACCCCGAAGCCGCGCAGGAGCAAGGGCGCCGCCGAGTCGACGATCCCCAGGCCGCCCGGCGTCAGGGGGATCGCGCCGGCCACGTTGGCGATGCCGTAGGCGGCGAACAGCTCGACCGGGTTGGCGGGGGCGCCGAACGCGGCCACGAAGCACCACAGCGACGCGGCGTCCAGCAGCCAGTTAAGCGAGGCCCAGAGCAGTGACCAGGCCAGGACGCGCTTGTCCCGGGCCAGCAGGGAGAACGAGTGGCCCGCGGCCATGATGGCACGCTCGACGCGCTCGCCGCTCAGCCCGGGGACCTTGTCGCCGACGACGCGCAGCGCCCGGGAGGCCAGGCTGGTGCCCCGGGTGACGCCGAGCACCAGGGCGCCGGCCCCGAGCAGGACGACGCTGCCGATGATGGCCACCGTCCCGTAGATCGGCTGGAACCCCGCCAGCGGGATGGAGATGACCAGCGAGACCCACAGCAGCACGTTCAGCACCACGGTCGAGCCGATGCCCTTGGCCGCCATCATCACCCCGGCGTCGCTGGCGGAGATGCCCTCGGCGGTGAACAGCCGGAACCCCAGCGCCGCGGTGCCCAGTGTCCCGGCCGGGATGACGTGCGCGACCGCGGCGGCGGCGAGGTCGATCCGGAACAGCCGGGACAGGCGCGGCTTCGGCCCCGGCGGCAGGAGCACCCTGGTCAGCACCGCGTAGCAGAACAGCGACACCCCCTCCAGCGCCGTGCCCGCGACGACCCAGGCGGCGTTGATCCGCCTCAGCAGGTACAGGTCCTTGCTGGCGCCCACGAGCTCGGGGACCACCAGGTACTCGATGACCAGGAGCACGGCGATGATGATGACGCCGCGCCGCGCCGGCTTGGCCGCCGTCCTCAGCCAGGCAACCCGCCGCCGCCGTCGGCCCGGCGGGCCGTCCGGGTCGGTGGCCGCCTGGCCGCTTACCCTCGGTACGTCTTCTTCTGGGCCAGCCGTCATGCTACGCAATTACCCATTTGCCACGAAATACCCGCACAGTCGGCGGGCAGGTTCCGGCGTCAGGGTGGCGCGGCAGGTGCCGGGGCCATCACTGGCCAAGTAGCGCGGCCAGTGCGCCGGCGTACATGCGGGCCTTGATGGCGGTGAGGGTCTCGCCCGCCTTGCCCGCCTGCGCGGCCGCGATCTCGATGGCGGTGGCGCGCACGGCCTCCTCGTCCACCGCGCGGTCGACGATCGCGGCGGCGAGCGCGTCGTGCCCGCCGTACCGGCGGGCGGTGACCATGGCCTCGTGGGCGACCTGCGGTGCCAGGCGCCCCTGGATCAGCGCGGACATCCCCGGGGTGAACGGCAGGTTGATGTCCGCTTCAGGCAGGCACCAAAAGCCCCGGTCCGCGCGCATCACCCGGAGGTCGTGCGCGAGGGTGAACATCGCGCCCGCCGCGAACGCGTGCCCCTGCACGGCCGCCACGGTGACGACCGGCAGCGCCAGCACCCGCGCGAGGAGCACCTGAACCGAGGCGATGTAGCCGTCATGCGCGTCCGCGTGGTGCGAGAGCCAGTCCAGGTCCAGGCCGTTGGAGTAGAACTTGCCCGTCGCCGCGGTGACCAGGGCGCGGGGGCCCGCGGCCTTCTCGACCTCGTCCAGGGCCGCGCTGACCGCGTCAACCCAGTCCGGGTGGAAGCGGTTCTCTCCGTCCCCGAGGTCGAGGACGAACACGCTCTCCGTGCGCTGCAACGCTGGCATGGGCCTGCTCCTTTCTACTAGGGAGTAACTTACGGGCGCTCCTGGTCCGGCGGCAAGGCGCGTCCGCGGTGTCCTCAGGGGAGGAGCAGGCTGACCGGGTCCCGCCCCAGCTGTCCGCGTGCAATGCCGCGACGGCGGGCGCGTCGATCCTAGGACCGGGGCAGGACGAACTTCTCGACGGCGGTCGCGAAGCCCTCCTCGGCGTTGGATGTCGTCACCCGGCGGGCGGCGCGCTGGACCTCCGGGCTGGCGTTCCCCATCGCGATGCTCAGGCCGGAGTGGGCGAACATGAGGACGTCGTTGGGCATGTCACCGATCGTGGCGATCGCCTGCGGCGGGATGCCGTAGCGCGCGGACAGCCACTGCGCGACCGCCCCCTTGTTCGCGTCCGGGTGGGTGACGTCCAGGTAATAGGGCTGTGAGCGGGCCGCCGAGACGTGGTCGCCGAACTCGTCATGGGCGGCCTGCGAGGCGCGGGCGACGGCGTCCAGATCGTCGCTTACCCCGACCAGCTTGGCGACGCCGCTGGTGAGGGCGTCGATCCCGGCGTTGCCCAAGACCTTCGGCTCGAAGCGCACGGTGGCCGTCTCCCGCGCGACGTGCGGGCCTGCCGGGTCTGGCACGTACCAGTCCGCGCCCGCGTAGGCCCACACGTCGAGGCCGAACGACCGGATCAGCCGGGCCGCCGGGGCCACGCAGCTCGCCGGGTATCTCGCGTTGCTCCAGCACCGACATGTCGGGGTTCACCAGCAGGCCGCCATTGAACGCGGCGACCGGGGTCGTGATGCCCAGCGGCTCGATCAGCATCGACATGCCCAGCGGCGGCCGGCCGCTCGTGACCGCGAACGCGATCCCGGCCTCCGCGAGCTTGCGGACCGCCGCGATCGCCCGGTCGGTTAGTGCCTTGTCCGGCGTCACGAGCGTGCCGTCAACGTCGGCGAGCAGCAGCTTGATCGCGGTCGTTCCGGTCATGGCCGTTCTCCTATCGGTTACCTGGGGACTGGGCAACGCAGGATGCACATGAATGTTCTCACGGTCCTACCGGACCGCGCACAGGAGGCGATTGCCGCCGCGCTGCCAGAGGGTCCCGACCTCGCTGAACCCCGCGGCGCGCAGCGCGCTGACGTGCACGGACAAGAGCGTGCCCGCGAGGCCGTGGTGGTGGACCCGCCGCCGCTCACGCTCGGCGCAGGCCCCGGCGAGCGCCGGGTCGGCCGCGACGGCCTGCCACCATTGCCCCCAGTCCTCCGCGTGACCGGCGTGACCGGCGGGGAAGCGCCGCTGGTCCTCCCGTTCCTCCAGCGCCCGGTCCAGCCGGGCGAGCACCGGGTTCTCCGTCTCCGACAGCCGCAGGTGGTCGCCGTCAAGGAACAGCCCGCCCGGCCGCAGCAGTCCCGCCAGCGTGGCGTACAGCTCCCGCAGTTCCGCCGCGGACAGCCAGTGCAGCGCCGTCGTGGACACGACCGCGTCAACGCGGCCGGGCTCGACGCCCAGTCCTGACGCCCAGCCGGGCGACCGCAGGTCCAGGTCGAGGAACCGCAGGCCCGGCACGTCGCCGTGGCTGGCCCGGCCGAGCGACAGGGTGACCGGGTCAGCGTCAACCGCCATGACCGTCGCCGCCGGCAGCCGGCGCAGGAGGCGCACCGCGAGCGAGCCAGGCCCGCAACCGAGGTCGATGACGAGCGGGTCCGGCCGTCCGGCGGCCACCTCGACGGCGTCGATGAGCGCGGTGAACCTCTCTTCCCTGTCGGCGAGGTACACCTCCTGCTGCCGGTCCCAGCGCGTCACCCAGTCCCGCGCCGCGGCCAGGTCGAGTTCGGTCAGTTCGGGCATGCGGGTCCTCCCAGTGACTGGCTAAACTTGTTTCGTCAGTCACAACGCTACGAGAGCAAGAGTAACTGGTCAAGTGAATTTCAACAGTCACACGGATACCGTCGTCCGGATGGCGGTCGCGCTGGTGAACCTGCTGACAGCGGGGGAGGAGCGCGGCCGGAGGTACCTGCCCCCCGCGGGAGCGGAGCTGGCCGCCCAGCTGAACGCCCTCTTCGGGGCGGCCGGCAGCAAGACCGTGGTCACCGAGGCGGAAGCGGACGCGTTCGGCGGCGTCGCGGCCGAGCTCCGCGGCGTCTTCACCGCCGTCGCGGCGGGAAACGTCGATGACGCCGCGCACCAGGTCAATGGCATGCTGCGGGCTACCGGCGCGCACCCGTCACTGGAGCGCCACGACGGACAGACGTGGCACATCCACTTCCACGCCGTCGACGAGGGCTCGCGGGTGAAGGGCTGGGCGGCCGGCTGCGCCACCGGGCTGGCGATCGTGCTCGGCGGGGAGCACTACGACCGGCTCGGCGTGTGCACCGCGCCGCACTGCGACCGGGTCTACGTGGACACCTCGCGCAACAACAGCAGGCGGTTCTGCTCGACGGCCTGCCAGAACAGGGTCAAGGCCGCGTCGTTCCGCGAGGTCAGGCGGGGGACCGCGGACGCCCGCCAGGGCTAGCCCGCCGGCGGCCGCGGGGACCGCGGCCGCCGCAGCAGCCCGGCCACGCCAGTGCCCCAGGCCAGCACGAGGATTCCGTAGACGCCCAGCGGCGCGGCGGCGCTCGCCCCGAAGGCGGCCGCCGCCAGCCCGGCGGCGATCGCGAAGTCCCGCATCGAGGTGGTCAGCAGCAGCGCGGCCCGGGCGGGGGATCCGGAGCGCAGGCCCAGCAGCCAGCCGAGAACGGCCGATCCCGCCAGGAACGCGACCAGCGCGAGCCCGACGGAAAGGTAGCCGGCCGACAGGTGCACCTGCGCCGCGATCAGTGCCACCAGCAAGGCGACGGTGACGAGCGCGGCCTGCCCGGCGGGCTTGTCCGCCCGGGCGGCCGCCGCCTGCGGCAGCCGCCAGCGCACCGCGATGCCGGCCGCCAGCGGCAGGGCGACGACGGCGGCGAGCGTCACGATGATGCCGGCCGGGCGGACTCCAGGCGCGCCCGCCCCGGCCTCGAGCCGCAGGATCGGCCCGGCCAGCACCACCGTCGTCAGCGTCGAGCCGATCAGCACGCCGGCCGACAGCGCCGCCTCCCCGCCGGCCATCGCGGTCGTCGCGACCGAGGCGATCTCGCACGGGGCCAGCCCCACGGTCAGCAGCCCGTCCCGCAACGATCCCGCCGGCGCGACGTGCGCGACGGCCCACGCCAGGGCCGGCAGCACGGTGATCCCCGCCAGGACGGCGACCGCCAGCGCCCGCCACCCCGCCGCGATCCGCCGCAACTGCGACGGCGAGATCGTCACCGCCGTGGCGAAGACCAGGACCGCGAGCAGCACGGTGATGCCCTGGTGGCCGGCCAGCCAGGCCAGTGGCGGCTGGACCGCCAGGCCGATGGCCGCGGCGGCCAGCACCGTGAGGCAGTCTCCGGGTACCTGGCGGCCAGCGCCAGGGCTCGGGATGCCATGGACAGACTCGCCCCCGGTCTGAGCTGAAGCGGAGGAGCGGCCGCGCCCCCGTGAAGGGTCATGCGGCACTATTGTGCCGTGAGTGACGACGCACGCGACATCACGGCCTTCCTGTATGAGATCGGCCAGCTCAAGCGCTACCCGCGGACTGGCTGGCTGACCGCCGGGGTGCCGAGCCCGGAGTCGGTCGCCGACCACTCCTACCGGGCCAGCGTCATCGCCGCCGCCATCGCCGCCATGACGGGCGCCGACCCCCAGCGCGCCGCGTTCCTGGCCATCTGGCATGACTCCCAGGAGACCCGGACCACCGACCTTTCCCACCTCACCAAGAAGTACGTCAGGCCCACCCCGAACGTAACCGTCACGTCGGCGCAGGTCAGCCACCTCCCGGCCGCGCTGGCGGACGTCATCAGGGCCGCCGTCGCCGAGTACGAGGAAGGCGTCACCGACGAGGCGCGGTGCGCCCGCGACGCCGACAAGGTGGAGTTGCTGCTGCAGGCCCGGGAGTACGCCGACCAGGGTCACCCCGGGCTGCGACCGTTCATGGACTCGGCCCTGGCGGCGCTGCGGACGGCCGCGGCCCGCGAGCTCGCCGCGGCGGCCATTGAGCAGGGGTCACTGGACTGGGTGGCGCGCGCCATGCGCGACGACGTACCGGACGAAGGGAGTCAGTCATGAGCAGCGAGGACGCGGTGATTTTCCGGGACGCGGAGCGGGCGGACGTGCCGGCGATCGTGGCGCTCCTGGCCGACGACGCACTGGGCGCGGGCCGGGAGTCTTCGCAGGGGCCGGCGGGGGCGGTGGACGACGCCTACTGGGCGGCGTTCGCGATGGTGGCGGGCGATCCGCGTAACCGGGTCATCGTCGCCGACCGCGCCGGCCAGGTGGTGGGGACGCTCCAGCTGACCATGATCGCGGGCCTGTCCCGGCACGGGATGCTCCGTGCGCAGGTCGAGGGCGTCCGGATCGCGGCTGGCGGCCGAGGGCGGGGCCTCGGCCGCCAGATGATTGAGTGGGCGATCGCGCAGGCACGGCAGGCCGGCTGCGGCCTGGTGCAGCTCACCTCCGACAAGCAGCGCCCTGGTGCGATCCGGTTCTACGAGTCGCTCGGCTTTACCGCGACCCACGAGGGCCTGAAGCTCCCGCTGTTAGCGGGGCAGTTGGTGCTACCGCGTGCCTGGGGCAGCGCTAGCGGACCGGGTAGAAGGTGTCCGTCGTCTCGTAGTTAGAGCGCCCGCTGAAGTCGGTGAACTCGGTCCACGTGTCGACGGTCAGCTGGGTGCCCCGTACGTTGACGAAGCCCGCCAGGAGCTTGTTGGCGAACTTGAACTTGTACGGCGCGAGGAACACGGACCCCGTCTTGGAGTAGATGTTGTAGCCGAACGTGATGCCGTTGACCGTGCCCCAGTTGCACAGGTGCGGTGAGCAGTTGCCGAAGGCGTGTACCTGGAGCGTGTGGCTGGCGTTGACCGTCAGGAGCACCGCGCGCAGGCCGGCGTGCGGGTCGCGGTTGACCCACAGCGCGATCAGCCCAGGGTACGGCTTGGGCGAGTCCCCGAGCGGGTAGTCCTTAGCCGGGACCCCATACCTGTGCGGACGGATGGGCCGGCCCTTGATGAATGTCTCGGTCACCTCGTAGTTCGACCGGTGGCTGCCATCGGTGAAGATGGTGAACTCGTCGATGGACAGCACAGGGACGTGCCACCGGGAGACGGGGAAGTACTTGGCCAGCAGGACAACACGGGAGAACCCGAAGTTCCACTTGACCTGGAACGAGGAACCGATCCTGGAGCTGACCGTCCGCCCGTAGCTCGTACCCCGGATCAGGCCCCACTCACACAGCTTCGGGACGCATGCCCCGAAGCCGTCGGCGTCGAGCCCGTGGCGGCTTGTCTGGACGACAAGGGCCGCCAGGCTCCGCGAGTGCGGGTCGGTGTTCACCCAGGTGCCGCTCAGGGCGATCGACGGGACAGGCGGCGTCCGCCAGGCGGATCCGGCGACCGCAGGATTCGCCGATGACAGCAGCGCCCCCGCCACTGCCGCCGTGCCCAGGAGTGCCGCGGTAGCGGCACGCCAGAAGCGTCTCATGCATAGCTCCCCTCGTAGTGCGTGACGGCCGGCCGTTCCGGCTGTCATCGCTTCGCTACAGAGGGTAACCTAGCGAAACGTTGAGCCTGGTGTCTCAGGAAAACCACAGGAATATTTGAGTCATCCTGCGCTTACTAGTCACCTTCGGGACTATGTGCGGCTGCTTTCTTAAGATCTGCTTCAGGTTCCTCGAGGCTCCCGGTCAGGCCGGCGGCTGTCGCGATGATCCAGGCGAGCACGAGCGCCTCTTCCTCCCAGGCGTCATACCGGCCGCTGCGCCCGCCGTGGCCGGCTTCCATCTCGGTCTTGAGGAGGAACGGCCCGCCGCGGGCGGTCGCCCGCAGCCGGGCGATCCACTTGGCTGGCTCGTGGTAGCCGACGCGCGTGTCGTTGAGGCTGGTGAGGGCGAAGATCGCCGGGTACCTGGCGGGCGCCACGTTCTCATACGGGGTGTAGGACTTCATGTACGCGTACACCTCGGCGTCGTGCAGCGGGTCGCCCCACTCCTCCCACTCGGTGACGGTGAGCGGCTTCGACGGGTCGAGGATGGTGTTGAGCGCGTCCACGAAGGGGACCTGCGCGACGATCCCGGCGAACTGCTCCGGGGCCAGGTTGGCGACAGCGCCCATGAGCAGCCCGCCAGCCGACCCGCCGCGGGCGACGAGCCGGCCAGCCGACGTCCAGCCCGTCGCGACGAGGTGGGCGGCGCAGGCGACGAAGTCGGTGAAGGTGTTCCGCTTGGCGAGCATCTTGCCCTCGTCGTACCACGACCGGCCCAGTTCGCCGCCGCCCCGGACGTGCGCGATCGCGAACACGAACCCGCGGTCGAGCAGCGACAGGCGGGGGATGGAAAAGCGCGGGTCGGTGGAGTGCTCGTAGCTGCCGTACCCGTAGAGCAGGGACGGCGCGGACCCGTCGCGGGGCGTGCCCTTCCGGCAGACGACCGAGACCGGCACCTGCGTCCCGTCGGGGGCGGTCGCCCACTCGCGGTGCTGCTCGTAATCGGCCGGGTCGAACGCGACCCCGGCCGGCGACGGCAGCACCGGCTGCTGCTTGAGCAGCGTCAGCTCGCCGGTCGCCAGGTCGCAGTCGTATACCGATGCCGGCGTGATCATCGAGGTGTAGCTCAGCCGGAACGTCGTGGTGGTGAACTCGGGGTTCGCGCCCGGTTCCACCGTGTAGATCGGCTCAGGGAACGCGATGTCCCTGGCCCCGCGCTGGACGTCGCCGCCCGCCGCGGCGGTCGCGGGCAGCACCCGCAGGCCCGTCAGCCCGTCGCGGCGGAAGTACACGACCATGTAGTCGGCGAACGCGTCCATCCCGAGCAGCCGGGTGCCCGGCGAGTGCGGGATCAGCGCCGTCCACGCCGTCGTGTCACCCGCCCCGGGCAGCGGGGCGGTCGCCAGCTCGAAGTCCACCTTGCCGCCCGGCTCGCCGCCGCCGTCGTTGTGCAGGATCAGCAGCCGGTCCGCGGCGTCCTCGATGTCGTACTCCACGCCCTGCCGGCGCGGCGCGATCACCGTGAGCTCGCCCGCCGGCGCGGCCGCGTCGAGCAGGTGCCACTCGCTGGTCAGCTGGCTCGCCGTGTGGACGTAGATGTACCGCTCACTGCGCGACAGGCCGACGCTCACCCAGAACCGCTCGTCCGCCTCCTCGAAGACGATCACGTCCGCGCTGGCAGGCGTGCCGATGGCGTGCCGCCATATCCGGTACGGCCGCCATGCCTCGTCCACGGTCACGTAGAACAGCGACGTGCCGTCCAGCGACCAGGCGCAGCCGTAGAACGTGCCGGGAATCTCGTCGGGGAGCATCTCGCCACTGACCAGGTCCTTGACCCGCATCGTGTACCGCTCGTCACCGGAGAAATCAGTCGAGTAAGCAAGCAGCCGGTCGTCCGGGCTTACCGAGTACGTGCCGATCGAGAAGAAGTTGCTGCCCTCGGCCAGCAGGTTCCCGTCGAGCAGCACCTCCTCGCCGTCCAGTGGCTGGCCGTCGGCCGGCAGCGGCGGGGTGACCTCGCCGGGGCGCACCGCGCGACGGCAGTACAGCGGGTACTGCTGGCCCTCCAGGGTACGGCCGTAGTGCCAGTAGCCGCCCTTGCGATGCGGGACGGACAGGTCGGTCTCCTGCGTCCGCGCCTTGATCTCGCCGAAGACGGTGGCCCGCAGGCTCGCCAGCCCCTCGGTCAGGGACTCGGTGTAGGCGTTCTCCGCCTCGAGGTAGGCGATCGTCTCCGGATCCTTCGGGTCGGTGAGCCACGCATACTCGTCGATGACGGTATCGCCATGCTGGATTCGCTCGCTGGGGACAGGCTTCGCGGAAGGCGGGACCGGGTTCATGGACCCCCAGTCTAGTGCCGGGCCCGTATTGCGCCGATGACGCGATGCCCGGCTGATGTACCATAAGACCGGTGCTGACGGGTGCATACCAAGGTCTTCTCACCGCCGTCTCCAGCGCCGCGGCCGCGCTGACCGGCCTGCTGTTCGTGGCGCTGTCCATCGCGCCGCGATCCCGTGTCGCCGGCTACCCCACCGTGATCCGCGACGTGCGGGCCGCGGCGGCTATCGTGGCGTTCACGAACGTGCTGACCGTCTCGCTGTTCGGCCTGGTCCCGGGGACGAACGCCGGGTATCCCGCGATGGTGGCGGGGGCGGGCGGGCTGGCGTTCACCGCCGCGGGGCTGCGCTCCATTATCGCCAGCCCGGAGACGACTGCCTCGCGACATCCGACGGCAGGCCAGCCTCATCGCGCTGCTAGTGGCCGCCTTGGGGTTCGAGCTCGGCGGCGGGATCGAGCTGATCGCCCGCCCGGCCAGCCCGGGCGGCGCGCAGACCGTCAGCTACGTGCTCACCGGGCTGCTGCTGGTCGGCATCGCCCGGGCCTGGGAGCTGGTCAGCGACCGGGACACCGGCATCCTCAGCTCGATCTTCGTGCTCGCGGGCCGCGGCGCGGCCGGCCAGGTGAGCAGCGCGAGCGAGGATCCCGTGGGCGCGGGGGATGGTCCCCCCGAATCGCGTTAGGGCGTCGGGCCCACCGTCATGTTCGGCGGCCATCCGCCGTTGAAGTGCAGCAGGGACAATATGCCGGTGGCCAGCGTGAGCCAGCGGGTGAGCGAGTTGCGGGGGAGCAGGGCCAGGGTCACCCACGCGATCGAGGCGTACCAGGGCAGCGACCAGGACGCGGCGATCACCCACGCGAACGTCAGCGCGCAGGTGGCCGCGACCACCGTGGGGACGTCAGGGGACAGCCGGTTATACAGGTACCAGGCGAGCAGCAGCATCAGCGGTGGCCACGCGAAACCGATGATCTTGGTGATCAGGGCGACACTGCCCGGGTCGATCTGCTGGCACCATACCTGCAGCAACCGCCAGATCGTGGGGGAGATGACCATCTGGGAGGCGTGACCCAGCGGCTTGAGCGCTTCGAAACCCCAGGTCAGGTAGTACAGCGCAGCCGTCACGACTCCGGCGACCGACATCGTCCGCGCCAGCCTGAGCCATTCCCGGTTGTGCAGCAACGGGATCGCGATGCCCAGGGCCACGTACGCGGCGTTGATCTTGATGCCGCCGGCGAAGCCGACGAGCAGCCCCACCACGATGTCGTCGCGGGCGGTCTTGGCCCGCCGGGACAACACGATCGCCCCGACCGCGGCCAGTGCCAGGAACGCGTCCAGGTGGCCGCCCATGACCAGTTCGACGATCAGCAGCGGGTTGGCGACCCACATGAGGGTGGCGCGCACCGGGTTCTCGGCCGTGCGCATCAGCACGTACCCGGCCGCGAGGAAGGCTAGCGCCGTCATGACCATCAGCGCCCAGATCGTCAGCCACGGCCTGGTGCCGCCGACGAGGGCCGCGAGCCATTGCAACCCGGTCGCGATGGGGCCGTAGACCGACGGCGTGCCGCGCCACATGGGGTTCACGATCGCGGTGTACGGGTTGTGGTCGTGGCCGGGCAGGTTGGCCGGGCCGACCTGGTACGGGTTCATCCCGAGCGCGGCGAGCCGCCCGTAGGAGGCGTAGCTGGCGATGTCCGCCGATCCGACCGGGGTGATGTTCACCACCACCGCGATCACGCCCGCCGCCACCGCGAAGACCTTGCGCGGGCTGGGCGTCCAGCCGTGGCTGTTGGCCCACAGCATCATCGCCAGGCCGAGGCAGCACAGCCCGATCGACAGGTACATGATCGTGTTCGAGAGGTCATTGCTCAGGTGCGGCAAGCCAGCCCGGCTGAGCCAGGTCGGTCAGTGGCAGCAGCACCGGCGGCGTGGCGACGCTCGGCGTCGGGGCGGCGGCGCACAGCCCGGTGAACGCCACCCCGGCCAGGCCGAGCCCGCTCAGCGTCACCGCCGGCAGCGGGCGGGCGAGGGGGCTGTGCGCCAGCACCTTGATGACCCGCCCCATGAACTCTTCGACCTTGCCGCCGGTGATCGGCGGCTCGGCGAGCTTCGGGGGGAGCTGTGCTGCTCCCGGCCAGGCGCCTCCTGCCCGGGGGCGCCTGGCTCGGTCGTCTGCCTTCGCCTGTGCGGTCCGCGCTTGCCCGGCTGGCGTTGGCCACGCTGGCGGATCGCTTGCCCGCGCTATCGCGCTGCGGCGGATCTACCAGGACGGCCAACAGGACTCCTTGGGGACGGGCTGGACTTCATCTGTGTGCGCCGCATTCGCTGCTTGCGCTGACTGCTGCGCCCCGCTGGTCCGCCAGGCCCGGGGCCGACCTGCTATTGATCTTATCTCCGTCGCCTGTGGATCAAACACCGCCGCGCAGGCCGGCGCGCCGGAGCGGGCACAATGGATTCATGTCACGTGATGCAAGGGGGCAGTGGTTCGCGGACCGCGATGGCGGCGGTCGCGCGAAGGCTGCCATTCGGCCTGTCCGAGGTTGTCCCGCCCAACGTCGTCGGCTACCTGCTGATCAGCGGCTGCACCTTCTGCCTGGACTTGATTCTTCTCACAATCTTCCACGGCGCCCTCGGGATGATCCCCGCCGGTCGCGGTGACGCTGTCCTACGGCATCGCCGTCCCTGGTGAACTACGCGGTGAACCGGATCCTCAACTTCCGGTCCCATGGCTCGCTGGGCACCCAGCTTCCGGTGTCCGTCGGGATCTTTATCGTCAACTACCTGGCTATTCCTCCTCGGCGTGTTTGAAGGGCTGATCGCGCTCGGCGTCGAGTACCAGCTCGCCCGGGTGCTCGCCGCGTGCTGCGAGGGCGTCTTCCTGTACTGCTGCATGCGCTGGCTGGTCTTCCGCGACGGGACTGGGTCCACTCCGGTGGGCTCGCACCGCGCCGCGCAAGCGCGGATACGACCCGCCGATCAGGCCGGGCGGCGGACGCCAGCCGTGCCGGCTAGCGTGCCGCCCGCGGAAGCGACTCATCCGGCCGTCCAAGCTGAGACCGAGGGACGCTAACCGCCGCGAGCGGCGTCCCGGCCGGCGGCAGGCCGGCGTTCAGGTCGCGGTGCACGACCTCGGCGACTGCGTCGATCGTGTCGATGCCGTAAATCTCCGACGGGTTGTCGTCGGTCAGCACCGCCATCTTGTAGTCGCGGCCGTGGCCGCTGAACGCGCCGATGCTGTTGATGATCCACAAGGACGGGTAGGGCAGCCAGCCGTTCTTCACGTAAACGCTCAGGCCCCTGGGCGCGCCGGCCGGGGTGCCCCAGCGCTCGTAGCTGACGACGTTGCTCATCAGGTGAAGCTCGTAGGCGCGCGAGGCGCTCGTCAGCACGCTGTTCGGCTCGGTCAGCAGCCGCAGCAACTGCAGCTCGTCGCGCGCGGTGATCTGCGTGAGTCCCCAGGCCCCGTACCGGTCGGGCTCGGTCTCGGTCATCTGCGCCAGGTTGAGGAAATGCTGGATCCGGGCGACGCCAAGCTCATGCCACAGGGCGGTGGCCGCGTTATTGTCCGACAGCCGTTATCATGTCCCACGCCAGGTTCTTCTCGTGCTGCGAGAGCGACGTGTGGGTCTCTTGATGCCAGCGCAGCAGCGCGGCGAGGATCGTCGCCTTGACAACGCTGGCGGAATCAAAGCGGTGCCCCTCGTTGATCCGGCACTCCACGCCGGTACGCACGTCCTCGACGCGTACCGCGTACTGGCCGCGGCGCCCGTGCAGGGCCTTCGCGATATCGTCCCGAGAGCCGGGCGGCCAGCGCGGCGTGCGCCTTCGGCGCGGTGCAAATGGGGGTCGCGGTGGCCGGCGCGGCGATGTTTGCGCTGCTCGCCTCGGCGGGCAGGTTAGGGCCGAGGGCGCTCGCGGCGGCGAGCGCGAGAACCGTGGATTTCGTTGCCAGTACGGTACGTATCCCTGTTTTCACGAGGACCATATATACCGATACGCGGAGCCTATGCTCAACCTCTGAGCCTTCACGTCAGGTGACGATCTTGTTGCGATCCGACCATGCTCCCTGACAGTGAATTTTTTCGACATTCTTCGGAAATGTCGCGAGATGGGGTCATACGCTCTGGGTGTCCGTCTCGCCCTGTTACCGTCAGTCGCCTATTATTCTCGGAGCGTCATGCGTCGCTTGTCCGGAGTTCGGGTTGTCATCGCGGGACTGGCTTTGGTCGTGGTAGGTGCCGCGTCGGGTTGCACATCGGCATCGGGTTTGTCGCGCGCCGCCGCCGCCGGGTCCGCGGTGCGCGCCGCGCCCGCCGTCACGGCCAGGGTGCCGGACGCGGTACGGGCACCGGAGGCCGGAAGCCTGGCGGGGCCCAGGGCCTGCCGCCCGACCTGGTCGTCGCGGGCGCGCCGAGCGGGGTGAAGGCAGTGGAGGGCGTCCTCGCCGACGCGGCGACCGGGCAGGTCCTGTGGAACAAGGGCATGGACACCGAGCGGCCCATGGCCTCCATCACCAAGGTGATGACCGCCTACCTGGTGATCAGCGCCGGGGGAGACCTCAACCGCAAGGTCACGATCCCCAAGGGCGTCCTCAACTACGAGGCGAAGTACGGCGCGTCGAGCGACGACATGATGCCGGGCGAGGTCTTCACCGTGCGCGAATTGCTGTACGGTCTCCTGATCCAGTCGGGCGCGGACGCCGCCTACACGCTGGCGACCGTGTACGGCCCCGGGATTAACGCGTTCGTCGCGAAGATGAACGCCACCGCGGTGCGACTCGGCATGCTCCACACCCACTTCACCTCGCCCGACGGGCTGCCGTACCCGACGGAGACCTCGAACTTCTCCACGCCCGCCGACCTGCTGGTGCTCGGGGAGACGGCCATGCAGTCACCGGTCTTCCGGTCCATCGTCGACCAGCGCTTCTATTCGCTGCCCAAGGGTGACGGCCACAACGCTCACTACTGGAGCAATGACGACGCGCTGCTCTCCCTTTACCCGGGCGCGGTCGGGATCAAGACGGGCTTCACCGACGTGGCGATGCACTGCCTGCTCTTCGAGGCCATCCGCAGCGACCGGACCCTGATCGGCGTCGTGCTTGGCAGCCCCCTCACCGGCGCCGCCGCCGGTGCCCTCGACGCGAAGCAACTCCTCAACTGGGGCTTCAGCCTCAAGAAGACGACCTAGTTTAGTCGCGCGGTTCTCGCCGTCGCGGCAGCGGCGTCAGTCGCGCTGCCGCGAACTGCCCAGCATGATCTCGTCCCAGGAGGGGACCGATGATCGCCGTCCCTTCGCCTTGGGCCCCTTAGCCGGGCGCGGGCGGGCGGGGTCCTCGGGCTCGGGCGACTCCTGCCGTGGCGCCTGCGGCGCGGCAGGCTCGGGCTTCGCCTCGGCTGCCGGCGCGGGCGGTGGGGCGGCAGCCGGCTCCGGCTTCGCCTCGGCTACCACCGCGACGGCAGTCACTGGCTCGCGCGGCGACGCCTCCGCGGCCGGCTGTTCGGCGGCAGCCTCGGCTGTGACAGCCTCGACGGTGACGGGCACGGTCGTGACGGGCACGGCCGCCGGCGCCGGCACTGGGGCCGCCTGCTGCGGTACGGGCGCGGCCGGCGCCACCGGTGGCGGGCGGCGCCACCTGCGCGGCCTGCGCCACCGGGGCGGGCGGCGCCACCTGCGCGGCCGGCGCCACCGGGCGGGGGCTGGCGGCTCGGTGACGTGGATCACCGGGGCAGGCTGCGCGACTGGTACCGGCGCGGCCGCGGGAGCAGGCCCGGTGACCCGTGCCGGTTCCGCGGCCGGCATCGGTGTGGCGGGTGTCTGTGCGGCGGGTGCCGGCTCTGTGGCCGGCGCCGGTGGGGTCGGCGCCGGTGCGACGGGCGCGGGCGCGGCGGCGAACCCGGGGACGGGTGCCTGCTCCACGGCCAGGGTGGCCTCGGCGACCGGGGCAGGCTGTGCGGCGAGGAACGGCTCCGGGTCCTCGAACGCCAGTTCCTCAGCCGGGGGCGGCACCTGAACATGCCCGGGCGGGATCGGGGCGGCAGCCATCTCGGCCGCAGGCGGCGCGGCCGGCGCTACGGGCACGGGCGCGGCCGGACCGCGGGTCCCGTTGGCACCGGGTCGGGATCCCATGCGGGCGGGTCCCACATGGGCACAAGGCCGTGGCCTGGCGACAACGTGTGGGCCGGCGGCTGCTGCGGGCGAGCGGGCGCGGGGTAGGCCGAGGGCTGGGCCTGGCGCGATGCCGGGTCGGCGGCTCGGGCGGCCGGCTGGGAAGTGGGCTGGCGGGCGCTCTGGAGCACGCTCCGCATGCCGCTCGGCCCCCGGCCGGTCCGTGCCAGCCCGGTCGGGCCGTTCGGGCCGGAACCGCTGGCCGCCGTTGGGGCCGTAACCGCCGGAGTTGTACCCGCTAGCGCCGTAGCCGCCCGGCGCCACGGTCGGGATCATGCCGCCCGGGGCGACACCGCCGCCCGCGACCGCGCCAAGGCGCGGGGCCAGGGGCGTGACGGTGGCCTCACCAGGAACGCTCGCGGCCAGTAGCGGCAGCTCGGATTCGGGGAGGCAAAGCCGCTCGGCTGCCTCGTCGGCGGGCGCGACGTGCCTGCGGCGCGGGTCGAACACCCACTCAGCCACGTGCAGGCGGCCGCCCGAGGTGAACGTGACCGACACCTGCCAGCTGCCGTCGCCCCGCTTGCGGGAGTCCCACTCCGCGTCCTGCGGATCGGCCCCCAGCACGGAGATCCGCTCGGGGACGATGTCCCCGAGCCGGGCACCGGGCGCGGAGTCCCCCTGGCGACGCACCGAAGCCGACTGCGCCTGGCTCGCGATGTAGGCGCGCTCGGCGAGGACCGGTCCTTCGAACCAGCGCACCCGCTCGACTGGAAGCCCAGCCGCGTCGGCTATCTCCTCCGCGGTTTCTCCCGCGCGGATGCGTGCCTGGATCTCCTTGGGTCGCAAGGGACTCTCCACTTCGATCTCGTACTGGGCCAGCCGCGACGTCTGGCCCAGCGCGACGGCCCGTAGTCGTTCATCGATCGGCAAGGTAAAACGCGCGCTCCGCCCGGGCACGGCGAGGACGGCGTAGCTACCGTCCTCGCTTACCGCGACGAAGCGCAGTTCCTGCATCGGCGTCCCTTCCCGGCCGAACCACTTCCGTCAAGAGTCTCCCGGTCAGGAAGCGATTAGGCCAGTACCCCGCACGGCATGTCCCAGGTCAATCTAGAGATGCTAGTCCGCCGGGCGCCCCGCGCCATCGGTGCTCCCCGCGGGGGAGACCTCGGCGCCCCCCGCTTCCGTCGCGGCCGGAGCGGCATCCACGAGGCCCAGGGCATCCGCCGCCGCGTTGACGGCAGGGGTGCCGGCCGAGTCGGCCTCGGGGCTGTCGACGGTCAGCTTCGACGGCCACCAGTTCCACCGGCCGAGCAGCACGCAGGTGCACGGCACGAGCACGGTGCGGACCACGAAGGTGTCCATCAGGATGCCGAGCACCAAGCCGAGGCCCACGTCCCGGATCTGGCTGCCGCCCGAGGCGCCGCCGACCACCGCGAAGACCCCGAACGCCGCGGCCAGGACGATGCCGGCCGAGGTCACGGTGGTGCCGGTGACGCCGATGGCCTTGGCGACCGCCTCCCGCAGCGGCATCTTGTGCGCCTCCTCCCGGATCCGCGTCATCACGAGGATGTTGTAGTCCTCGCCCAGCGCGAGCAGGAAGATGAACAGCAGGAACGGCAAGATGAACGTGATGCCGGACGAGTGCCCGATCTTGATGAAGATCAGCACGGCCGCGCCGAGCGCCGCGAAGTAGGAGACCGCCACCGAGGCGATCAGGTACAGCGGCGCGACCAGCGACCGCATGACCAGTGCGAGCAGGATGCCGATGACGAGGATCGCGATCGGGATCACGGTGCCCAGGTCGTTATTGGAGATCGAGCTGATGTCGTAGAAGATCGGGGCCTCGCCGAGGACGCCGCTCTGGGTCGCGTGCAGGGTCGGGGCCACCTTGGCCGCCTCGGCCCGGATGGTCGGGGTCTGGTTCATCGCGGTCGTGGTCGACGGGTCCCCGGCGGTCAGCCCGGTGAGGAACTGGATGGTCGTGCCGTCCGCCGACACGAAGTTGCTGCTCGCCCGGTAGAGCTGGTAGGCATCCGCTGCCTCGCTCGCGCCGACCACCGGCGTGATCGCCTTGGCCACGGCCGGAGGAATGGTGGCGGGCAGTTCCCCGGACGGGACCGCGGCGCTCACCAGCTGGTGGAACTGCGCGTACTGGGACGGGGTGAAGCCGACCGTGCCGACCGGGTTCAGCGGCCCGGTGACGCCGGTGAACAGCCCGCTCGCCTTGAGCTGCTGCTCGGCCGCGACCAGCGGCGCGGGATTGTCCCAGACCGGCGTGGACAGCTTGTAGAGCAGCTCCGTCGGGTTCGAGGAGCTCGACGGGAAGTACTTCGCCTGCAGCGCGGTGCCGGCCGCCGAGTCGGTGCCGGCCGGCGCGGTGGTCGAGCCGCCGAAGCCGCCGCCCACATAGCCGGCCACGAAGGTCGCCAGTGCGCCGAAGATCACGATGCCGGTCGCCAGCGCGACCGCGGGCCGCTTCAGTATGCGCGTCGCGATCGCGCCCCAGGCGCCGGCCGAGGAGGTGCCGGCGCGGGTCTTCGAGGGCCAGAAGGTGGCCTTGCCGAAGATCGCCAGGAGCGCCGGCGTCAGGGTGAGGCCCGCCAGTAGTGCCACGCCGATGCCGATGGCCAGCGGGATGCCGAGGGTGGAGTAGATCTGGAACGTCGCGAACAGCAGCGAGAGCAGCGCCGCGACGACGGTGAGCGCGGAGAACGTGATCGACTCGCCGACCTTCGTCAGCGCGCTCACCACGGCCTCCTTGGACGTCTCGCCCCGCCGTATGTGCTCGCGGACGCGGAACACCAGGAACAGGTTGTAGTCCGTGCCGGCCCCCAAGACGAGCACGGTCAGCAGGATCTGGGCGAGGAACGACACCTTGAGGCCATGCGCCGCGGCCTCGGCGACCAGCGGCCCCGAGATGCCGACCGCGAGGCCCGCCGGGAGGAGCGTGACCAGCGGCGCGAGGAGCGCCCGGAAGACCAGAAGCAAGATGATGAGGATCAAGACAGCCGAGACGATCTCGACCGACTGGTTGGAGTTGCCGCTCTGCTTCTGCTGGTCAACCTGGGTGGCGAGCGGTCCCGCGAGGTGAACCTCCAGGCCGGCGGGCGGGTGGGCGTCGCTAATCGCGGTGCGCAGCTCGCCGACCATGTTCACGATGGCGGTGCCGTTCCCGCCGCCGTTGACGTCAGACTGCACCTGCAGCTGCGCCGCCTGCCCGGTCACGTTTGCGACGCGCTGGGATACGGCGACTTCCTTGACCTTCACGACGGTGGCGACCTTGCCGAGGTCGGCGGGCAGCGTCCGGGTCAGCCACGACTGGTCGGCCGCGGTCAGCGGCCCGGTGGTCCGGGCGGCCACCACGGAAACGATCGTCACCTTGGTGCTCGTGCCGAGCGGGGCGGCCATGTCGATGGCGTGCTGGCTCGGCGCGCTCGCCGGGAGGAACGCGCTGTTGTTGCCCTGGGCGGCGTTGGCCAGTGACGGCAGCGCCTTCGGGATCAGGACGGCGGCAATGATCCAGAACACCAGGATCGGCCAGCGGAACTTAACGGCGAACCTGCCGATTGCCTTGAAGATGTCGTCTACGCGCACGGGCACAGGATATCGACGGGGAGCCAGCGCGCTGGCCAACCCATCCCCGCAAGAAGCAAACCTACTTCTCAGCGATCTCTCAGGTTAGGCCCGTGCGGCATCCCGGTCATGTCACATCCCGGCGTTCTCGCTGCGAAATGGATGCCTATTGCGCGACCATGAGGCCGGACAAGAAGGTGGGCATGCGGCACATGCGCGGATCGCGGCAAGCCCGTCGAGGCCGACCTCGGGCGAACGAGGCGCCCTGCGCGGCGAAGCCGGATGGGGCGGACAGCACCCCGTGGGGAAGGGGGTCCGGGGGAAGTCCCTGGGGCGTTCATCCCCCGGGAAAGGGAAACTCAGTGCGCCCCGGCGAACTGCGCGCTCTCGGTCGAGCCGGCCAGCGCGACGGTCTCCGCGTCCGGCTTGATCGCCTGGGTGACCAGGTCGAAGTAGCCGGTGCCGGCCTCCCGCTGGTGCCGGGTGGCGGTGTAGCCGTCCTTCTCGGCGGCGAACTCGGCCTGCTGCAGCCGCACGTACGCCGCCATGTCCTCGTTCGCGTAGCCGTGCGCGAGCTCGAAGATGGAGTGGTTGAGCGCGTGGTACCCGGCCAGCGTGATGAACTGGAACCGGTAGCCCATCGCGGCGAGTTCCTTCTGGAACCGGGCGATCGTCGCGTCGTCCAGGTGAGCGCGCCAGTTGAACGAGGGCGAGCAGTTGTAGGCGAGCATCTGGTCCGGGTAGACGGCCTTGATCGCCTCGGCGAACTCGCGCGCCTCGTCCAGGTCCGGCGTGGAGGTCTCCATCCACAGCAGGTCGGAGTACGGGGCGAACGCCAGGCCACGGGCGATGCACGGGGCGATGCCTGACCGCACCCGGTAGAAGCCCTCGGCGGTCCGCTCGCCGGTCACGAATGCCTGGTCGCGCTCGTCCACGTCCGAGGTCAGCAGCGTGGCCGCGTGCGCGTCGGTGCGGGCGATCACCAGCGTCGGCGCGTTGCACACGTCGGCGGCCAGTCGCGCGGCGGTGAGCGTCTTGATGTGCGCGCCCGTAGGGATGAGGACCTTGCCGCCGAGGTGGCCGCACTTCTTCTCCGACGACAGCTGGTCCTCCCAGTGCACGCCGGCCGCGCCCGCCGCGATCATCGACTTCATCAGCTCGAACGCGTTCAGCACGCCGCCGAAGCCGGCCTCGGCGTCGGCGACGATCGGCGCGAGCCAGTGCGGCCCGTCACCGTCGCGCAGCCCGTTCTCCGACTCCGACCAGGCGATCTGGTCGGCGCGCAGCAGCGCGTTGTTGATCCGCCGGACGACCTCGGGCACGGAGTTAACCGGGTACAGCGACTGGTCCGGGTAGATCTGGCCCGCCAGGTTGGCGTCAGCGGCCACCTGCCAGCCGGACAGGTAGATGGCCTTGAGGCCGGCCTTGACCATCTGCACGGCCTGGTTGCCGGTCAGCGCGCCGAGCGCCCGCACTGCGTCCTGCGAGTGCAGCAGCTGCCACAGGCGGTTCGCGCCGCGCCGGGCCAGGGTGTATTCCTCCTGCACCGAGCCCCGCAGGCGGATCACGTCCTCAGCGCTGTAGGTCCGCTCGATCCCCGCCCAGCGCGGGTCGGTCTCCCACTCGTGACGCAGGTTGGCGGCCAGCTGGCTGATCGTCTCCATAATGCTCGTACCTCTCCTGGGTTCCAGGGGCGTCCCCTGGGCTGCTGGTGCTGCCAGGAAGTTTCCTGGTGGTGTCGGCTCTGGCTCCAGACTGCGGCACGTGGGGCGGAGTGGCCAGGCCTGATGCTTGCGAAGAACTTTACTTTTTTCCGAACGGACATGTGTTACTCTTTTTCGTGATGAAAGATTCGCAGAAGTTGGTAGAGACCAATGGTCTAGACCTAGCAACGCTAGGCCAGCGCGTGCGCCACCTGAGAAGGACGCGCGGCATGACGCTCGCCGAGCTGGGCGAGCGGGTCGGGTGCGCCCCCTCTGTGCTTTCACTGCTGGAGAACGGGCGCCGCGAGCCGAAGCTGTCCATGGTGGAGCAGCTCGCCGTCGCGCTCCAGGTGCCGGTCACCGAGCTGCTGAAGAAGCAGCCGCCGAGCCGCCGCGCGCAGCTGGAGATCGCGCTGGAGGTCGTCCAGCGCGACCCGTCCTACAAGGCTCTCGGGCTGCCGGTCCTCAAGGCCGGGGCACGCGTGCCCACCGAGTTCCTCGAGCACCTCGTCGCCCTCGCCGCGGAGTTGCGGGCGCAGCGGTCCAAGCCGACCGGCACGCCGGAGGAGGCCCGCGCCGCGAACGCGGCGCTGCGCGAGGACATGCGCGAGCGCGGCAACTACTTCGCGGACATTGAGCGTAAGGCGGCCGAGGCGCGTGTCCCGGGTGGAGTACGCCGGGGGGCCGCTCTCCCAGGGGATGCTGCTGTCGGTGATGGGCCACCACGGATTTGAGGTCCGCTACGTGGGCGACCTGCCGAGGTCCGTTCGGTCCCTGACTGACCTGCGGCTGCGGCGCATCTACGTCAAGCAGGAGCCGGTGGGCGGGCACACGCCGAAGGCGGTCGTCTTGCAGGCGCTCGGCCACTTCCTGCTCGGCCACGAGGCGCCGAAGGACTTCGCGGACTTCCTGCGGCAGCGGGTCGAGTCCAACTACTTCGCCGCCGCGGTGCTGGTCCCTGAGGAGGCCGCGGTCGGGTTCCTGCGCGAGTCGATGGACCGGCGCGACCTCGCGGTGGAAGACCTGGCCGACGTGTTCTCCGTGTCGTACGAGATGGCCGCGCACCGGGTCACCAACCTGATCACCCACCACCTTGGCGTGCCGTGCCACTTCATGAAGAACGACTCAAGCGGCATCATCTACAAGGCGTACTCCAACGACGGGCTGGTGTACCCGGCCGACCCGTCGGGGGCGATCGAGGGGCAGCGGATGTGCCGCCAGTGGGCGGGTCGGCAGGTGTTCGCCGCCTCGAACCGGTTCTCCCCGCACTACCAGTACTCCGACACGCCGTCCGCGTCGTACTTCTGCGTGGCGCAGGTCGACCCGCGCGACCACGGGTCGGCGATCACGTTCGGCGTGCCGTTCGAGCATTCCCGCTGGTTCCGCGGCAGGGAGTCGCGCATACGGATGCGGTCGTACTGCCCGGACGGCGAGTGCTGCCAGCGCGCGCCGCTCGCGCTGGCCGAGCGCTGGCAGGGGATGGCGTGGCCGTCGGCCCGCGCCCACTCCCACATCCTGTCGGCGCTGCCGGCTGGCTCCTTCCCCGGCGTGGACGACGTGGACATCTACGAGTTCCTCGAAAACCACGCGGATGCGTGAAACGAGCTTGTTACCGATCTTCGGCAGATTGTCCGCACATAGCGCGCATGATTAGGTTTTACTGGGGTGCTGTGCATCCGGGGCGCTGAACACCCGGGGCCGATGAACCATCATGAGGCGGGCGTCCGGGGAAGAGGCTGGCTTGAGCGTGCTCATGTACGACGGGATCAACTCGCTGGCCGCGGGGATCGCGCGGCAGTTCCCGAAGGCGGCCATGGTGGCCGGCTACATCAACGGCAGGTACGCGTGGTCACGCAGCGACTGGAACCTGTTCCCGGACGCGGGCCACGTCACGATCTCCATCACGGCCGGAGCCAACGCGGGTGACGTGCTCGACGTCGAGACCGGGGATGCCACCCCGGACCAGACCGCCGGGTGGATCGCGATGCGCAAGGCAGCCGGGCTGTACCGGCCGACGATCTACTGCTCACGCGACGTGATCCCGGCAGTCCGGATCGGGACGGGAAGCTACATCCTCGACAAGGACTACGACATCTGGGTAGCCGACTACACCGGCGCCGCGCACCAGATACCCGGGTGCGCGGCCACCCAGTACCAGTCGACCGCCAACTACGACGTCTCCGTCGTCTACGACACCGCCTGGCCGCACCGGAAGGCCCCCGCGCCGCCCACGCCCCGACGGACGCGCCGCTGGGCGCGCCGACTGGCCTCTCGGTGACGCTGCACGGCCGGGTCGCCGACTTCGGCTGGGGCGCCCTGGCGGGCGCGAAGTCCTACGTCTTCCAGGTCTTCCACCACAACGCGCAGGGCGTCTACGGCGACGCGGTCGCCGACGAGGCGGTGTCCGGCAACCACGTCGAGGGCTTCAAGCTCCCCGGCGGCGGGCAGTACGCCTACCGGGTGCGCGCCCACGAGCCGGTGGGCGCCTGGAGTCCCTGGAAGATCTTCTGACCCTCCTCTTCAACGGGCCCGCGCGGCGCGGTGCCGGCGTCAGGAGCTGGTGAGGATGACGAGCTGCTGGGTCGCCCGGGTCATCGCGACGTAGCGGTCGACCGCTCCCTGGGTGCCATCGCCGAAGGCCTCCGGGTCGACGAGGATGACCAGGTCGAACTCGAGTCCCTTCGACAGTCTGCGGGGTCAGCGTCTGGACCCGGGCCGTCGGGCGGAACCTGCCCTCCAAGGACGGGGGGTCGCCGATGACGCAGGCGATCCCTTCGGGGTGCGCGGCGAGCCACGCGTCGAGGATCGATTCCAGGTCCGCGGCGGGCCCGTGCAGGACGGGGACGCCGAGTCCCGCGGATGGACGCGGGCACGTTGGCGTCCGGGAGCACGGCCCGGATGACCGGCTCGGCTTCGGCCATGACCTCTCGCGGCGTCCGGTAGTTGACGCCGAGGGAGGCCACGCTGACACGGTCGAGCCCGACCCGCGCGAGCCGTTCGCGCCACGACTGCGTGAACCCGTGCCTGGCCTGGGCGCGGTCTCCCACGATGGTGAAGCTCCGTGACGGGCAGCGCAGCAGCAGCATCTGCCACTGCGCGTCGGTCAGCTCCTGAGCCTCGTCCACGACGACGTGCGCGAACGGGCCGGCGAGCGGGTCCCGGTCCGGCGCCGGGCATCGCGGCCTCGTCGACCAGCGCGTCATGGAAGTCCTCACCGCGCAGCATCGTCACCAGGCCGACGCCGTACTCGTCGTCGGCCGCCTCGATGAGGTTGTCCACGACCCGGGTCATCTGCTCCCGTTCGGCGGCGATCGACCGCCGCCTGCTGGCGTCTGCGCTGGGCCGACTTCGCGTCCCCGAGCCGGTGCCGGGCCGCGTCGAGCAGCGGCAGGTCGGACACCGTCCAGGCCTGTGCGTCCCGGCGCTGCAGCCGCTGGACCTCCTCGGGGCGCAGCCAGGGAGCGCACTTGCGCAGGTAGGCGGGGACCGACCACAGGTCCCCGACGATGTCCGTCGGCTCGAGCAGTGGCCAGGCCCGGCTGAAGGCCGTGCGCAGCTCCTGGTTCTGCTGCAGCGACCCGCGGAACAGGTGTCCGGGACGTCCTGCGGGCCATCGTGCTTTTCCGCCAGGATCGTGAGCAGTTCCTCCCAGACCTGGTAGCGCGCCTCGTTGTGAGCGAGTACCGGGATCCGGCGCCTCGAACGCCTCGATCCAGTCGCTGGCGCTCAGCCGGATGTCGGACCAGCGGGTCTCGACCGATCATCCCCGTGGCGGGCGGCCTGCTCGTAGAACGAGACGGCCGCCTCGATCGCCTTCACCAGGTCCGCGGACGACTTCAGGCGGGCGACTTCAGGGTCGGCCTCCATCCGTCGCCGCAGCTCCCTCGGCGACCAGGTCGCGCAGGGTGCAGGTCTGCACGCCCTCCTCGCCGAGGCTGGGGAGCACGTCGGCGACGTAGGCCAGGTAGGGCTGGTGCGGGCCGACGAAGAGCACGCCGCCCCGGTTGTGGCCGAGGCGCGGATCGGCAGTACAGCAGGTAAGCGGTCCGGTGCAGGGCGACGACGGTCTTGCCGGTGCCCGGGCCGCCGTCGACGACGAGGGCGCCGCGAGATCCCGCGCGGATGATGGCGTCCTGGTCGGCCGCGATAGTGCCCAGGACGTCGCGCATCCGGGCCGACCGGCTGGCGCCCAGGCTGGCGATGAAGGCGGACTGGTCGTCGAGCGCCGCGTGCCCGTCACGCCCGTCCGCGGTGAACACCTCGTCCCAGTAGTCGCTGACGCGGCCGCGGGTCCACCGGTACCTGCGGCGGCTTGCCAGGCCCATCGGGTTGGCGTGGGTCGCTCCGAAGAACGGCTCGGCGGCGGGGGAACGCCAGTCGATCAGCAGCCGGCGGCCAGCGCTGTCCGCGACGCCAAGTCGTCCGATGTAGACGGGCTCGCCAGTGTCCGCGCCGACGACGCGCCCGAGGCACAGGTCCAGGCCGAAGCGGCGCAGGGCGCGCAGGCGGGCGGACAGCCGGTGGATCTCCATGTCCCGGTCGAGTGCCTGCCGTCCGATGCCGCCTGGTGCCTTGCGCTCGGCGTCGAGACGGCCGGACAGGTCGGCGATCGCCTGCCCGAGGCTGTCCGCGAGGGCCGCGAAGTGCTTCTCGTCGCCGGCGACCAGTGCCGGGTCGGCCTTGGCGGCCAGGCGGCCGGGAAGGTTAAATGCGCTGGCGGTCACGGGATTCACGTCGTCAGCTCCGCTCCGCGGTCGCGACGCCGCGCGCGAGCGTCAGCGTGCTGCCACTGCAGCCCGTAGCCAAGGTACAGCGCGGGCCTGGTGAACGAGACGTGCGCTTCGCCGGAGGAATCGATGGCGACCTGCTCGGTGCCGGGCCGGGGCGGGTCGAACATGCGGACCGTCTCGCCGTCGACGAGCCGGACCCACGCGGGCGGCCGCTGCTGGCCAAACCTGACCCGAAGGTCGAAGAAGTGGCACTCAAGTTCCGGGGTGAAGATGTAGTGCGGGCGCATCAGGTCGGCCGACGGCACCCGCACGATGATCTCGAACTCGTGCTTGTCGCCTGGCTGCAAGGCAGCGGGCAGCCGGATGACGAACTGCGTCCTGGTCAGCGACGGCTCCTCGGCCCGAACGAGCTGGCCGCCGAAGACAACCTCGGCGGCCGGGCGCAGTGGCCGCTGATCGGGACTGCCGGGAACGTCCACCGAGACGCTCACGTCTCGACACGCCCGGCTGCACGGCGACGATCCGGCGGTACTCGTGAGCCTCTGGCGCCTGGCCGTCCAGCTTCAGCCGGGTGCGGAACTCATCGAGGTACCATCCCTCGCCCGCGCCTACGGCCCGCCCCCGGATGCGGGCGAGTTCCTTGGCCGCCTCCTCGGCGAGGAGAGGCTCGGCCTCCTCGTCGATGCGGCGCAGGCCGGTGCGGGATGAGTCGCGCTCGATCTGCCCGACCAGCCAGGAGACGCGGTCGCCGAAGTACGCCATGTGCGTGGTGCCGGGGGCCAGGCCGAGGCTCGCGAGCGCGGCGAGCCGTACCTCGTCGGGCAGCCTGGCGGCGCACCGCCCCAGCGCGCTGGACAACGCGGTCCGCAGGTCGGTGGGGCCGCGCTGCGCCATGGCAAGCTCGCGGAGCAGCGGCCCGGTGCGCCTTTCCAGGTCGGAGGCCCAGATTCCGCGGCCCTTGCGCAGCGCCTTGAGCTCGCCGACGATGAGCTCGGCCTCGTTCTTGCCGGGAACAAAAGGCCCGTCGGTCCCGGGCGGCGTGGCTGTCACGTTCGCTGTCACCCTCCTGCGATCTTGTCCCATTATCTGGCTACCTTGCCCGTGCGGCCCGCGACAGCACCGCGAACGACCGGAAGCCGACCGGAAGCCGACCGGAAGGAGGGGGCAGCGGCTCACGTCACCAGGTCTCGCGGAGCGCTCGCATGATGTTGCCGCCGATGACGGCCCGGATATCGGCGTCGGTGTAGCCGTGCTTGACGAGCCACCCGACGATATTGCGGAAGTTCTCGGTCGGGCTCTCCAGGCCGGCGACGTAGGGGACACGCTCGAAGGCCGGTCCCGCCGACGCGCGCTCATTGAGCCCGAGGAGCTTGGCGAAGAAGCCATGCAGCCCGACGTGGTCGCCGTAGAGGGTGTCGGCGCCGAAGGCGACGTGCTCGATGCCGGCGACGTCGGCGCAGTGCGTGAAATGGTCCATCACCGACTCAATGCTGTGCGCCGTGTGCTGCCGCGAGAGCGTGGTATGCGGCGCGGCTGACACGCCGAACACGCCGCCGGTCGCGGCCACCGCCTGGAGCAGGTCGTCAGTCTTCATCCGGGACGTGTCCCACACGGCCCGCGCGCCGGCATGCGTGACGAACACGGGCTTCTCGCTGATCTCGCACGCGTCGAGCCCGGTCCTGTCCGACGAGTGCGAGACGTCGATCGCGATGCCGAGCCGGTTCATCCGCTCGACCGCGCGCCTGCCGAAGGCCGTCAGGCCGCCGTCACGCGCTTCGCGCAGTCCGGAGCCGAGCGCGTTCGAGTCCGAGTACGCGATGCCCATCTGGCGGATGCCGAGCCCGTAGAGGATGTCGAGCCGGTCGAGCTCGTTCTCGATGGGCGTGGCGGCCTCAAGCCCGAGCACCAGCGCCAGCCGCCCGGTCTCGTGGGCGTCGAGGATGTCGCCGGCCGTCCGGGCGACGGTGACGAAGTCCTGGTGGGCGATGTCGGCCTGGCGCATCCCGAGGTCCGCGATGATGTCGTGCCATTTCCATGGCGCGTTCCCGGTGATGCACGCCGTGCCGTCCATCATGTTGTCGAATACGGCCGTCATGCCGGACCGGGCGAGTCCCCCGAACGCGGTGTGCTGGCGCGCGGTCCTGTTGTAGGCGGGAATCTCCCCGACGCGCTTGGGGAACAGCACCGGGTGGTCATGGAGGCTGATGACCACGCTCTCCTGAAGCAGGCGCTCGGCATGCTCCGCCTGATCCGGCGTGAGCCCCAGGTCATAGGGCGGGACGCGATCAACCTCGGCGTCAAGCTCGAAGGTCTCGAAGTCCTCGCCCGCCCTGAGGTAGGAGTATGAGCGGTACCCGGCGTATCGGGGGGCTGGCATCAGGTCTCCTTCACTGCTCGGGTCACCATGCGGCCGGCGCCGATTCACGCTTGCCCCGGGGCCGTGGCCCGCGCCAGGGCCGTGACCCTGGCCATCTCGTTGCCGACGAGCATCAGGCCCTCGTCCACGCCCATCCCTGGCTTGGCCAGGACCTGGCTGGCACCGCAGGCCATCGCGATGTGCGTGCACACCCGGGCCGAGAGGTCAGTCTCGTTGCAGGTACCGCCACAGTAGGTGGCCAGGCCTTGCCGGCGGACGTAGAGCAGGGCGTCGATGGTGTTGTTGACGCCGCCCAGGTCCGGCGTCTTGACGTGGATGACGTCCGCCGCCCGGGCGTCGGTGAACACGCGGATGTCATCCATCGTGTTGCACCACTCGTCGATGACGATCTCGACGGCCGTGCCCCGCTCACGGAGCGCGGCCCGCAGCTTGACCATCGCCTCCACCTGCGGCTCGCGGCCGCCGGCGTCCATCGGCTGTTCCACCCGCAGCCGGAACGGTGCTGCCAGGCCCGCGAGCCGGCTGAGGTAATCCGCCATCCGCGTGGTGTCCATCCCGAACGCGAGCCCGATCGTGCCGTAGGTGTCGAAGTGCAGCACCGGCGCGTAGTCCTCCCGTGTCCGCAGGGCCAGGACCCGGTCGCGCACCCAGCGCAGGTACGCCTCGAACAGCTCGCCGTCGGCGCCCAGCCGTCCCGCCACGTTGTTGATCAGCCCGTGCGGCAGGGCGTCGGCCTCCTTGAGGATCATCTTGTCCACATTGTGGTACCGCTCGTCACCGCATTGCGTGAAGACCGGTACCGGCGCCAGCGTCACCCCGGTCTCGTACTCATCACGCACCACTTCGGCCATGGTGACCCGGCGCTGGTGGGCAATCGCCGCCAGCAGTGCCTGGGTGATCCCGTACCGGACCGCGGTGTGTACCGGCAGCGCGTCCAGGGACGGTGCCATGCCGCGGAACGTGGTCAGTTCCCGGCCCGCCAGCGCCGGCGCGACCTGCTCGGCGACCATCTGCCGGCCGCCTGCGCCCGGAACAGCACGTCCCGTCCGCCCACGCCGGAGTACTGCACGGCCGCGCAGTCCCCTTGGGCGACGAACCCGTCATCGAGCACGAGCATCACCGACACCGCCTCGCCGGGCTGGCGCACGGCGGTGAAGCCGGGAGTGACGGGCGGGCCGGCATAGGTGAAGCCGTCCGGCTGCACCCCGATCCGGATGGCCGCCTGGTCGTCGGTGAAGAACCCGGTGCGTACGGGCACGGACAGGACCTGCGTGATCCTCATCGGGCGCCTCCCGCCGTCTTCCACGCCGAGGCCGCCATGGCCCCCGGCTCCTGCCGGGCCAGCTGCCGCCAGAGCAGGGACCAGGCCCGCATCCCCTCGCCGAGGCGGCGCACGCGCAGGAACTCGTTGGGGGCGTGCAGGAACTCATCAGCGATGGAGAACGAGAAGAACAGCGTCTTGGCGTCGAGGACCTCCTCGCACAGCACTGTCCCGGGCAGGGTGCCGCCGATGCGGGCATGGATGACCTCCTCGCCGGGGTAGACGGCGGCGAGGGCGTCGCGTGCCGCGACCACGGCCGGGTGCCGCGGGTCGATCGTGTAGGCCGTAGCGCCGCCCTTCTCCGCGGTGACCTCTACCGTCACGCCTGGCGTCGCCACGCTCTTCAGGTGCTCCCTGATCGCCTCGAGCACGGCCGGCGGCTGCTGCCCGGGCACCAGCCTGCAGGTGACGTGCGCCGACGCCACGTGCGGTATCACCGTGTAGGGGCCGCCGCCGGTGATGCCGTTGATCTCCAGGGTGGGCCGCATGAACAGCCGCTCCAAGGTGCTGTGGCCCGGCTCGCCGTACAGGCCCGGGACACCGATCTCGGCCGCGTAGGCGGCGTCGTCGAACGCGATGGCGGCGATCTCGGCGCGCTCGGCGTCGGTCAGGTCCGCCACCCCGTTGTAGAAGCCCGGCACGGCGATCCGCCCGTCGGGTGAGTGCAGCCCGGCCAGCAACTGGGCGAGGGCGTGGATCGGGTTCTGCACGGTCCCGCCGTAGCGCCCGGAGTGCAGGTCCCGGCTGGCCCCGGTGACCCGGATGTCGAGCGCGAGCAGGCCCTTGGACGCGATGGACACCGACGGCTCGGTCGGCCGCCACTGCGCGCCGTCCGCGGAGATGACCAGGTCGGCGGCGAATTGCCCGGCGTTCGCGCGCAGGAACGCGGGCAAGTTGGGGCTGCCGATCTCCTCCTCGCCCTCGAACAGGAACTTGACGTTGAGCGGCAGCGCGCCGAATTGCTCCATGAAGGCTTGCGCGGTCTTCAGGACCACCAGAATGGGGCCCTTGTCGTCGGTGGCGCCGCGTCCGAACGCCTTGCCGTCGGCGATGGCCAGCTCGAACGGCGGGGTGCGCCATTCCTCGAGGGAGCCGGTCGGCTGCACGTCGTAGTGCCCGTAGACCAGCACCGTCGGCGCGCCCGGCGCGCCCAGCCATTCGCCGGCCACCACCGGGTTGCCGTCGGTCTCCATGAGGCGGCCGCCCGCGAAGGAGACCTGCCCGGCCAGCCACCGCGCGGCGGCGCGCATGTCCGCGGGGTTGGAGTCCCGGCTAACGCTCGGGATCGCGACGAACTCCGCCAGTTCCGGCAGGTAGTGCCCGGATTCCTTAAAAGAGGGAATGTCCGCCGTCAATGGAAATCACCTGCCCCGTGATCCAGGAAGCGTCCGCGGAAACAAAGAACTTCACGCCGTTGGCGATGTCCTGCGCCGTGCCGAGCCGGCGCAGGGCGATGCGCTCAACCAGCTGGCGCTGGCCGTCCTCGCCATAGCTTTCCCACTGCTTTTCTGTCGTGGGGTTGGACCGCACGAACCCGGGCGCGACGCAGTTCACCGTGATGCCGTACTGGCCCAGCTCGTGGGCCATCTGCCGGGTGAAGCCGATCTGGCCGGCCTTCGCGCTCGCGTACGCCTGGATGCCGGTGAGGCTGACGCTGCGGCCGGCGCCGGAGGAAATGTTGACGATCCGGCCGCCGCCGGCCGCCTTCATGCCGGGGACCACCGCCCGGGTGCACAGGAACGTGCTCGTCAGGTTCGCGTCGACGACGGCGCGCCAGTCCTCGTCACGGATCTCCTCGATCGGATGATGGACCTGGCCGGCCACCCCGCCGGCGTTGTTCACCAGGATGTCCACCGGCCCGATCTCCGCGACGAGGCGGGACACCGCGGCAGGGTCGGTGACATCCACCGTGTCCTTGTCCACGCCGTGCACCCCCGCGCCCATCCGCTCCAAGGTCGCCGCGATCGCCGCGCCGATGCCGTGCGCGGTCCCCGTGACCAGCGCGGTCTTGCCCCCCAGTTCGCTCACTGTGCCTCCCGCTCGCTCCGGGGCGCCCCGAGGGTGGCGCCTTCCCTCGCTCCGCTCCCTCGTTCCTCGGTCGCTCCACTCAGTCCAGGCGCCACCGCGCCCCTCCGCTCGCTCACTTGACGCTCCAGCCGTTCTCGATGACCTCGCTGACCTCTTCCACGCCGGTCCGCCAGATCTCCAGTAGGTCCTCCTCGGGCCGCTGGTAAGAGCCGCCGAAGCTGCCGTCGACGGTCAGCTCGCGGATCTCCCGGGGAGTGGACGCCGCGATGACCTCGTTGGGGATCACCAGCGACGCGGCGGCGGTGCGAGGCGCGTTGTACCAGCTGTGGAAAACCACCTGGACGCGCTCGGGGCGGTCCTCGGCGATCCACTCGCGGACCACGCCGACGGCGGGGTTGTTGCCGCCGTGGCCGTTCACGATCGCGATTCGCCGGAAACCCTGTTTTGCCAGGGAATCCAGCAGGTCACGGATGAGCGCGAGATAGGTGCTGGCGCGCACGCACATGCTTCCAGGGAACGCCGCGAAGTACGGCGCCCGCCCGAAGGGCAGTGCCGGCATGACCGGCACGCCCAGCGGCTCGGCCGCCTCCGCGGAAACCCGCTCGGCGAGGATCGCGTCGGTACCCAGCGACAGGTACCCGTGCTGCTCGGTGGACCCGATCGGCAGCACGACCCGGTCGTCATGCTTGAGGTATTCCTCCAGCATCATCCAGTTACAGTCATGGACGCGCATGTCGTTCCTCTCTCCGTAGAGCCCTGGAAGAGTTCCAGTTCAAGGACCGCGGTCGCCTGCCACCCACCCAACCGCCACTGCTGCCGTTCGTTACAGTATAGGCAGATTAATGATAAAACGTATCGAATGTTACAGGTTTGGTCCAGGGAGGGATGGCATGAAGCCGCTCGAAGACGTCCGCATCATCGCGCTTGAGCAGTACGGTGCCGGGCCGTTCGGCAGCGTGCACCTGGCGGACCTCGGCGCGGAGGTCATCAAGATCGAGGACCCGGCGAGCGGCGGCGACATCGGCCGGTACGTCCCGCCCTACCAGGAGGACGAGGACAGCCTGTTCTTCGAGGCCTTCAACCGCAACAAGCGCAGCCTGAGCCTCGACCTCAGCACCGCCGCGGGCCGCGCCGTGTTCGAGGACCTGGTGCGGGCCAGCGACGTCGTGTACTCGAACCTGCGCGGCGACGTGCCCGCGAAGATAGGCATCACGTACAGCGACCTGAAGCACCTCAATGAGCGCATCGTCTGCTGCGCGCTCACCGGCTTCGGCATGACCGGCCCGCGCGCGAGCGAGCCGGGCTACGACTACATCCTGCAGGGCATCGCCGGGTGGATGGACATCACCGGTGAGCCGTCGGGGCCGCCGACCAAGTCCGGCCTGTCGCTCGTGGACTATTCAGGTGGCCTGGTCGCCGGCCTCGCGATCCTCGCCGGCGTGCACGCGGCGCGGCGGGACGGTGTCGGGATGGACTGCGACGTGAGCCTGTTCGACACGGCGATCGGGATGCTTACCTACCCGGCCATCTGGGCGCTCAACGGCGATTTCCAGCCGGCCAGCACGCGCCACTCGGCCCACCCGTCGCTCGTCCCGTTCCAGGCATTCCGCGCTAGCGACGGCTGGCTCGTCGTCGCGTGCCCCAAGGAGAAGTTCTGGGCACGCCTGGCCGCGACGGTCGGCCGCCCGGAATTCGCCACCGACAGCAGGTTCGTGAACTTCGCGGCACGCCGTCGCAACGCCAGCGAGCTGCTGGCGATCCTCGACGAGATCTTCGCCTCGCGCCCCGTGGCGGAATGGCTCGATGCCCTCAAGGCCGCGGGCGTTCCGTGCGGGCCCGTCAACTCGGTGCGCGATGCCCTGTCGGATGCCCAGGTATCCGCCCGCGGCATGGTCGTCGAGACCGAGCACCCGCGGTTCGGCACCGTACGCCAGGTGCGCAGCCCGGTCCGCGTCGGGGACGGCGGCACGTCGTACCGGCGGGCGCCCGCCCGGCACGAGGATGCCGGCCACGTGCTGAGCGAGCTGCTCGGCTACGATCCCCGGCGAATCGAGGAGCTGCACCGGTGGCGGCGCGTTCGGCCGGGTGGCAAGGTGACCGCGGGCGGCAACTTTACGCCAGGGCCCGAATTTAGCCGAACGGAGAGTCAATGAGCATCAAGCCCGGCTGGCGTGGCCGGTTCTTCGAGGATTTCGAGGTCGGGGACGTGTACGAGCACCCGCTCGGACGGACGGTGACGCAGACCGACAACGCGTGGTTCACGCTGCTGACGCAGAACACCGCTCCCGTGCACTTCGACCATCAGTACGCGTCCCAGACGGAATTCGGCCGCCCGCTGGTGAACTCCGCGTTCACGATCGCCCTCGTGACAGGGCAGAGCGTCAGCGACGTCTCGCAGAACGTCATGGCCAATCTGGGGTGGGACGAGGTCCGGCTGCCGCACCCCTTGTTCGAGGGGGACACCGTTTACTCCACGTCCGAGGTGGTCGCGACCCGCGAGTCGCGCAGCAGGCCCAACGTTGGCATCGTGACCGTCCGCACGACGGGCTTCAACCAGGAAGGCGTACCGGTGATCACGTTCCGCCGCACGGTGATGGTCTATCGCCGTGGTCATGGCCCGACGATCCCGCGGGTGGCGTCATGACGGGCCCGGCCGGACCACTGGTCACCATCGAGGACATCCGCGCGGCGGCCGAGCGCATCGCCGGCCGCGTCGTGCGGACGCCGCTCGTCCCTCACCCCGCGGCGGAGCCGGGCCGGCCGCTGTGGTTCAAGCCCGAGTCGCTGCAGCCAACTGGCGCGTTCAAGCTCCGTGGCGCCTTCAACGCGATCTTGCAGCGCCTTGACGTCGCGCGGTCCCACGGCGTGGTGACGCACTCCAGCGGTAACCACGCACGGGCGGTCGCCTGGGTGGCGCGCGAGCTCTGGGCTGCGGGCGACCATCGTCATCCCCGACGCCGCGCCGGCGGTGAAAGTCGACGCGGTACGCCGGCTCGGCGCCGAGGTCGTGATCGTCGCTCCGGAAGACCGGGACACGCGCGCCTTCCAGCTGGCCGCCGAACACGGCTACGTGATGATCCCGCCCTACGATGACGCCGCGATCGTGGCGGGCCAGGGGACCGTCGGGCTGGAGATCGCCGCCGACCTCGCCGGCCTGGCCGCCGTCCTCGTCCCGGTCAGCGGCGGCGGGCTGATCGCCGGGATAGCGACCGCGGTCAAGGCGCTCTCGCCCGGCACCCGCGTGATCGGCGTGGAGCCGGAACTGGCCGCCGACGCGGCCGAGTCGTTCCGGGCCGGCCAGCGGATCTCATGGACGCCCGAGCAGACCTACCGCACGATCGCCGACGGGCTGCGCACGACGTCGGTCGGGGAGATCCCCTGGCGCCAGATCCGGCAGTACGTCGACGACGTCATCACGGTCAGCGAGGACGAGATCCGCGACGGCGTGCGCCTGGTGGCGGCCGACGCCAGGCTGGTCGCCGAGCCGTCGGGGGCGGTGCCGTTCGCGGCGTACCTGCACCACGCCGGCGAACTGGGCATCGAAGGCAACGTCGTCGCGGTCGTGAGCGGCGGCAACCTCGCCATGGAGACGCTCGCGCGCATCATCGCCCCGAACACGCCCGGCGCGGGCGGCTGAACCCCGCATCTGTAACGTTCGGAAACTTTCTATCGTAATCCTGCCTATTATGTAACGAACTGCGACAGTGGCGGGAGCGATGATCGAGACAAGCGAACTGCGGGTCGACCTCGGCGATGACGGAGTGCTGAGCATTCCGTACGTCAACGTCGTCGGAGAAGCGGGCGACGGGCCGCACCTGACGGTGATCGCCGGCGTGCACGGGACCGAGTACACGTCGATCGCCGCCGCGCGCGAGCTGCTGGCGGAGCTTCGGCCGGCCGAGCTGTCGGGCACGGTCACCGTCGCGCCGCTCATCAACCTGCCCGCGTTCTGGGCGCGCACGCCGTTCGTCGTCCCGCTCGACGGGAAGAACCTCAACCGCAGCTTCCCCGGCGACGCGGGCGGCAGCGCCGCCGAGCGGATCGCCGCCGCGGTCACCGAGACGCTCATCAAGGGCTCGGACTACCTGATCGACCTGCACGCCGGGGACCTGCCCGAGGCGCTCGAGCCGTTCGTCTTCTACGACGCGTCGCCGGTCGAGCGGCAGGCCCGCGATCTCGCCCTGACCTACGGCCTCGGGCACATGGTGCGGCAGTCGTCGGACGGCCGGACCGTCGCGGGCAGCACCTCGGCGGCCGCGGCCGATCTCGGCATCCCGTCATTCACCGCCGAGTCGGGAGAGTGCGGCATCCTCGCCCGCGACGCCGTCGACCGGCATCTTCGCGGGCTGCGCAACGTCCTGCGCCATCTGCGGCTACTTGCCGGCGAGGCCGTCGCGTTCGACCGCCCGGTCGAGCACGACGGATGGATCTGGATGAGGACGACCGACGCCGGCTGGTGGCAGCCCGCGGTCGAGACCGGCGCCCTCGGTCGCGGAGGGTGACCTGCTGGGCACGGTCTCGCCGATCATCGGCGGCACGCCGACGCCGATCACCGCGCCCGCCGCGGGGGTCCCGCTCTTCATCACCTCGAGCCCGGCCGTCTGCGCCGACGGGCTCCTGCTCGGGCTCGCCCTTCCCGCGAAGACGACCTAACCTGTCAACAATGTATGTTGCAAACGTCACATAATCATGAAAAAACATGAACTCTTGTAACGTTTGGTACGGAACGGGCTAGGATTCGGGAATCGCGCCGCAGCGCCGCTGCGCCTGTCCCTCCCTGCTGGTTGAGTGCCACGGCGCTCACGACAACCCGAGGAACGTGATGAAGAGAAAAGTTCGCGTCTCGGCCGCCGCGGCTCTCGCGGTGGTCCCGCTGGTCCTCGCGGGCTGCGGCTCGGCGCCGCAGCGGGATCCGGTTCCGGCTCCGGTTCCGGCGCGAGCGGCTCGTCAAAGCCGGTCGATCGGCGGCAACCTGGTGATCGACCGCTCCAACGACGCCGTTTCCATGAACAAGACCACGACGTTCGACAACAGCTCGATCTTACGTCATGGAACAGATCATGGAGCCGCTGTTCACCGTCAGCAATGACGGCAAGTCGGTCAAGCCCTGGCTGGCCACCGGCTACACGGTGTCGGCGGACAAGCTGACCTACACCATCAAGCTGCGCAGCGGCGTCAAGTTCTCCAACGGGCAGCCGATGACCGCGGCCGACGTCAAGTTCTCCATCGACCAGGACACCGCGACCGGGTCGACCGGCTGGGGCTACATCAACGCGGCGATCAAGCAGGTCGTCGTGGTCAACCCCTCGACGGTGCAGATCGACCTCAAGTACGCGTGGGCGCCGATCCTGGCCGACCTGTCGCTGTTCAGCAACGGGATCATCCCGAACAACTACGGCGGCGAGAGCGAGGCCGCCTTCTACAACGCACCCGATCGGCACCGGGCCGTTCGAGTGGAACGTCGTGGAAGAAGGGCCAGTACATCAAGCTGGTCAAGAACCCGCACTACTGGCAGCCGGGCAAGCCGTACCTGGACAGCGTCGAGTTCGACGTCGTCCCCGACGCGAACACCCGTCAGCTGCAGCTGCGAGGGCAACCAGGCCGACATCGACACCTTCCCGGACTGGTCGACCTTCTCCACGCTGAAGAGCACGCCCGGGCATCGTGGCCACCGCCTTCCCGTCCACCGAGATCGACTACCTCGTCCTTCAACGAGAAGAAGGCGCCGTTCAGCGACGTCCACGTGCGGCAGGCGATCTCGGACGCGATCAACCGCAACGCGCTGGTCGAACGCCGTGCTGTTCGGCAACGGAAAGCCGGCCAACTCGCTGTTCATGCCGGGCCTGCCGTACTACGACGCCACCGGCGGCGAGACGTACGACCTGGCGGCCGCCAAGCAGGCCCTGGCGCAGTCGTCGGAGCCGCACGGGTTCACCACGACGCTGCAGATCGCTTCCGGTAACGCCAACGAGTCGACGGTGGCGCAGATCGTGCAGTCCGAGCTGAAGCCGCTGGGCATCACGGTGAACATCCAGCAGCTGGACCCCACCGCCGCCGCACGCGTCGTTCGAGGCCGACACCTTCGACATGGCCTACTCCCTGTGGACCATGGACATCCCGGACCCGGACGAGTGGACCTCCTTCGCGGTGAACCCCAGGGCGGTGCCTTGTCGACCTTCACCTTCTACGACAACCCGACGGTGATCAGCCTCAACAAGCAGGCCGAGTCGGCAACTCGACCCGACCAAGCGGGCTGCCCTGTACACCCAGCTGCAGCAGCTGACCGTCACAGGACGCCTTCGTCGCCTACCTGTACTACCCGCCGTACGCCTACGCCACCACGGACAAAGGTGCATGGCTTCTTCGTGACGCCGCTCGGCAACTTCCACCTCGAAGACGTCTACAAGACCAGCTGACGTCCTCCATCTCACCTCGCAACGCGGGGCCGGCGGCCTCGCCGCCGGCCCCGCGGCAAGGAGAAATACATGCTGCACCGGTTGCGATTCATTCCGGGCCGGATCCTTCAGGCGATCCCCGTGGCATTCGGCGTGACCATTCTCGTCTTCCTGATGTCGCACCTGCTGCCGGGCAACCCGGCGGTGGCCATCCTCGGCAACCACGCGACTCCCGGCGCGGTGGCCGCGCTCTCGAAGCACCTCGGGCTCGACCAGCCCCTGTGGGACCAGTACTGGCTGTTCCTCGTGCACCTGTTCCGGGCGACCTCGGCACCGTCGCTGACCTACCAGCAGCCAGTGGTCGGCCTCGTGTTCTCCGCGGTCCCGGTCACCTTGAACCTGGTGCTGTACGCGCTCGTCCTGTCGCTGATCATCAGCATCCCGCTGGCAGGCTGGGCGGCCACCCGGCCCGGCGGTGCCCGTGACCTGGGCGTGCGCGCCTACACCCTGCTCGGGCAGGGCATGCCGCAGTTCTGGATCGGCATCATGCTGATCCTGCTGCTCGCCGTGCGGCTGCGGCTCTTCCCGGTCAGCGGCTACGGCCAGGCCGCTCTCGACCACCTGTACTACCTGTTCCTGCCGGCGCTCACCCTCGCCATCTCGATGTGCCCGACGATCATCCGCAGCCTGCGGGCGTCGACCATCCAGGTCCTCGGCTCGGAATACATCGGCACGGCCCGGTCCAAGGGCATCGCCGGCGCCTCGCTCTTCCGCGTCCACGTGCTGCGCAACGCGGCGATCCCGACGGTCTCCATCGTCGGCGTCAACCTCGGCTACCTCGTCGGCGGATCGCTCGTCATCGAGCACGTGTTCGCGATTCCCGGACTCGGGTCGCTGATGATCAACGCGATCTTCTCCCGCGACTTTCCGACCATCCAGGGCGTCGCGTTGTTCGTCGCGCTCTTCGTGGTCATCGTCGGCATCCTCACCGACGTCGTGTACACGCTGCTGGATCCGCGGGTCGACCTAGCTAACACGGAGGCAGCCCGATGACGGCCACCCCCTGCCGCGGCACCCGCCCCGCCTCAGGCATGCCCGCCGCGCCGTCCGCTCCCGCTCGCTTGCGGCCCTGGTACCGCAACGGCTCCCTCGTCGCCGGGATGGTGATCGTCGGCGCGCTCATCCTGGTCGCGATCCTCGCCCCCTGGCTGACCTCGTACTCGCCGATCACGCAGAACCTCGCGGAAACGCTCCAGGGGCCGAGTGCCGCCCACTGGCTGGGCACCGACCAGGTTCGGCCGGGACGTGCTCACCCGGCTGCTCTGGTCAACGCGCGTCGACCTGCGCATCGGCTTCCTGGCCGTGCTGATCCCGTTCGTCGTCGGGTCCATCCTGGGCGGCCTCGCCGGGTACTTCGGCGGCTGGCTCGACACGATCGTGATGCGCCTGGTCGACATCTTCTTCGCGTTCCCGTTCTACGTGATGGTCATCGCCCTGGTCTTCGTCCTCGGAGCGGGCGAGACGAGCATCTACCTGGCGATCGCGACCGTGTCGTGGGTGTCCTACGCCAAGATCGTCCGCGGCGAGGTCCTCGTGGCCAAGCAGCAGGACTACGTCATGGCCGCCCGGCTCGGCGGCTTCTCGCACCTGAGGGTGCTGGCCCGCCACATCGGCCCCAACGTCCTGTCGCAGGCGATCATCTACGCGATGAGCGACATCGTCCAGGACATCATGGCCATCGTCACGCTCGGCTACCTGGGGCTCGGCATCGCACCGCCCACCGCGGAATGGGGATCGATGATCTCCGGACGGTCAGCAGTTCATCACCACGCAGTGGCAGCAGGCGACGATTCCCGGCCTCGCGGTCGTCGTCACCAGCCTGGGGCTGTCCTGGCTCGGCGACGGGCTGTCGGATCTGCTCAGCCCGGACCGGAGGAAGTGATATGAGCGAGACTCCGCTGCTCTCGGTGCGCAACCTGTCCCTGGGCGTGCGGCGCAAGGGCAGGCCGACGACCGTCATCGTCGATGACATCAGCTTCGACGTCGCCGAGGGCGAGCGCTTCGGCATCGTCGGGGAGTCCGGTTCCGGCAAGTCCCTGACGCTGCGGGCGATCGCCAACCTGCTGCCCGGCCGGGGTCGAGGTGCTGTCGGGCGAGATCAGGTACCGCGGCCAGGACCTGCGGGCCATGCCGGCTAAGTCCCGCCTGGCGCTGGCCGGCCGGGAGATCGCGATGATCTTCCAGGAGCCGATGACCGCGCTGAACCCGGTGATGCGGGTCGGGGACCAGATCGCCGAGTCCCCGCGGCGGCAACCTCGGGCTCAGCAAGTCCGCGGCGATGGACCTCGCCATCGACATGATGCGCAAGACCGGCATCCCCGACCCGGCCCGCCGCGCCCGGGCCTACCCGCACGAGCTGTCCGGCGGGCTGCGCCAGCGCATCATGATCGCGATGGCGCTTGTCCTGCTCGCCGAAGCTGCTGCTGTGCGACGAGCCGACCACCGCTCTCGACGTGACGGTGCAGCACCAGGTGCTCCGGCTGCTCGAGCAGCTGTGCGAGGACACCGACACGGCGCTCGTCTTCGTGACCCACGACCTCGGCGTCGTCAACCAGACGTGCCGGGAACTGGCCGTCATGTACGCGGGCGAGATCGTCGAGCGGGGCCGGGTGAAGGACGTGTTCGCCGATCCGCGCCACCCGTACACCAAGGGCCTGCTCGACTCGGCCCCCGACTTCGACCAGCCCGACCGGGAGCTGGTCGCGATCCCCGGCTTCCCGCCCAACCTCGCCGACCGCCCGGACGGGCTGCCCGTTCCAGCCGCGCTGCGCCTTCGCGGTCGAGCGCTGCGCCACCGACCGGCCGAGGCTGGCGGCGGTGCTGCCGGGGCGCGAGGCGGCCTGCTTCGAAACCGCGCGCATCTTCGAGGGAGTGACCGCATGACGGAGCGTCACCGCGCAGCCAGAGGTCACCGGGCAGCCGGCCGTGCTGCGCGTCGCCAACATCAGCAAGGAATACTCGCTCGGCCACGGCCTGTTCGGCCGGTTCGGCGGCGCGCAGAAGACGTCGCTGAAGGCCCTCGACGGGGTGGACCTCGAACTGCGCCGCGGCGAGGTGCTCGCGCTGGTGGGCGAGTCCGGGTCGGGCAAGTCGACGCTGGCGAAGATCCTCGTCGGCGCGCTGAAGCCGACCGGGGGAGACATCCACGAGCTCGGGCTGGCCGACGGGCGCCGGCCGCAAGGAGCGCTCGCGGCACGTGCAGATGGTCTTCCAGGACCCCTACTCCTCGCTCAATCCCCGGATCAGCGTGGGGTCGATGCTCGCCGGGCTGCTCCGGCTGCATCGCGTCGTGCCGCCCGGCGAGGTGCGCGCCGAGAGCATCCGGCTGCTCAACCGCGTGGGCCTGCAGGAGGACGCGCTGGACGCGTACCCGAGCCAGTTCTCCGGCGGTCAGCGCCAGCGGCTGGCCATCGCGCGGGCCCTGGCGGTGCGGCCCGACGTGCTGGTGGCCGACGAGCCGGTCTCCGCGCTCGACGTGTCCGTCCAGGCGACCATCCTCGACCTGTTCAAGTCGCTGCAGGACGAGCTGGGCCTGAGCATCCTGTTCATCGCGCACAACCTCGCCGTCGTGCAGCACCTCAGCCAGCGGGTGGCCGTGATGTACCTGGGCCGGATCGTCGAGGTCGCCGACACGGCCGAGATCTTCAGCAACCCGCGGCATCCGTACACGCGCGCGCTGATCGACTCCATCCCGCGGATGTCCGCCGACAGCTTCACCGACCCGTTCGAGGTCGAGGGCGAGCCGCCCAGCCCGATCAACGTGCCGTCCGGGCTGCCGCTTCCATCCACGTTGCCCCGTCGCCACCGACCGGTGCCGCACGGAAGACCCCGGCCTCGCACCGGTCGGCCCCGGGCACGCCAGCGCGTGCCTGCTGGCCGCCGAGCTTCCCGCCTACCGGGGTGTGGCCCACTTGAAGGAGGAACAATGAAGATCTGGATCTCATGCGACATGGAAGGCGTCGCCGGCATCGTCGACTGGGACCAGTGCCGCCCTGGCAGCTCCGGGTACGACGCTCGGCTGCGCGCTGATGCAGGATGAGGTCAACGCGGCGATCGAGGGTGCGGTCGCCGGCGGGGCGACCGAGATCGTCGTCAACGACTCGCACGGCCGGATGGCCAACCTCGACCCGCGCAAGATCGCGGGGGGCGCCAGCTACCTGTCGGGCCGCCACAAGCCGATGTACATGGTCGAGGGCCTCGACGACAGCTTCGACGCGGTCTTCCTGGTCGGCTACCACGGCTCGATCTCCGGCCGCCCGTCGACGCTGTCGCACACCTACAACCCCGAGGTGTTCGCGGGCGTCCGGGTGAACGGCGAGTACGTGGGGGAGAGCGGCATCAACGCCCTGCCCATGGCGCACTACGGCACGCCGATCGCGCTCGTCTCCGGTGACCGGGTGACCGCCGACGGAGACGGCGCCGTTCGCGCCCGACGCCGTCAACGTGATCACCAAGGAGTCCATCACCCGGGCGGCGGCGCTGAACCTGCATCCGGACGAGTCGTGCCGGCTGATCAGGGCAGGCGCCGAGGAAGCGGTCCGCCAGGTGGCGGCGGGAAAGCGTGCAGGCGCCCGTGATCGGCACGCCGGTGACGCTGGACATGGACTTCCAGACCGGTGACATGGCGCGACGTCGCTACCTGGGCGCGTGACACGGAGCGCACCAGCGAGCGCACCGCCCGGATCTGCCGGCGACAACCTGCTGACGCGTCTACCAGTCGTTCGTGGCCGTCACCTACATCACCCGGCAGGCCGGCGGACGCTGAGCCTCGACCGGACGACAGAAAGACGATCGCTATGAAGATTTTCGAAGCGGCGCCGACCGGCGAAGGACCCAGCCTGGCCCTGCACGGCGGGGCCGGCGGACGGCTGGAGGAGCTGACCCTCGAGGGCCGCGCGCCGTACGCGGAGGGCCTGCTCGCCGCCTATCGCGCCGGATGGCGGGTGCTCGCCTCCGGCGGCGGCGCGCTGGACGCCGTCTGCGCGAGCGTTGAGGTACTGGAGAACGATCCGCTGTTCAACGCCGGCCGCGGCGCCGCGCTCACCGCGACGGGGCACGCCGAGCTCGACGCGTCGGTGATGACGGGCGCCGGGCTCGCGGGCGCGGTCGCCGCATCCAAGCTACGCCAAGAACCCGGTCCGGCTGGCCCGCGCCGTGATGGAGCAGACCGAGCACGTCCTCATCGTCGACCCGGACGTCGCGTTCCTTGAGCGCCACGGACTTGAGCTGGTCGAGCGCGACTACTTCATCACCGCAGGCGCGGCGGCAGCAGCTGGAGCGGGTGCTGGACGGCCGTGCGGTCGCCGCCCGCCACGGGACGGTCGGCGCGGTGGCCCGCGACGCCGGCGGCCGCGTCGCCGCCGCCACCTCCACCGGCGGGATGACCGGCCAGGCCGACGGGCGCGTCGGAGACTCGCCGATCGTCGGCGCGGGCGTGTACGCGCGCGACAACGTCGTGGCGATCTCGAGCACCGGTCACGGCGAGGCCTTCATCCGCGGCGTCGTGGCCTACGACATCGCCGCCCGGATCCGCTACGCCGGCAGCGGACCTCGCCACGGCGGTGCGGGAGACCTTCGAGCAGGAACTCGCCCAGCGCGGCTCCACCGGCGGCGTCGTCGCCGTCGGCGGCGACGGCCGCATCGTCGTGGCGCACAACTCGCCGGCGATGTTCTCCGCCCGCGGTACCGGCCCAGGAACCTACGATCACAACATGACGGATCTTCCAGCAGAAGACCTGCCATTGCGGGACGAGATCTTTCAGCGGATGGATGAGCTCACGCCGGCCGAGCGGAAGGTGGCGCGCACCCTGCTCGCCCGCTATCCGGCCGCGGGCCTGGAGAGCACGGCCGCGCTGGCGGCGGCGGCGGGGACGAGCAAGCCAACGGTGCTGCGCCTGCTTGACCGGCTCGGGTTCGGCAGCTATCCCGAGTTCCAGCAGCGCCTGCGCGATGAGGTCACCCGCTCGATGAGCGCGAGCCCGCTGAGCCGCGCCCGGGCCAGCCGGGCGGTGCCGTCCGACGACAGCGTCTTCCTGCGCGCGGTCGAACTGCGCGCCGGGCTCGTCGCCCGGCTGCAGGACACGGTGCCGCCGGGAGAGATCGAGCGAGCCGTTGCCCTGCTGGCCGGGCGCCCGAAGCACGTCGTCATCTCCGGCGGGTACTTCTCCCGGCTGATCGCCCGCATGCTGGCGATGCAGCTCGATCAGCTGATCCTCAACGTGGACTACGCCGACGAGCCGCGCGGCGCCGACCTCGCGAAGTACCTGCGGGCCGGCCGCGACTCGGTCGTCATCGTCTACGACCTGCGCCGGTACGAGCTGGCGGCCAAGGAGGTCGTCTCGCTGGCGAAGACCTGCGGCGCCAGCGTCATCCTGATCACCGACGAGTCGCTCTCCCCGTCGGCCGAGGAAGCGGACATCGTGCTGCCCGTCGCCGTCGACGGCGTCCCCTTCGACTCCTTCGCCGCGCTCCTCGTGCTCACCGAGAGCCTGGTGGACGCCGTCTTCCACGCGGCTCGGCGAGGCGGCGATCGAGCGGATGGCCGACTGGGAGCGGTCAGTGCACATCTACCGGGCCTTCCGCGCCGACGGGACGGCCGGCCACGCGGCGGCGCCGCGCCAGCAGAGGAAAGAAGACTGACACATGGGACATCTCGACGGGCAGGCTGCTCGCCCGGCTCGGAGAGGCGTATTTCGTCACTCAGCACAGTTACGACCCGTTCAACGCCACGATGCTCGGCGTAGACGAATTCGACGGGCTTTCCTTCGACCCGAGCCGGGAGGCGAGCGAGCGCACCGCGCAGGAGCTCGCGGCCATCGGGCGCCCCGAGCTTGCTCGACGACGAGATCGAGCGCTGGACCGCCACGGAGGCATGAGCATGCAAGTGACCATCAACGGCTGCGCGCTGAACGTCGAGGTGATGGGGCCGCAGGACGGTCCCGTGCTGATCGCTCACCACGGCGGCGGCGGGATCGGCTCGCTGGCCGAGCCCAAGGCCACCTTCGGCCCGCTGTCCGACCGGTTCCGGGTCGTCGTCTTCGACGCGCGCGGCTGCGGGCACAGCGAGGGCGTTCCGCCGTACTCCCACGCTCAGTGGGCCGCCGACGTCGACGGCCTGCGCCAGTGGACCGGCGCGGACAAGATCGTCGTCGCGGGCGGTTCGTACGGCGGATTCATCGCCCTGGAGTACGCCGTGGCCTATCCCGAGCACGTCGCGGCGATCGTGCTGCGCGACACCTCCGCCGACGCGGACAACCTGAAGCTCGCCTTACGAGAACGCGCGCAACCAGGACCGCGTCGAGATCAACTGGGACAACTTCGACCGTTACTGGTCCGGGCGGATCCGCGACGACGAGGACCTCAAGGCGCGCTGGGCGGAGATCATCCCGCTCTACGACTACGAGTACGACCCCGGTCCGCTCGGCGGCGCGCGTCGAGGCCGGCATCTACCGCCACGAATCACACAACTGGTGCTTCCAGCACAACTATGCCGACCTACGACCTCAAGCCGCAGCTTCCCGCGGTCACGGCGCCCACGCTCGTCACCGTCGGCCGGCGCGACTGGGTCACCCCGGTCAGCGCCGCGCAGACCATCGCGTCCCTGATGCCGAACGCGAAGCTGGTGGTCTTCGAGAAGTCCGGTCACTCGCCGCAGATCGAGGAGCGCGAGCTGTTCCTGTCCACGGTGCGCGACTTCCTCGACAGCGTGGTGGTCGCGTGAAGATCACCATCATCGGCTCCGGCGCCATCGGCGGCACTCTCGGCGCCCACATGATCCGGGCCGGCCACGACATCACGCTGTGCGACGCGGACGCGGCCCACGTCGCCGCCATCCGCGAGCACGGGCTGATCATCGAGGGCCCGGTCAACGAGTTCACCGTGGCCGCCCACGCGATCACCCCCGACGAGCTGCCCGATCAGATCGAGCACGCCATCGTCGCCGTCAAGAGCCTGCACACCCGCGCCGCCGCCGAACTGCTCCGCAACCGGCTCGCCGCCGACGGCTACGTGCTGACCGTGCAGAACGGGCTCACCGCCGATGCCCTCATCGCCGCCGTGGGCCGGACCAGGGTCCTCTCATCGTTCGTCAACATCGGCGCTGACGTCATGGCCCCAGGACGCATCATGCAGGGCAACGTCGCGACCTTCCGCGTCGGCGAGCTCGACGGCGGCCGCATCACCCCGCGCGTGCTCGACCTCGTCGACGCGCTGCCGTACGCGAAGCCGACCGGCAACGTGCTCGGCTTCCTGTGGGGCAAGGAGGCCTACGGCGCGATGCTGTGGGCCGGGGCGGTCTCCGACCTGACCATCGCCGAGCACCTCGAAGACCCGCGCTACCGGCCGCGTCATGATCGCCGTCGCGCGCGAGGTCCTCGCGCAGGCGCCGGTCACGGTGGAGAGCTTCGACGGCTTCGACCCGAACGATCTCGAGGGGTCCCTCGACCGGCTGGCCGCGTTCAACCGCAACAGCGCCAAGAAGTACAGCGGCATCTACCGCGACCTCGTGGTGCGCAAGCGCAAGACCGAGATCGACGAAGTGCTCCGCGACATCAACGGCCCGATCTTCAGCAAGGTCGCGGAGATCATCCACGACATCGAAGACGGCAGGCGGGTCAACGAGCGCGCCAACCTCGACGAGCTGGCCGACGTTCGTCGCCGCCCTCCCGGCCGCCTGACGCGACCGTCGACGGTGCTGGTCATCCAGCCGGCTCAGCGCGACATCGCATACGACAGGTTCACTCATGCCCGATGCTGTGAGGGACCAGCCTGACCACGCAGCCCACGGTCTCCTGCCGGTTCATCGGGGTGCGTGCCCGCATCCAGTTCGCGCAGCCCGGCAACGCACTCCGCGCTTCCGCACGTCCGGCCGGAGCCCAGGCGGGGCCTGCCGCACCGGCAGGCGGGCCCAGCCGGGCCAGCCAGGCGGCATGCGGCAGCAACTCGGTAACGCCGTCATCGCCCGGAACCGAGACGACAGGCCGGATCCGGCCGCCCGGCAGCGCCAGCCACTCCCGCGGCCTGTCCTGCTGCCGGGCGGTCCGGCACGGTGCCCATGACACTATCTTCCACTGCTCCGGAACATCATCGCCTCTTCGCCCCAGCTGGCCCGTCCTCTTTGCACTGCCCGCGAGGGCAGGCCGGGGTTCCTGCCGATTACGAGCGGTCAGAGAAGTCCGCCGCCGTGGCCGTGGATCCGCGGGATCTCGCCTGGGTGCGGAACTCAGCCGTCCAGGACTGCGCGCAGGACGGTGGCGAAAGCGGCGGGGTCGCTGAGGAAGCCATCGTGGCCGCCGGGGAAGGTGACCGGCGTCGTGCCTAGCCGGTCGGCCACGGCCACGGCGGCGCGGCCGGGCAGGATCTGGCTGGACTGGGTTCCGACGCCGAGGATGATGCGGGTGGGGGCCGCGCGGAGCGCGGCGAAGTCGTGCTGGTGGCCGCTGCAGGCAGTCATGTGCAGTCCGAGCAGCGGATCGTCGCGGGAGCCGTCGTCCTGCGCGGGCAACCCGAAAGCGGCGGGATCCGGGGCGGGTTGTCCGGGGAAGCCGGGCGGAATCGGGCCCGCGTGGCTGACCAGCGCGATGAACGTCGCCATCGCCGGGCCGTAGCCGCTGCGCTGGTAGGTCCGGCGGATGCCGGCGCAGGCGGCGAGCACGGGCTCACGGTCGGGCAGTTCCTGGGCGGCGGGCGGCTCGTGCGCCACCAGGGTGGCGACCAGCCGAGGATGGCGGGCCACCAGGGCCAGCGCGTTGACCGCCCCGCCGCTGCTGCCGAAGACGTCGGCAGGCCCGGCGCCCAGCGCCTGGATCAGCCGGCGCAGGTCCTCGGCGTGCTCGCCGGGCTCAGACCCTGGCGGCTCGCCGTCGGTGCGCTGGCTGCGCTCAGTCCCACGCGGGTCGTAGGTCACCACCGTGCGGTCGGCGAACTGCCCAGCCAAGGCGGCGAAGCCGGAGGCTCCCATCGGCGCCCCGATGAGCAGCAGCACAGGATGCCCCGCGCTGCCGTTGTCCCGCACGTCGTAATACAGCACGGCGCCCGGCACCTCCAGCATGCACGCCTTCGGTTCGATCATGGCGGCGACCCCCTCTCCCGGGTTCATAGCTTCTGCCCGTACAGACCGGCGAGGGCCAGGAATCTCATCGCTGCCCCGCCCTCGTCCTGGACTCCCGGCTAACGCTACGCGGAACCCTCAGACAGTGCCCGGGTCGCGGCGGACCCGGACTTGCGCTGATGCCCGACTATCTGGGCAGCCCGAAGACCAAGCGTCCCTTGAGGAACAGACCATCACCGGCTACTGTGAGGCCGCGCGCGGCCTGGACCGCTGGCACCGCGGTTTCCTTCCTGCCAGGCAGTTACTCCGGTTCTGCGGCGCCTTTTTAGCTAATGACGCCAGGCAGGTAGGCGGTAAGCCGTCGGATGATGGCGTTGACGACAGCGTCGGTTCCTGCGCCATTGGCGAGGGCCTTGGCGGGGGCGATTGGCCGCGCAGCTGGCCGACCGCGGCCAGCGGGCACACGTCGGCCGGCGCGGACCACAACAGGACGGCGAGCGCACGGGCCAGCCGGCGCGATTGCCGCCACTGGTAGCCGACCAGCCCCCCGAGCCTCATGGCCTCGCAGAACAGCTCGTGTGCCTCGGCGTAGTCCGGGCTGTAGGCTAGCCAGGGCGAGCATGGCGTCCGCGCGCCACACCGGGTCGTCGATGGAGGCGGCAACGTCATGCGCGCGCGACAGCTGGCCCTGGTGGCACAGCACCTCCACCAGGACGGCCGTGGCCTCCGCGCGCCACGACCTGTTCACGACCGCGCTCGCGGCGGCAAGAGCGTGGTCGATCGCGCATTCCGCACGTTTCGCGCGGGCGTGGCGGGCGGCGTTGATGCCGGATCCACCCGCTGGCGGCAGCGGTGTTGCGGAATCAGGCACCCACCGCCGCCAGCGGGTGCCTGACAGAACCCCGGAACCGCCAGCGGGTGGAGCTTTCGGCCACACCGGCACCGCCAGCGGGGGACGGACGGGAGCGCAGCCGGGGACACAGAGCAGCCGGGGACACAGAAAAGCAGCAAAACTCGCGCCACGCTAGCGCCTGCGTGAACGCGGCATCGAACGTCGCGGGCGAGCCCGGGCCGGTCCCGGGGGACAGCCCCCGGGTGCCGGCGATCGCCGGGGCGGAGGCCGGGAGGGCGGCCGCCGCATGCGCATAGGCCTCCGCCCGTGCCCATGGGTGGCCGATCGTCGCCGCGACCTCGGCCGCCTCCGCGCCCAGCCCGGCCTCGGCCAGGGCCTCCGCCGCCATCGCCAGGGCGTCCGCCCGGCTGCCAGGGAAGCCGACCGTCCGCGCGACGCCGAGGGCCTGCCATGCGATCGCCTTCGCCGCCGTTCCCGTCGCCGTTGCGCGGGCCGGCGGGGTCGGTGCGGTCCCCGTCCTCGTGGTCGCCTCCGTGGTCGTCGTCCCGGTGGGCGCGTCGACCGCGGACGTGGCGACGACAACGGCGATCCCGGATAGTGCCCGTACCCGGGCGCTGGCAACGCCGATGCCTCCCGCGTGGTCGAGTGCCTCCCCCGGGCGCCCCGCCGTCGCGAGCGCGATGGCCGCGTCCGCCTGGGCGTCCGCGCGCGGCCACGGGTCGGGGATGTCGCGGGCCTTCCGGGCGGCGCGGCGAGCGCAGGCGACGGCGATCGAGGGCAGCCCCAGCTCACGGAGGTAGCCGTACCAGGGCGCCGGCTGGCCGCCGGCGAAGGCCGCCCGCCGCGCGCACCCGCGCGCGGCGGACGCGAGGTACCCGGGCAGCAGGTCCGGGTGCGCGCCGCCAGGGGCCTCGCGGTCGGCGTGCCGCTGGCCCGCCATCGCCTGGCCGGGCAGCAGGAAGTCGGCCGTCACCGCTGCGCCGTCACTTTCAGGTCCTCGATTTCCGGGCCCGCCCCGACGTGCCCGCCCCCGCCAAGCCCCCTCGCGCGGCGCGGGGCGCGGCCTGCGCCAGCCGGTGCAGCGTGAGGAAGGAGACGTCCGGCATGCCCGCGCGGTTGGTGGCAGCATGTCCGCCGCGCCCGTGGTCTGGGCGGCCACGCCATAGCGGTCGAACAGCGCCCCGGTGACCGCTGACTGAAAGGCGCGCAGCGCGCGGCCAGCGATGTCCCGGCCGGGAGGGCAGCGGGCGGGCGGGGGCCGCCGGCGAGGAACGGCAGGAGGGTGCGGTGGGCCTCCTCCACGAAGTCCCCGCCAAGGTCGAGAAGCGACAGCGATTCGGCGGGCGGCCGCGGGCCTTCCCCGAGCAGGGTCGCGGCCTCCTGGTCATTGAGTCGCCGCCAGTCGTCGCGTGCCACCACGCAGCCGGGCGCGTGCCCGTTCCCCCGAAACGGCCGGACGCCGGAGCTGATCAAGATGCTGGCCCGGGTGACCGTGTCGTCCAGCAAGTTGACGGTGCAGCCCGGCATGAGCCATGCCATCGCTTCCTCCCTACTGATCAATGCCGGGCCTGGCGGGTGCCGACGCGCCGGACCGCGGCTAGTTGCCCCACGAGCTGAACGGCGGGTTGCACGACCCGGCTGGCCCGCCTGGTCGGCGCGCAATACGTTGACGCGGCCGTCAATGGTCATCTCGACCGGCAGCTGCTCGCTAGAAAGCGCGAAAGTTCGCTGCCCGGCAGGAATCGCGGCAAGGATGCGCGCGGCGAGGTCGGTGGGCTGGGGGTGCTTCCTGGCATTGCGCCATCTCCTTTGCGCGGGTGGCCGGCATTGGATCAAATCGTCATTGACGAGAATGCGGGATGGCAGGCCGGTAAACAGACAACGCGTACGAGAGGTGACAAGTGCAGGGGCAAGCTGACAAGACCTGTCATCTTTTTGTCGGGTAATTGGTGATGATCGCTCGTATGCTTGGCCAGCATATCTAGCAAATGTCGGATCCTGTCTGCTCGCGGGAGGGGCGAATGCGGGCTAAGGTCTTCACCATCCCCGAGGCTCTGTCGGGTGGAATGCCCGTGCACCGGCGGCTGCGATCACGTTCATCGTCACCCCGCTGGCGGACGGCAGCGGCTTCCGGGTGGGCGCCGCGGCGCTGGCGCAGAAGGCCATCAAGATGTACGGCGTGGCCGACCTGTCCAGCCGCTACGGGCGGACGAAGTTCTTCCTCTACCGGATCATGTGGGCGCTGGGCATCCCGCACAACCCGCGCGCCCTGCTGTGGCGCCGCTGGCGCGGCCTGGGCGCCATCAGATGCCTCCTCGCCAAGCCCCGTCGCGGCCGTTTCAGGGGAGCCGCGGGTCGATGACCGTCATGCCCGCGGGTGCTGCCCGGTCGAGGGCTGGCAGCAGCGCCGCTGCCTCGCGCAGGCCGATGACGCGCTCGATCAGGTCCTGCGGGCGCAGGGCGCCGCCCCCGATCAGCGCGAGCATCGCCGGATAGTCCGCGGCGGCCATGCCATGGCTGCCGAGCAGGTCCAGTTCCCACGCGATGACCCGGGCCATCGGCACCCGCGGGTGACCGCCCACCGGGGGGAGCAGGCCCACCTGGACGTGCCGCCCGCGCCTGCGCAGGCTCAGGACCGAGTCCGCGCAGGCCTGCTCGCTGCCGACCGCGTCGACGGCGACGTGACTGCCGCCGCCGGTGATCGCGTGGACCTGATCCGGGATGCTGGCGCCGTCCGTCCCGGCGGCCAGGACGCGATCGGCGCCCGCGGCCCTGGCCGCGTCCAGCGCGCCCGCGTTGCGGTCGACGGCGATGACGCGGGCATCAAGGGCCTTGGCGATCATGACCGCGCTCAGGCCAACGCCGCCCGCGCCGACGACGGTCACCCATTCTCCGGCGGCCAGCCGGGCACGGCCGGCCAGCGCGCGGTACGCGGTGGCGAAACGGCACCCGAGGCTCGCGGCGGCTCGCGTCGGCACCGTCTCGGGGACCGCCACCAGGTTGGCGTCGGCGGCGTGCAGAGTGACGTACTCGGCGAACGACCCCCAGTACGTGAAACCAGGCTGCTCCTGTGCCGGGCACACCTGCGCGTTGCCGGACAGGCACCATTCGCAGGCACCGCAGCCGCAGGCGAACGGCACGGTGACGCGGTCGCCCGGCGCCCATTTCGCTACCCCGGTGCCGACGGCGCTGATGACGCCGGCGACCTCATGGCCGGGCACGTGCGGCAGCGCTGATGTCATCATGGCCGGCCCACGCGTGCCAGTCGCTGCGGCACAGGCCGGTCGCGTGCACCTGCACGACGACGCCGCCGTCCGGCGGTACCGGGTCGGGTACGTCCCGCACCTCAAGTGGCCCGCCGATACGGTCCATCACCATCGCGCGCACGTGTATACGCCCTGAAACTAGGCGGTGGGCTTGCGGGCTACGGCGCCGTTGGAGCTGACCTCGCTCGCTAGTGGCCGCAGTTCGCCGTCGACGGGCCGCCAGTCGGTGATCAGCGTCACCCCAGGATCCACGAGCTCTAGTCCGTTGAAGAAAAGCCGGCCAAAGTCCGCCGCTGACCGCGCCCCGGCCCAGAGCCCGCCGGCCCGGTAGGCGCGTTCCATCCCGTGCACGCCCTCCGGGTCCAGTTCGGCCGTGACGTGCGAGGACACCAGGTGGCTGCCCGGCGGGAGCGCAGACATCAAGGTCGCCACGATCGCGCCGGGATCGTCCTCGTCGGGGATGAAATGCAAGATGGCCACGAGCATGAGCGCGATGGGCTGCCGGAAGTCGAGCGCCTCGCGAACCACGGGGTGGGCGAGGATCTTCTCCGGATCCCGCAGGTCGGCGTCAATGTAGGCGGTCCGCCCGGCAGGGTGCGAGGTGAGCAGCGCCCGGGCGTGCGCCAGGACGAGCGGGTCGTTGTCCACGTAGACGACGCTGCTGTCCGGGGCGATCCGCTGGGCGACCTCGTGCACATTGTTCGCGCTGGGCAGGCCGGTGCCGATGTCGAGGAACTGCCGGATTCCGGCCTCCCGGGCCAGGTACTCCACCGCGCGGGCGAGGAACTTGCGGTTTTCCCTGGCGTAGACGCGCGCGCCGGGCCAGCTCCGCAGTCCCACCTCCATCGTCTCCCGGTCGACAGCGAAGTGGTCCTTGCCACCAAGCAGGTAGTCGTACATGCGCGCGGTATGCGGCCGGGAGAAGTCAACGCCGGCCGGCAAATCGTCGCTGCCGGGACCCCTGGTCATGAGCCCGCCTCTCTTCCCCCGTGCTGAGATCTTACGGCACGTGGATCTGGAAAATGGCGAGTGACCGGGGTGGCAGGGTCCAGGTGAAGGCGCCACCGGAGACGTGGAGCGGGCCTTGAGCGGCCACGACGGACGGCGGCCTCGGTCAGGCTGCCGTCCGTCGTGGCCGCGGCGATCCGCACGGCACCTGGCTTGACGAAGCGGCTGGAGCTGGCGAACCCAGGGCAACGACTGCCGCGAGCGGCGTGATCCTCCTCGTGATCCGGGGGCATAGGCCCATCTCACGGGCATTTCCCCAAAAGGTCAAGAGAAAAATTTCCGAAAGTTTCCGAAATCCAGCCGTCAGCAGCAGGGCGGGACGCTCTGCTCGTACTGGAAGATGTTGTGGGGGTCGTACTTCGTCTTGATCTTGCGCAGCCGGTCGAAGTTGGGTCCCCAGTAGGCGGTTGGCCAGTCCTGCATCGCGATGTTCGGCACGTTGACGTAGGCGCCGTTCACGTAGGGCCGCAGCGCCTGGCTGAACTCGGCGATCCAGGCCTGGGCGATCGGCGTGAGTTCCTCGCCGCTTTCCTCATCGCCACGAACCCCCCAGCCGGCGCCGGGCTCGGCGTAGAAGAGCGCGTTCCGGTGCGGGAACGCCGTCCCGCAGGGGGGCGCGCTCCTGCGAACCACCCCGCCGAAGGCCTGGGCGAAGTAGTTGCTGTCATCAGTGGGGGCGTCTTGCATGAATGCGCGAACTATGCTGATCGCCCTCCGCGGGAACGGCCTGGTGATGAACTGCGAGTAGAACTTCCAGTTCGCGGGGTCTTCCGCGGTCGGAATCTGGAATCCCGCGTATATCTCGCCCCAGCTTCCGACCTTCACCGTGACGTCGGGCTTGCCGATCGACAGCAACGGGGCCAGCAGCCTCCTCGCCTCCGCCACCGTCCCGTCCGCGAGGACCCCGAAGAACAGGATCTGGGGCTTGTGGATCTCGAGCTGGGTTCCCAGGCGGCTGTCGGTGTACGGCGCAATGCTCTGGTATGCCTCGAAGATGCGAGACATGTCCGTGAGGCCATCCCATGTCGCTTGCACATAGACGACACGCTTGAGCGGAGCCGCCTGATAGGTGAGGGAGGTGACGATACCGAAGTTACCGTTTCCCGCCCCGCGCAGCGCCCAGAGCAGGTCCGGGTGATTGCGCGCGTCCACCTGGATCGCCTTGGCGCGGTCGGCGCCGCACGGGATGACAACCTCCGCCCCGATCAGGGCGTCGCAGGCCATGCCTTGGCGGCGGGTGAGGAAGCCGAAGCCGCCGCCGAGCGTGGCACCGGACAGGCCTACGGTGCCCTCCGATCCGGTCGTCACCGCGAGGTCCTTCTTCGAGAGGGTGGTCACCGCCTCCAGCTGGTTGAGCCCGGCGCCGACCGTCGCGATGCGAGTGGCGGTATTGATCCTGGCCGACTTCAGCTCGCTGACGTCGATAACAATGCCGTTGTCGACGTTTGACCACCCCTCAAGATTGTGGCGGCCGCTGCGCACCCGCAGCGAGACGTTGTTCTGGCGTGACCACGTCAGGGCGTTAACCACGTCCTGCGTCTCCCGGGCGAAGACGATGACCAGCGGATAGTGGACGAAAAGCTCGTCCCAGCCGAGGCTCGACTCCGCGTAATCGGGGTCCATGGGACGAACGATGCGGCCGGTTAGCTCCGCCGGCGGGCTCGACACTATGCCCGGGGCGCTCGCGCCGGAGAACGAGTCCGAGCCGTGGGCCGCGGTGCTCGCGGCCGCGATGCCCGGGAGAACGACCGCGCCGGCGCCAGCGGCCGACGCCGTCTTGAACACGTCGCGACGAGAAAAGTCGTGCATAGTCCGTATCCTCTCGATCGGGTTACGTTGATCACTCTTCGAAGTCAATAGAATACGCAGAGTCACGATGACAGGACCCCGGGCACCTGTCAAGGCCATTCGATTAATCAGGGCGGCCCGTTGCGCGTGGCTGCCGCACTAAGTCCCGGTCTATTGATCTGGTAAAGACGGGTACTAAAGTTCGATTTTGCTGCAATATGGACGCGTGCGGCACGCGGCATCCCCCTCTTCAGGCGGGCAACGGCAGGGTCCGTCAGATCGGGGCCTGCCAGCAGGCGACGGTAACGAGCCTGGGCCGGTCGGCGCAGGGCCGTGGCCCGGCGGGCGCTTGGCCGCCTGGTGGCGTCGTAACTGGCACATGATGGTCCTGGGCTGCTGGGCGCTAGCGTGCTTCGCGCGCTTCGCGCGGCGCGGGGGGATCGCCTGGCATTTCTTCACCTCGGGGAGCGCGCTGCTGTTCGGCGGCGGGCGCCAGGGCGGTCTGCACCTGTACGCTAACTACCCGCAGCTTCAGATCGGCCCGGTGGCCTTCGTCGTCGCGCAGGGCCTGCGCCAGTGCGGCCCGAACCAGGGCGTGCTCGTGACCGAGGCCGTGCTGATGGCGATGGGCCTGTGCCTGCTGCGCGAGCTCATGCGGATCGCGCTCATGGTCCGCCCCGGCCTGGCCCAGTGGCCGGCCGAGTTCCGCGTGACCTGCCTTGTCGGCGGGGCTGTCTTCCTGGTCAGTTGGGCCGAACTGGCCGCCACGTTCGCCCATCTCGACGACGCCTTCGCCCTGATGCTGGCCGTACTGGCCGTGCGGTCCGCCGTCGCGGGGCGTCCGGTCTTCACCGGCCTGTGCGTCGGGCTGGCCACCGGCTTCAAGCCGTGGGCGCTGGTCTTCTTGCCGATCGTGTTCATAATGCCAGCCCGGGCCTGGGGGAGGGCGGCCGTGGGCGCGCTGGGCGTGATCGCCGCGGTGTGGTTCCCGTTCGCGATCGCCGACCGTCACACGGTGGTCGCCATGCACTACGCGATCAGGAACGTGCCCGGATCGGCGCTGCGCGCGCTGGGAGTCCGCGTCCCGCGCACGCCGTCGTGGGACCGGCCGGCCCAGCTCCTCGTCGGCTGGGCGCTCGGGGCCGCCGCGGTGCTGCGCGGCCGTTGGCCCGCGGTGATCCTGCTGGGCGTCGGGGCCCGCATCGCGCTGGACCCGGCGGACTGGGGCTACTACACGGCGGGGCTTTCGGTGGGCGCGCTGCTTTGGGACATGGTGGGGAAATCCCGTCCGATCCCGCTGTGGACGGTGACCTCGTTCGCCGCGCTGACCGCGGCCCACGCGGTAACGAAGGACAGCGCGGTGCTCGGCCTGCTCCGGCTGAGTCTGGTCATCGCGTTCAGCGCGGCGATCCTGCTCAGCCCGCCGTGGCGGTCCCGAGTCCCCAGCGCCTCCCATTCCGGGCTAGTGTCCTGAGGGGTGAATGCGGCGCTGGATGTAGGCCAGTCGACTGCCGCCGACATCGTGATGGGCCGGCCGGTCCCGGCGGCCCGGCCCGCTGAACCGAGTCAGCCCGGCCCGCTGAACCGAGTCAAGGGAGGGTGCCGACATGGCCGTTGAGGATGCCGGGCAGGTCCGTGCCAGGATCGTAGCTCGCTACGGCGAGCTGGCGCGGGGCGCCGCCACTGGCGGTCATGTCGGCCGCGAGCCGGACGCGTTCACCGAGGGCCGCTTCGGCGCTGCCGTCTATGACGACCTTGACGGCCTGCCGGAGGGCGCGGTGCGTGCCAGCCTGGGGTGCGGCAATCCGGTGGCGGTCGCCGCGCTGCGACCGGGGGAGACGGTCCTGGACCTGGGGTCGGGCGGGGGCATCGACGTGCTGCTATCCGCCCGGCGGGTCGGTCCGGCAGGGAAGGCCTACGGGCTGGACGCCACCCCGGAGATGATCGGGCTGGCCCGCGCGAACGCCGCCGCGGCGGGCGCGGGGAACGTCGAGTTCCTGCACGGGAGCATCGAGGACATCCCGCTGCCCGAGGGGCACGTCGACGTGGTGATCTCCAACTGCGTCATCAACTTGTCCGCCGACAAGCCCCGGGTGCTGGCCGAGGCGTTCCGGGTGCTCCGGCCGGGCGGGCGGGTGGGCGTCACTGACGTCATCGCTGACGACGACGCCGACCCGGCGCGCAAGGCCGCCGCCGAGCAGCGGACGGGCTGCACGACCGGGACGGTGACCGCCGGGGAGTACCGCCAGCATCTGCTGGCCGCCGGGTTCACCCAGGTCACCATAACGTACACAACGGACGCCGGGGGCGGCCTGCACTCGGCGATCGTCGCGGCCGTCCGGCCCGCCGCGCCGGCCGGCGTGCTGATCCGGCCGATGCGCGCCGCCGACGCGAGCCGGGTCCTGGAGATCTACCAGGCGGGACTGGACACCGGGCAGGCCAGCTTCGAGACGACCGCGCCGGGCTGGGATGCCTTCGACGCGGCCAGGCTGCCATTGCACCGGTACGTCGCCGTTGACGCCATGACCGGGCGGGTGCTGGGCTGGGCGGCGGTCTCGCCGGTCTCCAATAGGCCCGTGTACGCCGGGGTGGTGGAGCACAGCGTCTACGTCGACCCGGCCCGCCACGGCGGCGGCATCGGCCTGGCGCTGCTGGCCGCGCTGGCCGGGTCGGCGGAGGCGGCCGGGATCTGGACCATCCAGAGCAGTATCTTCCCCGAGAACGCCGCCAGCCTGCGGCTGCACCAGAAGGCGGGCTTCCGCGTCGTCGGGACCCGGGAGCGGATCGGCCGCCATCACGGTCAGTGGCGGGACACGCTCTTCCTGGAACGCCGCAGCACGGCAATCGTCAGCAGCAGCCCGTAGCCGCGGCCTTGTCCAGGACGTCGGCATCGCCCTTGACGACGTACACCTCCCATGGCTCGTTGCCGGGGCCGGTGACCCAGACCTTGTCCTGGACGGCGTAGCAGCAGGCGCTGTCCTGCTCGGTGGCGGTCGGCAGGCCCTCGGCGGCCAGCCGGGCGGTGGCGGCGGTGACTTCTTCGGTGCTGGTGACCTCGACGCCGAGGTGGTCCATCCGGGTGAGCGCGGCGTCGCCTTCGAGCAGGACGAGCTTGAGCGGCGGCTCGGCGATCGCGAAGTTGGCGTAGCCGGGGCGCCGCTTGGCGGGCTCGGTGCCGAACAGCTTCGTGTAGAAGGCGACCGAGGCCTCCAGATCGGCGACGCGCAGTGCGAGCTGGACACGGGACATGTCGTTTCCTCCCTCAAGGGACGGGTTCGGGGCGCTGATTAAAGAGATCTCTAACCAGTGCTCGTGGCCAGTTTGCCTCTTTGCTTAAAGACATGTCAAATTAGAGACGTGATGAATCAAGGGCTGCTGCCGGTGATCGATTCCGGTGAGGGAGAGTGTTGCGCGCCGCTGGCGTGCGAGCCGCTGTCGCCCGGTGGGGCTGATGAGCTGGCGCCGCTGTTCAAGGCGGTCGCGGACCCGGTGCGGCTGCGGCTGCTGTCGCTGATCGCCTGCCACGACGGCGGCGAGTCGTGCGTGTGCGACCTGCTGGACGCCTTCGACATGACCGCCCCGTCGGTCAGCTACCATCTGAAGATCTTGCGCGAGGCCGGGCTGATCACCTCCGAGCGGCGCGGCACCTGGGTCTACTACCGGATCTGCCCGGACGTGATGGCCCGCATGTCAGCGGTGCTCCTGCCACCAGCGGGCTGACGGGCCTTCCACCGACGCCGGTTACCGGGCGCTGACCTGGCGAGCCCAGGCCTGGGCGCCGGCCTGGACGGCGTCCCAGGGGGAGCCAAGGGGCGGGGTGTAGGACAGGTCCAGGTCGCTGATGGCGTCGACGGTCATGCCGTGGTAGATGGCGGTGGCGGCGATGTCGATGCGCTTGGCGACCTCGGCGTGCTTGTGGCCGAAGAGCTGGACGCCGAGCAGCCGGCCGCTGGCGCGGTCGCCGGTGAAGCGCATCCGGATGCGGTGGCTGCCAGGATAGTAAGCCTTGTGGTCGTCGGCCTCGGCGCCGATGGTGACCGGGTCGAACCCGGCGGCCCTGGCCTCGTGGTCGCGCAGCCCGGTGCGGGCCGCGGCATGATCGAAGACCTTGACGACCTGGGTGCCCAGGCTGCCGGCGAATTCCCGGTGCCCGCCGGCCGCGTTCTCCCCGGCGACCCGCCCCTGCTTGTGCGCTGTGGTGCCGAGCGGCAGGTAGGTCTCGCCGAGCAGCCGATGATGAGTGACGACGCAGTCCCCGGCAGCGTAGATGCCCGGCGGGCCGGTCCGCATCGCCTTGTCCACCTGTATCGCGCCGCGGGCGCCCAGGGTGGCCCCGGCGCTGGCCGCCAGGGCGGTCTCCGGGCGGACCCCAGTCACGACGAGAACCAGGCCGGCGTGCACGGTGACCTTCGCGCCCTCCGCGGCCGCGGCCTCCACCCGCAGCGGGGCGGGCGCGCCGGGATCGGCGCGACGGATCTCCGTGACCGCGGTGCCGGCCAGGACGGTCACGCCGTGCCCCTCAAGCTGGGCGCGGACCAGGGCGCCCAGCTGCGGGTCAACGGTAGGCAGGACCTCGGGCAGCTGCTCAACCTGGGTGACGGCCAGGCCGCGGGCGGTCAGCGCCTCGGCCATCTCCAGACCGATATAGCCCGCGCCGACGATCACCGCGCTGTCCGGTGACTTCTCCTCTAGGGTGCGCGTGACGGCGAACGTGTCGTCCATCGAGTGCAGCAGGTGCACCCCGTCCGCCGGGCCCAGCACGTCAAGGCCCGCGACCGGGGGGCGGACCGGCGCCGCGCCCGTGCCGATCACCGGCTCGTCGTAGGCGATGACGTCCTGCGTCCCGCCTGGTCCTGTGACGAGCAGCTTGCGGCCGGGGACGTCGATCCGGCGGGCGGTGGTGTCCAGCCGCAGCGCCATGCCCGCGGCCTCCAGGTCGCCGATGGTGCGGTGCGCGAGGTTGCGCCAGTGGGTGACCTCGCCGGACAGGTAGTAGGGGATTCCGCAGATGGAGAAGTTCGGGTAGGCGTCGGCGCACACGACCGTGACTTCCGCGCCCGGGTCGACCTCGCGGGCGCGCAGCGCGGCGCTGATCCCGGCGTCGCTGCCGCCGATGGCGATGATGTGCATGCTGCCTACCTTCCGTCGCTAGCTGCCTGGCGACCCCGCCCGGCACGCGAGTCATCCGCCGCCTCGTGCGGGACGACGATGCTCGCTGCCTGCTCCGGGGTGAGCGCCGGGTACAGGGCCTTCCCCGACGCACAGCCCTCTTCGTGCGCGACAGTGGTCTACCTGCGCGTCGGCCCGGACAAGTACCAGGCCTACAGCCTGCTCGGCGGCCCGTGACAGGTGTCGCTGACGCCTGAAAACTGGTTCTGGTCTGTATGTCGTGACGGTAACGACGGCGGAGCCGGGGAGTGGCGGTCACACCAGCCCCTGGCGTTTGCTTTGTCGGTGATCTCGTCGGACAAGCAGGGCAAAACGGCCAGAAAAACGACCAGTTGGCCGACAAAGCGAAAAGGAGTGACTGAAGTGAGGAACACCCGGGCCGGCGTCGGCCGGGAGTGCACGCTCCCGCCGCTACCTCGGCGTTGCATTCACGAGATTTGAGCCTGAACCGATTTCGTTGCACCGCGTGCCGCACCGAACTGGTGGTTCAGTGCTGCCTGGCTGGGGAGTGGCTTGTGAGTGAAGCGCTCGGCCGTCTGGTGCTGGCGGCAGTTGCTAGACTGGCGAATGGCGGAGGGGTCCTCGCCCGCCTCGGACGAGATGTGCGCCGTACCCGATGCGCAAAGACGACGCACGCTGGAGTTCTCATGTCCCAGGCCGCTGAGATTGACTTCGCGGACGTCTCCGTCCTCGCGAACCTGGATGTCGCCTGGATCCACGGCTCACAAGCCGCCAAGTACAACACCGATCCCGATATCCAGGTCCACGCGTATGACGAGCACACGTACATCCTGCGCCAGAACATGGCAGTGCACTACGAGGCCCCGTTCATGTTCCTCCTGTTCGGGCGCTCCGCAGCACTCTTGCTCGACACCGGCGCAACGGCTGACCCGCAGTTCTTCCCACTGCGCCGCACTGTCGACGCGATCATCGACGACTGGCTCGCCAGGCATCCCCGTCCCGGGGACTACGGGCTGCTCATCTTGCACACCCACTCGCACACCGACCACACCGCCGCCGACGGCCAGTTCGCCGGTCGGCCCGGCACCCTGATGATCGGCGCCAAGCGGGACGCCGCGTGGCCATACTTCGGCTTCACGGACGAGCCTGACCTGGTGGCACAGGTCGACCTCGGCGGCCGTGTCCTGGACTGCCTGGCAACTCCCGGGCACCACGAGGCGGCGGTTACCTACTACGACCGCTATAGCGGGATCCTCCTCACGGGCGACACCATCTACCCAGGCCGGCTGTACGTCTTCGACTGGTCGGCCTTCGTCCGGTCGATCGGCCGGCTCGTGGCATGGTGCGCGCAACGGCCGGTTACCCACCTGCTCGGCTGCCACATCGAGATGACGACCAAGCCCGGCGTGGACTATCCGGCCGGGTGGAGCTACCAGCCCGACGAACCTCCCCTCGAGCTAGCCACAGATCACCTCGGGCAGATCCAGGCCACGCTAAAGGCGCACGATTTCCAGCCCGGCCGCTACGTCCTGCCACGAATGATCATCACCCCTGTCGGCTGACGGCTGATCCCGCCCTTGGCGCTGTTCGTGCCTCATGGCGTCATCCTTGAGGAGGCCCGCAACGTCGCGGAAGAGCTCGGATTGCCGCCATGGTGGCTCAACGAGCAGGCCAGCGTCTACATCTCGGGCAAGGACGATCCGGGCAAGAGGCGGGTGTTCGATCACCCTGGCCTGCGGGTTACCGCAGCGTCCCCGACGCACATCTTCGCGATGAAGGCCGTCCTCGAAGAACTCTTCGGCTGACAGAAGCACGCCTTGCCTAAGTGAGGTGACCGTCGTACGGCCCGACCTTGCAGACTCGTTGCCCGTCTTCGAAGACCAGTTCGAGGCCATGCTCTGGTTCCCAGGAGACCTCTCCCTCGAATGAGAGACTCGAATGAGAGATAGGAGCGTCCCTGTTCCCGGAGAATATTGCCGAGGTGCCAGGTGGATTCCTCATGCGGGAAGCTGACGTGCTCCCAGATGTCCGCCGTGTCGGGGATCTCGGGTAGCCCGTACTCGCGCCGCTGCTCCGGGGTGAACTCGTCGATGGTGGCGCGGTAGTACCCCCACAGGGCGGTGGTCGCCTCCTCCAGCAGGCGGACACCGCCGGCGACGAACGCGCTAATGGCCTCCGGGCGGAGGCTCTTATCTTCATCAGGGTCGTAGTCCTTGTCGAGCTCGGCCTGCTCGGCGACCCGGTCAAGGATTGCTTTCAACTCGCGGGCCCGGTCAGATGCCATGCGCGCATAGTGACACATGAGGCGAGGTGCGCACCACCCAGGGCAGGCCAGGTACTACAGGCAGGCCATGTCCCCTTGCCCCATCCGGCAGCCTAGGTTCCCTTGCCCGGCATCCAGGCAGCTAGCGGCCGCCGTCGCGGCGGGAAGCCGCGACAAGCCGCCGCCAGGCGGCGGGGCTGACGGCCAGCGTGATGCCGTCACGGTTGGTGGTGTCCCGGATCATGACGCGGCCGGAGGCCGACGCCACCTCGACGCAGGCGCCGCCGTTGTCGCCGCTATGGGTAGCCTTGCGCCAGTTCATTCGCCATCTCCGACAGTCGCCGTGCTGACTGAGACGCCGGAAGCGCCTCCGAGCGAATGATATCGAAACGGCGCGTGAGCGTCTTCACGGTTTGCTCGTCGGTGTACACCTGGCCGCCAGCGGAGGTGTCAACGTACGCCGCGTCATCCGCAAGGATGATCGAGCCGAGCAGTCCAGCGTGGAGGATGCCGGGCACCAGTTGGATCGTCACGTTCGGCCAGGCGCACGCCGCCGCCAGGTGGCGGCACTGCCCGGCCATCACGCCAGGCCCGGCGTCCAGGCGGAGCACCGGCTCGTCGATGAGGGCCAGCAGTGACGGGGCCGGGGACCGGGCGAAGAACTTCCGCTGCCGCTCCATCCGCGCGGACACGCGGTCGGCGGTCAGTTCCGGGGTCGCATCTGGAGCGACCGCGATCAATGCCGCCGCGTACGCCTCGGTCTGCAGTAGTCCCGGGATGTTGCCGTGCGCCCATTCCCGGACATCCACGGCGGTCTGCTCGTGGGGGATCCATGGCCGGAACCACGGCGGCGTCACCAGCCAGGCCCGAGATGCCTCGTAGTTCGCGGAGAACCAGCCGGCCAGCTCGGGCATGGCGCGGTCGGCGGCGATGGCCAGCTCCGCTGAGGGCGGACGCTTGCCGTTCTCGACCCGGGAGAGTTGCGCCGCGTCGTAGCCGATCCGCTGCCCGGCCTCGGCCAGGGTCCAGCCGCGTGCTCGCCGTTCGGACCGCAGGCGCGCCCCGAATGTCTTGTTTGTCGGCTTGCCAGTCTTGCCGGCACTGCCCGGATCCTCACAGCCATTGCCGTCCATGGTCTGATCGTCTCACATGGCCGGCCCGCCGTGACAGCGTTGACACACGCGCAGGGCGATATGTGAGGTGAGGGCCGATGCGAGTGCTGCTTGCCAGCGTAGTTACGGCACGCGGGCACCAGGGATCGCGAGACGGGCGGCACCCTGCGGCGAGGACATGGCCCTCGTCGTCACGGAGCTGGTATCCAACGCGGTGCGGCACGCGGGCGGCGACATCCTGCTGGTCATCGAGGACACCGGCAGCGCGCGGCGGGTCGAGGTCTGGGACACCTCCAGCATTCCGCCCCGGATGCGGGCTGATCCCCCGGATGCCGAGTCAGGACGCGGCCTGCTGCTCGTGGACTCCCTGAGCACGACGTGGGGATGGTCCGCTGGCCACGGCGCCCAGCCGTGGGCCAAAGTGGTGTTCGCGGAGATGGCAGCACCCCAGGCGGTCACCGCACCGGGCGGCGGCTTCTAGTGACCGCCGCAGCCGATATGGAACTGCGGCACGGGTACACGCTGGACTGCCTGGCCCGGATGGCGCACTTCGCCGCCCGCCACCGCAAGCCATGGCACCGCGGGATCGGATTGTCCGCGCGCTACGAGGTTGCCTGGTCGGCGATCGCCGAGCACCTGTACATGGCCGAGGAGCAGCCCACGTCGGCCGACCTGGTCCGGGCCGCGTGGGAGGCCATCCGCCATCACGCCGACTCCCGCCGCCAGTTCCTCGGCCTGGCCCACGACGGGCCCGACGGCCCGGGACGGAACTTCGAGCGGTACTGGCGGGCCGTCGCCGGGCCCGCCGAAGGCCCGGAGGAAAGGCTCGTCGAGCGGCTCGCCCTGGCCCAGATCTGGCCGCGCCTCACCCCGGCCAGCCGGGACGCCCTGACGGCCCTGGCCGTGCATGACGACTACCAGCGCGCCGCCGCCGCCCTCGGCATCACCTACAAGGCCTTCGTGTCCCGCGTCAGCGAGGGACGCCGCCAGTTCCTGGCCCTCTGGCACGACGGGGAGACCCCCTCCCGGCCATGGGTGCGCGACCGGCGCGCCGGACCAGGCACGGACATGCACACGGTGACGTACTTCCTGCGGCTACGCCGCCAGCGCCGCGCGGCACACAAGCAAGGCACGGAGTTCACGCAGCTCACCCGCGCAGGTGGTGTCCCGCCGGAGCAAGCCGGTAATTAGCTGGCCCGGTGCCCGCGCAGCCGGGACAATGGGCCGGCGGCCGCCTCACGACGCGCAGCTGGTGACCGGGACCGGGATCGACATCAGCACCGTGTTCATCGCCGCCGCCCGCGCCCGGGCCGCCGAGCTGGGGGTGGACGACCGGGTCAGCTTCGCGCACGACGACGCGTCGGGCCACGTCGCCGACGCCCCGGCGGGCATCGCCTCGTGCGTCGGCGCCGCCTGGATCGGCGGCGGCGTGCCCGGCACGATCGAGCTCCTCCGGCGCAGCCTGCAGCCCGGCGGCATGATGCTGATCGGCGAGCCGTACTGGCGCCGCGAGCCTCCCGACCAGGCCACCGTGGAAGGCTGCCACGCCATCGGCAGCGATGACTTCCTGCCCTTGCCGGAACTGCTCGAACGGTTCGGTGACCTGGGCTGCGACGTCGTCGAAATGGTCCTCGCCAGCCGCGACGACTGGGACAGGTACGCTGCGGCGCAATGGCTGAACATCCGCCGCTGGCTCGACGCTAATCCCGATGACGAGCTCGCTGGCCAGATGCGCGAGGAACTCGCCACCGCGCCCGCCCGATACGCCAGGTACCGGCGCGAATACCTCGGCTGGGGCGTCTTCGCCCTGATGAACCACTGACCTATCACGCCACTCAACAGCCCGGACATCAAAGCGCCCGCCAGCCAGCGCCAGACCAGGACCTTCGCCTCACGCGCTATCGCACCCGGCTCCGGGGGCGGCCGCACGCACCGACACGAGATCCGCGAGCTGGGTGACGTATCGGTGAGCTGGTGGCGGTCGAGGAGCTTGGCGAGGTTGTTGCCCTTCTCAACGAGGCGGGCGAGGCGGAGGGTATCGATCAGGCCGGGGGAGATCCAGGGACGTCGGGGGTCCGTCATTGTGGCTTCAGTCAGAACCCGTCGGTTGAGACCACGGGCTGGCCTGGCGACCGCAGGTAGCTGAGGAGCGCCTGGTGGCGGTCGGGTACTAGATCGGCGGGGACTTCGGTGACCGCGAACCAGGCGATCTGGGCGTGCTTGCGCGGCTCGGCGTTCACCGGCTGGCCGTCCCACTGGTGGGCGGCGAAGATGACGGTGAGGAACCCGTTGGGCGCTTCGACGCCCCGGGCGCCGTGGATGATGCCCGCAATCCGCAGTGTCGCCGGGTCGACGGTCAGCCCGGTCTCCTCCTTCAGCTCGCGGGCGGCGGCGGCTGTGACGGACTCGCCCTTGTCCGCCTTCCCCGATGGCAGGTCCCAGTGGAGCGGCGCGAACTTCGATGCGGCTCCGCGCTGCAGTAGCAGCACCCGCCCGGCGGCCTCGTCGTGAACGATGACGGCCGCGACGAGCAGCGTGTGAGAGTCCAGCGCGGGGGGGCAGGGCCGTGGCTCTGGCCCTCATCCCGTGACGGTAACGACGCTGGGGCCAGGGAGCGGCAGTCACACCAGCCCCTGGTGTTCGCTTTGACCGCGATCTCGTCGCGCAAACCGGGACAAAACGACCTTTGGAACGACAGGATCGCAAACAAAGCGAAAAGGAGTGACTGAAGTGAGGAACGTCGTCGGACCCGGCCCGGGAACTGCAGGAGCCAGCGTCCTCATAGGTGCGCCGCCCGCGAAAGGCGGGAGGCGCGTTCCGGTCAGTTCCTCGTACAGAGCGAGGCCTTCCGCCTCAAATCCGAAGTCACGGGGCGGAGTCGGGCCCACTCGGCGGGATCGTGAAGCCGTCCGCGCCCACCTGGGCAGCGGCGGACTCGGCGGCCTGCGAGATCTCCGATACCGGCATCACGGCCTCATCCAGGCCAAGGACCGGCGATGCCTCGCTGTACCAGGAGGGGACGACGGCATGCCCCCAAAAGTCTCGCCGACGCGGGTCCAGGACGGACCAGCGCAGCACCGGGTGGTCCGGGTCGCCGGTGTAGTAATCGGAGGTGTATACCTCCATGCGGTGCCCGTCGGGGTCGCGCAGGTACACGTAGAACGCGTTCGACACGCCGTGCCGGCCCGGCCCCGCTCGATGCACTCGTAGTCGCCGGTCGCCCCGAGGATGTCGCACATCCGCAGCACGCTGTGCGGCTCGTGGGCGAAGAACCCCAGGTGGTGCAGGCGCGGCCCGGCGCCGCCGGTGAAGGCCACGTCGTGCACCGTCTGCTTGCGGTACATCCAGGCCGCGTACAGCGTCTGCCCGTCCTCGATCGTCTCCGACAGCCCGAATCCCAGCGACGAGTACAGCCGGTACGCCGCGGGGACGTCGGGGACGCAGATGTTGAAGTGGTCCAGCCGCGCGACCTCTGCGCCGCGCCGCAGGTCATAGCGCTGCTGCAGGCGCTCGGCGTGGTCGGCGGCGGCGAAGAACGACACCGGGAAGCCCAGCGGGTCCTGGACGCGGACCTGCTCGCCGATGCCGCGGGTCGCGCCCGCCGGCACTCGCTCGGCCGGGCAGCCGAGCGCCCGGTAGAAATGCTCGGCGCGGGCCAGGTCGGCGGCGGACCGTACCCGGAACGCGAGCGTCCGCAGGGCCGCGACCGGCCCGGCCCGCAGCACCAGGTTGTGGTGCGTCAGCTCGTCGTAGCCCCGCAGGTACAGGGCGGACGCGTCCTGCGCCGTCACCACGAATCCGAGCAGGTCCACCCAGAAGTGCCGGGCGTCCGCCAGCGAGGTGACGGCCAGCTCCGCGTACGCCGACCGGATGATGTCCGGGGGAGGGGGCAGGTCAGCCATGATCAGGCTCCGAACCTGGGCACGTGCGTGTCCCCGAGCGCGATGTGCACGATCCGGGACTCGGTGTAGAAGTCGATGGAGTGCTGCCCGCCCTCGCGGCCGATGCCGCTGGCCTTCACGCCGCCGAACGGCGTCCGCAGGTCCCGTATGTTGTGCGAGTTCACCCAGGTCATCCCGGATTCAACCGAGGCCGCCACGCGATGCGCGCGGCGCAGGTCCGACGTCCAGATGTAGGCCGCCAGGCCGTACCTGGTGTCGTTGGCCAGCGCGATCGCCTCGGCCTGCGAGTCGAACGGCGTAACGCACGCCACCGGGCCGAAGATCTCCTCCTGGAAGATGCGCATGGACGGCGTCACGTCCGCGAACACGGTGGCCGACAGGTAGTTCCCGCTGTCGAGGCCCGGCGGCCGGCTGCCGCCCGCGATGAGCCTGGCCCCCTCCTTGACGCCGATCTCGACGTAGTCCAGGACCCGCTGGTAGTGCTCGTGGTGGACGAGCGCCCCGATCTCCGTCAGGGGGTCCGCCGGGTCGCCGACGCGGATCCTGGCGGCACGTGCTCCGAGGCGGTCGGTCAGCGACTGGTAAATGGTCCGCTCCACCAGGATGCGAGCGCCCGCGGTGCAGCGCTCCCCGTTCAGCGACATCACTCCGAACAGCGCGGAGTCCACCGCAGCGTCCAGGTCGGCGTCGGCGAAGATGACGCACGGGGACTTCCCGCCCAGCTCCATCGACAGCCCCTTGAGGTGGGCGGCGGCCGAGCGCATGATGACCTGCCCGGTCGCGGTCTCGCCGGTGAAGGAGATCAGCGGCACCCGCGGGTGGGCGACGAGCGCCGCGCCGGCTTCCTCGCCGATGCCGTGCACGATGTTGAAGACGCCCTCGGGCACGCCCGCCTCGGTCATGATCTCCGGCAGCAGCCCCGCCGACGCCGGGGTCCACTCGGCCGGCTTGAGCACGACGGTGCAGCCGGACGCCAGCGCCGGGGCGACCTTCCACGACTCCAGCATGAACGGCGTGTTCCACGGGGTGATGAGGCCCGCGACGCCGGCCGGCTTGCGCAGCACGTAGCCAAGCTGCCCGGGCTGGCTGAACGCCTCCTCGTGCTGGGCCACGATCACGTCGGCGAAGTACCGGAAGTTCTCGGCCGCGCGGGCCGCCTGGCCCTTCGCCTGGGTGACAGGAAGCCCGGTGTCGAACGTCTCCAGCTCGGCGATCTCCGCGCCGCGCGTCTCGATGCCGTCGGCGATCCGGTTGAGGATCTTCGCCCGCTGGCGCGCGGCGAGGTGCGGCCACGGTCCGGCCTCGAACGCGATCCGCGCCGCCGTCACCGCCTGGTCGACATCGCGCGGGCCGCCGGCCGCGCACCGCGCGTACACCGCGCCGGACACCGGGTCGGTGACCCCGAACGTCGCGCCGTCGGCGCTCGGGACGTGCCGCCCGCCGATGAAGTGCAAGATCTGATCCGGTATCACGGGGCGGGCTCCTCTTCTCGTGGACTCCAGGGGACCGTCGGCGGGCTAGCACAGCCGGGGTCCCGGAGGTCGTCGTCCTCGCGGGCGGGCACAGCCTTAGCGCAACGGGATCGCCTAGTCGCCTGCCCAGCCGGCCAGTCGCGCGACGGGGCCGTCGAGGACCGGGGCGCCCTTGTGCAGCAGCTGCCGGACGGTGCGCTGGCCTGCCTCGGTCAGCGGCACCAGCGGCGGCCGCACGAAGCCGGACTTGATGATCCCGGCCTGCGCGAGCACCCACTTGGCGGCGGCGGGGTTGGTCTCGGTGAAGATGACGTCGGTCACCGGGTGCAGCCCGAAGTGGATCGCCCGCGCCTTGTCGAGCTCACCCGCCTCCCAGTGCTGGTACATCCGCGCGACGGCGGCCGGCGCGAGGTTCGTGGTGGCGCTGACGAACCCGGCGCCGCCCAGCGCCAGCAACGGCAGGCACAGCAGCTCGATTCCGGACCATACCAGCGTGTCGGTGCCCGCGACGTGCAAGACCCGGGAAAAGTGCTCGAAGTCCTTCGTCGTCTCCTTGACGCCCACGATGTTGTGATGCTTGCGGCGGAGCCGGGCGACCGTCTCCGGCGCAATGTCGACGGCCGTGCGGGACGGGACGTTGTAGGCGATGATCGGCAGGTCGGGGAACTCGCGGGCAACGGCCGAGTACCAGCTGAACAGGCCCTCCTGAGTCGGCCGCGCATAGTAAGGAGTGATGATCAGCACCGCGTCCGCGCCCGCGTCCTTCGCGATCGCGGTCAGCTCCAGCGTCTCGGGCAGCTGCGCCGAGCCGGTGCCGGGCACGAACGGCACCCGGTCCCTGATCTCGGCCGCCGCGGTCCTGATCGCGGCGGCGCGCTCCTGGGCCGACTGCGCGCTCGGCTCGCCGGTCGAACCGCCGAGCGAGATGCCGTGGCTGCCGGACTCCATCTGCCAGCGGATCAGCGCCCGCAGCCCTTGCAGGTCAGGCAGGCCGTCGGAGGTGAAAGGGGAGACGACCGGGGCGATCGACCCCCGGATTCTCGCCGGATCACTGCGCCACTTCATTGTTCTCCCCTCGGAGGTGCCGCGTTGCTCTCCGTCAGCCATGCCTCGTAGGCGGGCCGCCATGCCGGGCCGATCGGGTAGAGGCCGTCGACGGGCTCGCCCTTGGCGACCATCGCGGCGATGAACTCCTCCTGGCGCTCCTGCTCGCGGGCGTCCCTGGCGACCTCCCAGGCGATGCCGGGCGGGATCACGATCACGCCGTCGCCGTCGCCCGCGAGGATGTCGCCGGGCTGGATGGTCACCCCGCCGCAGGAGATGGTCACGCCGGCCTCCCAGGGGACGTGCCGCCTGCCGAGCACCGCCGGGTGCGCCGCGCCGTAGTAGACGGGGATGGCGAGCTTGCCGCGCAGCGCCTCGGCGTCCCGGATGGCACCGTCGGTGACGATGCCCCGCGCCCCCCTGACCTGCGCGCGCAGCGCGAGGATGTCGCCGATCGTCCCGGCGGTCGGATCGCCGCGCGCCTCGATGACGAGGATCTCGCCGGGACGGACTTGCTCGACCGCCTGCTTCTGGGCGTTGAACCCGCCGCCGTGCTCCCTGAACAGGTCCTCGCGGAACGGCACGTACCGGACGGTGCGCGCGAAGCCGGCCATCTTCCGGGCCGGCTGGGTCGAGTGCAGCCGGTCCAGGGTGAGGGAGTCGTAGCCGCGCTTCTTGAGCTGCGATGCGAGGGTAGCGGTGGAGACCGCCGCGACAGCGGCGATGACGTCGTCCCACGGTGGCCGGGGCGGGCCGCCGCCCCGTACGCCGCCGCCCGCTGCGCGTCGTCGGCCTTCGGCAGCGCGCCTGGCCCGGCGAGCGGGTACCCGGCCTCGGCGACGGGGCTGCGCAGCCGTCCCGTGCCGCGGCGCGTACCGTCGAGCAGGGCCGTGACCTCGACCTCGACGAGGTCGCCTGGCTGGACAACGGTCGAGCCCGCCGGGGTGCCGGTGAGGACGATGTCGCCCGGCTCCAAGGTGGTGAGCCTGCTGATGTCCGCGACGATGTCCGCGAAGCCGAAGAGCAGGTCCGTGGCCGCGTCGGCGTCCTGGGCCAGCTCGCCGTTCACCCAGGTGCTGACCCGGATGCTGGCCGGGTCGACGGCCCGCGCGTCCAGCAGTCGCGGCCCGAGCGGGGTGTAGCCGTCGATGCCCTTCGAGCGGACGTTTGACCCCTTGTCGGCGTACCGCAGGTCGTAGACGCCGAAGTCGTTGGCGGCCGTCACCCAGCGGACGTGCTCCCAGGCGCTGCCCGGGCTCACCCGGGTGGCCCGGGTGCCGATGATGAGGGCGACCTCGCCCTCGAATGCGAGCAACTCGCAGCCCGGAGGCCGGAGCACGGCATCGCCGTCGCCGGCCAGCGTGCTCGGCGGCTTGAGGAAATACGACGGCCACGGCGGCAGGGTGCCCCGCTCCAGCGCGCGGCTGCGGTAGCTGGAGTGGACGGCGACGATCTTCGACGGTCTGGGCGGACCCGGCTGCTCACTCATCGCCCACCGATCGTATATGAACGTCAGGTGCCTGCCCAGACCCGAAAGTCTGGCGGCGCACGCGATCCACCTGCCGTGGAGCGGGCGGGACGGGCGGGGGTCCCGGGACTGGCGCGCATCCACGGGGAATAGAGTCAGCTCATGCGACTTGCCACGATACGCACCGGCGCCGGGACGACCGCGGCGCGACTTGACGGGGACGCGCTCATCCCGCTTGATGCCGCCGACGTGGGCGCGCTGCTGGCGGCGGCGCACGCCGCGGGCAGCGACCTGGCGGACGCGCCGGCTCGTGCGGGCGCGGTGCCGGTTCCTGTCGCCGAGGCCGACTTCGCCCCGCTCGTCGTCAATCCGTCGAAGGTCATCTGCGTCGGCCTGAACTACCGCACGCACATCGCCGAGACCGGGCGCGAGCTGCCGCAGTACCCGACGCTGTTCGCCAAGTTCGCCGAGACCCTCATGGGCCCCCACGACGACCTGGTGATCCCCTCCGTCAGCGCGAAGGTCGACTGGGAGGTGGAGCTGGCGGTGGTGGTCGGCTCGCCGGTGTACCGGGCGACGGCCGCGACCGCGGCGGCGGCGATCGCCGGCTACGTGACGAGCAACGACGTGTCCATGCGCGACTTCCAGCGGCGCACGCTGCAGTGGGACGCGGGCAAGATCTTCCAGCACACGACCCCCGTTGGCCCGTACCTGGTCACCCCCGACGAGGTGGATGACGCGCGCGACCTGGAGATCCGGTGCGAGGTTGACGGCGTGGTCATGCAGCAGGCCCGGACCTCGGACCTGCTGTTCAAGCCCGCCGACGTGATCGCTTACGCCTCGCAGGCAATCACCTTGCGCCCCGGCGACCTGCTCCTCACCGGCACCACCGGTGGCGTCGGCGACGCCCGCACGCCCCCGGTGTACCTGCAGCCGGGCCAGGTGCTGCGGACCAGCATCGAGGGCCTGGGGGAGTGCGTCAATCACTGCGTGCCCGAGAAGGAGTAGCGGTGGCGCCGCGCTAATCTCATGAATTGTGAATAAGCAGGAGAGGACGTATACGATCCTCCGCGACCGGATTCACTCCGGTGAGTTCCAGCCGATGGCCCGGCTGAACATCGACGCCCTCTCCCGCGAACTGGGCGTTAGCCCGATCCCGGTGCGCGAGGCACTGCGGCGGCTGGAGGCCGAGGGCTGGGTCCGCTTCCAGCCGAACGTCGGCGCGATCGTCGCGCCGGCCGACGCGACCACCTGGGAGCAGGAGATGGTGGCGGCGGCGATCCTCGAGGGCGCCGCCACCGCCGACGCCGCCGGGCGTATGCGCCCGGCCGACATGGTCCGGCTGCGCAGGATCGCGGCCGAGATGGAGCGGGTCGCGGCGGCGGGTGACCCCGTGCGGTTCAGCACGCTGAGCCGCCGCCTGCACGCCACGATCGTCGCCCGGTGCGCGAACGCCTACCTGGTCGAGCTGCTGGAGCAGACCTACACCCGGCTGGACCGGGTCCGGTTCACCATGTTCAGCCACCTCCCTGAGCGTTTCACGTGCGCGCTCACCGAGCATCCCCGCCTGCTGAACCTGCTGGAGTCGCGGCGACGCCGCGGAGATCGAGCGCTTCGCCCGCTGGCACAAGCTGCAGTCGGTCGAGGAGTACCGGGCGCTGCGCCAGGGAGCGGAGCAGGCCCGCGCCAGGGTTAGCCCGCGGTGATGAATTCCGGCTGGTCGAGGAGGCGGAGCCAGGAACCGTCGGGCTGGCGGCGCGCCGCCGCGCGTTCGCCGTCGCGGGAACCCGTTATCCCGGCGGGGCGGCCGGCCGAGGCTCCGCTGCCCGGTCAGATCATCGATTTGTCGACTCTGCCGCAGCGCAGGCAGTCCCGCTGGTAGCGCGAGTAGTCATCCGGCTTGTACAGGTCGCCCCACAGGTGACGCTGGCTGACGTTGCCGTCGGTGAAGCCGCAGCGGGCGCACACGTACTGCCCCCGGCAGCCGTCGCCGCCGCCCAGCCCGTTGGCGAACACGGCGAACGCCACGCCCGCCGCCGACTTCGCGTTGCCGACGCGCATGTCCGACTGGTACTTGAACTCCAGCTCGTGCTGGACCTGCGTCTCGCCGCCCAGGCACCGCTGGCAGTGCCGCTCCATCAGGCACGGCTGGGCGGGGTCGCCGACAGGGCCAGCCGGTCACGTCGTGCTGGGCCCGGGTGCTGACGTTGCCGCACCGGGTGCACGTGCGGACCTGGCCGCAGTTTCCCGGGGCGACCCACTGCCAGTCCCCGGCATGAAGTCCGGTCTTGCACTTGGCCTGGTTCACCCGGTCCATCAAGCCCACTGAATTGCTCCTAGCGCTTACTTCTTGCGGCGGCCACGGCCCTTGAGGGCCGTCGCCATCCCGGCGATGCTCTCGGCGAGGTCATCCACGCCGCCGACCTCGACGTTCGCGTCCTCTTCTGACGACACCGCCGCGTACTCCTGCGCCGCGCTCGTAGCCAAGCCCCCGGGTCACGAAGCGGATGTCCTCCGCCTTCATTCGCGCGACCTTGGCCAGCACCGCGGTCACGCGGGCCGAGGTCGCCGTCCCCGAAGATCGCCACCACCCGGTCCGGGTCGTCCTTGAAGTGGTCAAGGATCTTGTGGGTGCGCTCCAGGGCGGGCAGCAGGTTGGTCAGGCCGCCCGCCCTCGACCGGTCCAGCAGCCTCAGCGCCGGCTTGGCTCGTCCGCCGGCTCCTGGAAGTCCACCACGCCGTCGTTCCACAGCATCACGCCGACCTTGTACCTGGCCTCCACCGCCTCAACGACGAACGTCCTGGCGCCGCGTACCGCCTCGCCCAGCGGCCTGCCGTCCATCGAGCCGCTCACGTCGATGCACAGCATCACCGTGCCGCCGCCGTACTTGCCCTGCAGCTTGCCGAGGTGCGGGCCGGGCGGGATCTGGGTGAGTCCCGGAGAGGTGAACGAGCGCCGGATCCAGTAAGCCATCGGTTACCCTCGCACTTTCGTGCGGCTGACCATGTCGGTCAGCCGCTGGGTCTCGGCGGAGTCGATCACGCCCTCGACGAAGGCCTCCAGCGTGAGCTCCTTGCGCGAGCGCGGCTCGTGCGCGATGACCGTGAGGCGGCCGTCGATGGCGATCCGCAGCGTGATCTGGATGACCGATCCGGCGGGCAGCTTGCCCAGGCCGGTGAGCTCGCCGTCAAGCACCCGCCGGTTGTGCTCGACCTCGGGGGACGGCACCGCACCCTGACTGCTCGTACACCTGGATGCGGACCGAGCCCTGGTTGGCCAGGATGGTGCCGAACCGGTGCTCCGTCTTGTCGACCGGCAGCGGCGTGTTGGCCGTGACCATGTGCGCGACGAAGCGTGCGCTGCCCCGCCGGGTCGTGGCTGTCTTCGATGAGGATGCCGACCGCGCGCGGCGTCACCGGGGTGACCGCGCCAGGACCGGCGAGCAGGCCGCGCGGCTGGCCACCGCCGCCCAGTCGCGCTGCTCGCGCTGCGGGAGCGCGCCGCGGCGGCGCGCGGTGAGCGCCGACATCTGCGCCGACCCGACCAGGTGGTGCGCGCGCAGCGCCGCGCCCTTGGCCACGGCCAGGTCCGGGTCGACGAGCTGGGGGACCTTCCCGAGCATCGCGGCGAGCCGCTCGGACAGCACCGGGATGCGGCTGGACCCGCCGACCATGATGACCTCGTCGATGAGCCCCCGGTGGACGCGCGAGGCGGCCAGGACCCGCTCGATGATCTCCGCCGTCGTCGAGTACAGGTCCGAGCAGGCCTCGTCCAGGTCGGACCGGGTGATCGTGACCGCGGCCCGGCCGCGCGGGATGCGTACCGAGATCTCCCGCGACGTTACCTTGCTGAGGTCCTTCTTGGCCGCCTCGACGTCGAGGACGAGGTCAGCGAGCCACGCCTGGTCATCGGTGAGGTCATCGACCTCGTCGGGGGACAGCGTCTCGCCGAGCCGTTCCGTCACCAGGTCGAGCAGCCGGCGGTCCACGTCAGCGCCGCCCAGCTCGTGGTGGCCGTCGGTGGCCAGCACGCGGACCGCCCCGTTCTCGATGCGCAGCACCGTGGTGTCGAACGTCCCGCCGCCGAGGTCATAGACCAAGATCGTCCGGTCGTCGCCGGTGGTGAGCCCGTAGTGGGTCGCGGCCGCCACCGGCTCGTCCAGCAGTTCCAGCACGTCCAGCCCGGCGATCACGCCTGCCTGGTGAGTGGCCTCGCGCTCGGCGGTGCCGAAGTACGCGGGCACCGTGATGACGGCGCTGACTTTCTCGCCGCCCGGGTCCCGCCCACGCCCGCGCTGACCAGCTGCCGCAGGATCAGCGCGGAGATGGACTCCGGGGTGTGCTGCTGGCCCCGGATGTGCAGCGGGAACTCGGTGCCCATGTACCGCTTGACCAGCCGGACGCCGTTGTCAGGATCGAACGCGGTCTCCCGCACGGCCTCGCCGCCGACGAGAGCGGTGCCGTCCGCCTCGAAGTACACCACCGACGGGGTGATCTGCCCGCCATCCGCGTTCGGCAAGACCACCACGCTGCCGCTGTCATCGACCGTGGCGACGACCGAGTTGGTCGTCCCGAGGTCGATCCCGACGACGTGCCGCGCCATCAGATCCCTTTGAGCATGGCGGCGAGCGGCCCGACTACGTCGCCGAGCAGGAGCCAGGCCATGATGACCAGCGTGATGGCGACGGCGATGGCGCGGTAGGTGGTGATGAACTGCGGAACCTTATTCATGCTGACGCCCCTACGGGTCGGCGGGCGGGCTTGGCCAGCAGGGCGTCGCCGCCCGGCACCTTGACCCCGTGCGCGGCCAGCAGCCAGCGCAGCGGGACGCCGGGATCGTACACCCGGCTGGCGGGGGTATCGACGGAGGCCACGGTGAAGTACCGGACCTCGGCGGAACTCGCGGCGGCGCGGCCATCACCAGGTTGTGCACCCCGTTGTCGGCGAGCCACTGGGCGATGGCGTCGGAATCGGTGGGGACGGCGAGGCCCGCCTCGCGCAGCAGGTCGGCCTTGGACACGATCACCGCGAGGCGCTGTGCCTTGACCGGCACGCCGTAGCCGCGCAGCCGGTTGACGTACCTCGGTGTAGGAGAGCTCGGGGTCCTTCTGCGCGGTCTGTCACCCGGGCGACCAGGGCCTGGTCATGGGCGGCCGCCTCGTCGCGGATCAGGTCGACCGAGAACGGGTCGAGCACGTAGGCCAGGGCCTGGCCGTCCTCGAGGAACCGCAGCGAGCCGTAGTTCGTCGCCTGGTTGCCGTACTCGAAGATCCCAGTTGCCCGGGCTTGCTGTACTGCTCGCCGGCCGCGTCGAACAGGTGGATGAAGTCGGAGTGCCTGCCCTCGCGCAGCCGCAGGTTGATCGCGGTGGCAGGCCCCACGTCGGTCTTCTGTATGATGCCCTGGCTGGCGCGGATCGTCCTTGATCCAGCGCTCGGCCTCCAGCCGGGAGACCTCGTCGAGGTAATCCCACTTGATGTGCGAGCGGTCCAGGTCGCGCTGCAGGCTATTCAGTGAGGCGTACAGGAACCGTGACTTGCCCGCCGCCACGTCGCCGAAGACGGGCACCCGGATATCGCGCACCGCGCCCGCGCCGTCCGGCAGCTCCTGCCGGCACTCTTGGCGCTTGCAGACGGCCGCCGTGTGCCAGGCCGCGCGGGACGGCAGGGTCGGGAACTTGGCGCCGCACTGCGCACTTGCGGTAGAACGTGCCCAGGTCGCCCGGCATGACATCGTGGTGCTGCTCGCCGCAGGCACGGCAGGCGTAGGCCGGCCACGGGGTCACGTGCAGGCACTTCATGCAGGCGGCGGCGATGTGCATGGTCTCGCGCCGCCTGGCCTCCCGTACGCGCAGCTGCCCGCGCAGCGCCATGATCACGGTCTTGTCGACCCACCAGAAGGCAGTCAGCGTGCCCCAGTACACCCAGTACGAGGCCCACGAGACGAGGAACGCCCCGCCGAGGAAGAACAGCACCGTGATCGGGACGGGCGTCAGCGGGAACCACCACGGCCCAGCGGTGCTTCCCGTACCTCTTCTGAAGAACGTGTTGACCGGCCATTTCCATAGCCGCTTCTGGTACGCGTAGAGGTTGCCCCGGACGGCCTTCTTGTCGATCGCGGACTGCCGCAGCGTGTACAGCGGCCAGGCCAGGTCGGGCGCGAACTCGCCCGGCCGGGGGACAGGCGGCCCGGCCTTCTGCAACTGCGCCTGAAGCTTCTCTTCCTTGTACTGCTGCGGGATAGTAGAGCGGCGACTGCGGGAATTGCGAGGGATTCTTGGACTGCAGCCACAAGGTGAACCAGAACGTCCGCGCGATCATGAAGAACCCGAAGAACAAGCCCGCCTGCAGCGCGATGAGGTAGAAGTTGTTGAAGAGGAAGCTGATCATTGTTAACCTCGGCGTATCCTGGGGAGGTTGTACTTGTGGAAGAGGGAATCCCACATCTCTTGCAGGTCGTTGTGCCTTAGCCGGTCGCGTACCTCGGTGCGCCACTTGTCCGGGTTTTTCGCACGGTCCAGGACAACCGCATCGGGAAACCTTTGAAGCTCCTTCTGCAGCAGGGCGGCCCGGCTCATCTTGTACACTTCCGGGTCGGCGTAGATTTGGAAGGCCCAGAGCGCGTATTCCACTTGCTGCTCGGACGTGGCGAGCGCCGCGAACCGCTTGCCGATCATCTCGATCAGCTTCGGGAAAGGCGAGGTCTTCTTGTTCCTCGGGAAGTGCAAGAAGAAATCGATCGCGAGGTCCGTGTCGGTCCTGAGCGCGTCGATTACCTCGGGCGCCTTCAGCCCGACGACGATGGGGTCCGCCTCGCAGATGGCCTTGAGGGCAAGGCCGCGGGAGCGCTGCTGGCTAATCCGGCCGCTTTCGACCGCGGCGAGGAACTGCTTGACCTTCTTGTTGCCCTCGGCGATGTCCACGAGCTCGGGCGACGAGGCAGGAACCCGGTCGTTGAGCTTGTCCAGGTCTTCCAGGAGGTTCCTGTCGGGCGTGCGGGCCTTGCGCGCGAGCCCGTTGCGCGCGAGATCGGCGATCTCAGGGATCACCTGAGACTCCCCGGACACCGATGTGAGGATCGTGGCCGCGATGGGCTCGGTCACCGCATCCCAGTCGACCAGCGCCTTCTGCATGTCCCGCAGCGCGCGGCTGGCCGCCGTGCGGTCGACCTTGCGGAGGTCGTCGATCCATTTCAGCAGCCCCTGCACGTGCGGAACCTGCTCGTGCGCCGGGAGGAGCGTGATTCCCGCCGCCTGCATGGGCCAGTGCAGGGGATCTTGATGATTCAGCGTTCTGTTGAAATGGGGGACGAACTTGCGTATCGCGCCGCGCACGGCCTCCTTGGCGGGGTCCTCGGCGTACCAGGCACGCAACTCGGCCTGGGCCGCCGCGATGATGTGATCGCGCAGCGCCCAGTGGCTGGAGTCCTGCGGGTTCTTGCTCCTGAGCCAGTCGAAGGCGAAGTTCTGCACGAACTGCTCGACCGGGGCCGACGGCTGCAGGGAGATCCCGTGCCGGCGGGCGAGCCGTAGCAGCCGGTCGGTCGCGGCGAAGTCGACCTTGTTGTCCCCGGCGCCGCGCAGCAGCGCCGAGGTCAGCGCGCTCTCGGCGTCCCGCCGGGCCTGGTCGCTGAGCAGCGGCGTCGGGCAGCGTCCCGCCCGGCGCGGCCCGCCCGGCGAGCGCGTCGGCGATCTCAGCATCGAGGAGCCGCAACCGGATTACCTCGCGATCAAACTCCAGTTCCCTGGCGGCGACCCGGGCGTCGAGCCAGCGCAGCAGGTCGGTGGAGGGAGTCCTGGCCATCAGGCTCTCGGTGACGCGCCGGGCCGTGCTCCCGCAGCGGCCCCTTGCCCGCCTGCCGCAGCCAGCGGGACAGCGCGTCCGGGTCGATGACCGGGTCGTCGGGCCGGGTCAGCGCCCAGGCGGCGGCACTGGTGGCGATGTCCTGCGGCCAGGCGCCGCCGCTCAGCTCGTGCGACGTGTCGATGGCCTCCATGACGTCGTACACGATGTCGTACGGGTCGCTCGTCCCCGGCGAGCTTGCCGACGAGGAACCGTGCCCGCTCGGTCACGCTGGCCTCGTCGGCGCGGCAGGTGGCCGGCGTCCAGCACGAACACGCCCAGGCCCGCGCCGGGCCGCAGGTCCGGGTGAACGTCCGGCGGCGCGGCCACCACCCGCTGCTGGGCACGCAGCGGGTCGCTGCTGAAGACCTTGAACGACACCTCCAGCGCCTGCCGCTGCGGCAGCAGCAGCGTCGCGGCGGCGATCCACCGCATCGCCTCCTCGGCGTCGGCGGACACGATCACCACCCGCTGCCCCTTCGGGTCCTCGAGCACGCTGAGCAGCCGGGCGAGCACCGGGCCGCGATCGGCGTGCTCGCGGACCCAGTCGGTGACGCTTTCCAGGTCCAGTGGCCCGAGTTCCAGGTCGCCGTCGAAGTCAGGGCAGTCGCGCGATTCCCATGGCTCGCGCCCGCCACATGCCGCGACTTCCACAGCTGGGCCGGGCGGATCGTGCCGTACAGCTCGGGGTCGCGGGTCAGCAGGCAGTCGGCCAGGTGGTTGCCCATCCGGCCGCCGACCGCCTCCTTCCCGAGGTACCGGCCCTGCGCGGTGCCGAGCCCTCGGCCTCGGCATGCGCGAAGCCGAGCGGGAAGTCCTCGACCGGGCGGCGGTCAGCGACCCACGCGCTCTGCGCCTCGTACAGCAGCCAGCCGACCGCGAAGGATGCCTGCTGCGGGTCCACGGCGGGCGACTGGGCCTGGATCTGGAACCCGCCGCCCGAGCCGCGCCCGGTGCCCGGCGCGCAGTCGGTGTACAGCAGCCTGCCGAAGGCGGTGTCCGTCACTTCGGCTTCACCACCCTCACCATCTTGGCCTTGGACATCAGCCACAGGATCGGGTCCTCGACCCGGTGCGGCCGCACCCCGCCGGCGGCCACGTGCGCCTTCGTCGTAGTCGGGCTGGGCACCGAGCGCGGACACTCCGAAGTACCGGTAGTCGTCGTAGTACTGGCTCATGTGCGTCTCGATCTCCCAGGCGTCCCACTCCTTGAGCAGGGTCCTCATCTGCTCGTGCACGGCCAGGCCGTCGGCCTCGTCGTAGGACGGCACGGCCGGGGCGGTCGCCAGGAGCGGGTTGCCCTCCTCCAGGTTGGGGAAGAACGCGTCGATCTTGGTGAACACGATCGCGACCGGGACCTGGATCTTCCTGTTGGCCTTGCCCTGGCTGGTGCGCAGCTTCTTGGTGATCTGGTGCAGCGTGTAGATCGCGGCGTTGTCGGCGCCCTGGACCGCCTTGCGTCGGCAGGCTGAGCTGATCGCGCGCCCCCGGCAGCGAGAACGGGTCCAGGGCGACGATCAGGTACTCGCAGGCCTGCAGGTACCGGATCGCGGACGAGGTCTCCTCGCTGGCGAAGTCCTCGCCCGCGCTGTCGAGGAAGGCCAGCATGCGTGGACTTCCTGTCGGCCCGCCAGCGCAGCACGATGGGGACTCGCCCCTTCTGCGACTCGTACGTCCGGGTGCCTGCCGGCAGGTTCCCCTTCCTTGTAGAGATCCTGCTCCCGGCCCTGCACGTACTCCGTGATGCTGTTCATGCCGTCCGGGTTGTCGGTGGCGAGTCGAGATGTCCGCGTCGAAGCGGTGCGCGATGACCTTCCGCAGCTGCTGGATCATGACCGTCATCGAGCACGGTCTTGCCGGCGCCCTTGGAGCCCACCATGCCCAGCATCGGGATTCTTGGTGCCCACGAAGTCGATGGACAGCCCGGTGTGGCACACCGGGCAGGCGCGCCGCCGCGTCTCGCCCTGGCACTTGCGGCACACGGCGACGCCCTTGCGTGCCCAGCGCCGGCTCGATGTAGCGGCCGGTCGGGGTGCCATTGCCGGTGATCTGCAGCCGCTCGGGGTCCATCTACTGGCTCGCACTTGACGTGCCCTTGGCGGGCGCACAGGTAGCCCAGGTTCGATGAGTCGATCTCGTTAAAGCAGAACGGGCACGGGGTGCTGGGCCACTGGTTAGTCCTCCTTCAGGTCGCCCACGGGCGGGTCGACGAGCCTGCCGGGGCCGCTCATGACGAAGCAGCGCACCCAGTAGGGCTTCTTGATGGTCTTGGGGAGCTCCACCTTGTGCTCGGCGGGGACTCCTGGGCGTGAGGTTGAGGGTGGTCTCGAAGACGATGACGCCCTCGTTCGGCTTGGTCGGCTTCACCGTGCCGGGCACGGCGATCATCCGCACCGCGGTGCCGCTGCACGGCTCGTCGGCGGTGAACGTCACCTTCTTGGCGCGGCCGCCGAACGGGCCGCCGCCAGCGACCCGGTACCGGATCGGCGTCTTCACGACCTTGGTGACGGTGTCCTTCACCGGCGCGGACGGGTGTCGCTTGCCGTTAGCGCGGTGATCACGGCACGGACCTCGACCTCGACGGGCCGCTGGCCCAGCGGGACCTGTGCGCCGCCCCTCGACTGGTACTCGGCCCGGCTGAGCACGAAGGACTCCCAGTCGCCCTCGTCGTCGCCCTGGGCCCGCCACGACACCTCGGCCAGCTGGACGGTGTCGGGCCAGTGCCAGGCGAGGGTCGCGTGGTCGGCGAACGGGGTGGTAATGAGGTTGGTCACTGGCTCGATGATGGCGACCGACTGCGACTTGCCGATGGCGACGCCGGTTCCCGCCCTCCGACAGCGGCGTCAGGTAGTGGATGCCGCCGGGCAGGTCCGCCTCCAGGACCCGGTCCGCACCCGACACCTCGACGTGCCCGGGAAGCACGGTGCCGGCCCGCCGCGCCTCCTCGGGCGTGATCACCGTCCCGAACGGCCACGGCTGGTCGGCCGCCGTCAGCAGGATCTTGACTTCGGAGTTGTCGATCTTCTTCCAGGTCGCGCGGATCCGGGTCTGGCCGCCGGCCAAGATCGTGGCGACCTTGAGCGTGCCGTTGGGCTTCGCCTCGCCCCGGGGCGTCGCGGTCTTCGTCTTCGGCTCCGAGCGCAGCTCAGCGCCGTCACGCCCGCGGTAGACGGCTACCGCGGTCGAAGACCTGCGCCACGCCGTCCGGCAGGTCGCGCAGCTGGACGCTGGTCCCGCTGACCGGGACGTCCACCGGCGCTCCGCCGGGCATGGCGCGGGTCACCACGACCTTGGCCTCCGACTTGGCCTGCCAGCTCAGCGTCACCATGCCGATGCCCGTCTCGGCGTTGAGGTTCCACACGGGCGGCAGCGGCGTCACCGTGACGGTGACGGGCGCCGACGCGGGCCTGCCCTCGGCGGTGGCGAACACCCCGTACTGAACCTGGGTCGCGGCCGGGCGCGCCGGAGTCGGCGCACTCGGTCCCGGCGCCCCGGTGGACCTGGGTGCCGTCCCCCGGGGCAGCGGGCGCGCGGCCCGTCGTCCGGGCGACGACGTAGACGGTGGACTCGTCGTGCCCGAGTCCCCGCTGCCAGAACACCTTGACGCTGTCGCCGTCACCGGTGGCCGTGACCGGTCCTGGCGGCGACAGCGGCAGCCGGCGCAGCCGCTCGTCCGCGTCCTCCCGGCTCACCCGGGCCGCGTCCCGCAGCAGCTTCTCGGCCTGCGCCTCGTCGGTGCTGCCTGGTCCGCCCGGGCCAGCAGGTCGGCCAGTTCCTTGCGCCGGGCCGTCACCTGCCTGGCCGGCCTCGGCCTTCTCGTCCCCGTCGGGCAGCATGTTAGCGAGGTTCTCGGCCTCCTTGAGCTGCCCTTCCGCCAGCAGGTTCAGCACCTGGTCGAGGCGGTTCACCTGGGTCGCCTTCTGGCGGCGCTGCAGCAGGGCGGCGATGATGGCCGCGTCGCTCGCCTCGACCCCGACCCGCGTCAGCTCCTGCTTGGCCATGATGGGCTGGGTGTCGGCGACCAGCTCCATCAGGTGGTACAGCGCGACGTCACGCAGGTCCACCTTCCGCTGGTCGGCGTCGCTCAGCTTGCGCAGCGCGTCCAGCTTCGCGTCGTTGCTCGGGGTAATGGCCTTGCCCGCCTCGGTCTTCCGCTGCTCGATCGCGGCCGTGTCCAGGCGCAGCGCCGGGTTCTTGACGCACTCGTACCCGGCGACGATCCGGAAGGTGCCCGACCCCGGGTGAAGCAGTTCCGGGATCGTGGGCACCTGGCAGTTGTTGAGGTTGCGCAGCAGGTCCTTGAACACCGTCGAGCTGAGCGGCGCCTCAGGCAGCGTCAGCTTGTCGCTGATCACGGCGAGGCCGGCCTGGCTGGCGGCCTGCGCCGCCTGGGCCGGGGACAGCTTGTTCCTGGCCCCGTCCCGGTTCAGGTCGTCAGTGGTCACCACGCCCGAGCTGGCCGTAGGCCTGGCGGAGGGAGTCGGCGAGGGCCTGGATCGCGACCTGCGCCTTGCCCGCCTCCGCCTGGGCGGTCTGCCGCCACCAGTCGGCGGTCTCCAGCTTGTCGCCCTGCTGGGCCTTCAGCTCGGCGTCCCGCTTCCGGCACCAGTCGGCTTTCTTGGCGGCGCGGTTGTTCCCGTTGGCCGTCTGGTTCCAGTAGGCGCGGACCGCCGTGAGCTGCTGCTTGATCTCCTCGTTCGTCGTGGACGACGAAAGCGTGATCGCGTACCGCTCCAGCAGGTCAACCGGGTCGGTGCCGTCCTTGCTGTGCTTGGTGAGGAACTCCTTGTAGGCGTCCTTGTCAAACTGCATGCTTGCCGCCTACTCGGCCTTCCGCCGCAGCGCGGTCACGATGGCCTTCTCCTTGTCGACCTGCTCCTCGGACATGAACTCGATCTTCACCGACATCTTGAGCTGCTTGCCGCTGGTCGGCTCGACCGCGAGCAGGTTGACGGTGCCCTCGCCGTCCACTTCGAAGGTGATCTCGATCGGCGACCCGGCGGGCAGCCGGAACGACCCGAGGCCCTCGATGAGGCCCGCGTTGTCGACCCGGTGGTTGGCCGACAGCGCCGGGTCGGGGACGGCGCCTGCCTGCTCCCAGATCTCGATCTCGATCGAGTACTGGTTATCGACCGAGGTGCCGGCCGTGAAGACCTCGGCCTGGTAAGGAAGCTGGGTCTGCGCCGAGACCAGGTGCTCGATGTAGAACTTCTCCTCATCGGGCAGGTTCTGCCAGTTGGGCTTATCGCTATCAAGCAGCTTGATGCCCACGGCCTTGGGCAGCACGTTGACGATCGTCTTGCCCGCGAGCTTCTCCACCTGCTCCGTCTCAAGACCCGTGCTCGCCGCGACGGCCTCGATGGCCTCCGTGCTCGGGCCACCGGGCAGGCTCCGGGTGCGCTGGCCGCCACCGGCCGTGGTCCCGGTGCCGCCCACTTCCGCCTCGACGAGCTTGACCGTCTGCCCGGCGGCGTACAGGGCCGCGCCCTTCGCGACGGCAAGGTCAGGGTCGGCTACCTTCGGCTCCCACGGGTACTCCTTGCGGACCCGTTCCGACACCATGGGCATCCTGCTGGACCCGCCGACCAGCAGGAGATCGTTGATCTGGCCGCGAACGCCGGGGAACCGGGACTCGGCGTCCGCCAGCATCCGGTTGGTGATCTTGATCGGTCTCCTCGAGCAGGTCCGAGGTCAGCTCCTCGAACTGCTGGCGGGTCACCGTGATGGAGGTCGCCATGCCGCCGGCGAGCCGGTGGTTGACCTTCTTGGACTCGGCCTTGGTCAGTGCCTTCTTGGTCTCCTCCGCCAGGCGGCGCAGCTCCGACAGGCTCTCCTCGTCGTCTTCGATTGAGTCGTCGCCGCTTTGCTCGATCGTTCTGGTCCTTGAGGTACTCAAACAGCCGGGCGTCCCAGTCCGCCCCGCCGAGCTTGTGGTCGCCGTCGACCGCGAGCACCTCCACCGAGGTGTCCGTCATCTTGATCAGCGTGATGTCGAAGGTGCCGCCGCCCAGGTCGTAGACGAGGAAGGTGGTGCCGTCCGCGCTGCCGGTGACCCCGTAGGCCAGGGCGGCCGCGACCGGCTCCGGGACGATGCCGATGACGTCAAGCCCGGCGATCTCGCCGGCCTTCTTCGTGGCGTCCTTCTCCAGCAGGCCGAAGTAGGCAGGCACGGTGATGACGACCTGCTTGACCGGGCGGTGCGTCTCCTCCTCCGCGCTCTTGGCCAGCGCGGCCAGGATCAGCGCGGAGATGCCCGACGGTGACAGCTCCTGGCCGTAGAACGTCCGGGTGTAGTCCTGGTTGCCCATCTCCCGTTTGATGAGCGAGACCACGTCATCGGGGCGGAAGCTCGCGGCCTCCTTCGCCGTCTTGCCGACGACGAAGTTGTCCGCGGTCTCGAAGTACACGACCGAGGGGGTGGTGTCGTCGCCGTCAGTGTTGCGCACGACCGCCGCGCGGCCCGTCTCGTCGATGTAGGCGACCACCGAGTAGGTGGTGCCGAGGTCGATGCCGTAGATCCCCTGCTCGCTCACTGCTCTTCCTTCACGGTCTTGTACAACGTGACTTCCGCGGGCGACAGCAGGCTGTCGGCCTCGATGTCTCGGTAGCCGGGCTTGCGCACGGCGGCGATCCGGCCGTCCAGGTCAGGGTCGGAGGTGGTCACGGGCTTGGTGGCCTGGCGGTGCTGGCGCGGGTCGAAAGGGTCGCCGATCCCCGGCTGGTACGTGAGCACGCCGTTGTCCGCCAGCGACTCCTGCAAGTCCTCGGCGTAGTTATCCAGGAGATTCGCGGCCTGCTCCGCGGTGAAGTCCGGGCGCAGGCTCGTTGCCTGCCGCGTCAGGTCCGCGTGCAGCCGTGCCATCACCGTCAGGACCGGCCGCACAAGCCCGCGCCGCTCGCCCCGGCGCAGCAAGTCAAGCTCGGAACGCAGGTAGTCGATGATGCCCTCGCGCTGCCTGGCCCGCTCCTGGTACTGCTCCGCGGCCGCCGCCAGCCTGCGGACCTCGGCGGCCAGCTCGGCCAGGGTGGCCTCGCCCGCTGGCCCGGCCTGGCCGGCCGTAGGCGCTTCCTCGTTGACCGCGTCGGTCAGCTGATCAGGCCGGCTCTCTGCTGGCGGTACCGTGTCAGGCACGCCTGCCTCCCCGGTGCCTGTCGTCTCCCCAGTGTCCAGCACGGAATCGGCTTCCGGTGTCATCCCGTCTCCCCCCTCGCTCTCCCAAGCGAGAACTGAAATAAATAGTTAACGTCTGGTAAAGACGCCAGGGGCGGGATGCGGGGATTCCCTGGCGCTAGCTGCAAAGTCCCTGGAGGGACTACTCGTGATTTACGTGTTTCAAGTGGTCGGGCCGATGTGAGTCCGATTGTAAATGTATAGCACGCTTGCCGGAAGAACCGGCAGGTAGCATTTGTCGGCAATATTGAACTTCTATGCACACCAGGGAAGTCGGCGGGGCGGTTCCCCGCGCGGCGCCCCTCCGGGCCCAGTCGGAGGGACGCCGGCTAGCCGGGCGCGGCGCGGTTCGGTGAGAGCCGCGCGACACCGCCCCCCCATTCCAGGCTTGCCGCATCAGTACCACCTGCCTCGCGCAGCGCTCATGGCCAGCACTTCCCTGGCGTACGTGACCAGTTTTCGCCGGTGGCGTCATTGCGGACAACAAAGCAACCTACACTGCCGGCAAAATAGGACGAAGCCTGGATCGATGAACATCTAAGTCCGCATGTCGTTATGGTCCTAGCGGATAATTATGGAAAACTAGGGGGTATGGGACGCCCGCAACAGCCGCTCGACAGGGACGGCACGCCGCTGACCGAGTTCGCGATACGCCTCCGGGGCCTGCGTGACCGCGCCGACGTCACGTACGACCAGCTGGCGAGGAAGACCACCTTCGCGAGGGGCACGATCCATGAGGCCATGCGGGGCAGGCGGCTCCCGTCGCGGGAAGTGACCCGGGCGATCGTCACCGCGTGCGGAGGCGACGCGCGCGAGTGGGAGGCCTACCGGCTGCGCGTCAAGCGCGCCCTCGATCCGCAGCTGCTGGGGAGCGCGCCCGGGCCGGTCGTGCCGCCCTGGCTTGACGGCGGCACCGCGGCCGGCTGGCCGGAGCGGGCCGCCCGGTCCGTCCAGGCCGCCGTGGCCGCCGAGGCGACCGCGGTCGGCAACGACGACTGGTACATCGCGTCGTTCACCGCCCTGCTGCGGCTCGATGGCGACCGGGTGGAATCGTGGGAGAAGCGGCGGATCGTGTCGGCCGTGGACGGCCTGAGCGAGATCGTGGCCTCCGTGAACGTCCCGCGCCACCCCGACGACCCCGGGCAGGTTCCCCGGCTGGAGTCGGAGCTGGTCTACGGCGGCCAGATCCAGGCGCGGCAGCATCCCTACGACGGCTACTTCCAGGACGTGATCGTGCTGCCCAGGCCGCTGCGCGCGGGGCAGAGCCACGAGTACTGGCTGCGCATGCGGCTCCCGGCCGGGCAGCGGATGGCCCCGCACTACGCGCACGTGCCCTACCGGCGCAGCGACCACTTCGAGTTGCGGGTGCGCTTCGGTCCCGACCGGATACCGTCGCTGGTCTGGCTGCTCGCCGGGACGCCGGCCACCGTGATCTACCGGCAGGCCCCGACGGCCCAGCTGCTGATGCCCAACCGGTTCGGCGAGGTCTACGCCAGCTTCCGCGAAATGTCGCCGGGACTCGGGTACGGCATCAGCTGGCACGAGGACGACCAGTTCACGCCCGGCTCGTGACCAGCCAGGCGGCCAGCCCCGGGCTTTCACTGGGGCCATGGAACCACACATGATGTAGCTCAGTAGCCCAGTGAAGCGACGTAGCCAGTCAGGCCGAGTGACCTGAGCCGGCGGCAACCGCGGTGCCGCCGGACCGGGTTATCCCGGCGACGATCACCTCCGCGACCGCCTTCCGGTGCGCGATGAAGTGAACCCCCCACGTGTTGTCCGCGCGTATCTCATGCTCAAGCGCGGCCCATATCCAGTCGAAGCTATCCGCCGGGGCAAGGCCGCCCCGGCCCGCTCCGAGCAGCGGGAAGCACAGCGAGCCGAGCGGCGGGCTGAACCGCCCGCGCTCGGCCCTGGCGATCGCGAAGGCCGCGTGCACCGCCCGGGCTATCGCCGTCGGCTGGACGTCATACTCGTTGGTGCCAGGGCGAGGCGCGGCGACCGCCGCGTGGTAGATCCGCCGGACGCCCTGGTCCGCCATGGCTCCTGAGGTCGTCGCGGCGACCGTGCCCGCGGCGACGGGCATGCCGGGACGCCCGTTCGCCGTGATCCACGCCCGCAGCTCGTCGGCGACCTCGTCGGCGACGACCGAGCCGTCCGCCGCGTGCCGGGCCGAGACGCGCCGCAGCGCGGCGGAGACAGACGCCTTGTAAGGCTGCGGCAGCTCCAGGTAGATGTTCGCGGGCGCGATCACCACGTCCACGTCGCGCAGCAGCTCAACCGGCTGCACGTGGACGGTCACGGGGAACCGCGCTCCCTTGACGCGGCCCTCAAGCCGGACCTCCTCGCCCCGCTCGGGCGGGCCGTCCTGCGGTCGCGGGCGAGCCGGCGAGCCGTGCTCAGGGCCGGCCGTCAGCGGCTGGCACAGCTCCATGATCTTCTCGGCGACCTGCTCGATGACGCGCTTCTCGTGGTGCTTGCGAAACCGCTCCAGGCTGACGTTGTACGCCAGGGCCGCCTTGCGGCGCCGGTCCTGCGCGGGCCTGTCCCGGTCACCCGGTGCCAGCCCGAAGGTATGCGTGGCGGCCGTGCCGAGGTCCCCGCCGTCGAGATGGTTCACCGCCACCCGGACGAGCGCCTCGATCGCGCGCGGGCCGATGCTTGGGGTGGTGGGCGGGGAGATCGGGCCGATGCTTGGGGTGGTGGGCGGGGAGATCGGGCCGATGCTTGGGGTGGTGGGCGGCCCGGCCCGCGCGATGCTGGCCGCGGCCGCCGCGGCGGTCTTGAGGCCGGCGGGCAGGGTGCCCACCGCCATGGCCCGGGCGGCCGCCGCGCGCAGGGCCGGCAGCTCGGTGTGCCGGATCATGACCAGCCCGCGCTCGCGCAGCGCCCGCAGGTCCGCCACGATATCGTCGATGGCTGGCTGCGCCGGCCCGTCGGTGGCAGGCTCCGCGTCCCCGGTCATATTGTCCATCATGCTGTCCCCGCCACATCGATGGGAAATCGCTCGGCCGGCGGGATGCATTCCGCGCCGTACTCGCGGGATGCCGGTCCCGAGCCGTAATGTCATTATGTGACCGGGGACTCGATAAAGGTGCTATTCCGTGACAGATGACACCATGAGGTCCATCGTCATGGACCTATGCCGGCTACGGGACGGGCTCGGCACTCAGGCGCGCTCGGTTCCCGAGACGATGCCAAGGCCGGACGTGGCGGTCCTGCTGGAGTCCTACGCGGAGGAGATCGCCCTCGTCCTTCAGCGATGCGGGGTCATCCCGGTCCGGCCCGAGCCGCTGACGAGGTTCGACCCTCGCCTGCACCAGGCCGCCGGCGCGGTGGCGGCCGTCCGCCCGGACCTGGACCAGGCCATCGAGTCCGTGGTGAGCGACGGCTACGCGCACGAGGCCACCGGCGAGCCGGTCGTGCTCCCGCGCGTCATCGTCTACCGGCACATGGCGGCGGCAGGAGACTCCCCCGGGGAGCGCCCTGTTTCCCCCGCCCACCACCCCATGCAGCGCCCTGTTTCCCCCGCCCACCACCCCAAGCAGCATCCCGGCGTCCCGGTCATGGAGGCTCGGCCCGCGGGAGCGGGAGGCGTTCGCGAGCACGCTGGAGCAGGCGGGGCGGCTGCCCCGAGACCACCCGGACTACCCTGCGGTCGTTGGCAGGGCGGCCAGCCAGCTGGTCCTGCTAGCGATGGCCGACCGGGACCCGGCGCCGATCGACCAGGCGGTCGCGATGTTCGCCGACGCCGCGGCCGTGCCCGGCCTGGCCGCGCGGGAGCGCCCCCGGATCCTGTCCATGCGCGGCTACGCCCTGCGGGTCCGGTATGAGCTGAGCGGGGACACGCGGGACCTCGCCGCCGCGATCGACTGGCTGGAGGAGGCACGGCGGGCGGACCAGGCGCAGCCCGGCAGCCCCTACGCGACAGAGATCGGCCAGCTGCTCGCCGACGCCCGTGCGCTGAGAACCTGAGACACACAGGAGGGGATTCATTCGTGACCGGTGCCTTCGGGATTGACCTCGGCACGACCAACTCGTGCATCGCGCGCATCGACGAGCAAGGCCGGGCGACCGTCATCAGGACCGACGCTCGGCGAGGACACCATCCCGTCGGTGGTGTACTTCGAGTCGCCGCGCAACGTGCTGGTCGGCCAGGCGGCGCGCAACTCGGCGCTCATCGCTCCTGACCTGGTCGCCCGGCTGGTCAAGCGGGACATGGGCACGAGCGCCCAGTACGCCTTCCACGGCGAGCGGCACACGCCGGAAACGGTCTCCGCGCTCATCTTGCGCGAGCTGGCCAGGACGGCGCGAGAGGGCAGTGATCTCCCCGGCCAGGAGGTCAGGGACGTCGTGATCACCGTCCCGGCCTACTTCGGCGTCGCCGAGCGGGAGGCCACCAGGCGGGCGGGGCAACTCGCCGGCCTGACGGTGCTCGACGTGCTCGCCGAGCCGGTCGCCGCCGCCATGCACTACCAGGTCGTGACCAAGAAGGTCACCGGCCCCCGGCACGTCCTGGTCTACGACCTCGGCGGCGGCACTTTCGACACCACGGTCATCCGGCTGGACGGCGACGACATCAAGGTCTTGTGCACCGACGGCGACCCGCGCCTGGGCGGTGCGGACTGGGACGAGATCATCGTCGGTTACCTGCTTGAGCAGTTCGCCGCCCAGCATCCCGCGCTGCGCCCGGACGAGGACGCGGGGTTCATGCAGGACCTCTACATCACCGCCGAGCGGCTGAAGAAGGAGCTCAGCTCGGTCATGTCACGCCGGCACTTCCTGCGGTACCGGGGCGCGGTCACCCAGGTGGAGCTCACGCGGGACACCCTGGAGAAGCTCACCGCCCACCTGCTGGACCGCACCATCTCGGTGACGGAACGGACGATCTCCACCGCCCGCCGCAAGGGGGTCACCAGCTTCGACGAGGTCCTGCTGGTCGGCGGCATGACACGGACGCCGGCGGTGTCCCGCGTGCTGGCGGAACGGCTCGGCCTGGCCGCCCGCTTCCATGAGCCGGAGCTGGCCGTGGCCAAGGGCGCCGCGCTGTTCGCCGTACTGCGGCTGGCGCACCCGGCGGGCAGCGCGCCCGCCAGCCACGGCATCACCGGCCAGCCGGCCGCCGCCGCGCCCGGCCAGCCTGCCGCTGCCATCGCGGCGGCCACCGGCATCCCGGTCGCCGAGGTCACCGGGATCGTCGCCAAGCGCGTGTCCACCGTGGTGCCGCGCGGCTTCGGGGTCCGGACCATTGACGGGAGCGACCCGCTCGCGATGACCAGCCCGATGCGCGCCCGGCACATGATCGTTCACCTGCTGCCCGCGAACACGCCGCTGCCGAACGACTCCGGCCCCTACACCTTCTACACAACGGTCGAGAACCAGCGGCACGTCGGCATCGAGGTCTGGGAGCAGGCCGGACCGGAAGAGTCGCCCGACCTGGCCGGCAACCGGAAGATCGGCATGGGCGTGCTGAAGAGCCTGCCACCCCGCCTGCCGCAGCTCACCCCCATCGACGTCACGTTCTTCATGTCCGAGACCGGCCTGCTGACCGTCCGCGCGGTGGAGCAGGGCTCAGGCACCGAGGTCGAGTTCGACCTGCAGATCGGCGACCTGAACGCGGCCGGGATGAAGCAGGCCCGGCAGGTCGTCGCCCAGTACGAGGTGACGGGCTGAGCCCTGGCGCCGTCCCTGATCGCGTTATATCGTGTATAACGGGAGTGGTTACAAGACTCGGGTCTACCGGAACTTACGTGGACCGGGACATGGCGAAGGAGGCGAATGCGGGATGCGTGACTTCCTCAGGCTCCTGATCGGCGATGGCGAGCGTGCGGAGCAGGGCGCGGACGGCTGGGACGAGCCGCGACGCCGCGCGAGCATAGCCGACTCCAGGGACTGGTGCGGCAGCGGGCCGGACGGCGACGCCATCCGCCAGGCCGCCGAACGGCTCCGCGGCCGTGGCCGGCCGGGACGCCGGGGCGCGGCACGCGTTGTGGTTCGGGGCGGACGCCGGGCGGGCCCGTTCGGTATCTGAGAAATCACGAAAAGTTCGCGCGGCCGTCACCAGTATCGGCTTACCATGGCCAGCCAGATAGGTTACTCTTCAGTAACATGACGGAAGTGATACCGGCGCCCTCCGCCGGGCAAGGACCCGCCCCGAAACAGGGGTTCTCCCTGGAGCTGAGCAGTGACGTGCGCGAGATGCGCGACTGGGTGCACGAGTTCGCGGCGTCGGTGATCCGGCCTGCGGCCGCCGAGTGGGACGAGCGGGAGGAGACCCCGTGGCCCGTTCTAGAAGAGGCGGCCAAGATCGGGCTGTACTCGCTGGACTTCTACGCGACCCAGTTCTTCGAGGAGTCGGGGCTGGGCTTCATCACCACGGTGGAGGAACTGTTCTGGGGCGATGCCGGGATCGGGCTCTCGCTTATCGGCTCAACGCTAGCGGCGGTTGCGGTGGTCACCAGCGGGACGCCGGAGCAGGTCGGCGAGTGGTGCCCGCAGATGTTCGGCGAGCCGGGCGACGTGAAGCTGGGCGCGTTCTGCTCCTCCGAGCCGGGCGCGGGCAGCGACGTGGGCGCGATACGGACCCGCGCCATATACGACGAGGCGCATGACGAGTGGGTCATCAACGGGGTGAAGACCTGGGCGACCAACGGGGGGATCGCCAACGTGCACGTGGTCGTGGCGTCGGTGGACCCGGCACTGGGGTCGCGCGGGCAGGCCTCGTTCATCGTCCCGCCGGGGACGCCGGGGCTGTCGATGGGGCAGAAGTTCAAGAAGCACGGCATCCGGGCGTCGCACACGGCTGAGGTCGTGCTGTCCGATGTGCGGGTGCCGGGGCGCTGCCTGGTCGGCGGCAAGGACAAGCTGGACGCGAGGCTGGCCCGGATTCGCGAGGGCGGCCGCAGCGGTGAGCAGGCGGCGATGAAGACGTTCGAGGCGTCCCGGCCGTCGGTGGGCGCGATGGCCGTCGGGGTCGCCCGCGCGGCCCTGGAGTACGCGACGGAGTACTCCCGCACCCGGACGCAGTTCGGCCGTCCGATCGGTCAGAATCAGGGCATCGCGTTCCAGCTCGCCGACATGCAGGCATCGGTGGACGCGGCCCGCCTGCTGTGCTGGCGAGCCGCGTGGATGGCCCGGCAGGGGGTCACCTTCACGCATGCCGAGGGATCGATGTCCAAGCTGTTCGCGGCGGAGATGTCGGTGCGGGTGACCGAGCAGGCGATCCAGATCCTCGGCGGCAACGGGTACACCCGCGACTACCCGGTCGAGCGCTGGCACCGCGACGCGAAGATCTTCACCATTTTTGAGGGAACGAGCGAAATCCAGCGGATGATCATCGGGCGGGCCGTGACTGGATTGGACGTTCGGTAGCCCTGACCTGCGGATATACCTATCGTTGACCAGGGAAGGCGGGCCGTTCCACATGAGAGTGGGGCGGCCCCTGCTCGTGTGGTATTTGTCCGAATCGTCCCGGTTGTTTCCCGTCGTTTCCGGACCGCGTGCTGAATCCGTGCTGATACCTTCACCCCGAGCACCAGCAGTTCGCCGTGCACCCGGCGGTACCCCCACCCGGGATTCTCGCGGACCAGCCGCAGTACCAGGGCGCGGATCGAGCGCACGGTGCGTGGTCGGCCCGGGTGCCGGGGCCAGGACCGCTGGGCGTGCCGGCGCGCGACACCAGCTCGCGGTGCCAGCGGAGCACGGTATCCGGGCGCACCACAAGGTGCCGGCGCTTGAGCACGTGCCTCGGAGCCGGTGCAGCAGCGCGGCCAGCAGCGCCCGGTCAGCCGGGGTGAACCGTGCCCTGTCCGGGCCGAGCTGCCGATGCAGGACCAAGAGCTGGTGGCGCAGCGCGAGGATCTCCGCGTCTTTGTCCTGGTTGCCCATTGGCAGCAGCCGCAGCAGCGCGAACACGTTCGGCACACCGAGGTAGGCCAGTCGCATCAGCACCGTCCATCACCATGCCACGGCGTTTCCCCATCGCACGAGCGTTATCACGGACAACCTCGGCCCTCATCCGTACAACGGCTCCGACCGGCACGGATGGGGTTTTCGGCAGGAGCAGGATGGATCGTGCGATTTTCCGACGCGATTACACAGGCTGGCACAGGAGGCTGACTGGGTAGTCATGTGCTCATAAGTCGCCGCCGGGCATAGCCTGGACAGGCCCGCTTAATCAGGCCTAAACTGGCTTTCCATAGAAGCCGCCAGGGCGTTGCTATTCAGGCAGGTGCGGCCAATGGATGGGTTGAGTGGGGGTGCCTGCGTACACGCGGGCGCGCAGGTCCTTGCCGTGTTTATCTCGGTGCATGTCATCTCCCGGGCCTTTGAGCGGCCCGCGTGAGCAAGCTCAGGCCCGCTTGTCTTCATCATGCACCCGGTGATCTTCCCGGCCCTTATCTACTGCCCGTCAGTTGTCCTGTGGCGAGGCAATCCATCGCCTGGCAGGCACAGGTACTTGAACGCGCCCCGGCGAGAACTATGCGTTAAGGCCGGGGGCAGGACATCGTGGGAGAGCAGATGGCAGATAAGCCTCCGCAGGGCAGTCCCGGTAACGAAGGTCCCGAGCCTGTCCCTGGTGGCAGCCTGCGCAGCCCGGTAACGGTACCGGGATGGGGGCTTGCCCTTTTGCTTGCTTCGGCCATCGTCACCGGTGTTTTCATCATCTACCTCGCCAGAGGCTCTGGCCCCCTCCATCACGCGGGACACCTGAGTGGCAGCAACGGGACGCTCACGTCGTCCGCAGGGGCGCCCGCTACCTCTCCGACCGTGACGAGTGCACCTGATCCATCAGGCAGTCGGCCCCCGTCCGCGACCCCGGGGGCGATTCCGATGGACGCGGCGTGCCGGTGGGCGTATCCGGGGCAGGCGAGCGGGCAGGTGTCGGGCAGCGATCTTTCCATTCAGTGCCTGGGGGCGGGCGGGCAGGTGCTCGGGGGTTTTGGGGACTCGCACAGCCTGAACGCGTGGTGCGCCGATCCCAGTCATACCGGCGGCGCCAGCCTGCCCAGCCCGCAACTCGTCAACCACGTATGGGTATGCGCCGGCTCGGCGGCGCCTCAGCCAACGCAGACCAGTACCCGGGCGGGATCATCTCCGTCGGCCAGCCGGGGTGCGGCGGGCGGTGCGCCGGTTCCGATTCCGATGGACGCGGCGTGCCGGTGGGCGTATCCGGGGCAGGCGAGCGGGCAGGTGTCGGGCAGCGATCTTTCCATTCAGTGCCTGGGGGCGGGCGGGCAGGTGCTCGGGGGTTTTGGGGACTCGCACAGCCTGAACGCGTGGTGCGCCGATCCCAGTCATACCGGCGGCGCCAGCCTGCCCAGCCCGCAACTCGTCAACCACGTATGGGTATGCGCCGGCTCGGCGGCGCCTCAGCCAACGCAGACCAGTACCCGGGCGGGATCATCTCCGTCGGCCAGCCGGGGTGCGGCGGGCGGTGCGCCGGTTCCGATTCCGATGGACGCGGCGTGCCGGTGGGCGTATCCGGGGCAGGCGAGCGGGCAGGTGTCGGGCAGCGATCTTTCCATTCAGTGCCTGGGGGCGGGCGGGCAGGTGCTCGGGGGTTTTGGGGACTCGCACAGCCTGAACGCGTGGTGCGCCGATCCCAGTCATACCGGCGGCGCCAGCCTGCCCAGCCCGCAACTCGTCAACCACGTATGGGTATGCGCACCATGAGGTTCCCATCCGGCTTGGAGGCACATCGTGGCAGACGGCGAAGGACGCCCAGGCTCACCGCCGCCGGCGAAACGATCTGTCGGGGCGGAGGCCGCTAAGCGACTGCGGGATGTCCCGGTCGTCACGACCTGGATTTTCACTGCGCTCGGCGGGGTCGTGTCGATCGCGGGCCTGTTTGCAAGGACACGACCGGGGACGGTCCTCTACTCCGTCACCCTTATCGGCGGCGTGCTCCTTGCGGCTGCGGCGATCCTGGTCGTCTACGTTCTGATCAAGAGGTGCGCCGCCGTTCGGGTCCGGACCAACGTCTTGACCCTGGCGGCAGCATTCGCCCTCGTAACGGCCGCCACCATCGTGGTGGTGCTTTCCCTCACTGGGTCCGCGTCGCCAGCCACTGCGTACGTCAACTCGGAAACGGTCAGCGGCTCCATCACATCCCCCCGCAGCGGCGTGGACGACGTCACCCGGTCGAGCGACCTCGACGCGTCCGGGACAGCCCGTAACGTGCGGGCGGGACACAGCCTGTGGCTGTTCCTCTACGTCGCCTCGGTGAACAAGTACTATCCGAGCGACCCCGGGGCCATCACACTCAGCGGAACACGATGGGCGGGGCGCATCTTCGTCGGGGGATCCGGCCAGCCAGGCGAACGGTTCACGCTCTGGCTAGTCGATTTCGGACCCCAATCGGTGCGCGTCCTTAACCCCGACAGCCCTGGCCCCTCGCCCGGCTACAGCACGCTCAAACTAGGCCCAGACGCCACCATTCTAAGCTCCATCAGCTTCTCGGTCGTATAGCCGACAAGCTGCCAGCCGTCTCCTAGCCACGACCTGCCCCGCTCGGAAACCCGGTCGCGTGCTGTGAGCTGGGGTTTCGCTGCGAGATCAGCGGCGTGGCTGGCACCATCTTGAGACTGGCCTAGAAGCCTCGCGGTGGCTGCCAGCAGGACTAGCCAGCTGTCCACGGTCATTCGGGATGACGATGTAGGCGCAGGTTCGCGTCACTGAGGTTGCGGATGTGGTGAGGGCGGCCCTTCGGGGTTGTCCTTTTTTCGTGTGCGGCGGCACGGTGATCACGTCGGAGACGGGTGCGGCCCTCCCCGTGTGATCTTTGGCGAGGTAACCGGGGAAGGCCTGTGCCGTGCCAAAACCCTGCGCATGGCCTGACCTGCTGCTTTACGCTCGGCTCTCATGCTCATCCGTCTGGTCTACCTCTTCATGGTCCGGATGTTCGGCTGGCTGGCGCTACTGGCCCGCAGTGACGCTGCCAAGGACGTGGAGATCCTGGTCCTCCGTCACGAGATCGCCGTGCTGCGACGTCAGGTGGCGCGCCCGAGACCAGACTGGGCTGACCGCGCCGTGCTCGCCGCCCTGGCCAGGCTGCTGCCCGGGCACTTGCGGCTGCACCGGATCGTTACGCCGGGCACCCTGCTGGCCTGGCACCGGCGGCTGGTTCGGAAGAAATGGACCTATCCGAGGGTGTCGGCTCATCCAGATTGGCCTTCCCGAAATGAAGGTAATCAGGGAAACAGCTATTGGGCCAGCCCCGATGGGAGTGGCCGTGGATCCGTCAGGCCGGGTGGCGTTTGTCTCGGGCGCTGATACCCGTGTGGACGTTATTGACGTGGGTGCCGGTCGCGTCGAGGCGTCGCTTCGCACCAGTGCGATCCTTGCCAATTCGCCTGGTGGTGATGCGCAAGAGGCTTCGAACATAGCGCTCTCCCCGGATGGGAAGACGCTCTATGCTATTAACGGCTCAGGCAAGGTCGCGGTGCTCTCCGTCGCCGACTACACCGGTCACTGACAGGCGCTTGGACGCCGTCGGCTGCGCGCCACCCCTGGCCCGGTTGTTGCTGGCAGCTTGGCGGGGCAATTGTCGGCGTGCTCCTGCGGCTCAGCCCGACGGGATCGGCGGGCCTGCCCTGCCGTGGGGCGAGAGCCTCCGGCTTCCGGTTACCGGAACGCGGCCGGCCTGGTCTCGCCCGCCACGGGCGGCTCCGAGCTGATCGGCGGCCTGCCCGCCGACAGTTCCGGCTACCAGTTCACCCGCGTCCGGGATGGCTGGGCGGTGCTGGCCGGTCCCACGGGCAGGGCCCAGGCCGGCCGGGACCGCAACTCGGCCTGCGGCGATTGCGCCGGACCGCCGCGGCCGGTCTGGTCCCTCGCCGACGGCGCCCGGTCGGCGACCCGGGTCGGGACGGCGACCCAGGTCGCGCCGGCGGCCACCGCCAGCGCCCTGTGGCTGACCAGTTACCCGGTGAACGCCGCTGTGAGCAGCACCGCCGGAACGGCGCGGGAGGTCAGCCTGGCCGGCGTCCCGCTCGGGGCGCCAGTCCGGCTTCCGGCTGGGTGGGTGATCAGGCAGGCAACCGACCGCGGGCTGCTGCTCGCACCGGTCAGCCCGCAACCGGGAACGACGGTCTACAAGCTGTGGACGCGGCCGCCCCGGCGGCCAGCCGCACGTTTGACGGCGTCATCGCGGCGACCGCGACCGAGATTGCCTGGGCCGCGCAACGTGTGCCCGGCAGTGCCTGCCGGGTCCAGGTGCTCAGCCTGGCGACCGGCAGGCAGGCCACGGTCAGCCTGCCAGCGGCGACCACCGCCACGCGTGTTCAGCCCCAGCGGTGACTTCCTCGCGCTCCAGGTCAGCCCAACCGGCGTGATCGGCGGCGATGACGGCGCGCTGGGCACCCGCCTCGAGGTCGCGTCCGTGACCACGGGGCAGCTGACGGCCGTGCCGGGATCTTCCGTCAGCAACGACGCCCTCGTCGGCTTCGGCTGGCCGGCGAGCAGCGACAGCCTGGTCGCCGAGTTCACCTTCGCGACCGAGACCCAGCTCGCGTCTTGGCACCCCGGTGCCACCCGGCCGGCCGTGGCGGTCATCCCGCCGAACCGTAGCCAGGCGCTCTTCATCGTCGGGTAGCAAGCCGCTGCGCGCGGTCTACGGCGGCGCAGACCTGTCCGGTTACCAGGAATGGGTTGACATCCTTAAAGCCGAGCGGCGACGCCGGCGAACTCGGCAAGAGCCTCAC
>CAVTLB010000025.1:0-86184 GCA_963735415.1 uncultured Actinomycetota bacterium | reverse complement strand
CGGACGTTCCCGTAAAGGCAATGCCGAGCAGGTGCACAGTCGCCAAAGCCAGGCCGATCACGACGCCGGCAACCTGTGGCGCTGCGAAGTTGCGGGTCGCGTTCAGGACGACGAAAACAAAGATGGCGGTGAGGATCACTTCGATGATGAAGGCGCTGGCCGCGTTGATCCCCAGCAGCGACAAATTGCCAAATCCATCGGCGCCGAGGCCGGTCTTTGTCCGGCTGTATATCGGGGAACCCTCACACACACCGAAAAGCACCAGTGGCTGCGGCCGGGCAACTGGATTCTGCCGCGGGCATGCCTGCGGATCGACCTGCTCTTGCCATCAGCTGACACTGACCGCCATATCCAGGTCAACCTGCCGGACGAGATCTCACCCGATCCCTCTCTCCAGCTGGGCAGCCGTAGCCAGCTGAACATAAGGACCGGTCAGCCGCTGGCGCTCGACCAGCTCAGCAAGCTGATGAGCCAGCTGACGCAGGCAAGCGCGGACTGGAAGCCGGAACTCTATCAGTGCCTGGCCGACCTGGCGGGGGCCAAGGCGGACGTCGCGCGCGAATCACTGCGTGACTACCGGGTGGTGACGGCCACGGACGACACGGCCGTGACATCGCCCGGACCCGTGGCTCCCCCTACCGTACCCACCCAGGTACCCCGGGAGCGGCTCCGGACGCTGCATGAGACGCTGCACGGCGCGTCCGCTCACGAGCGGGCCGGCGAGGACCGTACCTGGCTCGCGGAGGCCTGGCTAGAGGGAACCTGGCTTCAGGTGCCGGTGGAACGGCGGGTGTCGACTGACATCGTCAGTCCTGGCGTCGTCGTGGCCCGCGCGCGGATGATCGATGACGTGAACCAGCGGGCCGCGCCGGTGAAGGCAACCATCCAGATCCAGGTCGCACTGACTGACTCGGTGAACTTCTCCGTGGCCAATGTCGCCGGCTCGGCGAGCCTGCTGCTCATGGCCGTTGTGCTTGGCTTCTTCCTCGTCGGCCAGCTATTGCCCCACGGCCTCCAGCCTGTCAGCCCGGAGGTTCTCGCGATCGTCTTGACGTTGTTCTCCGCCATCCAGGCCGGCCGGCTGGGGCAGGCGCCCCGGTCCACGATGGCCGGCCTGCTGACGCCGGCGGGCAACCCCCTGATCCTTGTCTCGATCCTGCCGTCGGTCATCCTGGCCGTGGCGCTTGCCTTCTCCCAGGCGGTCCCCTGGGCCATCGCCTGGGCGAGCGCCTGCATTACCGGGCAGTTGCTGCTGTTGTGCTGGCAGTGGCTGCTGCTGCGGCGAAGCCTCGCCCGGGGGCTCGACGATCCCCGCAGGCGCGCCCAGCGGCCGAACGGCCCGATGCTGTACACCGACGGCTGCGACTATTCCCACGGCGAAGTGCTCCACAGCCGGTGGTGGCGCACCACGGTAGCGGACGCGCTCATGGTCGGGCGCCAGGCTTACGGGTACATCATCTGGCAGCACGGGGCGCCGCAGAACGCGCAGACCCTCGGCGCGCTGCTGCGCAGCAGTCGCCCGGCGGGCAGGGCCGTCACGTCACTGCGCCTTCAGGCGCCCAGGCTCGCTGCTATCGGGCGGCGCGGCGGGCGGCCGCGTGATCGCCCCGGACCACTGCTCGCTGATAAGGCCGGCACCACTGCGGCAGACCGGGGAAGGCACGGCGTCCAGCCGGGAAATGGCCGCGGCCCGGCCCCGGACGCGGACCCGGGAATATCGCCTTTGGAACAGCCCGCGAACGTCATCGCGCTGCAACGATCCGGTACCGGCGCCCAGTCGCTGATCTTCGCGGTGTTCCGTGACAAGCCGAAGGAGGACTGGGACTGCGCCCCCGAGGACGTCAGGAAGGTCGACCTGGATCCCGGGCACCTGGTGCCGCGCGAGGATCCGGCCGGCGTCATCGGGATCTTCCTCGGGCTGCCCCGGGGCCAGGGCATGCTCCCGGTCCGCGATCACCCTGTCACCCGGGTGCTGGGGACTGCCGTCCGGCACCACCTCACGGTGCTGGAGGTTCAGCTTCCGGTGCCGGCGCCGGAAGCGGCGTACGCCGACTTGCTGTGGGCGCGGATACAACTGGGCGTGAGCGGCCACGGCATCGGGAAGCTGGCGCTATTCCTCGATGACATCGGCAAGCTTGTCGCCGGCGGCGGTCCTTCCCCGTCGGCCGGGGCACCGTCGGCGCCCTGGCCGGTGACGGGAATACAGACGGTTCCTGAGGGCATCCCGCGGTTCCTCAACCCGAGGGTGAGGCCAGCCAGCCCCGGCCCGGCCGCGGACCTGCCGGGCGGGCACCAGCCGGGCCATCCCGGGCTGGTGCTCGCACGCTCTCTCGACGTGGTCGCGGCCAGCGGGGTGCATGAGACCGAGAGCGCCACGGCGAGGACCTGGCGCGTCATGGCGATCACCGCCGACTCGCGCGCCGGGGTCGAGCACGAGATCCTGAACGGCCTGCCTGCCGGGCTGGAGGCTCGCGGGGGTCACGGCGGCGACGCTGCACGGGAAGGCGGTCCTGCTGCTGCTCGGTCACCAGCCTGGCGGCGCGAGCGGTACAGACGACCTCGTGCCTGGCCCGGGAAATCAGGGTGACCGCGCCAATGTCACGACGGCCTACCTGGACAAGTGGCAGAGCAGGCAAGAGCTGGGGCAGGCACAGGAGCACCCGCTGCTCCGCGTGCACATGCGGACGCCTAACCGGCCAGGGGCAACGCTCGCGGTCCTTGAGTCGCTACGGGAGGCACTTCAAGAGGTATCGCCTGGCGTGCTCGGGGAGCGGGACTGGAACGTCTGGTACGCGAGGGTCACCGTGGATTCCGGGGACATCGGCACCATTCAGCTCACCGCCCGGCTTGCCCTCGACCCGGCGGTGCTCCTGCCCGAGGAAGATAGCGACGGGTCCACCGAGTTCTCAAAGATTGAGCGGAAGACTCTCGCGCAGGCGGCGCGCCGGATGACCGACGCGGTATCCGCCGAATATGCCGATGACGTCCTGGACATCATGGCCGACACGGCCATAAGCGTGGGACTGGTAAATATGCCGACCGGGGGCAATAAGCGGGAAACCTGACGTGAATGCGCTGTGCCGTCAGCAGGGGCATTCCCTCGCCGAGCCGCTCGGCTGCCCCGTCGGCCCAGACGATCCGCAGCCCAGCGTCGAAGACGGCGACGCCGGGCTCCAATGTCCTGCCAATCATAAGCAAACCACAAGCGCACTCAAGCAAAACTCTGGCCTCCCATCAACCTTCAGTCAGTGGACCCGCTATGGACATACCGGGTACGGTCTATATGCGCGGTTATGCGCTGCGTAGTCGCTTGCCGATTGGGGGAGGCATGCCAGGCGACCCCGTTGCCGATGGCAACCCGGGCTGCGTCCTGCCGCCGGGCCCGGATCCCGTGCGGGTATTCGTGGACCTGGCCCAGCGGGACGGGGAGCTGCCTCATCCTCACCACCGGGCCGGGCGGGCTGCGCTCCGAGCGCCGGGTCCGCTGGTCCCGCCTGCCGGAGTGCCGGGGTACCTGGTACTGGCACACGCTCGTGGCGATGGACGACGCCGACGCGGCCGGGGACCTGGCTCAGCTGAAGGACGCGGTCTTTGACGGAGAAGCGTGGTCGCCGCAGGCGCAGCGGCTGTACGGCATGGTGCTCTTCCGCGCGGCGTTCGGCCCCCGGGCGTGGCAACGGGTGCGCCAGGCCGCCGACGGCCGGGCCGTTGAACTGGCGATCCGGGGACCGGCGAGCGACGATCCGCGAGCGCTGCAGTCGCTTCAGTGGGAGGCATTGCACGACGGAACCGCCCCGCTCACCGCGGTGGACATCGCCGGTAACGACGCCAGCGGCACGGTCACTATCGCCCGCCTCATGTCCGGTGCCGCCCGGCCCGACGTGCCGGTCAGCCGCGCGGGACTACCGCCCGGCGACCGGATCCCGCGCCTGCTGCTGGCCGGCGAGCGACTGTCCATCGGACAGGAAGAGCTGGACGCGGAACTCGGCCCGTTCCATCCGCGTGTGCCGGCCGCGGCGACGCTCACCGCGGTCCGCGAGGAGCTCGCGGCCCTGCCGGAGGTGCTGTCCCTGACCTCGCGGATGAATCATGACCTCGGCCGGCGTGCCAGCGCGCGGGAGAGCGCCCCGGTTACGGCCCCGGTCGGGGACGAGCGGCTCCTGCCCGAGGAGGCTCCTCCGCGTTTTCCGCCAGGCGGGGCACACGCCGCGAGTCGTCATGCTGATGAGCCCGGCGCGATCTGATGGCGTGCTGCGAGCGAGCTGTCCCGTCCAGTTCGGCGCCCGGCTCGTGGCCTGCGGTGCACCGGCCGCGATCGCGCTGGCGGGCGACCTGGCCGACGGCGCGACCCGCTCGTTCGCGCGGGCGCTGATGGCGTCCATCGCGCGGGGCGAACCGCTCGTTCAGGCGGTAGCACGCGGGCACCGGGCGGCGCTGTCCGGTCATCCGGCGGACTGGCTCCAGCCCGCGCTGCTGGTCGGCGAGCACGCCTGATACCCGGTGCCCCTGTCGTGGCCGAGATGGTGGCGAGCACCGTGTTCGTGGCCGGGCACGCCGCCGACGGGGATGGCCGCGACCGTCGTGAGGGTGGCCGGGTTACGGGCAGGGGATGGCTGAATGAAGAGCCAGCACTAGAGCCAGCCGGCGTCCCGGGCGATGCGGATGGCGTCGATGCGGTTGCGCGCCCCGGTCTTGCTGATCGCGTTGGACAGGTAGTTGCGGACCGTCGCTGGCGCCAGCGCCAGCCGGGTTCCGATGTCCTCGGTCGATATCCCGTTCTGGGCTTCCCTGAGCACGTCGGTCTCCCGCTGGGTGAGCGGGCTGGCGCCCGTCTCCAGCGCGGCCGCGACCAGGTCTGAGTCGATCACCCGCTGCCCCGCGGCCACCCGCCGGATTCCGTCGGCCAGCGTCTGCGCGGGCGCGTCCTTCGGGATGAAGCCGCGCACTCCCACCTTCAGCGCGCGCAGCAGGTTGCCCGGCCGGGTCAGGCCGGTCAGCACCAGCGTCCGGCACCCGGGCAGCGCGGTGTGCAGGTGCTCGGCCGCGGTCAGCCCGTCCATGCCGGGCAGGCCGATGTCCAGCACGGCGACATCCGGGAGCGTGCGCAGGGCGGTGTCCACGATGTGGTCGCCGCGGTCGAGTTCCGCGACTACCTCCATGTCGTCTTCCAGTCCGAGCAACGCGGTGAGCGCGCCGCGGATCATGTTCATGTCCTCGGCTATGAGGACGCGGATCATGTGACCTCCCCGGGAACCTCGATGCGCAGGCGGTACTGCCGCGCCGGCAGCGGCCCGGCCGTCAGCTCGCCGCCGAGGGCCCGGGCGCGTTCCGCCAGCCCGGGCAGGCCGTTGCCGGGCACGGTCGCGCCCGCGCCGTCAGGCGGCCGCACGCCGTCGTTGACGATCTCCAGGCGGGCCGCCCGGTGCGCGGTGCGCGTCACCGTGATCGAGCACGCGGTGGCTTCACTGTGCCGCAGCACGTTGGTCACCCCCTCGCGCAGCGCCCACGCGAAAACCGTGCGCGTGCCCGGCGTGACGACCGCGGGATCGATCTCGACCGTGGCATCGATCCCGGCGGCTGCGAGCAGGGCACGCGCGCCGTCAGCCTCGACGCCCAGGTCCGCGGTCGGGGGATCGCTGGTCACGGTGAGTATGCCGTGCAGCGCCGCGCGCGCGGCCTCGGTGAGGGTGGCTATCTCAGACTGGGCGGCCCGCGGGTCGGCGGGGAGGAGCCGCAGGGCGAGATCGCCGCGCAGCGACACGGCCGACAGGCTCTGGCCAATGAGGTCATGCAGGTCACGGGAGATGCGCAGCCGTTCCTGCGCGATCGCGAGCTCGGCCAGCTCCGTGTGCGCGGCCTGCAGTTCACGGGCGCCTCGGGCCATCTGCGCCGCGCCGTACACCACCGTGGCGCCCATCAGCAGCCCAATCGACCAGAAGCCCATCTCGCTGAGGATGTAGCGAAGCGCGCTGGTGTTCGGGTCGTCGGGGTGGTAGAAGAGCGGGAAGTACAGCACGGTGCCCACGGCGGGGGCGGCGGCCAGGACCGCCGCCAGCTTGCGCGGCCGCGCCACCATCGGGGCCGACGCCATGAGCAGGACCTGGGTCGCTATCCAGTTCCAGGCGAGCCAGGGCAGTGGCGCGTAGACGAGCACCGCCATGGCCAGCAGCGTCCACCAGCCGCCCCGCGGCCGCTGGCCGCGCGCCGCCGCGAAGCTGTGCCGCAGCTGGAGCGCCGCCAGGCCCACGCCAAGCAGCGGCCAGATGACCGACGGGCGAGCCGGGACGCCGGGGGAGCCGAAAAGCATCAGGAGCGGGCTGATCATGGCGACCGCGACGGTGGCCGCGACCATGACCTGGAGCGGGCGGGGCAAGGCGCGCAGCGCTAGGCTCACCTGGCACCATCGCCCACGAGTGCCTGCACGGCGGTGACCCGGATGTCCAGCTGGCCGCCCGGGTCCCGGGCGACGGCGAGCACGCACTGGCCGGCCACGCCGCCGGTGAGCGCCCGCGCGACCTCGGCCCGTAGCCGCGCCCGCAGCGGGCCGGGCAACTCGGGCGGCAGTTCCCCATCGGGCAGCGTGACCCGGGCATCGATGCCGGCCGCGGCCAGCAGCGTGGCAGCCGCGCGCAGCTCCGCGTCCGGGCTGATGTTCCGGTAGCCGGTCAGCAGGCTGCGCGCGTCGGCCAGGGCCGCCCGTGAACGCGCCGTCAGCGCGCGCAGCACCTGCCCGGCGGCCTGCGGGTCCTCGCGGGCCAGCCGCGCCGCGGCCTCGCCATCGGCGATGATCAGCTGCAGCGCCGCGCCGATGGTCTGGGCCAGTTCGTCGTCGATCCGCTGCCGCTCGACCACCATCGCGCGCGCGGCCAGCTGCTGCCGGGCCGCCCGCAGTTCCCGCACGGTGCGTGCCAGCCGGACCAGGACGGCCAGCGCTATGCCGGTCCAGGCGATGACCACCGCGTCGAAGCTGGCGACCTCGTATGCCTGCCAGTGATCGACGACGAAGGCGCGGGGCATGGTGTAGGTCAAGGAGTCCGTCACGGCGACCGTGATCGCCGCCGCGAACAGCAGCAGCGCCCAGGGGCGCTTGAGGAAGACCAGCCCGAGGCCCGCCAGCGCCCCCAGGTTCGCCGCCCACAACGGGCTGGCGAAGGGCAGCACGCCGAGGATTACCACCGCGAGGGGTGCCAGTAGCACGCGGCTCATCCGGTCGGGAGTGGCGCGGACGCCCCGCAGCACCAGGACCGTTGACAAGAACAGGCAGGCCACCGAGCCAATGCCGTCCGCCAGGTTCAGCACGCCCTGCTCGAAGAGCGTGTAGCTGAACCTGGCGGTGAGGCAGACGTTCCATGCGACAACGCCAATGGTGGCCAGCCTGACAATGCGATCGCCTCGCTCGTCGGCCACGGGCCCGGCCAATGCTGGAGAGCACCCCCTGAAGCTGGCGTCGACTCGCCAGTCTAGGGAGCGCTGAGAAGGCGGAACAAGAGCGACGATCATTATTTGCGCATTATGCCCGGCCCGCCGCGAGCTCCGGCAGGTACGGAAATCACTAGCCGCCCATGATGAACGTCATCAGCCCTGGCGGGAGGCTTATCCGCGCAGCCGGGCGGCCGTGTCGAGCAGGGCCTCGTCGAGCGGGATTGGCTGCAGGCCAAGCTCCCTGGTGGTGGCGCCGGAGTCGATGATGAACGGCTTGGTGAACTGGTAACGGGTGGTTCGCAGCTCCTTGACCAGCGGCGAGAACAGCCCGCTCGTCCACATCACGGCATACGGGATCGACGTGAGCTTGGGCGCGGGCATCCCGTTCGCTTCGGCGAACCTCGTCGCCAGTTCCCGCACGGTCAGCGCCGGGTTGGTCGGGGCAAACCACACCTGGCCATGCGCCCGCTCGTCGCTGGCCACCCTGACCAGGGTCGCCGCGCAGTCATGCACGGAGGTCCAGCTGTGCGGGACGTCGAGCGGAGCGGGTACGTACCCGCGTTTTCCCGCCAGGATGGCGGTGCCGATCATGAGGGATAGCAGGGAGTTCGCCTCGATGTAGTCGCTGGCGCGGACCTCGGTCGCGCGGATACGGCCCGCCTGGTGCCCGGCCAGCATGTCGTCCCACATCCGCTCCCTCAGCAGCAGCTTGGGATGGGTGGCCGCGATCGGGCTTCGCGGGGTGATGGGCACGTCGGACGGCCCGTAGCCGTACATGTTGCTCATCGTGGCCAGCACCGCGCCGCTGCGTTCGGCGGCGGCCAGGAACGCGGCGTGCAACGGCGGCCATCCGGAGAGCCACTGGTGATACGGCGGGCTGGCGCAGTTGTACAGGGCCGCGGCGCCCTCGGCGAGCCCGGTGAGCCGCTCGCCGCTGGTCGCGTCGGCGGCGACTAGCTCGATGCCCGGGTGCCGCGGGCCGGTGCCCTTGCGGGTGACCAGCCGGACGTGGTCGCCGCGCCGCGCTAGCAGCAGCGCGGCGGCGGTCCCGACCGCTCCGGCCCCGACGATGACGTGCTCTGACATGTGACGCGTCCCTCCTGCTCGCTGCCGGCGCGGGGCGGTCAGGTGCCCGGCACACCGCGCGAGATCACTGCTCTGTCTTGTGAGCAGCAGTCTGCCACGATCGCCGGCAACATGCAAGAGCGGTGATCTCGTTTGCGTGCGATGATCTGGCCATGGCCGGGCGGCGCCCAATGCCGCCTACCTCCCGTGTCGCGCCGGCATCGCTGGTACCGAGCGTGGGCGCCCGGGCCGGCGTGCTGCCCGCCGCTGGGAGGAACACCGGAAAACTCTACGAGATCGGGCGGCACGCGGGCGGGGCCATGAGACTCACGCGTCCAGGAGGACGGCGATGGGGAGATCGGCGCTGGAGGTGCCGATGCGGGCTTCGACCGGGCTGGACAGGTACTTCCAGCCGTCACCGGACCAGGTGCGCAAGCGAGTGGCGGGCACGGTCAGCACCCCGGGCATGGTCTGGCGGGCCGGCACGTGCACCGAGGCGAATGCCTTCAGTTCCAGGAACGGACGGTCCTCGGCCAGCCGGGCGTAGAGCTGGACGACCTCGCGACCGTCGACGTCGCTGGCGTTCGTCACCGGCACCGTGACCGCGTACCCGTCCGCCGTCGCCGCCACGGTCGCCTCGCCTAGCCGGAAGCTGGCGTACGACAGGCCGAATCCGAAGGGGAACAGCGGCCTCGCCGTGTGCCCGCGGTAGCCCATCGCCAGGCCTTCGCCGTAGCGGACCGTGTCCTCGGTACCCGGGTAGTAAGGCCAGGACGGCGCGTCCTCGGCGCGCGCGGGGAACGTCACCGGCAGCCTGCCCGACGGGTTCACCGTGCCGGTGAGCACGTCAGCGAGAGATTCCCCCAGCTCCTGGCCCGGGTACCACAGCTGGAGGATCGCGGCGGCCTGGCCCGCCCAGGGCATCGCGACCGGGCTGCCGGTGTTCACGACCACCACGGTGCGCGGGTTGGCCGCGCAGACCGCGGCGATCAGGTCGTCGTGCGCCGGATCGAATCCCAGCCGAGGGCGGTCATGGCTTTCGGCCTCGACCTCGTGCGGGTGCTCGGCCACGACGACCGCGAGGTCGGCCGCGGCGGCCAGCCGGACGGCCGCCGCGGGATCGGGCGCGGGCGGGATCACCCCGGCGTGCAACCGGATGAAGGTGTAGGTGGACTGCGGCTCGTAGTCGATGACGACCTCGACCGGGTGTCCCGCCTCCAGGTAGATGTCCCCCCGCGCCGTGCTGCGGCCCAGGTCGAAGAGCATCTCGCGGCTGCCGGGCGACTCGTGGTCCAGCAGGACCTGGCCGTCGACCGCCAGCACGCCGTGGCCCATGGCGGCCAGAGTCAGCTGGTGGACCCCGGTATCGACGGGGATGACGCGCGCCGTGACCCTGATCGCGAGGTCGTCCGTTTCGTAGCCGGGGAGCACCGGGGTGATCCACGACAGGGACAGGGACACGGCATGCTCGGTCGCCAGGACCTCGCCGTCGGGGGCGCCCCGGCGGCGGTACTCGATCGTGGCGTGCTGCGCGGTGAGCGGCCGCGGGCGGTCCTGGTCGGCCCAGCCGCGCGCGAACGTGACGGTGGCGTCCGGGGACAGGCGGGCGGTGATGGCGCTGAGCGGGTCGGACACGTGCGGCGGGTTGACCCGGCAGGATCCGCTTCCCTGCGGCTGGCCGGCGTCGGAGCCGATGACGGCGATGACGGCACCTGGCCGGACGGCGAGCGGGAGGACGCCGTCGTTCTTGAGCAAGACGATGCCGCGGGCGCCCGCCTCGCGGATCAGGGCGGACGGATCCGGCGGCGGAGCCGTCGGCGGTGCCTGCCGGGTGCGGTGCAGCAGGCGGAGCACCCTGCGGGCCGAGCGGTCGATATCCTCGCTGGTCAGCTCGCCGGCTTCGAGGGCCTCAAGCAGCTTGCCGCCGCGCCACTGCGGCGGGCCGGGCATCTCAATGTCCAGGCCAGCGGTGAGCGCCCTGGCGGTGGACTGGGTACCGCGCCAGTCGGAGACGACGACGCCATCCCAGGCCCATTCGTCGCGCAGCAGCGTGGTGAGCAGCCAGGCGTGCTCACTGGCGTACTCGCCGTTCAGCTTGTTGTAGGCGGCCATGAGCGACCAGGCGCCGGCCTTGACCGCGGCCTCGAAGGGCGCGAGGTACAGCTCCCTCAGCGGCGCTTCATCGATCTCGGAGCTGGCGGTGTGGCGGGCGAACTCCTGGTCGTTGCAGACCAGGTGCTTGACGCAGCAGGCGACGCCCTGGGACTGGACGCCCTCGACGTACGCGACGGCCATCTGGGCGGAAAGCTCGGGATCCTCGGAGAAGCACTCGAAGTTGCGCCCCGCGAGCGGGTTGCGGTGCAGGTTGACGGCGGGTGCCAGCAGCACGGAGGCGCCCTTGCCGCGAGTCTCGGCGCCGATGGCCGCGGCGACCCTGCTCACCAGGCCTGGATCCCAGGTGGCGGCGAGGGAGGTCTCGCACGGGAAGCACGCGCTCAGCTCGGTGTGGAAGGTGACGCCGCGGGCGCCGTTCGGCCCGTCGGTCATCACGAGGTCGTCCAGGCCGTGGGAGTGCGGCGGGCGGACCTGCCAGGGGCCGGCACCGGACAGGAGCGTGGCCTTCTGCTCGATGCCGAGCCGTTCCATGGCCTGCGCCACCCAGGCGTCCTGGGCGCTTGGAGGATCTCCGGTGTTGTCCATCATGGTTGTTCCTCCCGGCAGTCAGGGCCGTTCCCTGCCTGCCCACCTGCCGAGTTCTATCAGCCCGCTCGTCCTGGAGCGCCGGACGGGTGGCGCGGTCAATCCCCCGGTCCCCGGCCGGGCGGCCCCAGCCTAGCTCGTCCTGGCTGGCATTGCCCGCGCGGCCGGCACCGCACGCCGCATCGCGCGGACGGAGCGCCGCGGCGCCGGGCGGGTAATCGTCCAGGTTGACCCGTTGGAGCGGCGGTATGTATGGTTACTGTAGGTATCCGACTGAGTCGTTTCCGTGTTGACCTGTCGGCCGTGGCCGGCGGCGTCTTCCCGGAATCGCGATCAAGCAGCAGACGGGGGAGAGCGCGTGAAGAGGGTTCTGATCACCGGGGCCGGTACCGGATTCGGGCACGAGGTCGCGATGCGACTGGCCGAGAAGGGATTCGACGTCGTCGCCGCCGTCGAGATCTGCGCCCAGGTCCAGACCCTCAAGCGGCAGGCGGCCGAGCGGGGAGTCACGCTGCAGGTCGAGAAGCTCGACGTCACCGACGACGGAGACCGCCGCAAGGCCCTGGCGTGGGACATCGAGATCCTCGTCAACAACGCCGGCGTGGGCGAAGGCGGTTCGACCGTCGACATTCCGGCGGTCAACATCCGCAGCGCAGTTCGAGGTCAACGTCATCGGGCCGCTGCTGCTGACCCAGGGCATCGCCAAGCAGATGGTCAAGCGAGGCGAGGGCCGCATCGTCTGGGTCTCGTCCCGCGAGGGCCTGAACGTCAATCCGTTCACCGGCATCTACTCCGCCTCCAAGCACGCCGTCGAGGCCATCGCCGAGACCATGAGCCTGGAGCTGCAGGAGTTCGGTATCGAGGTCGCGACCGTCAACCCGGGTCCGTTCCTCACCGGCTTCAACGACCGCATGTTCCAGACCTGGGAGGGCTGGGAGGACGACCCGTCCGAGCGGCTCTTCGATTACTCCAAGCTCGCGTTCCCGCGGCGCTCAGTTCGACCCCGAGGCCGTCTACGCCACGATGACCGCGGTCGCCGCGGGCGAGGTCGACAGCTACCGCAACCTCGAGCCGAAGTCGATGATCGAGGAGACCAAGAGCCTCCAGCAGGTCCCGTGGGACAAGAAGACCAACGACGGGCTCGGCACCCGGCCGGAAAGCCTGCAAAATTCCTACGAGATGAATCCCGAGACCCTCGTCTCTGCCTGAGCCCGGCCCTGCTGGCGTCGGCCCGGAAACGCCGTGCCATGAGGGCCGTGCCAGGAGGCATGCCTAGGATCGACGTGTGAGGGTTCTTGACGGCGTTATCGTTGCCTTGCTCACCCCGGTTGACCGGGCGGGGCGAGTCGACCACGGGGCGCTGGGGCAGCTGGTCGAGCGGGTGGTCGCCGGCGGCGTCACGGGCGTGAGCCCGCTCGGTTCGACCGGCGAAGGCTACAGCCTCGGCCTTGGGCAGCGCCTGGCGGTCGTGGACACCGTGGCCCGGGCGGTTCCCGCGGGGATGCCGGTGATCCCCGGCATCTTCGCCCACGATCATGAGCAGGCCGTCGCGGAGATCGCCGCCTACGCGGGCCACGGCGCCACGGCGGTGCTCGCGGCGCCGCCGGGGTACTACCCGCTGGCAGCGGGGGAGCAGGAGGCGTACTTCTCCCGGGTCGCCGACGACGCCGCGCTGCCCCTCGTGCTCTACAACATCCCCGTCTTCACCAAGATCAGGATCGCCCCGTCGGCCGCGGTCGCCCTGGCCGCCCATCCGCGCGTCGCCGGGCTGAAGGATTCCGGCCGCGACCTCGGGTACGCGGCGGAACTTCTCGACGCGGTGGCGGCGGCCGGCGCCACCGCCGCTGGCTTCTCCGTCTTGACCGGGACCGACTCGATGCTGGTCTCCGCGATGCTGGCTGGCGCCAGGGGCACCATCTGCGGGAGCGCCAACATCGTGCCCGAGCTGGTCCTGGCCGTCTACGACGCGGTCCGCGCGGGCAAGCTGGACGAGGCTCTGCGCCACGAGGCGAGGCTCCGCGCGGTGAACATGGCCTGCGGTGCCGGGGCACTGCCCGCGGCGCTCAAGGCAGCGGTCGCGAGCGCCGGCATCGGTGAGCCGTGGCTTGTCCCGCCCCGCCTTGCGCTGACGGAAGCAGAGACGGCGGCCCTCATCGGCCGCCTGGCCTCCCTCGGCGTCCTCTAGCCGTCACGGTGCCGTGCCGGGGACCGCGCCGCCGGCATCCGGCACGCCGAAGTCCCCCGACTCCACGCCGTCCCTGATGACCTGGCGCAGGATCCGGCTGACCTCACGCTGCTTGGCCGTGATGTCGGCCAGGTGGGCGGGGCTGAGCGCCCCGGTCTGGTACAGGACGACGTGACCCACCTGGCCGTTATAGGCATGCCAGATGGCCCGGCCGGCCGCGGGCCTCAGCGGCTCGGCAGGGACTGCGGGGCGAATGGCATCAGCTCGTCGCTGTCACTGGCGGCTACCCCGTAGCTGGCCTCCGGCATCTCCACCCACGCGCCCGGCAGGTCACCGATTGGCTCCGATACCACCAGCCGCGCGCCGTCGCCCACCTCCTGCAGCATCTCGTCGTCGGGGTAGCGCTCCCGGACTTTCCAGATGTCGTGGGTGAAGAACAGCGACGGCGAGCTGCCCTCGCTGGAGTAACGGAACGCCCACATTGTTGCGCCGTCAGTCACGGCGATGGTGCCCTGGAACGGGTAGGCGATGCCCCGCGCGTGCCCGCGTTCCTCGACCAGCCCGATGGCACGCGCGACGGCGGCCGGCGGATCATCGGTGAGGCCGAACGTCAGCGCCAGGTAGAACAGGACCTCGCTGTCGGTGCTGCCCCTGATCTCCGGGTACAGCGACGGGTCGACCGCGAGCACCAGGTCGCGCTTGATCCTGGCGAAGGACTCGATGTGCCCGTTGTGCATGAACAGCCAGTGGGCGTACCGGAACGGGTGGCAGTTCGTCTTCTGCACAGGCGACCCGACCGCCGCGCGGATGTGCGCGAAGAACAGCGGCGAGATCAGGTGGTCCGCCAGCTCGCGCAGGTTGAGGTCGTTCCAGGCGGGCTCGATGCTGCGGAAGACCACCGGGACCGGCGAGGTGTCATACCAGCCGAGGCCGAAGCCGTCGCCATTGGCCGGCACGGACCCGAGCTCGGCCTGCAGGCTCTGGTCGATCAGCGAGCGAACCGGCGTATAGATCATCCGTGACAAGCGCAAGGGCGCACCTGAGTAAGCAAGCCAGCGGCACACCAGCCGTCCCCCTTCTCTCGGCAGTCGGGCCACAGGTTCTTCATGCCCCGCTTGCCGTGCGCGGACGCAGGTCACGACGGGCGGCTCCTCTAGGGCTGGAACTCGGTGTAGCCGTAGTCCGGCAGGCCCTGGATGGCCGCGATTTCATGCCCCGCCGCGTTCTCCCAGATCAGCCGGGTCAGGCGGGCCGGGCTTGGGACGAAGAACGCGGCGTACCTGCGGCCGGCCGCGGTGGCCGGCGTGACCGGGAACGCCGCGCCGGTGGACAGCCGCGCGGTGAGGCGCGCCGTCCCCGGGCCGACCGCGACCGCGTAGCCCACGCCCTGGCCGTTCCCGGCGGGCGAGCCGAGCGCCATCGCCATGATGGTGGTCAGCCCATGCGGCGTGCTGACAGGGCCGCAGAAGGAGGTTCGCTCGGGCTTGGCGTTCGCGCTGTCGTCGATGTAGGCAGTGCTGAGGGTGAAGCAGTCGCCGGCGGTGCCGAAGCCGAGCTGGATCGACCATCGTTGGCCGAAGGCGGTTCCGGTGGCCAGGGTCGTGGCCGCGACCTGGGCGTGCGCGCTGTCCATGTCCTGCCAGACGCCATCGACCTGCGGGGCGGCGAGCGAGGGCCGCGGCGCGGACAGGGCCCGGGGGACCGTGTAGCGGAGGCCGCGGGTGGCGGTGCTCGCGTGGATCCGCAGCGTGCCCGCCAGCGGGTAGGCGAACCCGGCCAGGCGGAACCTCTCGCCGCAGGAGGTGACCGTGGCCGGGGGCAGGCCGACCTGCAGGCCGTTGACGGGGGCGGGGTCAAGCCAGACCCAGCTGACGTCCGCGGGAACCCGGATGACCGCGAAGCCGACGCCGGGCATCGCGGGGCCGGGCATCATGAACGCCAGGCTGCCGACCGGCGTGATCATGGCCGGGCGCGGGAACAGCGGGTCGGCGTCGTTCCCGTTGAGGGTGACCGCCGGCTGGCAGCCGGATCCGGGAACGGCGATGTCCTGCACGGCGAGCTGCCACGGCCGATTGCCCGCGCCGCCTTCGGCGAACACGCCGTCCGGCGCCGCCGTCCCGGTCATCACCGAGGAGATGGCGGGCGCGGGCCCGTGGGCGCGGCCGGCCGGAGATGCCTGGGCCGGCCCAGGGCGGCCGGTCACGGGATGGGCCGCCTGGACAAGGAGAACGGCGGTCGCCGCCGCGGCGGCGAGCACGACGCCCGCGCCCCATCGCAGCCGGGTGGTCCCGGCCCGCCGGATGAGGCCGGCCAGCCAGGGCCAGCGGGCGGCCATGCCGGAGTCCTCGCCTCCGCTGCCGATGATGTCGGAGGCGAGGTCGTCACCAGGATCTCGCCACGCCATGTACCCGCACGATAGGCCCTGCGGGGACGGTTAGCCAGCGGGCCAGGTGGGAGCCGGCGCCCGGTGCGGCTGGCCTGCGGGCGCGGAGGATGGCGGCTCGCTGGCGCTAGGGTGGGTGCCGACTGGGACGCTGCGTGGGAGGAGTACGGCGGATGGAGGACTACCTTGACTATTCCGGCCGGGATGACGTGCTGGGCGGGGGAGCGCGGCGGATCCCGGTGAGCACGCCGGCGGGCACGCACCGGGTGTGGGTGAAGCGGGTCGGCAACAATCCCGCGCTGCGGGTGCTGCTGCTGCACGGCGGTCCGGGCGCGACCCATGAGTACCTGGAGGCCTGCGACAGCTTCCTGCCCGCGGCGGGCGTGGAGTACTACTACTACGACCAGCTCGGCTCCGGCTTCAGCGACCAGCCCGCCGAGCCGTCGCTGTGGGAGCTTGACCGGTTCGTGGACGAGGTGGAGCAGGTTCGCGGCGCGCTCGGCCTGGACCGGGAGAACTTCGTCCTGTACGGGCACTCCTGGGGCGGCATCCTGGCGATCGAGTACGCCCTGCGCTACCAGCGGCACTTGCGGGGGCTGGTGATCTCCAACATGATGTCGAGCGTCCCGGCGTACAACTCCTATGCCGAGCGGGTGCTCATGCCGGAGATGGACCAGGGGGCGCTGGCCGAGATCAAGGCGCTGGAGGCAGCGGGCGACACCGGCAACCCGCGGTACATGCGGCTGCTGATCGAGCACCACTACGTCCGCCACGTGCTGCGCATGCCGCCCGATCAGTGGCCCGATCCGGTGCAGCGCGGCCTCGACCACATCAACCCGGCGATCTACGTGCCGATGCAGGGCCCGAGCGAGCTCGGAATCGCCGCGGGCGCCAAGCTCGCCCACTGGAACAGGACCGGCCAGCTGTCCTCGATCGAGGTGCCGGCCCTGGTCATCGGGTCCCGGTACGACACCATGGACCCGGGTCACATGGAGATGATGGCCGGCCGCCTGCCCGCCGGGCGGTACCTGTACTGCCCTGAAGGCAGCCACATGGCCATGTACGACGACCAGCAGGCCTACTTCGCCGGGCGCATCCGCTTCCTGCACGACCTGCCGCCGGCCCGGTGAGCGGGTCGGGCGCCGCTGCCTGCCCTGGGTCGCGCTCTCACGGGGCTGCCGCCGCACAATAATTCCGCGCCGGGCGCGATATATCCCGCTTGGGCGGGTAGCGACATGATGTCGGCAGATAACGCGGGAGGTTAGCAAACATGTTCGAGGCTGAGAATATCCGCGACTGGCGCGACCATGATGTGATCGGCAGTGATGGCGGCAAGATTGGCCAGCTCGAGGCCGTCTACGTCGATACCGCCTCTGATCAGCCAGCCTTCGCGTCCGTCAAGATCGGGATGATTGGCCGGCACCGCCTGACCTTCGTGCCGCTCGACCGGGCGATGGTCAGCCCGTCGTACGTGCGGGTGGCCTATGACAGAAAGCTGGTTAAGGACGCCCCGACGATCGACACTGACGGAGAGCTGGCCGCCGAAGAGGAAAAGCCCCTGTTTGAGCACTATGGACTGCCCTACCAGGCAGGCGCGGGCGGCGAACGCCGCCTCGGACGACGTTAGAGGTGATGAACCATGATCGCGCTGTTCTTGCTGATCATCATCGCCGCAATCGCGCTGGGCGTCATCGGCGTTGTGGTCAAGGGCCTGTTCTACCTGCTGATCATCGGCATTGTGATCTTCCTGGTCGACTTCCTGTTCTTGGGATCCCGGCTGCGCCGTCGCGGGCCGTCCAGGTAAAGCCAGGCGGGCGACGTGACCCGCATATGATCGCGGTCGCGATCCGCGCGAGTTCACGCTGCCGGGCACAATTCGCTGGCGGCCGGGTCAAGACGGGCTTACGCTACCGGGGTGTCGTGGATCGCACCTGACGTTGAGCGCTCAGAGCACTATCCGGAGCGCCGCGACGAGTCCGAGCGGGAGATGCTCCGCGACTGGCTCGACTGGCACCGGGCCACCCTGCTGCGCAAGTGCGCGGGCCTGGACGCTGCCCGGCTGGCGGCGCGCGCCGTGCCACCGTCCAACCTCTCGCTGCTCGGGCTGGTCCGGCACATGAGCGACACCGAGCGCGGGTGGGTCAGGCAGGCCTACCGGGGTGAGCAGGTGGCCGATCTGTACTGCCGGTCCGATGCCCCGGACGCGGACTTCGAAGAGGCCGGCCCGGCTGGCGCCGAGGAGGACTTCGAGCGCTACCGGGCCGAGTGCCGGGCCGTCGATGCCGCGCTCGAGGGCGCGAGCCTGGAGGAGACCTTCACCCTCCGCGAGAAGACCATCTCGGTGCGCTGGATGTGGCAGCACCTCGTGGAGGAGTACGCCAGGCACAACGGGCACGCCGACCTGATCCGCCAGGTCATCGACGGCACGGCTGGCCTCTGCGCCGGCCGTGCGTGCGTAGCCACCTGGCTTTCGTGAGGGAACCGATGTCTTCGACGATCATCGCCGTGGCCGGCAGCCTCCTCGGGGTCGTCCTGGGCTTCCTGGTCCAGCGCCTGCAGGCGGACGTGGCGCACCGCAGGCACCTGGATGACCTCAAGCGCGAAGCCTACGCCGAGTTGCTGAGGTCGGTCAGCGCCAGCTACGCGCAGGCATCCTCCGGCGGGGGCACATCGGAAGACGCCGCGCTCCTGAAGGCGACCGCTGTCATCGAGCTGCTGTCAGGACCGGGCATCGCCCGCGCGGCCCGCCGCCTGGCAGGCCAGGTGGGCGCGGCGCATGAGCTGCTTCGCGGATCGGGGCAGGAGGCGCGCGCGAGGCCATCGACGCTGCCGACAGCTCCCGGCTCGAGCTGATCGGCGCTTCAAGGCCGATCTCGGGATCAGGCAGTAGCACGACGTTGCACAGGAGCACTTGGGTGAGCATCACCCTGTGCGGTAGGTTGCCAGGGTGAGCGGCAACCGCGAGATGGTGGAGCGCTTCATCGCGAGCCTGGAGGCCAGGGACTGGGACACCTGGGCCGCGCTGCTGCACCCGGCCGTGGTCTACGAGATCCCGCAGTCACGGGAGCGCATCCGGGGGCGTGATCGCTACCTGCGCTTTAATCAGGAGTATCCCGGTGACTGGCACCTGCGGCCGAAGCTCGTGATCGCTGACGAGCGTCACGGGGTGGCGTGGTTCGAGTGGCTCCTGGGCGGCCGTGCCGATGACGCCATGGCGTTCTTCGAATTCGCTGACGGGCTGATCACCCGCGTGACGGACTTCTGGCCAGAACCGTACGAGCCGCCGCCCGGCCGCGAGCACCTGGCTGAGCGCTGGTAGCCAGCGGGATCCGGCTTCCTTCGGTCGTCGAGCTCGCCCGTGCCGGCAAGACGCTGGAGGCGGTCAAGCGATACCGGGCGCTGACTGGCGCTAGTCTCGAGCAGGCCAGGGTTGCCGTCGCCAAGGCTGAGGCCGGCGCCATCTGAGCGCTCAAGGCGACAATGTGGCCTGACCGGGGCCTCGCTCAGTTCCGCCCGGGAAGGTGAACAGCCGCTGGCCCAGTGCCAGCGCGGCGGGCTCGCCCGCCAGCCGGTGCGCGCCGACTGACATGAAGCCGTCGTGGCTGGTGTCGAACGCCTCCTCGCGGAAGCCCGCCTCCCCGACCTTTCGGCCGGCCCTAGATAACGTATGGGGATTAGTGTTTACCCCCGGAAGAAATGGAGCCGGGCGGGGGGATGGTGCCGGGGCCGTTGACGCTGCAGCTGAGGGATGCCGGATTGGTGACCGCCAGCGGCTGGGCGAGGTGCGGCGGCTCGGCGAAGGCCGGGCGCCGGAAGTCGAGCATGTCCAGCATCGGCACGGCGTTGGCGTCCCGGAAGGTCAGGGCCGGCAAGTTCCACTTCGTCTCGACCAGCTTGAGGATCGACGTGTGGTCGAAGACCCGGTGGGACACGTAGTCCCGGCGCGCCCACGGCGACACGATCGCGAACGGCACCCGGAACCCGTACCGGGCGAACCCGTCAAAACCATTCTCCCCGGGATGAAGGCTGGGCCCGATGCTGTCCGGCGCAATCGCGGCAGGCGGCGGGACGTGGTCGTAGTAGCCGCCGTGCTCGTCATAGGTGAGGATGAGCAGCGTGCGGTCCCAGTCCGGGCCGTTGATCACCGCGTTGATCACGCTGGCGGAGAACTCCTCGCCTAGGGCGATATTCTGCGGGTTCTCCTCGGACTGGTTCCCGTAGTCCGGCTCGACCAGGCAGTAGTTGGGCAGCGTGCCCGCGGCGGCGTCGGTGAAGAAGTCCTTGATATTGACGACCTTGGTGCCGGCGTTGTCCAGGTAGAGCTTGGGGAACAGCTCCACCGACGGCGTCGTGGTGAAGTAGTCCTTCCACGTGATGCCGTGCGCGTCGAACTGGTCGAAGATCGTGCCGTTCGCCGGGTAGTCGGTGAGGCTGACGCCGAGGTCGTCGACCTGGCCGAGGGATGTCGCGGCGAGCAGGTAGCGGCGGTTCGGGAAGGTCTGGCCGAGGACCGAGCAGAAGTACCTGTCCGCGATCGGGAAGTGCCGGTAGACGGAGTCGTAGAAGGGCTGGTCCTCCGCTTGCCAGTACCCCATCGCGACGCCGCCGACGATCTCGGTCGTGAGCGGGTCGATCGGGGTACGGACGAAGCCGTCCATCTTCCCGTTGTCGTAGGCGTTGTGGCTGGCCGTCCACTCCTGGCTCGGCTGCGACCCAAGCTGGCACGTCGTCGGCATCCGGAACGCGTGCTGGACCGAGCCGTCCGGATACGGGTTCGTCGCCAGCGGCAGCCCGTCCCGCCCGAGCCGGAACCCGTCCGCGTCCCTGCGGCGGAGCGTGCCGAGCCGGTTGTCGTAGGAGTGGTTCTCCTGCATGAGCACCACGATGTGCTCGATCCGCGGGATCGTGTCCGTGCCCGGGGCCAGCTTCGGGAACGGCAGCGACCCCGGCCGCCTCACCGGCCGGTCGCCAGGATTCCTGGCCCAGGCGCCAGTCCCCGCGACCGCCGCCGCCACCAGCCCTGCCTTGAGCACCCCGCGCCGGGTGGGCCTTGGGCTACCGGAAACGTTCATCTGCGTTCCTCCCGACCTGCGAGCGAGGGGGCCTTCACCTGGGAGTCTCGCAATCCGCTCGAACATGCCGGCCACGGCGAACCGACCAGAAGGTAACGGGTCCGTGCACAAACAGCCACGGCCGCGCCGATAGTGCCGGGCATGCTCGGCCCTATGGGCGCGCATGCTGCGCGCATCCTGGCGAGCCGCGCACGAAGCATGACAGCGATCCCGGCCCGGATTCAAGGGAGGGCTAATTCATTCGCGTAAAATGCGCATTTGGCACCGCCTGCGGCTACCCTCGGCGTGAGCCGCCTGCAAGCCGGACGAGCCGCCACGGCCATCCACTTATTCCAGACCCCGTGGTAGGGCAGGGTGGTAGGTTTTCTAGTCAGAGGGCTACAGCGCCTGACGGCTGCCACAGGTTGCCCTCGCGTCACTCCAGTTTGCTGTGTTCGCTTCAACCTTAGCCAAGGTTGGTCCGCCTACCCCTAAGGATCCCCCTCATGACGAAGCTGGTCGGGCCGGCTGCCGAGGCCCGGCTGGCCGAAGCGTGGGAGGAAGTTTTTAGTAATGATCCCGCAACCCAGCAGATCATACACGTACTGACTCGACCAACTGAGTACCCGGCATGGCTCACGGGCTTCTCGCCATTCGATGTTTGGATGCGGAATGGCTGCAAGGCTAGCGATGAGACCTGGCGCACTTTCGCTGATATCGCAATTGCCTGGCCGTACATTCGCAACGCTCGCCGGGCCGCCGCGGTCGGCATCTCTAACGTCCGGATATTTGTTCAAGGGCGCGCCCAGTGGGAATCTTCGCCGCCTTGGATGCGATACCTCGCTGAGGTGCACCTTCCGGCGATAGCCGCACTAGCTGGCGAGACGTTCTACCGGGTCTGGCTAGAAGACTGTCGGGACTCCGGCCTCCCAGACCGCGACTATGATGTCAATCTTTGGGGAGCTGCCGGCGTTATGCTCGCTGGCTACCAAAACGGCGACGTCGGCTGGCGCGTATTCCTAGCCGATGAAGGTTGCCCAGACCGTTCTTGCGATGAGCGGGGCTTCGTCATTTCCATGCGTGACTTCGCCTCTGCGCATGGTCAATTGATCAAGCTGCCTTCAGGGCTGAAGTAGTAACCCTGCCCCTCACCGGGCTCGACACCGTCCCCCGCTAAGCGCTCCTTGGCTACGTCAGCGCGAACTGCTGGGCCGGGGTCCCGTTGCAGGTCCAGATCTGCAGCAGCGTGCCGTTGGCGGTGTTGCCGCCCGGGTCGTCCAGGCACAGGCCCGACTGGGGGTTGAGCAGCGACCCGTTGGCCTGCTGAGCCCACTTCTGCCCGCCGACCCCGTTGCAGTCCCACAGCTCGACCTTGGTGCCGGCCGCCGTCCCGTTCCCGTCGATGTCAAGGCAGCGCCCCAGTGTCTCCAGCGACCCGCTGGCGTTGTGGAACCAGTGCTGGTCGATCGCGTACGACTGGCACCCCCAGAGGTTGACGCCCGTGCCGTCAGCGCCGGTGTCGTCGCCGATCACGTCCACGCACTGGCCGCCCGGGGCGGCGATCATGCCGCCGCCGTTGACGGAGAACGCCTGGGCCGGAGTGCCGTTGCAGGTCCAGATCTGGAGCACGGTCCCGTTGGCGGTGTTGCCGCCCGGGTCATCGAGGCACAGGCCCGACTGGGGGTTGAGCAGCGACCCGTTGGCCTGCTGAGCCCACTTCTGCCCGCCGACCCCGTTGCAGTCCCACAGCTCGACCTTGGTGCCGGCCGCCGTCCCGTTCCCGTCGATGTCAAGGCACCTTCCCAGCGTGCTCAGCGAGTCGTCCGAGTTGTGGGTCCAGTGCTGGTCAGCGGCAGACCCTTGGCAATTCCACAGGTCTACGTTCGCGCCGTCGCCGCCGGTGTCGTCGCCGATCACGTCCACGCACTGCCCGCCGGGCCCGCCGATCGTGCCCGCGGGAGCGGTGCCTCCTCCGGATGCCCCTGAGTAGCCGGCCGCCGTGATGTTCGCCTGGACCGCGTTGTCGGCCGCGTCGGTCGGGTACCCGGCTGTCATCACGCCTTCGAAGAACGACCCGATCGACGCGTTGCTATTGTCCCCGCCGGTCCCGAGCACGATCGCGCCCTCCTGGCGCATCGGCGTGTAACCGCCAATGTTCGGGAGCGCCCCCGACCACCACGTGGACAGCCCGCCGGAATCGGAGTTACCTCCCTTGATTGCATAAGTCGTTTGCCCGTTGTTCTTCAGCAACGCGGTGACGAAGTTGCTGTTGTTCCCGAAGTTGGCGGTGTTCGGCCCGTTCCCGCCGGAGAACAGCCCGTTCTCCATGTCGGCCTCGACCCAGGGTCCGCTGCCGCTGCACGGCGCGAAGAAGCACTCGGTGCCGAGGTTCACCGCGTCCATGTGCCCGTTGCCGTTGTCGCGGGTGTTGGTCTCGGCGTTGCCGAAGTCAAAGCAGCACCCGCTATTCACGTGCGTCCCGCTGGCCACCATGTACATGCCCTCGGCCTGCCCGTTGACGGCAACCCCGCGGGTCGCATTGTCCCGGTAGCCGGTCTGCCCGTTGACGTACAGCCCGTACACCTTGTGCCCGCCGGCCATCACCGGCAGGGCGGCGGCGTTCGCCCCGACGTCAGCCCCGCCCGCGCCGCCCGCGCCCTCGATCGTCAGGTTGTTGCCCTGGGGGGACTGGTCGAACACCTCGGTGATCACGCAGGTGGTGCGCGCGCAGAACGCATCCTGAGTAGTGGCGTTGGCGTACCCGCCCGCCGCCAGCAGCCCGACGCTGGCAGTAGCCCCGTCCGACACCCGCCGGACCTGGTACAGCGGCCCGTTGTAGGCCCCGTATAGGGCCCGGGTGGTGCTGTAGGCCCCGACGCACTGCGTCCCGGCCGCCCCGTAGATGTCGCATGGCCCGGTACCGGCCGCGTGGGCTGAGCCGAGGGGCATCCCGAGCAGCCCGCCCAGCCCCAGCACGACCGCCGCGATCAGCAGGAGAAACCGCCGCATGCTCATGACCCACCGCGCCCGAACAAATAGGAAACTTTCCTAAAGCGTCGCCTTACTTGGCCGCCGAGTCAAGACGCAACGGTCGCCCTCGCGGATCATCGCGTTATGGCGCAGCTCGCCGCCGATGATTTCCCCGCGCTGCCGCGGTCATCACAAAGAACCATGGCCAGCAGCGCCAGACTACGGAAAGGAATACTCGTGCCATATCCGGTTGTGCACTTCGAGATCATCGGCAAGAACCCGGATAAGCTCCGGGACTACTTCGGTGAGCTGTTCGGCTGGCAGTTCGACACCAGTTCCCCGGTCGCCGAAGCGGTGTCTGAGCCGACGGACTACGGCTTCGTTGACCGCATCACGACCCCCGACGGGACAGGCATCCCGGGCGGCATCGGCGGCGGTGCCCGCTACCCGGGCCACGTCATCTTCTACGTCGGCGTGCCCGACGTCGAGGCCGCCCTGGCCGAGGCCGAGCGCCTGGGCGGCAAACGCCAGATGGGCCCAGAACGGGCACCGACGGGCCTGGTGGTCGGCCACTTCACCGACCCCGAGGGCAACCTGATCGGCGTCGCCGGGACTGCCTAAGGCCAGCGCGCTCAAACGGGCATGTAAACGACCGCCGTCCGCCTCGCCGTGTCGTGCAGCCGATTCATAGCCGGGCGAGCGGGAGGGCGGTTCCTGAGGGCTTACCGGGGTTCTTGTGCTGTGGTCGGCGGGTCGGCAGGCGGGGGGTTGAGGAGCCTGGCGCGGACTTGCCCGGCGTCGGGGCGGTGCAGGTCGTCGATGATGGCCAGGGCTTGCTGCCAGGCACTGCGGGCCGCGTCCTGGTCCCCGGCGGCCTGGTATGCGTCGCCAAGGCACAGGAGCGCGTCGGCCTCGTGGTTGGTGTCGCTGATCTGGCGGCACAGGTCGAGGCTTCGCTGGTAGCAGATGACGGCGTCGGCGTGGTGGCTGAGGAGGTGGTGGGCGTAGCCGAGGCTGTCCCACGCCCCTGCCTCGTAGTAGCGGTCGCCGTGTGCCTGGAGCAGGCGGATGGCCTGCTCGCAGTAGCCGACGGCCTGCTGGGGTTCTCCGAGGTGGGCGAGGCACCAGCCGATGTCGTTGAGGGCTTCGCCCTGCCCGGCGGCGTGGCCGGCTGCGCGGAACAGGTCCAGGGCTTGCCGGACGTGGCGGAGGGCCTCACGATGGTGGCCCTGCGCGTCGAGGATCCGGGCGAGCTCGCGGTGGGCGCGGGCCTGGCCGGTGTGGTCACCGAGCTGGGTGAACAGGTCCAGGGCACGCAGCGCGTGGGTGCGGGCCTCCTCCAGCGGGCCGTCTCCGCGGGCGAAGAGGGCAAGGGCCAGGCCGCGGTGGGCGTGTGCCTGCCCGGTCACATCGCCCGCCTGCCCGGCCGCGGACAGGGCGGTGCGCTGGGCCCGGGCGTAGTCGTGCCAGTGCCCGCGGATGACGGCGAAGTCCTCAAGGGCCCAGCAGATCTGCCAGGCGTGGGTGACCAGCCCTGCCGCCGCGGCCTCGGCGATGGCTGCCAGCAGCACCGGGCGCTCGGCCTCGAACCAGGCCAGCGCCTGCTCGTACCCGGCGAGATCGTCAGCCCGGGCCCCGGGACGGGGCGGCTGGGTCAGCGGGGGCGGCTCGCGGCCGGGCCGCAGCAGCCTGTCCGCGGCCAGGGCGGTGTGCAGGTAGTGATCCAGGACCCGGCACAGGGCGTCGCGGCGCGCGGTGTCGCTGTCCACCGTGCTGGCCTGCTCGGCGGCGTAGGCCCGCACCAGGTCATGCATGGCGAACCGGCCCGGGACGTGCTCGCGTGATCAGGTGCGCCCGGGTCAGCGTGGCGAGCACCTCGCGGGCGTGCCGGGACGCGAGGCCGGCCAGGCTGGCCGCCGCCGCCGCGGAGATGTCCGGGCCGGGATGGGTGCCGAGCAGGCGGAACATCGCCGCGGCGGCCGGGTCCAGGTGACGGCAGGACCACGACAGCACGGCCCGCATGCTGGTGGCCGGGTCCCCGGCCTCCAGCGCGTCCAGCCGCCCGCGGGCGTCCCGCAGCTCGGCTGCCAGCGCGGCGAGGGGGAACCCCGGCTGGACGGCGGCGCGGGCGGCGACGGTGCTCAACGCCAGCGGCAGCCCCGCGCACAGCCCGATCAGCTCGTCCACGGCCTGCGGCTCGGCCGCGGCCCGGTCCGGGCCCAGGTGGCGGGCCAGCAGCTCCCGCGCCTCGGCTGCGGGCAGCAAGCCCAGCGGCAGCGGGCGGGCGCCCTCGGCAGCGACCAGGCCGGGAAGCTGGCTGCGGCTGGTCACCACCACCAGGCAGGTCGCGGTGCCGGGCAGCAGCGGGCGCACCTGGCCGGCGTCCCGCGCGTTGTCCAGCACCACCAGCACCCGCCGGCCTGCCAGCAGGCTGCGGTACAAGCTGGCCTGGGCCTGCGGGTCCACCGGGATCCGCGCCGGGTCCACCCCGAGCCCGTCCAGGAAGCCCCGGACCGCCTCACCGGGCGCCACCGGCGCATCGGCCGGGTCGAACCCCCGCAAGTTCACGTACAGCTGCCCGCCGGGGAACCGGCCGGCGACCTGATGCGCCCAGTGCAGGGCCAGCGCGGTCTTGCCGATCCCCGCCATCCCGCCGACCGCCGAGATCACCACCGCCCCGGCACCACCCCCGCCCGCCAGCCCGGCAGCGGTCCGGTCCAGCAGGCTGGTCAGCGCCGTCAGCTCCGCCGACCGGCCCACGAACTGCGCCGTGCAAGCAGGCAGCTGGCGCGGCACCCCCACATCACCCGCGGCAGCCGCCCGCTGGCCCGACAGCTCCGCGACAGGCCCGTCGGCAGCGGCCATGCCGGTGCCGGGGAGTTGCGTCTTCCCTGCTCCACCGAGACCTGCGATAGCTTGAGTGATAACGCTCCCCGCTCCGTCTTCCGTTTGCCGGGTCGCCATATCAGATATGATATCGTCGCGACCTGCAAATTTCGGATCCCGGGGAAATGCCAAATTCCAAGCCTGCTTTCTGCTGGCTATAGAACTTACGGGACTTGACCGCAGTGCACTATGCGCGTCAGGACCTTCGCTGCGGGCCGCGTGCACCTTGCGATATAGGCGTGCGCCCCGGTCTATCTCGCTGCCCACTCCACCCAGCGCCTCAAGGAGGGCCATGGCCTGGCGGTCATCGACAGGAAAGGATAGTCCACGCAGCATGACTCCTACCCGAGTCGGAGACGATAGTCCAGGCATGGAGTCGGCAATCGCGCGCAGGCTGGGCAGGCCGTTGGCCCGATGCAGTCGATCACAGAACTCCAGCCACTCGCGGTGCGGGCCGGATGCTGGCCATGCAGACCTGTCGATCGGCTGGCCTCTCCCCTTACGGCTCATATTGGACTCCGGAGGACTCTCGTGAACTGTCCACTCATCGTCTCCTCATTGTCCTCCACTGCGGGACGAACGGCTCGTTCGCGGGCCAACTCCCTGTCGTGTCGCGAGCAGGAGACAACTGTGGACAGTGAGTAGGCCCACACAAGACGCACGCTGGCCTGGCAGACGGACCGGTCGGTCCGACCAGGCAGCAACTAGGGGGAATACGATGAGCCACTGGACCGAACTGATCCAGGTCGCCGACGGCCTGATCACGCTAGTTACCACCGGGATAACGCTGATGGTCACAATCACCAGGTGGACTCAGCGGCAACCTCGGGACCCTGCGAAACCACAGCCTCGAAGTCCCGCGCCGCCACCGCGGGAACGTTAACTACTACCTCAAGTTGAGCGCTTCGTTGCCGACGCGCTCAACTGGGCCGCTTGGCGAAAACTTAGTGTCCAGATGGCATAGCAGATGATGGGGCCTGGATGCTATCCGTGGCTTCTCGTGGGGATGTCACTGGCGATCTGACCTTGCCCCCGTTCGCCGGACACGGCGCGATATCGCCTGATCCGTGCCGAATTCTGCGCCTTTAACGCCCGTCCTGGTTCGGTCGTATACCGAGGCTGGCCTCAACGCCGACCGAGCTGCGGCAAAGTCGCCAACGCCCTTTGCGACGGTCCCGATTCTCGTCTGGCTGATGGACAGGTCGCGTTACCACCGGCGTTGCCGGGGTCGGCGTCGGCGAGCCGCTGGCGGATGGTGAGGGCGGCGGTGTAGGCGTCGCGGGCGGCGGGCAGGTCCCCGGCCAGGTGGACAGGTGCTGGATGACCGACAGCCCGTGGGTCGGTTCCGGCCGCAAGATCCCGTCCCCGGCCGGGCTGCCCTGGTCAAGGACCTCGACCCAGACGTAAGGGACCTTCTCCGTCACCAGGTGGGCGACCCGGACGGTGTACGTCCCGCCGTCAGCGCCAGACCGCGAGTCCCTGATGGCGTTAGTGACGAGCTCCGAGACGACCAGCACCAGGTCATCGGCGACAGCCCCGGGGCACGGCCCCACGGGTCCAGTTTCGATCCCTTGCCCAGGGCGCCGTCCATCAGCTCGTCCGGGCTGGCAGCGTGGGCGAACCTGCGCACGGTCGGGCCCGGCTGAGCGACAGGATCGGGCTGATCGCGTGCTGGGACTCGACGGCCCGCAGCAGCTCGTGGACGGCGGCGTGGCGTTCCCGGGTGCGCGCCGCCAGGCTGCCTTCGGCGGCTCCGGCGCAAGCGGGCGAGCCGGGACCCGGCTGTTCCTCCTCCCGCTCACCGGGACCCGGCGGGCTGCCGTCGCCGGGAGGGCTCGTGCAGGCAGCCGCGGTGGCGGGCCACGGTCTTGCAGGCGTATTCGGCCAGGTTGTGCCACAGGTGCCACCTGCCGGCCACCTGGATGGCATCCGGCGCGCCGTTGCGGGCTCGCTCTGACACGGCACGGTCAGGTATTGCAACTGTCTGAATGCGTGCCTGGAGGCGGTGCCTGGGCTTGCCTGTGTATGGTTAACCGCCTGCTGCCGGAGTCTTGGAGAGCCGGTCTCGCCATGGGTGGTCGCCGTGGGTTCGTGTGATCGCGTCGCTGAGCCATTGCCGTTGTTCGCGGGTGAGGGAGGGAAGGACGGCGGTGAAGTCGGTCTCGTCTTTCGGGCGGAGGTTCTTGGCTTTGTAGAACAGCTGGATCTCGGGTGCCAGGTAGGGGATGCCGTTGGTGCTGGTCTTCCCGATGCCCGCGATCGGGCGGCGGATGCCCGGGTTGCGCCGGGACACCCAGTCGCCGTCGCTTGACTCGTCGATCATTACCTGGATGCGCCAGGGTTCGGCGGGCCCGGGGCGGCACCAGATGTCGTGGATTGCTGCCGGCAGCTGCTCTTGCGATAGCCAGGGGCGCAAGGTGCCAGGCGGGTCGGCGGCCCACCATTCCCAGCCGTGCAGGGCCTGCTGGATGCGGAGATGGTCTGGGCGCAGCACCAGCACGTCGATGTCAGCGTGATCCCGGACGGGCCGGCCGATGGCGAGCTCGATCGCGAAGCCGCCGGCGATCCACCACGGGCAGGGCATCGCCGCGAAGATCGCGGCGGCCTCCGGGGGCTGGGCAGGGTCCCAGGGGCCGAACGGGGCAACGATGGATGCCGGCACCTCATGCTCCTCTTCTAGCTTGGCCCGGGCCGAGGGTATCCCGGTCCCGGTTATCGTTGCCTGCCGCTGACGCCGGCGGGGTAGGCGGCCCAGTCCCCGGCGGAGATCTTCTGCCACTGGATCGCGGCCTGGACGCGGCACGGCCTGGCAGCTCCAGCCCGTCCCGGCCAGTACCCGCGCCAGCGGCACGGTCCACCGCCTCCCCGGTGTCGTCCACCCGGTGCACGCGCAGCCCGGCCAGGTGCGGGAACAAGAAGGCAAGCAGGAAATCATCCTGGTCACAGACATCAAGGGCGCGGACGGCGGCGCTGTCCGGCCCGGCAGAAGGCATGGCAGACTGATCCGGCAACGAGGCTCCCGGGTGTGATGATCTTGGCGGATCACCGTGTCCTAGCGGAGCCTCGCTCACGATCACGCCGGCACACCGCGCGTTCCCCGTATCGTGACATCCCGAACGCCACCACTCACCCGCAGAGCCTGCGTCGCCAGCAAGCCCGCAGACCCGGAACGGTCTCACTTACCGTGACCACGAAATTCGCGGAAGAACCTCCGGAACTGCCCGCTAGCGGCCACGAAGGAGACCCCGTGGTCATCACAAAGCGTGACCGGATTTGCCGGCTGGCGCACGGCCACCCTGCCCTCCCTGCCGAATATCGACGCATGGATTCTGTCTCGATGGGCTTGCTGGGTGCCGCGTAGATCGTGTGCTTCATGACCTACGTGCAAACGGCCGCAAGCGCGCCGGAGCACCACTTCTGGAGACCGTCCCGTTACATGCGCAATCGTCGGCAGCGCGTCCATATCGGGAGCTACGTGCGCGCCTCCACCATGGACCGGCAGTCACACCAAGTAATCGCGCGGGCCGCCACCGGATAGCTCGGCATGGCCGCCGCCGGGCAGATCGGCCGGCCGTCGTAGGGAGCCGGAACGGCAGCCAGTCCTTGCGGCTCGCCCTTCGGCAGCCTGATCAGCGCTCCACACGATGCCGTCATCCGTCGGCAGGCGGCTCGCCGTCACGGGTCGAGCACCGCGACTAGGTTCTCCAAGAGCCCTGCCAGCTCCGCGGCCCCGACCTCAATGGTGAAGACCGCCCCGGTGTGCTCGGGATGCCTGAGCAAATGCTCCTCACGCCAGAACTGCCACGTGACCTCAAGGCGCTCCCCGTGGCGGAACAGGAAGGCCACCACGTTGTCAACCGTCGGCCCCCAGCCATCGAAGGCACGAAACCGCCTGCGCAGCGCGTCATCTTCTTCCTCGTCACCAGCACCTGCAACAAGGCGCCGGTGAGCGGCGGCCGCCGACAGCCCGGCAAAAGGCAGCCCCTCGCCATGCCCCGCGCGCAGCCAGGCGGCGGTCCCCGCTACATCCCTGCGGAACTGCCTGACAAAGGCCATGTTGTCGTCACAGGTCAGCCACTGGCCGGCTGCCCACAAGTCGACCCGGCGAAGCGCCGGGCCATCCCAGTCGCCCACCTCCGCAGCCAGCCTGCTCTTGTCACCAAGGAAAACCGCCACCCGGGCATCGTGGCAGAGCCGCGGTCCGGCCACAAACGAGATCCACTGCCGACGCCAACGTCAACCACCCAGTCGACGACAAGCGCGTCGCGAGCTAGAAGTCAGAACGGCAGCCAGTCCTTGCGGCTCGCGCCGGTGCGCAGCGCGTCAACCCGCTTGCGGGCCTCGGCTGCTGTTTCCGGCTTCTCGCCGGCCTTCTGGACCATCCACGTCACCATGATGAACTCACGGACGGCGGCCAGCACCGGATAGCCGGGGATCGGGTTTGTTGCCACTAGTCTCTCGCGCAGACTGCCACCGCTACCTTTTCATCATGGGTGACTGACGGTAATCACGCATGTACGGTGCGGACGTGATCACGCGAGGCCTACCCAGTACGAGGAGGGGTAGGGCTGGTGTCTTACATCGGAGTCGCCAATCCTTCCCGCGCAGTAGCCGGCGGGGTGCCCGCTTCCGTGGAAGAGGCACGTGCAGTAAGCGCAATAATTCCATCCGGTCTGGAAGCCGGAGACGCTCTGCACCGCGACTTCGTAGGAAGTAGTACTGCCCGCCGTGTGGTTAAGCGGTCCCCCAGGGCACGCGCTAGAAGCGATATCTGGCCCGTAGAACAGTACCTGGCACTTACTGCACCAGGTCCACTGCGGCTGCGAACTGTAATTTCTAGCGCCACCGTTGTAGTCGAAGAAGTACTCTGAGCTTCCGGTGAGGTTGTGCGCAAAGGTGGTCGCCGGACATACTCCGCCGTTCTCGTTGTTGTCGGAGTGGAAGATCTCGGCGCAATTCCTGCACCAGAACCACTGCCGCTGCGGGGCGTAGGCAAGCGCCTCTTCGGTGAACGCAGCCGAGGACGCGACGGTCAGGCCGACGGTTGCCGCGCCCAGCAGCAGCCCGCCGCGCAGGAAGGAGCGGCGCCGCACGCCATCGATTTGCCGCGTTTCTCTGGCGAGCGCCCTGCGGCCATTGCCGTCGATGCCGGGTCGGTACATTTTTAATTCTGCCTTTCCTGGCTGGCAGGCACGCGGGCGAGAATCGCGCACCCTATGTGCCCACTTTATAGCAATCATCATGGAAGGTGTCAATGGGAACGTAGTCCACCTGGATCGGCTCATGGGGTCTCTCAATACTCACGTGACACTCTAGTCGCAAACCGCGATGCCGCGCGGGGAGGGGCGGCGACGCGATGGTTCTGAGGGCCGGGTATCGATCACAGCCACGGCACAGCACCCACCGAGCCGGCTTCCCGCTAGCGGCCAGGTAAACGAGAAAGGCGGCCAAGTAACGAGAAAGTCTCAACAGCATGTGCGCTGCCTTTCATGACCGTGGTGGCAACTAGCGAGATCAGGCGGCAACTATCGCGATCAGGGGGCGCCTCGTGGGCGAGGCGCTTCGCCGCTACCGCGAGAACCTCGGCTACACGCTGGCTGACGCGGCCCGGATCCTGGATTGCGACCGGTCGAAGATCAGCAGGATTGAGACCGGGCAGCGTGGCGTAAAGGGCAAGGAGCTGAGGGAACTGCTCGCGGAGTACGGGATCCGCGATGAGCTGCAGGACGTGTTGGCCGTACTAATCCGCGCCGCCAGGCCCGTTGGCATGCTCTTCGGCGATGAGCTCGCCTGTCCGTCCCCCCGGCTCGGCGAACCATTCGGTGCCGCACGCAATGCGGAACACTGGCAAGGGCGACCTGACCAGCACGCGGAACAACCTGGCCCCCCGTGCCTTGCCGTGCACCTGCGTCCGGTGCGCGGCCAGCGCTGCCCGCTTCTGCGCCGCGTACCTGCGGACGTCGACCCGGTGCGTGATCACGGACAGCGGCATGCCGTACCCGCGCATCTCACCGAGACGGTGGCGGGTCACCAGGCGGAGCAGGAGAAGCCACCGGGCGACCCAGGCGACTAGCTCGCGCGGCACGGTTGCCTCCACGACCCTGACCCCTGCCAGCCCGGCCGCCCGCGCGCCGACCTGGTGCACCCGCACGTGGTCGCGGTCGCCGTACGCGCCGTGCGGGTCGTAGCTCAGCAGCAGGTCCGCGTGCTCTTCCGTCAGCAGGCCTGCGAGCTTCCCCGCCGCCTCCTCAACGTCCGCCCGCGCGAACCGGGTCCGGCCCGGCGGGTCCTCGAACAGCACCGGCCCGTGCCCGCTGTTCGCATAGCCGAGGTGCACGGTCCTGGCCGCGCCGAGGATCGCGGCGCTCACCCGCAGCTCATCCAGCCGCCGCCCCTGATCCGGGCTGGCCCACATGTCGCCATCACACGCCATGACGATGACCACCCGATGACCTTCAGCGGCCAGCCGGGCGATCGTCCCGCCGGTCATCAGCACCTCATCATCTGGATGAGCATGAAACGCCACGATCGTTGCCATGCGTGAGGCTAACCAGGAGACGTCCAAGTGCGGGACCAAACTCGCCTCTCCCCGGCCGCCTGGGTGTGCACTAAGTTGGCCCAACTCGGGTCGGGCCATCGTGTCAGGTGCCGCGGTGCCTGGCATCGGCCACCCCTTCCTGCGGCATCGTGGCCCCGGCCGGCGCCCGCCTCACCCTGCCTCGAATATCCGCCGGCATTGAGTTGACTGGCTCGATGACACTCCTTGCCGAACGGCTAGACGACCCTGGCCGTTGGCGGGCCTGCCCAATGCTCCCGCTCTTCCCATGGCATCTCCGCGACGGGACTTGCAATTATCATGACTCCCGATGCAAGGCCGACCCAGAAACCACATTTCGTTAGTAGTCCATCTTCAACTGTCACCTTTATGGGCTGTGATGATTGTGCGGTCTGGTTAAAGGCCGTGGTGTTTGAAGATGGCTGACCATGAGGGATGTCTGACCTGCGTCGACTCGCCAACTCGAGCCATCGGCCCCGGCCGCTGGTGGCGGCCAGCCGACCCTGAGCGCAGGATGCGCCAGCGTCCAAGCACCGGAAGCGGCGTGGCAGCACGATTTCTTATCAGGCACCCGGAGCGGCCAACAGGAAGGTCGATGACGGGCCTAGCATTGCCCTTCAGCTTGACGTAGCCTGAAAGGGCCATACCTCATCGTTTGGCAAGCCGGGTCGTACGACGTCTCGGCGTTGGATTGGGGTGCCGAAACGACGGCGGCCCGGCCCAAAAGATGAGGTGAGGTGGGCAAATGGTGGCCAAGGAACAAGCTCCAGACGACAAGGAGCGCGTCCGTGAGCTAGCTGAGCGGTTTGGGGTTTCTCTAGGTGCACGAGCACTTTGGACCCTTATCGAGTGGCTGTTCGACCACCACAGGATTGATTTCTGATCCTGTGCTCCAGACGGCATCCCCAATCTGCCGTCTGACGGCAGGGTGCGCCCGGCTGGTTCCAATCCCCGTCCGGGCGCTGGCGACGGGCGGACTTCAGTCCGCCCGTCGCTCTTTACTGTGTGGCTCCTCTCACCCAAATTCAGTGGCAGAGCGTGTCTGTTGGTGCTCGTTGACCGCTAATGCCACGAGACGCGGCTAGCCGAACGTGAGCGGAGTGCGGTGTAACTTAGCCGTGTTCGCGGGGAACCCGATATATGGCAGCAAGTAGATCCTGAGCCGCCCGGCGCGCTGCGGCGGGACCGGCCGCGAGGCCGCACGCCCGGCGCGGACGTGTCCGGGTGTGGCGGCGCACAGCGCCGACGCCTTGATTGCATTACGGCCCAACTCGGCAACTACGCGGGACTAGACAGGCGGACGTGGAGCTTAACTGCCTGGTGCGCACTAGCGGCAGGACGTACGTCTAGGACGACGCGCGGGGTGAGGAAGAGCAGGCCGCCCAACCAAGGCAGCACAGCTACGGAAGCACAAGAGATCCCGGAGATCGGACCTCCGATGGTCTCGCATTAGGGGCCGTGGCCCTATGACCTGTAGGGTCACAAGTAGGGATTTCTAGGGCCGCAACAATCAGAAAGCCAGGTCAAACTGTGTGGGCCGTACTGGACTTGAACCAGTGACCTCTTCCGTGTCAGGGAAGCGCGCTTCCAGGCTGCGCCAACGGCCCGCGATCTCCGCAAGCTGCCTGCCCGCTCTGTCAGCCAGGACCGGCCGTGCTTGCCGTTGAAGAGACTACCAGAGGTTCGCGCGTCCTACGTCCGCCCGCCAGCAGGGCGGCGCTCCCCGGTAAGGCCGCGCTCGCCCGGGAGAGCCAGCCGCACCCGGACCTCTCGCACCCCGGGACCGAACGTCGAGGCGCACTCCCCGTAGGGCGACAACAGCCCCATGATCCAGTCCTGCTCGGTCAGCATCTGGGCGTGCAGCTCGGGCAGCCCGAGCGAGTCCGCGTAGGCGACCAGCCGGGCCAGCAACTCGCGCCCCAGGCCGCGCCGCTGCCACGCGTCCTCGATGAGGATGCCCAGCTCCGCCGCCCCGCTCCCGCCGGATCCCACCTCGCTCCCTGCGTCAGCGGGGCCCGTGAGCCGGGCACTCGCCAGCGCCACCACGCGCGGCCCGTCGCACGCGACCAGCGCGAGGTGCGCCGCCATCCCGGCGAGCGCCTCGGCCAGGTACGCCCGGGGGAACGCCTTGACCTGGCCGTGGAACCGCCGGTAGATGGTCTGCGGCGTGCACCGCTGGAACATGGCCTCCAGCGCGGCCCTGTCCCCGGCGCGGCCAGGCGGACGAGCAGGCCGCCCGGCCCGAGACCGGTGTCCAGCGCGCGCGCCGCCATGGTCACGCTCATGGCCGCGGTACCCCGACGGGGTTCGGCAGCGGTATCACCCCGGCGTCCATGAGGGCCCGGGCGACGGGCGCCGCCAGTTCGATCGCCGACTTCACGCCGGTCTCGCCGATCCGCTCGACCGGCCCGGCCGCGAGCCGGTCGGTCAGGCTCTCGACGTCCCGCCGCATCGCGCCGCCGGACTTCGTCAGCCGGCCGCCGGAATCCAGCAGCCCGCGTGCCTGCAAGCGACGCTCGGACGCGGACCAGTCAAGATCGGTCCAGCCGCGCGTCGGCTGGATCAGGGCACGCGGGATGGACCCGGTAGCCACGTGCGTCACGGCGGCGTCGAGGCCGCGCAGCCCGGCGCCGACGCACGCCATCACGTGCCCGTCCCCGCGCTGTTCCCGCAAGACCGTGGCGGCCAGCCAGGCCGACTCGGCGTCGTCGGCCTGCCGCGGCACTCCGGCCCAGGCGGCGGCCAGCGGCCGCCCTTCGAAGCGGCAGCCCTCGACCGCTTCCCAGAGCAACGAGGCGACCGCCCCGAACGAGTGTGCCAGCGGGTCCGGCACGTGCGCCCGCAGGGCCGCGGCGGCCCCGGACATCCGCGCTGACAGCGAGGCGGCGGGGGACGCGTACTTCCACGCGTCCGGGATCGCCCGCTCCACCAGCGCCGGGGCGAAGCTGTAGCACATCGCCGCTATGGGCGCCGGAGGCAGCGGGCCCAGGGGCGCGAACCGCCCGGCGAAGTACCCCATCCAGAAGCCGCGCAGCCCCAGCGACTTCATGGCCGCGACCGGCTCCGGGGCGAAGTAGACCACGGAATGAATTGGCTCGATCGCGGTCCAGAACGACCGCGCCAGCGTCGGCGTAGGCTCCATGTCCTCCACCTTGCCGCACTGCCTCAGCCGTGAGACAGTGCCAATAGAGGGAAATGGACCAGGAACCAAGCGCCCGGCGCCAGCTCGCCTGGTGGACCGAGGCCGTCTTCCATGACTGGCGCAACCGCCCCGGGCCCAGGTATGCCCGGCTAGCGGCCGCGATCTTGGAGGCGATCGACCGCAAGACGCTCCGCGAGGGCACGCGGGTGCCCGCCGAGCGCACGCTGGCCGCCGCCGTGGGCGTGTCCCGCGGCACCGTCGTGGCCTGCTTCGATCACCTCACCGCGGCCGGCGTCCTCACCCGCCGCCAGGGCGACGGCACCTACGTCGCCGGGCGCCCCTCCTGGACCGCCACCGCCGGCAGCGTCGCCACGGCGCTGCTGCGCCGCATCGCCGCCGAGCGCGAGACCATCGACCTGTCCGCGTCCAGCCCGGGCGACCTCGGTCACCTCCCCTTCCCCATCCCCAACGTGCTCGACAAGTCGCTCGACGGGCACGGCCTGGACCCGGCCGGGCTGCCCGAGCTCAGGAGTGCCGTCGCGCGGCACCTCAGCGAGCACCAGGGCCTGCCCACCAGCCCTGAGCAGCTCATCATCACCAACGGCGCGCAGGAGGCGCTGTGGCTGCTCACCCGGATCCTGCCGGCGCGGACCGTGCTGACCAGCTGCCCGACCTACCCGGGCCTGGCCAGCGCGATGGGCGGCAGCCGCGCCACGGTGGTCCCCGTTCCGGCCGACGCCGCCGGCCCCGATCCCGCCGCCGTCGAGCGGGCGGGTCACGCCCGGGGGACCCGGGCACGGGGGAGCGGGGGAGTGCCTCCCGCCGGGCGAGCCGCCCCGGAGGGCGGCGGCTCGCGCGCGGTCGCCTTCCTCATGCCGACCGGCCACAACCCGACGGGCGCGGTCATGCCCCTCCTCCGCCGTCAGTCGCTAGCGGCCCTCGCCGACGCCGGCCGCCTCGCGGTGGTCGAGGACCTCGCCCTCGCGGACCTCACGCTCGGGGCGCACGAGAGCATGGCGGACCATGCGGCGCCCCCGCCCCTGTCCGCCCTGAGCAGCCAGGTGATCGCGGTCGGGTCGGCGTCCAAGCTGCTGTGGGGAGGCCTGCGCGTCGGCTGGATCCGGGTGGGCGACGAGCCGCTGCGGGGCGCGCTGATCGGCCGCAAGGCGGCGCTCAACCTGGCGACCTCAGCCGTCAGCCAGTCGGTCACGGCCCAGCTGCTCGCCTCGGTCACCCTGGACTGGCTGGCCAGGCACCGGGCGGCCCTCGCCCGGCGGCGCGACCACCTGGTCGCGCTCATCGGCGAGCAGTTGCCCGCGTGGCGCGTGACGCCGCCGGCGGCGGGCCTGTCCTTGTGGGCGGAGCTGCCCTTGGCCAGCGCCGACGCGTTCACCCACGCGGCGGCGCGGCATGGGGTCACGATCACCCCTGGCTCAACGGCCTGCGTGTGCGGCGGCCATGGCAACTACGCGCGCCTGTCGTTCGCTGAGCAGCCCGGCACCCTGGAGTCTCGCCGCGGAACGCCTGGCGGCCGCCTGGGAGTCGCACGCCCAGGAGCTGGCCGCGACCTAGGCGTACTGACGGTACAGGGCGCGGGCCGCAAGGGCCGGCTTGTCCTGGCCCTCGATCTCGACGGTGAAGTCAACGACCATCTGCACGCCGCCAGGGACGTCGGACACCGAGTCGACGACGCCGCCGAGGCGGACCTTCGAGCCGACCTTCACCGGGCTGGGGAACCGCAGCCGGTCCAGCCCGTAGTTCACGCCCATCGAGATGCCGCTGATCTCAAGGAGGTCGTGGAACATCGGGATGACCAGCGAGAGCGTCAGGTAGCCGTGCGCGATCGTGGTGCCGAACGGGCCGCCGCCGCCCGCTCCGCGTCGATGTGGATCCACTGGTGGTCGCCGGTCGCGTCGGCGAAGAGGTTGACCCGGTCCTGGGTGACCTCCAGCCACGCGCTCTTGCCGAGATCCTTCCCGGCAAGAGCCTTGATCTCGTCGAGCCCGTTCGCGGTGTTGACGGCCATAAGTGCTCCTTTGTGCCGATATACGATCGCCCAAACGTTAGAGGGAGCGCCTCCCGTCGTCAATGTGAGGTGCCGCGATGGCGACATTTGCCCATTCTGGTCCGGAATCCGGCGCGAGTGTCCTAGTGTCAGCGCCTGTGGATGGTGATGGCACGGATCGTGCGACGCGGCTGAGGGGCCGGCCTGCCCGTCGGGCAGGGCTGCTGCTGTCCGGCGCGCTCGCGCTGGCCGTGCTGATCGGCGGGGGCCTTTACTTCACTGACACCGTATTTTTCCCCGGCCCGCCCTCCGGGCAAACGGCGGTGAGCTCGCGGACCACGGCGGCCTGCGGCGCGGTAGCCGCAAGTCCCTGCCCCGGGATGTCGGGCGGCCTCGGCCTCGCCGCGTCACCGACGGTCGTGACGATGCCGCCAAGCCAGGCGGCGACCAGGCCGGCGTCGCCGTCGGCGTCGCCCGGCTCACCGTCGTCGCGCCCGGCGGCGCCCGCGACCAGGACGTCTAGCCCCCGGCCTTCCGCCACCACCGCCCCCGCCAGCCCGCCCCCGGCCCAGGGCGGCACGCCCGCCGCGCAGGTGCTCACGCTGATCAACCAGGCGCGCGCCGGGGCCGGGCTGCCCGCGCTGACGATCACCTCGGGCCTCCAGGCCAGCTCGTCGGCGCACAACTCGCGGATGGCCGGCGGCTGCGGCCTGTCTCACCAGTGCCCGGGCGAAGCGTCGCTCGGCGCGCGGGAGACCGCCGCGGGAGTCAAGTGGACCGCCGCCGGGGAGAACATCGGCGAGGGCGGCCCGGTGGCCGACACCACCTCGGCCATCGCCCAGATGGCGGTCGGCCTCACCCAGTCCATGCTCAACGAGAAGCCGCCAGACGACGGTCACCGGATGAACATCCTCAGCACCTCGTTCACCCACATCGGGATCGCGGTCTACCGCGACGGCTCCGGCACCGTCTGGCTCACCCAGGACTTCTCCAACTGAAGCCCAGGCCCAGCGCGGACCGTGCCGCCCCGGGCTTAGCGCACCTGAGGCGGCTCGGTCCGGGTGCGCTTCAGCTCGAAGAAGTACGGGTTGGATGCCAGCATGTGGGCACCGTCGAACATCCGGACCGCTTCCTCGCCGGTCGGGATGCGGGTGATGACCGGGCCGAAGAACGCCACGCCGTCGATGTGGATCGTCGGGGTGCCGACCTCGTCGCCGACGGGGTCCATGCCCCGGTGGTGTGACTCGTTCAGCGCCTCGTCGTAGTCGGTCGAGTCGGCCGCGTCCGCCAGCGCCGGGTCGAGGCCGCACTCGGTGAGGGCCTCCACGTACAGGTCATGGCCGAACTCGCGGCCCTCGGTGTGCCGCTTGGTGCCCAGCGCGGTGTAGAGGTCGCGCAGCGCCGGCGTGCCGTACTTCTGCTCGGCCGCGATGCAGATGCGCACCGGCCCCAGCCCCGCTGGAGGCAGCTCCTTGTACTGCTCGGGCAGTTCCTCGCGGCCGGAGTTGAGCACCGACAGCGACATCACGCGGAAGCTCAGGTTGATGTCGCGCTCCTTCTCGACCTCGAGGATCCAGCGGGAGCTGATCCAGGCGAACGGGCAGAGCGGGTCAAAGTAGAAGTCGACGACCGGGACCGGGGCGGAGGTAGTTGTCATGTCAACTAGCGTAATACAGGTCGCGGCGCCCGGCCGGCGCCCGGCTAGGCGCAGGGGCCTGTGTTCTCCGTCTTCTCCGCTTAAATCGGGCATGGCACCGGGCGAGAGAGGGCCGGGGCCTCCTGGGGGAGGGGGTGAGGCCCCGGCCTGTCTGGGGGCGGGGCTACGCCTGGCGGAGGATGTCGGTGAGCTCTTGCCTCGACGTCCACGAAGTCGGGCTCCTGGCCAGCGGGCACGATCCGCCACGTGCGTCGCAGGAAGTCGCTGATCTCCCGCATCGAGGCCTCGAAGTGGGCCTCGCCGAACGGCGAGGAAAGCCCGATGTGCAGCACCTGCCCCGCCTCGGTGCCGGTCTCGCTCGCGCCGGGCCACACCCGGACGTCGCCGAGGCCGTCGCGGCCCTTGCACCCGTTGGCGAGCAGGTCGCGGGCGAACGTCCACTCGACCGGTTCGTCGAGGCCCACGTGGAACGCCACGCGGATCGCGTACGGGTCGGCGCTGGAGTAGAACAGGCTCGCCACCAGCGGCACCACCGTCTGCTGCGGGACGATGAGCCGGAATGCGAGTTCGGCGGATGCGGTGCTCGGGTTCACTGGTCTGGCCTGCCTTATTCTCACCGGGTCCTGGTTGTTCCGGGCCCTCGATGCGGTGGCGTGGCGACGGCCCCGAGTCTGCTGGGCGCGATACAGAGCGCTACCGGGCGTTGCGCCCATGGCTGCTTCCGTCGGCACCCTTGGCGGGCTCGCGGGAGGAGGCGTCACGGCTTTTTGGGGGTTCCGTTGAGATGTCCTGCATCAACCGGCCGCAGTGCGTACGACCACGCCCCGGGAGGGGGGCGCGACTATCACCCCTGTCACGAGGCATTGTAACGCTATGTGACAGAGGTGACGGATGTTGCCATCGATTGCATAGCTTAGCGTAGCGGAGATGACCCCTACTTGTGGGTAGTGTCACGAAAGATGCGCAATCGTCCCAAAAAGACTGCGCGATCGTCCATGTCCGTCCCCACCTTCATCCCTCCTTCGGCGTGGCGCGCGCGGCGAAGTGCACGTATCTCTGCCCCGACGGAAGCTCGTAGAAGGTCACGGGAAGCCAGGTCAGCGTCCCCGGCTCGCGCACGACGTACAAGCCGGGCGCTACGGCGGTCATCGCGTACTGCGCGACCGGGTCCGGCGTGATCTGGGCGAGCGACCCGACGGCCGTGGTGTGCAGCACCGGCCCGTCCCCGTCGTCGGCGACCTCGATCTGCATGCCTTCCCGCTGGTATCTGCCCAGGTGCGGCGTGACGTCGGCCACCGCGGGATCGGCGGGCGGCTGGATCGGCGCCGCCATCTCCACCCCGGCGATCTCGGCGAAGATCTCCCGGTACAGGTCCTGGTACAGGTCGCGGGCGTGGCCGCCGTTGGTGACCAGCACGGCGGCCAGCCCCGCTTCCGGCAGCACGCGCAGGTACGCGGCCTGGCCGATGGTGTTCCCGTCGTGCCCGACGAGCTGGTGCCCGTCCCAGTCGAACCGGATCCAGCCCAGGCCCCACGAGTCCCCGAGGACGTACTTGTCCGGCACCTCGGCCTGCAGCTCGGTCATGGCCTCGACGCTGGCCGCGCTGAGTACCCGGGTGCCGTCCTGGGTGAGGCCGCCGGTCATGTGCATCCGGGCGAACGCGAGCACGTCGGCGGGCGTGGCGCAGATCAGCCCGGCCGGGCCGGCCGAACGCGGCAGCCCCCAGACGGGGGTGAGGCGAAGCTCGCCGTTCATGTCCACGTGCCCGGCGGCCGTGCGGAACAGCAGCGCCTCCTCCGGCAGCGTCACGGTGTGGGTCAGGCCCAGCGGGCCGGTGATCCGCTCCCTGATGGCGGCGTCCCAGGTCCCGCCGGTGATCCGCTCGATCACCCGGCCGGCCAGCGAGAACCCGGAGTTGCAGTAGGACCAGGTCGCGCCGATCGGGTGGATCTGCCGTACCCGCGGCAGCAGTGCCACGTACCTCGCCAGGCAGTCATCGCCCCGCCCGGTGTCGGTGAACACGTCGCCGTCGATGCCGCTGGTGTGCGTCAGCAGGTGCCGCATGGTCAGGGCGGCCGCCGCGTCGGCGTCCGCGAGCCGCAGCTCGGGCAGGTAGCCGGCCACGGGGACGTCGAGGTCGAGCAGCCCCTCGTCGACGAGCTGCATGACGAGCGTTGCCGTCCATACCTTGGTAATGGACCCGATCTGCCACAGCGAGTCGTTCGTCGCCTCGATCCCGGTCACGGTGTTCAGCAGCCCGCAGGACGCCTCGACCAGGTCATCGTGGCCCGGCCGCAGGCGCAGGATGCCCAGCGCCGCGCCGGGAACGTGGTGCTGCTCGGCCAGCGTGGCCAGGCGTCGCCGCCAGTGATCGGCGTCGATGGTCATCGGGTCACCTCTGGTCACGCAAATCTCCTGATCACTTCGCAAGTCATCATGTAGTACCGCATTATCACGGAAGGCTCTCGGTCATTGCCCGGGTGAGGGGAGTGCTGCGACCCGCTGGCCTGGCATGGTGGCTACCGGGACGGCAAGTGGTTCAAGGGCATGGCGTGAGGCGATGATTTTCCTGTGGCAACTGAGGGAGACCGTGAGGCGGCGCGCTCGCTTGCCGCGGTGGCGCGGCTCGCGGTCGTCCGGACCAGGGGCGGCAACCCGGCCGCGCGCACCATCCTGGAGCGCGGGCGCTCCTGGCTGCTGGGCCGGGTGGACAGCCTGCGCGGGACCGAGCACCCGGCGACGGCGTGGCGGGACTCCTGGTCCCGGGAGCGCCCCGGCTGGCGGGAGCGGGCGGCGTACCTGGGCGGGAACGAGGTCTTCCGCGTCGACTACCAGGTCTGCCACCGCTGCAGGCTCGGCTGGGTCGAGCAGCCGTCGACGGTCGGCGAGTACCGTCGCTGCGGGCTGGCCGCGGCCGCGCTCGCGGCGCTGCGGAGCGAGCACCGGGGAATCGAGTGGCACACGCTCGGCGGCCACCTGGCCGAGTCGGTCCCGTTCTGGGCGTCGGCCGGCGCGGGCATCCCGGGCGGCTACACCCAGCGCGACCCGTGCCCGCACCGCGGCGCGGGCGCGATGGCCCCGGCTAGCGTCGCGTCAGCAGGTAAGCCGCGCCGCCGACGGGGCTGACGCACACGATGACGACGGCCCAGGCCAGCTTGGGCAGGTACCGGGCGCGATCGGCCGCCGCGAGGTCCACCAGGCAGAACAGGTCGAAGGCGATCACGAGCAGGATGCCGACCAGGACCGCGATCAGCACCGCCGCGGCGGCGAGTCCCCACATGCCCGCCACGTTACCGAGCCGGCCCGCACCCGGCTAGGCATAGCAGCCGCGGTGTGCCGAATAGGTCCATAGGCGTCCGGAATTTTGCGCTGCCAGGCCGCGAGCACCAGTCGCGGCCCATCGGCTGGCCTTATAGCCGTCATCGGGGAACCGGCCGGCTCCCGGGCAATTCGCCGTCCCTGCCCGGGGTTGGAGTGCGGTGCGGGTGACACCCGTGCCCGCACCGCGGCAATCGCATCACAAGGAGCAGCTGACATGACCAACAGGTTGACCGGGGCTACCGCCCTCGTGACAGGTGGCAATAGCGGCATCGGCCGGTCGGCCGCGCTGGCGCTGGCGGCCCTCGGCGCGCACGTGGTCCTGTCCGGGCGCCACCCCGGCCGGGGAGCGGACACGGTCGCGGCCATTCGCGCCCAGGGCGGCACCGCGGACTTCGCCCCCGCCGACCTCAGCGACGCGGCCAGCGTCCGGGCCCTGCCCAGCGGGCGGTCGAGCTCGGCGGCGGCCACGTTGACATCCTGGTCAACAACGCCGGCATCTTCCCGTTCGGCCCGACCCAGGACATGGCCGAGGGCGACGTGGATGAGGTCTTCGCCGTCAACGTCAAGGCGCCGTTCCTCCTCGTGGGGCAGCTCGCGCCGGAGATGGCCAAGCGCGGGCACGGCGCCATCGTCAACGTCTCGACGATGGTCGCCGAGTTCGGCATGCCCGGCATGGCCCTGTACGGGTCAAGCAAGGCGGCGCTGGAGCTGCTGACCAAGTCCTGGGCCGCCGAGTACGGGCCGTCCGGCGTCCGGGTCAATGCCGTCAGCCCCGGCCCCACCAGGACCGATGGCACCGCGGAAATGGGCGAGGCGCTGGACCAGCTCGCCTCGGCCGCCCCGGCCGGGCGGCCCGCCCGGCCGGAGGAGATCGCCTCGGCGATCGTGTACCTCGCCAGTGACGAGGCGAGCTTCGTCCAGGGCGTGGTCTTGCCGGTCGATGGAGGCCGGGTCGCCGTCTGACCTGGCGGGACCGCGTCCCGGGCGGCCACCGCGGCGCCTGGTTATGGTGCGATAGGGGAGTGGAGATACGCGAGCTGCGAGCCTTCGTCGCCGTGGCGCAGGAAGGCAGCGTTTCCGCGGCGGCCCGCGCGCTGCACCTGAGCCAGTCCGCCTTGTCGCAGACGGTCCAGTCGCTGGAGCGGCAACTGGGGCTCAGCTGCTGCTTCGGCATAGTTCAGGCGTCACGGTGACCGATGCCGGGATGGTCTTGCTCCGCGAGGCGCGTGCGCTGCTCGCCCAGCACGACCGGGTGCTGGCCGTGGTCAGCGGACAGGCGGCGGCGAGCCAGGGAAGCCTGCGCGTGGGCGTCCCGCTCGAGCTTCCGGCCGGGCTTGCTGCTTGCCGCGCTGGAAGTCCTGCGCGCCTCCTTCCCGCTCAGCCGGGTGGATCTCAGCCACGACTCCAGCGCCGCCCAGATAGCGGCGCTCCGGGAGGGCGGGCTGGACGTCGCACTGGTGCGCGAGCACCCGGCCGATCCGGCCTTCGACGCTGTGCTCGCGGTCGAGGAGGACCTCGGGGTGATCCTCGCGGCCAGCCGGGCCGGCGCGCTGGCCGGCCCGGCTGGCGTGCGGCTGCACCAGCTCGCCAGCCTTGAATGGGCCGGGTTCTCCCGCTCGGAAGCACCTGCCTGGTACGACCAGGTGGCGGCTACGCTGCGCAGCCACGGGATCTCGGTGCCGGACGCGTCCGGCACCGAGGGACACGCGCTGCTCGCCGAGGTCAAGCTCGCCGTGGTCGGCGCCGGGACCGCGTTCGCCCTCGCTCCGCCCGACTGGCCGGTGCGGCTGCCCGCCGAGGTGACCTGGCGTCCGCTGACCGGAAGCCCGCTCGTCCGCCGGACGTGGGCGGCCTGGCCGGCCAGCTCGCGCAGGAAGGATCTCGCCGTGCTCGTCGCGGCGCTTGACCTGACGGCGCGGTGAGGAAGTTTCCGGCACCGTCTTTCCCGTCCGACGTTTGCCGGGCGCGACCCGGTGGGGATGGTGGTGCTGAACCCGCGTGGCAATCCCCCGCCCAGCTGGCCAAGGCCGGAGCCTGATGCCTGACCGACGAGACGGAGGAGTCCGTGGCCGACGATGTCGATGTCTTCGACGTGATCGTGATCGGCGCCGGGCCGGCCGGCGAGACTGCCGCCGCCCGCGCCGTGCGGAACGGGCTGACGGCGGCCGTGATCGAACGGCGCCTCGCGGGCGGTGAGTGCCAGCACTACGGGTGCATCCCCAGCAAGGCGCTGCTGTGGCCGATGGAGCTGGCGGCGGAAGTGAGCCGGATGCCGGGACTGGAACTGCGCGGGCCCATTGACCCGGTACCGGTGTTCTCGCGCCGCGACAAGTTCGTGGACCATCAAGACGACGCCCCCCAGGTCCAGGCGATCGAGGGCTACCCGGCGACCTTCTACCGCGGCCAGGGACGCCTGGGCGGCCCGTCGCGGGTCGAGGTGGCGGTACGGGACGGGGACGTCCGCACGCTGACCGCGCGGCACGCGGTCATCCTCGCGACCGGCAGCGACCCCTGGATACCCGGCGTGCCGGGCCTGCGCGAGGCGCGCCCGTGGACGAACAGGGAGGCGACCGATGTCCACCAGGTGCCCAAGCGCCTGATCGTGCTGGGCGGCGGCCCCGTCGGCTGCGAGATGGCGCAGGCGCTGCACGCCCTGGGCGCCGAGGAGACGACCGTGGCGACCGACGGCGACGGGCTGCTCCCCAGGCACGAGCGGTTCGCCGGGGAACTGGTGGCGAAGTCGTTCCGTGAGTCCGGCATCGACGTGCGCCTGGGCTTCCTGGCCACCCGCGTCGAGCGCCCGGTCGAGGGCGGACCGGTCACCGTGCACGCCGGTGACGGCTCGCGGATCGAGGCCGACGAGATCCTGGTCGCCACCGGCCGCCGGGCGAACGCGGGTGACATCGGCCTCGGCACCGTCATCCCGGTGCCCGACGGCCCGGTGCCCGAGGGCCCGGTCCAGGTGGACGCGAGCATGCGGGCGACCGGCGTGCCCGGCGGCTGGCTCTACGCCGTCGGCGACGTCAACGGCCGCAACCTGCTGACCCACATGGGCAAGTACCAGGCCCGGGTGTGCGCGGACGTGATCGCCGCCCGCGCCAGGGGCCTGCCCGAGGACGGCCCGGCCCTGCGCGGGACCGCCGACGACCTCGGCGCCCCGCAGGTCATCTTCACCGACCCGCAGGTCTGCGCGGTCGGCCTTTCACGAGGCGGCCGCCCGTGCCAGCGGCCTGCCCGTCCGGGCCGTGGAATATGACATGGCCGCGGTCGCGGGCGCCGCCCTCCAGGCCGACGGCTACTCGGGCCGGGTGAAGGCGGTCGTCGACGAGAACCGCCGTGCCCTCCTGGGACTGACGCTCGTCGGCCCGGCTGTCGTGGATCACCTGCACGCGGCGACCATCGCCGTCACGGCCCAGGTCACCCTGGACCAGCTGTGGCAGGCGGTCCCGGTGTTCCCCACCGCGAGCGAGTTCTGGCTGGAGCTCCTCCAGGCCTACGGACTATGACACGAGGGCAGCGCACATGACCTCATCGATCGCCGGCGTGCCCATCCCGGACACCCGCCTGGTCGCCGACGCGACCGAGTTCATCGAGGCGGAGGAGCCGCCGCTGCTGTTCCACCACTCGCGCCGGGTCTACCTGTTCGGGATGCTGCAGGGGCGGCGGCGCGGCCTGTCACCCGATCCCGAACTGCTCTACGTCGGCGCCATGTTCCACGATCTCGGCCTGACCGAGAAGTAGGGCCGCAAGGACCAGCGCTTCGAGGTCGACGGCGCGGACCGGGCGCGGGAGTTCCTCGCCGCCCACGGCGTCGGCGAGCGAGGAGGCGCGCCGCGTGTGGACGGCCATCGCGCTGCACACGACACCCGGCATCCCCGCGCACATGGAGCCCGAGGTCGCGCTCGTCACCGCCGGCGTCGAGACCGACGTCCTCGGCATCGGCTACGGCGACCTCGACCCGGCCGACGTCAGCGCCGTCACCGCGGCGCATCCCCGGCCGGGCTTCAAGCGGGAGATCCTCGCCGCCTTCACGAACGGTTTCAAGGACCGGCCGGAGACCACCTTCGGCACCGTCAACGCCGATGTCCTGCAGCGTTTCGTGCCCGGATTCCGCCGGACCGACTTCGTCGAGGTCATCGAGTCCAGCGCCTGGCCGCAATAGCGGACGCGTAGAACCAGATGACTTGAAGAGTCAAGTGAAAGGCGCATGCCGTCCGTCCGGGTTTCCCGCGACTCGCCGGGCCGTGCCCGGGGTACGGGCACACCGCCGCGTTGGCGAGTAATGTGCCGATTGTGCAGGCCGACTTCGACTTCGACGATGACCAGCGCGGTAGTAGCCGCTGGAATGCCGTGCTCGGCGTGCTGCGCACCATTGGCGGGGCCATCGCCGTCGTGGCCGCGCTCGCCATCTTGTACCTGGCGTTCCGGGGCCCTCCAGCCAGCCGCAGGCGAGCATCATCCCGGCCGCTGCCAGCCCGTATAGCCCTGACGCCGCCGGGGTGCCGGGCGTCGGCCAGGGAACTGGCGTGCGGCCCGCGACCGTCGCGCCGACGGCGCCGGCTGCCACTGTCGCGTCGGCTGCCACTGTCGCGCCGTCCGCGCCGGCTGCTTCCGTCGCGCCGTCCGCCTCCCCCGAGGCCAGCACCAGCCAGCAGGCCGCCGGGCCCCTCGGCGGGCCGGCCCAGGCCTACCTCGGCGGGCGCCGAGGGCGGGTCGAGGTGGAGGTGTACGACCTGTCCGACGGCCAGCAGTGGACGCTTGGCCAGCAAGCGCCGCAAGCCGAGGCGAGCGTCGTGAAGCTGGAGATCCTCGAGGCCGTGCTGAACCAGCGGACAGCCCAGCGGGCGGTCCTGTCGCTGACCGAGCAAGAGCTCACCCCCCCGATGATCGAGCGCAGCGACAACGCGGCCGCCACCACCTTGTGGGGGGACGTCGGCGGCGCCAAGGGAATGCGGGCCTTCGACCACAAGGCCGGCCTTGTGCACACCAGCCCATCGAACTGCCTGCAGTGCCCCGGTTCCCCCTGGCCGGGCTGGGGGCTGACCACCACCACGCCGCAGGACCAGATCGCCCTGCTCCGCCAGCTTGTCCAGCCAAGCGGGGTACTTGACAGGAACGACCAGAAATACGCCCTGCGCTTGCTGGAGAACGTCGCGCCGTCCCAGCGGTGGGGCGTGTCCGGCGGCGTCCCCGCCGGCGTGACGGTGGCACTCAAGAACGGCTGGCTACCGGTGGGCGCTGGCACCCCCGACTGGCAGGTCAACAGCGTCGGATGGGTGTCAGGCGACGGCCGGGACTACCTGATGGCGGTGCTCAGCACCGGCAACCCGAGCGAGCAGTACGGCATCGACACCCTCAACCACCTCGGCGCGATGGTGTGGAGCGGGCTAGCGCCGCACCGCTAGCCCGCGACCCCGAGACCGCGTGCCTGATCACCGCGGCGGCGCGGTCTCCTCGAAGGAGGCGAACAGCCCGGCATTGGCCCGGCGCGCGCGCTCGAGCTGGATCAGCGCCTCGTCCCGCCGCGCGACCTGCTCCTCCCATCCGCCGGCGGCAGCCGCCGGTCCAGGTCGGCCGCGACGGTCTCCACGAGCGCGTCGGTCCATGGGTCGTGCTGGCCGCGCTCGGCGCCCATCCGGGCATACGCCGGGCCCATGACCTGCGCATGCCGCCGCACCCCTCCGCGCGTGTTGAGCTGCGCGGTCGCGAACGGCCCGATGACCGCCCACCGCCGGCCCAGCCCTTCCGCGACCACCCGGTCGATGTCGGCGGCGCTGGCGACGCCCTCGCGGACCAGGCAGTACGCCTCCCGCAGCAGCGCGCCCTGGAGGCGGTTGAAGACGAAGCCCTCCGGCTCGCCGTGGACCAGGACCGGGGTCATCCCGGCCTGGGCGAGCACCTCCCGGGCCCGGGCCACGCTCTGCCCGGACGTGAACGGCGCGGGCACGATCTCCGCGACGGGCAGCAGGTAGGGCGGGTTGCCCGGGTGCACGACCAGGCACCGGTGCCGCCCGGCCAGCCCGTCTGCCCACCGGGAGCAGGCGATCATCGAGGTGGAGCTGGCCAAGATGGCGCCCGGGCCGGCCAGGGCGTCGAGCACCGCGAACAGTTCCCGCTTCACGCCGAGATCCTCCACCACGCACTCCTGCACCCAGTCCGCGCCCTCGACCGCGCCGGCCGTCTCGGCGACGATGGCGACGCGGTCCGCGATGGCGGCCGGGGCCTCATCGAGCAGGTTGTTGCGGTGCAGCTCATCGAGGCGGCGCGCGATGCGCGCGAGCGCGGTCGCCCGTTGCGCCGGGTCGATGTCGGCCAGGCGCACCGGCGAGCCGGCCCGGGCGAAGACAATCGCCCAGGCCAGCCCGATGCTGCCCGCCCCGATGATCGCGACGGCGGGGCGGCTGGTCATGCGCCCGCCCCGGAGGTCTTGCGCTGGTAGGCCCGCCACGTCGTGGCCCACCGCGCCGGGTCGTCCAGCGCTGGAGGCGTCGAGCTGGGCGACCGCCTGGTTGTGCGGCGCCGACTTCACCAGCTGCGGGATCGCGTCGCCCCTCGTCCAGCACGTGCGCGAGGACGTCGATCCAGTAGTCGATGTCCTCCAGCGACCAGGTCTCGCCGGCCTCGGGCGTGAACGGCTCGGGAACGATCCACGGCTCGTGGCTGAGCCACATCGCGTCGATGCCGAAGTCGGCCATCCGGTTCTGCACGTCGAGCCGCCGTCACGCCCGGTCTCGCTCGGTGTACTCCTCCAGGCTGTAGCGGGTCATCTCCAGCCGGTGCTTGGTCAGCTGCGGGTACGACTTCGTGACACCGGGGATGGCCAGCAGCCGGGTCTCCATGTAGTTGTTGGCCAGCACCGACAGGTCGGCGGCCTCGCGGATCCCGTCGCCGCCCATGGCCAGCACCCAGGAGTAGGCCTTGACGACCTGCGTGCACGTTGCCGAGGAACTCGCGCACCCGGCCGACGCCCTCCGGGTTCTCGCGGCGCCGGTAGCCGGCGCCGTCGTGCTCGACGAGCGGGCCGGGCAGGAACCGGGCCAGTTCGGTCGGTGCAGCCGTAGGCGCCGACGGCCGGGCCGCCGCCGCCCTTGGGCACGCCGAACGTCTTGTGCAGCATGAACATGCAGGCGTCGAAGCCGAGCTCGGCGGCGCGGATGCGGCCCATCACGCCGTTGAAGTTGGCGTGGTCGTAGAAGCACAGCCCGCCGGCCTCGTGGACGATGTCGACCCACTCCTTGATGTGCGGGTTGTAGATGCCCATGTCGTCCGGGTTGTTGATCATCAGCGACGCGGTGCGGTCGCTGACGCACGGCCCGCAGCGCGTCGAAGGAGGGGTAGCCGTCCTCCTCCAGCGGCAAGGTGATCACGTTGAACCCGGCCGCCGCGGCCGTCGCCGGGTTGCACGGGTGCGCCTGCTGCGTGGTGATGACCTCGCGGCGCGTGCCCAGCTCGCCGCGGGCGGCGTGGTAGGCGCGGGTCACGCACGGCGTGCAGGTACGCCGCGGCGGCACCGCCGCCGGCCTGGAAGACGAAGCGGTCCATCCCGGACAGCTCGCGCAGCGATCAGGTCGATGCGGTGGACGATCTCCAGCAGCCCCTGCACCGTGGCGTCGTCCTGGTGCGGATGGATCTCGGCCACCTCGGCGCGGGCGGCCAGCCGCTCGTTGACGCGCGGGTTGTACTTCATCGTGCAGGTGCCGAACAGGCTGATCCCGACCATGCCCATCGTCTCCTGCGACGAGGTGCAGGTAGTGCCGCAGCACCTCGGGCTCGGCAGACCTCGGGCAGCGCGGGCGGCGCGTGCCGCGGCGCAGCCCGGCGGGGACCATCGATCGCCGTCGCCCGGATCGCCGGCTCGGGGCGGGCAGCGCGACCCGCGCCGGCCGGGCGCGCCCATCTCCATGATCAGCGGCTCGTCCCAGACGGGCGCGTGGTACCGGCGAAGCTCGTGCTCATGCGCAGTCACCTCCTGTCAGCGCGGTCGACAAGGGCCGTCGATGTCGTCGCCGGTGTGCACCTCGGTGACGCAGTACAGCGCGGCCTGGCCGAGTTCGGGGAAGTCGGTGCGAGAGGTCCTTGCCGCCGAAGATGCCGCGCTCGCGCAGCGCCGCGTTGATCTGCGCGACGGTCCGCCCGGTGGCGGTGAAGTCGACGACGAACTCCTTGAAGAACGCCGGGCCAGCGCACCCCGACGCCGGGGATGCGCGGCCAGTCCGCCGCGCGGCGTAATGCGCTGTTGGCCGCAGATCGTCGTCGCCGATCTCGGCGAAGCCCGGCGGTCCCAGCAGCGCCATGTAGACGGCGTTGACGACCGCCCACAGGTAGACCGAGTTGCCGGTCCAGTCGTTGCCGTCCTCGCGCGAGCCGTAGGACGTCTGGTGGAACAGCGTCATGCCGAAGCCGCGCTCGCCCGGCTGCGGTCGTGCTCGCAGATGCTGACCTGCAGCGTCGGGTACTCCCGTGCGTAACGCTCGTCGTCGCGGGTCGCGATGAACCCGCCGACGCCGCCGCCCGCAGTTCATGTGGACGCCGAGCGGCTGGGTGGTGCCGACCGACGATGTCGGCGCCGAGCCCGGCGGGCGGCGGCGAACACCCCGAGCGAGATCGGGTCGACGCCGACGATCGGTCTCGGCGCCGGTCGCCCGCGCGAGCCGCGGCGATCTCGGCCAGCATCGACCTCGATGCAGCCGAGGAAGTTCGGCGTCTCGAAATAGACCGCCGCGGTGTCGTCGCGACAACGCGCTCGTCAGCGCCGCGAGGTCGACCGGCCCGGTGGCCGGGTCGTACGGCGATGACCATCGCGACTGTGATCGAGCGCTCCATGTCCGCGGGCTCGCAGTAGGTGCGCATCACCGCCAACCGTTCGGGATCGATCGAGCCCGACGACCAGCACCTCGCTGCCGACCGGTCATCCGCGCGGCCATCCGCACCGCGTGACCCGCTGCCGCGCCCCAGCTGTAGACCGGCAGCCCGACGAAGTCCATGCCGACGCAGCTCGCCGAGCTGCGAGGCGAACTCGAACCAGGCCTGGTTGCGGCCATGGTCGGACGAGGGCGTTCCCCACACGTGGTGAGGAACTCGCTGCGCCCGGCGATCTCGTCGCACACCGCCGGCACGTGGTGCTGCCAGTAGCCGGCGCCGAGGAAGTTGAGTTGCGTCGCGGTGCTGACGTTGCGGCGCAAGCAGGCCGCGCAGGTGCCGGCGCAGCCGCGCCTCCGACCGGATGCCCGGCGGCGAGGTCGATCGGGCGCGGCGTGCAGGTGGTCGGCCGGGATCTGCTCGAACAGCTCCTCGACGTCGGTGATCGCCGAGCGGCCGCCATCATCGCGGCCGCGTCGCGTCCGGCGCCGAGTTCGGCATGTACGGGTGGGCCATGCTCCGATCGTCCCTTCTGGTGCTGCCCGATGCTTCAAGCACGATCACGCATCGAGCACGGTGCTGCGCCCCGGGCCGGTGCGCACGCGCCGGTAGCCCGACAGCGGCGCGAGCCGGCGCGTCGTCGCCGAGGTCGACCCGCAGCACGGGCGGGTGGAGGGCGGCGACCTTGCCGGCCGACGCGAGGATGACGATGTTGTCGGCGCCGATCGCCGCGACGACGGCCGGCGACTAGCTGCTGGTTGCCGCGCCCGAGCAGGAAGCCCTGGCCGCCGACCACGCCGAGCACGAGCGTCGCGCGCCGGGTGAGCGGCGAGCAGCGCGAGCAGTCCGGCCTCGCCCAGGTCCGCGCCGACCAGCCGCCCGTCGAGCACCGCGTCGACGCCGAGCAGGCTCGCCGGCATCTCCGAGCGCGGCGGCGACGTGGGCCACCGTGGTGCCGGGCCCGAGCAGGTACAGACGGCCTGGCCGCATCTCGCCGGCGACCTCGCGGCCGAGCGCGGCGAGGTCGCCGTCTCGCCGGCGGCGCCGCTCGCCTTCGCGCGCTGCAGGCCGCCTCGCCGACGGCGGGCACCCGGGCCGTGCCGAGCAGGGCCGGCAGGCCGCCCTCGACGAGGTCGACGACCTCGGCGTCGACCGTGCCCACCCGGGCCGGGTCGGCGAGGAAGCGCGCGGCGATGTCGGCGGCCGCTTCCGGGGAGGTCGCGAACACCGCCGGAGTGCATCTTCACCCCGGCGGGCACGCCGAGCACCGCGGACGTCGGCCCGAGCGCGGCCAGCGACGTCGCGCGCGGTGCCGTCACCGCCGACGAACAGCACCAGGTCGACGCCGCCGGACCGCATGGCCGACGGCGGCGCGGGCCTGTCGGCCGGCCCGGTGGGCGCGGCCGGGTCGTGCACCACGTCAGGTGCGGCCAGCCCAGCTCGCGCAGCAGCGCGCCGCCCATCGACGCCGGCCGCGGTCAAGACGGCGACGCCGGCGGCGCAGGCGCACGCGCAGCCGGGCGAGCGTCCGCCGGGCGCGCGGCGCCGGCGACCGGCTCGGCGCCGCGCGCCAGCGCCGCCGCGAGCGCGGCGCCGTCCGTCCCGTGCAGGCCGACCCGGCCGCCCATCCCGGCGATCGGGTTGACCAGCGACGCCGAGTCGCCGTCCGGCGGTCATGAGCAGTCGCAGCGGCCGGCCGCGACGTCGTCGAGGGCCTGCCGGGTCGCGGCGACCATCTGGTCGATCTCGGCCTCGGTGACGACGAACGGCGGCGCGAACGAGATCGAGTCGGCCGACGGCAGCGCCCGGGTGATGACGCCGAGTTCGCGGCTGCGCTTCGACGACCGGGGCCGACACGCTGCCCACCGGGTCGAACGGGGTGAGCGGCTCCTGTCGACGCCACGAACTCGACGGCGCCGAGCAGGCCGTAGCCGCGCACCTCGCCGACCAGCGGGTGGCCGCCGAAGGCCGCGCGCAGCCGCTCGCCGAGGTAGTCGCCGCGCGCCTTCGCCTGATGCGATCAGGCCGTCGCGCTCGATGATGTCCAGGTTGGTCATCGCCGCCGCGGCCGCCAGCGGGTGCGCCGAATACGTGTAGCCGTGCTGGAAGACCCCGTAGGTGTCCGACCCGCGAGAGAGCACGTCCCAGACCTTCTCGGACACGATGCACGCGGACAGCGGGATGTAGGCCGACGTGATGCCCCTTGGCCACGGTGATGAGGTCAGGCTCGATGCCGAACGCCTGGGAGCCGAACATCGTCCCGGTACGGCCGAAGCCGCAGACGACCTCGTCGGCGATCATGAGCACGTCGTAGCGGCGCAGGACCTCCTGGATCGCGGGGAAGTACGTCGCGGGCGGCACGATCACGCCGCCGGCGGCCTGGATGGGCTCGGCGATGAACGCCGCCACCGTCTCCGGGCCCTCGGCCAGGATCAGCTGCTCGAGCTCGGCGGCGAGCGTCGCCACGAACTCGCTCGTCGCTGTGCCCGGGCGCCCGCTCCCACAGCCGGTGCGGGGCGCGGACGTGCCTGACCATCGGCAGCGGCAGGTCGAAGCCGCGGTGCATGCCCGGCAAGCCCGCACAGGCTCGCCGACATCACGGTCACGCCGTGGTAGCCGCGGCTGCGGGAGATGATCTTCTTCTTCTCCGGGCGGCCGAGGACGTTGTTGTAGTACCAGACGAGCTTCACCTGGGTGTCGTTGGCGTCGGAGCCGCTGTTGCCGAAGAACACCTTCGACATGGCGCCGGGCGCCATGGCCACCAGCCGCTGGGCGAGCCGCGCGACCGGCTCGTTCCCCATCGACGCGAACGTGTGGTAGTACGCCAGCTTCTCGGTCTGGGCGCGCATCGTCTCGGCCATCTCGGCGTTCCCGTAGCCGATGTTGACGCACCACAGGCCGCCCATGGCATCGAGGTACTCGCGGCCGCGGGTGTCGGTCAGCGTCGTGCCGCGGCCGGTGACCATCGTGAGCGGGCCGGCTGTCTCGTGTTCACGCAGCGTTGGTGAAGGGGTGGAAGAAGAATTCCTTGTCGATGTCCTCGATCGTCATGGCTGCCTATTCGTCGCGTCGGTGGAAGGTGGTCGGGTCACAGCCGGCGGGGCAGGCCCGCGTCGCGGGGCCGCTGCGCACAATGTAGCAAGATATGGGCGCTTAGCGTACGATTGCTCGCATACCGGCCACCGGAGGGCTCGCCCTGACCGGCCGTCCAGCGCCGAGGAGGCACCGCCATGGGTTCGTCGTTCCACCGCTCCCAGCTCCAGGACCCGACCTTGCTGCGCGAGGACCTGTTCATCGACGGGCGCCTGGCAGCCGGCGGGACCGGCCGGCGCATCGACGTCACCGACCCGGCGACCGGCCTGGTGATCGCCCGGATGGCCGAGGCCGACGAGGCCGACGTGCGCGACGCGATCGCCGGCGCCGCCGCCGCCGCGCCGGGCTGGGCGGCGGTCACCGCGCCGGAGCGCGCGCGGATCCTGCGCCGCTGGTATGACCTGATCGTCGACCACGCCGACGACCTGGCGACGATCCTCACCGCCGAGCAGGGCAAGCCGCTGGCCGAGGCGCGCGGCGAGATCCTCTACGGCGCCGGCTTCGTCGAGTGGTACGCCGAGGAGTGCAAGCGGACCTACGGCGACGTCATCCCCACCAACAACGCCAGCCGCCGGCTGCTCACCCTGCGCCAGCCGGTCGGCGTCTGCGCCGCGATCACGCCGTGGAACTTCCCGTCGGCCATGATCTTGCGCAAGGCCGGCCCCGCGCTGGCCGCGGGCTGCCCGATGATCGTCAAGCCGGCCGACGAGACGCCGCTGTCGGCCACCGCGCTGGCCGAGCTCGCCGCGCGCGCCGGGATCCCCGCCGGCGTGCTGAACGTCGTGGTGGGCGAGCCGGAGATGATCGGCGAGGTCCTGACGTCCGACCCGGTCGTCCGCGCGCTGAGCTTCACCGGCTCGACCGCGGTGGGCAAGCTGCTGATGAGCAAGAGCGCGCGGACGGTCAAGAAGGTCGCGCTCGAGCTCGGCGGCAACGCCCCGCTGATCGTCTTCGACGACGCGGACCTCGACGCGGCGGTGGCGGGCGCGATGGCGTCGAAGTTCCGCAACGCCGGGCAGACCTGCGTGTGCGCCAACCGCGTCCTGGTCCAGGCCGGCATCCACGACGCCTTCGTGGAGCGCTTCCGCGCCGCGATCGAGGCGCTCGTGGTCGGCAACGGATTCGACGACGGCTCCGAGCAGGGCCCGCTGATCTCCCAGGACGCGGTGGCCAAGGTGCGGCGGCACATCGACGACGCGGTCCGCGGCGGCGCGACGGTGCTCGCCGGCGGCGAGCAGGCACCCGCTCGGGCAGACGTTCTTCGAGCCGACGCTCATCACCGGCGTCACGCCCGGCATGCTGATCGCCCGCGAGGAGACGTTCGGACCGGTCGCCGCCGTGCTGCGCTTCGAGACCGAGGACGAGGCCGTCGCGATCGCCAACGACACGCCGTTCGGCCTGGCGTCCTACTTCTTCACCCGGGACCTCGGCCGGATGTGGCGGGTCGGCGAGGCGCTGGAGTTCGGCGTGGTCGGCGTGAACACCGGGCTGATCTCCTACGAGGGCGCGCCGTTCGGCGGGGTCAAGGAGTCGGGTGCCGGCCGGGAGGGATCGCGGCACGGCATCGACGAGTTCACCGAGATCAAGTACCTGTGCGTCGACGGGCTGGCCGGCTGACGCGGGCTGCCCGGCCGGCCCGCCCGGCTGGCCGGCCCGCGCGGGCCAGCCGGGCGGGTCAGCGCGCGGGCGCTTCAGCGGGCCCGCCCAGCTGGCCGCGCGGGTAGCCCGGGCCGTCCTGCCGCGACACCGTCATCCCGTCCCGCACCCACGTCACGCACGCGCGGGTGCCGGGGATCCCGTCGACGACCACCAGGCAGTCGAAGCAGACCCCCATCCCGCAGAAGACGCCGCGCGGGTCGCCGCCGCGGGTGGTGCGGGTGGACAGGTCGCCGGTCCCGTCGGCGAGCAGCGCCGCCGCGACGCTCTCGCCGAGGTAGGCCCTGGCCGGCCGCCCGTCGATCGTCAGCGTGACGAGCGGCCCGCGCCGCAGGCCGGCCGGCGCCGGCAGCCGGGGCCGCCTCGTCACGGTGCCACCGCCGTGGCGGGCAGCAGGCCCTCCTCCACCAGGGCCGCGCGCAGGGCCGCCAGGCTCGCCGGGTCGGTGACGGGCAGCCGGGGGCGCCGCACGTGCCCGGCAGGCTGCCCGAGCATGCGCATGAGCTCCTTCAGCTGGCTCTGGTAGGCGCCGTACTGGCCGGCCCAGCCGCCGGGCAGCCACAGCTTGTCGAAGAGGCGCTCGCTGGCCCTGGCGTGCGCGAGCGGGGCCTCGAACTCGCCGCGCCACGCCGATTCCCAGAACTGCGCGTCGGGACGCCCGTACAGCGAGCCGCCGCCGACGAAGCCGTCACCGCCGTCGGACTGCAGCACCCCGACGCCGCGCACGGTCATGTAGGGGCCGAAGACGCGGACGCGGTCACGGACCCGGCGCGAGGTCTCGAAGAACTGGTCGGCGTCCGGCGTGCTGTCCTTGATCGCGACGACGCGGTCGACGTCGGCGAGCCGGTCGGCGAGATCGGGGCCGATGTCGACGCCGCTGCCGTGCGGCCAGTTGTAGACGACGAGCGGGCCGTCGATGCCGGCGCTGATGTCCTCGTAGTACGCGACGACCTCGTCCGGGAACAGCTTGGCGTACGGCGGCGGTGAGGCCAGCACGCCGTCGGCGCCGGCGGCCAGGGCGTGCCGCGCGAGCTCCACGACCTGGTCGGCGCGGTAGGAGGTGCACCCGACCAGGACGCGCAGCCGCCCGGCCGCCTGCCCGACGGTGGCCTCGGCAAGCGCCCGGCGCTCGTCGGCGTCCTGGGAGAACCACTCGCCGCAGGTGCCGTTGACCACGATGCCGTGCATGCCCTCGGCGGCGTAGTGGTCGACGAGCGCGCGGGCGGTGCCGAGGTCGAGCGCGCCGTCCTGCGTGAACGGGGTGACGAACGCGGGGAAGTAGCCCCGCCAGTCGACGTCGTCGCGGTTCATTGCTGCTCCTGCTGTCAGCGGGCCACGGCGGAGGTGGCCCGGTCAGGTGAATAGCGATCAGGGAACGCGGGCGCCTTCGCGGGCGCGACCATCTGCTCGGCGAGCTGCCGCGCGAAGATCGGGCTGAAGGTGAACCCGGTCGACGACACGCACACGTGGAAGCCGGGCACCAGCCGGGACTCGCCCACGACGGGGGAGAAGTCGTCGGTGAAGACGATGACGCCCGACCAGGTCCGCACCACCCGGACGTCGGCCAGCGCGGGGATCACGGACACGGCCACGGCGGTGTTGCCGGCCGCACTGTGCCAGGCGGTGGGGTAACGGCCCGGCGGGGGCGCGGCCGGTGACGGCCACCCGCCGCCGATGATGAACGTGTTCTGCTCGGTCTGCTTCAGGGTCAGCCGGCGGCCGATGTGCTGCACCATCGGGACCAGCAGGGCCGGCCGCGGCTCGGTGACGTTGACGTGCAGCCCCTCGTGCCGGACCGGGAGCCGCAGCCCGACCATGGCGGCCAGCTCGCCCGACCACGCTCCCGCGCAGTCGACGACGCGGCGGACGGTGATGGCCCCCGCGTCGGTGCGCACGGTGAACCGCCGCGTCCCTGTCCCGGTCACGTCAATCGAGCGGACGGCGGTCCCGGTGCGGATGACCGCTCCGTGCTCCGCGGCGCGCAGGGCGTACAGCGGGGCAACGGCGAGCGGGTTGGCGTGCCCCTCGATCGGGCAGTAGGTGGCGCCGGTGAGGCGCTCGGCGAGGTAGGGCGCGCGCTCGCGCAGCCGCGCGCCGGTCACGACCTCGGTCTCGATGCCGGCCAGCTGCTCAAGCTCGTGCTTCTCATGCAACGTGCGCAGCTGCTCGTCGGTCTCGGCGACCATCCAGCCGCCGGTGAGGTGCACGTCGAGGGGGCCGTCGAGCTCCCGCGCGAGGTCGCGCCAGACGTCGAACGCCCTGAGGCTGAGCCGCGCCTCGGCGAGCAGCCGGTCGCGGTCGGCGGCCGAGCCCTGACCGGACAGCTGGTGGATCGCGAGCTGCAGGTGGAAGCTGCCCGCGTTGGTACCGGAGGCCTCGCGGTTGAGCTCGCCGCGCTCGACGAGCACGACGTCCACCCCGCTCCTCGCGAGGTAGTAAGCCATCGCCGTGCCGGCGATCCCGCCGCCGACGACGAGGACGTCGGTGCTGGCGGGCAGGTCGCGGCGGCTCGCCTCGGCAGGCAGCCAGCGCTCGGCGCTCATGAGGGAACCTCCTCGCTGTCGCCCGGGGCCAGGAAGAGCCCGGGCTCTCGATCGCGTGATCGGCCATCGCCGCGACCGGGACCGGCCGCAACGGCATGCGCGGTGTCGCCAGCGGGACGTCCGCGAGGTCGTGCCCGTGCCGGCGGGCGATCATCGCGGCGATGTGGCGCTGGCAGTTCTTCCCCTGGCACGGCCCCATGCCGGCCCGCGTGAAGGCCTTCACCACGTTGATGTCGTCGGTGGCGTCGACGGCGGCGTCGATCGCGTGCCGGGAGACGACCTCGCAGCGGCAGACGATCGTGTCGGGCGCCGCGAGCTCGGTGATGCCCGGCCCGACACGGTAAAGGCGGCCGGTCGCCGCCGTCAGGGCCCGGCGGCGCGCGAGCCGCGCGCGGGCGGTCGCGGTGAGCGCGTCCGCCCGCGCCTGGCCGATCGCGCCGGCATCGAGCGCGGCGGCGGTGCCGGCGATCGTCCCCTCGTCGAGGGCGACGTAGGAGCCCTCGACTCCGGCGCCGTCGCCGGCCGCGTAGACGCCGGCGACGGTAGTGCGCAGCCAGCCGTCGCGCCGGACGACGTGGCCGCCGAGGTCCTCGGCGTAGTCGAAGCCGCAGCCGAGCAGCCGCGGCAGTTCAATCGAGGAGACGAAGCCGTAGCCGAGGCAGAGCACGTCCACGTCGACGCCGCGCTCGGTGCCAGGGACCACGCGCCAGTCGGCGTCGACCGCCGCGTGCACGACGTGCTGCACCCGGCCGTCGCCCTCGGCCCGCACGATGATGCGCCCGTAGCGCAGCGGCACCCGGTGGCGCAGCAGCAGCGTTCGGTAGCGGGCCGCGTCGCGCAGCAGGGCGGTGTTCCCGCGCGCGGCCCGCGCGATGCGGAGCAGGTCGCCGGGGCGCGGCGCGGGGCCGGCCTCGAGCGCCTCGGCGATGTCCGCCCCGTAGTGCGCGAGCTGCGCGGGGAAGGCGAGCGCCACCGGCCCCGAGCCCGCGAACAGCATGCGCCGGCCGGGCAGCACCCGCTGGGTCTTCGCCAGCGTCTGCAGTCCGCCGGCCGTGATCACCCCGGGCAGCGTCCAGCCGGGGAACGCCACCGGGCGGTCGTGCGCGCCGGCGGCGACGACCGTCCGGGGCGTCACCACGGCGGACGCCGGCTCACCCTCGGTCACCAGCACGCTCGTCGGCCCCTCGACGGCGACGACGCTGGTGCGCAGGCGCACGTCGACGCCGGCGCCGTCGAGGGACTCGATCACCGCCCGGCCCTGGCGGAACTGCCGGTCCATCGCGGACGGGTCGGTGACCGTGAACCCGGGGCCGGGCTGCTTGTAGATCTGGCCGCCCAGCGTCGGGCGCTCATCGACGAGCACCACCGACAGCCCCGCCTGGCGGGCGGCGCCGGCGGCGCGGATGCCCGCCGGGCCGCCGCCCACGACAAGCAGGTCGTGCGTGCTGCTAACCAGGGCCACGGGTCAGCAACCGCCAGGCATGGCGGGCATCGTGGCGCCGAAGTCCTGCTGGTACAGCGCGGCGAGCGTCCCGTCGCCCTGCGCCGAGCACAGGAACGAGTTCAGCTCGGTCTGCAGCGCCGAGTCGCCCTTCTGGACCGCCCACGCGCCGTAGGACAGCGACAGCGGCTTGGCCAGCGCGGCCTGCTTGACCTGGTTCGGGTTGGCCTGCTGGTACTGCGCGAGGATGTAGTTCTCCAGCACGGCGCCCTGCGCCCGCCCGGTCGCCACCTCAAGGAGCGTCGCGTTCTGGTCGCTCAGGCCTAGCACGTGCGCCTTCGGGAAGTCCGCCTGCGCGACGGTCTGGTCCGAGGACCCCTGCAGCGCGGTGATCGTGTCGCCGCCCTTGTTGTAGGTGGCGATCTGCGCGGGCGAGTTGTCGCTCGCCTTGACCGCCAGGACGCTGGCGTAGGGGACGTACGAGCGGGTGAAGTCCACGACCTGCTGGCGCGCCGCCGTCGGCGTCAGCCCCACCGACACCAGGTCGAACTTCTTGGCGATCAGCCCGGGGATGAGCCCGTTGAAGTCGAGGTTCTGGATCTGGAGCTTGACGCCGAGCTTCGCCGCCAGCTTGTTGAGCAGGTCGACGTCGTAGCCGGCCGGCTGGCCGTTGTTGAGGTACATCTCCGGCTTGAACTGCAGGTTCATCCCGACGGTCAGGACGCCGGGATGCATCAGGCCCGCCGCGGCCGCCGCGGTGGCCGACGAGCTGCCCCCGGTGGCGGGGGCCGACGACGCGCTGGACGAGGAGGACGAGCTGCTACAGGCGGCCAGGGCGCTGGCGGCCACGAGGCCGGCAACGGCCACCGCGCCGCGTCGCAACAGTGAGCGCGTGGTCTTCTCGGACATGGCAAATACCTCTCTGGGTACGGAATGGCACACGAATCGGGACACGCCGACGGAGCCGCCGTGTCGAACTGCGGGTTTGCGTTACTGCCGAGATCGTCGGCAGGGGCCGGTAAGCGCGACTGCCGACGATCTCGGCAGCGCTGTCCTGGATCGGCGCTCAGGCGGCGGCGGCGACCTTGCTCACCACGCGCTCAATGCGTTTGCGCTTGCGCGACCGCAGCAGCCGCGAGATGGTCCCGCGCGGCGGCGTGGTGTAGCTGCTTTCGAGTGCGCGGAAGACCAGGTCGATGAGGAAGGCGACGACGACGTAGATGAGCGCGGCCGCGGTGTACAGCGCGAAGTACTGGTAGTTGAGCGAGACGATGTTCTGGGTCGTGCGCACCACCTCGGCCAGGCCGATGAGGGTGAGGGTCGAGGTGTCCTTGATCATGCCGATGTACATGCTGCCGATGTTGGGCAGCGCGATCTTCGTGGCCTGGGGGAGTGTCACCGACACGAAGACCCGGGAGCCGCGCATGCCCAGCGCCTGCCCGGCCTCGCGATGGCCGTGCGGTATCGCCCCGAGCGCGGCGCGGTAGATCTCGGCGATGAACGCGCTGTAAAGCAGGGAGAGCGTGATCACGCCGGCCTGGAAGACGCTGAAGTTGACCCCGAGCACCAGGGAGAGGCCGAAGAACACCCACAGCCCGGTGACGATGGCGGGCACGCCGCGGAAGATGTTGATGTACAGCCAGGCGATCCAGGTGAAGGGAGGCTTCGCCATCCGCATCAGGGCGAGCAGCAGCCCGACGAGCACCGAGATCACGAGGGCCACGAGCGACACCTCGACGGCGACCCGCAGCCCGTCAAGCAACTGCGCGCGGTCGTCCCATATCAGTGCCCAGTCGACGTTGCTGAGTCCGCTCATCAGCGCACCGCCTTGATGAATTCGCGTGCGCGCACGCTGGTGGGGTTGTCGAAGATGGCCCGCGGCCCCTGCTCGACGATCCGCCCGTCCTCCATGAAGACGTCCAGGTCGCCGATCTCGCGGGCGAAGCCGAGCTCGTGGGTGACCACGACCATGGTCATGCCGGTCTCGGCCACCTCGCGCATGGTCCGCAGCACCTCGCCGACCAGCTCGGGGTCGAGCGCGGAGGTGGGCTCGTCGAAGAGCATGACCTTGGGGTCCATGGCCAGCGCCCGCGCGATCGCCACCCGCTGCTGCTGCCCGCCGGACAGCTGCGCCGGGTAGTGAGCGGCGCGCTGGAGCAGTCCGACCCGGTGCAGCGCCTCGGCGGCCTTCAGTTCCGCCTCACTACCGCGCAGCCCGCGCACGGAACGCAGCGGCAAGACGATGTTGTCCAGCGCGGTGAGGTGCGGGAACAGGTTGAACTGCTGGAAGACCATGCCGACCGTGCGGCGCAGCGTCAGCGGCTTGCCCCGCCGCTGGCCCGGGCCGCCGGCGCAGGCCCGGCCCGTACTCGACCCCGTCGACCTTGAGGGAGCCGGCGCTGGGCGGTTCGAGCAGGTTGATCGTGCGCAGCACGGTCGACTTGCCCGAGCCCGAGGGCCCGAAGAGCACCACGTGCTCGCCGGCGTGAATGTCCAGGTCGATGCCGCGCAGCACCTCCAGCGAGCCGAAGGACTTGCGGATCCCCTGCAGCGCCACGACCGGGGTCACGGGCGGCTGGTCGTCCGCGTCGGCTTCTGCCAAGTTCCACCGGTGTCACGCGCGTACCTCCGTCACGCATACGTACAGTCCGTCCGGATCGGCGAAGTAGGCGTAACGCCAGGTGGCCCCGCCGCCGAGGTCGATCACGGCGGGGTCGCCGACGAGCTTGACGCCCCGCGCGGCGAGGTGGTCAAGCGACCGCTCGAGGCAGCGCGAGCCGATCGCGAACTCGAAGGTGCCGAGGTGCCCCCACTCGCCTCGCATGTCCGGCGAGGCCGGCGTGTGCTGCACCGGTTCGAGGTTGCCGCCCAGGGGGCTGGTCAGCAGCATCATCCGCTGCCGCGGCGGCGTGCGGGGGGCATACCACGGGTGCATCGGCTCGAAGTAGCCGTCGGACTCGAACAGCTGCCCGGTGAAGCCGAGCTCCCGGTAGAAGTCCCGCGTGCGCTCGATGTCGGTGACGCCGAACGCGACATGGTTGACGCCCTGCGGGCCGTCGGCGACCGGCCAGCCCGCCTCGAGCGTCGACCATTCGATCAGCTCGATCTTGGCCCCGTCCGGGTCGGCGACGTAGGACAGCCCGCAGTGCGTCTGGTACGGCTCGAGGTCGGCCTCGTTCGGGTCCATCAGGTTCGCGTGGCCGCGAGCGACGAGGCCGGCGTGGAACTGCGCCTGGCCGTGGACGTGGACGCAGACCTCGCAGATGCCGGGCTCGCCCCAGGCCATGCCCGCGGGCATCGGCGGCACGGGGCGGCTGAGCGTGCGCACCAGCTTGATCTCCGCGCGGCCAAGGACGGTCGGGTTGCTGCTGCGCAGGAGCACGACGCGGGCGTCGGTCTGGTCGTGGCCGCTGACCCCGGTGAGCCCGGGGAGGGGCCGGCGTAGTCGAACGCGACATCGTCGAATCCGAGCTCGGCGTAGAAAGCCATCGAGGCGGCCATGTCGGAGACGCCTATCCCTATGTGGTCCAGGCCGGTGAGCGCTCCGAATCTGCTACGGGCGGCTACCATCGTCGGTCCCTCCTGGCTGGTAGGTCGCGTGCGTGTCATGCATGCCTCGGTGGCGGCGCTGCGCACCGGGCCAGATGTCCGCCCATGTTCGCATACCGATCTCATGACCGCAATACGTACGGTGAATCGCATTGCGGGCGATTGTGCGCTTGACGCACAATGCCCTGAGCTGGTCTCATGTCGGTAGTCCGGTTGGACCGGTACCAGGATCGCCTGGTCAGCGCACCGGGCGGCAAAATGCAGCGAAGCGAGTAGGGACGAGTAGGGAGATGAGCACTAGGTGAGTGGCGCGATTGCGCTCGGCGTGAAGCTGCCGCACACCGGTTCGGCCGTCGCCGGCGGTTCCGTTCCGGTGCGCGCGCGCGAACTGGAGGCGGCCGGCTTCGACTCGCTGTGGGTGAGCGACCATGTCGTGCTGCCGGGCGTCATGGCCTCGCACTATCCCTTCGCCGCCGACGGCCGGGCGACCTGGCCCGCGGACACGCCCTACCTGGAGGCCATCGTCGTGCTCGCCGCCGCGGCGGCCGCCACGACGCGGGTGCGCCTGGGCACCGCGGTGCTCGTCGTGCCGCAGCGCAACCCGGTCCTGCTGGCCAAGCAGGTCGCCAGCGTCGCCCAGATCGCGGGCGGCCGGGTCGAAGCTGGGGTGGGCGCCGGGTGGCTGCGCGAGGAGTTCGATGCCCTCGACGCGCCGTTCGACGGGCGCGGCGCCCGGCTGCTCGAGTGGATCGACGTGATGCGGGCCTGCTGGACGGGACGCCCGCCCGGGCTCTCGGGCGGCCACTACCACCTGCCGCCGGGCCTGATCGTCTTGCCGGCCCCGCCGGCGCCGGTCCCCGTGTACATCGGCGGCCACTCGCCGCGCGCCCTGCGCCGCGCCGGGACGGCCGGCGACGGCTGGCTCGCCCAGCAGTCCGCGCTCGAGCCTCGACCCCGAGTCGCTCGCCGCGCAGGCCGCCGCCGTGCGAGCGGCGGCCGCCGAGGCCGGGCGCGACCCGGGCGCGATGCGGATCGTGGCCCGCATCGTCGATTCCGCCGGGCGCGCCGCCCTCGTGGCCTCCCATCTCGCCGGGCTGGCGAAGGCCGGCGTCGATGAGGTGATCGTCGACGTCGACCCGCGCGACGGCGACCCCGTCGCCGACCACGCGCTCCTGCGCGACGCGGCGGTGTCGCTATGACGGGCGCGGGCGGGCCGCTGGCGGGCCGGCGCGCGCTGGTCACCGGCGGCGCCAGCGGAATCGGTGCCGCGGTGGCGGCCCGCTTCGCCCGCCTGGGGGCCTCGGGCGTGATCGTGGACCTTCCGTCGTCCCGGCCGGCGTCGCCTCCGGCGGGGTGGAGCGCCATCGTCGCCGACGTCCGCGACGAGCTCAGCCTCGCCGCGGCGGTGCGGGCCGCGGGCGAGGCGCTGGGCGGGCTTGACGCGGTGGTGGCCGCCGCGGGCGTCGTGCCCTCGTGGCAGCGGCCGGCCGACCTGGACCTGGACGACTTCGAGCGGGTCCTCGCGGTCAACGTGCTCGGCGTCGCGGCGACGATCAAGCACGCGGCACCGCTGCTGGCGGCGGGCGGGGCGATCACCGTCGTCGCCTCGCTGAACTCCTGGCGCGGCGATCCCAACATCACCAGCTACGTGGCGAGCAAGCACGCCGCGCTGGGCATCGTGCGCTCGGCTGCGCTCGCGCTCGGCCCCGACGGCGTGCGGGTCAACGCCGTGGCGCCAGGCCCGATCGCGACCGACGCGCTGCGCTCGCGCATGGCGGCCCGCGAGGAACGCACCGGGCTCAGCGTCGAGGAGGCGATTGACCAGGCCGGCCGCGCGACGGCGCTGCGCCGGATCGCGAGCGTGGACGAGGTCGTCGAGGTGATCACGTTCCTGACCAGCGGCGCGTCGTCGGGCATGACCGGCCAGCTGCTCAATGTCGACTGCGGAATCCTCTGAGGCCACCCGATGATCCTTGACTCCACCGCCCTGGCGGGACGCACCGTCTTGCTGACCGGCGCCTCCGGCGGCATCGGCAGCGTCACCGCGCGGGCCCTCGCGGCCGCCGGCGCGACCGTGCTCGCCCATTACCGCTCGAACCGGCCGGGCGCGGAGGCGGCCCTGGCCGGCGTGCCGGCCGGCCGCGCCGTCCTGCTCGCCGGCGACCTCGATACCCCGGACGCGGCGCGCCGTCTGTGGCGCGACGCCTGCGCCGGGCACCAGGTGGACGTCCTGGTGCTCAACGCGGGCGTCATCCCGGACACCCCGGTCGACGGCCCTGACGCGGAATGGGACGCTGGCTGGCAGCAGGCGCTGCAGGTCAACGTCATCGGCGCGGGCGCCCTGATGCGCGAGGCGGTGCGGGCGTTCGTCGCCCGCGGCTCCGGCACGGTGATCGTCTTGTCGAGCTGGGCGGCCGAGCAGGGATCCCGGATCAGGGACGTCAGCTCGTACGCGGCGTCCAAGGCGGCCATCCGCAACCTCGCCCAGACGTTCGCCCGCGCCCACGCGCGTGATGGCCTGCGCGTGCACGTCCTCGCCCCGGGCGTCGTGGACGCGGGCATGGGCATCGCGGGACAAGACGGCATCACGCGCTCCGCGGTGGCCGAGGGCCTGGCGATGGGCCGGCACGTTCAGCCGGAGGAGGTAGCGGTCCTAATCGCCTTCCTGGCCACCGACGGCTGCCCTAGTCTTACGGGGTCGACACTTGACATCAATGGTGCCTCTTACGTCAGGTAGCCGCATGAAGACGAATCCGCGTGACGCCTCGGTGGGAGGCCGGCGAGGCGTGCTTGCCGCGTCCGGCCGTCCGGAAGCTGAAGGCATGCTCGATGACGAGACTGACGAGAACGTTCGTTCCCGCGACTTCATCCAGTCCCTTGAGCGCGGCCTGGCGATTATCCGGGTCTTCAGCGCCGAGCGGCCGTCGCTGACGGTCTCGGAGATCGCGCAGGAGCTCGGCCTGACCCGCGCCGCCGTGCGCCGGTTCCTGCTGACGCTGGGCGAGCTCGGCTACGTCTACGGCAAGAACAACCGCTTCGAGCTCACCCCGCGGGTGCTCGAGCTCGGCTACGCCTACTTGTCCGCCCTGTCCTTCCCGGACATCGCCCTGCCCCGCCTGGAGCAGCTCGTCGCGGAGACCGGCGAGGCCAGCGAGGGGTCCATCCTCGACGGCCGCGACATCGTGTACGTCGTGCGGGTGCCGGGCCCGGCGCTCATGACCATCTCGGTCAACATCGGCGCCCGGCGTCCCGCCTACGCGACCGCCATGGGGCGCGTCCTGCTCGCCAACCTGCCGCCGGTGGATCTCGACGCCTATCTCGACACGTATCAGCTGGTCCCGGTGCTGCCGCGCACCATCACCGACGTCAGCGCGTTCCGGGCCGAGCTCAACCGGGTCCGCGCGGACGGCTACGCGCTCGTGGACCAGGAGCTGGAGGAGGGGCTGGTCGCGATCGCGGCCCCGGTGCGCGACCGCACCGGCCGGGTGCGCGCGGCGGTCAACCTCTCCACGCACATCGGCCGCAAGTCGGTGAAGGAGATGCGCGCGCTCGTTCCCACGGTCCGCGCCGCCGCCGCCGACATCGAGATCGGCCTCAGGAACTCGCTGAGCTGGCGGGAGTGACCAGGGACGATCGCCACCAGCGCGGCCGCGAGCTACCTTGCCCGCAACGCGCCGCACGTGAGCGCCGAAGTTTACTGTCGCCGGGACGGGTAGGCGGGACCTCATGAGGAAGCCTCGCAGCGCGCGTCCGCCGTCAGGCGAGCGCCGATGAGCAGCGCAATCGCGACCACGCCGGAGGGATCGCCCTTCTTGCTGATCGATACGCTCAAGAAGGCCGCGACGGTGCTGCGGGACCAGGGCCTGCCCTTCGCCCTGGCGGGCGGCGGCGCGGCGTACGCCCGGGGCGCGGCACCGCCCGTGCACGACGTCGACTTCGCGATCCGCGAGGCGGACGCCGAGGCGGCGGCGCGCGCGTTCACGGCGCAGGGCATGCGGGTCGAAGTGCCTCCCGAGGGCTGGCTGATCAAGGCCTACGACGACGATCGCATGGTCGACCTCATCTTCCGGCTAGCCGGGCACCAGGACATGGATGCGGTACTCGGCCGCGCCGAGGAGATCAACGTCGCTGCCGTGCCGATGCCCGTCCTGTCCGCCACTGACCTGACGATCGGGTGGCTGTCGGCCTTCTCCGAGCATCACGCCGACTTCGCGGCCACGCTGACCTGCGTGCGCCCGCTGCGGGAGCAGGTCGACTGGGGCCGGGTCTGCGCCGAGACAGCCGAGTCCCCGTTCGCGACCGCCTTCCTCGTCCTGCTCCGCGAGCTGCGAATCTGGACCGGGGAGGGATGACCGGTGAAGGAAGACATCTACCTGGCGGGCCAGGTCGAGCGCGCGCTGAACGGCGACCCCCGCACCCATGCAGCTCGGCGTCCGCGTCGAGGTGCACGGTGATGGCGTCGTCGTGCTGTATGGCCAGGTGGCCAGCGCGGAACGCCGGCTGCTCGTCGCCCGGGTCGCCGCGGAGCACGCACCAGGGCTGACCATCAGAAGTGAGGTGACGGTGACCGAGGTGCTGCCGCCGGACGCGCCAGAGGTGCTGCCGCTCCCCGAGGAGCTAGCCCCCGCGCCGGAGGTACCGCCCCCGCACGAGGCATCCCCGTGATCCGGGTGGCCGCGGTCGGGGACGTCCACCTGGCCCCTGACACCCGCGGCCGGATGAGGCCGCACCTGGCCGGCATCGGCGAGCGGGCGGACGTCCTGCTCCTGGCGGGGGACCTTACCCAGCACGGCACCGTCGCCGAGGCCGAGGTGGTCGCGGGGGAGTTCGCGGACCTGGGCATACCGGTGGTGGCGGTGCTCGGCAACCATGACTACCACTGCGACAGCGAAGGGCCGATCATCGCCCTGCTGAGGGAATCAGGGATGACGGTGCTCGACGGGACCGGCGTCGAGCTTGACCTGCCAGGCGGGCGGCTCGGCGTAGCCGGCGGCAAGGGCTTCGGTGGCGGCTTCCCGCACCGCTGCGCGAGCGAGTTCGGCGAGCCTGAGACCAAGGCCTTCGTCCGTCATTCCCGGCTCGCCGCCGAGGCCATCGGCAAGGCGCTGCGCGACCTCAGCGCCGACTTCCGTGTCGCGCTCACTCACTACTCGCCCGTCGCCGGGACGCTGGCGGGTGAGCCCCTGGAGATCTACCCGTTCCTCGGCAGTTACTTCCTCGCCGAGGCGGCCGACAGCGCGAACGCCGACCTCTGCGTCCACGGCCACGCGCACGCGGGCTCGGAGTACGGCGCGACCCCCGGCGGCGTTCCCGTCCGCAACGTGGCGCTCCCGGTGCTGCGGCGCGCCTACGCCATCTACTGCCTGGGCGAGTGACGGCCGGCGCAGCGGGCAGCCCCGGCACCCGCCCGCCAACTTAACACACTTCCCGTATGGACATTCCGCCCATATCGCCGCTAAAAGTGGTCGCAGACTGTGCGAAGTCTCCCCGGCCCAGCGGCACGCCCAGCGGCTCGGCGCGTTCCAGCCGGATGGGTGGCGCCGCGTCACAAAAGGCGGCCGCTTGCCGCGTTCGCGCGGACGGCCGCGGTGAACGTCCGCCACGTTTCCGCGGAAACGCGCAGGACCGGCCCTTCGCCGTTGTCCTTGGTGTCGCGGACCAGGACCAGTCCGGCTCTGGTCCCCGTCTCGATGCACTCGCCTCCGGATCCGCCGCTGTGGGTGGACTTCCGCCAGTTATCCGTCAAGATCTCTCCTGATCGCTCGCATGAGGTGCAGGGAGTCCCGTGGCGAAAGGGCCGCCGCGCGCAGCATCCCCATCACCAGGGTCAGGTCCGCGACCTCGTCCTGTCCCTCTATCAGCCGGCCGCCGCCGTAGCACTCGGTGTAGGCGACCGCCGGGCCTCCGGGGCGCTCGTAGATCCATATCGGCCCCTCGATACCCGCGTGGTCGTTCGCGGTGAACGGGAGGACCTGGATCACGATCCCGGGCGCTTCGGCGGCCTTGATGAGCTTATCGACCTGCTCACCCATGATCTGCTGGTCCCCGACGACATGCCTCAGAACGCCCTCGTGCATCACGTACCACAGCATGGGTGGCCTGGGCCTGGCCAGGATCTCCTGCCGTTCCATGCGGGCGGTAACGGTGCGCTCGATGGATTCCTCCCCGTCCCTGGGACGGCGAGCGCGGATGACCGATCTGGCGTACCGCTGCGTTTGCATAAGCCCCGGCACACCTCCGAGGCACCACCCGTGGATCTTGTCCGCCTCGCGCTCGTAGGGCAGGACCGGGGCGAAGAACGGCGGGAAGGCGTTGCGGCGAAGGTCCTCATACAGCCGGGCGAACGTGCCGGGCAGGCCGAATGCCTCATCGCAGCGCTGGGCGAAGTCTCCGCTGGGGGAGCGGTCGCCGCGCTCGACGTCGGAGATGAACGAGCCGCTGTAGCCGATGCGCTTGCCCACCTCGACCTGCGTCCAGCCGCGTGCCGCGCGCTGTGCCCTCAATTCCGCGGCGAACGAGCCTGATCCGCCTGCTTCCGCACTGGCCATGGTCGCCTCCGCATGTCTTGGCCCTTTGCCGCATGGTCGCCCGCCGCTGCGCAGTCACGATGGGCAGTCATTGCCGCTACTTACGGTACGCCCCGAACGGCAGACTGGTCCCACGGTTTCCCGCTTGCCCTCCCTCTCCGGGCGGGATCCGTCCAATGACCCCGAGCAAGGGAAACTCGGTGAATGCCGATAACACGCGCGCCGCGACCGGGCCGGTCATGCGGGCACACCCGTGGCCACCCGACATGCGACTGCTTGACCGGCTGCCGCATCGCGATTGGCTGCCGCTGGAATCCGATGAGGCGGCACCGCGAGCCGTCCGGCGACGCATCGCCAAGCTCCTGCCGGAATGGGGGCTGGCGGAATTCGAGGTGGTAGCCTCGCTCGTCGCCAGTGAGCTCGTCACCAATGCCGTGGTCGCCACGCGCGCGGTGGCGTGGCGGTCGGCGCCGCCGCCCGTCCGGCTGTGGCTACGGGGCGGACCGGGAGTACTCGCCATTCTGGCCTGGGACGCGACCCTGGCCGCGCCCGTGCCGCGCGAGGCCGCCGTCGAGGACGAGAGCGGCCGGGGCCTGGCGATCGTCGCCACGCTCAGTGCCGACTGCGGCTTTTACTATCCGCGAGAGCGCTACGGGGGAAAGGTGACCTGGTCGATGATCAGGACACCCTGACGCCGCCCGCCCGAACTGGGAAAACTCAAAAGGAAGGTACTGGCATGGTTATTGTCCAATGCTTGTGCGGCTTTACGGAACTCGAAGACGAGCAGATGAGCGATCACCTGCAGCTGGTCTTCGCGCCTGACGGCGGGATAGGGAACGACGGCCGCGCCCACGAGGAAGGCGGAAGGCTCTCGTGCTTCTGCGGGTTCGCCGCCGGCGCGGCCGGGGAACTAGACGCGCACTTTGCGCAGGTATTCACCCCGGATGACCGCATCGGCCGCGACGGCCGCGAGCACGACGTCGACAAGGCCGCCAAGACATGACAAACGCAATCCGAGCCGACGAGCGGCGACGCCATCACCCCGCCGCCCCGCCCTCGGGCTAGCTGTTGTCGAGGCGCCGGAAGGTGATCTCCTCCAGCAGCAACTGGATCGCGGCGGCGGCGGGCAGGGCGATGAGCGCGCCGATGATGCCCATGACGACGCCGCCGAGGACGATCGCGATCATGCCCGCCAGCGCGGGGACCTTGACCGTGCGCCCGATTATCCGCGGCACCAGGAGGTAGTCCTCGGCCAGCCGGTAGACGACGTAGAAGGCCAGGGTCGCGGCGGCCACCGGCACTGAGACGGTGAGCGCCACCAAGGTGACGATGATGCCGCCGACGGTCGAGCCGATGACCGGGATGAGGTCGAGCAGGAACACGAGCAGGCCGAGCAGCGCGGCATAGGGGATGCCGAACGCCACCATCCACAGGAACGTCCCGAGGCCGGCGATGAACGAGGTGATCACGTTGCCGAGGACGAAGCCGCCCACCTTGGTGAAGATCTCGTCGCTGAGCAGGATTACCCGCGCGCGCCGCGAGCGCGGCACCATGCGGTAGAAGAACAGCTTGGCCTGCGGCATGCCGACCAGGAAGTAGATCGTCATCACGCCAACCAGGACAATCGACGACACCGTGCTGACCACGATCTGGCCCGCGCCGATGACCCCGCCGACCAGCGCGCTGCCCTTGGTGCTGAGCAGGGTGCTGACGCGCTGCTGTACCTGGTACTTGTCGTTGAGCTTGCCGAGGGTGGAGTTGTGGTTCTGCAGCTGCTGCGCGTAGTGCGGCAGCTCCTTGATCAGCGCGCTCGTCTGGGACGCGACCGGCGGGATGGCGGCGGCGATGAACCCGCCGACCAGCGCGACCAGCGCCAGCAAGACGACGCTCACCGCCATCCAGCGCCGCAGGCCGCGGCGGGTGAGCCAGACGACGACCGGGTCAAGGCCCGCCGCGATGAAGAACGCCAGCCCGATCAGGATCAGCACAGAGCGGGCCTTGAGCAGCAGCTCGACCAGGGCGATGACGGTGATGACGCCCGCGGTGGCCTTCATCCCGATCATGAAGGGGGAGCGGGGGTTCAGCGGCCGGCCTGGCTTGCCGAAAGTGCCTTGCTGGCGCTGGGCCTCGGCTTCCGCGAGCGCCTCGCGGACCGGGTTGTCCTTCGCTACCTCCTCGATGCGCGGTGAGGTCGCAGGCGTCTCCTGCGCGGCGGTCTGCTCTTCCTGGCCATCCGCGGTCCGCGTCGTGCCGATGTCGTTACCGGTAGTTCCGCCCATGATCGGCCAGCTTCCCGGCTAGGCCGGGCCCTTCAGGTCGCGGCGGGCCTCGTCGGCGAGCTGGTGGATCTGCTGCTCGGTCCGCGTCAGGTTGGCCTCGGCCTGCGCGGTGCGCGCCGCCGCCCGCCGCTCGGCCCTGCTCGGCTTGCGGCTGGCATGCGCCGGCCGCGGCGTCCTGCGGAAAAGTCCCATCATCCCGTCCCTTGGTAGCAACCTCGTTGAGTGCCCGCGCCTGCTACCCGTAACCAGCCGCGGTATGCGTCCGGGATGCTGCCTTCGCGGGCCAGTTCGCCCGCGAAGCGGGGCTGAGCACGCGCGACGCTCGCCGCGACGGTCACCGTCGCGGCGAGCGCCTCCCGGTAAGTCTTGAGCGCGTGATTACTTGAAGGCGTCCCGGACATCCTTGCCGGCGTCCTTGACCTGCTCGCCGACCTGCCGTCCGGCGCCCTCAACGCGCTCTGCCTGGCCCCTGCCCTCAAGGTAGGGGTCCCCCGTTGCCCGGCCCGCTTCCTGCTTGGCCCGGCCCTTGCTCATGGTGAACCTGTTGCGGAGCTTGTCCATGAAGCCCATGTCACTCCTCCCGTTGGATGACTACCGGCTTCCCGCTGCAGGCCGTTCAAACCACTCTTTCGCGCAGGCTCAGCCAGGTCCGCCCAGGGGAGCTGGCCGTGCGGGATAAGTATCAAAAATGTTTGGGGGCGCATGGTCGCGGTATGGGAGATGAACCACACTACCAACGGGCAAGAAGGTTCTCATGATAATTATCGGCATAATCCTCCTTATTGTCGGATTCGTCGCAAGTATCCCCATTCTCTGGACGATCGGCATCATCCTCGTGGTGATCGGCCTGATCCTGGCCCTGCTCGGCATGGTCGGCCACGGATTCCTCGGCCGTCGCCACTACTACTGAGCCGAGCACCAGGCCCGATCGGGCCTGGGCGGCTAGCCAGGGACCATCGAACCGTTATCAGGCGGGATAAGCGGACGGGCCGGGGTAGCAGGCCACCGCGCTCTGCCGAGCTCGCCCGCTGACCGCCAGCGGCGCATCGCGCAAGGAGGCCCTCACGACGGGCCAGCCGGGCCCGGTCCCGCCCGACGACCTGTCCCGCGCGCTCACCATCGCCCGGCCAGCCGAAGACCAGGGGCAAGTACGCCCTCATCGACATGCACGTCCCGCCGGGCGGGGCCGGGAGACGATCAACGTGCCCGCGGCAGCGCGCGCCTTGAACAATTACGTGGTTAAGGGCAGATGGCTGGTCGTCGGCGGAATAAGCGGACAGGTGCCGGGTAGCGAGCAGCCGGAATTCGCGGTAAGAACCGCGGCGCCGCGCCCTAGGCGTGAGCCTCCCGACGAAGAGAAAGGACAAGAGATGAGGACCGGAGGAAGCCTGGCGCTCATCGGTTTCGGTGCCATTCTCGCGTTCGCCGTGACCGCCCACCCGTCGTTCTTCAACGTGCAGATAGCAGGCTACGTGTGCATGGCGATCGGGTTGATCGCGCTGTACCTGCGCCGCCGCGGCTGGGTCGGCAGGCAATTGCTGGTCCGGCGGACCCGCGCGTTCCCGCGCCGCACGACCGTGGTCCGGGACGTGGACGAGTACGTCGCGGACCAGCCCGAGGGCGCGCCAGCGCCGGGAGAGCTTTCCGGGCCCCCCGCCACGGCCACCCCGCCGGAGGGCATCCAGCCGGTGCCGGCGGCACGGCAGCGGAGCGAGATCGTCGAGGAAGAGTATTTCGAGGACTAGCCCTGTTGACGGGAGGGCGGCGGGGAACCCCAGGGGTTCCCCGCCGCCCTCCCGCTGCAGGGCGCGGGCCGGACGCGGTCAGGCGACCATGGCGTCCCGGCGGTGCCAGTACCGCAGCTGACGGCACCGGGTCACGAGCTCGGCGGCCGGGTAGTCGGTCAGGCTGACGAAGCCGTCGTCCAGGTCGGCCGGGTCGGCGGGCAGCCCCGCCGTCTCGAACAGCACGGCGGCGGCGCTCGTGTAGCCGATGAACTTGCAGTGCGCGACGGCGTCGGTCACGAAGTCCCGCGCGGCGGGGCTGGCCGCGAGCGCCCGCGCCGCGTCGCGCGCGGTCAGGACCGCCACGGCGTCATACAAGACGGAGGGCGCCCCGTCGAGCTGCTGGTCGGCCGGCACGCGGGTGCCGTCGCTCATCTCCGCCCCGCCGACGACTGGCGCGACGATCTCCACGGTGGCCCCCTCGGACTCCGCCGCCGACCGCAGGGCGGCCAGGGTTTCCGCGTCCGCCCCGCTGGTGACCAGGACGCCGATCTTGCGTCCGGCGAAGCTGCCGGGCCCGTTGCCGAGGATGCTCAGCGCCGGGGACGGCGCGAGGTCATCGCGCGGCGGGCGGGCCGGCTCGGTCGCGGGCGGCAGCTCGCGCAGCCCGAGCCCCTCGGCCACCGTGGCGGCCAGGTCCTCGTCCACGTTGCGCAGCCCGGCCACCATCCGGATCCGGATATCAGCTCGCTTGCACTTGCTCAGCTCGAAGGTGAAGGCGTCGGCGATGTGCCGCCGCTCGATGCCGGCCTGGCTGACGTAGAACTGGCGGGCCTGGCTGTAGTGGTCGGCGAAGCTCTCCGGGCGCAGCCGTCGCTTGCGCCCTTCGAGGTCCTCGGCGTAGCTGGTGAAGCCCCCGGATCGGTCCTCGCGCGGGCCTGCCTCGGCCCCGGCCCAGGAATTGGGCTCGTAGTTCGCCCGGCCGGGCGGATTGTCCAGCGCCATGTGCCCGTCTTGCTGGAAGTGGGCAACGGGGCACCGGGGCGCGTTGACGGGCAGCCGCGTGAAGTTCGGGCCGCCGAGCCGCTTGAGCTGGGTGTCCAGGTAGGAGAAGTTGCGGCCCTGCAGCAGCGGGTCGTTGGTGAAGTCGATGCCGGGCACGATGTTCTGGGTGCAGAAGGCGACCTGCTCGGTCTCGGCGAAGAAGTTGCCGGCGACGCGGTCGAGCACGAGCCGTCCGACCGGCCTGACCGGGAGCACCTCCTCCGGGATGAGCTTGGTGGGGTCCAGGACGTCGAACTCGAAGCGGTCGGCGAAGTCGTCGTCGAAGAGCTGCAGGCCAAGCTCCCACTCGGGGTAGTCGCCCCGGGCGATCGCCTCCCACAGGTCTCGCCGGTGGAAGTCCGGGTCGGCCCCGTTGATCTTCACGGCCTCGTTCCAGACCACGGACTGCAGGCCGTGCCTCGGCTTCCAGTGGAACTTCACGTAGGTCGGCCTGCTGTCCGCCGCCACCAGGCGGAAGGTATGCACGCCGAATCCCTCCATGAAGCGGAACGACCGGGGGATGGCGCGGTCGGACATGGTCCACATGAGCATGTGGGTTGACTCGGGCATCAGGGACGCGAAGTCCCAGAAGTTGTCGTGGGCGGTCTGCGCCTGCGGGAAGCCGCGGTCGGGCTCGGGCTTGGCGGCGTGGATGAGGTCGGGGAACTTGATCGCGTCCTGGATGAAGAACACCGGGATGTTGTTGCCGACCAGGTCCCAGTTGCCCTCCCTGGTGTAGAACTTGACCGCGAACCCGCGCACGTCCCGCGCCAGGTCACCCGACCCCTGGCTGCCGGCGACCGTCGAGAACCGGACGAACGCCGGGGTGCGCAGCCCCGCCTCGCTGAAGACGTCCGCCCGGGTGATGTCGGTGAGCGGCGCGTAGTTCTCGAAGAAGCCGTGCGCCCCGTACCCGCGCGCGTGCACGACTCGCTCAGGGACCCGTTCATGGTCAAAGTGGAAGATCTTCTCACGGAAGTGGAAGTCCTCCAGGAGACTCGGGCCGTGCTCGCCCCCGCGCAGCGTGTTCTGATCGTCGCTGACCGGGACGCCCTGCTGGGTGGTCAGCCGCGGGCCCGCGCCGTCGGCGCCCTGATGGGTCTCCCCGCCCAGGGGCCGGACTACCTCCTGGTCGCCGTAGCGCACCGTGGGGCGGTCGCTATTATCCGCTCCGGTCGTCATCATGCCTCCCTGGCTCGGTTACTTGCCTGGACCCGGCGGGTCTACCCAAGCTGACAAGGTCAAACACGGCGGAGCGAATCCCGCTGCCTACATCTGCGGCGCATCCCGGGCCGGGGTTTGGGCGGGGCTGGTGGTGGACATGCTTTTAGCCAAGCGGTGCCTACGACGCAGGCACGTTCCACGCCGTCATGGCGTGCGTGCCCGCGTGCCCGCTTTGTCCCTTGCTGGTCCCGGGCGGGCTCGCCATGACGGTCCCGGTTCTGGTGAGGAGCTCCCCCTGATGAGGATCGCCTTTATTTCAGGCACTGGCGTAACAGGCGCTGGCGAGTGGCGTGACCTGGCCGCCGCCTTGCGGGATGCGGGGCAGGAGGTGACCGAGCACGTGACGGGCGGCGCGGACGCCGGCGCGGGCGTGCGGGCGGCGGCGTCCGGCTTCGCGGGGCTGCTGCGGTCGGCGTGGTCGCGGGAGCGGCCGGATGTCGTGCACGCCTTCGGGTGCACGGGCGCCCTGCTCGCCCTGGCTGCGGCGCACGAGGCCGGCCTGCCCGTCGTGACGGCCTTCGGGTCGCTCGCGGTGACGGAACGGCGGTACGGGCCGGGGCCGCTTCACTCTCAGCGGGCTCGCCTGGAGCGCGCGATCGGCAGGTCCTCGCGCGCCGTGATCGCCGTCAGTTCCGAGGAGGCGGCTGACCTGGCGCGAATGGGAGTGAGCCGTCGCCGGGTGCACGTGATCCCGGCGGGCGTGGATACCAGCGTGTTCACCCCCGACGGGCCGGCGCAGCCCGGGCGCGCGGGGGGCGGGGAAGGCACGGGTCATCGTCGCCGCGGGCATGGACAGTGCGGAATCGGTGACCCTGTCACAGGCGATGGCCCTGGTGCCCGGCGCGGGCTGCATCGCCTGCCCGGACGGCGTGCCCGGCGCGGAACTGGCCGCGCTGCTGCGGTCGGCCGACGTGTTCGTGCACGTCCCCGCGTACGTGCCGCGCGCGACCGAGTGCCTGCGGGCGATGGCGTGCGGGGTGCCGGTCATCGCGTCCGACGTCGGCGCGCACGCCGACGTCATGGTCGACGGCACGACCGGCATGCTCGTCCCGCCGGGTCGCCCCGAGCCGCTGGCCGCCGGGATCCGGCACCTGCTGCGCCACCCGATGCTGCGCAAGGCATACGGCGTGGCCGCCGCCGACCGCGCTCACTCCCGCCACTCCCTGGCCCGGGTCGCCGCCGGAACCCTGGCCGTGTACGAGGACGCGGCCAGGGATCAGTCGGTCGCCGCCTAGGCCGGCCCGGGGCGAAGGCGCCGGTGCAGGACGAGCAGGGCGATGTCGTCCTGAGCGGGGGCGCTTCCGACCAGGGCGCGCATGACGGCGGCGCACGCGTCCTCCGCGGGCGCCGCCGCCGCGTCCCGCGGTGGCAGACGGCCGCGGGCGGCGATCACCTCGTCCAGGCTCGCGGCCAGGCGGGAGATGCCGACGTCGATCGCCTGGTCGCGCCGCTCCACCAGGCCGTCGGTGTAGCAGCACAGCAGCGCGCCTGGCGGGATGACAGCGGTGACGGACCGGCGCTGCGGGTCGTCGGCGATGCCGATCGGCGGGCTCGGCCTGATGCTGAGCGAGGCCGCCTGCTGGCCCGGGACCGCCAGCACGGGCGGGGGATGGCCCGCCGAGGAGAACGCAGCTCGCCCGCCCCCGGGTCGTACAGCCCGTACAGCACGGTGGCCATCGCGTTCGGCTCGAAGTACTGAATCTTGCGGTCGAGCATGCCCAAGGCCACCGCCGGGTCCTCGGTCTCCAGCACGTAGGCGCGCAGCGCGCTGCGCATCCTCCCCATGATGACCGCGGCCGTCAGCCCCGACCCGGCCACGTCCCCGACGACGACGCCGAGCTTCCCGTCCGGCAGGACGAACACGTCGTACCAGTCCCCGCCGACGTTCCCCGAGCCCGTGACGTACCTGCGCCGCCAGGTCCAGGCCCGGCATGCCGGGCAGCGTCGCCGGCATCAGGCTGCGGTGCAGCGCCACCGCGGCCCGGGCGTCGTCTTGCGACATCAGGGACTGCAGCGCGAGGGCCGCCCGGTCGGCGGCCAGCCGGAGCAGCTCCGTGTCCTGGTGGCTGAACGACCGCCCTTCCAGCGAGCCGACATGCAGCACGCCGATGACCTTGCCCCCGGCCAGCAGGGGCACGCCAAGCAGGGACTTAATGCCCCGGTCCACCAGCAGCGGGTTCCGTACCGTGGTGTGGTCCACCGTCGCGAGGATGACCGGCTCGCCCGATGACGCGACCCGGCCGGCGAAGCCCGCGCCCAGCGGGATCCGCACGCCCTGCCTGACCTCTTCCTCGATGCCGCTCGCGGCCGTCGCGACCAGCTGGCTGGCGGACTGGTCCAGCAGCAGCACGGCTGCCGTATCCGCCTGGAGCACCTTCTTCACGCGCTCGAGCAGGGCCTCGAGCAGCGTCTGCTCGTCCAGCCGGGACAGCGCGGCATCCGTCACCGCTTCAATGTCGCGTAGCCTGTCGGCCAGTCCCCGGTGAGGGTCCGGCTGCCGGGCAGAGGGAAGCGCCACGAAGCCAGCCTACGCACCCGCCACGCTCAGCCCGCGATAATGGGCACGTCGGGCTACGTTTGGAGGAGAGGCTGGTGAGCATCCTTCACGCTGCTGTCTCGGACGGCGAGTCCGGACCGCTGATCACGCTGTCCGGCGAGGCCGACATTTCTACCGTCACGCAGCTGAGCGAACTGGTCACGGCCCAGCTTCCTGAAGGGACGCGGCACCTGACCATTGACGCGTCCGGGCTGGCTTTCGCCGACTCGGCGTCGATACGGGTGCTGGTTCTCGCCGCCAGGACCTTGCGGGAGCGTGGCGGCACGCTGGTGCTGTTGCGCCCGCAGCCAACGCTGGCCAGGTCGGTGGAGATCATGGGCCTGGACGAGCTGTTCACGATCCGGGGACAGGCCGAGGCCTAGTAGCGGCCGGGCCGCGCGCGAAGGGCGCTGCCGTGGCCCGGCGGCCACGGCAGCGCCCTTGCGGTATGGGCGTTGCGCTACGCGGCGAGTAGCCGCTCGAAGAAGGAGCGGTAGCGGCGCAGGCCCCGCCGCAGGTCTTCGGTGGACACCTCGTCACCGCCGGCCCACCGTGATTCGAGGTCCTCGCGTTCGCTCGCGAACGTCTGGGCCAGCCGCTGCATGAGCTCGGCGACGAGGGCATCGGCTTCCTGGACCGCCTTCCTCGGCTCGTCCACGAACGCGGCCTGGATGTCCTTCCACTGCGCGAGAATGTCCTGCTTCTCGCGGTCTTCCAGCAGTTGCGCGTGCGACTGCCCTGCCGCGTCGAGGTCGCCGTCGGGCGCGGGTGCCCAGGCCTGGGTTGGCCGCCCCATCTCGGCGTCCGGCAGCGGGGGCTGGACCGGGCTTGCCTGAGTGTCGGTGCCCGCGTTGGCGATGTCCTGGGTGGTCGGTGCCATGCCTTGCATGTCTTCAGGGTCGTTCATCGGATGCCTCGCTCTCGTCGGCTGGCCAGGCGGGATCGCCCGGCGTTCTGGCGTTGACGCGGTCTGCCTCGTCAAGGCGGTCTGCCTCGTCGGCGGCTGCCCGCCTCCGCCCCGGCACGCAGTTCGTCGAACAGGGACCGGTAGCGCAGCAGCGCCTCCCGGAGGTCCTCAGTGCTCGCCCGCTGCTCCCGCACCTGCTGGTGGATGCCGTGCGCGGACCGGTAGTTGTCCACCACCTCGGGGTAGTCGACCGAGATCAGGTCGGCCTGCGCGTCGAAGTCGCCCATCGGGTAGCCGCGCGCCTCCATGACGCGGTAGACCAGCCCGTCACCGGCCACGACCGCCTCCGATGGCTGGTCAACGAAGCGCTCTTGCACTTCTTGCCACTCCTGGGCGAAACGCGCCCGGGAGTCCTCTGGCAGCGGCTTAATGTCCAGCTTCGCGCGGAGCTTCTCGCGCTCTCGCAGTCCAGCCTCGGCGGACCGCCGGTCCTCCCCGGCCTCCACCGCCCTGTCGTATTCGGGGCCAAAGCGCTGGCGCAGCGCCATCGTCCTGCGCTGGCGGGCCGCCAGTGCGATCACGGTGACGACGACCACGGCAGCGATGGCGATCAGGATCCATGCCCAGATAGCCATAATTCCTCCCTGTGATGTCGAACTCGGCGTCTACCCGGTCGTATTGGCTCAAACAGTTCTCTCGGCGATATGGATTCGTTAGCGTCGTCGAAGGAAATCGTCGTTAGCGCCGTTGGTTCCCGGGTAGCGCGCCGGCGAAGGGAAGAGGTAGCTCCCGGCGGCTACACCACCGTGGAGCCGTTACCCGCCGGCCGGCTGTCCCGGGCTGATGTGCCGGGCGTCGCTCATCCGCAGCGCCCTGCCGCTCGCGTTCGCGCTCCCCGCGGCGACCGGGGCAAGCACGAAGCACGTGTGGTCCCCGCCCGTCTCCTCCCGGCCCGGGCCGCGGGACAGGATGCGCCCGCGCAGCCATCCTCCGCTCACGTCAAGTAGCGGCGTGCCGCCGCAGTCGCTCCACGGCACGCGGGCGAACTTGTCCTCGTTGATGCCGCTGACCCCGCCGAAATACTCCGCCAGCGGCAGGTCATCGCGCGTGAGCAGGTGCACGACGAGCTTCGGCGGCCCTGAGCGCGACCTGGTAGGTGCGATTGCGGTGCGACAGCCAGACCGCGTACCTGGGCGGCTCGATGCTGCACGGCCCGCTGAACGTCACCAGGCAGCCCGCCCTGTCACCGCCACTCGCGCAGGTCACGATCACCGCGACGGGGTCGACGGGCCCGATGGCCCGCTCGTACGCGTCTTTCACTGCCTGGCCCGCCATGTGCACCGGGGTAGCACAGGCCATGCCCGCAAGTCCAGCACCAAGGGGATCTCTCAGGCCTGGGCCGCGACCGCGACCGCGCGGGAATGGTCGCCGCTGGAGTGCGCGGTCACGCGCTCCCGCGGGCGGCGCCGGCCCCGGCATCCGCGGCCGTGAGCGGCCGGGCGAGGTCCTCAAGGCCGCGCCGTTCCGCCCTGACGCCCAGGAAGACCTCGACGATGCCGGCACCGATCATCAAGGCGGCGCCGACCGCGAACGCCAGGACGGTGTCGGCCACCTTGCCTGTGCTGACCAGCGAGGAGAACAGCAGCGGCCCGGTGATCCCGCCGGCGGCGGTCCCGATCGCGTAGAAGAAGGCGATGGCCAGGGCGCGGGTCTCCATCGGGAAGACCTCGCTGACCGTGAGGTAGGCGGAGCTGGCGCCGGCCGACGCGAAGAACAACACCGCGCACCAGCAGGCCGTCATCGTGGCGGCGGTCAGCGAGCCGCGGCTGAACAAGAACGCCGTTCCCAGCAGGAGCAGGCCGGAGGCCAGGTAGGTGCCCGCGATCATCGGCTTGCGGCCAACCGTGTCGAACAGGCGGCCAAGCAGCAGCGGGCCCAGCAGGTTGCCCGCGGCTATCACCGCGAAGTAGTACCCCGGGCTGGTCGTGACATGGAAGAACGTCGCCAGGATCTGCGCGTACCCGAACGTGATCGCGTTGTAGAGGAACGCCTGCCCGACGAACAGCGAGAAGCCGAGGATCGTGCGCCGCGGGTACAGCGTGAACATCGTCCTGGCGATCGTGATGAACCCGATCGTCGGGCGCGGGCGGATGGTGATGGACTGGTCCGGGTCGGCCAGCGGCGTGCCCGTTTCCCGCTCGACCCGCCGCTCGATCCCGTCCACCAGATCCTCGGCGTCCCGGCCCCGCCCGTGGATGAACAGCCAGCGCGGGCTTTCCGGGACGTTGCGCCGGACCAGCAGCACCACCACGCCAAGGACGACCCCGGCCCCGAAGCACACGCGCCACCCGACCGCGACCGGCAGGTCGCTCGTCGCGGGCACCGTCAGCAGCGCGCCGCACGCCGCCCCGGCCCAGTACGTGCCGTTGATGACGATGTCGATGACGCCGCGGTGGCGGCTGGGGATGAGCTCGTCGATGGCGGAGTTGATCGCGGCGTACTCACCGCCGATGCCAAGCCCGGTCAGGAACCGGAACAGGAAGAACCACCAGGGGGCGAACGACAAGGCGGTGAGCGCCGTGGCCGCCAGGTAGACGCCCAGGGTGATCATGAACAGCCTCTTCCGGCCGAACCGGTCGGTGAGCCAGCCGAACAGCAGCGCGCCCACGCACGCGCCGAGAACGTACGTCGCCGCGCCGAACCCGGATATCTGGGCCTGCGTGATGTGCAGGCCGCTGCCCGGCTTGCTGATCTGGCCCGAGATGTTGCCGACGACGGTGACTTCCAGGCCGTCCAGTATCCAGACGGTCCCCAGGCCGATCACGACCATCCAGTGCCAGCGCGACCAGGGCAGCCGGTCCAGGCGTGCTGGCACCTTGGTCGTGACTTCTTCCGCCTGACTGTCGCTCATAGCGCACCCCTGGCGAAGTTACGCGCCGAGCAGGCCGGCGATACCGTCGGCGTGCTCTTCCTCGTCGGCGAGGATGTCCTCCATCAAAGTGCGAGTGGCGGGATCGGCATCGCCGATCCAGCCGATGATCTCCTGGTAGGTGGTGATGACGACGCGCTCGGCGGCGAGGTTCTCGCGGAGCATCCCCTCCAGGTCTTCGTCCGCGAACCTCTCGAGGGGCGTGTGCGCGTGCTTCGCGATCGTGGCGGGGTCGAAGCCGGGGTTCCCGCTGAGCTGGCTGATCCGCTCGGCCGTCCGCGTGACGTGGTCCCGCTCGGACTCGGCGTGCTCGGTGAGCTCGCCGCAGACCTGGGCGCGGTCGATCCCCGTCACGGAAATGCCGTGACGGGTGTACCGCATCCAGCACACGATCTCGGTCGCGAGGACGTCATCCAGGACAGCGATCACCTCTTTCGGGCTCGTTGCGCGTGAGCGCGTGACCGGCCCTTGTTCCATCTTCTGCCGGGCCCGCTCGCGGATCGCGGTGATGTCGGCGGTGAAGCTGCCTGCTGGCATGACATGCCCTTCAGTCGAACGTCAGCGATGAGTTTCCTGGGCTACCCGCGCCGGGATGGTTCACACCGCTGGCGGTGGACGGTCCGGCTGGCGCCGGGGCGAGGCCTGGGTCGGATCAAGGAAGACGTGCGTGACGAGCGGGAGCCGGGTGGCGAGCCGGCGGTCGATCTCGTCGGCGACGTCCTCGGCCCGGTCGGCGCTGATCTCGTCGTCGAATGCCACCTGGGCGGCGACGATGAGATGGTCCGGCCCGAGGTGCATGGTGCGCAGCCGGACCAGCGCGTCAACGCCCTGGGCGTTTTCGATCTCGTCCCGTATCACCGCGAGCTCGTCCGGGGCGGCGGCGCGCCCGATGAGGTAGTCCCTGCTGTCGAGGCCGAGCTTGAAGGCCACCGCGACAAGCAGGCAGCCGATGGCGATGGAGGCCCCGCCGTCCCAGACGGGCGAGCCGGTGACCTGCCGCAGTGCCAGTCCGGCCGCGGCGAGCGCGAGGCCGGCCATCGCGGCGGTGTCCTCGAACAACGCCGCCTTGACCGTGGTGTCGGGACTGCTGCGCACGTGCTCAAGGATCTCCTTGTCGCCGCGGCGAGCCTCGCTCCGGAACTGGATGAGAACCCGGACAAGCGAGGTGCCCTCCGCGAGCGCCGAGACCACCAGGACCACGTAGGCGATGAGCGGGCTTTCGATATTGCTCCGCCCCAGCGCGAGGATCCCCTCGAAGACCGAGAACCCGGCGCCGGCGATGAAGATGCCGAACGCCGCGAGCAGGGACCAGAAGTAGCGCTCCTGCCCGTAGCCGAACGGGTGCCGCGAGTCCGCTGGCCGCTTGCCCCGGTGCACCGAGGTCAGCAGGAGCGCCTGGTTGATGGTGTCCGCGGCCGAGTGAGCCGCTTCAGCGAGCATGGCGCTGGATCCCGCCACGACGCCGGCCGCGAGCTTGATCGCGCAGACCAGAAGGTTCGCGGCCCCGGCGATGAGAATAGTGCCGCGCGTGGACACCCGCCCAGCCATGACCATCTCCTCACTCGCCGGCGCGCGCCGCGGGCCGCGGAGCGTTCCGCTCCCTGACCGAGACCGGTTGCCCGCGCCCGGCCAGCCCAAACGAGTCCCCGGGAAGGGCGGCCTGCCCATGCGTGAAACACCTGCCGGTGGTTAGTTAGCATCAATCCTGATCGCTCGTCGGGAGGAGGTTGCATGTCAAGGCAGCGGCACCAAACGAGTCGGCGGGAGGGCAGTGCGCCTGGACCAGAGCGGCCGAGGTGGCTGTTCCTGGTGACAGGCGGGCTGGTCTACGCCGGCGTGCTCCTCGGAATGTGGATCATGCTGGCCGGCCAGCCCGACGTGCAGGACCTGGTGGCGGGGTCGGTGGCGGCGGCGCTTGCCGTGGGTGTCGGGTACCTCCTTAGCCAGCGCGGAAAGATGGTACCCAGCGTCCGGGCCGCTGACCTGCGCACGCTCGCGGCCGTGCCGTGGCAGGTGGTGGTCGAGACCGGGCAGGTCTTCGCGCTGGCCGCGCGCAAGGCGTCCGGCCGGCCGATCGCGCCGGGCGAGCTGCTCACCGTGCCGCTGGATACAGGGCCGGACGCCCGCGGGTGGCCGGCCGCGCGCCGGGAAGCGGTGCTGACCGCGCTGCTGTCCGCGGCACCGAGCACGGTCGTGGTGGACATCGACATGGAAGCCGGCACGGCGCTGGTCCACCAGCTGGCCGGTGCCCCGCGGCCCGACGCGCGCCCGGCGCTGCCAGGATGAGCTGGTTCCTCGCGGCGGCGCTGGTGCTCCAGGTGGCGCTGATTCCCTGCGCGTGGGTGTGCTGGCGTTTCGACTCCGAGCACCGGGTGGTGGCCCTAGGGCTGGCCGGCACGGTCCAGGCGCTGGCCGTGCTGTGCCTGGCCGTCGGATATCGCGAACCCGCACTGGCGTCGCTGGCCGTGGTGCTGGCCGCGTTGTCCAGCGGAGGCTCGGTGGCCTTCGCGCGATTCCTGGAGCGATGGCT
>CAVTLB010000024.1:0-79405 GCA_963735415.1 uncultured Actinomycetota bacterium | reverse complement strand
TCGCTTCAGCGGCCAGCCCGTGCGGACCCGCCTCGCCATGCCCCGCTCAAAATGGCAGGTCTGATCATTCCCTCGAGGGGGCAAGAGCCGGGCCAGGTGACTCCGCTAGGCCCTTCATCCTTCGTCGGCGACCTGCCACAGTTCAAGCTGGCTGATATGGTTCCAGGCTGCGACGACGTCCGGCGGAAGCTCCCGCGTTCTGCCGACGGCCGCGATCAGGTCCCCGGCGGTGCGTGCTCCCCGTTCGGCGACCGCCCAGGCGGCCACGACCTTGAGTGCCCGCAGCGTGGCCGGCGAGAGCGCGCGCAGCGGCCCGGTGCCTGGTTCCCGGCCGTCAGGGGCCATGCCGTCTGCCGGGGATGCGGTGCCCGGCGCGAGCTCGCCGATTACCTGCCGGACAGCCGTGACGAGTCCCGGGCCGCCATTGGCCAGGGCCGTCAGGCACTCATCCGGCGTGGCGGCGACCTCCTCGACGTAGGCGAACCCAGACCGGTCCAGCAGGTTGAAGAACCGGCCGTTGCCCGACAGGCGCCGCAGCGGCCCGGCGAGCACCTGCAGCGGGGTACGGCCGCCCGGGACAGGGTGCAGTTCCCAGCCTGGTTCGGCCCCTGCCGTGAGCAGCCTCCTCAACTCGGCCGCCAGCGGCGCGTGCCCACCACGTGCATTGACTGGCCCGGCCGCACGCGGAAGACCTGCGCCTTTCCTGATGCTCCCGACCTCAACGACGCCGGGCACCACAGCGGCTGCCGGGGTGAGGAAAACTCCCTGGCCAGGCTCTGCAACGCATCAACGGCGGAGTCGCCGCCCCGCGGCCGCGGCAGCGAGCCGTCCGGCTCATCCGATAGCAGCCAGCCGAGGTCGCCGGATGCCTCGCCCGCCAGGGAAAACCCGTTCCTCATGCACTATGCGCCCCTCCTTCCCCGCTGGGCCGGAAGCGAGCGCCGTTGAAGCTGGCGAGACGATGACCTGGCCGTGCAGGTTATTGCTGCCCTGGAGCCGGGCCAGCGCGCTGGCCGGGTTGGCAGTATTTCAGCCGGACCGGAGGACCGCTGGTGTAATACAGCGCTGATGCCGCATCCGGTTCTTGTCGCCCGGCTCGGTGGTCATGATCATGGCGCGTCCGCCAGCGATGGAAATTTCATAGGCCGGCAGCTGGCGCGCGCTTCTTTCCTCGCCCTGCCGCGCGGGGCGAGCATCCCGGTGCCCATGGAGCGGTGCCGGCGTTGGCGTGGCTGCGGCCCCCCTTTGCTCAGCCGTTGCTGCGTTGTCGTTTGGTCAGCGGTGCCGGACGAGGACGCCGCGATCCCGCGCCAGTTCCTGGCCGCCCTCGCATCGGGTCTCCCGGTGTGCGGGGAGGCGCCGGTACTGTGAGAATCGGCGGTCACTGGCCCGCCTCCCCGTCTGGCCAGGTGCCTGCCCTGCTACGGCAGAACATATGATATTTCATTCATATGAATAAGGCAATCTATGAATATCATGCACACCCCGAGCGCTGACGTGAGCCTGATCAACGAGTCCGCGGCGAACCTGATCGCGGACGCCATGTTTGCCTTGTCCGCGCCGAGCCGCGTGCAGATCCTGGGTTGCCTGCTGTCAGGGCCGCTGGCGGTGGGGGACATCACCGTGCTGCTGGGCATGGAGCAGTCGGCCGTCTCTCATCAGCTGCGGGTGCTGCGCGAGGCCGGCCTGGTCGACGCCGAACGGCACGGCAAGCGCCGCGTCTACGCGATCTCCGGTGACGCGGTAGGCGAGCTGCTGACCGCGGCGCGGCACCTGGCCGGGCTGCGGGAGCCCGGCGACGATCCGCGGCGGGGTACAAGCAGCCGGGACCGTGGGGAGCTAGGTCGATGCGGGCACGGCTTCAGCGCCACCCGGCCAGCGCCGCCAGTTCCGCGCCGGCCGCGGTGACCACCGTGGCCTTCGGGCCGGTGGCGGACCGCAGGAACGCCGCGGACCGGGCGCACCGCGGCGACCTGAAGGGGCTCTCGGCGTAGTCTCGGTCATCGACACCGCGCCCCGCCACGGTGTCCGCCGTCACCTGGGCACGTTCATCGCGGTACTGGGGCCGGGCATCGTCGTGATGGTCGCCGACAACGACGCGGGCGGCATCTCGACCTACGCGGAAGCCGGACAGGACTACGGGCTGCGGTTCGCGTGGCTGGTGCTGCTGCTGGTGCCGGTGCTTTTCGTGCACCAGGAGATGGTCGCCCGGCTCGGGGCGGTCACCGGCGCCGGGCACGCCCGGCTGATCACCGAGCGATTCGGGCGCCGCTGGGGAGCGCTCGCGCTGGCGGACCTGCTGGCGCTGAATGTGCTGACGCTCGTCGCCGACTTTATCGGCGTGGCGATCTCGCTGGGGTACTTCGGCGTGAGCAGGTTCGTCGCGGTTCCCGTGGCGGCGGCGTTCCTGATCGGGGTGACCGCGGCCGGGAGCTTCCGCGGCTGGGAGCGGGCGATGTACGCACTCGTGTGCGCGAGCCTGGTGGCGGTGCCGCTGGTGCTGGCCGCCCGCGCGCACCGGCCGCTGCCACCGCGGCTGGACGTGCCGGACGCGGTGGGCACGGCGCACGGGGGCGCACTCCTTCTGGCTGTGGCCCTGGTGGGCGCGACGGTCGCGCCCTGGCAGCTGTTCTTCCAGCAATCCAACGTGGTGGACAAGCGGATCACCACCCGGTTCCTGGGCTATGAACGCGCCGACACCGCCCTCGGCACGGTCTTGTTCGCGGTCGGCGCTCTTGGCGTCCTGCTCGCCTGCGATTTTGCCTTCGGGTCAACCGCGCTCCACGGAGCATTCACCAGCGGTGCCGCCACCGCGGCCGGCCTGCGCGCCCGGGCCGGTGCCGCCGCCGGGGCACTGTTCGCGATCGCGCTGGGAGTCGGATCGGTGCTCGGCGCGAGCGCGGTGACCCTCGCTACCTCCTACGCTGTCGGGGACTACTTCGGCCTGCGGCACTCGCTGCACCGCCGCTGGCGTGACGCGAAGGCATTTCACCGCACCTACGCCGCCGCGGTGCTGGCCGCGGCCGCCGTGGTGCTCATCCCGCGGGTACCGCTGGGCCTGCTGACCGTCGCCGTCCAGGCGCTGGCCGGGGTGTTGCTGCCCAACGCGACCCTCTTCCTGCTGCTGTTGTGCAACGACCGCGAGGTCCTCGGGCCACTGGCCAACTCGCGCTGGATGAACGTGATCGCCGCGGCCGTCACCGGCGCGCTGCTCGCGCTGTCCGCGCTGCTCATCATGACGACGGCGGCTCCTGGCATTCGCGCCACGCCCGCGGTGATCGGGCTGACGATCGGGATCGCCGCCCTTGTCGCGTGCGCGACCCTGAGCGCCGTCAGGAATACCCGGCCGGCCTCGCCCGCCGCAGGCGACCCGCGCATTTGGACGATGCCGCCGATCGAGTCGCTCAAGCCGCCGCAGCGCTCGCCCTTGCGGACCCTTGGCCTGATTGCGCTGCGCTGCTACATGCTGGCCGCGATCGCCGCCCTGATCGCGAGGACCGTCCAGATAATGCTGGGCTCCGGTTGACACCGTGCGCGGCACCGCCAGTCGAGGTGCGGGCCAGCAGGAGGGCGACGTCGTCGCGGGGGCGGGGGGCCAGCCGGGCGAGGACGCTGTCGCACAGGTCGGCCGGCGATCGCGCGGGGCCGGCGGCCAGCGCGCGGGCGAGCCGGGACATGCCGTCGCCGATGTCCTCACCCGGCTGCTCGATGAGGCCGTCGGTGTACATGGCCAGCACGCTGCCTGGGGGAAGTGGCGTGTCGATGGCCGGGTACCGGCCCGGGCCGACGCCAAGCAGCAGGCCGGGCGGCAGCTGGATGAACTCGGTGGCGCCGCCCGGGTGGCGCAGCGCGGGCGGCGGGTGCCCGGCGCTGGCCAGGCGGCACCGCTGCGAGGCCGGGTCGTAGACCGCGTACAGGCAGGTGGCGCCGGCCTCGTCGCCGTGGGCGGATACCAGGGCGCTGAGCTGGCGCATGATCTGGCCCGGCGGCAGGCCGAGCCGGGCCAGCGCCGCCGTCGTGGTGCGCAGCTGGCCCATGATCGCCGCGGCGCGGATGCCGTGGCCGGTCACGTCGCCGACCACCAGCGCCACCTGGCCGCGCTCGAGCGGTATGACGTCGAACCAGTCGCCGCCGATCTCCGCGGCCTGGCCGGCCGGCTGGTAGCGGTAGGCGATGTCGAGGCCCGGCACCTGCGGGATGTCACGGGGCAGCAGGCTGCGCTGCAAGGTCACCGCCGCGTCATGCTCACGGGTGTAGAGCCGGGCGTTGTCGATGTGCATCGCCGCCCGCTCGGCCAGGTCGGCGAACAGCCGCACGTCCGCCTCGTCATAGGCCCCCGGGTGCTCGGCCCGGCCGAACCCCGCCACCCCCAGGGTGACGCCCCGCGCGGTCAACGGCACCCTCACGAAGGTGTGCACGCCCCGGTTCAGCAGCGCCCGCACGTGACCGGGCGGCAGGTCCGACCGCCGCATCTCGGCCGGGTTCCGTGCCAGTATGGGATCCCCCCGCAAGAACCCCACTGCTTGCCGGCGCTCGGTCGGCACGGTGATCAGGTCGCCCACGTCGTAGTCGACCCTGGCCTCGACCGAGGCGTCGCGCACGGCGACCCGGCGGAACCGCAGCGTGCCCGGGTCGGTGGCCAGCGGGTCTTCCCCCCGCAGCGCCGGGTCGAGCAGGTCGACGATGGCCCGGTCGGCGAGGCTGGGCACGGCCAGGGCGGTGACCTCCGCCGCGGTGCGGTAAAGGTCGAGCGTGGTCCCGATCTGGCTGCCGGACCGCTGCAGCAGGTCGAGCCGGGCGTTGGCCTGCTTCAGGTCCGCGGCCGCCTTCACCGAGCCGGTGATGTCGGTGAGGACGCCCGCCGCCCCGAGCACCCGGCCGTTGTGGGTCACCCGGTAGGCCGTCCAGGAGAAGGTCCGGCGCTCTGCGCCCAGGATCTGCTCCAGCGGCATGCTGACCACCGGAACGCCCGCGCCTATCACCTGCCCGGCAAGGGTGCGCTCGATCAGGTCCATGTCCATGACGCGGTCGGCCATGCCGTATTCCGAGGGCCGGCGCCCGATGAGCGCCTCCTCGGGCAGGCCGGTCAGCTGACGGAATGCCGCGTTGGTCCGCAGAACGCGCATCTCGTGGTCAGTGAAGACCATGGCGAGTGGCGACTGGTCGAACAGCGCGTCCAGTTCACGGAAGGAACGCCCAGGTGTGTCCATTAACGCCCCACTTGACTCCGAACATGAGCCATCAGTACGGAAAACCGCTACTGACCAGTGATCTTACGGGCCTGGGCTGCGGCGATGCCCCCGGTTCAGTCGTCGATGAGGTCGAATTCCTGCCACCGGCCGATCGCGGTGCGGTTGGCGACCAGCGGTAGACGCCGGCGTTGTCGGCGGTCAGGAGAACACGAATGCCTCCGTCATCAACGCGGGCGGCGGCTGCTGATCGACGTGATCGAGGAGTACGCTCGCCCCGTGGGCCACGCCGATCTCATCCGGGAGGCACTCGACGGGCTCGCGGGAGAGGATCCCCCCGAATGACTATCGCCCGCGTGACGGCCGCGCCGGCAGAGCCGGTCACGGCCGCGCAACTCACCATCGTCGCGGCGAACCAGGCGTCGTGGGCCGATCTGCAGGCCATCTTCGGCATCACCGACTATCCCGGCAAGTGCTACTGCCAGCACTTCAAGACGCGGGACCGCGACTGGGCCGCGCTGAGCATCCTGGAGCGCCGGGAGAGCCTGCGCGAGCAGGCGCGCTGCGACGACCCGTCCGCCGGTACCACCACCGGCCTCGTGGCCTACCTGGGCGGGGAACGACCCGCGGGAGAGCCGGTCGGCTGGGTGGCGGTCGAGCCGCGCACCGCGTACCCGCGCCTGGCCCGGGCCCGGACCGTCTGGAGCGGCCGCCAGGAAGACAAGGCCGACGACAGTGTCTGGGCCGTCACCTGCTTCGTGACGCGCAAGGGATACCGCCGGCGCGGCATCACCTACGCGCTGGCCGCCGCGACGGTCGACTACGCCAGGGGCAATGGCGCCCGGGCCCTCGAGGCATATCCGATGATCACCCAGCCCGGCAAGGAGAACACCTGGGGCGAGCTGTATGTCGGCAGCCGCCAGGTCTTCGCCGAGGCCGGCTTCACCGAGGTGAGCCGCCCCAGCCCGCGGCGCGTGGTGATGCGCGTCGATTTCACCCGCTAGCGCCGGACGCCATTCCGCTGGACGGCCGCGATGAAGCCGTCCGGGTCAACGAGGCTCACAATCAGCTGGGTGACCTTCATCCGGAGAAAGAAGGTGCTGAGGCTGCGCCTGGTGTGGCAGGGCGGGTCGATCTCGATCTCCACAAGGCCGTCCGCCGAGCCGTTCGCCAGCCAGCTGCTCCCCTTGGCGTGCACGCCGATCGTTCCCCTCGTCCGATGTGCGGACCGGGCGGCCCGGCGGATGGAGGCTCGCGGCACGTCGACCTTGAAGTCGGCCATGCGTAGCCGGAGCTCCTCGGCGTCAATCTCGATCCGGCCTCCGGCCGGGCCCCGCCGAGCATGGTGTCGGCCCAGGTGGAGACCGGGTCCATGCCGTCATAGCTGATCGCGAACCGTTCCGGTTCCGTAGTCCGATTGCTGCCGCTGGCTGCCCGGAACTCCCTGATGACCTCGCGCCGGGCTACGGTGTAGGACTCGCCCGTCTCCGCCATGCGCCTGCGGGCAGCGGCCTTGATCTTGTCGTGCGCCATCGTTTCCTCGATCCGGTGGCTTCGTCCCGGCGTCCAGCCACCGCGAATCGATCACGATGGAGAGAAGAGAAACCACACGAGGGCTGCGCCGCTCTTGTCCTCAGCCGCTACCGCCAGCGCCGGGCCACGGTAACTCGGAGACGGGCAGGTGTGCCAGCTGCCACGACAAGAATAGCCCCCTGAGATGGCAGCTGCCAGGGCCAGCCATCGCGCGCGACCGTCCCCTATTCCGCCGCATTGGTCTCGTTGCTCAAGTTGCTGCGCATACGGTCAAACACGCCGCCCAGCCCGGCGCACACGGCTACCCTGTGGCCGGTTGCATAGTTTGACCGGGTATGTGGAGGAGTGGCGGCTCTGCGAAGCATCATGCACGCGAAACTCGGGCCGGTGAGCCTCGGCCACATCGCCTACGGGGTGGCGTGCCTCGCCGCGGCCGGCGTGATCGGGGTGTCCGGCTACGCCTCTACGATCGTGCAGTCGATCCACAACCTCGGGGGCGGCGTCTCGCTGGGCAACGGCCCGCAGGTCGGCGAGATGAACATCCTGGTGATGGGGCTGGAGTCCCGGACCGACTTCCACGGCAACATCCTGGACTCCCACCTGCTGAACGTGACGCACTCCGGCAGGGAGTCGGCGGTCGCGAACGGCCAGGAGGGGTCGCAGGACACCGACACGCTGATCCTCATCCACATCCCCGCGGGGGGAAAGAAGGCGGTCGGCTTCTCGATTCCCCGCGACGATGTCGTCAACTACCCGGTGACGTTCACCGTTCCCACCGGCCCAGGACGACCCAGGTGTCCGAGGGCAAGATCGACGCGGCCTACGCCGACGGCTACAACCAGTCGCTGTTGGAGACCCAGAACGAGACCAACCGGGTCCACCGGTACGACGAGGCTAACCAGGCGGGCCAGCTGGCCGAGGTGGAGACGGTCGAGTCGGTGACCGGCGTGCACATCGACCACTTCATCGTCTCCAACATCATCGGCTTCTACGAGCTGGCCTCCCAGTTCGGCGGCCTGGAAGTCTGCATCAAGCCGGCCCCGGCCCAGGGCGGGTTCTCCAAAGGGGCGAACCTGTCCGACTACGACCCGCGGACCGGCACTGACAACTCCGGGTTCAACGCCGTCGCCGACGGCTACAACCGGGCCAAGGGCGGCCCGCAGTACCTGCACCTGTATGCGTCCCAGGCATTGGCCTACGTCCGGTCGCGGGACACGCTGCCCGGCGTCGACGTCGGCCGCACCGCCCGCCAGCAGGCGGCCATGGGCTACATCGTGTGGAAGCTGGAGCACGGGAACATCCTCGGCTCGCTGTCGGCGATTACCACCCTGCTGAACAATGCCCAGGGCTACCTGGAGTACGACAGCGGCTGGAACCTGCTGGACTTCGCGCAGGGCATGAACTCGCTGACCAGCAGCGGCTTGCACTTCACCACCCTGCCGGAGGCGTCGGTCAACAACGTCTACGTCCCCAGCCTGGGCAGCAGGCAAAGCGTGGACCTCATCGACACGACGATGCTCCAGCAGCAGGTCAACGAGGCGTTCTACGGCCAGCCGGCGATCCCGGCGACCGCGAGGACCGAGACGGTGGACGTCTACAACGGCGGGTCCACTACCCACCTCGCCACCGATGTCCGGAGCGACCTCGTCGCCCTCGGCTACAAGGCCGGCCAGGCCGCGCCCCCCGCCTCTCAGTCGCAGGCCGTCACCGGCGCCACCCAGGTCTTCTACGGCGGCGGCCCGGACGACCAGGCGAACGCGAAAGCCATCGCCAACCTGGTGGGCGAGGCCACGGGGCCCGCCTCCCTCTCCTCGCTGCCGGCCGGCCACATCGAGGTCCTGCTGGGCAAGAACGTCGGCCAGACGCCGCCCGGCCTGCTGCTGACCGGCTGGGACTACATCACCCCGGCGACGTGGATCAGCGACGCGACCGGCAACAGCCAGAAGATCCCGCCGAACATGACCGCCGCCGCGACCGCCGCCGCCAGCGGCAGGTCCGTACGAAGGGTCCCTGTCCGCCATCGGCCCCGGCGGCGGCGCCTTCGTGTCGGCCGTCCCGGACAGTCCGGCCACCGCCACCGCGCCCGCCAAGGCCCCGTCGGCGAAGACTTCCGCGCCCGGCACGGCGACGCTCACCGCGCACTCGTCCTCGGCGCAGGCCGCCGCGCCGGCCGCCGCCGCCCCGACGACCCTAGGCCACTACGGCATCTCCGGCTGCCCCTACTAACCGGTGCGGGCCGTCGCCACCATAAGGTGGCGCCACCTGGTTTCCTGGCCACACCGCCGAGGAAGGTCGCCGAGGGCATCTCTCCGTGCGGTATCAGGCCATCGCCGGACCAGTACCTGACCGGGACTACCCCGGGAGGAACCAGGTGGAAGCCGTCGAAGAAACTCGTGACCTCCTGCTGCGAAAAGATGTAGAGCCGCGCGGCTGTGTAAGCCGAGGTGAAATTCTCTCCCAAGGATGTATTGCCTGCACCGACGGAGATGATCAGGTAACTGCCGGGGACCATGGCCTTCCCGAAGCTAGCCACTACCTGGCGGGCGGTTTCAGCATCGGCGAAGTGCAGCACGGCGGAGAGGATCACGCACACGGGCTCAACGAGGTCTATCAGGCTGGTCAACCCGTCATCGGCGAGGATGCGCTCGGGGCTGAGCATGTCCCCGGGCACGGCGATCACGCCGGGATGCTTGGCCAGCATGCTGCGGGCGTGCGAGATCACCATCTCGTCGTTGTCCACGTAGGCGACCCTTGCCTCCGGATGTACCCCCTGGGCAATGTCGTGCGTGTTCGGCGCGGTGGGCAGGCCGGCGCCGACATCGATGAACTGCCGTACGCCGGAGGCCGCCACGTGACTGACGGCGCGGCCAAGGAAGTCACGGTTTTCTCGGGCCATCTGGGCTGAGACGGGGTTGACTTCCAGCATCTTCTCGGCCAGTTCACGATCGACCGCGAAATTGTCCTTCCCGCCCAGCCAGTAGTCCCAGACTCTGGCAATGCTGGGCGTGGTCACGTCCAAGGGCTTCACTATGCTCGCCTACGACCCCTCTTCGTGACGGCTGGAATGCTGTGGCAGGGCATGCCTGGCTGGCATGATACGCCTGGGCCGCGCGACGCGGCCAGCGAATGGCAGGTCACCGCCGGCCCATGGGCGCCACCCCGCTGTTCGTGAGCTAGGACAGGGGCACCGGGACATGTCGCGGGCGGGCATGGAGTACATGGGGCAGCTTTGCCCGGGGGACCGGCAGCGTGACGATGAGGTTGGGGGCGCTGGTGCGCACGGGGAACAGGACCCGCAGGTCAGGCGGGGCCAGCTGCTGCCATAGCCAGGCCAGGGCGGCGGGCAGGGCGGCGGACCAGCCGACGGGGCTATCGCCGGCGCTGAACTTGATGAAGGGGACTTGCTCGATGCGGTCCATGGCGGCCGCGAACGCGGTGGCAGCCCGGTAGTCGCCTCTGTCCCGGGTGCCGGCGGCGACCCAGAAGGCGGGGACCGGGCCGCTGCCCGGCTGGAGTCTCTGCGCGAGGTACAGCGGGCTGTTGGCGGCGTCGAGGGACTTTCTGTGGTTCAGGGCGGTGCCAGCTGGCCCGTCGACCGCCAGGAAGTAGCCGTTCAGGACGGCTGAGGCGCCGAAGGAGCCGGCGTGGCGCAGGGCGAGGTTGGCTGCGCAGTATCCGCCCGACGAGTAGCCGGCCACGCCCCACTCGTACGGATCGTGGCTGACCCGGAAGCGCGCGAGCACGTCGGTGCGCACATCATGGGCGAGGTAGGTCTCGTCGCTGAGGCCGGGTCCGTTGACGCAGTCCTGGAAGTCGTGGCCCGGGCCGTTGATGGCCGGCATCACGAAGACCATAGGCCCCATCAGGTGCCTGGCCAGGAGCGTGTCAGCGACCTGCTCGAGCCGCAGTACCGTCAGCCACGCGCGCGGGGAGCCGGGCGTGCCGTGGAACAGCTCGACAACCGGGAACCGTATCCGCGCGTACTTAGCCTGCCCGTACTGCGGCGGCAGGTACACCAGCCCGGGCCGGCTGTAGCCGCTGAGCTTGCCGGGCAGGCTGATCCACCCGAGGTGGCCCGGCCCGAGGGCGGCGGACGTCTTAGTCGTGGTCATGACGCCGAGGTTGCCGGTGCCGCCGTGGAGGTCGGCCCACATTTGTCCCCAGGTCGTGTAGTACCCGTAGTAATAGTTAACCGCCGCCACGCCGCCGGTCATCGCCACCACGATTGACAAGGCGCCGCAGGCGATCCTGACTGGCAGCAGGCGCAGCCGGGCGGCGGCGACGAGCAGGGCGACGCTCACCATGATGAGCAGCGCGGTCAGCAGCCGTGAGTCAGGTCCTAGCATGTCCGCGGCCCGGTTTCTGTGGTTAAGGGAATCATGGGAGGAGTCCCCCTGGCGTCCCCGCATTGGCAACCAGCAGTTACTGGACGCGACAGGAGCCTACGCCCTGTCAGGCGGCCGGTGCGCAATCTGTACCGGAACCTGGCGAGATCTAACGATATTCTTCACTTTCAAATCCCCTTTAGTTCCACACGAGGAATTCCACGTGATCGATTAACTGGCCCGCCCCGTGTTGATGAACGCGACGACCCGCTCGATGGCCGGGCGATAGCCGGACGTGGTGTCGACCTCGATCCACGGGTCCAGGCAGACCCTGTCGAATGCCTGGTGCCGTTGGATGAAGTGCGCCGCGTCGTCCGGGCCCGGGTCCGCGTGCGCGGCTCGCACGGCGCTGGCCTCCCCTCGACGGACGATCCGCTGGAAGGCCACCTCGGGATCCACGGTGCAGTGCACGATCCGGATGCGGGCAAGCGGGAGGAGCGGCGCCAGTCGCGGCCGCCAGACCCGGTCCTGGAAGGCCGCCTCCGCCACGGTCGTCACGCCAGCCGTCAGGAGCAGTTCCAGCACGCCGAAGAAGGCCGGCAGCGTCCGCGCCGTCAGTTCATCGCCCGGTCCCGGGACGAACCCGGGGGTGGCGTGCACCATCCCCTCCTTGATCTCGTCCCGGCAGATCGCCGGGCAGCCGACCGCGCGGGCGATCTCGTGCGCGAGCGTCGTCTTGCCCGAGCCGGGCGGCCCGCTGACGACGACCAGGGCCGGTTGAGGAGTCATTCAGCCGTCCGTTCATCGAAACTCGTGTCGGCCCGGCTCACCGGCGCCATTCCCGTCAGCATATGTTGACGTCATCGGATCGTCAGCATACGCTGACGGCATGGAGCCTGTGCGCGACATCGCCGAGGATGCCGCTAGCACCGACCCCCGCAATTACGGCAAGCGGACCGGAAGGCAGCCATGACCAGGCACATGACCCCAGACGCCAGCGCCCTCGCGGAGCAGGCCTCCGAGCACGCCATCCGGCTCGGGCACCCCTACCTCGGCGGCGAGCACTATCTGCTCGCCCTGGCCGGCGCCGCCCAGCCCGCCGGCGCTGTCCTGCGCGAGCACAGTGTCACGCCCGGGCGCGTCGAGGCGGAGATCGCCCGCCTCTCCGGTGCCGGCCTGTTCGGCGACCTGGACCGGCACGCGCTGACCACGATCGGGATCGACGTCGACGCCGTGCGCGCGACGACCGAGGCATCCTTCGGGCGGGAGGCTCTCACCCGCGCCGCCCGGGCCGTCCACCGCAAGCCGCCCTGGTTCGACCCGCGGCCCGTCTCCTTCGCCGCGCGGGCCGGGGTCTTCCTGCCGCACGGCCCCGGCGTCAACCAGGCCCTGGCGGGTGCCCGCCGCGAGGCCGCGGCCCGGCACGCCGCCCAGGCGGATGTCGAGCACCTCGCGCTGGGCATCCTCGCCGTCACCGAGGGACTGGTGCCCTCGATCCTGTCGCGGCTCGGCACATCCGGGCCGGCCCTGAGCAGCGCGATCCTGGACCGCTACCCGCCCGCAGCCTGAGCCGCCGGTCACCGGGGTCCTGCACGGGGTTTTACGGGCCGCCGACAATGATTCGAACAAGTCGAATCCCCTTAGCTCCACCCAGGAAGACACTTTAAGTGCCTTATTCAAACTCCACGGTGACGCGCCCCCGCCAGTCGAACAATGACGTTGGGGTCAAAACGCGTTCTGGTGTAGCCTCAACTCGTGAGTGACCTGCAGTTCGCCGCTGCGATCGTGAGCTCTCTCCGCCTGGCCGGCTGTTGTCGTGGTGGCAGTGATACTACTACGGCGAGAAGTAGGCGAAGCTTTCCGCCGGATGCAGAGGTTTGAATTCGCCGGCATGAACATGAAGGCGACGCTGACGTTTCCCACCCTGCCCGGCTACGAGAAGATGGTCGAGGCCGCGGCCAAGGACGCTGGAGCCGCGGCCAAGGACGCGGGGACCGCGCCTGCCGTCCCCATCGACAAGAGCGAGGAAACCGAGTTCAGCGTCCTTGAGGCGCTGGCCACGGCGGCGCCCGAGACGGGCCGTCATCGACGCCTGGGGACTGCTCGAATACCAGCTCAACGTCGCCTCCGACCGGCTTGGCCCGGACGGGCAGCACGGCTGGCCGCAGGTGGCGCGCGGCCTGGAGTCGTGGCCGATGTGGGAGCGCCTGCGGCCGGCCGTGGAGGAGCTCCGGCGGCTGCGTGACTACACGGTCCAGTCAAGCGGGCAGCCATCGACAGAAGACGCCGCCCGCTACGTCGCGGTCGTGCAAGATGTGGTGACAACCATCCGGACTTCAGACCTGTCCGAGTCCGGCGATGACCCTGGGGTGGTGAATGAACGATAGCCCTCAGCCTGACCGCGAGGAGGTTCACCTGATTGGTGATCCGGCTTACGCGCAACTCCGCGTGCGGCAGCTGCTACTGATGCACGAGATCGATCAGCTTATCCTCGATCACACGAATAAGCTCGCAGAAACGCTGCGGTACATCATCACGCAGACCAGGAAGATACTTAACGCCTGGCCACGTCGACATCCTGTTCGAGTACGCCGACGGGTTGCGATCAGGAGATCTCCACGGACCCCGGCGGAGATCGGCCGGCTCATTCCCGTCGACCGGTCGATCTCCGGGCTAGTGCTGCAAACCGGTGACCCGATCCTGGTCAACGACCTGCAGAACCATCCCCGGCTGCGGGACAGGTATTACCCGCGCGCGATGGAAATGGACCTGGCGCAGCGCCCGCTCAGCGTCATCGCCGCCAGGCTCACGCTTGAGCAGCAGGTGATCGGGGCCATCAACGTCGAGGCGATGGACACCACCTTCGCCGAGGCGCACCTGGATTTCGTCCGGGGAGTCGCGGGGCACATCTCGATGGCGATCACCCACGCCGCCCTCTTCGATGAGGACGCCTTCAGGACCGCGACCGACAGGCTGCTATTCGAGTCCCAGGCGGCCGGCGGCGACGTGGCCATGCGCCAGGTACTCGAGCGCATCATGACCGCGCTGGACTCGCTCGCCTTCGTGGACGCGGACGCCGCGGAGATCCTCTTCCCCGAGGGGGATTCCCTGAGCATCGCCTACAGCACGAAGACCGACGACATCGGGGTCCGGGTGGACATGCGGTCAAGCGTCTGCGGCGAGGCCTTCCGCCAGGGCAAGACCGTCGTGTTGCAGCGCGCGACCGAGCGCAGCGATATCTACCGGCCGGTCTTCCCCGACATGCGCTGCGAGATGGCCATCCCGTTCTTTTACGGGGGCAACGAGCGGTTCCCGATCGGCGTGCTCAACCTGGAGAGCAGGCGCGAGAACGCCTTCAGCACCGTCGGGCAGAAGCTGGCCGAGCGGTTCAGCCGCCGGGTGGTCAATCACGTCGCCATGACCAAGCTCCGGGCCGACATCGACACCGAGTTGCAGGACCAGTTCCGGGTGCTCGCCGCCGACCAGTGGCACAACTCGGTGCACCGGATCAACAACTACGTCGGCTCGGCCAAGGCGATCGTGGATGAGCTGCTTGAACACCTGAGCGAACCAGGTCCGCCGGACAAGGAGGAGCTGATCATCCGGCTCACCGAGGTACTGGGCGACGCCAAGAAGGCCCTGGAGATCCCCCAGGACATGCGCCGGCGAATCGACGCCCCGCAGGAAAGCGCCAACGTGAACGAGCAGGTGCGAAGTGGCATCAGGGCTGTCATCCCCATGCCCCGGCACATCGAGCTCGTGACGGACCTGGCCGAGGATCTGCCCAACGTTCCCTGCACGGCTCTTGAGCTCGTGGTGGAGAACCTGCTCACCAACGCGGTCAAGGCACTACGTCAGCCAGGACAAGTGCGCGTGCGGACCTGGCTGGACGACCGGCTGCCCCGGGAGCCGTTCGTCGTGCTCACCGTGCAGGACACCGGGATCGGGATGAGTCCCGAGGAGCGTGCCCAGATGTTCGAGCCACGTCGGGCCGGTCACCGAGGTGGCGGCCTCGGGTTCGGCATGATGTGGGTGGCCAACTGGGTCAGGCGTGCCCGAGGGGCTCATCGAGGTCGAGTCCGAATTCGGCGCAGGCACCACTGTGAACATCCGTTTCCAGGTCGATCCGCAGCTGGTCGACCGCGACGCTGAGGAAGGCGGGCCAGCGTGAAGGCACCCACGAGAGCCCTGGTCGTTGAGGACGTCAAGTCATGGATTGGCATTCTGAGCCGGGCCGCGCGCCGGGCCGGCGTGTCCGAGGTCGTCTCCAGCGAGAACCTGGACGAGGCGAAGGACGCGCTGCGCCGCGCCCGGTTCGACGTCGCGATCCTGGATATCGGGCTTGACCCCGCCGACGACCTGAATAAGGACGGCGTCAAGGTGCTCGAGGCGATCCGCGAGATTGACGGCGGCGGCACGCGGTGCGTGCTGGTCACCGGCTGGCAAGGCGACCGGTTGGCGCTGCAGTCCGAAGCGCAGGAGAAGTACGGCGTCGACTGGGCCTTCATGAAAGAGAAGTACGAAGCGCGCGCCCTGATCGAGAAGCTCTCTGAGCTGCTGGAGCACGCGGCGGCCTCGCGCCTGGAGAAGACGCCCATGGAGAACCTCGGTGCGGGCGTGGAGCCGTTCGTCTTCGAGGACCGGCTGCTCGAAGTGCTCTCACCGCACGGCGGCGTGAACACGGTTTACACGCTGGTGTCGCGGCTGCTTGGTGCCGCGATTCCGCTCGTCGCCATGCATCAGGGCCGCCCGATGGAGACGGGGCACGGGGGCATGGCCGTCGGCCTGTACTGGAGCCGGGCACTGGCCACCGCGGTGGCGGTCGGCCTTGCCCCGGCGGCCGCCTGGCCGGACGACGCGAGCGTGATTCCAGTGAGTCTGCGTCAAGTGCTGCCGGACGGCGTGCAGCCCGAACTCATCGACAGTACGCGGGAACGGAACATCCAGGGTCGGCTGTGGGAGCTTCCCGGTATTGACAGGGACAAATTTCCGGGGTAAAAGCAGTCCTTGCCGATCCGGCCTCCTGTGGCGCATCCTAGTGATAGAGCTACGTTGTTACTGCCGAACCAACGTGCGAGAAGGGACCCGTGATGGCGACCGCCATCGACCACGCGGAGGTGTGCGCGCTTGATGCCCCGGCGAGCCGCCGTTTCTACATACACGTGGGCAGCCTCGGGTTCCTTGTCGCGGCGCAGCCATCGTTCTTCGGCGAGGTGGCGCACGCGCTCGCCCTGTCCGGCGCGAGCCGCGCACTCGACCAGGTCGTCCAGGACTGGACGATGTTCTCGCCGTCCGTCATCGAGCCGGCGCTGCCCAAGGCCGCCGGGATTGTGCACAGCCTGGCGGCCGACGCGCTCAGGACCGCCTTCCAGTGCATCGTCCAGCTCGTCCCGCCCCGCTTCGGGGCGACGGAGCTGCTGCTCGGGTCAGAAGGAACAGATCAACGCCTGGTGTTACGAGGATGGCTACCTGACGTACGCCACCGACGAGAACGCCGCCGCGATCATGTACGCGGAGACGGGTAGCCTGCGGCAGTTGCGCAGCGAGATCAGGCGCTTCCCGGACTACGACCCCAGCCTCCAGATGATCAGCGGCAACAGCCTTTTTCTGTTCGACCAGCGGGTGGGGACCGGCCAGGGAACAGCGACGTTCTACAAGAAACAGGCGGCCCGCCTGGTACGCGACTCCCGAACGGCCGACATTTACGCGGGGTTCGCCGACGCGGTCTTCGTCCGCGACATCGAAGAGTACGTCGCCCCGTCGGCGCGGACCTTCGAGGGCGACTCGGTCGTCGACACGTGCGTGCGCCGCGGCCGCCTGATGGTCAGCACGCTGACGCGCAGCCTGCCCGCGCCCCCCGCCGCCCCCTGAAAGAAACGATCCCGCCCGCCACGCCATCCGGCGACCACCGCGGCGCGGCGAACCTGACCGCCGGTCCCGCGGCGGGTCCCTAGCGCCGAGCGCGGGCCTCTAGCGCCCCCCAGCGCCACTACCAGCGCGCCTTCAATTTCCGGCCCCGATCGAGGGCGCGCTCGCCCGACCCCTTTCGCGGCTCCGCCATACCTACGGACACCTATGTCTTTCTTCTGCGTATTGACGGAAAAGGCTCTGAATGTGATGTTATTTCCGACGCCGCATCCGTGGCGTTGCCACCCACCAGCGCACAGTCACGGTCCGGCGGAAGAGCACCCGGCAACATCGGTCTCCCGTTCGATCCGTGCCGCGCTGCCGTGCTCAGAAGGAGCAGGCATGAGATTCGGTTCGGACAGGACGGGACGCGGATCGCGACCCGGCATGCGCCTACGGCAAGCCGCGGTGATCCTCGCGGCGTCAGCAGCCCTGCTGGCGGCGGGCGCGACGGCCGCCGCCGCGGCGCCCGCCCAGCACGCGCAGGCCACGGCGAGCAGCGCCGCCGGCTTCAGGCACGCGTGCGCGACGCCTACCAAGAAGCTGACGATGCAGTGCATGGTCCTCATCAACACCGCCGTGGCCCCAAGGCCGGCCTCCGCGATGGCGGCGACCCCGGCCGCGACCCCGACTGGGTACGGACCGTCGCAGTTCCAGTCCGCGTACAACCTCGCCTCCGCCGCCGCGTCGAACGGGTCGGGTGAGACGGTGGCCATCGTGGACGCCTACGACTACCCGACCGCGCAGGCGGACCTGAACACCTACCGGTCGCAGTACGGCCTGCCCGCCTGCGGTTCCGGGTGCTTCACGAAGGTCAACCAGAACGGCGCGACCTCCCCGTTGCCCTCCGCGGCCGGCTCCACCGGCTGGGACGTGGAAGAGGCCCTGGACATCGACATGGTCTCGGCGATCTGCCCGCTGTGCCACATCACGCTGGTCGAGGCCAACAGCCCCACTAACAGCAACCTGTACACCGCGGAGAACACCGCCGCGTCCCTGGCCAAGTTCGTCTCCAACAGCTGGGGCGGCAGCGAGTACTCCGGCGAGACCTCCGACGCCAACACTTACTTCAACCACCCCGGCGTCGCGATCACCGTCTCCGCCGGCGACAGCCCCGGCCCCGAGTTCCCGGCCGAGGCCGAGTTCGTCACCGCGGTCGGCGGGACCACGCTGAGCACCGCCAGCAACTCCCGTGGCTGGACCGAGAGTAACTGGGCCGACTCGGGCGGCGGCTGCTCCGCCGACGAGCCCGCGCCCACCTGGCAGAGCAGCGCGGTGACCGGCTGCAGCAGGCGCGAGGACAACGACGTCTCGGCCGACGCCGACCCGAACACCGGCGCGGCGATCTACAACAGCTACAGCGCGGGCGGCTGGAATGAGGTCGGCGGGACCTCGGAATCCTCCCCGATCATCGCCTCGGTCTACGCCCTCGCGGGCAACCCGGCGGCCGGCAGCTACCCCTCGCAGGACATCTGGACCCATGAGCCCAACGGACTGTACCCGGTCGGCTCCGGCTACTCGTCGGTTCCCGGCTGGGGGACCCCCAACGGCACCACCGCCTTCACCTCGGGCAGCGGCGGTACCGGCAACACCGTGACCGTCACCAACCCCGGCAGCCAGAGCACGGCCGTCGGCACGGCCGTCAGCCTGCAGATCCACGCGACCGACTCCGCGTCCGGCCAGACCCTCACCTACTCGGCGACCGGGCTGCCCACCGGGCTGTCGATCAGCTCTAGCGGCCTGATCTCCGGCACGCCGACCACGGCGGGAACCTTCTCGGTGACCGTCACCGCCAGGGACACCACCGGCGCCACCGGATCGGCCAGCTTCACCTGGACCATCGGCTCGGGTGGTGGCGGCGGCTGCACCGCGGCGCAACTGCTCGGCAACCCCGGCTTCGAGACCGGTTCCGCTGCCCCCTGGTCCGCGACCGCCGGCGTGCTCAACAACAGCTCCGCTGAGCCGGCGCACTCCGGCAGCTGGGACGCCTGGCTGGACGGCTACGGCACCACCCACACCGACACGCTGTCGCAGAAGGTGACGCTGCCGACCGGCTGCACCACCTACTCCGCCAGCTTCTGGCTGCACATCGACACCTCCGAGACCACCACGACCACTCAGTACGACACGCTGAAGGTCCAGGTGCTCAACAGCTCCGGCACGGTGCTCGCGACGCTGGCGACCTTCTCCAACCTCAACCACGCCTCCGGCTACCAGCAGCACTCCTACAGCCTGTCTGCCTACGCCGGCCAGACCGTCACGCTGAAGTTCACCGGCTCGGAGGACTCCAGCCTCCAGACGTCGTTCGTCATCGATGACACCGCCATCAACGTGAGCTAACCCCCGCGTTGCAAAAAAGGTGCCGCCCGGCAACCCCGCCGGGCGGCACCGCCGCATTCACCAGCCGCTATTAAAAAGCCGGGCCTCGCGCCGAATACCCATTTGCCCCCTGTTTACCTACTGTCCTCTCCTTTGTCGCCAATCGCCGAGCATAATGACTCCCAGGCTCTTGATAAGACCTTCGTTTTGGGGGTGCGTGCGGTTGGCGCGGGTGGCTCCGTCAGCGGTACGGCGGGCACTGCGGGCGAGGCTGACGGCCGTCGCGGCGGTTCTGACCACGGTGTGCGCCGGCGTCATCGTGCCCGCGCAGTCGGCCTCGGCGGCGCCTTACCAGACGATCAGCGGCGCGGGCTCGACCTGGGTGGCCAACGCGATCGACACCTGGGTCTCCGACGTGGCCGCGAACGGGCTGACCGTGAATTACGCCGATGTCGGATCGGCCTCGGGCTCGGCGGACTTCACGCAGGGCACGGTGAACTTCGCCGCGTCGGAGATCCCCTACGGAGTGCGGGACGGCCCCGACTCCCCGGCCGCCGGCCCGCGGCTACGCCTACATGCCCGACGTGGCCGGCGGCCTGGCGTTCATGTACAACCTGAGCATCGGCGGCCAGCGGGTGACCAACCTGCGGCTGTCCGGCGCCGTCATCGCGGGCATCTTCACCGGCCAGATCACGCACGTGGAACGACCCGGCGATCGCCGCCGACAACCCCGGCCTCACGCTGCCCGCGACCCAGATCACCCCGGTCGTTCGCCGCGACGGCTCGGGGGACACGTGGGAGTTCACCCAGTGGATGACCGCGACCGAGGGCTCCTCCTGGACCGCCTACTGCCAGGCGGTCGGCCTCAGCCCGTGCGGCCCCACTGCCGCCTACCCGGTCGATCCTGGCGACCCGGCGATGATCGGCCAGGCCGGCGATTTCGGCGTGGCCAGCTACGTGGCGCAGGCCCAGGCCGAACGGCGCGATCGGCTTCGTCGCGTACTCCAACGCGATAGCAAGACGGCTTCCCGGTGGCGAAGGTGCTCAACGCGGCCGGCTACTACACCGCGCCGTCTCCGGGCAACGTCGGGGTGTCGCTGCTGAATGCGCAGTTCAACAGCGACGGGACCGCGGACCTGTCGCGGGTCTACACCGACACCGACCCGCGCACCTACGAGCTGTCGTACTACTCGTACATGATCACCCCGACCGACTCGTCGTTCTCCGCTCACGTCCGAGCCAGGGCTTCAGCCTGGGCACCTTCGGCCGAGTTCGCGCTGTGCCAGGGCCAGCAGCAGGTGGACAACCTCGGCTACTCGGCGCTGCCGGTCAACCTGGTCGAGGACGGCTACCAGCAGTTGCAGAAGATCCCCGGCGCTGAGGTGCCCGCCATCGACCAGCCAGTTCATCGAGGGCTGCAACAATCCCACCTTCTCGCCCGACGGCACCAACCGCCTGGCCAACACCGACCCGATGCCGCCCGCCTGCGACCAGCAGGGCGCCGCGCAGTGCGCTCCCGCCAGGCGGGCGCCGCGGTCACCACGACGACGGTAACCGCCGCGCCCGGCGCGGTGTCCCCGGGCAGGCCTGTCACCCTGACGGCGACCGTGTCGTCCCTGGCCGGGCCGCCCGCGCCGGCCGGCTCGGTGCAGTTCGAGGCGGGCGGCACCGGCATCGGAGCTCCGGTCCCGCCTGGACTCAAGCGGCGAAGCCAGCACGGCCGTGACGTTCGCCTCGCCAGGGACGCAAGTGGTATCGGCGGTGTTCATCCCGGATGACCCCACCGCCTTCATCGCCTCCACCGGCACGGTCAGCGTGACCGTGACCCAGGCCTTCTCCATCGGCATCACGCTGACGGTGACCAACGCGCCGGCCGGCACGTTCTCCTTCTCTGTGGCCAGCACGAACACGATCACCTTGGCGGTGAGCGGTGACACCGCCACGGGCGTGATGATCCCGGTCACCGTGTCCGACACCCGGAACACCTACCCGGGTTGGGCGGTGGTGGGCCAGGCCGCCGGCTTCACCAATCCCGCCTCGCACCCGGCGGGCGACATCCCGGGCGATCAGCTCGGCTGGGTACCGAGCGCCACGTCCCTCGCCGATAGCGCCCTGCTCGGCGCCGCGGTAGCCCCGGCTGCCCCGGGCCTGGGAACCACGGCAGCCGTGCTGGGGTACGCGTTCCCGGGCCGCGGCTTCGGGACCAGCACGCTGGGCGCGAACCTGACGCTCGCGATCCCGTCCAACGCGCCGTCCGGTGCCTACGCCGGCGTGCTCACCCTCACCGCCGAGCCCGCAGGCCCGTAGCGTTTCGCCGCTGAGCGCGGAACTCTCCTCGGGCCCGGGCCGTTTGCTCAAGTGGCTTCCTGCGCGCACATTAGCCATGCGAGCATGGGTGTCCCAGTATCCGACGGATTCCGCGAAGAGGCGCAATGACCCAAGGTCCAGGGCCCGACGGCCAAGGTCAGGAGTCAGCCAGCGACGGGGGGCCAGGCCGGCTGGCCCCCTCCGGGGTACGGCCAGCAGCCGCCCGGCTACGGGCAACCGCCAGGATACGGCGGCACCTACGGCGGCGGGTACGGCACCTACGGCGGCGGCCCGTACGGCGGGTGGGCGCCGAAGCCGGGAATCGTTCCGCTCCGGCCGCTGTCGATGGGCGACATACTGGGCGGCGCGTTCACCGCCATGAAGTGGAATCCGAAGGCCATCTTGGTCCCGTCCGCGATCGTTTCCGCCATCTCGGGCGTGGCGCTCGCCCTGTCCATGTACTTCCTGGAGCGGCATTTCTTCGCCAGCGTCACCTTCCCTGTGGCCGGGCAGCCTCTGACCGACGCGCAGCGCAAGAGCATGCTCTCCGGGCTTTTCGCCTTCGGCGCTGCCGTCTCCGTCATTACTGGCGTCGTCGCGTTCGTCACCAACACGGTCCTCACCGGCATCCTCACGGTGGCCGTCGGCCAGGGCGTGCTCGGGCGGAAGCCGGCGCTTGGCGGCGCCTGGCGGGCCACCGTGCCCAGGATCGGGTCGTTGCTGGCGACCGCGCTGCTGTCCGGCGTGTTCATCGGCCTTGGCTGGCTGGCGGCCGTGGGCCTGTCAGCCGGCGTCGCCGTGCTGCTGGCCGTGGTCGCCCATCTCGTGGCGATCGGCGTTCTCGTCGGAGTGCTCGGTCTTCTCACCGCGACGGTCTTCGCCATGATCATCGGGATCAGGTGGTCGCTCGCGCTCCCCGTGGTGATGCTTGAGGGCCTGGGACCGATGGCGAGTCTTGGCCGCTCCTGGCGGCTGGTGCGCGGCAGTGCCTGGCGCGTCCTCGGGATCACGCTGGTCACCGGCCTCATCGTGGGCATGGCCAGCGGGGTACTCAGGACGCCATTCGAGTTCATCGCAGGTCCGGGCAACTTCATGGGAATGCCGAGCGGCCTCCTGGGAACCCCCGGCACCGCAGGCGTTACTCACCTGGCCCCGACCATCTTGGGCACCGTGGGTTACGCACTCGGCGGGATCATCGCGAGCACCCTGACCGCGCCCCTGTCGGCGGGGGTCTCCATGCTGCTGTACGCGGACCTGCGAATGCGCAAGGAAGGCGTGGCCGCCCGGCTCCAGGCCGCCGCGGCGGATCCAGCGGGCACTGCGCAGCCATGGGGCACCGCGCCGCCAGCGGGCACTGCGCAGCCATGGGGCACTGCGCAGCCATGGGGCACTGCGCAGCCATGGGGCACTGCGCCGCCCGCTGGCCCGGGCGGGACCGCCGAGCCTCCCAGCCCCTGGTGACAGCGCCCGGGCCCCGCCCGCGCACAACGTTCCCGCGTTAGTCGCCGACGGCCTAGTCGCCGACGGCCCGCAAGCGGTTCTCCGCGTACTGGTCGTAGGCGTCGTCGTCCTCGGTGTCGTCGTCGGCCGCCGAGGCCCAGGCGGCGGCCGAACCCGAGGACGGCACTGGCGCCGATCCCGATGCCGCGCGCCGGCGGCCCAGCGTGAAGTCGCGTCCCGGCTCCTCGCCCTCGTAGTCGGCGGGCACCGGAGCGGCCGCGTACCCGAACGGAACGGCCGGCCGGCGCCGCGGCGGCAGCGGCCCGCGCCCGTGCGCGCCTTGCCCGCTCGCGCGCCCGCGCGGCCTGCCGCGCCCGTGCTTCGAGGGCCTCGCGCTCATGCTCGCTGGCCTCGGAGTCGGCCTTGGCCGCCTCGCGCAGCAACAGGAGGTATCCCGTCAGCATCACCGTCGGGGGCACGATCACCCACCACGCCGCCAGGCCCGTCCCGGCCAGGGCGCCGCCCGCGACCGCCAGGCCGAGCAGCATCCATAGCAGCCGCCGGCGCGCCTTCAGCACGCGCCGCCGGGATTCCTCGCGCGAAATGGGCGGGGCGGCGGCCCGCCCGCGACGCCCCGCCGCGAAAGGCGCGTCGCCTGAATCCACGGCACCGGGAAGGGCGAGGCCTGGAGAATCAGCACCGGGAAGGGCGCCGCGCGGGGAATCAGCGCCGGAAGGAGCGGCCTCGCGGGGATCGGCCCCGTCGCCGGCGGCGCCGCGAGCCGAGTCGCGCTTGAGCCAGCGGGGGACGAGGACGCCGGCCCAGATGGCGATGATCGCCAGGTAAAGGATCGCGCTGCTCATCCGGCCTCCCCTCGCTGGACCTCGCTGAACGTGGCGCCCTCGGCGCCGCTAGCACGTCACGTACGGGAGCGGCAACGCTCGGCGTCGGCAGCCGGGCAGCCGCGTACTCCCGCTAAGCACGCGGACATGTGACACAACGTAAATGCACAGACCGGCGATAACGAGCACCCGGAACGGCGTGTCGCCAAGATAGGCAGGCATCCCGTGCCGGAAGGCGCGGCGCACCCCGGGCCGATTACCCGGTCTGATATGCCCTGGTATGCCGGGAACTAACGTGGCGAACCGTCTCTAGGCGGATCGTTACCAGCTAGTGATAGGGCCGTGCGTTTACGAAACGCGCCATTACCGTCGCGACGCCGGCAGCGAGCCGCGCCACCGGGGCATCAGCCCGTGCGGGACCTCCTCGCTGGTCAGCGCGTAGCACACGTGGTCCCGCCAGGCCCCGTTGATGTGCAGCTGCCGCACCCGGACGCCCTCGTCGCGGAACCCGAGCTTCTCCACCACCCGCCGGGACGCCGTGTTCTCCGGCCGGATCGAGGCCTCGAGGCGGTGCAGCCCCACCACGCTGAAGCAGTGATCCACGGCCATTGCCAGGGCGGTCGGTATGATGTCGCGGCCGGCGAAGCGCTCGTCGATCCAGTAGCCGACCTGGCCCGACCGGGACGAGCCCCAGACGATGGACCCGATCGTGAGCTGGCCGACGAACCGCTCGCCGAAGCTCACCACCCACGGCAGCGCGATGCCCTGCCGCGCCTCGCGTCGCATCGTGCGGACCAGGGCCACGTACGGCCCGATCGACGAGCGGTGCAGCGGGGTCTCCGGGTTGGTCGGCTCCCACGGGCGTAGCCACGGGGCGTTCTGCACCCGGATATCGCGCCATGGTCGCGCGTCCGACATCCGCACTGGCCGCAGCGACACAGGAGCGTCCAGCAAGTCCGGCTCGGTCAGGGTAGCTGGCCACCCACGGATGCGTACCACGGCGTTGATTCTTCTCCTGCGCGCAAAGTGATGCCACGCAATCTACCCCCAAGGCGCGTGCACTACGCGATGCCCGCCCCGTGATTCAGGTCCGTGGCGTCGTCGTCATTACCGCTGCCATGCGCGTGGGAACTGTGTGACTGGTGTTGTCCAGGATCACCGTGAGGCGCACCGTGGGCGGCGTGCTGATCGGCGTGACCTGGCTCGGCCGGGCGCGGGTGGTCGCCGCCCCGTATCTGGTCCACCGCGTGCACCAGGATCGCCCGCAGCACCTTCATGCCGTCCCTGACCCCGCCGGAGGAGCCAGGCAGGTTGATGATCAGCGTCCGTGACGCGACGCCCGCCAGCCCGCGGGACAAGATCGCCGGGGGCACTCCGGCCGCCGCGCCCGCCGCGCGCAGCGCCTCGGGGATGCCGGGGATCTCCCGGTCGATCACCCGGCGGGTCATCTCGGGCGTGAGGTCGCCAGGTGTCAGCCCGGTGCCGCCCGTCGTCACCGCGACGTCGTACCCGGCGGTGACCGAGTCGCGAAGCACCTGCTCGACCGCCTCGCCGTCCGGGATCACCAGGGGCCCGTCCACGACGTCGCAGCCCGCCTCGCGCAGCAGTTCCACCAGCACGGGGCCGGACCGGTCCGCGTAGACGCCCGCGGCCGCCCGGTTGGAGACGGTGATCGCCAGAGCCCGGATCATGGAGTCTCGTCCCTCGTTCGTCGCCAGGGACCAGACTTGCCGCCGTCCTTGGACTCCAGCTGTATGTCGGTGATCACGGCGCCCTTGTCGACCGACTTGATCATGTCGATCAGCGTGAGTGCCGCGACGCTCACGGAGGTCAGCGCCTCCATCTCCACCCCGGTGCGGTCGGCCGTCGTGACGGTCGCCTCGATGGCGACACCCCAGTCGGTGACCGCGAGGTCGACCGACACGCCGTGCAGGCCGAGCGGATGACACAGGGGGATAAGGTCCGGCGTCCGCTTGGCGCCCGCGATTCCCGCGATCCGCGCGACCGCGAGCGCGTCGCCCTTGGGGACCTGCCCGTCCCGCAGCGCCGCCACGGCCGTGGCCGACAACAGCACCCGCCCCGACGCGCGGGCCGTGCGGACCGTCACGTCTTTCGCCGATACGTCCACCATCCGCGCCTGCCCCGCCTCGTCCAGGTGGGTCAGGCGAGGCACCGGGAGCACCACCGCTCATGAAAGCAAAGCCTATGACTATGCCGGACGGACTCCCATAGGGGGCCACTCCAACATCAGCGAGACTCAGGGCAAGATCACGACGTCCGCCGCGTCGCCGGCCTCCAGTGACCGCGCCTCTTCGGGGACGACGATGAGCGCGTTGGCCCTGCCCAGCGCCGCGATCTGGTGCGATCCCTGCCCGCTCAGCGGCGTGACCTGCGTCTTGTCGGCGGACAGCACGCCGCGCAGGTAGGAACGGCGGCCCGCCGGGCGAGCGCACCGCGCCCGACAGCGTCGCGCGGGCCGTCGGCAGGGCGCCGGCGGGATCGTCCTGCAGCGCGTACGAGCGCGGGCCGGACGAACAGCTGGAACGACACGTAGGCGCTCACCGGGTTGCCGGGCAGCGTGAAGATCGGTATCCGGTCGCTCGCCGACCGTCCCGAAGCCCTGCGGCATCCCCGGCTGCATCGCCACCTTGCGGAAGATGACCGTGCCCAGCGAGCTCAGCGCCGCCTTCACCACGTCGTGCTCGCCGCCCATGCTGACCCCGCCGGTCGTGACCAGCAGGTCGGCCCGCAGCAGCTGCTCCTCGAGCGCAGGCAGCACCCCGGCCGGGTCGTCGGGGACGATCGCGTGCCGGAAGGCGATCGCGCCGGCCTCCCGGGCCGCGGCGGCGATCATGTAGCTGTTGGAGTCCCAGATCCGCCCCGGCTCCAGCGGGGTGCCGGGCTCGGTCAGCTCGTTGCCCGTGGACAGCACCACCACCCGCGGTCGCGGCCGGACCAGGACCCGGCCCCGCCCGGCCGAGGCGGCCACGGCGATGTGCATCGGCTTCAGCCGGGTGCCCGCTGGACAGCAGGACCTCGCCCTGCCTGGCATCCCCGCCGGCGTAGCGGACCGAGCCGCCTGGCGTCGCCGCACGGCGGATCTGGACCCGGGCGATGCCGCCGTCGGTGCAGCTCGACGGGAACGACCGCGTCCGCGCCGGCGGGCAGCTGCGCACCGGTCATGATCCGCATCGCGGTTCCCGGCCGCAGGCCGAACGCCCCGGTGTCGCCCGCCGCGATCTCGCCGGTGACCGGAAGGGTGACCGGGGCCTGCTCCGAGGCGCCCGCGGTGTCGGCGGCGAGGACCGCGTAGCCGTCCATGCTGGAGTTGTCGAACGAAGGCAGCGCCACCGCCGCCGTGACGTCCTCGGCGAGCACGCAGCCCTCCGCGTCGGCCAGGTCGAGCTCGACCGGCGGCAGCGCCCGTATCGCGGCCAGGATGTGCGACCGGTAGGCGTCGACCGGGGTCATCTCGCCTTCATGCCCGTCAACGCCCGGGTAGGGGACCGCCGCCGCAGCTTCCCGCGACGTCCCGTGCTGTGCTTCCATGACCGCTGAGGCCCCTCAAACGTGGACGCTTTCCAGGTACTTGCGCAGCCACGGGATGAACTCGCTGGCCAGGTCGGAGCGCTCGCAGGCGAAGTGCACGAGGGTGCGCAGGTAGTCCAGCTTGTTGCCGGTGTCGTACCGGCGGCCATGGAACAGCACGCCGCGGACCTCGCCCCGCTGGGCCAGCACCTTGAGCGCGTCGGTGAGCTGGATCTCCCCGCCGCGCCCCGGCTGCGTGCGGCTCAGCACGTCGAAGATCTCCGGGTCGCAGACGTACCGGCCGATCAGGATCCACCGGCTGGGCGCGGAGCCGGGCACGGGCTTCTCGACCAGGTCGGTGACGGAGACGATGCCGTCCTCGCTGGTCGGCTCGATCGCCGCGCAGCCGTAGAGCGAGACCTCTTCCGGGTCGACCTCCATCAGCGCGAGCACGCTGCCGCCGTGCCGCTCCCTGACCGCGATCATCTCGGTGAGCAGCGGGTCTTCCGGGTGGATGAGGTCATCGCCGAGGAGCACCGCGAAGGCCTCCTGCCCGACGTGCTGCGCCGCGCACAGCACCGCGTGCCCCAGGCCCCTCGGGTCGCCCTGCCGGACATAGTGCATCGTCGCGAGCTCGCTGGACTTGCGGACCATGGCGAGCTTGTCCCAGTCCTCTTTGGCGGTGAGCGCCTCTTCCAGCTCGTAGGCCCTGTCGAAATGGTCCTCGATCGAGCGCTTGCTGCGTCCCGTGATAAGCAGCACGTCGTTGAGTCCCGCGCTGACGGCTTCTTCAACGACATACTGAATGGCAGGCTTGTCAACGACGGGCAGCATCTCCTTAGGGGTGGCCTTCGTCGCGGGAAGGAACCGTGTTCCAAGACCCGCGGCGGGCACGACCGCCTTAGTGACTGCTGTCGTCCTGGCTGCGCCGGATTCGACCATGCGCCTAAGCGTAGTGATAGCCCGAGGATGGGGTGCACCGCATGTCCTCTCACGAGGAAAAATGCTCGTCAGCGCAGGTGAGCAACCGGAACGTTCCGGGCGATAAGGCCACGGCGCGCCGCCGCGTCGCCGCCGCGCGCGCCGCGATGTCGGCCGATGAACGCGCGGCCGCGGGGAAGCTGATCCGCGATCACGTGCTGTCGTTGCCGCAGGTCGCCGCGGCGGGAACGGTGGCGGCTTACTATTCCGTCGGCATGGAACCGGACACCCGCTCCCTGGTGTACGCGCTGTGGAAGCGCGGCTCGTACGTGGTCCTGCCGTTGCTGCTGCCGAGCGGTGACCTCGACTGGGCCTCCTACGAGGGGCCGGACACCCTGGTGCCGGGGCCACGGGGGCTACTGCAGCCAGTGGAGCCGCCGCGCGGCACCGCGACCGTCTCGCGGGCCGACGTGGTGCTCGTGCCGGCCGTCGCGGTGGACAGGTCCGGCAACCGGCTGGGCCGGGGCGGCGGGTCGTATGACCGGGTGCTGGCCCGGGTGGGCGAGCAGGTACCCTCGATCGCGCTGCTGTACGACGACGAGCTCGTGGACGAGGTACCAGTCGAGGAGCACGACCAGTCGGTGCGCGCGGTAGCCAGGCCACGGCACGGGGTGACGTGGCTCCCGGAATGAGTCGGACCTCGCTGCGGTTATCCTTAGCAGTCGGTGGCCATGAGTGCTAAACTAGCCAACTGACTTGGCTGTTGCCGGGAGGGATCCGTGCCTACATATCAGTACGTCTGCACCGAATGCGGTGGCCAGCTTGAGGCCGTGCAGAAGTTCACCGATGACCCGCTGACGGTACATGACTGTGGCGGCAAGCTCCGCAAGGTCTTCTCCCCGGTGGGCATCGTGTTCAAGGGATCCGGCTTCTACCGGACCGATAGCCGTAGCGGCCCCGCCTCGACGGTGTCCGGCGCGTCCAGCGCCTCCTCGTCGTCGGACTCGGGCGCCTCGTCCAAGGACTCGAAAGACTCCAAGGACTCGAAGGACTCAAGCGCCTCGTCGTCCTCCGCGTCGACGAGCAGCGAGAAGTCCTCGTCTTCGGCCTCGGCCTCATCGGCGGGATCGACCAGTAAGTCCAACGAGAAGGTCGCCTAGCAGTGATGGCGCCGGTCGCGGACATCGGGGTAATCGGGGGTTCCGGGTTCTACGAGTTCTTGACCGACGCGCGCGAGGTGCCGGTCGAGACCCCGTTCGGTGATCCGAGCGAGACCGTGCTCGTCGGCGAGGTCGCGGGGAAGCGGGTTGCCTTCCTTCCCCGCCACGGCCGCGACCACCGTTTCCCCGCGCACTCGATCCCCTACCGCGCCAACCTGTGGGCGCTGCGCAGCCTCGGCGTGCGGCGCGATTCTCGCGCCGAGCGCCGTCGGGTCGCTCACGCCCCGCTACGGTCCTGGCACGCTGATCGTCCCCGACCAGATCGTCGACAGGACCCGCGGCAGGATCCAGACGTTCTACGACGTCAGCGCGGTCCACGTCGCGTTCGCCGACCCGTACTGCCCGACCGTGCGGTCCGCGGCGCTCACCGTGGCCGGGCGCGACGGCTGGTCCCCGGTCGACTCGGGCACGCTGGTGGTCATCGACGGCCCGCGCTTCTCCACCCGCGCCGAGTCCCAGTGGTACGCCGCCCAGGGCTGGACGCTGATCGGCATGACCGGCCATCCCGAGGCCGTCCTCGCCCGCGAACTGGCCATGTGCTACACGACCCTCGCCCTGGTCACCGACCTGGACGCCGGCGTAGAAGAGGGCGAGGGAGTCACCCAGGCCGAGGTATTCGAAGTCTTCGGCGCCAACATCGCCCGCCTGCGTGACCTGGTCGCCAACCTCATCGCCGCCCTCCCGCCAGAGCGCGAAGACGACCTGTGCGCCCACGCCCTAGACGGCCTCAAGCTCCCCATAACCCTCCCGTAGCCCCCAAGGCTCCTCGCAACTCACCCCCAGCCCGAGCTAGCGCGACCCCGCGAGCTGCGGTCCCCCCCGGCTGGGCGGCGCACCCGCCCGTACCGTAGCCCGCTACCCCGTGGCGGCCCCACCCGGTCGGCGCACCCGCCCGTAGCCCGCGCCCAGCCAGCTTGTTCAGTACGCGTCGCCCCGACCGAACCCAGGCACCCACCCCAAAGAGCCTCCCCAGCCAGGGCAGCCCGCCTCCTCTCCCCGGTGCTCGTTACCACCACCTGCACCACACGCCCCGACCAGCCTTGCCCACCCCTTACCTCTCGCCAGCCCCACCCGCCGCACGTCCCAGCAGTAACACAGACATCTCCTGCTGGCTTCCCATGCGAAACTGCCCTTTTGAGGCCCGAAATGACGCCCTGAGGGGCCGTTTCGCATGGGAAGCGAAATCCTGAGGCTGCAGTGACTCGCCCGTCCCGCCCGACGGCCCGCATCGCCGGCCACCCAACCCGCACGCGCCCCCGGCCGCGTGTAACGCCTACTGGCTTGGCGGCGTTTACCCAAATATCAGAGGTTCGAAGGTGGTGCGAGTCCCTGACCTGGCCCCGCGGGACAGGGCATCGCACCGAACCCAGACGCCGGGCCGCGCCGTCAAGGCGCGGCCCGGCGTTTTCCTGTCCGCCCAGCACGGCCCGCCCCCGAGAACCGCGCCAGGTCAGCGCGCAGAAGCAGCGCGCTGACCGTACGCGTTCTGGTAGCGGTCGTAGAGCCGGTCGATGTCGGCCTGCGGAATCGGCAGCGGCTCGCCAAGCTGCCGGGACAGGTGCACGGTGCGGGCCACGTCCTCGCACATCACCGCTGCCTTGACCGCCGCGCGGGCGTCCTTGCCGATCGTGAAGACGCCGTGGTTGCGCATCAGCACCGCCGGCGACCGGTGCCCCGACAGCGTCTCCACGATGCCTCGCCCGATCGAGTCGTCCCCGATCGGGGCGAACGGCCCGACCGGGATCTCCCCGCCGAACTCGTCCGCCATCGCCGTGAGCACGCACGGCACCGCCTCACCGCGCGCCGCCCACGCGCAGGAGTAGGTGGAGTGCGTGTGCACCACGCCGCCGACCTCGGGCAGGTGCCGGTAGACGTAAGCGTGCGTGGCCGTGTCGCTTGACGGGGACAGGTCGCCGTCCACCACCGTGCCGTCCAGGTCGCAGACCACCATGGCGGCGGGCGTCAGGTCGTCGTAGGACACGCCGCTCGGCTTGATGACCATCAGCTCGCTGCCGGGCACCCGGGCGGACACGTTACCGGAAGTCCAGGCAACGAGCCCGTACCGGACGAGCTCGCCATGCAGCGCGCTAACCTGCGAGCGCGTCGAGGCGACGGCCGCCGCGAGCTCCGCGAGAACAGGCATCACGAGCCTCCAGCACTGTTGCGCAGCCGGCGAAGCCGGTGCAGGACGTCGTTGCTCCCCGCGGCCCTGCGAGCGCTCGGGGCGCCCGGAGAAGTAGTCGTGCAGCGTCCGGTACTCCGCGAACAGCACGTCATAGGCGTCGGCGCGGGCAGGGTCCGGCTGGTAGACGCCGTGCGAGCAGCGCCCCATCGCCGCCGGCGGCGGTCGCGACGTCGGGGTGGAACCCGGCGGCGACGGCGGCGTGGATCGCCGAGCCGAGCGCCGGGGCCTGATCGGAGTCGGCGACGGAGACCGGGCGGCGCAGCACGTCGGCGTAGATCTGCATGAGCGCCTGGTTGCGCTTGAGGCCGCCTGCGGCGATGAACTCGGTGACCGGCTCGCCCGGCCGCGTCGAAGGCCTCCACGATCATCCGGGTGCCGAAGGCGGTCGACTCCATGCAGCGCCAGGTACACGTCCTCGGGCGGGGTGGCCAGCGTCAGGCCGACGATCACGCCCGACAGGTGGTGATCAACGAGGATCGACCGGTTGCCGCCCATCCAGTCCAGCGCGATGAGCCCGTGCGCGCCGACGGCGCGGCCCCGGGTGCGCTCGGTCAGGTACTCGTGCAGGCTCAGGCCACGGGCGGTGGCCTCCGCCGCGTACGACTCGGGCAGGCCCTGGCCGATCCACCAGGCGAAGATGTCGCCGACCGCGCTCTGGCCCGCCTCGTAGCCGTAGAGGCCGTCGATGATGCCGCCGTCGACCACGCCGCAGATGCCGGGAACCGCGGCAAGCGTGGACCCGTTCATCACGTGGCACGTCGAGGTGCCCATGATCGCCAGCATCTGGCCGGGCGCGATGGCGTGCGCCGCGGGCGCGGTGACGTGCGCGTCCACGTTCCCCGTGGCGACCGCGATGCCCTCGGGCAAGCCGGTCAGCGCCGCGCCCGCCGCGGTCAGCGACCCGGCGCGCGAGCCAAGCCGCGACAGCGGCGGGCCGGCCAGGCGCGTGTCGGCGAAGTCCTCGAAGGCCGGGTTCAGCGCCTTCAGGTACTCCCGGCCCGGGTAGTGCCCGTCCTGGTAGATCCCCTTGTAGCCGGCGGTGCAGGCGTTGCGGGTCTCGTACCCGGTGAGCTGCCAGATGATCCAGTCGGCGGCCTCGATCCAGCGCCGGGTTCGCTGGTAGACGTCCGGGTCCTCCTCGAGAACCTGCAGCGCCTTGGCGAACTGCCACTCCGAGGAGATCCGTCCGCCGTACCGGGCGATCCACGGCTCTCCGCGCTCGTGCGCGAGGTCGGTGATGCGGTCGGCCTGGCCCTGCGCGGCGTGGTGCTTCCACAGCTTGGGCCAGGCGTGCGGGCGGCCCCGGAGCCCGGGCAGCTCGCACAGCGGGGTCCCGTCGCTCGTGACGGGAAGGACCGTGCACGCGGTGAAGTCGGTGCCGATGCCGATGACCGAGCCCGGGCTGACGCCCGCGTCCCTGATCGCGTCGCGGACGGCCGCGCCAAGCGTCACCCGCCAGTCGCCCGGATCCTGCAGCGCCCAGTCGGCGGGGAGCGGGTTCCCGCCCAGCACGGGCAGTTCCCGCTCGATCGCGCCGTGGGCGTACTCCGCGACCCCCGTGCCGAGCTCGGTGCCGTCGTCGGCCCGCACCACCACGGCGCGCGCCGACAGCGTGCCGAAGTCCACCCCCACAACCGTCGCCGCACCAGCGGCGCCGTCTGCTGTCACCGCCCGCCTCCAGGGTCCGTTTGCCGTATCAGATTGTTAACGTGCGCAATCGGATCGTCAATACTTTACTGGGCAAGGTGTCCGGTTTCGGGCGGATGCTTGACGGGAATATGTGTGATCGCTAACAATTAGCCATCTGGTCACTCTGGGGATATGGAGGAACCGCCGTTGACCTGCGAAACTTTTGAGCAGGTAGGCGGGTAGAGTGGAGCCCGAGCGAGACGCGGCGGGGAGACCGCGTCCGGTTGGCGCGGAGCAGCCTGACGCCCGTCCAGCACAGCGAGTGGGGTTGCCCGTGGTTCGATCCAGTTCGTGAGCCGGCGATGACCGACGTCGCCAAGCTCGCCGGGGTCTCCCATCAGACCGTTTCACGGGTACTGAACGACCACCCCAACGTCCGCGAGCAGACCCGCCGCCGGGTACAGGCGGCGATCGCCGAGCTCGGCTACCGGCCTAACCGCGCGGCCCGGGTCCTGGTCACCGGCACGTCCCAGGTCATCGGCGTGGTCGCGCAGTCGTCGACCCTCTACGGCCCGATCTCCACGCTGAACGCGCTCGCCCAGGCGGCGCTCCAGCACGGCTTCACGGTGAGCGTGGAGAGCGTCCGCATCCTCGACCCGCAGTCGATCTCCGACGCGATCGACCGGCACCGGGACCAGCGGGTGGCGGGCCTCGTCGTCATCGCCCCGGTCGAGTCGGCCAACGCCGCCCTCGACGACATCCCCGACGACATTCCGCTGGTCACCATCGACGGTGACCCCCGACGCCCCAACGGGCTCGTCACGGTCGACCAGGAGGCAGGCGCGCACGCGGCGACCAGGCACCTGCTGGAGGCCGGGCACCGGACGGTGTGGCACGTGTCCGGCCCGGGCGACTGGTTCGACAGCCAGGGCCGCGTGTCGGGCTGGCAGCGCGCGCTGAGGGAGGCGGGCGCGGAGATCCCGCCGGTCATGTCGGCCGACTGGTTCGCGTCCTCCGGCTACCAGGCCGGGCCAGATCCTCGGCCGGATGAACGAGGTCACCGCGATCTTCGCGGCCAACGACCACCTGGCGCTCGGCATCCTGCGCGCCCTGCACGAGCGCGGCAAGCGGGTGCCCGACGACATCAGCGTGATCGGCTTCGACGACGTGCCCGAGGCCGCCTACTTCATCCCGCCGCTCACCACGATCAGGCCCGACTTCGACGCGGTCGCCGCCGCCACCATCGACCTGCTACTGAAGCAGGTCCACGTCGGCCAGCGCCTCGCCGAGCGCAGCATGATCACCCCTACCCTGGTGGAACGCGCGAGCGTCGCCCCGCCCCCGCGCTAAGCCAGCCCGCGATGGTGCTTTGCGCCCGGGCCGGTGCTCATGCGCCAGGCAATGGTGCTTCTCCCAGGGAAACTGCCTTCCAGACCGCGGCCGGGGTCAGCGGCATGTCGGCGTGCGTGACGCCGAACGGGGCCAGCGCGTCGATGACCGAGTTGACCACCGCGGCCGGGGAGCCCACCGTGGCGGACTCCCCGATGCCCTTCGCGCCCACCGGGTGGTGCGGCGACGGCGTCACCGTCGCCCCGAGCAACGGCGACGGGCACTCAAGCGACGTCGGCAGCAAGTAGTCCATGAACGAGCCGCCCAGGCAGTTACCGGCGGAGTCGAACGCGATCGCCTGCATGAGCGCGATGCCGATGCCGTCCGCGATGCCCCGGTGCACCTGGCCCTCGACGATCATCGGGTTGATCCGCGTGCCGCAGTCGTCGACCGCGATGAACTGCCGCACCGTCACCGCCCCGGTACCGGGATCGACGTCCGTCACGCAGATGTACGCGCCGAACGGGAACGTGAGGTTCGGCGGGTTGTACACCGCCGACGCGTCCAGGTGCCCCTCGACCCCCTCCGGCAGGTCCAGTCGGGAATGCGCGGCCCGGGCGCACTCGGCGATGCCGGCGCTGGCGTCGTAGTCACCGCGCACCCGCCACGCGCCGTCGAGCCACTCCAGGTCGGACGGGGACACCTCGAGCAACGCGCCCGCGACGAGCCGCGCCCGGTCCCGCACTCGCCGGGCGGCCACGACCGCCGCCGCCCCGGACACCGGTGTCGACCGCGACCCGTAGGTCCCCAGGCCGAACGGCGTCCGGTCGGTGTCCCCGTGCACCACCTCCACGTCGTCCGGGGACAGGCCCAGTTCGGCCGCCACGAGCTGGGCGAAAGTCGTCTCGTGGCCCTGGCCCTGGCTCTGCACCGAGATCCCGAGCACCGCCTTGCCCGAGGGGTGCACCCGCAGGTCCGCGCCGTCGGCCATGCCCAGGCCGAAGATGTCCATGTGCTTGCGCGGTCCCGCGCCCACGCCCTCGGTGAAGAAGCTCAGCCCGATGCCCATGTACTCGCCCCGCTCCCGGCGGGCCGCCTGCTCTCGCCGCAGCCCGTCGTAGTCAGCGAGCTCAAGCGCCAGCCGCAGCGCGCGCGGGTAGTCGCCCGAGTCGTACTCCCAGCCGGTCGGCGAGTGGTAGGGAAACCGGTCCGGCGGGATCAGGTTGCGCATCCGCAGCTCAGCGGGATCGACGCCGAGGCGCCTGGCCAGCATGTCCACCAGCCGCTCGATCAGGTACACCGCCTCCGCCACCCGGAACGAGCACGAGTAGGCCACGCCGCCCGGCGCCTTGGTGGTGTAGACGCCGGTGACCTCGCAGTACGCCGCCTTCATGTCGTATGACCCGGTGAACAGGTGGAAGAAGCCCGCCGGGAACTTCGTCGGCTGGGCGACCGCGTTGAACGCGCCGTGGTCGGCCAGGACGCGGGCCCGCACCGCCAGGATCTCACCGCGAGACGTCGCCGCGATCTCGCCGTGCATGTGGTAGTCCCGCGCGAACGCGCTGGACATGAGGTTCTCCGACCGGTCCTCCATCCACTTCACCGGGCGCCCGGTCACGATCGAGGCGGCGATCGCGCACACGTAGCCCGGGTACACCGGCACCTTGCTGCCGAAGCCGCCGCCCAGGTCGGGCGAGATGACCCGGATCTTGTGCTCGGCCAGCCCGGTCAGCGCGGCGTAGATCGCCCGGTGCGCGTGCGGCGCCTGGGACGTCGCCCCACACGGTCAGCCCGCCGCGCACCCGGTCGTAGTCCGCGACCACGCCGCACGTCTCCAGCGGGGCCGGGTGGATGCGCGGGTAGGTCAGGTCGGCCGCCACGACCACGTCGGCGGCCGCGAACGCGGCCTCGGTGGCGGCCCGGTCGCCCGCCGACCAGTCGAAGATGCGGTTACTAATCCCGAGATCATCCCGAACGGACTCGCCCGCCTCGCCTGCCGCCTGCTTGGCGCTGACCACCGGCGGCAGCTGCTCGTAGTCGACGACGATCAGCTCGAGGGCGTCTCGCGCGGCGTACAGGTCACTCGCGACGACGAACGCCACCTCCTGCCCCTGGAACCGCACCTTGTCGGTGGCCAGCACCGCCTGGCGTCGCCGCTGAGCGTCGGCATCCAGGCCAGGTCCCGGGTGATGCCTGGGGTCGTCGGCGGGGGATGCCGGGTGATGCCTGGGGTGGTGAGCGCGGGAGCCGGGTGATGCCTGGGGGGTGGGCGGATGAGGGCTGCCCCGCGGGCGAGGCACCGAACGAGTCCCCGAACTGGGCAAGGTCGGCGCCGGTGAGGACGGCGGCCACCTTGGGGTGCGCTAGGGCGGCGGTGACGTCGATGCCGACGATCCTGGCGTGCGCGAGCGGGCTGCGCAGCACGGCGCCGTGCAGCATGCCCGGCAGGGTGATGTCGTCGACGAAGGTGCCGCGCCCCCGGACGAGCCGCGCGTCCTCCTTGCGCGGGTACGAGCCGTAAGCGCTGGTCACGAGGTTCCTCCCGGGCAAGCTCACCCTGTGTCTCAAGCTCACGCCGTGCCGCCGTCAGGATCGAGCGGACGATGTTCTCGTAGCCGGTGCAGCGGCAGACCTGGCCGGAGATGGCCTCGCGAACCTCGGGCTCGGTGGGGTCGGGATTGCGGTCGAGCAGCCAGCGGGCGGTCATCATCATGCCCGGCGTGCAGAATCCGCACTGCAGCCCATGGCAGTCCGCGAACGCCACCTGGACGGGGTCGAGGCTCGCTCCCCGGCCCAGACCCTCGACGGTGGTGACCCGGCGGCCGTTGGCCATGACCGCGAGCAGCGTGCAGGACTTCACCGGGGTCTCATCCAGCCACAGGACGCACGCCCCGCAGTTAGACGTGTCGCAGCCCCAGTGCGATCCGGTCAGCCCCAGGTGGTCGCGGATGAAGTGGATGAGCAGCAGCCGGGGCTCGACGTCGCGAACCTGCTCGGTCCCGTTGACGTAGACGGTGATCTTCACTGCTCCATCTCCCCACCCGCCCGCCTCACGGCCAGCCGCAGCGCCCGGGTGGTGAGCTCACCGGCGAGGTGCCGCTTGTAGTCCTCCGGGCCGCGCTGGTCAGCGACCGGGCGGCAGTGGCCGGCGGCGATCTCGCCCGCCCGGCGGAAGTTCTCCTCGGTCGCGGGCTTGCCGCGCAGGAACTCCTCGGCCTCGGCCGCGACGAAGTTCCTGGCGCCGAGCGCGGTAAGGCCGATCCCGGCGTCCTCGATGAGCGCCACCCCACCCGGCACCGCACCACGCGGCGGCGCGGCGAGCCGGACCGCGGCCCCGGCCGCCCCGACCGGCCAGTCACCCGCCCGCCGGGCCACCTTGACGTAGGCACTGCCGAACGACGCGGAATGCAGCGGCAGGCGGATCTCGGTGAGCATCTCGCCCGGCCCGACCACGGTCTCGTAGGGGCCTAGGTGGAACTGGCGGGCGGTGACTTCCCTGGTCCCGTCCGGGCCGATGACGAGCATCGTCCCCCTGAGCGTGGCAAAGGCCGCCGACAGGTCCTCCGACGGATCCGCCTGGCACAGCGAGCCGCCCACGGTGCCCCACTCGCGGACGATCGGATCGGCGATCACCCGCTCGGCGTCGTGCAAGATGGCGAAATGCTCGCCCGCGAGCGCGGACTCCAGCAGGTCGGCGTGCCTGGCCAGCGCGCCGATGCGCAGGACGCCGCCCGACTTAGAGATGTACCTGAGGTCACTGATGCCGTTGATGTCAATGAGGACTTCGGGCTGGGCGAGGCGCAGCTTCATCATGGGGACCAGGCTGTGCCCGCCGGCGAGGATCCGCGCCTCGGGGCCATACCGGGCCAGCAGCGCGAGCGCGTGGCTGACGCTTGTCGCCCGTTCGTACTCGACCTGCGCCGGGACTTGCACTAGAACCTCCAGAAAGAGGTATTGCGGAGTCTGTAGTCGGGGGCTTGGGGCCACCGCTTGGCTACCAGCCGGTAGCAGTGTGGCTTTCGGCGATAATCGCGGAAAACCACACTGCTACCGACGAGTAGTGTGATGATGCCGGGCCGACGGGTCGCGACGGGCTTCAAGACCCTGATCCCGGTAAAGCCGGAAGGATTCTCGTGACGCTGACGCAACTGAACGCGTTCGTCCTGGTGGCCCGGCTCGGATCGGTCCGGGCCGCCGCGAGCGCGCTCGGCGTCAGCGAGTCGGCGGTCTCCCAGGCGCTCACCGCGCTGCGGCAAGACCTCGGCGATCAGCTGGTCACCCGCAGCCAGTCCGGCATGACGCTGACCCCCGGCGGCGCCCGGCTGCTCGGCACCGCGTCGCAGATCGTCGTGCTCGGGGCCGAGGCGCACGCGGCCGTGCGCGCCGCGCAGGGCGCGCCGGAACAGCTGCGGGTCGTCGCTACCTCGGCCTTCGCCGAGTTCGTCGCGGCACCGCTGATGGAGGCGTTCGCCCGGCGCTTCGCGGCCGGGGTCGAGGTCACCACCGGCGTCGCCCCGGCCGGGGACCACGCGGTCCTGATCGCCAACCGGCTGGCGGACGTCGCGTTCGGGTCGGGCGCCTCCTGGGAGGGCGACCTGCCGGTAGTCAGCGAGCCTGTGTTCAAGTACCGGCTGGTCGCGGTCGCCTCCCGGCAGGGCGCCGGGTCGCTGCGCGGGCCCGCCCGGCAGTGGCGCTGGCTGGCCGGGCCGTCGGGTGCCGACCCGGGCAGCGCCACCGCGCGGCTGCTCGCCCGGCTGGGCGTCCCTGACGGCAACATCCGGGTGCTGCCGAGCCAGACCGCCGCGTGGGCCGCCGCCGCCGACGGCGCGGGGGTCGCGATCGCGATCGAGCACCTGGTTGCCCACCAGGTGCGGCGCGGCGAGCTTGCCCTGGTGGAGGCGGCCGGCCTGCCGTCGGAGGAGGCCTGGCACGCCACGATGCTGGACCGCGATCACCGCGGCGGCGCCGCGGCCGCCTTGCGCCGCTTCCTGTCCACGCCCGAGGCCATGCAACTGATCCGGTCGCCCGCCGCCGGGGTCCCCCCGTCTCGCTTTAAGCCGCCCGTCTACGTGACCATCTGGTCGTGACATTCGCCCTCACTGTCGGCCCCTGATTAAGCATCACCTTATTTCGGTGTTGCGGCGGTGTTAAGAGGGGCGGAGTATGCGCCTTACGCAATCGTTAGTGGAGGTTTGCGCATGCGCGTTGAGTCTGATGGCCACAGCAACGGCAATCCCCGCCTGTACGAGGCGATCGAGAACGCGCCGAAGACCAACGCCAGCGGGGCTCCCACCGTGTGGGCGTGGCCGCAGATCGTGGACTTCCTCAAGGTCGCCGGCCAGCCCGTCGCCGGGCCGTGGCCGCCGCACCAGGAGCCGCGCCCCGACCCCGACTACGAGTCAGGGCCGGTCGCCATCCCCGATCCCGGCGGCGACTGACCTTCCGCACTCCTGCCGTTCCTACTCCCCGGAGGCACGCGCATGTACCCATCGCGGTTCCGCTACGAGGCGCCGCACTCCCTCGACGAGGCGATTGGCCTGCTGCGTGACGGCGGCGACTACGCCAAGGTCCTCGCCGGCGGGCAGAGCCTCGTGCCGATGATGAAGCTCAGGTTCGCGTCGCCGGAGCTCCTCATCGACATAAACAACGTCCCCGGCCTCTCGCACGTGACGGCGGCACCCGACGGCAGCCTGCACATCGGCGCCCTGGCCCGGCACGCCGACCTCGAATGGTCGCGCCTGCTGAGCGACACTCAGCCGACGATGGCCGCCGCCGCGCCGGTGATCGCCGACCCGCTGGTGCGCAACCGGGGGACGCTGGTCGGGTCCTTGTGCCACGCGGACCCGCAAGGCGACTGGGCGGCGGTGATGATCGCCCTCGGCGGGTCGGTGGTGGCCCAGGGGCCATCCGGCCGCCGGACGATTCCGCTCGGCTCCTTCGTGACCGGGCCGTTCGAGACCGCGCTCGAGCACGACGAGATCGCCGTCGAGGCCATCGTGCCGCCCGCGGCGGGCAAGCGCGCCGGCGGCTACCTGAAGCTAGAGCGGCGGGTGGGGGACTTCGCCACCTGCGGCGTCGCCGTGGCGATCGAGGTGAGCGAGGCGAATACCGTCGTGCGCGCGGGCATCGGGCTGACCGGGGTAGGCGGCTTCACCATCAACGCGACCGCAGCGGCGGCACTCCTGGCCGGCCAGGCGCTCACGCCCGAACTGATCGAGGAGGCGGCAGGCCTGGCCGCCGCCGCGGCGCAGCCGCGCTCGGACCACCGCGGCAGCGCCGCCTACAAGCGGCACATGGTGCGCACGTTCACGGCGCGCATCCTCGGGGGCTGCCTGCCCCTGGCCGGCGAGCCGACGACGACAGAACAGGCGGCCTGAGCGACATGACGCAGGTTTACGACGACCTCGGCGACGAGGAGACGAGCGACGTCCCGGTACGCCGGATCAGGTTCACGATCAACGGGCGCAAGAAGATCGCCGAGATCGAGCCGAGGCTGCTGCTGTCCCACCTGATCCGCCGCGGTGCCGGGCTCACCGGGACCCACATGGGCTGCGACACCACCAACTGCGGGGCGTGCACCGTCATGGTGGACGGCAGGCCGATCAAGTCCTGCACGATGCTCGCCGTCCAGGTCGACGGCCGCGAGGTCACCACCGTCGAGGGGCTGGCGTCGGCCAGCGAGCTGCACCCGCTGCAGGAGGGGTTCCGGCAGGAGCACGGCCTGCAGTGCGGGTTCTGCACGCCGGGCATGATGATCGCGGCCAAGGGCCTGCTTGACCGCAACCCCGACCCCACCGAGGAGGACGTCCGGTGGGCGCTGTCGGGCAACCTGTGCCGCTGCACCGGTTACCAGAACATCGTGAAGTCCGTCCTGTGGGCCGCGGCGAAGCTACGGAGTGAATCATGACGGCGGAAGTCACGTCCAAGGCACTGGACGAGATCAAGATCGGCGGCATCGGCGCCAGCCGCAAGCGAGTCGAGGACGACCGGTTCATCCGGGGCAAGGGCAATTACCTTGACGACGTGAACCTGGACGGCATGCTGCACATGGAGATCCTGCGCAGCCCGCTCCCGCACGCCCGGATCAGGTCCATCGACACCAGCAAGGCGTGGAAGATCCCCGGCGTCCACCTCGTCATGACCGGCGAGATGATGGCGACGCGCAACCTCGCCTGGATGCCCACCCTGTCTTACGACACCCAGGCGGTGCTGGCCACCGACAAGGTGCGGTTCCAGGGCCAGGAGGTCGCCTGCGTCATCGCCGACGACCCGTACATCGCCAAGGACGCCTGCGAGGCGATCGAGGTCGACTACGAGCCGCTGCCCGTCATCGTCAACCCCCGGCAGGCCCAGGCGGCCGGCGCCCCGGTCATCAGGGACGACAAGGACGGCCAGGACAGCAACGTCATTTACGACTGGGAAGTGGGCGACAAGGCCGGCACCGACCGGGCGTTCGAGCAGGCCGACCTGGTGTCGAAGCTGGAGCTGCACTACCCGCGCTCGCATCCCTCGCCGATCGAGTGCTGCGGGTCGGTAGCGGACTTCAACCGGGCCACCGGCAAGCTCACCGTGTACATGACGAGCCAGGCGCCGCACATCATCCGGGCCGCCGTCGCGATGGTCGCCGAGCTACCCGAGCACATGATCCGGATCATCTCGCCGGACATCGGCGGCGGCTTCGGCAACAAGGTGCCGGTCTACCCGGGCTACGTGATGTCGATACTCGCCTCGATCCTGCTGGAGCGCCCGGTCAAGTGGATCGAGGACAAGACGGGCAACCTGATCTCGACCGGGTTCGCCCGCGACGTCTACCTGACGGGAGAAGTGGCGCTGCGCAAGGACGGCAAGATCCTCGCCGTCCGCATGCACACCGACGCCGACCACGGGGCGTTCTTCTCCGACGCGCAGCCGAGCAAGTTCAAGATCGGCCTGATGCACTCGGCCTTCGCCGCCTACGACATCCCGGTGGCGCACCTGACCGCCCGCGGCCTGTACACGAACAAGGCCCCCGGCGGGGTCGCCTACCGGTGCTCGTTCCGCGTCACCGAGGCCATGTTCTTCCAGGAACGGATGATCCAGGCCGCCGCCGACGACCTGGGGATGGACCAGGCGCAGTTCCGCCGGATGAACTTCGTCCGCGACGACGACTTCCCGCACCGCACGCCGTTCGGCTTCCTCACCGACTCGGGGCAGTACGCCAAGTGCCTCGACGTGGGCCTGAAGGCGATCGACTACGAGAACTTCCGGCGCGATCAGGCGCAGGCCCGCAAGCGGGGCCGCCTCCTGGGCCTGGGCATCTCCACGATGACCGAGCCGCTCGGCGCGGGCAACAGCCGCGAGTACGACATCCTCGGCATCAAGATGTTCGACTCCGCCGACCTCAAGGTCCACATGACCGGCAAGGCGATCCTGCGGACCGGGGCCAAGACGCAGGGCCAGGGGCACGAGACCACCTGGGCGCAGATCGTCGCCCACGAGCTGGGCATCCCGGCGCAGGACGTGGTCGTGGAGGAGGGCGACACCGACACGGCCCCGTTCGGGATGGGCACCTACGCCTCCCGGTCCACGCCGGTGGCCGGGGCGGCCGTGGCCATGGTGGCGCGCAAGATCCGCGCCAAGGCCCGCAAGCTCGCCGCCCACCTGCTCGAGGTGTCCGAGGAGGACATCGAATGGGAGCTGGGCCGGTTCTACATCAGGTCCGCGCCGGACCGGGGCGTGACGATCCAGGAGTGCGCGATGGCCGCCTACGCGAACATGCCCGACGGCATGGAGCCCGGCCTGGAGAACACCGCGTACTACGACCCGCCCAACCTGACCTGGCCGTTCGCGGTCTACATCGTCACCGTCGAGGTTGACCCCGTCACCGGGGTATGGGACGTGCTGAAGATGGTCGCGGTGGACGACTGCGGCGTCCGGATCAACCCGATGATCGTCGAGGGCCAGATCATGGGCGGCCTCACTGAGGCGTACGCGATGGCGTCGATGCAGTTCATCACGTTCGACGCCGACGGCAACTGCGTCGGCTCCAACTACATGGACTACATGCTGCCGTCTGCCTGGGAGACGCCGGGATTCGAGCTGCACAGCGAGGTCGTCACCCCGTGCCCGCACCACCCGCTGGGCGCGAAGGGCATCGGCGAGTGCGCCGCCGTCGGCGGCCCGGCCGCCTTCGTCAACGCGGTGCTGGACGCGCTATCAGAGACGGGCGTGCGAAATATTGACATGCCACTCCTGCCCGACCGGGTCTGGGAGGCACTGCGAACGGGCCAGGACGTATCCGGTGCCCCGCCGATCAGGCAGGACTAACCTCTCATGAGCGGTCTGGGCATCCTCGCGGAGGCAACCTCGCTCGCGTCACGCGGCGAGCCGTTCGCGCTCGCCACCGTGGTCTGGCGGGAGGGGCCGTCGTCGGGGAAGCAAGGCTCGCGGGCGATCATCACCGCCAGCGGCGAGCTGAGCGGCTGGATCGGCGGCGCGTGCGCGGAGCCGGTGGTGATCAGCGAGGCCAAGCAGGCCATCGCGGACGGCAAGCCCCGGCTGCTGCTGCTCGGCACGGCCGGCCGGTTCGGCGGCGCCGTCCAGGACGGCATGACGGTGGTGCCCATCTCCTGCCAGAGCGAGGGTGCCCTGGAGGTGTACGTCGAGCCGGTGCTGCCCGCGCCGCACCTGGTGATCGTGGGCGGCTCCCCGATGGCGCACGTCCTGGCCCGGCTGGCCCGGGCGCTGGACTGGGTGGTTGACCTGGTGCCAGGCGACGGGTTCAGCGCCGAGTTCGCCGTGGCCCGCGTGTCCGCCCGGTCGATGGTCGTCATCGCCACCCAGGGGCATGGCGACGAGGACATGATCGGCCGGGCGATCGCGGGCCGTCCCGCCTACCTTGGCCTCGTCGGCTCGCGCAAGCGGGGCGCGGCGGTGCTCGGGTACCTGGCCGAGCGCGGCCTGCCGCGGGCCGACCTCGACCGGGTGCACGTCCCGGCCGGGCTGGATCTCGGGCGGACCAGCCACGAGGAGATGGCCGTCGCGATCATCGCCGAGCTCGTGCAGCTGCGCGCGTCGGGTGCCCTGGCGGCACCGGGCCATCCCGCCGCTCCTGTCGCCGCGGGCCCTGCCACCCCGGGCGAGGCCGTCGACCCGGTGTGCGGGATGACCGTGACCGCCGACGCGGCGCACTGGCCGCTGGAGCACGACGGAGTGACCTATTACTTCTGCTGCGCGGGCTGCCGGCGCAGCTTCGAGAAGGAGCTGGTCTCATGATCATCAACAGCGGCTTCGAGGTCGCCCAGCCAGTGGACAAGGTCTGGAAGTTCTTCGACGACATCCCGCAGGTGGCCTCCTGCCTGCCGGGAGCGGAGCTGACGGAAGACCTCGGGGACGGCAAGTACAAGGGCCGGGTCGCCATCCGGATGGGACCGGTCCGCCTGCAGTTCGCCGGGAACGCCGACATCACCGAGAGGGACGACGCCGCCAAGAAGATCGTCGTGCAGGCATCGGGCGCCGACGAGCGGGGCCGCGGCCAGGCCGCCATGACGGTCAGCGCGGCCCTGTCCGCGAAGGGCCGCGGCACCCGCGTCGACGTCGTCCAGGACCTGCAGCTGTCCGGCGCCGCGGCGCAGTACGGGCGCGGCATGATCGCCGACTTCTCGGCGATCATGATGCGCGACTTCGCCGCCACGATGGCCGACCGCATCACCCGGCTGGAGCGCGGCGAGTCGGCCGAGCAGATCGCGGCCGCCACCGCGGCGAGCTCGGTCGGTGGCCTCGCCCTGGCGATGCGCGCCGCCCGGCTGGCCCTGATGCGCGTGTTCCGCCGCTTCTTTCTCCCTTACCAGCCCGCCACCCGTTAGGAGAAGCCCATGGTCGCCTGGTGGATCGGCAACGCCATCTTGCTCGCGGTGGTCTTCCCGGTCGTCGTCTACCTGCTCAACCGGGTGCTCGCCGCGTGCGAGCGGATCCGGGCCGCGTGCGACGACATCCTGGCCGGCGGGGTCGCCCTCGTCGGCGAGCTGGACGGCGTGCCCGAGGCACTGGCCGTCACGGACACGACGATCGAGGCGGTGCGAGTCGGCGCGGTCCGCTACGCCGGCTCGGTCGCGAAGCTACTCGGCTAACGCGGATAGGAGCGCCATCATGCCAGCAGCCGCCTGGATGACCATCGCCGTCGCGGGCCTGATCATCGCGATCACCGCCGTCGGCCTGCTGCGGGTCATCCTCCACCTGTACGCGATCCGCACGACCCTGCGCGCCGTCACCGGCGGCGTTGGCGCGGTCGAGCAGCTCACCTCGACCGTTCCCGCCAGGCTGACCTCGGTGAACGCGAACCTGAAGCCCGTGCGTGACTTCTGCGAAGGTGTCTGATGATCACCGACTGGACCATCGGCTACGTGATCGGGGGCGTTGTCGTCCTCGCGGTCGTCGCCCTCGTCACGCCCATCCTCATCCTGGCCAGGCAGATCGGCGACGAGGCGCCGAAGATCAACGCCGCCCTGGAGGGCGCGGTAACCAACACCGCGCCGCTGGCCGCGCTGAGCACCACGATCGAGCACGCCACCATCATCATCGCGGGCCTGGCCCGCGGCCGGGCCAGGCTGGGAGGCTGACCGTCGCATGAACCCCACCGAGCACACCCTCTGGGTGGTCGCGATCATCGCCGGCTTCGTCGTCGTGCTCGCCGTCGCCGCCCTGCTCAGCCTGCTCATCTACCTGATCAAGGTCATCGACAAGCGGGTGCTCGTCATCGGCGGCACGCTGACCGCCGCCAAGAAGAACACCGCCTCCACCGTGCTCATCCCGCAGGTCGCCGACGGCGTCGAGGCAGTACTCGCCGAGGGCCTGCAGCACCACCTGTTCCTCGGCCGCGTCGTAGAGTCGGTGAAGTCGTCATGACCCTGCTGGTCGTCCTCACGGTCCTCGTCATCGTCGCGCTGATCGCCGGCCTGGCGTTCTACCTGTACTGGGCCGGCTCGCTGCTGGACCGCATCGGCGCGAACCTGGAGGGCGCCGCGGGGATCGTCCGGGGCATCAAGGCGGACGCCGAGCTCATCGGCCCGGGCGTGGAGCACATCAACCAGACCGGCGGCGTGGTCGCCGGCGCCCTGCCGTTGCTGTACGGCATGGCCGAGCAGATCGTCGCCGGCGTGACCCCGGCACCGCCCGCCCCGCCGGTGCCCGAGCCGGCCCGCCCCGCCTCCGGCACCAGGCGCTCGCGCCTGCTGCACGCCGTCGGCTACACCCCGAAGGACTAACCCGCCCCACCACGAAACCGTCCAGCCCGAGCCCGCCACCCGCGTGCCCTGCCGCCTCAGGGATGCCCCCGAGGTCACCGGCCGGCCTCGCCGTCGATCAGCTCGCGGATGATGTCAGCGTGCCCGGCGTGCCTGGCCGTCTCCTCGAGCAGGTGCATCAGCACCCAGCGCAGGCTCACCGCTGGCCCGCTATCCGGCCGCCGGCACAGCTCGTCCAGGCTGCCCCCGGAAAAGGCCACCGCGTCCACCCGCCCCCACACCCGCCGGTACCCCTCAACCGCCTCCTCCACCACTCCCGCACCGCCCCCACCCGCCACTGCACCCGCTGCGCCCCCGGCCGCCACTGCACTCGCCGCCGACGCTCCGCCGTGAAGGCCCGCATCGTCCGCCAGCCCGGCGAACCGCCGAAGCACCCAGGTCACCTCAGCCTCAGCCATGTGCGTAACTAGCCACAGCAAGCTGGTACCGGAGCCGACCGGCGACCACCGCGCTGCGGCCTCATCGAGCCCGGCGATCTTGCGCAGCAGGGACTCCCGCTGGTACTGCAGCAGCGCGCGCAAGATCTCCGCCTCGCCCCCAGCCACCCGCGGCGGTTTTCGATCGCCCACTCCCGCAATCTATGCCCGCCGCCCCATCGTCACCTTTCATGAGCCTCGCCCGCCACATGGCGGAAGGGCCAGTCGCGTGATCGACCCGCTAGCGCCGTTCCCCCGCTCACCCGACCTTCGTCCGCTGCCACCCGTCGGCACCTGCCATGCCGCGACGTCCCATACACCTCACCCGTCGCGTATCCCGTCAGTAACACAGGCCCCTCCTGCTTGCTTCCCATGCGAAACTGCCCCTTTTGAGGCCCAAAATGACGCCCTGAAGGGCCGTTTCGCATGGGAAGCGAAATCCTGAGGCTGCAGTGACTTCCTCTCCAGCCCCTGACAGGCCCTCATCACGCCATCCATATAGTCGTCCATTTACGACCATAGCTCTCAGGCTGCTCCATAAGCGTCTGGGCGCCGCCGCGGAAACGGCATCGAGTCGGGACGGGGCACGGCCGGGGCCGGCGGGGATTGGGCGGGCGCGGGAGCCGTTCTGTAACGTGACCCCCGTGGTTAGGCAAAAAGGTGAAGGTCAGGCCGCGCTCGCGCTAGGCGCGCTCGGCGTGGTATTCGGTGACATCGGGACGACCCCGCTGTACACCGTCCAGACGGTATTCGACCCGACGGACCCGCACCGGGTCCGGGTGAGCGCCGACAGCGTCTTCGGGGTTACCTCGCTGATCTTCTGGTCAGGGATGCTCATCGTCACCGTGACCTACGTGCTGCTGGTGATGCGCGCCGACAACGACGGCGAGGGCGGCATCATGGCCCTGATCACGCTGATCCGCAAGATGGGCGGCGCCAGCGGCCGCCGGGTGAAGGTGTTCCTCGCCATGCTCGGCGTGTTCGGCGCGTCGCTGTTCTTCGGCGACTCCATGATCACGCCCGCCATCTCGGTGCTCTCGGCGGTCTCGGGAGTCGAGGTGGTCTCGCCCTCGGTCACGCACCTGGTGGTGCCGATCACGGCGCTCATCATTCTCGGCCTGTTCCTCCTGCAGCGGATGGGGTCGGGCGCGGTGGGCAGGCTGTTCGGCCCGGTGATGGCTGTCTGGTTCATCGTGATCGCCCTGCTCGGAATCCACGGCATCATCGGCCACCCGGCGATCCTGGAGGCGCTGTCGCCCACGTACGCCATCGGGTTCCTGGCTGGCCACTTCACGACCGCGTTCTTCTCGCTGGCCGCCGTGGTCCTCGCCGTCACCGGCGCGGAGGCGCTGTACGCCGACATGGGCCACTTCGGGCGCCGGCCGATCACCGCGATGTGGCTGCTGCTCGTCTTCCCCGCCTGCACCCTCAGCTACCTGGGCCAGGGCGCGCTCGTCCTGCGCGACCCGGCGAGCGCCATCGCCAACCCCTTCTTCCTCCTGGTGCCCGGCTGGGGCCGGATACCCATGATCATCCTGGCCACTCTCGCCACGGTGATCGCCTCCCAGGCGGTCATCTCCGGTGCCTACTCGCTCACCCAGCAGGCCGCCCAGCTCGGCTACCTGCCGCGGCTGCGGATCGCCCACACGTCCGAAGAACGGGTCGGCCAGATCTACGTGCCGTGGATCAACTGGGCGCTGCTGGTGGCGGTCCTCGCGCTGGTGTTCATCTTCCGTAGCTCCGCCGCGCTCGCCTTCGCCTACGGCATGGCGGTGACCTGCACCATCACCTGCACGACCCTGCTGTTCTTCTACATCGCCCGGCAGAAGTGGCACCGCCCGCTCTGGCTGCTGGTGCCCGCCGCCAGCCTCCTGCTCCTCGTGGACCTGACGTTCGTCGCCGTCAACCTGACGAAGTTCGTCCACGGCGCCTGGGTGCCGCTGCTCATCGGCCTGCTGGTGTTCACGGTCCTCATCACCTGGCAGAAGGGCCGCCAGATCGTCACCCAGCTGCGCAAGCAGGACGAGGGGCCGCTGCAAGACCTCGTGAACGAGCTGCACGCCCGGCAGCTCACGCGGGTACCGGGGACGGCGGTCTTCCTCAACCGCGGCAAGGAGACCGCCCCGCTGGCCCTGCGCGCGAACGCCGAGCACAACCACGTTCTCCACGAGCACGTCATCATCATGTCGATCGATACGGTCCCGGTGCCGCACGTCCCCGAGGCCGAGCGGATCGCCGACATCGATGACCTCGGCTACGCCGACGACTGCATCTTTTACGTCACGGTCAAGTTCGGGTACATGGACACGCCCAACGTGCCGGCGCTGCTCCCGCTGATCAACGCGCGCAAGATCGAGGGCTGCCTCGCGACGGGCGACGTCTCCTACTTCCTGTCGAAGATCGACCTGCACCTGGGCAAGGAGCCCGGCCTCAGCTCCTGGCGCAAGCGGCTGTTCCTGGCCACGTCCCGGCTGACGGCCGACGCCGCCGAGTACTTCCAGCTGCCCCGCGACCAGACCGTCATCATGGGCGCCCGGATCAACATCTAGACGCCGACTGACCCAACGGCTAGCGGGATCGCGTTCGCGATCAGGTACCCGATCCCGCGCCACACGCGACCGTCCGCGCGCCGATCGCAGCGGCCGCGAGCCAGGGCAGTCCGGCGGATCGTGGCATCACAGCACTCGTCGATGGCGGCGACATGCGACGCGCGTGCCGGGGGACGCGCGCCTGCAGCGCGAAAAGATGCCGACGCGCCCCCCGCCCCGCCCCGCCGCCCCGCACCCCCGCCCCGCCAGCCCCCCGCACCCGCCCCGCCAGCCCCCCGCACCCCCGCTGCCGTTCCGCCATGGCACCCACCGGTTCGTGTCGGAGACGCCCACCACCGGCGACGGGTGGAGGATTCTGCAACGCCACCACCGGCAACGGGGGCTTCCTGACGGGCGCCCGGGTGCGTCCCGAGGCCTCCGACCGGGCCGCGAGCGGCCTACTTCTGCTCGCCGATCCACTCGGGCTTCCAGGTCGGGGAGTACTGCTCGGCGTTGCAGCTCGGCCGGTAGGTCGCGATCAGCTCCCTGGTGATCTGCTCGCGGTGGCCCGCGGTCCCCCCGGGCACCTCATAGGTGCAGACGTACAGCCGGAACTTCGATCCTGCCCGCTTGATCCAGGCCGCCGCCGCCGGGTGCCGGAACGGGAACCGCTCCGCCGACAAGTCAGCGCCGTGGCCCACGTAGATCACCGCGTGCCTGTCGCGCGCCGGGTCCGGCTTGCAGGTGATCGCGTACACCGCGGCGGCCGCGGGCGGCGTCCAGCCGGCCAGCAGCCGCGGTCCCTCGAACGGGTACCCAGCCAGCGATCCAAGCCGGATCACGGCAACCTCCAGCAGCGGTCAGGGCGAGAAGCGGTCAGTTCAGCGCAGGAAGCAGCGCCGCCAGCTTTTCCAGGCTCGCCAGGTCGTGCCCGGACAGCAGCAGGTCGACGTGCGGCGCTGCCACTATCATGCCCACGCTGGACGGCCGGAAGTCACGATTGTCGCCCTTGTGCGGGTTCAGCCACACGATGCGGTACGCCAGCCGCCCCAGCCGCTCCATGCTGCCCGCGAGCAGCTCAGGATCCCCGCGGTCCAGCCCGTCCGAGCAGATCACGACGACGGCGCCCCGGCACATTCCGGCCCGTCCCCACCGCCGGATGAGCTCGTCGAGTGACTCCCCGATGCGGGTTCCGCTCTCCCACTCCACCACGGACTCGCCCGCCCGCCGCAGCGCCAGGTCAATGTTGCGCGCCCGGAGCTGGCGGGTGATGCGGGTCAGTCGCGTGCCGAAGCAGAAGACCTCGACCCTGGCGGCCGCGTGCCGCGCGGTGTGCGCGAACTGCAGCAGGTGCCGGGAGTAATCAGCCATCGAGCCGGACACGTCGAGGACGAGGATGAGCGGGCGGAGCCTGGTCGTGCGCTGGCGGTAGAGCACGGGAACCGGCCGGGCGATGAGCCGGGTCTCGTTGCGGATGGTGTTGCGCAGGTCCGGAATGGTCCCCGTGGAAGCGGCCCGCGTGCGCCGGGTCCGGCGTCGCGGCGGGGTGAGCTTCATGGTGCGCATGATGCGGCGCAGCGCGGCGAGCTCGTCCGGGGTGCACGCGGTGAATGACCGCTGCTTCAGCGCGGCGACATCCGACGCCATCAGTCCAAGCCGCTGCTCGTCCCGTGGGTCATCGCGGGTACCGGGCTCGGTGGCGGGCAGCACGAGGGCGGCGCTGGCCCGCGCGCGATCTTGTGGCGTCAGGCGCAGCGGCTCGGCCGCGGGGGAGTCCTCGCCCAGGAAGTAGGCGCGGAACGCGCGGTCGTAGGGCGCGATGTCGTCGCGCCGGGTGACCAGCGTGGCGCGGCCCGCCCAGTAGAGGTCGACCAGGTCGAAGGGCTCAGCACGGCCGCCGCCTCGACGTAGGTCACGACGTCGCCGCTGCCGACGGTCAGGCCCGCGGCCCGCAGCTCGCGGGCGAAGCCGACGAGAACCTCGGTGAAGGGGTCGCCGGGCGCCGGGCGGTCAGGCACGCCCGACGATCTCTTCCAGGCTCGCGCGCACGAGGTCCAGGTCGTCGCGGTCCTTGATGACCGCGCCGAGGCTGTCCTGCGCCGCCTGCGGGGTGAGGTCGTCCTCGCCGAGCACGTCCAGCGTGTGCGCCCAGTCGATCGTCTCGGCCACGCCGGGCGGCTTGGCCAGTTCCATCTCCCGCAGCCGGCGCAACGGCGGCGACGACCTTCCGGGTCAGCTCGGCGGTCGCCCGCGGGGCGCGGGTGCGGACGATCTCGGCCTCCCGCTCCGCGCTCGGGTAGCCGAGCCAGTGGTACAGGCACCGGCGGCGGAGCGCGTCGTGCAGCTCGCGGGTCCTGTTGGAGGTCAAGATGACCGTGGGCGTGCTGTCCGCCCGGACGGTGCCGATCTCCGGGATCGTGATCTGGAAGTCCGACAAGATCTCCAGCAGGAACGCCTCGAACTCGTCGTCGGCCCGGTCGACCTCGTCGATGAGCAGCACCGCGCGCTCGCCCGCCCTCAGCGCGGCCAGCAGCGGCCGCTCCAGCAGGAACCGGGGGCCGAAGAGCTGGTCGATCGCGTCGTCGCCGGCCCCGCGGGCCAGCCCGGATCGCCGGCGGGCGCGACCTGCAGGGCGCGGATGTGCATCATCTGCCGGGCGTAGTCCCACTCATACATCGCCTGGCTGGTGTCGATGCCCTCATAGCACTGCAGCCTTATGAGCTTCTTGCCGTAGGTCGCGGCGAGCGCCTTCGCGGCCTCGGTCTTGCCGACGCCGACCTCCCCCTCCAGCAGGACGGGGCGGCGGAGCCGCAGTGCCACGTGCAGGGTGGTCGCGAGGCCCCGGTCGGCGAGGTAGCCGCCCGTCTTCAGGTCGGCGGTCAGCTCGGCGACGGTTGACGGGTATTCACCGGGCACTACGGCGCTGGCCCAGGATGAGGTCCCGCAGGGTGCCGCCGCCGGCGTTGTACTTGCCCTCGCGCTTGAGCCTGTCCCGCCACGCGGCGGCCAGGTCCTTTTCCGTCGCCGACTCCCCGGCGAACTCGTCGAACCCCACGCCCGCGTCGGTCATCCGCCTGCACGACTTCGTCTCGCAGCCGTCATCGAGGTCGCCGGAGTCCTGCCCCTGACCCCGCCAGACCTCGCGAAGCACCTCCAGCGCCTCAGCGCGCTGTGCTTGAACATGCGATGCCTCAGGATGCGATGCGCCCATGCCCGGACTGTAACGCCGCCCGCCCGGACAGGCGAGACTCGATTAAGCGATCTCTTAATCAGAACGGGTACCGAGTAGCGCACGTAATGATATGAATTCTCGCTAATATTCCGCTCGTGGTAACTCCCCGGGATGAGTGGCGCGGCCTTGACGCGGAGACCAGGCGCGCCGTTATACGCAACGCCCGGCAACTGCGGCCCACCCCGACCCCCGCGTTGCCGGCGTAGCCGAGCGTTACGCGCGGCATGCCCTCGACCGGTGGTCCCGGCGCCGCCTGCGGTGGGGGGTGGCCTTCGTCGCCGGGGTCGTCGCCGGTATCGGCCTGACCGTCGCTACCGTGGCGGGCGGGGCGAGCACCATCCCTGTGACGGCCATCATGATGGTTCTGTTCCTGGCCGTCGCCCCGACATCCGCCCTGCGCATGCGGCTGCTGACCCGGATAGAGCTGGCCAGCCGGCGGGCGGTGGCACTGTCCCGCGCCGCCGATGATGACCTCGCTCGCGGCGCGGTCCTTACTCCTGATGAGCGCGCCGCGCTGATAGCGCAGCAGACGCTCGCCGCCGGGGATCTCGCCGTCGGGTTCGACCGCGTCCGGATCCTGCGCCAGCAGGGACTGATCTTCGGGCTCGGGGCTATTCTCGAGGCCCTCGCCTGGGCACCGGGCACCGGTGGCGCCGAGCGCGCGTATCTTGTCTTCCTCGGCGCGATGATGATCGTGCCGGTCGCGCTGGGGGCAGTCAGGATCGCGCGCTGGGGGTCACGGAAACGCCCGGTCATGCGGCTGGATGACCGCGGCCTGCACATGCCGCGGTACCGCTACACGCTGCCCTGGGCGGAACTGGCCGAGGTACGGCTGGTCCCGCTGCGTGCCATCCGCCGCCGGGGTGGCCAGCCAATCATGATCGTGGCCTTCGTGCCCGCCGATGCCGAGGCGGCGGTGCGCGAGCTGCGGGCCAATGGTGGCGGGCGAAGGTTCGAGCAGTCCTGGCGGCTCCACGGCACGCCCCTCACGATCGCCGACCGGCTCATGACCCAGACCGCCGAGCAGATCGCCGCCACGGCGAGCGCGTTCGCGGCCCTGCCGGTGCGCCGGTACTAAGCGCGGCGGCCCCGCAGCGAGACGAGCAGCGTCAGGACTCCCGCGCTCAGGAACGACAGGATCGAGGCCGACATCCAGCTCGCCGGCGTGAACCCGGCCCCGGCGTCGGCCCGCCTCCAGAGGGCGGCCCACCAGCCGACGGAGCCGGGGTTGATGAGCTGGTACACGACAAAGCCCGCGGCCCAGGGGATGAGGGACCGCCACCGGGCGCCGGCCCGCTGCGAAAGGTCCCAGTTCCCTTTCGAGACGATGAAGTAATCCACGACCAGCACCGCGCTCAGCGGCACGAACACCGACCCGATGAGCGTCAGGAAGTCCTCGTAGTCCGCGATGTCCAGCGACAGCGCCCCGGCCGTGGTGAGCGCCGCGATCGCCGTGGCCAGCGCGCGCCGGTCCCACAGGGGCTTGAGGTTCTGCAGGGACACGGCCGTGGAGTAGACGTCGGCGAAGGACTGGTCGAGCTCGCGCGCGGCCAGGACGGCGAACGCGAGCGTGCCGGCCGGCAGCGCGATGAACGCCCCGAAGATGTCGCCGCTGTGCCGGGCGACCGTCAGCAGGGCGAGCACGCCGAGCGCGTAGCACAGGACCTGGGTGACGCTGTAGCCGATGAGCGCGCCCGCCGCGGCCTCCCTGGGGCTTCGGGAGTGCCGGGTGTAGTCGGCGGCGAGCGGCACGAAGGAGATCGCGACCCCGGTCACGGTGTCGGTCGCGGGCCAGAAGCCGGACCACGTGCCCTGCGCGAGCGGCGGCAACGGCTGGCGCAGGAGCTGGACGAGGATGTAGAGGCCGACCGCCAGGACGGCGACCGTGGCGTAGCGGCGCAGCGTGCGGATCGCGCCGAGCGGCCGGATGGTCAGCAGCCAGGTGATGACCCCCGCGATGAGCACGTAGCCGGGCCGGGGCAGTCGCGGGGCGATGGTGTGCGCGGCGGTCGCGATCGTGACCAGCTCGAAGACGCCCCACCCGAAGCACTGCACGATGTTCAGCGCCGTCGGCAGGTAGGAGAGCCTGGTGCCGAACAGGCCGCGAAGGGCGACCATCGCGGGCGCGCCGGTCCGCGCGCCCTGGACGCCGGCGAGGGCGACGGGCACCGCGCCGATGAGCGTGCCGGTGACGACGGCGGTGAGCGCCGCCGCCAGGCTCAGCTCAGGAGTGCCGCTGCCATAGGGCCGCAGGACGAACAGCGCGCCGGTGAAGCCGAGCAGGCTGACCCCCAGGTTGCCCCACAGGCCGAACTGGTCAAGCAGGGTCAGCGGCTGCGGGACCGGCTCGGCGAGGGTCCTGGGGGCCTCGGCGCGCCGGCCGGCCGCGACGATGGTGAACTCCGGTGCGCCGCCGGCTGGCGGCGGGTCTTGCGGTGTACGGCGGTGCGCGTCGGCAGCCATGGCACGCCTTCCTACGCCGGCATTACCCGGACAGGTTCCGACGGTCGGCGGCGCCGCCCGCCTCGCGGCGCTCGCGCGCCGGCGTGCTAGCCGCCCTCTCAGCCCGGTTGCCCCGAGCTCCCGTGTTTGAGTTTTTCCACTCCCAACGGTACCGCCCCCGGCGCCCGAACCGCCGGTCGGGCATGGGCGACTCTGATAATGTGCCCGGGACCGGGCCTGCGGAAATTGTTAGCAATTCGGGAACCCGAACAGAACTGTCGCCTCTTCTGGCATACGTTGCCATTGGCGTGGTTGGGGACGGGTAACGTGTTCGTGTGGAGTCGGAGAACGTCCTTACCGGCAGGTACCGGCTTGATGAGAGGCTGGGGCGCGGGGCTGCCGGCGAGGTCTGGCGCGGGCACGACCTGAAGCTTGGCCGCTCGGTCGCCATTAAGGTGCTGCGCGACGCCGATCCTGATAAGACCATGCGCAGGCGGTTCCGCCGGGAGGCCGCCACGGCCGCCGGCCTGCAGCACCCGTCCATCACGGTGGTCTTCGACTACGACGAGCACGATGGCCAGATGTTCATCGTCACCGAGCTGCTGCACGGCGAGGATCTTGGCAAGGTCATGGTCGCCTCTCCCGACGGCCTGGCGGTGAGCCGGACGCTGGACTTCGGCGTTCAGCTGGCCGACGCGCTGATCGCCGCGCACGCCAAGGGGATCGTGCACCGCGACCTGAAGCCGGCGAACATCTTCATCCAGGTCGGCGACCGGCTCAAGGTCTGCGACTTCGGCCTCGCCCGGGACCTCAACGCCGCGTCGTCCCTCTCGCTGACCGGTGAGGTCATCGGCACGCCGGCCTACATGGCGCCGGAGCAGTGGCTGGGCCCGCCGCCAGCCCCAGCGTCGACCTGTACGCACTGGGCTGCATCTTGCACGAGATGCTGACCGGCCAGCCGCCGTTCATCGGCCCGGGCCTGCCGGTCGTCATGCACCAGCACCTCACCGAGCTGCCCATGGCCGCCCATGACCTCAACCCGGAAGTCCCCGAGCCGCTCAGCGACCTCGTCGTCGCGCTCCTGGCCAAGGACGCCGCCAGCCGGCCGCCAGACGCCCGCGACGTCCGCACCGCGCTCGCGCGGATCAGCACCGACCTGTACAAGGAAACGCTGCTCAGCCAGCTGAGCTCGCCCGTGCCCGCCCCGCCGCGCGTGGCCCCCCCGGCCCCCGCGTCCCCGGCCATCCTGCCGGGCATGTCACCCCCGGCCACGCCAGCCGCGCCGGACGGGCAGCCAGCCGCGCCCCGCGGGCGATCGGCCGCGCCGGACGGGCAGCCGCCCACCCCGCGGGCGATCGGCCGCGCCAGACGGGCAGCCGTCCACCCAGAACGGGCAGTCGCCCGCGCCCGCTGGGCCATCGGCCGCGTCGAACGGGCAGTCGGCCGCGCCCGCCGGGCAGGACGCGGCGGCCGTCGACGAGACGGCCGGGGAGGGCATCTCGGTGGCCGAGGCCGAATCGCCCGTCCTGTCCGAGTCGCTCATCGAGACCGTGCCGGTCGCCGAGCCGGCCCCGCTGTCGGCCGTGGCGCAGGCCGTGGCGCCCGCCTCAGCGCCCGCCGCCGAGCCGGCCTGGGCGCTGCCTCCCGCTCCCCGGCTCGCCCCGTCGGGCCCGATCGTCGGCCTCGCGCCGGGTGCCCCCGGCGCCGGGCCGCTAGCGGCCGGGCCGCACCGAGCGCACCCCCTCTCGCATTTCCCGCCCGCCCCACCCCTCTCACCCGTCCCAGCCGCCGCATTCGGCGGCGGCACCGCTCGTGCCGCTCCTCGCCTGCGGCTCGCCGGTTCCCGGCCGGCTGGAGGTCTTCGCGCCGAGCGTGACGGCGGCGGGATCCGGGCCCGCGCCTACCGCGACTCGTCCGCCCGCGGGGCCAACTGGGCCTGGAGCGACTGGGAGAACGCGCCCGCACCCGGTGGCGCGGTCACGGCGCTCGCGGCGAGCGGCCAGTACGTCATGGGCGTCATCGACGGCAACCCGTGGATCGGTGCCCAGGGGAAGTGGGCGGCCATGCATCCCCTGCCGGCCTTCCGCCCCGCCGTGGCGGACGTCGCCATCTCCGCCGCCCCGTCGAGGAGCGCCGCGTCGGCCGATCCCGACCTGTTCATCCTGGACGTGACCGGCGGCATCTGGCACGAGGGATTCGCCCAGCCCTTCGGCCGGCCATTCCCGGTCCTGGCGAGCGCAAGGCGACCGCGATCGCCGCCTGCAGCAACGGCAATGACCTGGCCCTGATCAGCGTCGCCAGCGGCGTCTTCTGCAAGTCCCGCGTCCGGGACACGAGCTGGTCCGGCTGGCGCGAGGTGGGCGGGCGGCGCTTCCCCGTCGAGGTCGTCACCTGCTCCTCGCTGCGGCACAAGTTCGAGGTCTTCGCGCTCTCCCGGGGCGGCCGCATCTGGCTGAGCGCCTCGCGGCCGCAGCTCGTCGGCGGGGCGCCCGTCTGGTCGGAGTGGACCAGGGTGGCGGGACCGGCCGGGCGCGTCGCCACCATCTCGGCCAGCGCGATCATCGGCCGCGTCGGCGTCCTCGTCGCCGTCACCACCGACGGGATGAGCCACTACGCCCACTACGAGCGAGTGCCCGGCGACCAGTTCGACGAGTTCGAGTGGTCGTCCTGGTCCCCGCTGCCGCTTCCGCTGCCCTGACCAGCCCTGGCCCGGGTCCTTCACCGCTCACCCGGCGAGGCCCAGAGTCCCCGTCGCATGCCCGCGGCCAGCGGTACTGTCCAGTAGCAACTGCTACCGCCCGGTAGCCGGAAGGCACCCCCCAGGCCTCAGCCTCTCGGCCTCTCTAAGCCGGGAGCCGGCGCCCTTGCACAGGCACCGCTGGCACGGCGGCCAGCCATGACCGGGCAGGCGCGCGGCCCGCCGGGCGAGACTTCGCACACTCCCCGACCACTTTCCTGGGCGATATGGGTAGTTTTGTCCAGCCGGGAAGTGTGTTAAGTTCGCGGGCGGGTGCCGCTGTGACTGAAGTGGCGAGGCCCGGGCGCGCGCAATGCCGTCGCGGCACCGGGCGTCTGTACCTACCGGGGTATGTCGCCGATCAGCGCGTGCCGCGTCGACCGGAGCATGCCCTCGCTGACCCGGTACACGCTCAGCCCTTTCAGCTCGGCCCCGCTAGGCACCGTGCCGGTCCAGGAGGCCGCCACCATGTCGCCGTCGGGGACAAGCGCGTCGATCTTGTAGCGGATACGCCCCCCGACCAGCTTGATGGCGCTGTCGTAGTCGTCGCGTGCCCCGCCGGGCCCCTCCCTGGCGGCTCGTGACCGTAATCGACGTAGTCCCGCGCGACGCACTCCTCGAAATTCTCCGGTTGGCCCTTGCTGTAGCAGTCGAAGAACTTGCGGACGGCCTCTTCTGGACTGACGGTGGTGCTCATTCTTGTCTCCTTCCTTCCACTTATCCGGGCGGGATCTCAGAAGCCCAGGTCGGACAGGCCCGGATGATCGTCGGGGCGGCGGCCGAGGGGCCAACGGAACTCTCGCTCCGACTCCTTGATGGGCAGGTCGTTGATGCTGGCATGCCGGACCCGCATCAGGCCGTCATCGTCGAATTCCCAGTTCTCGTTGCCGTACGAACGGAACCAGTTACCGGAGTCGTCATGGCACTCGTAGGCGAACCGGACGGCGATGCGGTTGCCGCCGAACGTCCACAGCTCCTTGATCAGCCGGTAGTCGAGCTCCCTGCGCCACTTGCGCTCCAGGAGCTGGCGGACCTCCTCGCGTCCCGTAGCGAATTCGGCCCGGTTGCGCCAGCGGGAGTCCTCGCTGTACCCGAGGACGAGCTGCTGGGGGTTCCGCTGGTTCCAGGCATCCTCGATAAGGCGAACCTTCTCGATGGCCGTCTCCAAGGTGAAAGGGGGAACGGGCGGACGCGTAGCCACGGTGGCGGCTCCTTCCTTGTTGATCCTGGCCGGGACCTCGCAGGCGGCCAGCCTGGCCCGGCAGTGCCGCTTCTGCCATCGCACGGCAGGGGATTTGGACGCCGCCTGGTGGGCGGTCTCCGTCATTCCGTAAGCGGCGATCACCGGCGTGCCGAACAGCTCCTCGGTGCTGTGCCGGACCGCCGGCGCGAGGGGCGCGCTGCTGCTGCGGATGAACCGCAGCGCGGGACGGCCGCTGGCCGGGTACTCGGCGGCGGCGCGGGCCGCAGGCTGGCGAGGGTGGCCAGCAGGCCCGGCTCGCGAGCATGCCGGCCCGTCCCGGGCGCGGCTTCGTCAAGTGCCCTGCCTCGGTGCCGGCGCGGTGGCGGCGCTCTTGGGGCTGAGGTAGGTCAGGTGCCCGGCCTCGGTGCCGGCGCTGGGGTCGAGGACGACGTCCACGAGCGCCGGAAGGCCGGAATCGAGCGCCTTCTGCAGGGCCGCGCTCAGCTGGTCCGGGGTCGTGGCGTAGTAGCCGGTGCCGCCGAACGCCTGGATGAGCCGCCCGTGGTGGGCCGCCGGGTCCAGCACCGTGGGCGCGGGGTCGGCGGAGGCGCCGTTGACGTCGTCGCCCCGGTAGATGCCGCCGTTGTTCATCACGATCACCGTGATGGGCAGCTGGTAGCGGCAGATCGTCTCCAGCTCCATCCCGCTGAAGCCGAACGCGCTGTCGCCCTCGATCGCCACCACCGATTCGCCGGTCTCGACGGCCGCGCCGATCGCGTAGCCCATGCCGATGCCCATGGCGCTCCAGGTGCCGCAGTCCAGCCGGTGCCGGGGCAGCTTCATGTCGATCACTGTGCGCGCGATGTCCAGCGTGTTCGCGCCCTCGTTGACCACGTAGACGTCCGGCCGGGTGGCCAGCACGTCCCGCACCGCGCGCAGCGCGTTGTGGAAGCGCATCGGGGACGGGTCGGCGGCCAGCCGCCTGCGCATCGACTCGGCGTTGCGTGCCCGGTGCGCCGCCAGTTGCTCCCGCCATTCCACCGGGGCGGCGATGTGGCCGGTCCGTGCCCGGCGCGTTCAGCGCTTCCATCACCGAGCCGATGTCGCCCACCAGGGGCGCGGCGATCGGCTGGTTGCTGTCCATCTCGCTGGCCTCGATGTCGGCCTGGATGAACGTCGCGTCCGGCGACCAGCCAGGCGGCTCGCCGTGGCCGAGCAGCCAGTTCAGCCGGGCGCCGACGAGCATGACGACGTCCGCCTTGCGCAGCGCCAGGGACCGGGCCGCCGCGACCGACTGCGGGTGATCGTCGGGCATCAGGCCCTTGGCCATCGACATCGGCAGGAACGGGATGCCGCTGGCCTCGATGAACGTGCAGATGGCCGCCGTCCGCCTGGGCGTAGGCGGCGCCCTTGCCCAGCACGATCAGCGGGCGCTTCGCGCCGGGCCAGCAGGCTGAACGCGCGGTCCACCGCCTCCGGCGCCGGGAGCTGCCGGGGCGCGGGGTCGGTCACCTGCCACAGTGTCTTGGCGCCCGCGGCCGCGTCGAGCGCCTCGCCGAGCACCGCCGCCGGGACGTCCAGGTACACGCCGCCGGGCCGTCCGGAGACGGCGGTGCGGATGGCGCGCGCCACGGCGCGGCCGATGTCCTCGGCCCGGTCGACCCGGTAGGCCGCCTTGACCAGCGGTCGCGCCACGGCGAGCTGGTCAAGCTCCTCGTAGTCACCGCGCTCCAGGTCCACGATCGGCCGCGCGCTCGATCCGGCGATGTGCACGACGGGGAAGCAGTTGACGGTCGCGTTCGCCGTCGCCATCAGGCCGTTGAGGAAGCCGGGCCCGGACACCGTCAGCAGGACGCCGGGCCGCCTGGTCAGGAACCCGGCGGCCGCCGCCGCGCACCCGGCGCTGTACTCGTGCCGGAAGCCGATGTAGCGGATGGCGGACTTCTGGGCCAGCCGTGCCAGGTCCGTGATCGGGATGCCAACGACGCCGTAGATGGTCTCGACGTGATTGAGCTTGAGCGCGTCGACGAGCAGGTGGAACCCGTCAGTCAGCGGGGCGTCCGCCGTGGCCGTGCCCGAGCCCACAGTCTCGCTAATGGTCCTACTCATCACACGTCTCCCCTTGATCCCGTTGATCCGGCATCCTTCTGTAATCGTCACGTCACGTGACAATCATGTCAAGGATCCGTGACCGACCCCGGGATAGCCCCCGCCTATTAGCCGGTAAAGAGCGCGTCTTGGACAGCGGTTCACCCCACGCGGGTGATGACGGCCCGGGCGGTCATGAACGAGCCTGACTGCGAGCCGAACCGGCGGCAGAACGGCCAAGGAGCCAGCTTTGACCTCTGATACTTCCGTGCGCAGCGCGCAGCGGGTCGTGGAGGGCGCCGCGGCGCTGGCCGGCGACGTCATGGCCGCGCCCGCCAGTGCCAGGATCGCCGCCGCGACGCCCGCCGCACCGCTCGGGCAGGCGCCGCCCGTCGAGGTCGGCAAGGAGGGCCCGTCGATCATCGACGTCGCCGTCGACTACAGCCACAGCCCCGACATCGGCGCCCGGCTGCACGCGGGCGTTCTCCGGTGACGGGCGACCGGGCCGTGGACCGGTTCCGCGCCTGGGCCGGAGCCATGCTGACCCAGCACCTGCGCCTCGTTGGGGCGGGCCGGACGGTGGGGGCAGGAGTGGGTGGGGCGGCGGGGGCGGGTGGGGCAGCGGGGGCGGGTGGGGCGGGGCAATACAGCGAGCGGCGCTCCGGCGTGGTCTGGCAGGCCTCGACCATGGCGGCGCTGCTCGACGGCATCTACGACGGTGACGTCACCATCGCCGACCTGCTCACCCACGGCGACTTCGGCCTGGGCACCTTCAACCACCTCGACGGCGAGATGGTCATCCTCAACGGCACCTGCTACCACCTGCGCGCCGACGGCAGCGCCACCATCGCCTCGCCCCAGGACAAGACCCCGTTCGCCGCCCTGACGTGGTTCCGCCCGGAGAAGGCCGTCAAGATCACGGCCCCGGCCGACCGGGACACCGTGACCAGGCTCGTCGATGACGTCATCCCGAGCCAGAACCTCACCAGTGCCGTGCGGGTCTCCGGCACCTTCGCCCGTGTCCGCACCCGTACCGTCATGGCGCAGCAGCCGCCGTACTCGCCGCTGACCCAGGCGACCGCGAACGAGGCGGTCACGGAGCTGAAGGACGTGACCGGCACCCTCGCCGGATTCCGTACCCCGGCGTTTGAGCAGGGCATCTCCGTCGCCGGCTATCACCTGCACTTCCTGACCGAGGACCGCCGCCATGGCGGCCATGCCCTCGACTTCACCGTCGACCATGGCGTGGCGGCCATGTGCACCGCCAGCGAGCTGCACCTGAGCCTGCCCCGCTCCGAGCCCTTCCTGTCCGCCAACCTGTCGTCCGCGGACACGGCCGCCCAGATCAAGCAGGCCGAAGGCGGCTAAGGGCTTCATGCGGATCGCCGTGATGGGCACCGGCGGCGTGGGCGGCTACTTCGGCGCGCGGCTGGCTCAGGGCGGTCACGAGGTGACGTTCGTGGCCCGCGGGCGGCAGCTGGCGGCCGTGCGCGCTCATGGGCTGCGGGTGCTCAGCCCGCTCGGCGACGTGCACCTGCGCCACGTCGAGGCCACCGGGGAGCCGGCCGGGATCGGCCCCGTCGACCTCGTCCTCTTCACCGTGAAACTGTGGGACACCCGGGCGGCGGCCGAGTCCATCACGTCGCTGCTCGGCCAGGACACCGCCGTGCTGTCGTTCCAGAACAGCGTGGTGAAGGACGACATCCTCCTGCAGTCCCTCGGCGCCGAGCACGTCATCGGCGGCGTCTGCTACATCAGCGCCGTCATCGCCGAGCCAGGGGTCATCCGTCATTTCGGCACCACGGCGAAGATGGTGTTCGGCGAGTACGACGGCTCGGTGTCGCCCCGGGTGCGGCGGTTCTGCGATGCCTGCGCGGGCAGCGGCATCGACGCCGAGATCAGCGACCAGATCGAGGTGGCGATCTGGGAGAAGTTCGTCTTGCTCGTCGGGCTTTCCGGCACCACCAGCCTGGCCCGCTCGCCCATCGGCCCGATCCGCGCGGGCCCGCGCTCGCGCGCCTTCCTGCGCGACGTCATGGCCGAGGTCGTCGAAGTGGCCCACGCCCAGGGGGTGCCGCTGCCCGCTGGCTACGCCGACGACCGGCTCGCCTTCATCGACCAGGTGCCGGCCACGATGACGTCCTCGATGCACCACGACCTTGAGCAGGGGAACCGCCTCGAAGTCGCCTGGCTCAGCGGCGACGTGGTCGAGCGCGGCGCCTGGCTGGGCGTGGCGACGCCGTGCAACCGGGCGATCTTCGACATGCTCTCGGTGCACAGCGAAGGGCGCGCGCGATGATCAGCCCGCCGCTCACTCACTGGCGGCACCCCCCTTCGCGGCGCCTCCGGCCACGGCGGCCGGGGCACGCCGCTCGATCGCGGCGGCAACGGCGATTTCCACCGCGACGACCAGCATGTAGATCGCGGTCGTCGCCATCTGCGCGAGGAACCAGGCCACGGGCGACCGGACGAGGTGCGCGACCAGCAGGGCCATCCCCAGGGCCGCGCACACCGAGGCGGCGTGCAGCGCCCCGGCGAAGGGAATGGCGTGCTCCAGGGTCTGCCGGGCTGGCGTCCGCAAGGCGGCGAGGATCGCTTCAAGCAGGATGAAGGCCGCCACCCCGCCCGTCGCGAACAGGAACAGCTCCCCGGCATCGGGCTTGCCCTCCATTCCGGCGAGCAGGCTGATCGTCGCGGCCGTCGAGAGCGTGTACCCGTAGGCGGCTGCCGTGTTGCGCAGGGTGACCCGCAGCGCCGCGCCGTAGGTACCTCTCGTGGGGCTCATCGGGGCCGGGTCCTCCATGCAGTGCAAGCAGTGTCAGCTTCATCGCGTACGGCAACCGTACCGTGACGGATCGCCGTTACGCTGGTACCGCCGCGTACCGGCCGCCCGGCGGCGATGATCCAGGCCGGCCCGGCGCGTCTGAACTCCGGAGACAACTCGCCGGAAGGGGCTTCCAGTGACCGAGATGAAGAGCGCCACCCTCGACGTGCCGGGCGCGGTCCTCCACTACGACGTCAGGAGCGGCGACGCGACCGCCGGCCCGGTCCTGCTGCTGATCGGGTCCCCGATGGGCGCCGCCGGGTTCGCCACGCTCGCCGGGCATTTCCCTGACCGCATGGTCGTCACCTACGATCCCCGCGCGGCCGGGCGCAGCCAGCGCACCGACGGCGCCCGGGACACCACCCCCGACGAGCACGCCGACGACCTGCACCGCCTGATCTCCGCCCTCGGGGCCGGGCCGGCCGACATCTTCGCCAGCAGCGGGGGAGCGGTCAACGCCCTGGCCCTGACCGCCGCGCACCCGCAGCAGGTCGCCGCGCTCGTCGCCCACGAGCCACCCGCCTTCGCGGAACTGCCCGATGCCGAGACCATCCTGGCCGCCTGCACCGACATCCGCGCCACCTACGAGTACAGCGGCCTCGGCCCGGCGATGGCCAAGTTCAGCGCGCTAGTCTCGCACCAGGGCCCGGTCCCGGCGGACTACCTGAGCAGGCCCGCCCCCGATCCCGCCGCCTTCGGCCTGACCGCCGCCGACGACGGCAACCGCGACGACCCGCTCGTCGGCCAGAACATGCCCTCCTGCGCCGAGTACCGGCACGACTTCGAGGCCCTCCGCGCGGCACCGGCCCGGATCATCATCGGGGTAGGCGAGGAATCCGCCACGGCACCGCCCGGCCGCGCGGCGATCGCGGTCGCCCAGCGCCTGGGCACCTCGCCCGTCACGTTCCCCGGCGGCCACGATGGCTTCCTCGGCGGCGAATTCGGCCGGACAGGGCGCCCCGACGCCTTCGCCGTAACCCTCCGCGAGGTCCTGAGCCCCGGCGTTACCATGCGGCCATGACCGAGTTCCTGAGTTGCCGGCCCAACCTGGAAGTCGACGACCTCGCGCCCGCTGCTGCCTTTCTGCGCGACGTGCTCGGGTTCGAGGTCGACGTCGACGAGCCCGCGATGGGCCTGATTCTGTTGCACCGTGACGGGGTGGGACTGGCCCTGGTCCGGTCGGCGACCCCCGGCGTCAACTCCACCACCGCCGTCTACATCGGCGTCACCGGCGTCGATGACCTGCACGAGCAGTGCGCCGCCAGCGGCGCGCCGATCGTCGCCGGCCTCGCCGACCATCCGTGGGGCCTGCGCGATTTCGTGGTCGAGATGCCCGGCGGTCACCGGCTGGCGATCGGCGAGCGAATCGCGCCGTCCAGCTAGCCCCAGCCCTGGCCAAGGAGGCTTGCATGCGGATAGCCGAGGTCCCCGTCACCGACGTGCGCGGCCCGCTGACGGCACAGCGCGAGCGGCTGCTGGGCCTGCTCACCTCGCTCACCCCCGCGCAGTGGGCCGCCCCCACGGCCGCGCCCCAGTGGTCGGTCAAGGACATCGCCCTGCACCTGCTGGACGTGGACCTGAGCTGGCTCGCCCGCGACCGCGATCAGGACCGTTCCGGGATGATCCCCGGGCCGCCTGGCCACGAGGAATTCGTCCGCGGCCTAGCCAACCGCAACCAGCAGTGGACCGACGGCGCCCGGATGCTGAGCCCCCGGCTGATCACCGATCTCCTGCGGTGGTCAGGCGGCCAGCTCGACGCCCACCTGGCCACGCTCGACCTCGCGCGCCCGAGCTCGGTCTACTGGGCCGGGCACGCCCCGCTGTGGTTCGACCTGGCCCGCGAGTTCACCGAGCGCTGGGTCCACTACCAGCAGATCCGCGAGGCCGCCCAGCCCTCCGGCGACGACCCCGAGCAAGACGAGTACCTGCCCTTGGCGCTCCGCACGTTCATCTGGGGCTTCCCGCACCAGTACCAGGCTCCGGCCCCCTCCGGCACCATGATCACCCTGGAGATCAACGGCATCGGCACATGGACGCTGAGCAGGACGGCGACCGGATGGGACCTCGATGAGGGCCTGCCCGCCGCCCCGGCCGCCAGCCTGCGGGCAACCGCTGACGCGGCCTGGCGCCTGCTCACCGGTGCCCCCTACGATCCAGGCCAGGTGCGGCTCTCAGGCGACCCGGCACTAGCCGCGCCCCTCCTCCAGGTTCGCGGCATCATCGCCTAACGCCGTGACGGGATGAAACTCCACCCGGTACAGCAGCGTCCCGTCGTCGACCGGCCCCGCGTGCGCGGCCCGCCGCCGCAGCGCCTCCCGGTCCACTTCCCCGGCGCGCCGCACGTCCGCCTCGGTGATCTCGGCGAACGACAGCACCTCGATAGAGTCCACCTCGATCATGTCCTGCCCAGGCCCCACCGGGTACCGTCCACCGACCGTCACCTTCGGCCGTTTCCACAACCGGAACGACACGGTGATCTCGCCCGCCAGCACGTCGTCACGCAGCTCCTGACTGAAGTGCACCCTCCGAGGCTACGCCCGAAAGTCGCCGCCCGTCAGGCCCCGCCGCGCCAGTCATCGAGTGAAAGGCCATGCCCATGAGCGGCACAAGACCAGGGAAGCGCTCGCTGTTCATCCAGCGCGACGCGGATCTTGACGACCAGGTCCTCGTGCGCTCCTTCCTTGGCGGAATGAGGCATGGCCCTACTGGACTCCTCAACTGGAGTTCCCCGCTCATCACACTGCGCCTCTACAGGTCTGGGCTGGAATTGCGCGCTACCGCCCCGTGGCTATTTCCCGTAAGGCCGTGGCGGGGCTCGTTACGATGAGATCGCTGCCGTGCACTGGCTGGGGAGCGCGGGTCCTGATTCCCCTCTTGTCATGGGACTAGTAGTGGCTAGAGGGATAATGTTCACCACCAGGGATGGCGACTGGGCCATATTCTGGTGCCGCCAGCGAGATGAGGTTCTGAATACGCTGGCGCAGCTTGGGCTGCGGATCGAGGCCAAGCCCAAGCGCATCACCCTTATTGGCCCAGGCGCGTAGCAGGGTCTGAGTACTCGCGAGGGTGCCATTAGGGTCGCAGGCGTGAGCGGACGCGTGGTGCTTCCTCCTGACCAGTACGCGGCGTCGCTGCCGCGCAAGCGGATGGCGGCGGGTGCGTTGTTTCGTGACGAGGCAGGCGGGGTGCTGCTAGTCGACCCGGTATACAAAGCCGTGTGGGATCTGCCCGGCGGAGTGGTGGAGGCCGAGGAGTCCCCGCACGCGGCGTGCCGCCGTGAGGTCCGCGAGGAACTTGGCTTGGACCGGGCGCCAGGGCGAATCCTCGCTGTGGACTGGGTACCGTCCCGCCCCAAGCGGCCTGAAGGGCTGCTCATCGGTATGACGGCGGCGTGCTGTCGCAGTTGGAGATCAGCGGGATCGTCCTGGAGGACGGGGAACTGGCCGGGTTCGCGTTCGTCGCCCCCGGTGCGGTGCCGGAGAGAGTCACGCCGTTCCTGGCACGGCGGATCGCGGCGTGTCTGGAGGCGATGAAGACTGGCACGGTCGCGGCCCTGGAGAACGGCAGCCCGGCTGCCTGAGCCAGCCATCCGCAGGCGTAACCCGCGTGCTGGATCAGCGCGCGAGTCGCCCCTGGCCTTGGAGGGGACGGCTCCAGGCAGGCAAGCATGTCGCTGTAGCGCCGGGATGCTAGGCGGTTCGCATCCCGCCGAGGGCACCAGGCGGCCGTCTCTCCAGGTAAGCTAAGGCTTCCGTAGGCCCCGATAGCTCAGCGGATAGAGCAACCGCCTCCTAAGCGAGCGATGCTATCCGGAATGCTACTCCGCGAAATCCCTAACTGCAACGCAGGTGCGAATATCCGGGATGCTCGCTGGCGGTTTCTGTAGCGTGTCCGAAGCGGTTGCTTTAGCTGAGGTTACGCGGCATGACTCGCTGTCTGCTGTGCCTCAAGCTCGAAGCATGGCAAGCAGCCGTGAGCTTTGCGGATGGCCGTCAACGAGGGTGGTCAGCATGCTCTGATTCACGTATCGGTAGCCCTGGGGCGGTTGGAAGGCGGTTGCCGCACGCATCTGTTCGAGGCTCAACAAGGGAACGAGATGCTGCACCTTGGTGATCCCTAGGATATAAGCGCTGTTCGCTCCGTCCAGATAGCTGTCGAACTCTTCCCTAGAGATGCCGACCCTAGAGCTGTGATCTTTCCACATCTCATCCGAGCTGCCGCTCGAAACCTCGGATATTCGTGCTGTTCCGACTATCGCCCCGATAGGCTTCGTCGCATAAATGATAACGAGAGTGCCGGAGGTCACGGACGGCCGCTGTCGGCGCACTTCCGCAGTCTTAGTACCGGCCAAGATTGATTCCGCGAACGGAGGACGCACCGACAACAGCAGCGCCTTATCATGAACGTGCATGCCCTGACTGCCCTTCCCGATAGATGGCCGCGAACAGGTCTGCTGTGATTCTCTGTGGCGATCTTAGTATCAGCTTCTGATTGTACTCGCCCGCGAGCATCCTTAGCCGATACAATGACACGAGTGTGGTGAAAATCTCAGTATCTGCGAACCTTAGCGCGAGCGTGGTGCCGTCTCGGGCGCTTCCCGGCTGATCTCTTCTCTTTTCCACACGCCGAGATGCTGGAATCTGCTGTGCAGTTCGGCAGGCTTCGCGATGACAACCTCTTCGAGACGGGAGCATCCGATCGCCGCCGAGACCCCGTACGGAACATCCGAGCCGGATACGTACCAAAGAATGCGACCTGGCGCATCCTTCGGCACGGGCGGTTGAGGACTACGATAGTAGACATGCTCCCGGCTCATTCCTAGGACGTCACTCCGCGGCATTAGACCCTGTGGTACGCCGAAAAGTTCGTATGACCATTTTGGCTTAATGGTTACAAGGAAGTTCGGCAAGTCGGAATCAATGAGCTTGGCTGGCCAGAGCCGTCGCTCAAGGTCTGCGGCGATCGGTGCTGACAATCCAGATTGCAGATTAGGGAATCGTAGCGCGACGTGTGACGCTTCGGTGGTCAGCTTCTGGTCGATCAGAACTGCCGGGCCACATTCTGGGATGGCGAAGGCGATCCAGCTTCCCCCGTGGTAAATAAACCCGTCATCGCGCATCGCCCGTTTTAGTAGTTCCTGTCGGCATTGCGTCGGTGATTCGGATAGTGTTCAGGCCGATCTCGCGCGCCATGTTGCGGATGTAGAAGATCACCTGGCGTGCCACGGTCTCGTCGCGACGTTCCGCCTGGACGCGGAGGAAGGGGACCACAAGTTGGTTCCCTTCACTGCCCGTAGCGAAGAAGGCGATTGACTTATCGCGTGGATCACGAAGAATTTGACAGTTCCAACGTCGGCCGTCGGCAAGCAATCCGCGCACCGAACGTAAGGTAAGTTGACTTCCGTTCTCCGAGGTTGCTGTTCAAGAAAGATGCGAGTGCCGTATCGCTGGCCCGAACCCGGTCGAGCGTGTATTGCGTTGAATGCAGTTGAGCGGGTCGATAGTTCTGGGCGTTAGCCAGCTCATCGACGTAGATCGCGACAGTAGACGGCCGCATCACCCGTACGCTCGTCTGCTCGCTAACGAGCGCTGCCCAGTCAATAAAGTCGTCGTCGCGTGTCGCGATTACCGAGATACCGGCAAGATACGCTTCGGCGAGATGGCGAACGTCTGATACATCGTTAGTCCTGATGGACAAATCGGGGCCATTGGCTCGCGTGACGAGATCTGTAATCCAGACGGCGATCCTGTCGATCTCGCGATGACCTTTCCTCAAGATCATGTATTTAGTGGCCGCGGCGAGTTGTCTCTCCCTTTCTGCGGTGGCGGGGTGATTGCTTATTTCGCGATGCGCTTCGGTTGATATGGCTAGTTCGATCTGATCTACCAGCCAGTCCCCTACAAGCACCCCTGACTCGGCATACTCCTCTCGTTCGTAACTCGACTCGATGTCCGCGAACACGTTCAGGTCGATCATGACCCTAAGCGGTCCCGTTTGGTCTCCGGTGGAGAAGAGATCCGGATAGCCGTGGTCTAGCCACCAAATGCTGAGTGGCTTATGGTCCTTCCCGCGGCCCGGTGTCTCTCCTAGCTTCTTGAAGCCTAGTTTCGGCCACATCGCGTTGGCCGGAAAATCGTTACGGCACTTCAATATAATGCCGATCTGGTCTGCATGGCGTTCGCTAACGGCATGGATCAGTTGACGCGCCAACCCTCGTCCTTGCGCTTTTCGGCTCACGCAAAGATGGGTTATCTTGACGTACTGCCCTGAAAGTCGATAAAGAGCGTATGCTATTACCTCATGCCCGTCGCGGACGATGATCAGCGTCCCCTTGGAGGCCGCGAACCGGTACCCCTCGTGAGGTAAGAACCCCAAGGTCTTCTTATGCTTGTCGCCAAGCGTGATTGCGGCGTCGATGAGATCGTGCTCGTTAGAGCCTACGGTGACGCGATCTCTGGCAGCGGCCGATCCCCCTCGCTGATTGTCCACAACTGCAGTCTGGCCGCTACGACGGATTTTGGCTAGTGTGCAAGGATCACGATTTTCCTTCAGGGCCTTCCCCCGGCATCCGTACCAACCAAAGCAGTCTGGCCATTACCGGCACCGATCAGCTGGTCCAGAGATTGTAAGTATTCGGAAGTGCTGTGAGGGGGCATTCCGATGGCCGGCGTGGCGGTCGTCGTCGGCCACGCCGGTGATGGCGTTACGGGTGCGGGTTTTATCCGGGCGGGGGCGGCTGGGCCCAGGTGCGGAGGTCTTCAGGACTGGCGCTCCAGGGCAGGAACCGTTCCAGCGCCGGCCCGCTCAGCGGTTTCCCGTCGTGGCGGCCGCATTCGTCGAGGTAGGCGGTCAGGTAGATGAGCAGGTTCAGGCTGGCCATCTGCGCGGTCGCGGTGACGGTCCAGATCACGGCGGCGTTCCGGGCGGTGTCCCCGTTATGGGACCCGCCCGCGTTCTTTCTGGTCACGACCGGGCCGCGGATCGTGCGTTCGGCCAGATTATTATCAAGCGACACCATCGGGTAGTCGCGGTGGGCAATGAGCCCGTCCCACTCGCGGTCCAGGGTCGCGAGGGCCTTCTTCGCGGGTTCCTGCAGGCCCGGGGACTGCATCTGCTTCTTGCGGGTCTCGTCGATCACGCTGATCGCGGCATCCCAGCCCTCGTATGCCCGCTCCAGCCGTTCCGCGGCGGCCTTCTTCTCCCGCGCCGGCGGCGCCGCGTTCTCCTGCCAGGCGGCCATGAGCTCGCCATGCGCCTTGTACAGGTCCCGGAACAGGGCCAGCCAGTTCTCGGTCCAGTGCTTCAGCTGCACGGGGCTCGCGTCCCCGGCCCGGACCATGTGCCGTCTGACGTGAGCTTTATCAGGAACTCGGAATAAAGCTCATTATCCCGAGGCCGGGATTATGCCGGGGACGCCGGCGAAAGCGCAGGCGGCGGCCGGCTGGCCGTCCGCCGCCTGCGGGATAATCAGAGCCCGTCGAGGAAGGCGAGGAGGTCGTCGGGCGGCTGGTAGCGTCCGGGCTTCTCGCCCGGAGGAGTGGTGCGGTCGAGCGCCCGCTGCTTGAGCTCGAGGTCGGCCCGCAGGTAGACGAGAGTGGTCGTCGCTGACTCGTGTCCGAGCCACAAGGCGATCACGGTGACGTCGACGCCGGCGTGCAGGAGCCTCATGGCCGCGGTGTGCCTCAGGACGTGGGGAGAGACGGTTTTGCTGGCCAGGGAGGGGCAGGAGGCTGCGGCCTTCGCGGTGTGGACGGCGACGCGGTCCGCGAGCGCGTCGGTGCTCATGGCGGTGCCCCGGCGCGTGCAGAACACGGCGTCGGCGGGCTGCCCGGATCGCTCGTCGAGCCAGGCCCGGAGCGCGGCGGCGGCGTTGCCGGAGACCGGGGTGATGCGGTCTTTCCTGCCCTTTCCATGGCAGGAAAGGTAGGCGCCGGCGCCGAGGTGGACATCGCCGCAGGTCAGGCCGGTCAGCTCGGAGGCGCGCAGGCCGGTGGTGACGGCGACGTGCAGGAGGGCACGGTCACGGCGGCCGGTCCAGGTGGCGGGGTCGGGTGCGGCGAGCAGCGCGGTGACCTCGGGCTCGGCCAGGTAGCCGACGATCGTGGTGCCGCAGCGCTTGGCGGGGACGGACAGGACGCGGGCGATGTCGCCGGCGTGCTCGGGACAGCGGGTGGCCAGGTAGCCGAACAGGGACCGGATCGCGGCGAGCCGGGCGTTGCGGGTGCGGGCGGTGCAGCCCCTGTCCCGTTCGAGGTGGTCCAGGAACCCGGTGACCGTCGCGGTGCCGAGGTCGGCGATGTCCAGCCGGGACGGCGGCTTCCCGGCCTGCTGCCCGGCGTAGGCGAGCAGGAGCCGCCACGTGTCGCGGTAGGCGGTGATGGTGTGCGGGCTGGCCTGCTGCTGGCGGATGAGGCGGTCGGTGAAGAAGGCCTGCAGGTGCGGGGCGAGCAGCGTCATGACGGTTCCTCCAGGTATGCGGTGAGCCGTGCCCCGGCCAGGGCGAGCAGCTCGGGGGCGGCGTGCAGGTAGTAATAGGTGTCCCGGGGCCCGCTGTGGCCGAGCATGGCGGACAGCTGCGGGATCCGGGCGCGGACGTCCTGGCCGTCGCGGCACCATTCCAGGAGGGTGGTGACGGCCATCGAGTGCCGCAGCCCGTGGATCGTCGGATGGGCGCCGGGCCGGTCCGGCAGTCCCGCGAGCGCGACCAGGCGGCGGAACGTGGTGCAGGTGCCGGGGTAGTTCAGGCGGGCGCCGGTGAGCGTGGTGAACAGGGCGTCCGTCCGCGGCAGCGGCTGCGGGCGGGTCCGGTCGCGGACCCGCTGGTAGGCGCGCAGTTCCGCGATCGTCGTGGGGTGGAGCGGAACGATCCGGGGCCTGCCCGATTTCGACTGGCGGATCAGGAGCGTCCCGCTGTCCTCGTCGAGGTCCTCGTCATCGAGGCGGATCGCCTCCCCGATCCTGATGCCTGTCACCGCGAGCAGGCCTACCAGGGCACGGTAGGCCGCCCGCCGCTGCTCGCCGTTCAGGCGCCCGGCGGCCGTCATCAGCGCGGTGATGCCGGCGACGGAATACAGGTAAGGGACAGGACGGTGCTGCGGGTCGCGGAACAGCCCGGTCGGCGGCACCTCGTGCCGGGGGTCGATCGCGTGCAGGTAGGCGGCGAAGCCGCGGACGACGGACATCCGCATCGCCAGCCACCGCGGCGACGCCTTCTCCGGGAGGCTGGCCCAGGCGACCGCATGGGCGACGGTGATCACGCTGGCGTCCCGGGCCTCGAGGTAGCCCGCGAACTGGCCCAGCAGCTTTTCCGCGCGATCGAGCCGGCTGCCCAGGGCGCGGCGGAGGGCCAGGTAGCCGGCCAGCGCGCTGCGGAGCGCGGTCATGACGCGCCGCCCGGCCACGGGCGGGCGAGCGGGCGCAGCCGCTCGGTGCCGACCGAGGCATAGATCGCCGTGGTCGCCTCCCGGCGGTGGCGGAGGACCTGGCGGACCTCGTCCAGCGGCGCGCCCGCCGCCAGGGTGGCGGTCGCCGCGAAGTGCCGCAGCTGGTGCGGGGACACCCGGCCGGCGCCCGCTCTTTCCGCCGCCGACGCCACGATGTACCTGAGCGCACCGGGCGTCAGGCCGCGCCGGGGGGCAGCGAGCCTGGTGAACACGCGCCGGTCCAGGGCGTTCAGCGGCCGCCCGTCCCGCAGCCAGGCCGCGACCGCGGCGCCGGCATCCGGCGGGAGCGGCATCCGGTCGGCCGAGCCGCCCTTGCCGTGCACGGTGACCAGGCCGGCCTGCCAGTCCAGGTCATCCAGGGTCAGGGCGGCGGCCTCGCCGGCCCGCAGGCCGAGCCGGGCCAGGAGCATGATGATGGCGTAATCCCTGCGCCCGGCGGGCGCGGAGCGGTCGCACCCGGCGAGCATGGCCGCCACTGCCCGCGGGGCTGCCGGGGTTCTCCTGCCGGTCCTGCCCCGCCGGGAAACGGCCGGGACCGCGTCCGCCAGCGGCCCGGAGACCAGGCCGCGGACGTGCATGAACCGCAGCAGCGACCGGAGCGACGTCGCCGTGTACCGGGTCGCGTTCGGCTCGGTCGCGGGCGGTCGCGACCAGGAACGCGGTCACGTCCGCCGCGGACAGGCCCTCCGGCACGGCAGTGCCGGAAAGGATCGCGTCCAGGAACGCCCGGGCGTGCCTCGCGTAGTTGGCCCGCGTTCCGGCCCCCAGTCCCCGCTCGCCGGCCAGGTAACGTTCCCACTCGTCCAGGAGGTCCGCGGCCGGCCCCTGCGGGGCGGCCTTCGCCGGGAGCGGCACGGCACCGATCCCGCGCAGGTATCCCAGCAGCGGGCCGAACGCCTGCATGTGCACGTACTCCCTGCGCCCGGCGGCCCGCCGCGCGGCCAGGAAACCCGCGGCGGCGTCCTCGGTGAGCGCCGGCAGGCCCGCGGAAACGAGGTACCTGCTCAGCTGCGCGGCCAGCCGCAGCTGCATGAGAGCCGACAGCGGCGTGTACCCGAGCCTGGCGAGCTCAGCCGCGTAACCGGCAGCGTAAGGTTCCAGCGGGCCAGTGAACCGGACGCGTGACGCGCCGTCCATGATGCCTCCTTGAGGTGAGCCGGAAGACCCGGCAACCCCAATGTGACTCATGGCGCATGATCAACTACATGTTGCGCATTAACAGTGTTATCCCGGAACTTCTGGCAGCATCAGTCCTTGCCAGCCAGGGCTTTCGCCGGCGTCCCCGGCATAATCCCGGCCTCGGGATAATGAGCTGCACAGTAGAGATTGACCAGGCCGTCGGCCTTCCTGCCCGCGGACTGGTACACGGCGTAGAAATCGCTGGAGATGACCAGCCGGCGCGGCCCGCCGTCCTCGTGCGGCAGCAGCTGCCCGGTCTTCTCGTCGATGCCCGCGTGCCGGGCCAGTACCGCCCCGGAGCGGGACGGGTCCATTACGAAGCACGCGGTGTCCGCCGCGATGAACACCCACAGCCACCACTTCGCCGGGCCTTTCCCCTCACCAGGGCAGAAGACCCGCCACGTCGTCTCGTCCGCGTGGAAATGCCAGGACTCCCGGTTCCGCTCCGCGATCGCGGCGGCCAGCGGGGCCAGCAGCCCCGCGGCCTGCGCGCACGTCCCCGCCAGCGTGGCCGGGGAGATCTCCGCCCCGTGCCGGGCCAGCCCGGTCACCAGCGAGTTCATGCTCCGCCCCGCCGCGAACCGCTCGGTCAGCAGCATCGCGGTGAACCCGTTGCTGAACAGGCCCTTCCCGATCGCCCTCGAAGGCCCCGGGGCCGTCACCGTCAGCGGCCCGGGACACCGGCACGCCCTCTTATACCGGCGCTGGCAGTGCGCCATCACCCTGACCAGGACCGTCCAGTCCAGCACCTCGGTCACATGATCGCTGCCCAGCCCCGTGAACGGCTCCCCGCAGTCCGGGCAGCAGTACCCTCCGTCAAGATCCCAGATCACCTCAACCCGCGGCAGGTGCGAGTAATCCCGCCGCCCCGCCCGCGCCCCCGGCCCCCGCTTCACGTTCTTCTTCCCGATCCCGGACCGGTCCCCGTCACCAGCGGAATCATCACCGTCAGCACCGGCGGGCGGCTCCGGGCGGTTCTTCTCCGACTTCCGGCCGAATACCATCCGCTGCAGCACCGCGACGGTCTCGTTCGCCTCGGCAAGCCGGGCAGCCTGCCCCGCGACCAGCTCCCGCAGCTCCGCGTTCTGCTTCCGCAGCTCCCTGATCTCCGCGGACTGCCGCTCAATGACTTCCAGCGCCCGCGCCAGCAGCTCCCCGGCCGACGCCCCGCCGGCGGACGACGCCCCCGCACCGTCCGCGCCCGCCAGAATCCCGGCCGCCGCAGTCACGAACCACAGCAAACACCGCCGTCACCGGCAAATCACGCACCCCGCCCGGCGTGTCGCAGCCGCCAGCAACGCAAGACTCCGCAGCCACCGTCACAGGAATTGCGAATACTTACAAATGAAATGGTTGCATAATGGCACTCTCTGAACGTGCAGACTAGGGAATGCGGAGAGGGGTGCAGTGCCTTGTTCGGCGGCGATCCGGGGGCAGTTCGGGGGCGGAATACTGCTCGCTGGGGCTGTCCCGGGCTGAACGCTGCTCGTGACTGCTAGCTTTTCCGCTGTTCAGAGGCTGTGCGGCCCGCTGCGGGACCGCCCGGCTTTCGATGGTAAGGAGAAGGTCTGCGGTTCGATTCCGTAAAGGGACTCCAGGTCAAGGCGATATCTCGCTCACTTGATCAATCGAACAACAGGCTACGAGGGGGCAGAATTTCGCCCCCTGGCATGTGGCGGCAGCCGAGCATCACGAGCGCATCAGGCGCTGCAAGGTGCCCGAGCAGCGTTCGGGTCGAATAGTCCATCGGGCCACTGTGCATCAGGTAAGTGACCGAGGCCTCGCATCGCCTGCCCGGGTAAGGCACGGTCGGTTCCCGGGGCGCGGGGCTGGCAACATCGCCCTTGGACAGAGGCCACTGGCCGTCACTGATAGTGACTGCGGCTGCCGCCTTCCCCGCGACGAGGGCGCCGAACGGTTAATATACGGGTGATCATCTCCGCGTATCAGATCGAAAAAAGGCGATGATCGCCCGTGTATGTAGCGTATACGGCCGAAGGGTAGTGATCTGATCTTCGATCACCCGTATAACGCCGACTATGTCCTTACAACAGGCACACCTGTGGACTCCAAGAGCCGCGCGCATAACCTGACTTAGGCCGCGATCTGACCTTGATCGCATACACAGGCTTCTGACCTGCGGAGATGATCGCTCCGATCTCCGAATCTGCGCACTAAACCCGGCATCCAGAAGGGCGTCCTGCAATCACGGCCGCCGCTCGTTTCCCGACCGGTACCACTCGCCGGGTAGGCCACGTCTGCCGGAGTGGTGTATGACCCCGGTGTCGTCTTCAGCCCGTGCTCCCTCGACGGACAGCAGCACCGCCGCCACCCCGCGCGGATACTGGCCGGCCTCCTCCGCTCGCAGCATCTCCCCGATCGGCAGCGCGCGCAGCCGGGCCAGATACGTGCTATATCCGATGCGCTGCCCGGCGATTACCGCTGCGGCCTGCGCCAGCGCCAGCGGAAGGTACCCCAGCTCAAGCTGCGCCAGCCCCGCGCCCGCACTGTCAGCCATCCCGGTTCGCTCGGCCAGGAACGCCAGCGCCTCCTCCTGGGTGAACACCTCCACCGGCAGGCTCGCGCCCAGGTAGCGCATCGACTGCTCGTTGCTGGTGATGATCACCCAGCGCCCCCGGCCGCAGGGATGAACGGCCGCAGTACTGCCGGGTCGGTCGCGTTGTCGAACACCAGCAAGCACCGCTCTCCACCGGTCTCCAGCCAGTGTCGCACCGCCCGGCCCGCGGCCTCACCATCGGCCGCCCCTAGGCCCAGCGTCCCGGCCACCGCCACAAGGCCCGCTAGGACCCCCGCCGGTTCTTCGGCGTTAATCCATGCGACCAGCCGCCACTGCTCCGCCAGCCTAGCCCGCGCATACTCTGCCGCCAGATGCGTCTTACCTACCCCGCGCATACCGGTCACCGCGCGGACCACAACCACTCGCCCATCTGGTCCTGCGACCTCCAGCCCCGCCAGCAGCCCCGCTCGCGGCTGGAACGCCACAGGCTCCTGCGGGACCTCCCCGACCACCACGGGTCCCCCGGCAACCGGCACCACCGGGTTCGCCACCAGCCTGGCGAAATTGTTCTCACTAATTATGTTGACCTGCGTACCGTGATCACCGGCCTGGGACACCGTGCCCGGACCCTCCACCCGCCACACGGGACTTTCCCTGCTGCTGCCCATCCACCAGGCTCCCGATTCCGGCCCGGCCCTCCCAGGCCGGGCGCAATGGGCACACTCTCGCGCGCAGCACAGGTCGTGACTCGAAAGCATGCACCTTCCAAGCTGGCCGTGCTACCGCCCACGACTACACGATGACGCAGGCAGGTCCGCTGTATCAAGGCATAGCCGCTTCGCAAGGTAGGGTTCCTAACGAGCGCAGTGCTGCCGCAACATGCCAAAGCCAGCCACCTTCTCTCGCCCCGGTCTCGCCGTCCGTAGGCGTTCAGGTCCTGACGCAGCACGTCGGCTACCTGCTGAGTGGTCATGACGACCATCCAGTCCCCGAACCACCAGCCGGACTTGCTGCGCTGGACTGCCAGTTCCGTCGCGTCTTGCCCGTCAGCCCTGGCTGCGGCGGCCAGCTCTCCGTCCCAGTGCGGCCGGGGAAGGCATAGAACGGCTGCCGAACGCGAACGCGCCGCGGCGGCACTGCGCGACGTGGGAGTACCCACGACCACCGCCTCGGCCTGGCTTGACCGGCGTGGTCTCCCGCAGCGGGCAACGGCCAGTTGCTCGACCTCGCCGAGCGATGCGCCAGGGTCTGGTCAGCGCTTCCCCAGCTCGAAAGCGGACGGATACTGCTGACCGTACTCGCGGCGACGGCACTGGACGATCCGCATGCACTGGACCGGGGAAGTTCGACCGCCACGGCGGTACTGCGGCTGCTGGGTCACGATCTGCCGGACTCGGCTGAAGCTTGGCGGATGGCATGGGAGGAGCACGGGATCGACTGTGACCCGGTGTCATCTCGGGTCCTCGTCCTCAACCTGCCGCTCGACGGCGACACGTCATGCGCGCGGCTCGCGCAGGCAGCAGGACCCGAACCGCTGTGGCTGACGCTCCGCTCTCTCACCGGATCATTCCGGATGGCAGTGCCCGCTTCGGACGTGTACGTACTGCGAGAACCCCTCAGTGCTCATCGCCGCGGCCGATCATCTCGGCAAGTCTTCTCGTCCGCTGGTCTGCACAAACGGGCGCCCCTCAGCCGCCGCGCTCCGCCTGCTCACTGGCCTCGCCGAAGGCGGGACGTCAATCCACGTCCGTGCCGATGATGACACCGCTGGCCAGGCGATAGTCGCGACCGTGCGCAGGGCGATCCCCGATGCGAAACTCTGGCGCTTCGAAGCACGGCCCCCCGGTCTGCCACGCTACG
>CAVTLB010000023.1:0-203812 GCA_963735415.1 uncultured Actinomycetota bacterium | reverse complement strand
TCGAACGCGACCCCCGCTGGATCCCAGCCCCCTGGCCAGCCAGACGGCGACTGACGACCGCAACGACACCCTCAAACGGGCCCGACCACGGGAGGATGAGCAGATATCCAATTTCCGGCCTCGGCGCATCCTGGCCGCACGGAGCCCACACTCACTGTCTGTCACCTCCGCATCGGTAACACGCGATATCCGCCTTACCTGCATCGGACGGGGGCTGCAAGGGGGTCTGGGCATGCCTGAGTGTGCTCCCTGTCCCTGATAGCTGCCGGGTTGCGCGATCTGGCTGGCCGGGTCACAGGGGCGCGAAGCGCCCGCGTAGCGCCCGCGTAGCGCCCGCGTAGCGGTGCCGGAGGCGCCCTTGACGCGGCTGGCCGGGAGTGGATCATGCCGGGCGGCGGGGGCCGTGCCGGCCGGCTCGGCGACGTGCGCCGTGACGCCGGCAGCGGCCAGCTCCTCGGCGACGTACCGCCACCCGGTGCACCCCTCCATCGCGAACGCGACGTCGTCACGGCCGGCGAACCGCGCCAGCCAGCCCAGCAGGTGCTCCCGGTCGGCCGGGCTTACCTGCCCGCGCACCACCTGCCCGGTCACGGTGTCGAGGTAGTCGAAGGTCACCTGCTTCCGGTGAATATCCACTCCGCCTACGATGGGGCATTGGGACCTCCTCAAGCTCCCGAGGGCACCCCCGGGCACCGAACGCGAATTGCTACGACTCAATCGTCGCGCGACTGAGCTGAGGAGGTCTCGCCACGCAAGGGCAGCGGCCGCATCGTCAGCCCAGCCACCGCCTGCTCGACCAGGCGATGCATGTCATCTAATGGAGACTTGCCTGGTACGACGCTGCGGTTCTAGGCCTTGGAGGGGCTGTCAAGTTGTTCTTGCAGTCCCACGCTATGGTGCGGCCACAGCAAGAGGGAACCCGTCTTCATCACCCACGGCGGCATTCCAAGCGGTACGTGGCCCTCTGTCCGAGGAGAAGATCAAGTTCCTGAGACACGTCGCTGAAAGACGCCATGCGGGTCAGGCAACTCAGCCCGTGAGGCCTCCGGTACCGAAGAGCCGTTCTCGCTCCAGCAGCCACGGACGATCCGTGCCAGCTCTGCCTCGGACACGTCGACGGCGTCAGGTGCCTGCTGCGCGATCACGCTGTCACGGGCGAACTCGTCGAAGAGCTGCTGCTTGTCTGCGACGATGTCGCGGATGCGCTCATCCACGCTGTTCTCCGTCAGCAGCCGGTGGACCTGGACCGTGTTGGTCTGGCCCATGCGGTGAGCGCGCGCGATTGCTTGCGATTCCGTGGTCGGCTTCAGCTGAGGCTCGCAGATGACGACGACCGACGCGGACTGGATGTTTAGTCCGACGCCACCCGCGGTGATCTGGGCGACGAGCACTGCGCCGTGCCCAGCCTGCGAGAAGCGGTCGATGAGGGATTGCCGTTGCGCGGCTGGCACTGCTCCTGTCAGGGGGCCAAAGACCTGGCCAGGGAGGATACGCGCTACTTCGGAGAGCACGTCGCGGAAGTATGAGAACACGATGACGCGGCGGCCATTTGCCTTTGCCTCCTCTATGATTTCCATGAGCCGCGCCACCTTGAGGGATTGCTCGGAGAGCATGACCGCGCGGCGCATGTCCATGAAGTGCCCTTCCCGGACGGCCTTTCGGTAGGCGCGCTCGTCCGCGTCGGACATGCCCGTCCACTCGTCGATCTCTACGAGCTCGGGAAGCTCTGTCAGCACGTCCTCCTGGTTCCGGCGGAGGTACGCGGGTGCCACATGCTTGCGGAATTTTGACGCGAGGAACTCAGGGGCGGACTCGGCGAGATCCGACCGGATGTACCCGATGAGGTTCCTGAACTCCTGGACGCTGTTCTCCAGTGGCGTCCCCGTCATGAGCATCGCGTATTTCAGCGAGTCCATGACCTCGGCAGCGGCGAGGGACCTCTTGGCGCTCGGGTTCTTGATGTAATGCGCTTCGTCGAAGACGGCGCACCCGACATCAACCTGGTTGATGTGTTCCTGCGCCATGGCAGCAGGTCGTAGGTGGTGACGGCAACGCCGCCGCTGCGGATCCAGGACCTGGCGGCGTAGCTCCTATCCCACAGTGGCCCGTGAAGTCTCGACGCGCTCAATTTGGTGTGCTTTGCCGTCTCGCGAATCCAGTTGCTCACCACCGCGGCCGGGCACACCACGAGAAAGTGCGACTGGCCAGTTGCTCGCAGGTGCGCGAGTACGGCAAGCGCCTGGACGGTCTTGCCCAGGCCCATCTCGTCGCCAATGACCACCTTCTCCTGGACAAGAGCGAACCGGGCCCCGAAGCTCTGATATGCGCGTAGCGATGCCGTGAGGTACTCGTGCTTCAATTTCTTGCGCGCGAGCCGCTTCGACGATCTCGTCGGGGAGATCGCCGTGCATCCTCTTCTCGTCCTCGGTCATGAAGCCGAGTTCGGTAAGCATCCCGAAAGCAGCTGGCGGCGGAGAGGAAGTCCTGCCAGATGTCGACGTCTACCATCGGCGGCGCGACCCGGTCGAGCGCCGAGAGCAGGAGATCAGCGAGGAACTGAGGTGACTCGCCGAGAAACGGCTCCCAGTCACGGCGAGTACGCGGCTGAGCGAGACATACTTCCGGAAGACCGTCAGCAGGGCATGCGCGAGGGCGAGTTCATCCTTGGACGGATCGAACCTCCGGGTGGCATTACCCACCGGCGAAGCCATTCCAGGAGCGTGGTGGTCCTCTCATCCCGGCGCTTCACGTCGATCCGCACCGGGGTCTCATCGCGCACGGCTTCGAACAATCGCAGCGCGGCCTGAGCGATCGCCCGGGCCGACGACGCTCCTATGCCTTCCACCGCCTCCAGGCTGTACCTCCGCCGGAACTCCAGCACAGCCCACACGTTGCGGACGCCGCACTCCTCCAGTGGCGCGACCCGGAACTTCTCCTGGGGGGATGCCTTCCGCAGCGTCTCCAGGTCCATCGCCTGCAGCGTGCTGGCCACGTCTGCACCACGCACGCTCTCAGCCGCGGCATGGACCTTGGCCGCTGCCTCCCTGGCGACGCTGGCGGTGTCCACGACCGCTGGCAGATGGCCGCGGGCCCGTTCGGCTGTAGCAGCCGGGAACAACTCAGGGTTGCCGAAGACGCCAGGGAGACAGTCCGTGAACCCCAGGAACGGGGGTCAAGCAGCAGGTCGATGCCGGACGGCATGTCAGCCAGGTCGACGTGGAGGCGGTCGAGCCTGTCCTCGATAGCATCGGCCCGCCTGTACACACCTGGGATCAAGGTGTGGGCGTGTTCGCATTTACCTTGGCCCTGGCACGTCCATTGCGGCGTGAATCCTGCTGCGACGGCCGACAGCACCGCCCCGGCCGTGACGTCCGTCCTGGTAAGGAATTCTTCGTCCACCTCCAGGAGCGGCATGTCACGCAGCAGCGCGAGGGACGCCACGAGCATCTCGTCTAGGTCTTGAAGGGGCAGGAGCCGCATGGGTGTCCGGCCGATGGTGAAGGCTGTGGAATCCGCCACGAGCTGGGCCGCACGCGACTCGACGAATTTGCTGGCGACGGCGCGCGGACGCCGGATGGCCGCAACGCGGTCCGGCCAAATTGCCACCCTCTCGTGGAGTCGCGCTATCCGCTGCTGCTCGTGAAGCAATTGCGCGAGAGACTCGTTGTGCCGCGCCGACGACTTCTGCCCCGACACCGGGTCGCAGGCCGTCTGCGTGGAATCGCCCCACGAGCGCTGCTGACAGGTGGCGGTCTTGGCAGGCCCCAGCCAGGCATCCGGTCGGATCAACGAGCGCTCCGGCCTGTTCACCATGAAGTGCCACAATCTCAAGGATTGCCCCCATAGCGGCGCGCTCGGAATCGGAGAGTACTCCGGACCGGGTCAGGGCATGTGCTCGGCACCGTACAGCGCTTGGACGGAAGCGGAGCACCAGACATCGAGGTCGGCCAGAGCGACGGCCAGCTGCTTGCGCTCGGCAAGCAGCTGGCCGGGCAGTCCCTTGGGCGACCCCCAGGATGAGTTTTCCGTCGCCAGAGGCGACTGCTTTGGCCGATACGCGCAGAGGGCGGCAACCGGTTGATGGAGCGCAGCGCAGCCGCCTGTCTCGCACAGCGACGGATGAAACGCCCACGCCGCCTGGATATTAGCGTCGTAGACGTCGATCAGTCCGCGGACCGCCTCAGCTTCGCGCTCTGCCAGAGCACCCGCCCTTGTGAGTGGCAGGTGCTCGATGTCTGTAAGCGCCTGGCGTGCCGCCTTGCGCCATCGATTGAGGTCCGCAAGGACGCCCTGGAAGCGGTCAAGTTCGCTCGATAGTTGCTTTGAAACCCGGCTCGCCGCCTGCTCAATCAGATGGAACAGGTCGGCTTGGCGCGCTTCGGCCTGGACCCGGATCAGAGCATGAGCCGAGGCATGGGCCTCTGCGCAACCATTGGCTCTACACGCCGACGTGTCAAGGAGGAGGAGCGCCTTCTCGTGATGGGCGTCGACGACCTGAATCATCGACTGTGCAGCGGCGGCCTCCTCACGGGAGAGTGCCCCCGAGCGCGTCATCGTGAGGTGGGGCGCGTTGCGGAGCATCTGCCTCGCCAGGAAGCGAGAGCGGTCCACGTCAGCAAGGAACCGCCTGAGTTCCTCCCGCTCGGAGCTTGCGTGAGCTGCCAATCCAGCCCGCAGGGCAGTCAGGCGCGCGTCACTTGCCGACGCTTTAAAGTCGCGATGAAAGCTCATCACATGCTCGGCGGCCCGATGCGGAATCTGTCAAACGCGGTGGGACATCAGGCTGTCTGCGTAGTTTGTGGTGAGTTGGCGGTCTCGATGGTGGCTGGCGGCTCGTTGATCCAGACCTTGTCTGGCAGGGGCCTGGGCTGCGGGCAGCGGCCGCGGAACCGCTCCGGGTGCGCCTCGTAGGCGGCCCGGAGGGTGGCAGCCCGCCGGGCCTGGACGTGCACCCAGGTGCCGTCGTGCACGGACGACGGGGTGTGCATCGCGATCCCGGAGTGCCGGTGCTCGGTGTTGTAGTAGGTGAAGAATGCCTCGCAGAACAAGTTCGCGTCCTGGATGGACCCGAACTGGCCGGGGAATGCCGGGCAGTACTTCAGCGTTTTGAACGCTGATTCCGAGTACGGGTTATCGTTGGATACGTGCGGCCTGGAATGCGACTGGGCGATGTTCAGCTTCGCGTAGAGCCCGGAGACGGTATTGCTCGTCATCGACGTCCCGCGGTCGGCGTGCACGGCTTTCGGCTTGATTCCGCCGTTGGCTTCGATGGCGTGCTCGATGAATTCCCTGGCCAGGATCCCGGTTTCCGTGGGCCAGATTTCCCAGTGGACGACTTTCCTCGAGTAGATGTCCATGATGACGTAAAGCTGGTACCAGATCCCGCGGGCGGGCCCTTTCAGTTTCGTGATGTCCCAGGACCATATTTCGCTGGGCCCGGTGGCGAGCAGCTCGGGTTTCTTCCGCGCGGGGTGGGAGGCGTGCGCGCGGCGGTCGCCGGAGGTGCCGCGCTCGCGCAGGAGCCGGTGCATGCTGGCCTGCGAGCACAGGTAGCAGCCCTCGTCGAGCAGGATCGTGTAGGCCTGCGCGACCGACTTGTCGGCGAGGCGGGGCGAGTCCAGTTCCTTCAGGACGCGCTCCTTTTCTTCCGCCGCGAGCTCCGCAGGGTGATGGAATTCCCTTCTCTCCGCGGGCGGCACGGGCGGCTTCGGGTTGCGGTGCCGGTGCAGGGTGGAGCGGGACTTCCCGAGGATGCGGCACGCGCCGGACGTTCCGATCGCGTTTTCCATCGCCGGGAAATGCGAGTCGATGACCTTGCTCAGCTCGTGCCTGAGTCCGCGCTGCCGGAGATGTCTTCCAGCAGCGCGAAGGCTTTTCCCGCTATGTCAAGGGCGGTCCGCGTCTTTCCCAGGTCCGATTCCAGCCGCGCGGCCCGCGCCTTCAGCCTCTTGTTCTCCGCGCGGAGCAGTGCCAGCTCGTCGGCCTCCGCGCTTTTCGGCGACGGCTTTCCCGTCGTCGCGGGCAGCGTCCCCTTTTCCAGCTGGGAGCGCCAGTGCTCGATGTGGGAGTGGTAGAGCCGCTCGCGCCGCATCAGGGCGCCGCGCTCGGGGCTGCCGTCGGGGAGGCCGTCGTACTCGGCCAGGATCCGCGCCTTGTACGCCGCGGTGAACGTCCGCCGCTTCGGCCTGCTGCCCACCTGACCATCATGCCCCGTCAACGCGGCCTGGTCAGCGAGTGTCATCGTCACTGTCTGGATAGTCCTGTCTCGCCCTGCTTGACCCAAAAGGACTCATTCGTCCCGTGTGTCACACCAGTCTGACAGAAAGGGTAGCTGTACTGGACCTTGCAGTCCGCTGACAACTGCAATCTTGTTACTCCCCGCGGACAGTAGCACCGGCGGCGTGGCAACAGGCGAAAGGCGTCACCCGAACCTGCCATCGAGGTCATGGACCTTGGCAATGACTGCACCTATGCTCTGGGCGACGCACACAAGCGATTATCCGGGCCGAGTGTCCGAGTCCTCTTCCAGTTGTCAGGTTCTGCGTCGGCTCGGTGTTCGACCACGCCCGATGCGCGCCTCGCATCGCGGCAGGTGCTCCCGGCTTAGAGGGAGCCGGTACAGGCGAACGGGACCCACCGCTCAGGGTGATTCGGGTAGGCGTTCCGGACGGCGCTGCAGACCTGGCGCATGACGCGGGGGTGTCCTCCGGATGCAGGGTCGGGGTCCCGTTCCCGGTGGTGATCAGTTCCTCGTACATGCGGGCCGCGAAGTCTGCCGCGTGGTCGTCGGCGACCGGCCAGAGGGTCGCGACGACATGCCTGCATCCCGCGGTGCACAGGGCGGTGGCGGTGGTGACGATCTCGTCGGGGATGGCCGCTGACCCGTGGTGGGTCGCGCAGGCGGACAGGAACGCGAACTGGGCGCCGGGCAGGCGGTGCTCCAGCAGGCTGCGGATGGTCAGGCGGCCGTCGGCCAGTTCGATGCCGCCGTTGACGGGGGTGTGCTCGTCCGTGGTGCCGTGAGCGGAGAAGCGGAACCAGGAGTGCGCCGTCATGCCGGCCAGGACGGCCTCCTTCGTCGCGTCCGGCCCAGTCAGGTGCGCGGCACCGGGGAAGGCCCGTATCAGGTGTTCCGCCTCCTCGCGTGCCCCGGGCAGCGGAGGCTGCCCCGGGGTTTCGGGCATGGACACGACCAGGGGCGGCGTGCTCACCCCGCCTGTGGCAGGCTCGCCGGGGTCGGCCGGTACCAGGGTGCGCAGCCTGGCGATGTACACCGACTCTGCCCGGTCGATGACTGCCTGCGGTCCCGGCTCGGCGTGACGGCCGGCCGCGTGAAGCGGCAGGAAGACCGCCGCGCCTGTTGGGCACCAGTAGATGCGGGGCGCATCGCTGTCGGCCTGGGCCTCGGCGGTAATGCCGAGATGCTCCAGGACGGGCTGCACACGGCGTCCCACAGCCACGCGAGCCGGCTCGTGATCCTTCTCCGGGCTGCCTGGCCGAACCGGTCTGGCCGGACTGCGTTCTCGGCGGTGTCGCGGAAGAACTCGGCGGCGTCCCCGGCGTCCTGCCTGGACAGGGACGGCAGCGGGACGGCCTCCGCCCCGGTGGAGGTCACGGTGATCGCGTCGCAGCGGTACTCGCTGATGTTGATGATCACGGCGGACCGCCGCCCGACGGCCTGCTGCAGCCTGGCGAAGCCGGGCGGGCTGAACAGGCCCGCGCATCCGGGGTGCCCGCGGATCTCGCTGATCAGGCCCTCAAGCCGCCCGGCAAGGGCGCTGCGCTGGTCAGCCTCGCTTTCCTGGTGCGCCGGGCGGTAGGGGAGCTCGAACTCGTCGGCACCCAGGTCCGGCATGAAGATGCTGTCGAGGTCGCGCCGCAGGCCCTCGAACTCACGGGCCAGGTCCGGGACCGCCTGATGCAGCCGGGCAAGCTCCGCGCTGTCATCGACATGACGGTCCAGCAGGACTCCGCGTCCCCGTTCAAGGAACTCCACGGCCGTTTCCGGCTGCCCGGCCATGATCGCCACGGCGGCGGCGTCCGAAGGGAGCCCCGCATACCCGGCGAGCATCCGCTCCTGGTCTCGTCGTTCCATGCCCCGCCATGCCGCAGAGTCCAGCAGTTCGACCGCGAGCGCGTACAGGTCCAGGCTTACGGCGGTCTCTCCGCGGCGGGCGGCAAGGACCGCGCCGGCCTGAGCGATGTGGAGGCGCCTGAAGACCGACAGCCGGGCGTCGGCGGCGGCCAGTTGGTACGTCTCGATGGCAGCCGAGGCTGCCTCCGGATCCCCGGTGATATCGTACGGGACAGTTAGAGCGTGAGCAAGGCCGACGGCGAGTGGCGCCGACGGCACGTCGGCTGCCCCCGGGGCGCTGGCCGCCCGGCAGCGCGTGACAGGGTCATCGAGGACGGCGGCGTCGCCGTTGATCTGAGCCAGCTTAGCGGCGGCGACGGTAAAGTTGAGCAGCCGTACCGGGTACTCGCTGTGCTCCGGGCTGGTGGCGTCGGCTGCCTTCCGGGTGAGGCGGACTGCCTCGCCCGCCAGCGCTGCGGGTTCGCCATTGTCTTGCATGCCGGCGAGGGCCTCCAGGATTGCGCCGTGATTGGACTCGATCACCGCGCGGTCCGGATCGTCATGCCGCAGCAGGCCTGCCGCCTGCGTGAGGTCGGCGGCCGCCTTCTCTAGCTTCGAGGCGGATGGCAGGCGGCACAGTGCCTGCGCGTGCAGGGCAAGGCGCATCGCACGGTAGGTGTGGCCCGGCGGCGTGACTCCCGCCGCCTGCCCGGACAGGACCGCGGCCTCATCGAAGTCAAGCAGCGTGCCGCGCAGTTCCCCGCGCCGGAACAGCCCGTAGGCCAGCCCGTACAGGCAGGTCGCGTGCTGGGCGTGGCCCGGCCGGGCGGCAGCGGCAGCCTCGCGGCCCGTCCGGATGGCCTCATCAAGCGTGGCCGGGTCCCCGTCGCGCCCGAACAAGGTGAGCAGCACGGACACGAGGCTGTTCAGCCGCTCAGACTTCCTGGAGTGCCCTGTTGGCGTGCACTCGGCGGCACGCCGTACCAGGCCGAGCGCGGCGTCCAGGTACCCGCGGTTCCGGGTGACTTCGTAGGCGCGGAAGAGGGCCGAGCCGTAATCCGACTCGATGGCCAGCGAGTTCTCGCCACCGGGCGAGCGCTCGCGCATCGCATCCACGTGGTCCGCTACGGCAGCGTCCAGTTCTGCCCGGCCACGCCCGGCAGAGCGCAGGAGAAGCTCAAGCCGCGCATTGCCCAGGGCACGTCAGGACCGCGGCTGGGTCTGCTGAGCCGTCGGGATACTTCTCCGCCGCCTCAAGGACCGCGACCGCTCCCGACAGCTCGGCGAGGTCTCGGAACATAGCCCCGCTGTGCAGCAGCGTCAGGCCCAGCTCCAGCATGCCCTCGCCGTAACCCTCGCTGACCCCGAGGCGTCAGCCGGGCACGCTTCTTCCTGACCTGGAGAGCCGCCCGCATCACGGACCTATCGGCCGTCCGCTGCGCCTTGAGCAGCAGCGCCTGGCCCTTCCGCTGGAGGAAACGGACCTGCCGCTCGCGAGCATGGAAGTGCTCCTTGTTGGCATCGAGGAGACCAAGCGCACGGTCGATGGGGCCGTCCGAGCCGTCCGCCTCCGACTGCTTGATCAGCGCGTCGGCCAGGTTGATCACGGACTTCCAGTACTCCGCGTGGCGCCCCGGCTGCAGACGTTCATGATCTCCTCGAACAAGGAGACGGCGTCGGCGATACCCCGCGAGTCGCCAGCAGCCAAGGCGTCCTCGATCATCTCAGTGGCGCGATCGGCCAGCTTGGGCAACTCCGCCTGTGCTGTAGCTCCCCGCTGGATCACCCGATAACTGTATGGGGTCTCGGGATCTGCCTTCATATCGTGCCGCGTCGGGCGTTACGCGGCAGGGCGGGCTGTCGTCGTCGGCGTCATGCGGCCCGTCCGGCCCGAGATGCCGCCGTGTCGGCGCGGCAACGGCCAGCCCGGGGTTTCGCATCCCCCGGGGCGTCTGGTCCGCGTGCGCGGCCCGTCCGGGCCGCGCACGCGCGGCCGGTATCGTGGACGGTGAGATAAATGCAGGTCAGCGGGAGAATGTACTTCGGATGGACCGCTGTGGAGTAGGCTACCAATAGCAGCTCCGGAAGCGTGCGGGTGACTTCTCGGCGTGCGTTCGTACCACAACCGGAATCGGACACGGGCCGACCCGAAACCGACATTCATCTCGGACGGGGCGTGCTGAATCCGTGCTGATACCACGGGGTCCGCGGGCCGCTGACCTGCGGAAACTGCCGGTACCGCCAGAATCTTCACCATCTTCGATGGCACATCAAGAATGCACCGGACCGTGCTCGGGGTCTTCGAGATGGGCAACCCGGGACGGGGCGGGATTTCTACGCCACCGGCCTGCGGGAGGGATTGTCGGCTGACGGTGGCGCGCGAACTACGGGCGACGGCGCGTCGTCCAAGTTCTGCCTCTAGTGGCTCGTCTGTCATGGGTTGCGCGGGTCCTGGACGGGTGAGGGTGGATGTCATGTGGTTGCGTCGAATGAGGGCATCGGTAAGCATGGCGGCATGGGCGGGCTGGGTCGACGCGTCCTCGTCCGGGGAGGTGGGGTCGCCGAACCAGAGCGGGCCGAGCCGGGTCGCCATCTCGGTGCTGATCGCGGCGCGCTCGTCCTCCGGCAGGGCGCGGTAGATGTCGGCGGCCAGCTGCGCGCGGGCCTGATCGTCGGGAGTCGCGGCCGGTGCGCTGGAGTCGAGTCCAGCGAGCTGGCGGGCTGCGAGGACGGACTCGGCGGCGTGCCAGTACGCCTTGTGGCCTGGCTGCCCGGATTCAGCGTACGGGCCGAGGACCTGGCGCGGGTCGTCGGTGGTGACCTTGAACTGCTCGCGGTAGGCGGCGACGATCGCGACATGCCGGAGCCACTGGCGCTCGACGTCGGGGTCTTGAGGCGGCAGGCCGAGCGGGAGCATCCACGGGGGACGCTGGCGGACGGCCGGCTGCCAGTTCTCCGACGCGGGTGGTGATGAGGTCGCTGGCGTCGTGCAGGTACCGGGCGATGCCCTTCCGCTCCGTGCAGGGGTCGTGCGGGGGCTGGCCAGCCACGGCAGCACTCGCTCGGCGGCGGCGTCGCTGGAGCAGCCGGCGGTCCCGGGCGGGCGTCAGCGAGGTGGCGGCCGATTCTCCAGGCGAGGACTTCGCTGATGCTGCGCGCGGTGCGCAGCTCGCGCTCGCCGAGCGCCGCTGCCAGCAGCGCTGTCGGGTCGTAGCCAGCGTGCTCGGCGCGGCGCAGGGCCTCGATCAGCGCGGGCCACGCCGTCTCGGCCCGCGCGCGGGCGCTCATGCCGGGTCCCAGGGCTGATGCGCGAGCCGGCTAGCCGTTCCCGCGCGGTCGCCACGGACTCGTAAGGTCGGCCATCCGCCGGCGGCACGGGATTGTCGGCCAGGTAGCCGTCCAGTCGCCAGGCGAGAACCTCGGCGACGCTGTCGCGCGCTACCGAGCTCGCGCGATCCGGCGACCGCGGACAGCAGCCGCGCCGGGTCCCAGCCGTCGCCTCGGCGTCGTGCAACCGCAGGACGACGGGGCCAGGCCGGGTCGCCTGCAGGTCGACCCCGGCCGGACCGCCAGGGCCGAGGTCGCCGCGACCTCGTAGCGCCGCCCGGCCTCGGCGGGCGGCATGCAGGTAGCGGGGGACGAGGGTGGCGAGCGATCCGGCTTCCTCCTGGGCGGTGGCGATCGTCTCGGTGGCGGACAGCGGCGCGCCCTCGGTGGCGATGATGGTGAGCAGGATCTCGCGGGCCGCGTAGGCGTCCGGGTCGGTGCGGACCTGGTCGACCCGGTCGTCCTCGTCGAACGGCAGGTCGTGGGTCGAGACGTAGAAGGTGGTCCGCTCCCGGGCCCGCGAGGCCAGGACGTACAGGTTCTCCCGGGTCATGCCCGCGGTGATCAGCGGGTGGGCGGTGTCGACGGTGCCGCCCTGGGCGCGGTGGGTGGTGGTCGCGTACAGCAGCTCGACGTGCTCGGCGACGTACCCGGCGGGGAGCCGCACCCGGCCGTCGTGGCCGATGCCGCGGACGGTCAGTGACCCGTCGCGGTGGCGGTGCTCGACGTGCCAGGCGTCGCCGTTCTTGACCCAGTCGCGGCCGCCGTGCACGGACATGCGGCGGTCGTTGTGGCGGGTGACGATCCAGTCGCCGCGCCCGGCGAGGTTGCCGTCGTGCAGGACGGCCCCGCCGTCCTCGACCTGCCCGGCGGCGACCCGGTCGGCGCGCGCCCGCGCCGACAGGCCGGTGACGCTGGCGTTGGCGGCGGCGGCCATCAGGGTGACCTTCCCGGCGAGCATGTCGGCCTTCCACCCGGCGTAGGCGGCCTGGGTCATGGCCTCCCGCGATCCCGCACGGACCCGCCCGTTCGCGGCATACCACTCGACCGCCGAGACGTCCCCCACCCGGAGCTGCAGCGTGGCGGCGGCCTCGGCGGGATCGCGGAACCGGTGCAGCACCGACAGCACCGGCGTGCCGGGCTGGGCGGCGACCAGCCGCAGCGCCCCGCCGGATTCCACCGCCGGGAGCTGCCGGTCATCGCCGAGCAGCCGCACCGTCGCGCCCCGCGACGCCGCGACCTGCACGAGCCGGTCCAGGAGGAACGTGCCCGCCATCCCGGCCTCGTCGACCAGCACCACGTCGCCAGGGCGGAGGGCGAACGTCCGCGCCTGGCCCGGCACGGAGGCACCCGCGCGTAGCCGCGCGGCGAACGGCCCGGTGGTCCACTCGTAGCAGGAACTTGTGCAGGTTGTCGGCCGCCGACGCCGAGCTCCCGGCCCAGGACGTCGGCCGCTGCCGCCGAGGTCGCCAGCGGGACGAGCCGCCGGCCGTGCTGGCGCAGCACGTGGGCGTAGGCGCGCATCGCGGTCGTCTTGCCCGACCCGGCGGGGCCGATCCCGGCCAGCAGCAGCCGCTCGTCGCAGGCGAACGCGGTGACCAGGCGCGCGCTGCCCGTCGTCCAGCGTGGCGTCCGGTGACTGGCCTCGAAGCCGTCCAGCGCGGCGGCCACTGACAGGCCCGGACAGGCCGTTGACGGTCGGCGTCCGGGTGGCGTTGAGCAGCCGCTGCTCGGCGTCGAGGACGGCCTGGCTGGTGTACCGGCCCGCGGCGTGCTCGGTGAACACCGACTCGCCGTCCTCGCGGCGCAGCTCGGGCGGCTCGTCCAGCAGCGCCGGGGCCTCCACCGAGATCGAGAACCGGGGCGAGATCGCGAGGCGCGGTGATGGCGTCGGCGAGGTCGCGGTGCCGTGCGGGGTCCAGGCCGGGCACGCTGGTGCGGAGCTGCCGCTCGGCCTCGGCGCGGATGTTCCAGGCCGTCCACGTGGACCTGCGCGTGCGCGACGGCGGTGACGGTCCGTTCGGCCAGAGGGCCAGGTCCGGGGCGGCGGGAGGCCGGGGCGCGGCCTGCCGGGGGCGGCCGGGGACGGCGGCCATCAGCCGGGCGGCGGCGCCGGGGCCGAACTGCTCGTCCAGTTCCGCGCGCCACGCGGCCCGCTTGTCCGGCCAGGGACCGGGGCGGCTTCTTGCCCTGGCGGGTGTCCAGGTTGGCCTGCCGGGCGAGCTGGTGGGTGACCGCGGCGGGCGGGTCGTGGCCGTGCCGGGCGCGGTAGTCGGCGAGGAGCTGGTCGTAGCGGGTCTCGATCGCGGCGCGGCGGCGGGAGAAGTAGCTGATCATCCCGAACGGCACGCCGTCGATCTCGCGGACCGGCTCCCGGCCGCCCGTCGGTGTCCGGGCGGGCGGTGAACGTGACGCCGAGCGCGGCGGTCAGGTGGGCCTCGAAGGCGGTGTTGTAGGCCTCGGAGACGGCGACGGTCATCCGGTACAGGGCGCGGGCGTCCAGGCTGCGCCACTTCCCGTCGGTGCCGCAGACCTTGGAGCTGACGGCGACGTGGGTGTGCAGGTTCGGGTCCCCGGCGCGGGAGTCCCAGTGCTCGAACGCCGCCGCCATCAGGCCCTGCGTGCCGATCTGGGCGATGCCGCCCGCGCCGGTGCGGGTGAACGCGGCATGCTCCTCGACCAGGGCCAGCGCCTCGGCGACGGCGTCCTCGTGGGCGCGGCGGATGGCGTCGCGGACCTGCGGGCGCTCATCCAGCGCCCACAGCAGGGCGGCCGACTTGACGGGGGAGAAGACCAGGTCGAACCCGGCGACGGCGGCCCGCTGGCGGCGCGCCTCCTCCGCCTTGCACCTTCTTGACCTCGGCCTGGGTGGGGTCGCGGCCGGCCTCGCTCTCGGATGATCGCCAGCCGCTGCCCGACGCGCTGCTCGTACTCGGCGAGGGCCTCGTAGGCGGGGAACCGGCGGCCCAGGGTGGCGTGCCGGATCGCTGCGGCGGTCACGCTGCTCGCGCTGCCGTTCCGTCATGCCGGCGCGGACGTGCTCGCGGAGGTAGGCGGCGACCATGGCGTCGGCGTTCGGGGTGCTCGCCCTGGCCGAACAGCGCGCGCATCTGCTCCTCGGTCACCTGCTGGCCGTCCAGGCCGATCAGGTGCACGCCACGGCCGGTCCAGTGCCCGGGCGGGTTGCCCTGGGCGGTGTAGTACGCGGTCGCCGACCGCCGCCCCTCGGTGCCCGCGTCGCCGTTCGCGACGTGCCTGGTCAGGTACGTGTAGCCGTCCCCGGCGGTGATCTTCGCGATCGTCATCACCATGCCGGCCACCCCGCGCGGCCCAGCCGGCCCTGCGATCCGCCGCCGGAACGCGGCCCGAGACGAGATCGCATCGGATGCGATTCGCCTCGTTCCGGTTGGTAGTGCAAGAGGTGTCTTGGCACTTCTGCTTCCTGTTGATCTTGATCGGGCGGTTGCTGGGGTGGGGGCTGCGTCTGTCGCCTGTCGTTCGGGTCGGCTTCACGTTGCGCATCGGATTTAATGTGAGTTTAAATAGTGATGCCCGTCCGTTCCAGCTGACGGGCTGCTCCCCCAGGTCGTGCCGACGCGGCACGGCAAGCGTGATCACGGCCGCCCGGTCCACGGGACCGCGGCCGTAGGCGGGAGCGCAGCAGCATGGAGAAGCCGTCAGGGCGGTTCAGCCCGGCGACCCGAAGCCAGTGGCAGCGCGGGGCGGCAAGCCTCCTGTTCCACCTGGTGGACCAGAACCAGTGGCTGCCAGGGATCACCTGGACGATCAGCGCCGAAGGGCACCTGTCCGGCCGGACCGGGCGGGCGACCCCGCCACGGGATGGCCGCTTCGTGTTCACCGCGTGGCAGGAGACGCTCCGGCCCGGCCGGACATGGGAAGTCCCTGGCCGCGCCGGCATGCCGGGCAAGCATGCACGCCACGGGAACCTGGGGCGCGGTCACGATCAGCCTCGCCGCCCGGGTCCTCCCGGAAGACGCGGACAGCGCGAGGCCGGATGACGGGCCCGGAGCGGCCGGCTACGGCCACGTGCTCACCCGCCACTCGTGGCTGGCCGCCTCGGTGCTCCCTGACTTGCTCGAACGGCACGCGGACGTGCCGCCCATCAGCTGGCAGGTCAGCCCCTCGGGCGGCCTGACCGGTCACATCGGCGCGGCGACGGCCGGGGGAAGAGACGCATTCGCCGCGTGGAACCAGGCGCTCGGCCTTGAGCCGCCCGTGCGGACGCACACCCGCCTGGTCGCCTCCGCAGAGTTCGCCTACCAGCCAGTCACCATCGCGGCCAGCGCACCCGCACGACCCGATCCTGCACTCACCCGCCCGCTAACGGCCCGGCGCCCGGCCGCCCGCCAGCCGATCCGGCAGGCCCCGGGCTGCGCACAGGCACCCGCGCTGCCGCGACCCCGCCCGGACAGCCCGCGGCCAGGACCATCGCCACGGCCGTGATCCCGGCAGGGGCACGAGTGGACGGCAAAGCGCGCCCGGGCGCCGCCGCCCAGTGGCGACGCCGGTACGAGGCCCGCGCGGCCACCCAGCGCGAAGAGCACGCCCGCCGCTACCTCGACCAGGGCCTGGCGGTCTTCGACCCGGACGGCCCCTACCCGGGCGTGGACGGCTCCCGGTACCACCCGGGAGTCCTGGACGAGGACAAGGGCTACCCGCAACTGCCGGTCCTGCTCATCACCAGCCGCGGCTCAACCGAGCTGATCGCCGGGTGGGACAGCTACCCGCAGATGCGCGCCTGGATCGCCACCCGAGGCACCACCGGCAGCGGCGACCTCACCACCCCGCCCGTCGTCAGGGCGGCGCGGAGCACGCTCGAAGAGGCCGTCCTCGCCCACGTCCTCGCCACGCCATCGGACCTGCCCGCGATCGCCGCCTACCTCCCCGCCGACACCTTCACCTCCGACGTCCGATACGACATCTACGCGGCGATACTCGACCTCCACCACACAGGCGCCACCCCCTACTCCGGCCGGGTGGGGACAGCGCTGGATGCCCGCGCGGCGCTCATCCCAGCACGCTACCGTCACGAGCACTACGGCGGTCCCGGCCTGCCCTGGGCGCACGCCTACCTGCGCAGGCTGGACCAGACCCAGGTCGACCTCGGGACGGCCAGGTCGGCCGCCACGTCCCTGAGGTCAGAGGACCGTCAGGCGGTCGGCCGCCGGGCCGCTGAGCGGCAGCCGGTAGCTGGCCGGGTCAAGAGGCGCGTCATCCTGCCTGGGCCGCAGCGTGCCGTGAGGCCGCGGGTAGCTGACCTTTCGGCACGCGCCGAACCGCCTAGTCCAGGGCTTCCCGGCTCCGTGCAGCGAGCCTGACACCGCCATGTGGCGTGCCGCCGGGAGTGACCTGGCCACGACCTGCCGCCAAGTTAGCTCTTGTGACCGGATGGCCAGTAAGAAGTAGCTATCGGGATACTTCCTGTCAATCTGACAGGAAGTCATGATGGGCGGGTGACTGACGAGGAGTGGCAAGCTCCCAGCGTTCTCCTGGCTGTCGACCTGGTGATCTTGACCCTGCGGGACGCGAGCTTGCACGTGCTGCTGGTCGAGCGTGGGGTCGAGCCGTATCGCGGGGATGATGGGGCTGCCGGGCGGCTTCCTGCGCGACGAGGCGGAGCCCATCCCGGCGGCGGCCCGCCGCGAGCTGTGCGAAGAGACCGGGCTGGACGCGAGCGCGCTGCACTCTGGAGCAGTTCGGCGTGTACGGTGACCCGGGGCGTGATCCCCGTGGACGGGTGGTATCGGTCGCCTACCTGGCGATCATGCCGCGGCTGCCGGACCCGGTAGCCGGAACGGACGCCGCCGACGCGCGCTGGGTGCGGGCCGAGGACGTGCTTGACCGGACGCCTGTGAGGCTCGCGTTCGATCACCAGCGCATCGTCGCCGACGGGGTGGAGCGTGCCCGCCGCAAGCTGGAGAATTCGGCGCTGGCCACCGCCTTCTGCGGGCCGATCTTCACGATCTCCGAGCTCCAGCAGGTCTACGAGGCGGTCTGGGGCATCTCGTCTCGACCCGCGGAACTTCTACCGCAAGATCCAGGGCACCCGCGATTTCGTCGTCCCGGTCGACGACGCCAAAGCGGGCAGGCGCGGGCCGCCCCGCCCGCCTCTTCCGCGCCGGCTCCGGCACGGTCCTCTATCCGCCCATGACTCGTCCCTCCGACTGATCCGTGCCAGCGGAAGGCAGCTCCATGAACGACAAGACCATCGTCATCCTCACGGCCATGAACGTGGAGTACAAGGCGGTCCAGGCGCGGCTATCCGACATCACCGTGCAGACGCATCCGATGGGCACGCGCTTCGAGGTCGGGCACCTCGAAGACGGCGGGTGCCGGGTCGCCCTCGCGCTCAGCCGGCAAGGGCAACCAGCCGCGGCGGTCCTGACCGAACGGGCGGTAGCCCTGTTCGCCCCTGCCGCCGTCATCTTCGTCGGCGTCGCGGGCGCGCTGCAGCCGCACCTGCGCCTCGGTGACGTGGTGGTGGCGTCGCACGTCTACGCATACCATGGCGCGACCAGTGAGGACGACGGAACCACCGCCCGGCCGCGTACCTGGGAGCTCTCGCATCGCGCGCACCAGATCGCCGCGCACGTGGAGCGCGACGCCGACTGGGCGCGTCGGACTTCCCGAAGGATCACCCGCGCCGCGAGTGCACTTCGGGCCGGTCGCCGCCGGGGAAATCGCCCTCTACTCGGGAACCTCCGACGTGCGCCAGTGGCTGCGTGAGCACTACAACGACGCGGTCGCGGTCGAGATGGAGGCGGCCGGAGTAGCCCAGGCTGGTCACCTGAACGACGGCCTGCCGGCCATCATGATCCGGGGCATCAGCGACTACGCCGACGAAAGCCAAGCCTGCGACCGACGCCGAAGGCTGGCAGCCGCGGGCGGTGGCCAACGCCGCCGCGTTCGCCGCCGCCCTCGCCGCGGTCCTCGCGTCGCACCGATGGGGGCCGGCGTCCCATCTTCCCGGTCCCGCGCTGGCGGCGCCGCGCCACAGCGGCCCGACGAACATCGCCATGGGCGACGCCCACGTGGGCGTCCAGGGAGAGAACGTGACCGTCCACGGTGGCATCCAGCTCGGCGGGTCCCGCTCCGGCAGCGGGGCCGCCAGCTTCGGTGCAGAGGCGGATAAGCCCGCGATCCGCTCGAGCACGCTCAGGCTGGCACTTAACTGCGCGCGTGGCGTTTTCCGCGGCATTGTCGACCTCGCCGCTGGGGTAGCGGCGATCATGACGGCGGTCCGGAGCGTGACATGACCACGCCGAACGAGCGGCCAGTGAACGTCGCAGGCGAAGGCTCCCAGGTCGGGGTACAAGCACTAAACGCCTACATCGACACGGTTACCCTCCCCGGCGATGTCCAGCTGACGGTCGGTCAGGATGCCACGCCGCAGGCCAAGTACCGGGTCGGCGTCGAGAACCTCAAGAGCGGCAATCCCACGACGGCAAGAAAGCTCATCTGGGACGCCATGATGAGCGGTCACGGGGGCGACGGTGCCTTGTTCCACTGGCTGGTCGCGATGCTCAGCGGCCGGACCGTGCAGCAGTTCTCCAAAGAGGAGCACGACCAGCTCAAGTTCTCCCGGTCCCGATACGCAGGGGTCGGCGGCGACGCGTGGGCCGATGGCGTCCGGCTCATCTACCAGCTCCTCGACTCGGTGCCCCCGTCACCTGCTGCCCGGGCCGAGCGGAGAGCGGTCGGCACCGACATGTCACTCCTGGTCAAGCAGGTCGACGACCTCGGGGAAAAGCAGCGTGACATGCTTCGGCCACATCTTGAGCTCTTCCTCACAGGCCCGCTCAAGGACGAGGCGTGGCGACGAGAACTGCAGCGCGCGCAGTCCGGTCAGCGCGCTGATGACCGCCCGGGAAGGGCATGGATGTTCTTCCAGCCGGTGCCGGCTGAGGTGTGCCTCCCATCGCCCCCGCCCGAAACGGTGAGCGTCGGCAGGCGGATTGCGATGCGCGCCAGCGCCTGCTTGTTCGCCACCGCAGCCGGGTACCTCGGCTGGGAACTGCTCTGGCACGGTGCCCTCCTCGGGCTGCTCAGCTACATAGCCGCCCTCGCGGGCGGAGCCGCCGCGGCCGTGAACGACCTGGAATTGCGCTTCCTGGCCCAGCGGCGCCGCAAGACGGACGAGCTGTTCAGGGCATCGAACCAATCTGTAGCCGGCCCTCCCGGTGATGAGCTCACTGACGGGGTGAACAGATTGTTCAACCGCTACTTCGTCAAGTACGCCCCGGACAAGGCAGAGCGAGAGCGGTGGAAAGCCGCCGTCGCCGGAGCCCGCAAGTTCCGCAGCGACCAGATCATCGAGATCTGCCGGAGCAGCGGGATCCGCGCCAACGAGGTGGCCTGGCTCATCCGCTACGACGTCCGCCAATTGAAGCAGCGCTGGCAGGGCAAAGCCTTGGAAGAGCCCCAAGGAGAGCTTCTCCCGCGGCAAGGCACGCTAGCGGCCCGCCGGACCGGACTCGCCGTCTTGGCCGTCAGCGGCGTCTGGGCCATCGTCGCACTGCGGGCACACCCGCTGGCCGACGCGGTCGCGCTAGCGAGTGCCTGGTGGGCGTGGCGTTGCTGGCTGCGCGCCCGCCTGGAACGGAAAAGGTACGCCGCCGAAAGCATCGAGCACGCCAGGCGACAGGCGGCGATCGACAAGGAGTACCGGCGATGGAGCGAGAAACTGCAGGCCAGGCCCAAAGACGCGGACATGGCCGCCTGGCTGGAGTCCGACCGGATGGTCCTGCTGGGCAGCGCGCTTGACCACTTCCATCTGCCCCCACGCCGCCTGATGGCTCATGCTTTCGTTGAAGAACCCGGGGTGGCGGTCAAGCGTGCCCGTATCGAAGGCGGCCCGTGGCGGTACGCCAAGTACCGGATTCAACTGCTCCTGCTGGCCGAGGACGGAGTCCGCCAGGTCAAGGCCAACCTCGACTTCATGACAGGAATGCTCACCATACGGGAGCGAACCAGCTACCGCTACGATGCCATCGCCTCGGTGCGCTTCTTGCAGGAAACCCGGCGGCAGACGTTCGAGATCAGGCTGACAACCGGCGAGCCGATCATTATCCGGGTGCGGGACACCGATCCGGTTGAAGGCGAGCAGGACCAGGGCACCGGACCGATGGAGGAAACTCAGGAGGCGGAGGAGGCAGGGGAGGGCACCGCCCCAGACGTGACCAGTGTGGCCAACCTCCTGCACATGCTGGAAAGGGTGGCAGGCGAAGGCCGGAACCGGTTCTGGGAAAGTGACTCTGCTAGAGCCTGGCCGGACGACGGAGAGGCCAACCGTGGGGCCGTGCGTCGCGGAGGAGAGGGCGCATGAAGGTGTGCCACTCCGACGCTTGGCTCCGCCAGCTTGCTTCAACTTGAGTTGAAATCGCTCGCCGCCTACCATTGGAGGTGAGTGCTCCCCCAGCCGCTTCCGCCCGTAATGACGGGCGGCGGAACTGGAGGCGAGCATGCCAGACCCGGATGGCGCTCGGGCTACTGCCGTCGGCCGGGCCCAGCGGATGCGGAACGCCTGGTACCTCGCGGCGCAGTGCGTGGACCGCCCCGGGTTGATGGTGACCGTGCGCCAGGTGACCGCCGACTGGAGCCGCGACCACGACATCGCGACAGCTCGGCTCGCTGGCCTGCAAACGTTCGAACACGCCGTCCGCTCACGCCCCATGCCCGGCCCGGTACTCACCGAGGATGACTACCGGTGGGCATCCTGGCTGCTGCGCGACCCGACAGCGAAGCACCTGTCTGAGTTCGCCGACATCCCGCCCCTGCAGCCGGACGGCCGGGCCAGTGGCAGCGTGCTGCGCGAGCTGTCGGGGTTCCTGGATGGCCTGCGGTCGTCGCTGGGCCTGCTGCGATCGTGGCAGTACCACGCCCGCGAGCGCCTGGCGACCCGGCCGCTGACCGCCGAAGAAGAGGATGCCGCGCGGTCCCTCCAGGCCGGCGAAATCAGCGTGCGCCGTGCCTGGCTGGGCATCGACGGCAGCCGGTACGCGCTGGCAGCCGCGCGCGGGTCCGGCGATGTGACCGCGGTGGTGGTGACGAGCGCCGCGTCGTCGGTGGACGTGGTCTGGTGCGGAGACGAGCCGAGCGCGAGGGCGTGGCTGGCGGGCCGTGTCCGCCGGGCGCCGGGCGCGGTGCCCGTGAGCATGACGGGTCCGGCGTGCCGGGTCACCCGCGAAGAGGAAGTGCTGGCGTGGCTGATCCATCACAGCCCGCACCCCGGGATGAAGGAGCTGGCTGGGCATGTCCGGTGGACGTCGCCGTTGCGGGATGAGCTTGCGGTGGCAGTCCGGCTGCGGCGGGATTGGTGGGTGGGGGAGCCGCTGTCTTCCGAATGGCCCGTCCCGGTCAAGCGCCTGGTGTTCGCCGGGCGGATGACGCACGTGCCCGGGGCCGCGGCGGACAGCATCGGGTGGCCGGATGCGCGGCGGTCGCTGGCGTACTTCGACCGGCTCGCCGCCACGCTCGTTACCGAGTCGCAGGCGATGCGCGCGATGCAGGCGCTGGCGGCCTCTGATGCCGAGGCCGCCGCTAGGGCCGTCGCGGGTGCGGCGGCCAAGCTCGGCCAGCTCCCTGAGCGCCCCTTGCTTCCCGCAGGCCGACGGCGAGCCACCGCCCCGCGACCAGCCGGCACGGTGCCAGCGACGGAGCGAACAGCGGGCCTGCTGCCACGCCCGCCAGCCGCGGGCGGCACCGCACGGGTGCCCCGGATGCCATGACGCGCGAGAGCAGAGCACGAGATCGAGAACAGCGACACAAGCCGGAGGAAAACATGACCAGCTCAGTCAGCCATCGCGACAGTGACCTGGCCGCGTGGCGTGTGCGGGCCAGCGACCGGGCGGCGCTGGCAGAGATCGTCCGCCGCCGGAAGGTATGCGATGCTACCGGGCAGCCGCTCGACACTGCGGGCACGGTCGCGATGACGGTAACGGTCGCGCCCGGCGTCAGCAAGCTCGCCGTGGTCACGGCGGCGCACTGGGATGCCGCGCAGGGCGCGCTGTCATCGGCCGACCCGAAGGTCGACCCGGACGTCCTCGACGGCCGCCTGCTGTTCACCGGCGATGCGAGGCAGTCGGATCACCATGGGCCGGCCAGCAGGACCGCGGTAGGCAAGCCTCCACTGTCTCGCCCTCGCGGGCCAGTGCAGCGGCCGCACCCGCCGGCGCCCGCCCGCAGCGGCCCGGCACCGCGCCTGCCGTGACCGGGCTGGGGAGCGCTGATGGCACGACGGGGACGGGCGCGCCGCGCGGACGCTGAGCGGCAGGCGCGTGCCGCGAAGGCCGCGCGGGACGCCGAACGGCAGCAGCGCGAGCGGCGGATCGAGGCCGCGCTGGCGGACTACTACGAGGCGCGGGCGCGGCTGGAGGGCATCCGCGATGCGGCCCAGGCGCGGGCGGACGCGGTGCTGGCTGACGGCGAGCGCGCCGCGGCCGGGCCGGCGGCCGCCGTGCACGCGGCGATCCGGGTGCTGCGCGACCTGTGCGATACCAACGCCGAGGTCGCCGAGCTGTGCGGCCTGACCGCCGCCGAGGTCCGGGAACTGCTCGCCGCCGCGCGGGCAGCCCGGCACGACGAGGAAGACGCACCCGTACCAGCCCCAACGGACCCGCCCGGCCAGCGCACCGGCCCCAGCGCCACGGTGTCCGGTGACAGATAAGTCGGCCCGGTCCACCCCCGCTGACCTGGGCGGGCCTTCTTAAGTGGCAAAGAAATCCTGTGCTCTCCGCCATCGAAACTGGCCCGCCGAGCGCCGGAAGCGGGGTCTTGCCAAGCAATCCGGCCCGGCGAGGCGTGGGCGAAGCACCGCAAAGCCGCAGTTGACGGTTCCTCTGGCACCCCATCCGGGCCGATTCAACTGTCAAAAACAGCGAACGGGCCGCGCTGACTGGCAGTGGGCCGACATGCGTGTCACGGGGCACACGGGTGGCCCGTCGCAGGACGGCAGTTGACGGGCCCGCCATAAAATAGTAGCTTTTTACATGTCGACCTGGCGGTGGCCGGGCCGACCCGAGGACGGCTCCGCCAGGCAAGGAGAAGCGCATGATGACGGCACCGAACGCACGTCGGCAGATCGTCGGCGACACCCTGCGCCGCTACCGCGAGAACGTCGGCTGCACGCTCGCCGACGCCGCGCTCGCCCTGGACTGCCACCCGTCGAAGATCAGCCGCGTCGAGACCGGGGAGCGCGGCCTGCGCACGGCGGAGCTCGCCGCGCTGCTGCACGAGTACGAGGCGGACGAAGATGCCCGGGCAGCCCTGATGGCCATTGCGAGTCCGGGCGGGAGCGTTGGGTGGTGGTCGGGCCACCTCCTCAGCCCAGCCGAGCAGGACTACCTGACGCTGGAGACCCTGTCATCTCAGGCGTTCTACTACGCCCCGCTGCAAGTCCCGGAGCTGCTGCAGGCCCCGCCCTACGCCGAAGCCGCCGCCGAGGCCAGCCAGGGCCTGGTCACCGGCGCCACGCCGAACCACGCGGTTGAGGCGCTCCTGGCCAGGCAGGAGGCAATCCTCGACGGGACGCGGGACATCCAGGCGGTCATCAGCGAGGCCGCGCTGCACCAGGCGGTCGGCAGCAGCGGGGTCATGCGGCAGCAGGCCGCGCACCTGGCAGGCCTGGCCGAGACGGGCCAGGTCGACCTGCAAGTAATGCCGTTCGCGGCACTAGCGCACCCCGCGCCGGCCAGCGGGTCCATGGCCATCCTGCGCATCGGCGCAATCAGCATCGCCTGCCTGCCCGGCATCACCGCCAGCCAGTTCATGACCGGAGCAGACGCCGCGCTGCACGTCCGCGCATGGGAGCAACTGCGCGCCTGCGCGCTCAGCGGTGGCGAGTCAGCCCGGCTGCTCCGCAAGCTGGCAGCCGCCTAGCGGTGGGCGGCCCGCCGAAGTCCCGCCATCGCGAAGGAGGAGCGACATGCCCGCAGCCATCGCCGGCACAGTCCAGCCGCCCGGCCGGGCGAGACTGGGTGACGCGCTGACCCGGCACGCGGTCACCGTCATCACCGCGGCTATCGCCGTGTTGTCGTTCGGGTTCAGCTTCGGGAACGTGACCATGCTGGCACTGAGCCTGGGCATCCCGTCGCGGATCGCCTGGCTGGTCAGCCCGCCGGTGGACCTGAGCGTCATCGGGCTGCTGCTCGGCCTGCGGTCCCTGACCCAGCGCGGCTACCCGGCCGAACGACTCCGCAAGCCCGCCTGGATGCTCCGGTTGTGCGCCGCCATGACCATCGCGCTCAACACCGCAGGCCCCGCGATGCACCACCAGGTCGGTGCCGCCTTGGTGGACGCCATCCTCCCGATCCTGCTGATGCTGTGGGGCGAGGTCGGTCCCTGGCTGCTGCGCGAGCTGTACGACGTCACGCAGGCCGCGCCGCGCCCCGAGCAGGAACCCGGGAAGGACAAAGGCGAGGCTCCGAAGAAGCCGCGCGCTCAAGCACCCGTCATGCTCCCCGTGGGGCTGATCGAGCGAGCCCGGAAGCTCGACACAGAGCATCGGAAAGCACACGGACAGCAGATATCGCGTGACAAGCTGAAGGCGAACCTCAGCATCTCCACCGACCGGGCAACCGCCCTGGTCACCATGATCCGCGCTGAGCGCGACGCCGCCGCAGCCCCCGGCCAGTCCGCCGACTCCGAGCCTCAGCCCCTGGCCACGAGTCCCCCGGCCGCAGTCGCCGCCTGAAAGGAGGCCCACATGCCCGAGCCGTCCGCAGACCTGCTCGACCGGGTCCGCAAGCTCCTGGCCAAGGCCGAAGGCGACGGCGTCACCCCCCACGAGGCTGAGGCCCTCACCGCCAAGGCCGCCGAGCTAATGGCCCGCTACGGCATTGACCGCGTCCGCCTCGCAGCGACCCGCCCCGGCACCGACCGGCCCGCCGACCGCGCCTTCGACATAGACCCGCCGTGGGCGTCGGCCAAGGTCTTCCTGCTGGCCCACGTCGCCTCCGCGCTGCGCTGCGCCTGCGTCGAGACCGACCGGCCCAAGGGCCGCCGCCTGCACGTCTTCGGCTACGCCAGCGACATCGAGCGCGCCGCCATCATGTTCACGTCGCTGCTCGTCCAGATGGACCGCGCCCTGGCCACCGAGCAAGTCCCCGTCACTGGGGCGAGCGCCCGGGCCTGGCGCAGGTCCTGGATGCTGGGCTACGCATCCGCCGCAGCCGCCCGCATCCACGCAGCCGAGGACAACGCCGCCCAGGCTGCCGACGCGGCACCCGCAACCGGGCCGTCGATGAGCATCGTCCTGGCCAGCCGTTCCGAGAAAGCCAGCCAGCTCGCTGATGAGGCCTACCCGCACACCCGCGAGACCCGCGTCAGCGCGGGCACCGGCTACGAGGACGGGTACCGCGAGGGCGGCAAAGCCGACATCGGCGGCACCACTTTGTCTCCCCGCAGTTCGGCCAGCCTCAGCCGGTTACCCTCTTATGCCAGAGCTTGATAGGTAGAACTTGGGCGCGCTGGGTGGCACCATGATCATCTCCGACGCAGGGACCGCCGACCCGGCGATCCATCTGCGCAGGTCAGACCCCCATTCCAGTGGCGGATGGCCGGTGTCAGAATGCGCGCTCAACCCGCCTGCGGTGCCAAGTAGCGCGCCCAGATGGTACCAACAAGCGTGCTCAGGGAAGCGCTCCGTCCCAGGTCGCGAGGAAGCCCCGGTTCCAACTAGCCCGCTCAGGCACACCTCTGCGCCCTCGCCTGGCCAAGGCTCATCCGCGGGCCTGCCCGATCGCCGCGCCGGCTCCGCGAAAACTGCCCCCTTGATGGCTGCAGGCTAGTCGCGCGGGACCTGGTCCCGGGCAGCCCTGACAATCCGCTCGGCGGTCCGCTGGCTAACTCCCCACTCCGCAGCCATCGCCGCCGTCGACAGCGTCGCACCTGAGCGCAGCAACTCCACGACAGACGCCAGTCGCGGATCGCCCGCGTACGGATAGGGCTTGGTGGGTGCCCCCGGCGTTCCTGGCGGAGCGCCACCGCCCGGCCCGTCCGGGCGTCAGCAGCCGCCCACACAGTCGACCGCCGCCACAGCGGCCGTGGCCGGCCCCGAGCAGCGGCCTGGCGGGAATCTGGCTGGGGGAAGTACCCAAGCCGCACGTTCCCATGGATCACGGCCCTGCCCGCATACCCCATGATCCGCGCCGCCTCATCGGCATCCACCAGGTCGTCCGGGTCGCCCCCACGGTCGACCCGGGTCAGTCCGTCAAGCTTGCCCTGCTGCCGGGACCGGTACCAGGACGTCCACTCGTCCTCATACCAGTACGTCGTCCCGCCGAGCGTCCCAGCCGGCGTGGGGTGTCCCGTCACGGCCCGGTCACGCTGCCACAGGTACAGGCTCTGCCGTGAGACGCCAAAGGCGACCGCCATGTCTGCCCGGCTGATGACCGGGCGACCGTTAATGGTGGCCGGAATGACAGGTCCTCCTCGCGCGACGCCGTGGCCGCATCCTATGTCCGGCCAACGTCGACTTGTGGGATCGTCCTGGGTGGTCCGGCCAGTGGCGGCGAAGCCTTCCCGTTGCGGGTAGCGGCGCCCGGTCGGCACCGGCCACGAGGTCGACCTGAGGACGCGACTGCTTGACCTCAGGTCGACCTCGGTCGGCACCGCAGTCTGCGGGGAACTGTCCCTCGCTTGATCTCGGCAGATGGGCGCGTTCACGATGCAGTGCTCCATTGCCTCTGTATCTGTGAGGAGCCGGCGTCCGGCCCACCCGACGAAGGGTCGCATTATGGATCCGCTCATCTTGTCGCTGCTGGCCATACTGGCTAGCCTGGCTATGCGTGGTATTGCCTTTGCGGAACTACTCGTGCGACTGCGTTGGCAGGAACGCCGCCAGCACGCGCACGGCTCCTACCTCATAGCGCTGGCCCGCGCCCTTCCGCGTGGCTGCTGGCTGGACGAGGTCCGGGTCAACGGCAGTGAGCTGCACCTAGTGATCGCGCATCAGGGGTCGGCCGACCGAAGAGAGGCCGTCCAGATGGCCCGTCCGGACCTTGCGGGAGTTTCGGATGCACCGGGGCCATCGCGCTCGCCCCGACTGCGAGAGAACCGACTGCGGTGAGCCTTGCACCAGACGGCCCGGCATCGTCCGGTCGGTGAGCAGGAGTTCGCTTCCTTTTACCATGAGCACATCCGCAGGCTTGTGGCCTATCTCCTCTACCAGGGCGCCCTCGCGCACGTAGCCGCCGAGCTCTCGCAAGAGGCGATGATCACGGCTTACCGGCGGTGGCACACGATCACTTCCCCCAAGGCCTGCGTGTGGACGGTCGCCCATAAGGCGTTCGTCCGCCAGGCCGTGAACGTTGCCGAGCACTCAGTCGCGGAGGTTCCCGAGCCGACCGTCCTTTTGCCTCATCCCGAGGAGGCCGAGGCATGGCTGCAAAAGCAGCAGGTCATCGACCTGCTGCGGGCGCTGCCGCTGCGGCAGCGCCAGGTTCTCGCACTGACGATCGACGGCTGGTCTCCCATCGAGATAGCCGACCTGCTCGGCATTGATGCCTCGGCGGTACGGTCGAACCTAATGAAGGCACGGCGCAACGCCGCCGAGCATCGCCGCCGCATCGGGGAGGGGGCCTAATGACCGACCCGTCAGAACACGGTCAGGAACCCATCGACCGCTGGCTGGGCGGTCGGCACGGCGACCTGCAGGAGGGACTTGGACGGCTCCTCGACCCCGACGCCGGCTTGCGGGAAGCCATGCTCCACGCCGAGCACACCGACCTGCTGGGCACCCTCGACAGCAGGCTGGACACCCACGCCGGGCTGGAGGGGCCATCCAGCCACCACCAGTCGCCGAGGCTACGCAACCCCGCCGCAACGCGCATCCGGCATGGCCGCGGCCATCGCCACCGACCCCGCAGTAGGCACGGTCCTCGGAGCATCGGAACAATACGAGCACGAGGGATCAACCTTCAGCGGAACCACAGGCTTGGGCGGCCCGGATGACGCTGCCCCGATCTACGAGATCCTGGCGCGATTGCCGCTGTCAGGCGTCAGCGAACCGCTCCAAGAGATTGATACTGGCTTCGCCCTGGCGGGCCGGGCGGCTGTCGGGAGGCCAATCATAACCCGGCCAGGAACGGGAGTCCTGCCCCTACTCGCGGCCGGGCGCATGGACGCGCCAGACTGGGACTACCTGCACGTGACGTTCCCCTTCGACCTGGCGGCGTCGGCACCGGGCTTGCTGTACGTGGAAGCGCAGTTCAACGTGCTGATTAACGACCAAGCCGCCGTGGCCGTCTGGCTCGACGAGATCCCGCTTCCCGGCAGCGGCTCCGCCGTCAGCCAGGCCGGAATCGGATCCGCAGTCGGCCGGGCTGCAGCTGACCTGCCACCTAGGCCGGGAGAGGACCTCGCGGTCTTGGGGCTGGGCGGTGCTGCGTTCCGCTGGCGCTGGCGGTCCGCCGGGCAGCCGGGCGGCCCGGGCGACACGTCGCTCGCTGGGGGCAGCCGCCTCGCTCGCGTGCTGCTCGGCGTTCCGGCTGGCCGAGACGAACTCGGCGGCCTCATCGAGGTCAGCGCGGTGCTTGCGGATGAGGCACGCCCCACGGAGAAGGTCACGGTGGGTCTGCGGACCCCCTACGCCTGGCGGCAAGGCTTCCCGACGCCGGCTGCGTCGCTGCGCGGGGCAGCCAGCCAGCAGTCGGCCGGGTTCGTCCCGGCTGACACAACGGCCCGGCTGTGCGTGGCCGTCGACCTCGCGGGCCACAGCAAGCTCAGCCAGGCCGAGCAGAAGCGGACGATGGGGGTCCTCGTCTGGGTCATCGACGCCGCGCTCGCCGTGACGCTCGGCGGTGACCAGGGCGTCGATCGGCAGGAGATGGGGGACGGGATCCTGATCTTGCTTCCGTCGGCGATCCGCGCGCGCCGGGTGGCGCGGCTATTCCTCCCCACCCTGGCCGCCGCACTCACCTCGGAGAACGCGCCGGTGGCGGAAGACTTCAAGGTCCGGATGCGCATTGGCATGGATATCGGCACGGTCGAGCGCGGCGTCTCGGGCTGGATTGGCGACGGCATCGTCGGCGCTTTCCGGCTATGCGACAGCGCCGCGGCCAGGAACGCGCTGCCCGGCTCGCAGGCCGACTACGTCGTCGCCGCTTCGGACTCCCTCTACGCCGACGTTCTGGCGCCAGCGCTTGAGACCGTTCCTGGCTGGGGATTCACCGCCATGGTCGCGGAGGTTCCCGGCAAGTACAGCGAACCCGGCTGGCTGCATGTGCACGGGGCTGATACGACGCATTAGCAAGAATGCCCGGCCTGCTGCAGATAGGCGGTTGCCGAATCAACCGACACAAACGCGACGGGTCGATACTTCTGTTGCCTATGATGCGCTGGCGGACGGCGGGCGTCGGCCTCACCTCGCTCGGCGCCCCGATCGACATCGGGATCGCCCACCCGCTCATTGGCACGATCGCGTTCGGGGTGGAGCTGGGGGTCGCGCTCACGATCGTCGGCACGGCGCTGTTCGGCAGCCAGGCCTTCAGCGAGCGCGCCTTCCGGCTCCTGCGCCGGGGTCGCGAACCGGCCCCGGCCCCCGGTCCACGCCGCGCAGGACGGGGTATCGTGACCGCGTCGGCGGCCCGGGTCGCGACGCAGCTCAGGCGAGCTCCGGCCCGCGGCCAAGCGAGCGGAGGCCCTGATCATCACATCCCGGCTGGAACCCTTTCGGCGACCTGGATGATTTCCTGACGCGAATTGGATCAGGCGCGAGCCCGGGGAAACGGGCAAGGGGGCCACGCAGCCTAGCCGCGTGGCCCCCTTGCCTGTTCCTGCCGCGCGTCGTCTGCCAAGACTGCCCTGTGGCCGAGGCCGCCAGGATCGGCGCGTGCCCCCGGGTAACCCCGGGGCCAGCAATCAGTGCGCAGGCCGCCCTTTGGCATCCCGCGTCTCAGTGGAATGCAGGTGCAAGCTGATATGAGTCTGCAATGCGCCACTTGAGCCGTGATTAAGCCCGGGAACGGTCCAAGGGCCAATCAGGCTGAATCAACGCGCAGCGCCTGGCGGCTGATGTTCGCCTGTCCGACCGCACCGGGCTGCCCGGCAATCGCCATGCCTCTGAACTGGTCATACGTGCTGCCTTCCGTCGGCTGCCAGTGGCCGGCCAGGCGCGCCGCCGGTTCCCGGCGCACTGGCTGCCCCGCGGTTCGGGCCTTAGCGCCGGTGCTTAACCGCGGGTCAGGGCGAGAAAACGCCGGGGCGGGCGTTCAGTGGTGTTCAGCAATGTTCAGCGAAAATCGGTGTTCAGTGATGTTCGCTGGCGATGCAATTTTGTCCCCGCTTCCCCGGGCTCTTCCCGGCTTGCCGTATCACGTCCTAGATTGGTTAGTGCCAAGACTGTCCTGTGCCGCCTTATGCCTTGGGCGCCACGGGGATTCACCGGCCGCACGCGGCCATCGAAACCCTTCCGCGCCGTCGTTCGCGGCGTGGTAAAGCTCGGAGCGCAGAGTGGAACTGAGCCTCAGGCTCGTGACCCGGCCGGTGCCGGGCATCACGCCGAAAGTGATCCTCATCATCATCATCATCGTAACGATCCTGGCGGCCTGGAGCGCTGGCCAGGAGCCCGTCACGGTGATCTCGCTGATCGCCGGCGCGGGGCTGGCCGGGGCGCAGGCGGCCCCCGTGCCCGGCAAGCGCGGCCAGGCGGAGCTGCCGCCCGGCAAGCCCGGCCCGAAACCGAGATGAAGCCCCGGGTCCCCCGGCCGCCCAGGGCGAGGGGACGTCGGCAGGCGGCCGCCTCCCAGAGAGGTGACCCGCCCGCCAGCGGGGCAGCGGCGGGCACGATCACCGCCAGGATCCCAGGGTGCGCCCGGCACGGGCGGCCGGTTCCGGGCCTGCCGAGGCCTACGAGCCGCTGCGCCCCGCCGAGCTGCCTCCGGGCACCTGGGACTTCACCGGCCGCGGTGAAGACGTCCGTTTCCTGGAGGACATGCTCAGGGAAGCCAGCGCCTGCGAGGGCTCGGGCGCCGTCCAGGTCGCGATCATCACCGGGATGGCCGGCGCGGGCAAGACAGCGCTGGCCGTGCAGGCGGCCCACCTGGCCGCGCCATGGTTCCCCGACGGGCAGCTGTTCACGGACCTGCACGGCGCCACGGCAGAGCCGCTGGAGCCGGCAGAGGTCCTGGCCAGGTTCCTGCGCGGCCTGGGCGTCAGGAACTCCGAGATCCCGCCCGGCGAGACCGAGCGCTCCGCGCTGTTCCGCACGGTGCTGACCGGGCGGAAGGTGCTCATCGTGCTGGACAATGCCCGGGACACCGCCCAGGTCAGGCCCCTGCTCCCGGGCAGCTCGTCCTGCGCGGTCCTGGTCACGGCCCGCAGCCGGGTCCCTGACCTGCCAGGCGCCCGGGTATGCCTGGGCGCGCTAGGCGACGACGAGGCCCGCACGCTGTTCGGCGGGATCGTCGGCGCCGGGCGCATGGCAGCCGAGCCCGGCGCCGCTGCCGAGGTCCTGCTGGCATGCGCCGGGCTGCCCCTGGCGATCAGGGCCGCCGCCGCGCAACTGGCCGTGAGGCAGGGCTGGACGATCGCCGCGATGGCGGACCGCATGCGAGGCCAGCGGGACCGCCTGGACTGGATGAACGCCGGCGAGCTATCGGTCCGCGCCAGCTTCCAGGCGAGCCTCGACAGCCTGCCGGCGGACGGGGACGGCGTTGACCCGGCCCGCGCGTTCTGCCTCCTGGCCCACTGGCAGGAGCCCGTCATCAGCCTCGCCGCCGCCGCCGCCTTCCTCGGCCTGGCTGAGGGCCATGCAGACGGCATCCTGGAGTGCCTGGTCGACGCGCACCTGCTGGAATCCCCGGGTCCCGGCGAGTACGAGATGCACGGCCTGCTCCGGGCGTACGCCGCGGAGCGAGCCGAATCAGGGCTGCCCGCGCGCGAGCGGCTCGCCGCCGTCCGCCGGCTGCTCGACTGGCGCGACCGCGCCCAGGCCGGCCCGGCCTCCGGGCAGCACCAGGACATCATCGGGCCGCCCGATGAAGGCCCCGCCACGCCGCTCTCCCTGGCCAGGCCGCCCGGACAGGAGCAGGAGGCCTTCCAGGCATCACTGCACGCGCTCCTCGCGACTCACGGGATCACCGGCCGGGAGCAAGCCGCCGCGGCCCTCGCCGCAGCGGCCCAGGCGCTGCCAGCCGCACGAGGACCCGGAGTGCATCCCCAGGGGCCTGCCGCGCCTCGCGGGCATCCTGCGGCTGCGGGCCTCCCCGTCATGCCGGACGTCCCCGGGTATGACCTGCGCCCCGACCCGCTCGATGCCCGGACGCCCGCTGAACTGGTGCGGGCCCTCGTCCGGCTGAGGCAGTGGGCAGGAAGGCCGGCCTTCCGGGACATGGCGCGGCGATGCGAGCCCCACGTCGCCTACACGACCATGTACACGGCCCTGACCAGCGACGCCCTGCCCAGCCTGCGCGTCGTCCTCGCGATCGTCAGCGCCTGCGGCGCCGACGACCTGAAGCCTGCATTCACCACCGCATGGAGGATGCTCGAGCTAGCGGAAGACCTGCCCCGCCGCCGGGCCGGGCAGCCGGCCAGGGGAAAGCTGTACCCGGTACCCAGCCGGCCTGCCCAGCCTCAGAGGCCGCCCTCACCCGCGCGACTACAGTCGGCATCCGGCCGCAGCCCTGATTCAGCAGTCAGCCTCAGCCCTGATTAGGACATCGGGGTCCCCTGACCGCTTGATTACGACGGCTTGATCTGGCCCGGGGCAGTCAAGTTCCTACAGTCCCCGGAAGTCAAGTGACTGTCATCCCGCTAGGGACCTGAGTCGGGATTCCAGCGTTGGGGGCGGGACGGTGGCCCGGCTGGCGTGACGGTAGCCGGGTTCCGACGTCCCTGCTCCTTTGACCGGTGTGAGCATATTCATGCAGGTCAGGCGAGGTGAGGACCAGACCTCCGCGAGATGGGTCGCGGTGTCGGCTGCACGGATCCGTCTCCTGGCAGCCGCTGTCTTTGGATTCCGGTGGTCTGTGGGGAGGGTTGGCGGGGGAGGCCTTGGCGCGGAACGCGGGGGTGGCGGGCGCCGGCCGTCATGCCTGAGCGGATGGTGCGGCGTGTTTCGGCTTCGGGCAGGCCGACGTGCGCGGCGGCGTCGGCGAGCGAGGTGATGACGGCTGCGGGTGCTAGGAGGCCTGCGGCGACAAGCTGGCCGAGGTTGAAAGCGGCCAGGTTGAGGATGTCGTTACGGGTCCCCTCGCCGGCTACGGCGAGCCGGCAGGTCTCCTCGCGCAGGGCGGCCGTAGCGTAGGCGGTTCCCCGCTGGTGACTTGTCCGAGGTGCCTGGTGCGGGACGGTCTTCGGCGCGGGCTGCCTCCTAAGTTCGCTAGTGATCCAGTGCGGGAGGGGGACGGGGAGGGCGTCGTTGCGGACGGTGTACCCGCGGCCACTGATCATGCTGCCGGGGCCAACCACGTAGCCGCCGTCAGCTCGGACGTCGATGCGAGGGCCGAGGCGGCTCGCGGAGTTCGGCACCGCCTCGCCATCGGCTGCGAAGTACAAGTGTCGGCCCCCCGATGGGGTCTCCACGGTGAACGTGGACGGGTACGGTTGCCGGGCTTGCTGGTACAGGCGGGCTAGCGACGTGATGCCGCTCACGGGCGGCTGGGCGGGGTTGGCCTTGGGGACGTCAAGGTCGAGGACGACGAGCCCGGAGGGGCCGCAGGCGATGCCGATGTTGTAGGCCCGGCGGGTCCACCAGCCGGCGATGGTAGCCGGGTCGGTGGTGGCGAGCGCTTGCCAGTTGCCGCGCAGGGCTGGCTGCTTGCCGCCGATCGCGCAGGGGAACACGTGCCAGCCGCGGCCGGCCAGGGCGAGCGCGGAGCGCAGAAGGTCAGCCTGCCCGGGCTTGTCGCATGGGGCATTGGCCGGGGTCACGGACGGCGGATGCCCGGTCATGCCGCGCCTTGGCCCGGGGTCTCTTGCCGGCCGCGGCCGTCGTGGGGATGACGGCCGCTGGTGAGCTGACGCCGTTCCTTCTCGGTAAGGCCGCCCCAGACGCCGAATTCCTCCTCATTGACCAGCGCGTACTCCAGGCACTGGACCTGCGCGGGGCACGCAGAGCAGATCTGCTTGGCCTCGGTGGCAGGCTGTCGGCTGCTCGCAGGGAAGAAGATCTCCGGGTCAACCGAGGCGCAGGCCGCGCTGCGCATCCAGGACTGGGCTGCTTCAACATCACGCAGGCGCTTTGGGCGGGCTGCCTTGGGGGCTGCTGAGCTGGTTGCGCCGCTCGGCCTGGAAGGGCTGGTATGGGCCATGCGGGGTCGCTCCGATCATCACGAGGGATGGGGGAGCGATTTGCGGGCTGGCTGGCGGCGCGCCGGCACCGGGGCAGGCCACCACGTGAATGGCGGCGGTGCGGTGCGATAGCCGATCAGACCGATGTTATAAATAGATTTAAACTCAGATTGACGGGAAAGTCAACGCGTTGCCGTGCGGTCGGTCGGAGTCACGGCACGGCCTGCGGGCTGTTGCCTACTCCGGGGATTCCGCGGCCCCGGGCCTGGGCTTCCGACCGGGCTGGGGCCGGGATTCCTCGGCGCGGGCGCTGGTGACCGTGTCGGCGATGACCTTCAGGGAGCGCTCGGACAGGCCGGCGCTGCGCAGCGCGATGTCGCGGACGGCGTCGTCGCGCAGCGCGAGCGCGACCTCGGCCGGGATCGTTCCGCGTTCGGTCTCGTCTTGCTCGAAGAAGTAGGCAGGGGAGACCGCGAAGAACCGGGACAGGCCGGTGAGCAGCTTGTAGGTGGGGTTGTCCCGTCGCCCTGTCCGCAGCTGCCACACGTAGGTCCCGCTGGTGACCTGCTCGCCCGCCGCCTCGTTGACGACCGCGGCGACATCGGCGGGCGTGTAGGGCCTGCCGTCTCGGCCGGCGGATCGCGCGGAACAGCTGGTCCAGCCGGGAGGCGAGGAAGGTGTCAGGGTGCGGCGTGTTGTCGCTCACCGGTGCGCGGCACCCCTTCCTGGTAGCGGGAATCACGGCTTCAACGGCAGGTTATCAACGTCAGTTCAAGATATGGCGCAGAGCCGGGCAAGCCCGCCGGGAGGGGCGTGGGAGGGCGGCGCAGGCCTGATGTCGTCAGGGCGGGCCGGGTGGGTTGCCGCGCCCGTAGCCGGGCGTGGTGAACGCGCGGTCCCATGGCGCGCCGGGTGCGGTCAGCTCGCGCCAGGGCGCGACCTCGGTGTACAGCACGCGCATGGCGTCCAGGGCGTTGAAGTGCAGGGCGATCCCGTCGGTGGTGACGGCGTCCTCGGGGACGGCGACCTCGAAGTTGCGCATCATGGCGGCCCGCGCCGTGGTCTCGACGCACACGTTGGTCTGCAGTCCCGCGATGATGAGCCGCTGGACCGCGAGGTTGCGCAGGACGGGATCGAGCTCGGTGTAGTGGAACGCGTCCCAGCGCAGCTTGTCGATCACGATGTCGCCGGGTTCCGGCGCGACCTCATCCATGATCTCCTGCGCGGCGCCGCTGCGGCCGGGCAGCGGCCTCGTGCCGTCGCGGGTGGCCGAGGCCAGCAGGCGGCGCATGCCCGGGGTGGCGTCCGCGCCGTCGGGACGCTGCACCGACCGGGTGTAGATGACGGGCAGTCCGGCCGCGCGCGCGGCGGCCAGCAGCTGGCGGCACTCCGCAACGACCTCGCCGAGCCGCCAGATGGGCGGCCAGCCGAGCGCGTCCCGCCTGTCCTGCTCCAGGTACGTCTTCTGCACATCGATCATCAAGATCGCCGTTATGGCCGTCATCGGTGCTCCTCACGGGCAATACCACGCATGCCAGATTCATGCCCAGGGATGCATGGCACCGCTCCAGTCGCCGCCACCGATCCCGGCTGGACGCCTGCTCCCAGTTCCGTCCCAGTTCCGCCAGACGCCGAGAAACCGCCTGAACTGATGAGAACCCACGAGAGGTAAAGCACCAGCTCAGGCGGCATTTCCGGGAACCGCCGCAGGTCAGCGGAACGTGCTGGCAGCACCCGGCCTACAGGTCGACTCACGACTCCGCCGTGTGTCTTTGGCCTTGACCTGTGGCTATGTGATAGCTAGGCGGCTCCGAGGGGTTCATTCGCGGCACCTGCCGGGGGGGCACGGTCCTGCGGCGGTCGGCCCTGACCGCTGGCGTGGAGAAGTACGTTGCCCTTGCCTGAGGTCGGTTCGGCTTGAACTTAGCAAGTCCGCGAGCTTCAATAAAGTCACCTATCGTGCGTTATCGGATACAGGATGCTCCCCCAGGCCTCGCTCATGGCGTTGGTCAGCTGACAAAACGGCAAGGCCCGAGTGTTGCCTCGGGCCTGGAGAGGGAGCACCCCGATGTACGAACCCGAGTCCCGTGCCGGGTACCCGCCGCTGGCCAGCAGGGCTAATGGCTGGCGGCGGAAGGAAGCGCCTGAGCTAGACGGTGTGCAGCAATGACTCCCGAGCAACGACGACTCCGCGCCAAGATCGCCGCCAATGCCCGCTGGTCTAGGCCCTTCGCCCGCGAGGACCAGGCTGCAGCCGCAAGCGCGGCTCTCCGTGCCCGCTTCGAGCGAGAGGCTGATCCCGACGGCACGGTTCCCCCGGAGAAGCTCGCCCGGCTTGTCAGGGCCAAGGCCCGCGAGCACTCAGCCAGGCTCAACGCCGCCAAAGCTCGGAAGCGCGCAGCTCGCGTCCGACAGGAGGCTGGCTGATCGACATTCAGGTCAGCGCCGTCCTCCGCTTGCTCGCGTGGCGAAGCTCCAGCCCGGCGGTTCGCGGATCCCGGTGCCTATGAGTGCGACAGGCGCGCGTTCGCCGTCGCCCTCGCATTCCTCACCTTGGTGGCCCTGGCCACGGCCGGATCACTCGCCGAGTGACCTAGGGCCATCCAATGGTGTCGCCGTAGGTCTGGATGGTTTCGCTGGTGCAGCTGAGCGCAAGGTCCGTCCGGCGGTATCGGTCTCCCCCGGTGCTCGGCTGCGGGTTCGGTCGACCCGGTGGTCAGCCATGCCGGCCGCCGTCCGGTGAAAGTAGCCGTCCCGAAAAGGCGTTCCGCGCGATGGAGGAGACCCATTCACGTTGGACGCCAGACGCCAGAACCATTCGTTGGCGACGTACGCTGGCGCCATATCCGGACTCCGATTCACCGACTGGACACGCTGCTCGTCAGCCCATCCGCCAGATGATTCTTGAGCCGCTGCTACAGATTTTTGGCCTTCGGTTGGGCCACATGCCTTTTCGCCGCTAGGTCGCCCGCTTGTGAGCATCTTGGAGATCGATAAATCAGGCGCTACCAGGGATTTCGGCGTGATAGCATCCCCGATAGGGATTTCCGCTTGTAAGGCGGGTGCTCTACCACTGAGCTATGCGCCCGGGTCTCGCCGGCGGGCCGACGGCGACGGAATCCCTGCTAGGGTACCGGTTCCGGGTCAGTGGCGCGGCCGGGCGGGTACCGCGGCGCGGGCATGGATGCCGAGCAACTCGGCGCTAGAGCGCTAGCTTTACGCTATAAATGAGCTCCAGCCCCTCCGCCGCCTGACGGGAGCTTGCCATGCCCTCCAACACCGCCCAGGGTCGGCGTGCCCGCGGCCGACCGCTGAAGAGCCCGCTCGGCCGTGGCCGGAGACTATGCCGGGCCGCGCAGGATCACGCCTGAGGAGCACACCACGCGCCCGCAGCAGGGCATTGTCCTCAGCGAGCGGGAGAGGACCTGGACAACGCTGGCCCGGCGCGACAACCCGTCTTTCAGCATGCATAAAGCGAGGAAATCGAAAGAAAGTGACTCGGAGGCTGGTCCCACAATGGACCCACCGTGGTCCCACCAGGGCCGTGAAAACGAACGAGCAGGCACCTTAGGTGCCTGCTCGCGAACGGGTGCGCCGCCAGGACTGGAACGCCGAACGCGCGGGTGAAGAGTCCGGCGAGTCCGGGATGAAGGTTTACTCATGAAACGAATATGTTTGTTGGTGTCGGCTGCTGCAACTCATTGAAGCGCAGAAGGGGAAGTCCCTTGAGTTCATCCCCTATCCGCGGGCTGGACGAGCATCTGGATATGCTCGCCGGTTTCGTCCAGCGCGTGGGGGCCGGGACGGGCGGCGTCGTGATCATCGAGAGTGACGCTGCCCTGGGAAAGACGGGGCTCCCACCAGATCGAATCGCCGCTGCAGGCAGCGGTCCAGCAGGCGGTGGTCCCGGGCGAGCACTTCATCCCCGGCACCCGATCGGTCTCGGTCTCGACCTCGGCGAGGTCGCTGACGGGTATCACCTGATCGCCCGGAGCATCTCCCTGTCGGCGCGGCACCTGCTCTTCGAGTTCGCCTTCGCCCCGAGCGTACCGGGGAAGCCGAAGCCTGGCTGAAAATGTCCCCTACGGCCGATATCCCGGTCAGCCAGGACTACATCGGAGCAGGGAATGACCGGCAATACACGCGGCCTCCGCTGAAGGCCCGGTTCGCATGGTTCGACTTCTTCCGGCCCGACTATGACTGGCTGGCGCATCTGTACCCCAGCGGGCAGCCGGACAGCGACTACCTGCGGAACCGGATAGCGCGGCTCACCTTTGACCTGAGGACCGGAGAGGCGCAGATCGGCAAGTTATACGTGCCAGGCCAGCCCGGTTACCCGACGGGCTTGCGGGCCAGCCAGACCGTGCGGCTGGTGCGGACCGTCAGGTCGTCGCGGGCGGACAGGGCCGGGGCCAGGGCATCGAGCTCGGCGATGTCACCGGGACTGAGCTTGTCCTGCAGGCCGTGCCGGGCGCGGCCGAGGGTGACCATGGCGTAGCGGGCCACGGAGGCGGCCAGCGGCGATTCCGGTGGCGGCTGCAGCGCGATCACGAAGCGGCGCTCGGACTCGACCGTGCAGCCCGGCTTCGGTGAAACGGGCAGGCCAGTCCTCATGCATGTGCATTCCGGCCTCGTCACGGCCCCGCGCCATGGCGGCGTGGATCCGCTCCTCGAGCGCCGCGCCCGCGGGGTCGGTGAGGAAACGCGGGAACGACTCCAGCTCCGTGACCGCGAGCATTCCCCCCGGGCGCAGGACCTGGCAGGCCTGCGCGACCGCCTGTGCGGGATCGGCCATGTGGTGCAGCGAGTTGGCCGCCCACACCAGGTCAGCGTCCTTCAGGCCGTCAGGCCATGGCTGATCGAGGTCGGCTTGGACGGTGCGGATCCGGTCGGCGAGCCCGGACGCGCGGGCCTTGTCCCGGACGCGCTTCAGCATCTCCCCGTCGACGTCCAGCGCGGTCACCTCGGCGTCCGGCAACTGCCTGGCCAGGGCCAGGGTGCCGGTGCCCGTGCCGGCCCCCGCGTCGATGACGCGGGCTCGCCCGGTGAGGCTGGCCGAGACCCATCCGGCTACCTCCTGGTGGTAGTCGCTGAGGACCTCCGCGTCCAGGTCGAGCAGGTCAGCCATGTGTTCGTGTGCCATGTCCCCGACGGTACCGCCGGATTGCCATTACGGCATACGATCTTGCGTATGAAGCAAGACGCCGATCTGGACGCCCTGGTCCGGCAGCGGATCCGGGGCCTGCGCACGTCGCTGGGCTGGTCGCTGGACGAGCTGGCGGCCCGGAGCTACCTGAGCCCGTCCACGCTGAGCCGGATCGAGACCGGCCACCGGCGGATTGCGCTGGATCAGCTCACGCCGATCGCGCGGGCACTCGGCACCACGCTTGACCAGCTGGTGGAGTCCGACGACGACGCCGACGTGGTGATCAGGCCGATCCGGGACGAGGCACGGGGCATGACGACCTGGCTGCTGTCGCGGGCCGGCGCGCCGCAGGGCATGACGATCGCCAAGCTGCGGGTGACCAGGAAGGTGCCCGCCAGGCTGCGCGTCCACCCGGGCCGGGACTGGTTCACTGTCTTGTCCGGCACCATCGTGCTGCGGCTGGGCGCCCGGACCATCCTCGTCCGGGCGGGCGAGGCGGCCGAGTTCTCGACGATGGTGCCGCACGCGTTCGGCGCGCGGGAGGAACCCGCGGAGATCCTGTGCATCCTCGACCACGACGGCACCCGCACCCACCTGGGACCGGGCGGGACCTTCCCCGAACGCCGGCCCCGAGGACGCCTAACCGGCTAGGTCGCGTGCCGCGGCCTGCGTTGACCACCGGCGCCGCGATCCCCGCGATCGCTACCCGGACGGCCTCGTGGAGCAGCCACGGAACCGGCCCGTGCTGAGCAGCGCCCGGCTGCCTCGCACGAGCTCATGGGAAGGCACTCGGGGCGGAACCGCGTCATCTCGGTGATCTGGCCGCCGTCTAGCGCGAGGACAAGGAGGCCGTTCGGCTCGCCGGTGGCACTCAGGTAGGACTCGAACGCGAGCTGCCGGTTGGCCTGGGCCGGGACGAGCCGGTAGGTCCGCCCGTCCCGGAAGGCGACGGCCCGCAGGAACCGCCCGATGAGGGCACGCCCCTGGTATTCGAGCGGCAGCGGCGGCATCCGCAGCCAGGCTTCCTCGCTGAAGAGCGCGATGATCGCGTCCACGTCGCCGTTTTCGTAGGCCGTGGTCAGCCGCTCGGCCAAGTCCTTGACCTCGGCGGATCCGGGCTCTGGCGGCGCGGCGCATCCGGGTGCGGCCAGGGCCGCCCGCGCGCGCTTCAAGGCGCTGTGCACCGACTGCTCGGTGACGCCGAGGATGCCGGCGGCCTCCTGCGCCGCGAAGCCGAGGACATCGCGCAGCAGCAGGACCGCGCGCTGCCGCGGCGGCAGCAACTGGATCGCGGTCACGAACGCCAGCGAGATCGCCTCGCGCGATTCGTACCTGGCCTCCGGGCCGGGCGCATCATCAGGGATCCCGGAAAGCAGCAGGTCCGGATAGGGCTCGAGCCAGGTCACCGCGCCGAGCCTGGTGGGCTCTGGCGGCGATGCCCCCGGTGGCAGGGGGGCCGCGCGCCGCGCCGCCGACCGGCGCGCGTTCAGGCAGCGCGTGGTCGCGACCCGGTACAGCCAGGTCCGGAGGGAGGCGCGCCCCTCGAACCCCGCCAGCCCCTGCCAGGCCGCGAGCAGCACCTCTTGCAGCGCGTCATCCGCGTCGTGGGCTGATCCGAGCATCCGGTAGCAGTGCAGCCGCAGCTCGCCCTCATACGGCCCGATCAGCTCACGGAACGCCCCGCTGTCCCCGTCCCTGGCCCGGTCGATTAGTTCGGCGGTCACGTCCGCATGGTAACGCCAACTTCACGCCCGGCCCGGTGTCTAAACAGGCAGCGTGCGAGAAAGGAGCACCTCATGACCGCATACCTGTTCACGTTCCGGGCCCCGGCCGGCTATACCCCGACACCGGGCACCTTCGAAGCCTGGGCAACCTGGCAGGCCGAACTGGGCGCCCGCCTCAAGGACCGGGGCTACCCCGCCTTCGCCTGCGCCGCGCTCGGCGCCAGCGTCGCCGAGACCAGGCTCGGCGGCTTCTCCGTAGTCCGCGCCGTCAGCCTCGACGCGGCCGTCGCGATGGCCCGCGGCTGCCCGCTGCTGGGCCACGGCGGAGCCGTGGAGGTGGGCGAGCTGTCCGGTGAAGATGACCGCTTCGACCAGTGGCTCGCCGCGCGTCCCGGCGCGACAGGGAGGTAATCCGTGCCGGGAACAGCCGAGGTAACGGTGCACGTCGCGACCACGCCGGACGCTGCCTTCCGCTTCTTCACCGATCCCGCGCGGTACGCGCAGTGGATGGGCAGCGAGGCGGAGCTCGACCCCAGGCCGGGTGGCATCTACAGCGTGCGGATGGCCGACGGCTTCGCGGCGGGCGGCGCCTTCCGGCGCGTCGACGAGCCGCGGGAGCTGGTCTTCACCTGGGGCTTCGCCGACGAGGAGGCCGCCTCGCACACCAAGAACGAGCACGCCGACGCGGCCACCGCCGGCGCCATGCCGGCCGGCAGCACTCTCGTCACGGTAACCTTCGCGCCCGAGGCCGGCGGCACCCGGCTCACGCTGCGCCATGACGACCTGCCCAGCGATGAGCTCGTCCACGGGCACCAGGTCGCCTGGGAGACCTACCTCGCCCGCCTGGTGATCCGCGCTCGCGGTGGCGACCCGGGCGCCGACCCGCACAGCTAGCTGGCACCATCATGCGGCGAGGCCGCGCGCTGGCTGCGCGCGGCCTCGCCGTCCCGATTCGCGGGGACTGGGTCAGGGATAGCTGGTCACGGTGGACGGGGTGGTGTTGGTGGGCGTCGCCGCGCCGGTGGAGTTGATGACGTGCTCGATCACGCCTACATTCCCCAGCGACACGGTGAGCAGGTCGTGGAACTTGACGCCGGAGGTATTGGGCGCCTCGAAGGCGTGGTCGTTGACCACCGCCGGGTTGACGTTGAAGTAACAGTAGCTGGCCAGCCCGTAGGCCTGGTGGCTGGTGACGCTGGGCCCGACCTCGTAGGCCGGGTAGCCGTTGGTGCCGCCGTTCATCCAGGCCGCCTGGTTCGGCGGGTCGTAGGGGTTCTCGTTCTGGAGGAAGATCGTCTCGCCGCCGTTGCCGAACCACTGGACCTCTTGTTGCTGGTAGTGCTCGACGAACAGGCCGGTCGCCAGGACGTTGTTGCCGTTGACGACCAGGCCGTGGGCGGCGGTGTTGACAGTCCAGCCGACGGTGCCGGAGTTGCCGTGGTCGGCCCGCCACGCCCAGATGTCGTTGATCAGGGTGTTGTTGGAGTTAACGACGAGGCTGTTGGTGGCCTGCCCGGCGATGTCGCCGCCGATCCGGAAGAACGTGTCCTGGACCGAGATCGGGTTGCTGGCGTGGTTCGCCGACGAGCCGGCCGGACCGATCTGCAGCAGCGTGTTGGAGTTGGTGGTGCCGGCGTCGAACAGCAGGCCGTCGACCCGGACGCCGTCAACGTCGGCGACGTGCATGGTGTCCACGCCACCGACCGGGATCAGAGTCGGCATGCCGATGCCCAGGACGACGGTGTTGGGGTTGGTGACGTTGAGGGTCTGGTTGATGTTGTAGACGCCGGGGGTGAAGAAGAGGCTGCAGCCCTGCGCGAGCGCGGTGTTCATCTGAGCGGCGGTGTTGGACGGCGTGACCACCATGAACTGGCTCATCGGGACGGACGTGCCGGGGGTCGACCCGCTGGCCCAGCTCGGGCCGGAGGAGTTCGTCCGCAGCGACGGCTCGAACACGTGGTAGTTGCCGGAGGAGTCCACGTACAGGTACGGGACGTCTCGCGACACCGGGGTGGTGGCCAGCGTCGTCATCGGCGGGGTCGGGAAGCTCTGGGCGGGTGCTCCGTTCACGCCGGAGAACACCATGTCCCAGACCGACCCGCTCCAGCTCCCGAAGTTGCTGTCCTGGGAGTACCACTGCTGCTGCGAGACGCTGGAGACCTGGCCGCTGACCTCGGTGTCGGCGATGTAGCCGCCGCTGGCGTAGCCGTAGCTGGCCGGGTACAGCTCAAGGCCGCCGCGGACGTCAACGCGACGGAACGGGCCCGCCTGCGCGACCGCCCACCGGTCGCTGCCGGCCGACGGGGTGATCTCGAAGTTCTCGGCGGACCGCCAGAAGTTCTGCGTGGCGTTGCCGGTGCCGTCGAACGCGTCAACGGTGACGTCACTGCTGTTGAGGACCACCTGGTCGGGGTTCTGCCCGAGGCCCTGGACGGACACGTAGTAGCCGACGTTGTCCTCGATGCCGCTGTAGGTGCCGGGATCGAAGAGCTCGGCGTAGCGCTGGGTGCCGAACTGGTTGACCTTCTGGCTGTTGAAGACGGTGTTCAGCGAGTTGTTGATGGTGGTGGCGGACTCGCTCGGGTTGTAGATGAGCACGTTCGGGCCGAAGTTGGGCTGGTTCGACTGCCCGATGCAGCCGGTGGCCTGCGCGTTGACGGTCCAGCTGAACGTGGCCGAGCCGGTTGCTCCGGTGCCGTCCTTGGCGGTCACCGTGATGCTGCCGGTGCCCGCCGTCGTCGGGGTGCCGGAGATCAGGCCGGTGCTGGCGTTGATGGACAGGCCCGCCGGAAGCCCGGTAGCGCTGTAGGTCAGCGTCTGGCCCGAACCCGAATCGGAGGCCTGGACCTGCAGGCTCGCCGCGGTGCCCACGGTCCAGGACTCGCTACCCGGGTTGGTCACGGTGACGGTGTTCCCGGTGCCGCCGCCGGACCCGGTGTAGACCTGGAACTCCCACAGCGAGTACCCGTACTGGGTCGCCCGCGCGGTGCCGTACATCCGGATGTAGCGCCCGGACCCGGAGACGCTCAGGTTCTGCGTGCCGCCGGTCCCGGTCGTCGTTGAGTAGATGCTCGTCCACGTCGAGTTGTCGTTGGACACCTGAATCTGGAACGCGGTCGCGTAGGCCGTCTCCCAGATGAGGCCCACCCCGCAGATGCTCTGCGTGGACCCGAGGTCGACCTCGAGCCACTGCGGGTCGGAGAACGCCGACGACCACCGGGTGCCGGTGTTGCCGTCTACCGCGTCCGCGGCGGGGGTGCCCGCGTTCTCCGTCGACGACGCGGTCGCCGTCTTGCCCTGCGCCACGTTGGTCGTGCCGCAGGTTCCGCCGGAGCCGCTCGGGGTGTAGACCTGGAACTCCCACAGCGAGTACCCGTACTGCGTCGCCCGCGCGGTGCCGTACATCCGGATGTACCGGCCGGTGCCGCTCAGGCCGGTCAGTGCCTGAACGCCTCCCGTGCCGGTGGTGGTCGAGTAGATGCTCGTCCAGTTGGCGTTGTCGGTGGAGACCTGGATCTGGAACGCGGTCGCGTAGGCGGTTTCCCAGTTCAGGGTCACCCCGCAGATGGACTGGCTTGACCCGAGGTCGACCTCGAGCCACTGCGGGTCGGAGAACGCCGACGACCACCGGGTGCCGGTGTTGCCGTCTACCGCGTCCGCGGCGGGGGTGCCCGCGTTCTCCGTCGACGACGCGGTCGCCGTCTTGCCCTGCGCCACGTTGGTCGTGCCGCACGTCGCGGCGCTGGCCTTGGGGGTGGCTACCGAGAGCCCGGAGACCAGGGCGGACAGAACGAGCACGACGATCGCCAGCAGGCTCACCGTGCGTCGTGGGGGACTGGCGGAGGCCCACGCCGGCCAGGCGCGCCTCCGATGGGATCGTCGTAGCAGGGTCCGTATGTTCACCGTTGACCTCCGGGGGGCACCACATGGTGTGCGGCTTATTTTAAGGCGTAACTTAACTCTGTATTAATCCATGGTCAAGGGGTGGCGGACGTCGCGAAGGGGCTTACCGGCTAGCCGCGGGCGGCGATTTCCGGGTATCCGCCATGCCGTGGAGCAGCCCGCCGCGTGGCGACGAAACCGCAGGTGGGATTACTTCTTCTCGGCCTATCGCGGATCGTCATAAGGGCGATGCCGGCCCTTCCAAGCCACGAGCGGCGTCGCTGCGAACGGCACCGGTTAACGAACCGTTAACATCTGCCCCGTGCCATAAATATTGGGTGAACGGCCGTCCCGCGCGCGGCAACCGGCGGGCCGGCACCGCGGGCGGAATGCCTGGTAGATGCCCCCTTGGCGACGATAACGCCCGGCCGGGCGCGCGAACTCGCGGGACTCCCGGCCATTGACATCCCTGTTTCCGCGATGTTGCATGCCGGTGACAAACCCCCGTCCATTGGGTTGCCGGCATCGGGAATACGACTGGTGCTCGCCGTGCCGCCGTCCGCTTTGCGCGGGGCGGCTGCCATCAGTCCATTGCGCATGCCCGCAGCCGGGATTCATGTCACTGGATGTTAAGGAGTCACCTGTGCGCGTACCTCATTTCCGATGGCGCCTGAGGCGGGCGCGGACCGCGGCGGTGGCGCTCGCCGTCGTGGCCGCGCCGCTCGCGGCGGCCTCCGCCGCCGCGCCGCACGCGGCCGCGGCGACCGCATGCCCGTGGGTCAACTCGACCGCGCCGATCGCCACGCGCGTCAGCGAGCTGATGGCCCAGATGTCGCTGAGCCAGGAGATCTCCCTGATGACCGGCACGGCCGGCTCGAGCTACGTGGGGAACATCGCGGCGATCCCCTCGCTCTGCATCCCGGCGATGGGCCTGGAGGACGGCCCGGCCGGCGTCGGCGACGGGATGAGCAACGTCACCCAGCTGCCCGCCCCGGTCGACGTCGCGGCCACCTGGGACACCGCGGCCGAGCAGGAGTACGGCCACGTGATCGGGGCCGAGCAGGCCGCCAAGGGCAGCACGGTCGACCTGGGCCCGACGATCAACATCGTGCGCGACCCGCGCTGGGGCCGCGCCTTCGAGTCGATCGGCGAGGACCCGTACCTGGCCGGGCAGCTGGGCGCGGCGGACATCCGCGGCGTGCAGTCCGCCGGCACGATGGCCCAGGTCAAGCACTTCGCGGTGTACAACCAGGAGACCAACCGCAACACCGTCGACTGACAACGCGGTCGTCAGCACCCAGGCCGAGCAGGAGATCTACCTGCCCGCCTTCCAGGCCGCGGTGCAGCAGGGCGCGGCCTCGTCGGTGATGTGCTCCTACAGCTGGATCAACGGCACCGCCGCCTGCCAGAACCCGTACACGCTGAGCACGGTGCTGCGCCAGCAGTTCGGCTACACCGGCTTCGTGACCTCCGACTGGGGCGCGACGCACTCGACCGCCGCCTCCGCGAACGCCGGCCTGGACATGGACATGCCCGGCAACGACGGGTTCTACGGCACGGCGCTGCAGAGCGCCGTCACCTCCGGGCAAGTGAGCCAGGCCACGATCAACACGGCCGTCTCGGAGATCCTGACCCAGATGTTCGCCTTCGGCCTGTTCGACAAGGCGCCGAGCGGGTCACCGTCGGCGACCGCGACGAACTCCACCGACCAGGCGGACGCGACGCAGCTGGCCGAGGAAGGCACGGTGCTGCTGAAGAACTCCGGCAGCGTCCTGCCGCTCACCTCCGTCCGACAAGTCGATCGCGGTCATCGGGGCGGACGCCTCCACCAGCCCGCAGACCGACGGCGGCGGCAGCGCCGGGGTGAACTCCAGCGGCACCGTCACCCCGCTGCAGGGCATCCAGGCGGCCGCGCCCAGCGGCACGACCGTCACCTACAACAACGGCTCCTCCGACAGCTCGGCGGCGTCGGCGGCCGCGGCGGCCAGCGTCGCGATCGTCTTCGCCAACCTCGGCGAGTCCGAGGGCTCGGACCTGACCAGCATCGACCTGGGCACGACCCAGGACAACCTGATCACCTCGGTGGCCGCGGCCAACCCGAACACGATCGTCGTCCTCAACACCGGCTCCGCGGTCACCATGCCGTGGCTGTCCTCGGTCAAGGGCGTGCTCGAGGCCTGGTACCCCGGCCAGGGGGACGGCACCGCGATCGCCAGCGTCCTGTTCGGCAGCTACGACCCGTCCGGGCACCTGACCGTCACCTTCCCGACCTCCCTGTCGCAGGTTCCCGCCAGCACCACCGCCCAGTGGCCCGGCACCGGCGGCAACGTGCAGTACTCCGAGGGCGTCGACGTCGGCTACCGCTGGTACGACAGCAAGAGCCTGACGCCGCTGTTCCCGTTCGGGTACGGCCTGTCGTACACGACCTTCTCGTTCAGCAACCTGCACGTCGGCGCGCTGACCGCGGGCGGCGCGGCCACCGTGACCGCCACCGTGACCAACACCGGCTCCCGCTCCGGCGCGGACGTCGCCCAGCTGTACGTCACCGACCCGTCCGCCTCCGGCCAGCCGCCGCTGCAGCTGGAGGGCTTCCAGCGGGTCAACCTGGCCGCCGGGGCATCGACCACCGTCACCTTCCCCCTGACCCAGCAGAACCTGCAGTACTGGAACAGCACCTCCAACGCCTGGGCCACCAGCACCGGCAACTACACGGTCTCCGTCGGCGACTCCAGCGCCAGCCTGCCGCTGACCGGCACCCTGGCCGTCGCGTCCGGCCAGCTCGGTGCCCCGGTCACGCTGGCCAACCCCGGCCCGCAGGCCAGCCTGGCCGGCAGCGCCGCGTCCTCGGTCACGCTCAGCGGCAAGGACGCCACCAGCGGCCAGACGCTGACCTACTCGGCCACCGGCCTGCCCGCCGGCCTGTCGATCTCCTCCGCCGGCGTCATCTCCGGCACCCCCACCGCCGACGGCACCACCACGGTGACGGTCACCGCGAAGGACGGCAACGGCGCCTCCGCCACCCAGAGCTTCGTATGGACCGTCTCGCCCGGCAACGCCAGCGGCACCCCGGCCCCCACCGGCGCCGATCACCGGGTACCAGGGCCTGTGCCTGGACGACCGGTCGGCCAGCACCGCCGCTGTTCAACCCGATCCAGGTCTACACCTGCAACGGCACCGGCGCCCAGCAGTGGACGGTGGAGTCCAACGGCACCCTTGAGGTGCTCGGCATGTGCCTCGACGTCGACGGGGCGGGCACGGCCAACGGCACCCTCGTCGACCTGTACACCTGCAACGGCACCGGCGCCCAGGACTGGGTACCCCAGTCCAACGGCGAGCTGGTCAACCCCAACTCCGGCAAGTGCCTGGACGACACCGGCTTCGGCGGCTCCGGCACCCAGGTCCAGATCTGGTCCTGCACCGACGGTACCAACCAGCAATGGGCCCTGCCGTGACGCGCGCTGCCGTGACGCGCACTTGCCCTGATAAGCACCGCCTGAGCCGGTAGCCGGACAAGCCGGCAACTCGCCCAGCCCGGGCCGCGCCCGCCAGGCGCGACCCGGGCCTCCGGCTTTCAGCCGGGGCGTCGGCCGGCTGATCAGGCGCGCGCGTACGTCCATTCCGCCATCCTGCCAGGACGGGGCCGGCGACCAGATCAGGAACCTGGCGCTGTCATCGGCTCCGGGGCGGCTCGGGGTCCTTCCGGCAGTGTCACCTGAACCCCGCAGATACACTTCTAACGCTCCGTCATCACAGGTCGGGACGCGCGCAGCCGGTCGTTATCGGGGAGTTGATTTCATGGAAGCCGCGCCATCGCGGTTCGCGGACAAGAGCAGCGTAGTGTCGCCGGAGGAGAAGACCGGCGCGTACGAGGACGCCATTCGCGATCTCGATTCGATCCTCGCCGGCGAGAGCCACATGATCGTGAAGATGGCGACCATCAACTGCGTCCTGCGGGAAGCCCTGCCCTACTACTTCTGGGTCGGCTTCTACCTTGCCCATGACGGTGAGCTTGTCGTGGGCCCCTACCAGGGCACTCTTGGCTGCCTCCGTATCTCCTATGACCGCGGGGTTTGCGGTGCGGCGGCCCGCACGGGATCTGTCCAGGTGGTCGCCGACGTCGAGCAGTTCCCCGGCCACATCGCCTGCGATAGCAACTCCCGCTCGGAGATCTGCGTGCCTGTCCGCGACCACGAGGGCCGCCTGATCGCGGTGTTCGACGTCGACAGCACCGAACCGGGCTCCTTTGACGCCATTGACGAGGCCTTCCTTTCGCGGATCATGAGCCAGCACTTCTCGCGGTAGCCGCACTCCATGCGCCGCGAGGACCGCGAGAACTGAGCGCGGCTCTTCGTGCGGGGGCGGCAGTCGCTGTCAGTTGCCCGGTTTCCAGCAGCGCCAGCGCGGACGCGGCCAGCGCGATGAGGATCGTCGTGTTCTGTAACAAATCCTGAAGCTTTGCTAAGAAAATCAAGACTCTTCAGGCGTCGCCGTCGGGATCGAGGTGGCGGCGGTACAGGCCGGCGACGCGGAAGGCGAGGTCGAGGGACTGGCTGCGGTTGAGCCGGGGATCGCATGTCGTCTCGTAACGGTGACCCAGGTCGCTCTCGGCGATGTGATGGCCGCCGCCAATGCACTCGGTGACGTCGTCGCCGGTGAATTCGATGTGAATGCCGCCGGGGTGCGTGCCGAGCGCGCGGTGCACCTCGAAGAACCCGGCGACCTCGTCGAGCACGTCGTCGAAGTTCCTGGTCTTCTGGCCGCCGGCCGCTTCCCTCGTGTTGCCGTGCATCGGGTCGCATACCCAGACCACGGCGGCTCCGCTGGCGGTCACCTTCTCGACCAGCGGGGGTAGCGCCTGGCGGATCCGCCGCGCTCCCATCCGGGTCGTCAGGGTGAGCCTGCCGGCCGTTGTCCGGGTCGAGGGCCTCGATCAATTCGAGCACGTCCTGCGCGGTGGCGCCCGGGCCGACCTTGACGGCAAGGGGATTGCGGATCTGGCGGGCGAACTCGACGTGCGCGCCGCGGGGATCGCGGGTGCGCTCCCCGATCCACAGAAGATGAGCCGACAGGTCGTAGGCATGCCCGTTCCGCGCGTCCGTCCGGGTCAGGGCCCGCTCGTAATCGAGCAGCAGGGCCTCGTGGCTGGAGTAGAACTCCACCGCGCGGAACTCTCGCGAGTCAGCCCCGCACGCGTGCATGAACGCGATCGCCCGGTCGATCTCGTCCGCGAGCCGCTCGTAGCGCTGCCCGGCCGGGCTGCCGACCACGAAGTCCTGGTTCCAGGCGTGCACCTGGCGCAGGTCGGCATGGCCGCCGCTGGCGAGCGACCGGCACAGGTTCAGCGTGGTTGACGAGCAGTGATACGCCTCGAGCAGCCGGCCGGGGTCAGGCGTCCTGGACTCGGGCGTGAACTCGATGCCGTTGACCGCGTCGCCCCGGTAGACCGGTAGTTCCACGCCGTCCCGCACCTCGGTGGCCGCCGACCGCGGCTTCCCGAACTGGCCCGCCATCCGGCCGACCTTCACCACCGGCACGCTGGCCGCGTAGGTCAGCACCACGGCCATCTGCAGCAGGGTCTGGAACTTGCCCCGGATGCTGTCGGCGCTCGTGCCGGCGAAGGTCTCCGCGCAGTCACCGCCTTGCAGCAGGAAGGCCTCACCGCGCGCTACTGAGGCCAGGCGCTCTTTCAGCTGGTCGCACTCGGCCGCCAGCACCAGCGGCGGCAGTGCCTGCAGGCGGCGTACCACCGCCTCGAGGCGAGCGCGGTCGGGCCACTGCGGCTGCTGAAGCGCGGGCAAACTCACGCAGTTCAGGTTACGCGGAGCGGGCACGCTCGTTCCAGCCCTCCTGGCATTACCTATGCCGGGCCCGGCGGCGCAGCCAGGCCAGCCCGAAGACGGGAAGGACGAGCGGGACGAAGCCGTAGCCGCTGCCGTAGCCAGACCACACCGTGGCGTCGGGGAAGGTGGCCGGGTCGGCGAGGCTCCAGGTGCCGACCGCCAGCACGCCGACGAGCTCCACCGAGCAGGAAAGGACGGCGATCCGGCGGGCCGCCGGGCTGCCGGCGGCGAGCGTGACCGTGGCGAGTATGTAGACCACGCCGGCGAAGGCCGACAGCACGTAGGCGACCGGGGCGTCGCCGAACTTCGTCGCGATCTGCACCCCGGCCCGCGCGGAAGCGGAGAGCGCGAAGAGCGCGTAGATGGCGATCAGCACCCGGCCCGGGCCTGTCCTGGTCGACGCCCGGCCGCGGTGCCCTGGGCTCGGGCGATGCCAGGGACTCAGGCGGTGCCATCGGCTCAGACACCGATGACCGGCCAGATCTGGTGGAGCCTGACCATCAGAATGGCCGCGACCAGCCCGGCCACGGCGATGACCGTCGGGCCCCACCGCGATCGCTCCACCGCCCCCCAGAACGCCGCGGCCACGGGCACGAGCGGCATCGCGATCAGGTAGCCGATGAGCGTGGCCAGCGCGGCCGGGTGCGCACCGCCGGCGAGCCTGGCCACGACGATGCCGACCTGGACAAGCAGCAGGACCTCAAGGACGCCGAGCGCGGCGAGCAAGCCAATGCCCATTCGCCGGTTGAGGCTGGTCATCAGCAGCGCATACCCGGCAAGCGCGAGGCCGGCGATGATGATGATCGTGGGCACGGTGCCGTTCACGAGAACACTTTACTACGCCTCGTAGTAAAGTTTGCTGGTCCGGAACGGAAATCGGATGCCGGGCCCTGCTGGCACGGCGGGGGAGCGGCGGCCGCAGAGCACAGGCAGAGGAAGCGGCCAGCGGCTTTTCAGGGACGGGAGTTACAGTCGCGTCATGGATGAGCACCGGGCCCGCCGGGTGGCTGACGCGCTGCGCGACCGCGGCGTCAACGCTCACCTGCTGCGCGGGGACGGCCAGTACGGGGTGCGCGTGACGCTGCCCGGCGGCCGTGAGGCGGAGTGGGACACCGACGGCACCGCCGGCCTTGAGGCGCAGGTGATGCGCGACGGCATGCTGGTCGGGTACGTGCCCCAGATCGAGGCTCGGAGGACTTCGACGAGTCACAGGTCGTTGACGCCATCGCCCGCACCGACTACGACCGGCCGGTCGCCCGCCTGCGCCACGACGCGCCCTCGCCGGGTCCCGCCCTCACCCGCGATGGCGGTGTCTTCCGCCGCTTCGTGGACGGCTTCCGCTACAGGTAAGAGCGGGGTCCCTAACGCGCCGTGAAAGGCTGGCCCAGGTATCGGCTCGGCCCGGGAAGGGGACCACGACAATGTCCGCAGATCCCGCCCGGTCAACCGGGCCGACGGCGGCCGGCTAGGCCGGTGGCGGCGTGGCGCACCGGGCGATGGCGGCCATGGCGGCGGCCACGCCGTCCTCCCGCCGCAGCTGGTCGCCGAGCGCGCTGGCCCGTTGCCTGACGTCCTGGCGGGTCAGCCGGCGCATGACCTCGGCCAGCGGGCGGGCGCGCAGGTCGCGGAACCGGCCGTGCCCGCCGACGCCGAGCCGCTTCACCCGGCTCCCCCAAAACGGCTGGTCGAAGTACAGCGAATAGACCCAGGTCGGGCGGCCCGCCGTGAGGCCGGCGCCGGTGGTGCCCGAGCCGCCGTGATGGATCACCGCCCGGCAGCGGGGAAACAGCCAGTCGAAATCGACGTTACCGGTGAGGCGGACGTAGTCCGGCAGGTGAGCGCCGGCGTCGGCCAGCTCGGTCCAGCCCGCCCCGATGAGGACCCTGACCCCGGCCAGCCTGGCGGCCTCGGCGGCGGCCTCGACGAGCGGTTCCGGGTCCAGGATCGGCATGCTGCCGAAGCCCATGAAGACCGGCGGCTCGCCCGCGCTGAGCCAGTCGGCCAGCTCGGGTGACGGCTCCGACTCGCCGAGCAGCTGGCGGGCCCGCGGCGGGAGCTGCCAGTAGCCGGTCAGCACGCTGCCGGCGTGCCAGTCGCGCGGGCGGGGGAAGACCGCCGGGCTGTAGGCCAGCAGCGCGGGCGTGCCGAGCCGCGCGGCCTCGGTCACGATGGAGCCCTGCGCGGCGGGCAGGCCAAGCGATCGGCGGAACGCGTTGACTTGTTCCCGTCGTCCCCGCCAGTGAACCCACTCGGTGACGCGATGCGATAGCGCGTTCGCCGGGCCGCCAAGCGATCCGGGAAGCAGCGGCGCGCGGTTCATCATGACCTGCGGGAATTCGGCGCTTGGCAGCCACGGGACGAGGTACCCGAGCAGCACGGGCACGCCGAGGGCCTGGCCAGCGGCCAGCGCGTAATCGTCGATTCCCATTCCCGCGACCAGGACATCCGCGTCCCGCCCGGCGGCGAGCACCCCCGCGCCCGCCGAGTCGCGGACCTCGCCCAGCGACCGGTTCGCGAAGTCAAGGAACTGCCGGGTCTTGCCGTTCGAGAGCGCCCGCTGGCCCTCCCGCGAGGCTCAGCATCTGGTGGACGTCCAAGTCGAACGGCACGAACCTGGCCCCCGCGGCGGCGACAAGGCCGGCCGCGTCGACGTTCGCGGTGATCGTCACCTCGTGTCCGGCGGCGGCGAGCGCGTAGCCGAGGGCGACGAACGGCTGCACATCGCCGCGACTGCCTACCACGGCCATTCCGACCCGCACGGTTATTAATGTAATGCAGGACGTCGGGCGATAAGCGGAGAGCTGCCTTGAGCGTCCGCCATGCCGCATTCGGGTCCGCGAGCGCGCGATAGATGCCCGGGATCTCCTCGCGCACGCCGAATAGCTCATACACCGCGTGCATCGCCCCGCGCACCGAGTATTCGACGGTGAACACCACGTCCCCGGGAACCTCGGTGAACTGGCCGAGGAACGCGAAGTTCGCCGCGCCCCGCGGCACCGCGCGCGGCCGGTCCCCGGCGCGGCGCGGCTGGCACTGGCTGACGGCGTAGGGCATCATCACCGGGATCACCGTGGTCGTCCGGCGGATCTCCTCGAGGTCGGGGCCGCAGCCGAGCTGGCCGGCCAGCTCGGCGAGGATCTCCTGACCGGTGGCCTCGGACATCTTCTTGGGCACGTAGTCGCCGGGCTGGTCGGTGAGCAGGCCGTACCCCCACAGGGTCGCGACGCCGTCCGGTTGCCCGGCGAAGTGCGGCTGCGACGGCACGGCGACCGACATCAGCCAGCGGGAGTCCGCGAACGTCATCAGCCCGCCGGTGCCGGGCGCGCTGCCGGACAGCTCCTCGATGCGCTCCAGCAGCAGCGGGCCGCGCATGGTGAGGGTGAACGACTCCCACTTGGTCTGGTCGACGTTGCCCGCGAACACGTGCGGGCGGCCGAAGTCCGTGCCCTTGGCGGCGATGGCCTCCCAGAGCCGGAAGGCGCCATCGCGCTTGTCGCGGATGAGCTCGGGCGCGTGGTCGTCGTCGCCATAGGCGGCGTCGGCGGTCGTCGAGCCGAGGGTGACGAACGCGTAGTCCCCCGGGCCGAGGTCGTACGCCCCCGGCGATCCCTCCCGCTCGTACCGGATCCTGGTAGCCCGCCGGCTCCCGCCATCTTCGGAGATCTCCAGGTCGGTGACGCGAGTGCCGCACTCGATGGCCACCCCGCGCTCCGTCAGCCAGGCGCAGACCGGGCGCACGATGGAGTCGTACTGGTTGTATTCGGTATGACGCGCGCCGGCCAGCGTGTGGATGCTCGGCAGTTCCTGGGCCAGGCGCAGGATCTGCCGCCTGAACTCGGCGGCGCTTGACCAGGCCTGCATGCCGAACATGGTCCGCCACATCACCCAGAGCCTGGTCGAGAAGAAATGCCCGGAGAAGAAGTCGTCAATCCGGCGCGAGCCGATCACGCGCTCGGGCGTGGCGAGCAGCCGGGCCCCGTCCAGCCGGTCGCGCAGGCTGAGGCCCAGTTCCGCGGCGTCGAGGATCTCGCGGTCCCGGCCGACGAGCCGCGCGCGGGCGCTGGTGGCCGACCGGGCGTTGAACTCCCTGATCTCCTGCCGCACGGTTGTCGGCGGCGCGGTCAGCGAGGGGATGCTATCCAGCAAGTTCCACAGGCAGGAGAAGGCCTCCTCCTCGAACATCCGGGCGCCGCGCGTGACATAGCCGGCCTTCCGGATCGCCAGAGCCGTCCAGGGCGCCCCCCGCGACCGGCAGTTCCTCCAGGATCCGGATGCGCGTGCCGTCGAATCCGGCGTCGCGCACCAGGAACACCGCGGCCGCGAGGGACGCTATGCCGCCGCCCGCCAGGTAAGCGGACCCGCGGGCCTGCCCGCTGCCCATGGCTCCTCCGCCCCCAGTCGCCGGTGGTCACGGCCGGACCTGATCACCGATGGCGCCGCGCACTCGCCGTCCGCCCTGGAAGACCGCGTGGGCCATCACCGGCAGCCCGGCCGCGGTCGCCTCGGCGACCAGGGCGTCCAGCTCGTCGGGCCGCGAGTGCGCATGGCGCGGGTTGCCGCGCGGCGACAGGACCCCGCCGGAGGTGCAGACCTTGTCCGCGATCGCGGCCCCGGTCCCGTCGAACACCCGGCCGCCACTCAGCACGGTCCTCGTCACGCCCGTCTCCCGTCATCCGCCCGCCGCCATAATAGATCGGTCCGCACCGAGTAGCGTTCCACCGGGAACGCCCCGGTCCCGGGATCATCCCGGCGGAAGGTCACGCCGTGAACTTGTGCCTGGTGGCACCGAACGGATCGCCCTTGGCGTAAGCGAACACCGTGACCGGCGTGACGCGGAACACCATCGCCTCGCCGCTGCCGTCGGGGTCGCGGAAGCAGCCGCCGCGTGCCGTGTACTGCCAGCGCCCGTCCCATTTACCGGTGAACGCCCGGGCGACGCGGGTGAGCACGGCGTCGTCGGTGACCCGCTCCGCCTCGCCCTCGACCACCACGTCCAGTCCTCCGTCCCACCGGTTGCACCCGGTGGTCAGCACCACGTGCGGGTGGGCGCCCAAGTTGGCGAACTTCTGCTCCCCGGCGCCGGTGGAAAACCAGACGGCGTCCTGGGACCACGCCGCCACGACCGGGGTGACGTGCGGCCGGCCATCGGCCCTGACGGTGGAGAGCCAGAACAACTCGGCGCTCTCGAGCGCCGCGCGGGTCTGCTCCCATCCGGTGGCGACGGCAGCCGGGTCGCTGTATTGCTGATCGAATGTCGTGACGGGCGCCGGCACGGGCATCTCTCCAATCGCGGCAAGGTGATGACTGACTGCCCATATGACTGCCAGGCGGCGCGGAAGTCATCGCGGCGGCGGTCCGCCGCCCGCGCAGGGGCGTGCCCGCAGCCCGTCGGCGACAACCGCGAGCAGCCGGTCGGCCAGTTCCTCGCCCGCCGCTCCTGACGGCAGGTCGCTGATGGCGCGGAGCAGGCCCTTGAGCAAGACGATGAGGTCCGGCGTGGTGATGTCGGGGCGTACCGCGCCCGCCTGCTGGGCGCGGCGCAGCAGGACGTCGATGGCGGCGAGCAAGTCATGCTGGAGCGGCCCGGAGATCGCGATGGCGTCGGGCAGGTCGCGCTTGGCCGCCGCCTCCTGGCGGAACCGCCCGAGGAAGCCGAAGAAGGCGCGGCCCGGGTCGCCGTCGCCGGCCCGGCGGCGCGCGTCGTCGATGAGGTCGGCGACCCGGGCGGCGATCACCGCCTTGAACAGCTCGTCCTTGGAGGGAAAGTGGCGGTAGACCGTTCCGGGGCCGACCCCGGCGCGGGCGGCGATCTCGTCCAGCGGGACGCCGTAGCCGGAGTCAGCGAACGCGTCCCGTGCCGCCCGCAGCACCTTGTCCCGGTTGCGCTGCGCGTCAGCGCGCAGCGGCCGGTCAGTCACGGTTGCTAACCGGGGCGGTAGTTCCGTATAGTCTAAGCGGAGTCATCGTTCCGATTATAGGAGGCCCTGATGATGTTGTCGCCGCGCCAGGTCGCCGAGCAGGTGCGCAAGATGGTGGCCGGGGAGGGAGTCGTCTTCGCTGACCTGTTCGCCGCGGACGGCGTCCTGGCCTACCCGTTCGCGCCGCCAGGGCAGCCGCCGGAGCTGAGGGGCCGCGACGCCATCGGTGCCTACTTCGCCGGCCGGGGCAATCGCGGGCGCTGTTCGCCATGGAGGGGGTGGACGCGACGACCTGGGAGACCGACGACCCGCAGGTGGTGGTCACGCGGATCACCCATCACGGCCAGTCGAACGTCACGGGCGCGCCGTATCAGTTCACCGCCCTGGGCGTCATCCGGGTGCGCGATGGCGAGATCGTCCGCTACGACGACTACATGGACCCGATCGCCCTGGCCCGGCTGCTCGGCCGCACCGGCGAGCTCGCCGCCGCGCTCGCTCCCGGTGACCCCGCCTGAGCAGGCCCGCGGCCCCCGCCCTGAAGTCCTCTGGTCTCGTGCAGCCGGTAGCAGGCGGCGCCGGCGGCGTCCTCCTTGATCACCAGCGACTTATCGATCAGTGACGACAGCAGGTCCAGGGCGCGCGCCGCCGGCACCTCGCCGCAACAGCACACTGGCTCCACGTCGTCGAGCCTGAACCGGCGCGCGAACACGCACAGCCGCCGCAGCAGCGCCCACTCGGCCGGCGTCAGCAGGTCGTAGCTCCGCTCGATCGTGGTGCGCAGCGTCTGGTGGCGGGGCAGCGCGGCCCGGCGGCCTGGTCACGCAGGTCGAGTGCGGCCACGACGGCGCTGCCGACGAGCGACGGATCCTGGAGTCGGCGAGCCGACCATCCAGGCACCGTCGGGGAAGCCCCGTCGCAGGCCGGTCGCGATGCGGATCGCCAGCCGGGTCTTGCCCACCCCGCCCGGCCCGGCCAGGGTGACCAGGCGGGCGACCGACGAAGCTCGTCGCCTCGGCCGGCAGGCTGCCCGGCCGGCGGGCGGGTGTGGGCACGAACAGAACGTCCTACGGCGAAGGAACAGGCGGGAAGGAACAGGCGGGTCAGCTTGGCGAGCAGGTGAGCGCCGGACAGCGCCTGGTTGGAGCCGTTGACCACCATCCCGAAGGTGGTGGACCCACCCGCCGCGACCGAGCCGTTGTAACTGGCGTTGACGGCGGTGACCTGCCGTCCGCTTTGGGTCACGGTGGCGCTCCACGAACTGGCGATCGTCTCGGCCGTGTCGCCGAAGAGGAAGCCGGCCGTCCACCTGGTCAGCGGTGCCGTGCCGTTGTCGCTGACGGTGAGCTGTAGCTGGTAGCCGCCGGGCCAGGAGTTGGTGACCGTCGAGGTCAGCGCGCACGAGCCGGCCGGGCCAGAAGACCCGGACGGGGACGGTGACGGCGAGGACGACGGCGAAGAGGACGGCGATGGCGACGAGGACGACGGCGACGGAGACGGCGATGGCGAGGTGGACGTGGTATAGCTCACCGCGGTGTACGCCGCCGAGCAGCCGTTCGGCAGGCACGCGGACGGCAAGCCGAAGTTGTAGACCTCGCCGTTGTTGACCATGTTGCCCGACGCGTCGATGACCCGGATCTGGTACTGCGAGCCTCCCGTGCCCGCCCCGGTCGTCGGCGCGATGATGTAGTCGTCACCCTGATCGGAATCCATCGTGGCGTTCGCCCAGGCGCCGTTCGCGAAGTACTGCACTCCGTGTATGCCGTTCGGCAAGTGCGAGATGGCGATCGCCGGCCAGTACGGCTGGGCGCCCTGAATGGCTCCGATGTTAATGTCGCCGGCGTAATTGGGCGCCGACTCGAACTGCCAGGTCACCTGCCGGTTGTTCCAGCTGGCCGGGTACATGTTGCCGACCGGCTGCCCGTTCATCGCGAACTTGTTCAGCGACGCCTGCGCGAGGTCGATGTGGTAGGGGTCGTCCTTGCACCACGCGTTGCCGTCGTCGCAGCTGTCGCCGACCACCATGTCCAGCGTGGCCCCGTCGTACTGGTCGGCGACGTATCCCGACCCGCCCCGGCAGAACGGCTGGTTGGGCGCCCCGTCGTTGGTGCCTTTGCAGTTGGGGCCGATGGTGACCTTCACCCAGCGGCCGCAGTTGAGGCCGTTGTCCCACATGCCGATCTCGCTCGCGTCGGCCGCCGGGATCGGCCGGGGCAGGTTCGTGTAGTTGCCCGGCGAGTTCTGGACGTTCAGCGCCAGGAAGTTCTGAGAGTCCAGGGCCGATTGCGGCAGCCCGCAGCCCCCGTAAGGCGATCCCAGCCCGGTAAACCAGGTGGCGTTCCCGGTGACCGCCGAGGGCGTGCCTCCGGGATTGATCGCGGATGCCGGCAGCTGGCCAAGCAGCACCGCCACGAACGCTCCTACCACTGCCAGGATCGCAATCCACCGCCTGCGCATGTTCCACCTCCGCGAGCCCAAGGGCGCCTGTCCGAGCCCTGCCTTTTCACCGGGCAGGCCCGGGAGTGCGGGGTCGCCCCCCGGGGAGATCGCTGCCGTCACTGGCCAGCGTGCGGCCCGCGCGGACCTCGGGCCATCCCAACCGGGTAGTAGCGACTCCCGGGCAGGTCAGCGCGCCCACGAGAATCGACAGTCATGAAAGTTCCGCGACCGGCCGGCGCAATCGCGTGCGCGAGCGCGCGCGTCAGCCGGCCGGGCCGAGGTAGGTCCACAGCCCGTCCTGCCGGACGAACCTGCTCGTCTCCGCCAGGACGCCGCGCTTGCCCTCCCGGACGTACAGGGCGCGAAACCGCACGGTGCCGGCGGCGTCGAAGAGGCCGCCGTCGCGGGTCTCCAGCACGGCGAGCCGGGTCCACCGCAGCGCCGGATCGAGCGTGAGCGCGCCGGGGCGGCTCGACGGGTGCCAGGTGCGCAGGAGGTACTCCGCGTCGCCGGCGGCGAAGGCGCTGTAGCGGGAGCGCATCAGCGATTCGGCGGTTGGCGCCGCGGCGCCCGCGTGGAGCCGCCCGCAGCATGAGTCATAGGTGTCGCCGAGGCCGCAGGGACACGCGAGTCCGTCCATGCGTACATTGTCGCGATGAGACGCGGGGGCGCGGCAGCAGGGCAGCGGCGGATTCGCGGGCCGTCCACCTCACGGGGCCAGCGGGACCTCATGGCCGTGCTCGAAGCGCCGGATCACCTTGCTCCTGCCGCTCGTCATGACGGCGAGGACCTGGGGGATTCCGCCGGAGCTGCGCACGATGGCGTCTTCCAGGGCGGCGGTGAGGCCGCGGAGCGTGTAGGGGTAAACCTGGGTGACCTCGCCCGGCCGGGCACCGGGAACCGCGTCCCTGACGACGTAGGCCCTGCCCGCCGTGGTCATGGTGCGTCCCCTCCCGCGCACGCACCCGTCCCCTGGCCACGGTAGCAACAGTGCAGGTCAGGAGGCTTAGGAGGGCGGCTTGACGGCGGTCAGCCCGGCAGGCGCGAGGGCCGCGGGTGAGGTTACGCTCCCGGATCGCGCAGGAACTGCGTCAGCGCCCGGTAATAAGGCTCGATCGTGGTGATGTCCGCGTACTCGTCCGGCCCGTGCTGGCCATGGCCGCCGATGCCGAAGGCGACGGACGTGATGCCGTGCATGCCGTAGAAGCGCCCGTCCCCGGCACCGTACTTGCGCAGGAACCCGCCGGGGTACCCCTGCCCGCGGGCAGCCTCCCGCAGCCGGCTGATCTGCGGCCGCCCCTGGTCGGCGCGGTGCGGCGGGTCAAGCCGGTCGATCACCGGGGTGACGCCGGGCTCGCACAGGCCCGCCAGGTAGGCGGTGACCTGGTCGGCGGTCCTGCCGCTCAGGTCGGGATCACCGGCCGGGTAACGGATGTCAAGCCAGGCCTCCGCGCGGTCGGGGACTTGGTTAACGGCCTGGTTGGGGGTCTCGACGCGGGCCAGGTTCACCGTCGTCCGCCATGCCTCGCGTTCCGGCACCGGGTAGACCGACAGTATCCGGGCCACGCTTGCCTGGAGCTTGACCAGGGCGTTGTCGCCGAGCCAGGGGTAGGCGCCGTGCGCGGCGCGGCCCGCGGCCCGGAGCCTCAGCCGGATGACTCCCCTGGACTCGGTGACGATCTGCAGGCCGCTGGACTCGCCCATCACGGCGAACTGGCCGGTAACCCCGCGCTGCAGCTGGTGCAGCGTGCCGTCGCGCCCGCCGACCTCCTCGTCCGTGACCAGCTGCAGTCCGAGCGGGTAGGGCAGCCCGCGAGCGAGGACTCGCGGAAGGCCAGGGCCATCACCAGCCCCGAGACCTTCATGTCCTGGGCGCCGCGCGCGTGCAGGTGGCCGCCTTCGCGGCGGGGCTGGAACTGGCGTGCCTGCCCGGGCACGACATCCAGGTGCGCGTTCAGGATGACGCCGAACCGCGGCCGCTCCCCGCCGGCGTAGACCAGCGCGCTGGGCCGCCCGCCGGATTCGAATCGCTCGACGGTAAAGCCGGCGCCCACGAAATCGAGCACGAAGCCCAGCGCACGGTGCAGCTCATCGGGCCGGTCAGCCGTCGACTCCATCGCCAGCAGCTTGCCCGCCAGCGCGAGGAACGGCTCGACCTCCACGACGGCACTTTACACCGCCAGGTACCCAGCCTGAATCCGCCATGTGCTACCGGCGTGAACGTAAGGCGGGCTGGTCGTCGCCCGCCAGCCGGACCAGGTAGTCCCACCCCGCTCTCAGCTGGGACGGTGCCCAGACCTCCGCCCGCTTGGCGACCGTGTCCTGCTCACCGCCCCACCGCCGGACCGGCCCGGCCGCCATCGCGGTCAGCTGGGTACGGCAGGCGCGGTCAAGCAGCACCGCGGTCATGACGGCTGACGGCACGTCCGGTCCCACCGCCACCAGCCCGTGCTGCGCCATCAGGCAGCCGGGCGAATCCCCGAGGGCGTCCGCCAGCGCCTGCCCGAGCTCCGCCGACCGGATCAGCGCGCCGGTCAGCGTGAACCGCGGCACGTCCGGGTAGCTGAACAGGGACCCGGCATGGCTGAGCGGCAGTAGCGGGACGTCCAGGGCGCTGAACGCGCACGCCGAATCGGAGTGCGTGTGGACGACCGCCCCGACATCCGGCCGGCGAGCCATGATCTCGGTGTGGATCGGGTACTCGATGTGCCGCTTGCCCGACCCGGACAGCACCTCGCCGGGCCCGGAGACGAGCACCACTCGCGAGGCGTCGACCTCCTCGAACCCCCAGCCCGAGCTCTTCATCCACGCGCCGCGCCCGCCGGGGTCGCGCACGCTGGCGTGCCCCCACACCATGTCGGACTGCCCGGCCGCCATCAGCGCCCGGCTGGCCTGCACGACAAGCCTGACGGCTTCCGCGTCATTCCCTGGGGTCAGCCTCATTCCGGCGACTCTGCCACATTCGGCCGCTCCGCGCGCCCGCGGCCCCGCCCCGCGCGCGCCGGCTAGCGCTGCCCGGCGTCGAGCCCGGCGAGCAGCCGCCGCAGCCACCTCGCCGGGGCGAGCACGCAGTCCTGCGAGACCGCCGCCGCCGGGACGAAGCCCGCGAACGCGTGGAACCCGCCCGGCCACACGTGCAGCTCCGCGCTGCCGCCGCAGCGCCAGATCAGCGACGCGTAGGCGACGGCCTCGTCACGGAATGTCTCCGCCGACCCCACGTCGATGAATGCCGGCGGCAGCCCCGACAGGTCCATGGCGCGAGCCGGGGCGGCGTACGGCGGCACGTCGGGGCCGCCGCGGGCAGCGCCGAGCAGCGCCGTCCAGCCCAGCTCGTTGGCTTCCCGGTTCCACGGCCCGGCGTTCGCCTGCACGGCGGAGGGCGTGTCGTTGCGGTCATCCAGCATGGGGCACAGCAGGAGCTGCCCGGCGAGGGCGGGACCGCCGCGGTCCCTGGCCAGCAGCGCGACCGCCGCCGCCAGGCCGCCGCCGGCGCTCGCGCCGGCCACGATGATCCGCGCCGGGTCGATGCCGAGCTCGGCGGCGTGCCTCGCCGTCCAGGCCAGCCCGGCGTAGCAGTCCTCGACCGGCCCGGGGTGCCTCGTCTCCGGGGCGAGCCGGTACTCCACGGAGACGACCGCCATCTGGTGCGGCGCGGCCAGGTCGAGGATCGCGGTGACGCCGGTCCGGTTGTCGCCCATGATCATCCCGCCGCCGTGGATGTGGTACATCGCCGCGACCGGCGTCCTCACGCCGGCCGGCGCCAGGATCAGCAGCTCGACGCCGGGCGAGTCCCCGGGACCTGGCACTAGCCGGGTGCTGACCTCGTATGCCCCGGCGCGCCGCAGCTGCTCATCGGTGACGTGCAGCATCACGCGGGCCGCCCGCCGCCGCGCCGGGATCGTGTCGGCCGTCATCTCGCCGGGCCCCGGACCCGGCATCATCGCGAGCGCCGCCGCCAGCTCCCAGTCCAGCGGCGGCGGCGGTCCGACCGGCACGCCACCCGGCACGGCACCTGGCGTCGTCGTCATCGCGGGCTCCCTCCACGCCACGGGCGGCGTCCCGCCCCTTGCCCTCATCTTGCAACGTGCACCGGGCCGCGGCCCAGCGCGAAATAGCAAAAACTATGAATAGCCCGGCATGTCCCGGTGGGCCCGGCCGTGCGATGATCCGGGAATGCGGGCGGGCCGGTCCCTGGCAGGGCACGTCTCCTCACGGCGCGCGAAGGAGCGAGCGGATGAGCACCTCATACTGGGCGGCCGATGAGTCGCGCCCGGTCCTGGAGATGACGGTGGGCGACCTGCTGCGCGACGCGGCCGCCGCCGCGCCCGACGCGATCGCCCTGGTCGAGGGCACCCCCGATCCGGAAAGCCGGCGCCGCTGGACCTACGCCGGGCTGCTCGCGGAGGCGGAGCGCGCGGCGCGCGCCCTGCTGGGCCGGTTCGAGCCCGGGGAGCGGGTCGCGGTCTGGGCGAACAACATCCCCGAGTGGGTCCTGCTGGAGCACGCGGCGGCCCTGGCGGGGATCACGATCGTCACCGTCAACCCGGCGCTGCGCGCCGAGGAGCTGACGCACGTCCTGGGCCAGTCCGGGGCGAGCGGCGTGTTCCTTGTCCCGGACTACCGGGGGACGATGATGGCCCAGCTGCTGGCGGAGGTACGCGGCGAACTGCCCGCGCTGCGCGAGGTCGTGTCGTTCGCCGCGTGGGAGGAGTTCACGGCGGCTGGCCCGGAGGTCGGGGAACTGCCCGGCGTGCGGCCGGCCGACCCCGCCCAGGTTCAGTACACCTCGGGCACTACCGGCGTGCCCGAAGGGCGCGGTGCTGCATCACCGGGGCATCGTCAACAATGCCCGCTTCTACACCGGCCGCGTCGGCATGCCCGCCGGGTGCGTCTACCTGAACCCCATGCCGTTGTTCCATACGGCCGGCTGCGTGATGGCCGTGCTCGGCGTGCTCGCCGTCCGGGGGACGCTGGTGCTGCCGCCCTTCTTCGACCCCGGCCTGATGCTCGCGCTGACGGAGTCGGAGCGCCCGCAGTGCACGGGCGGCACGCCGACCATGCTGATCGCCATGCTCGATCATCCGGCGATGGCGACGGCCGACGTGTCGTCGGTCCGCCTGCTGATCTCCGGCGGGGCCGTCGTCCCGCCCGAGCTGGTGCGGCGGGCGGAAGAGGCGTTCGGCGCCCCGCTGTGCGTGACCTTCGGGCAGACCGAGGCATCGCCCTGCATCACCTTCACCTCGCCGGACGACGAACCGGCCGACCGGCGCGAGACGCTGGGGCGACCGCTTCCGTGCACCGAGGTGAAGATCGCCGACGCGGCGACCGGCGGAGCCGGTCGCGCCCGGCGTCATCGGCGAGATCTGCACCCGCGGCTACAACGTCATGACGGGGTACCTGGACAACCCCGAGGCCACGGCGGCGGCCATCGACTCCGGTGGCTGGCTGCACAGCGGCGACCTCGGCTCGATGGACGAGCGCGGCTACTGCCGGATCGGCGGCCGGCTCAAGGACATGATCATCCGCGGCGGGGAGAACATCTACCCGGCCGAGATCGAGCGGGTCCTGTTCGAGCACGAGGACGTCGCTGACGTCGCGGTCGTGGGCGTTCCCGACGCGCTGTGGGGGGAGCAGGTCGCGGCGGTCATCCGGCCGGCCGACGGCCGCGCGCCCGACCCCGGCGCGCTGTTCGCCTACTGCCGCGAGCGCCTCGCCCCGTTCAAGACCCCCCGCCACTGGCGGATCGTCGACGCCTTCCCGCTGACCCCGTCCGGCAAGGTCAAGAAGTACGTCCTGCGCGAGCAGGTCATCGCCGGCCTCGGCGACGCCGCCAGGGGCACCGGCCAGGACGTCACCTCCGCCGTGCCCCCCGGATGACCCGGCCGCGGCGTCGTGGCACGGGGTCCGCCACGGTGCCCCGCGTTCGAGGTTGGCAATCTAGTGCCAGTACCACACCGGGCTAACTGATAACAGCAAGGGGGACTACCCAATGAACCTGCCTGCCCGCGACGAGATCGCCCGCATGGCCCGTGCGGCGCTGCGCCGCCTGGGGGTCGACGGCGGCCTGCTCGACGGCCCCGATCCCGTCACGTCCCCCATCATCGGCGAGCACGGTCGCGCACGTCACCCCGGCCGCCGTGGCGGACGTGGACGCCGCCGTCGAGCGCGCGCTGACGGCGTTCCGCAGCTGGCGGGTCACCCCGGCCCCGGTGCGCGGCGCGCTGGTGCGGCGGCTCGGCGAGCTGCTCGCGGAGCACAAGGACGACCTGGCGACGCTCGTCAGCGTCGAGGTCGGCAAGATCACCTCCGAGGCGCGCGGCGAGGTCCAGGAGATGATCGACGTCTGCGACTTCGCGGTCGGCCTGTCCCGCCAGCTCTACGGCCGGACCATGCCGTCGGAGCGGCCCGGCCACCGGCTCGCCGAGACCTGGCACCCGCTCGGCGTCGCCGGGGTGATCACGGCGTTCAACTTCCCGGTCGCCGTCTGGTCGTGGAACACCGCGATCGCGATCGCCTGCGGTGACCCGGTGATCTGGAAGCCCTCCGAGCAGGCCCCGCTGGCCGCGCTGGCCTGCGCGGCGCTGCTGGACCGCGCGTGCGCCGAGACTGGGTGCCCCGCCGCACCTGAGCCAGGTGCTCCTCGGCGGCCCCGATGTCGGCATGGCGCTCGCCGACCACCGCGGGGTCGCCCTGGTGTCCGCCACCGGCTCCACCCGGATGGGCAGGGTGGTGGGGCCGCGGGTGGCCGCGCGCTTCGGCCGCAGCCTGCTGGAGCTCGGCGGCAACAATGCCGCGATCGTCGCACCGTCCGCTGACCTGGAGCTCGCGGTGCGCGGCATCGTGTTCGCCGCCGCCGGCACCGCCGGGCAGCGCTGCACCACGCTGCGCCGCGTCATCGCCCACCGGTCGGTGGTCGAGGAGCTCACCGGGCGCCTGATGGACGCCTACCGTCGGCTGCCCGTCGGCAACCCGCTGGCGGCCGGGACCCTCGTCGGGCCGCTCATCCACGACCGGGCGTGGAAGTCCATGCAGGACGCCCTCCAGGCGGCCGCGGACCAGGGCGGCGAGATCGTCGCGGGCGGCGGCCGCCGCCTCGCCGACCAGGCCCCGGCCGCGTTCTACGCCGAGCCCGCCCTCGTGCGCAGCCCCGGGCAGACGGCCATCGTGGCGCGAGGAGACGTTCGCGCCCATCCTGTACGTCCTTCCGTACACCGAGCTTGAGGAGGCGATCGAGGTCAACAACGGGGTCGCCCAGGGCCTGTCCTCGTCCATCTTCACGCAAGACCAGGCGGAGGCCGAGGTCTTCTGCTCCGCCGCCGGGTCCGACTGCGGCATCGTCAACGTCAACATCGGGACGTCCGGCGCGGAGATCGGCGGCGCGTTCGGCGGGGAGAAGGAGACCGGCGGCGGCCGTGAGTCCGGGTCGGACGCCTGGCGGGCCTACATGAGGCGGGCGACCTCCACCGTCAACTACTCCGGCCGGCTCCCGCTCGCCCAGGGCGTCGAGTTCACCGTCTGAGCCGCGGCCCGCCGTGGTGCCGGCGGCCCGGGCTGCCGGACGTCCTTGCCGGAGGCCTTCAGGAACCAGATGCTCGCGGCGACGAGCGATGATCAGGACGACGGCTGACCGGCCCGTGCCCGAGGCCCATGCCGCTGATGTTCTTCGGCCTGCCGAAGAAGTCAGCGAACGAGGCGCCGATCGGGCGGGTCAGCACGTAGGCGACCCAGAACGTCGCGACCGAGTTCACGCCGAGCCGCCACGCGACCAGCGGCACGAGGATGGCGGCCAGGAAGATGAGCGCCGACGTCAGGTACCCCAGGCTGAAGGTCATCGCGGTCAGGTCGCCCACCGCCGTGCCCATCGCGAAGGTGAAGATGACCGTCAGCCAGTAGAACACCTCGCGGCGCCGGGTGCTGATCGAGTGGATGTCCAGCGTCCGCTCGGACCGGTACCAGGTGATGAACGTCGCCGCCAGCAGCACCGCGTAGAGCGTGAACGACGCGATGTAGGGGACGCCGAGCACCACGTGAAGCACGTCCGCGCACTGCGTGCCGAACACCGCGACCATGGACACCGCGGTCCAGTACAGCCACGTGCTGTAGGTCTTGCTCCGGAGCTGGAAGAAGATCGCCACGGCGAACACGACGAGGCCGAGGAGCACGCCGAGGTACCTGTTCCAGTCGTTCACGAGGAAGTCGGACACCGCCTCGCCCATCGCGGTCGTCAGCAGCTTGACGATCCAGAAGTAAACGGTGACCTCGGGAACCTTGAGGTTGCCCGCGCGGGGGATGATGCGTTGCCGGTGCCGGCCATCTGCCATAGGGCAAGGATGGCACACGCGCCCTGATGACTTATCCCCATGTTCCCGGGTCCGCGCCCCCGCGCTGCTCACGTTGGATAGCTGTTCGATTACGTACCGGATTCAGGTAATTTTCGTTTCCTTCTGATGGCTGGCGCGTTTATTCGTTCCTGATGTTACCCGGACTATTTCCGCGATTGCATGGATTCCTGTCAATTGCCATCGTTCGGTGTGCTATTCGGTGATACCGTCAGCAGTGGAAGTGCCGGCCCGATTTGATTCCTGATTTAAGGGGGAGAAACTCAAGTGACGCTCTACTTTCCCGATGTTTCCTCCGGCGAGGCGGGAGTCTCGTTTGAGGGCCTGTTCGTGGCGGTCGTCAAGGCCACGGAGGGCACCGGTTACATCAACCCCGACTATGTCCCGGGCCTCGGACGGGCGCGGGCGGCCGGGGCGTTCCCGGTCGCCTACCACTTCCTTCACGAGGGGAATGGCGCGGCACAGGCGCAACACGCCCACAGCGTGGCCGGGCGGACCCCGCTCATGCTGGACGTTGAGACCACGCGCGACAGCAACCCGACCATCGCGGATGCCGAGGCGTTCATTGATGCCTACCGCGAACTGGGGGGCATCTGCTACTTCCTGTACTTGCCGAACTGGTACTGGAGCGGGGTGCTGCACAAGGCGAGCCTGACCCCCATGATCTCGCGCGGAATGCTGCTGTGGTCGTCGGCTTACGGGACCTACTCCGACGCGGACACGGGCCAGGGATGGCTGCCCTATGGCGGGATCTCTCCCACCGTCTGGCAGTACACCGACGCCGGGACGCTCAATGGCGTGTCGCCAGTTGACTGGAGCGCCTTCCGCGGGCATTTCGCGGGCAAGGAGGACCCTGAGTCGGTCGCCGCGACCCTGGCCGAGTTCAAGTCACTGGCGACGACCGGGCGTTACCCCGTTCCGCTCCCGCCGGACACCTACCCCGCGCCGGCCGGCCTGACGGCCGTCGGCGGCCACACGTCCGTGCGGCTCACCTGGGCCCGCCAGCGCCGGCCCCGGCCTGCCGGCCCCGGCCGGCTACAAGATATGGATCTACGAGGGCACCACGTCCGACGCCAGCGCGCTCGTCGCGAGCTACCCGCGCTCCGCGACCGCTAGCCCGTGGCAGGGCGGCGGCCTGGCCCGGGAGAGGACGTACACGGCCCACGTCTCCGCGTCCGGCCCGGTCGGCTCGCACGTCCGCCCGGGAGCCTTCGCGTCCGTCGTGTTCACGACGGGCTGACCGCGGGCTGCTCCCAGGCAGGTGCGCACGGCCCACTGGCAGATGCCGAGGTGTCCGGCGTTTGCGGCGGGCCCGTGCTAGTGCACGGCGAGCATGACGATCTTGACGACGACGAGGATCATGGCGACCGCCAGGTAACCGCGCATGAACGCGAGGGCCCACTTGCGCGCGCCCGTGATGACGGGCGCAGGCAGCTCCGATAGCGGCGGCATCCGCCAGGTCATCTTGCCGGTGAGCGCGTCCCCGGTGAGCGCGTTCTCCGTCAGTACATCGTCACGGGCCAGCGTGACCCCTGAAGTCCCGAAATCATCATGGCGGCGGGGGACGGCGATCGCGTTGCGGACGAGGGCGATGCTCCCGGCGACGGCGCGGTGCCGGAGGACGTCGCGGATGAGCCAGCCCGCGCCGGCGGCCACGGCCCCGGCGGCGCAGGCCGCCATGATCACCACGATCTGCCCGGCGGTGATCGCCGGGAACAGGACGGAGGCGGTGAGCACGAGGGAGAGCGTGATGAGCACCGCGATGACCGCGCCGGTGAACACGTTGGTCTTGCGGCCGTTGGTCCACGGGCCGAGGACGCTGCGGTCGTTGCACAGCAGGAGGAGGAACACGGTCGCGGCGGGCAGCAGCACCCCGGCCAGCACCTGGACGCCCTCGGTGATCAGCCCCAGCGGGGAGCCGGGGATGAGCACGATGGTGGCGGCACCGCCGATCAGCGCGGCATACAGCGCGTAGAACCCCTTGGCCTGCCCGACGCCCCGGTGCAGGCTGTGCTTGAGGCCGGCCACGTCGCCGATCGCGTAGGCGGTGGACAGCGAGACCGCGAAGGCGCCGATGATCGAGGCGTCGAGGAGGGCCACCGCGAACAGGGCCCCGGCGACATGCCCGGCGTGGGCGGCGATCCCCTGGGCGATGCCGGCCGCGTCGGTGAAGTTGCCGGCGCCCTGCGTCCCGGCGAACGCGGCGGCGACCGCGCCGATGATCGCGGCGGCGCCCACGATGACGATGACGATGCCGATCCACAGGTCGGCCTTCTCGTACTTCATGAACCGGGGCGTGATCCGCTTGTCGATGACGTAGGACTGCTGGAAGAACAGCTGCCACGGCGCGACCGTGGTGCCGACGATGCCGATGACCAGCAGGACCGCCGCGGCCATCCCGCCGGTTCCCGTGCCGGGCAAGTCCGGTGTCGTGAATCCGCTCGTCATGGCGGCCCCGGACGGGTGGGACATCAGGCAGAGCGGGACGAGCAGCAGCGAGCCGGCGCAGAAGACCATCGCGATCCGCTCGAACCTGCGGAAGCTGCCGGTGAACACCGTGGACACGATGACGGCGGCCGCGAGCAGGACCGCCGCGACCTTGGGCAGGCCGAGGTAGCCGGCGGCAAGAGTGATGCCGATGAACTCGGTGACGATCGTGAGCGAGTTCAGGATGAACAAGTCGATGATCTCGAACGTGCCCCAGACCTTGCCGAACCGGTTCAGGATCAGCCGGGCGTGCCCGACGCCGGTGACCGCGCCGAGCCGGAGCACCATCTCCTGGTTCACGTAGAGCACCGGGATCAGGAGAAGCAGGGTCCACAGCAGGTGGGTACCGTAGTCCTGGCCGGCCTGGCCGTAGGTGGAGAACGCGCCCGCGTCGTTGTCGCCGATCATGACGATGAGGCCGGGGCCGACGACCGCGAGGAGCGTCTTCAGCCGGGCGCTGACAGTGGTGCGGGCGGCGTTGTCGCCGAGCCGGATGGTGCCGAACGCGCCGTGGATATCGCCCACGTGCGCCTCGTCGAGGACGGCGGCCTTTGGCGAGAATTCGGAGGTAACAGCAGTCACGGTAAAACACCCCTTTCACGCTTGTCACTCAAGCGGGATAGGGCACACGCTTCGGCGCGCGCTGGCGTCCGTTCCCCGGGAAACGCCGGTGATCGGGACCTTCTTGACGCGCGTGACTAACGGCGGCGCCCGGGGCTGCCTGCCCCGATCGCCGCTCGCCGCGGGGGAGAGTCTTAGTGCCGGTCAGCGTGTGCCACGAACTGGCGGGATAGTGCTGGGAGGACGGTGACGGTAAGGGCCTGACTTCGGCCCGGACTATCAGGGTCCATGGCGCACCTCCCTTCGTCCATGGCGCGCAGGGGCGCCGTGTCCCAGCGCTGCTGAGGCGCTGTGACACCCGTGTCCCGTGACACATGAGGGAACAGGGGCCATCCAGGCCCCGGGACATCCTCTCTCGTAAGAGCTTTGGCACGTCACGGCGTAGCGGGACCCGGGGCCCCTGCAGCCACTTGGCCTCACCCCTTAGGCCGGGGAGAGGTGTCCTGATCCGGAGCGTCTCTCGACGGTTGGGATCAGTGGCCTGTGTCCGTGACGACGCCTCACCGAACGAGGTGTCCTTCGTTGATCAACCCAAGCATGCCCGCTCGCATTCCGCCGTGTCAAACCGGCGGAGCGTTCGCCTGCTGCCTCATCGCGGCGGTCGCCTCGCTGGTGCGCGGCAAGCGCTACGTCCACGACGTGCACGCGACACGATCGCGGCACCGCGGAAAGGGCCGCCAGGCGCACGACGCCCGGCGGCCCTTGACGTTCGTATCCGGGCGATCCCCGGATGCTGGCGGGAGGCGGAGCAGTATCCCCAGACGGCCCCGCCTCCCGCCCCTCCCCGGTGCACGATTGTGCCAAAGAAGGCATCATGGCCGACAGCGCTGGACCGGGGGGTGCCGGCACCCCCCGGCTAGGGGGGTGGCTCAGCGGTGAGGCCGTCGTCGCGCAGCCGTGCCCGCAGGTCATCGCGCCCGGCTACGGGCCGCCTCGCCTTCTCGTACCGCTCCTTGATCCGCCAGACATGCTCCTTGACGACGTCTTCGGAAATGCCCATCTGCCCGGCGATCTCCCGGTTGCTCAGGCCCGCCCCGAGGTAGCCGGCCACTTCCTCCTGCCTCCTGGTCAGGCCGAGCTTGGCCATGAGGAGGAACCGCATGAGCTGAGGAGTGATGTAGAGCTCGCCGCCGGCCGCCGACCCGATGGCGGCCGGCAGCTCTTCCAGCTCGTCCTTGTGCAAGAAGCCCAGCGCGCCGGCGTCCTTGGCCTGCCAGCGCAGCTCCGGTGACGTGTCGTTGCGGGAGAACACCACCACCGCGCTGCCCCACTCACGCAGCCGCGCGATGTTGTCCCGCAGCCTGCTGCCATCCCGCAGGTAGACATCAAGCACCGCCACGTCCGGCGCCTCGGGCACGCTGGCGATCAGCCCGGCCACCGACCGGTCCGCCGCGGTGACCGCGATCGTGCCCGCGGCCACGCTGCTCGTGTACGCCTCCAGCGACTTCTGCACGAAGAGCTCGTCATCAACGATCGCCACCGTGATCATCGCGCCTCCAGAAGACGGGAGTCACCATCATGTTCCACGAGTAGATCCAGCGCTCCCCGCGCGGCGGCGGCGCCGGCGGCCGGACGCCGAACCGGCTGCAGGCCGACTGCCACTGCGCGGTGCGCGGGAGGGGATCGGGGCTGCTCACCACCACGACCTTGGCGAGGCGGTTCTCCGGCAGCGGCAAGACACTCACCGACACCCCCTCCGGCGCGAGCGGCAGGATGCTACGCAGGCCCTTGACCAGCAGCATCCGGTCGGCGTAAGCGAAGTGCTGGCTGACGTTGTACTCGTCCGTGACGTCCCAGCGCAGCCTGCCATCGTGCGGCATGATCTCCGCCAGCAGCAGCGACGGCTGCCCGAGGTCCCGCAGCTCGCGCCGCAGCTCGGCGGTGAGCGTCGCGCACGTGCGCTGCAGGGCCGGGTCGCTGACGTCGGCGGTGCCCGCCGCCACCGCGTCCAGGACCCGCGCCGCGGCCGCCTGGGTCTCGGTCACCTTGTCCTGCAGCGACACGACCGTGTCCGCGTAGTAGATACGGGACCAGATCGCCTGCAGCGCCCGCTGGGCCTGCTCGCGCCGGATGGCGTCCATCCGGCGGATCACCGCGACGACGATCATGGCCCCCACCCCGATGACGGCCGGCGCCCCGCCCGACAACACGATCGTGTGCAGGTCCCGCAAGGTCCGCCCGGCGTCGGCCATGACGGCGGCCTGCGCCGCCGCCAGGCCTGCCACGCCGAGCAGCATCTCCTCGGCGGGCCTGCTGAACGGCAGCAAGACGACCGGCGCGACGCTGAACCCGGAGACCCAGTTGGCCGGCCCGGTGAGCGCCGCCTGGCTGAGCTGCGTGCCCATCACCAGGCACGCGGCGGGACCAGTGAGCAGGGCCACGCCCGACAGCACCGGCCCCACGCCGGACGGCGAGCGGTACCAGACAACCATGAACGTGGCGGTGAGCCACGCCAGCAGCGCGACCGCGAGCCATGGCTGCCGGTAGTCGGGCCAGCCCCAGGCGAGCTGCACCGCGTTGACGACGGCGAAGACAGCGAGCCCGAACGGCATCGCGACCCACACCAGCCCGCGCAGCGGCTCGCACCGCTGCCTGGCCCGTGCCCTGCTCCACCGGCTGCTCACCGCGGCCACCAGATCGTCACCACGGTGCCCCGCTGCGGGCCGCTGTCGATCTCCGCGTCACCGCCGACCTCGCGCACCCGCTCGGTGATGGACGTCGTCGCGCCCAGCCGGCCGTGCCGGGCGTCCTCCCCGATGAACCCGCGCCCGTGGTCACGGACCTGGATCTTCACCGCGCCAGGCGCGGTGGTCAGGAGGACGTCCGCCTCGGCGCGGCCACTGTGCTCCAGGACGTTGGCCAGCGACTGCTCGGTCGCGCGCTTGAGGGCCGTCACCACGACCGGGTCCGCCAGGGGTCCCGGCTCGCCGGCCCGCGCCAGGCGAACCCGCAGTCCCAGCGCGCGGAAGTCCGCCACGAGCGCGTCCATGGCCGCCGCCAGGTCATGCTCGGGCTCAAGCAGCTCGACCCGCCCCCGCAGCAGGTCGGCGTCACGGGCGCAGGCGAGCCGGAAGTCGCCGGAATCGCTCGCGAGGTTCCGTGAGATCTGCCATAGCCGGTTGACCGGCGCGTCATGCACCAGCCGGTTCCGCTCGCGGGACGCGGTGGTCCGCATGCTCGTCGCGGCGTCCGACGCGGCCTCGGCCGTGAGCACCTGCTCGGTAACGTCGAGCCGCGCGGCGTAGGCGCGGATCAGCGCCGAGCCGACGATCGCGGAGATGAGTGATCCGCACTCAAGCAAGGCCAGGAGGGCATGCTCGCTGGGCAGCCCGGTCCTCGCGAGGATGAGGCCGCCCCTGTGCACCGCGATCAGCGCGGCCGCGGCCCGCCGCGAGAGGCGGCTGGCGGACATTCCAGCGCCGAACACGCCGAGCCCGATGAGCGGCTCCGCCACGTTCAGGCCGCCGGTGTAATGGCCGCGGACGTCCCAGGTGGCCGTCGCGCTGAACGCCGCGAAGAGCAGGCACAGCACGGCGCTCCACCGGGCCCGGTCCTCGCCGCGCCACAGCAGCCCGGTCCCCGCCGCCGTGAGCACGAGGAAGACGGGGAAGATCACTTCGGCGAACACCGCCGGGTAGCCCGCTCGCGTGACGATCACGCACACCGTCACCTGGACGCACGCCGCCGCGATGAGGCCCGCCCCGGCTCGGTGCAGGCTCAGGCTGACGGCTCGTGATGCCGTGCCGCCTCCGCTGCCGTCCCCGCCGCCCAGGGACCGTGCTACCCGGCCGCCCAGCCGGTACACGCTGGTCACGGGCCCTTCCCGTCACAACCCGTTGGTCCACGCCCACCTGCCGCGGCGCGTATCAGGCAACTGCCAAGCACCAGGCTAGCGAGATATGCCCGGTTGACATATATCCGTGTACGGCTTGTTACCGTTTCGCCGGTGGCGTGGGCCGGCTGCGTGCTACCGGGCTGACTGCACCTGCCGGAGAAACTGGGCGGTCGGCTGGCGGGTCTTGTCCAGCAGCAGTTCCGCGGCGTGCTGCGGGTCGAGGGCGGCCAGGGCGCGGCGCAGGCTGGTGACGGCGGCGTGCTCGGCCGGGTCCATGAGGAGGTCGTCGCGGCGGGTACCGGAGGGGGCGGGGTCGATCGCCGGGAACAGGCGCCGCTCGGCGAGGTCGCGGCGCAGCCGCAGCTCCATGTTGCCGGTGCCCTTGAATTCTTCGAACAGCACGTTGTCGAGCGTGGACCCCGTGTCGATAAGGGCAGTGGACACGATCGTCACCGAGCCGCCCTCCTCCAGGTTGCGGGCCGCGCCGAGGAACTGCCGTGGCGGCTGCAGCGCCGAGGCGGCCAGGCCGCCGGCCAGCGTCCGGCTGTTCTGCGGGGCCGCCAGGTTGTAGGCCCGGCCGAGCCGGGTGAGCGAGTCGAGGAGCACGACGACGTCGCGGCCGAGCTCGGCCAGCCGCTTGGCCCGCGCGATGGCGAGCTCGGCCGCCCGGACGTGGTCGGCGGGGGACTCATCGAAGGTCGAGGAGATGACCTCGCCGTGCACCGTGCGCAGCAGGTCTGTCACCTCCTCCGGGCGCTCGCCGACGAGCACGAGCATGAGGTGGACCTCGGGATGGGCCGTCGCGATCGCGTGCGCGATCGTCTTGAGGATCATTGTCTTGCCGGCCTTGGGCGGGGCGACGATGAGGCCACGCTGGCCCTTGCCGATCGGGGCGAGCAGGTCGATGATCCGCGCGGTCGGTGACGTGTCCCCGTCTTCCAGGCGGAGCCGCTCGCTGGGGTAAAGCGGCGTCAGGTCATCGAACGCCGGCCGCTTCCGTGCGGCGCCCGGGGGGAGGCCGTTGATGAGCGTGATGTCCGTGAGGGTGGCGTCCGCGCCGTTCCTGACCCGGCGCCCGGCCGCCGGGGCCGTGGTGGCCGCGGCGGCGGTGCCTTCGATCGCGTCGCCGCGGCGCAGCCCGTACTGGCGCACGAGGGCGGCCGGCAGGGGGATGTCGGCAGGGGAGCGGCGGTAGCCCGCCGTCCGCAGGTGGCCGCGGCCGTCTTCGACGTCGGCGATGCCCCGCACGGGGGTGAGGTCAGCGGACCGCGGCAGGCGCGCGGGCTGGGTTGGCGTTGCTGTTGCTGTCATGGTGGTGATTCCTCTCTCCGGCGGATGCGGAGGGGTGGCGGGTGAAGCGATGAATGGGGAGCCAGGCCGTAGAGAACGGCAGGCACGCGAGACTCAGGCGGCGGCCCGGCCGGAAGCCCTGCTTGCCCTGCAGGCATGCGTCGCTCGCGGGAAGGCCGGCCATCGCGGTTAACGTCGCGCGGCGTTGTCCTCTGGAAAGCAGTGCTGCCCCGAGGAGAGGGGAGTGGCTCGAGATAGGGCCCGCGGCAAGCGCCTGCGAGGCCGGTAGTCGCCAGGCCGCCCAGACGGGCGCGGCAGACGCTCGCAGAATACCACGTGTTGCCCAGTTCCGCCATCCGGGGCTGGGCGGAAGCTCCGGGGACCGGAATGCGTTAGCGAATCCGGATCATGTCGTCTAGCATTTCCCGCCGGTGAGTGAATCTATGACCCTGCCCGCGACCCCCGGCCTGCCCGAGTTGCGGCGGATGCTGCCTGAGCTGATGCTGGCCGACCAGCACCGGCTGCGTCGCCATGCCGACCGGGCGGGCGGGCTGCGTGACCCGAACGCCCGCGAGGCGGCGATCGTGAAGCTCGCCAGTGACATCGAGCGGGCACGGCAGCGAGTCGAGGGGCGCCGCAAGGCCGTCCCGGCGATCTGCTACCCCGAAGAGCTCCCGGTCAGCCAGCGCAAGGATGACATCGCGGAGGCGATCCGTGACCATCAGGTCGTGGTCATCGCCGGGGAGACCGGATCGGGCAAGACTACCCAGATCCCCAAGATCTGCCTGGAGCTCGGCCGCGGCGTCAGCGGGCAGATCGGGCATACCCAGCCACGGCGGATCGCCGCGCGGACCGTCGCCGAGCGGATCGCCGCGGAGCTCAGCACGTCACTCGGCGACGTGATCGGGTACAAGGTCCGGTTCACCGACAAGGCAACCGACGGCACGCTCGTCAAGCTGATGACGGACGGCATCCTGCTCGCCGAGATAGCCCAGGACCGGGACCTGCTCAGGTATGACACGCTGATCATCGACGAGGCGCACGAGCGCAGCCTGAACATCGACTTCATCCTCGGCTACCTGCGCGAGCTGCTGCCGCGACGGCCCGACCTCAAGGTCATCATCACGAGCGCCACGATCGACCCGGAGCGGTTCGCCGCGCACTTCCGCGGCAAGGACGGCACGCCCGCGCCCATTGTCGAGGTCTCCGGCCGCACCTACCCGGTCGAGGTGCGCTACCGTCCGCTCAACGACGACGAGGAGCAGGACGCTGACCAGGGCGACGAGAACGCCGACCCCAACCGGGACCAGGTGCAGGCGATCAGCGACGCCATCGACGAGCTGCTCGCCGAGGCACCGGGCGACATCCTGGTCTTCCTGTCCGGTGAGCGGGAGATCCGCGACACCGCCGAGGCGCTCAAGGGCAGGCAGGGCCTCGACATCCTGCCGCTGTACGCGCGGTTGTCGTCCGCCGAGCAGCACCGCGTATTCGAGCTTCCCGGCCCAGCGGTCGGCGCTGAGCCGGCGGGTCGTCCTGGCCACCAACGTCGCGGAGACCTCGCTCACCGTGCCCGGCATCCGGTACGTCATCGACCCAGGCACGGCCCGCGTCTCCCGGTACAGCCACCGCACGAAGGTCCAGCGGCTGCCGATCGAGCGGATCTCGCAGGCCAGCGCGAACCAGCGCAAGGGCCGCTGCGGCCGGGTCGCCGACGGCATCTGCCTGCGGCTGTACTCGCAGGAGGACTTCGAGAGCCGACCGGAGTTCACCGACCCGGAGATCCTCCGCACCAACCTGGCGTCCGTCATCTTGCAGATGACCGCCGCGCGCCTCGGCGACGTGCGCCAGTTCCCGTTCGTCGACCCGCCGGACCCGCGCGCGATCGACGACGGCGTGCGGCTGCTCGAGGAGCTGAACGCGTTCAAGGACGGCCGCCTCACCGAGACCGGCCGCCAGCTCGCCCGGCTCCCGGTCGACCCGCGCATCGCCCGGATGATCATCGAGGGCGGCCGGAACGGCTGCGCCCGCGAGATCCTCATCATCGCCGCGGCGCTGTCCATCCAGGACCCGCGCGAGCGGCCCGCCGAGACTCAGGCGGCGGCCGACGCCATGCACCGCCGGTTCGCCGTCGAGGACTCTGACTTCATGGCCTTCGTCGGCTTGTGGAACTACCTCGCCGACCGGCAGCGCGAGCTGTCCGGGTCCGCGTTCCGGCGGCTGTGCAAGGCCGAGTACCTCAACTACCTGCGGGTCAGGGAATGGCAGGACCTGCACGGCCAGTTGCAGAGCCTGGCCGCTGACCTCGGGGTGGCGGTCCGCTCCTCATCGCCGGAACGGGCCTCGATCCACGGGGCGCTGCTGGCCGGATTGCTCTCCCACGTCGGGATGAAGATCGTGGTGGCGCCGCGCGCGGGCTCCGCCGCGGCCGTGCCGGCGGGCGGCGGCCGGGGCCGCCGGCCGCTGACGGAGTACCTCGGCGCGCGCGGGGCTCGGTTCGCGATCTTCCCCGGCTCCGGCCTGGCCCGCAAGACACCTGACTGGATCGTCGCGGCCGAGCTCGTGGAGACCTCCCGGCTGTGGGGCCGGATGGCGGCCGCGATCGACCCTGAGTGGATCGAGCCGCTGGCCCAGCACCTCGTCAGGCGTTCCTACAGCGAGCCGCGCTGGTCAAGGAAGCGCGGTGCGGCCGTCGCCACGGAGAAGGTGACCCTGTACGGCATCCCGATCGTCGCCGACCGCGTGGTGAACTTCTCCCGGATCGACCCCGTGACGTCCCGCGACCTGTTCATCCGGCACGCGCTCGTCGAGGGGGACTGGGAGACGCGCCACCACTTCTTCCGCGACAACCAGCAGCTCATCAGCGAGGCCGCCGAGCTCGAGCAGCGCGCCCGCCGCCGCGGGCTCGTCGTCGGCGAGGACGTGCTGCACGACTTCTACGACGCCCGCGTCCCCGCCGACGTCGTCTCCGCCCGGCACTTCGATGCCTGGTGGAAGAAGGCCAGGCACGAGACGCCCGGCCTGCTCACGCTCGCCATGACGGACCTGCTCAGCGACGCGGCGGCCGATCTCGACCATGGCGCGTACCCGGAGGTCTGGACGACGCAGACACCAGGCGGCGCCGCGGGGACCGCGGCGCCGCTGGCCATGTCGTATGAGTTCCAGCCGGGCAGCGACGCCGACGGGGTCACCATCGACATCCCGCTGAAGCGACTCAACCAGGCCCGCCCGGAGGAATTCTCCTGGCAGGTACCGGGGCTGCGCGAGGAACTGGTCACCGAGCTCGTCCGGTCGCTGCCCAAGGCGCAGCGCCGCGAGCTCGTCCCCGCCCCGAACGTCGCCCGGGAGGTCCTGGCCTCCCTGGGCGGGGCCACGCCGGCGGGAGACATCACGGAGGTCCTGGCCCGCGAGCTGCTGCGGTTGCGCGGCGTCCGCGTGAGCCCCGGGGACTTCGACATGGCTAAGCTGCCGCCGCACCTGCGAATGACGTTCCGGGTGACGGACGGGAAGGGCGGGAAGGCCGGGCCGGGCGGGCCGGGCGGGCCGGGCGGGCCGGGCGGGCCGGGCGGGGAAGAGACAGAGGTGCTGGCGTCGGGGAAGGATCTCGCCGCCCTGCAACGGCAGCTGCGCCCGAGGCTGCGCGCCACGCTGTCGGCCCGGGCCAGCGCGCTGACGAAGACGGGCCTGACCGAGTGGTCGTTCGGGGAGCTGCCGAAAGTATTCACCGACGGCGAGGTGCGGGCCTACCCGGCGCTCGTGGACGCCGGCACGGCCGTGGACATCAGGCTGTTCGAGACGCCGGCGGCGGCGCGGGCCGCCATGCGCGCGGGCACCAGGCGGCTGATCCTGCTGGGGGCGAGGTCCCCGGTGAAGGACATCGCCGCCCGGCTGTCCACCCAGGACAAGCTCGTGCTGAGCGACAACCCGCACGGCGGCGTGGCGAAGCTGTTCGTGGACTGCGTCAACTGCGCCGCCGACAGCCTCATCGACGCCGCCGGCGGTCCCGCCTGGGACGCGGACGGGTTCGCCGCGCTCGCCGCGTCGGTCCGCGGCGGACTGCACGCGGCGACCTACGAGGCGGTGGAGTGGGCGCGGACCACGCTCGGGCTGGCCCACGCGGTGCAGGCACGCCTGAGCGGGCAGCACAGCCACCTCCTCGAGCCGGCCCTCGCGGACATGGGGGAGCAGCTGGCCGCCCTGGCGGGACCGGGATACCTGACCGCGGCCGGGCTGGCCAGGCTGCCATCCGTGGCCCGTTACCTGCGCGCGATCGAGCGCCGGCTGGACAAGGTCGCCGACAATCCAGGGCGGGACGCGCAGCTCATGGCTATCGTGCACGGCGTGACCGATGAATACCGCGACGCGCTCGCCGCGCTGCCCGCCGCCGCCCGGGCCAGCGAGGACGCGCAGGCCGTCCGCTGGATGATCGAGGAGCTGCGGGTCAGCCTGTTCGCCCAGACGCTTGGCACGCCCGTCCCGGTGTCCGAGCGCCGGGTGCGGTCGGCCATCGGGCGCATTCGCTTACTTGTTCCATAAGGCACCGCCTCGTGGCGTGTCGTTCGCCTATTCAGGCTACAAAAAATGCTACGTTTCGACCGTGGGCACCACCTTAATCACGAGGTGCCCATCCCAGCTCATCAGTGCGGGAGGAACGTACCGTGAACACAGACCAGCCAAGGCAGCAGCTACCGGTCAGGCGCCGCCTCCTGGGCTCGGCGCTGCGCGCCTACCGGGAGGGCGCGGGCTACGAGCTGTCGCAGGCCGCCCGGATCCTGGACTGCGACCGGTCCAAGGTCAGCCGGATCGAGACCGGGCAGCGCGGCATCAGCTCCGGCGAGCTTCGCCAGCTGCTGACCGAGTACGGCGTGCCGGGCGAGGAGCAGGCGGCGCTCGCCGTCATCGCCCACCACGGCCGCGACGACGGCTGGTGGCAGGGGTACCGGGACGTGCTGTCCGGCGCCGGCCGGGACCTGGCCATCATGGAGGCGGCCGCCACCGAGATCCTCGCCTTCCAGCCCCAGCACGTCCCGGACCTGCTGCAGACCGAGGACTACGCGCGTGCCCTGGCCGACGCCGACCCCGCCTGGACGGGCGACGGGCAGCGCGCCCGCGCGGTGGCGGCCAAGCTCGCCCGGCAGGCCGTCGTCCTCGGCGAGCGGTCCGCGCACCTGGAGGTGGTACTCGGCGAGGGCGCCGTGCGCCAGATGGTCGGGGGACCGGAGGTGATGCGCCGCCAGTTGCGGAGGCTGGCGAATCTCGGAGCCGGCGGCGTCGTCCCCGTCGGGGACGTCACGGTGCAGGTCCTCCCGTTCGGCGCGGGCGCGCGCGCGGTGCCCGGGACGGGCGCCGCGACGATCCTGCGGTTCGCGTCCGTGCCTGGCCTGGGGGTCGTTCACCTCGATGGCCTGGGCGGCGGTGCCAGCCTGGAGGACGCGCGATGCGCTCGCCCGGTACGGCCGGGCTTTCTCGCTGCTGCGGGCGGCCGCCCTCCCGCCCGCGGACTCCGTCCGGCTGCTGCGGGACATGGCCGCGGCGCTGCCCAGGGCGTGAACCGCCACGGAAAGCCGTTAGCCGGGTACCTGGCTGCGGCTCCAGTCCCCGGCTAACGGTAGCTTGGTCATACGCGGGAGGGTCTTAGCCCCACGACACGCTGCTCTTCATGTCCTACTTGAGCTCCGCGCACTGGTACGACCCCGCCGGGATCGTCCGGGCCGGGAACTCAAGCTGCTTCGTGACCACCTGAAGCTTGGCGACGAGCTCCTCGATGTCGCGCAGCTGACTGCCGCCATCGTGGCTGTCGTCGCCGTCGAGCATGTGAGTGTCCGCACCGCTGTTGGACGCTGGCGGCACGCCGTTGCCGGTTCTCATGGACAGAACTCTCCCGCTGTCGACGGAATCTAGATCGCCTGCCGAGAAGGGCAGTCCCCGGCGGGCTAACGAGACTCATCATACTCTGCCATAAGCGTATTGCGCACCCGATTCGATGATTAGACATGATATCTCGGGTCAATGCGCACTTACAGGACACGTCTCCCGAGGGTATATCCAGGTGCCGGGGCGGCTAAGGCAGGCCGGGAGTCTTCCCAGCTCACGGGCATCCGGCCGAGGGGATCGATGCCACGGTAAGCGTCGGGGCAAATGCACACGGGCAATTCACGCGGCGTCTGCACGTGCATTCCGGCCGGGTCGCGCCTGCGCCGCGCGTCTGCACGTGCATTTGCCCGTGAGAATGAACGCGAGGACTTATCGTCCGGCGTGCGCGCGCATGACCTGCTCCATCTCCCGCACGGTCAGCGCCGGCCACGGGAGCGGCGAGGTACGGTCGCGGGCGGGACGCAGGCCATCGATGATGAGCGCAAGGTAGCGCCGCCAGACCTCTGGCTGAACAGGGCCGGCGTACTCGGCCGCGGTGGCCAGCATGCACGCGATCATCGGGACGTCGGTCACGCTGAGGTCGTCGCGCACCATTCCCGCCGCCTGGGCGCGCGCGATAAGGCGCGCGATCACGGGGCTTATCTTCTCCCGCGCGTAGGCGACGCGGTCCTTGCCGTACGTGGCGAAGAGCAGCATCTGGCGCAGGCCGAGGTCGCCGGCCATCGTCTCGGCGATGCGCTCCAGGTAGGACACGAGGCCGGCCCACGGGTCCTCGGCCGTGCACGCCTCCTCGGCGATGGACACGATGGCGTCGATCCGGTCCTGGAACAACTCCCCGACGAGGGTCTCCTTGTCGGGGAACCGCCGGTAGACGGTCCCGACGCCGACGCCGGCCCGGTGCGCGACCTCGTCCAGGGTGGCGTCCAGCCCGCGCTTGCCGAAGACCTCGGCGGCCGCCCGCAAGATGCGCTGGCGGTTGCGCTCCGCGTCGCGGCGTAGCGGTCGCTTCCCGCCCTCGGGGGCCGGCCGTGCCTCCCCGCGGCGCTGGCCTTCCCCGGGGCCCGTTCCTCCCCGGGGTCCTGTGCCGGCCCGTCGGTCAGTGTCACGAGGTATACGATACTCCTAGCGGAGGAAACGCCTCCGCTTCGCCTGCGCTGCCTCGCGGGAGCGGGGCAGGACACCCTCCAGATTGGCGGCTCGCATGTCCGAGATGAGCGTTCCCGTGACGGCGGGGGCGGGAGCCGGGGCTGCCGGGCAGCCCGATAAGCGGCGCTGGCTGATCCTCGCCGTGATCGGGATCGCCCAGCTCATGGTCGTCCTTGACATGACGGTCATGAACATCGCCCTGCCATCGGCGCAGCACGCGCTGGGCTTCAACAACGTCGACAGGCAGTGGGTCGTGACGGCGTACTCCCTGTCGTTCGGCAGCCTGCTGCTGTTCTGCGGGCGGCTGGCCGACCTGATCGGCCGTAAGGTCACCTTCATCACTGGCCTGGCCGGGTTCGCCCTCGCCTCCGCCGTTGGCGGCGCCTCGGTCAACTTCCCGATGCTGGTCACCGCGCGGGCCTGCCAGGGCGTCTTCGGCGCGCTGCTGGCACCGGCGGCCCTGTCGCTGCTGACCACCACGTTCAGCGACCCCAAGGAGCGGGGCAAGGCCTTCGGCGTCTACGGCGCGATCGCGGGCGCGGGCGGTGCGGTGGGACTGCTGCTCGGCGGGGCGCTCACCGAGTACCTGTCCTGGCGCTGGTGCCTGTACATCAACCTGTTCTTCGCCGGCGTTGCGATCGCGGGCGGTGCGCTCATGCTGAAGCAGCAGGCGGGCCGGACCGGTGCCCGGCTCGACGTCCCCGGCGTGCTGCTGGTTTCCAGCGGCGTGTTCTGCCTGGTCTACGGGTTCTCCAACGCCGCGCTGCACTCCTGGGGCAGCCCGTCGACCTACGGCTTCCTGATCGCCGCCGCGCTGCTGATCGGCGCGTTCGCGGCCTGGCAGGGCCGGACCGACCACCCGCTGCTGCCGCCGCGGGTGGTCCTCGATCGCAACCGCGGCGCCGCCTACCTGGGCATCCTCATCGTCGGTGCGGGCATGTTCGGCGTGTTCCTGTTCGTGACCTATTACATGCAGGTCACCCTCGGGTACTCGCCGGTCGTGAGCGGCCTGGCCTTCCTGCCGATGGTGGTCTGCATCGCCGCCTCCGCGAACGTGTCCAACATCCTCCTGCTGCCCCGGATCGGCCCCAAGCCGCTGATCGTCCTCGGGCGCGCTGCTGCTCGCGGGAGCGCAGGCCTGGTTCACCCGGATCGGGCTGCACGGGGACTACGTCGGGAACCTGCTCGGGCCGTTCATGCTCACCGGCTGCGGCATGGGCTTCATGTTCTCCACCTGCATGAACACCGGCACCTACGGGGTCGCGCCGCAGGACGCGGGCGTCGCCTCGGCGTCGGTCAACACTGGCCAGCAGCTCGGCGGGTCGATCGGCACCGCGCTGCTGAACACGATCTTCGCCAACGCCGTCGCCAGTTACGCGGTGGCGCACGCCCGCACCTTCGCCGGGCCGCGGCAGCTGCTGCAGGCGACGGCCTACGTGCACGGCTACCAGACGGCGTTCTGGTGGTGCACCGGGCTGTTCCTGGCGGCCGCGGTCATCGGCGGCACCCTCATGCGGCGCGGCGCGCTCTACGGCAAGCAGGGCACCCCGGCGCAGCCGGCCCAGGCGCCCGCGGCCACCGAGGCGACAATGCGGGGGGTCGAGGCCACCACGGTGCCGGAGGACTAAGGCCGCGGGGCGACCCGGCACCTGCGGGCCGCCTCCCGCCCTATAGCGTTACCTTCCATGAACGCGCGCCCGTTTGAGATCGTCTGCGAGATCGAGCCTCCCGTCCGGCCCGATCTCACGCACGCCCGCCACCAGATCGGCGTGCTGACGGCGGTATCTGGCACCTTCCTGATCCCGGACAACCACATCGGCCGTGCCACCGTCTCCAGCATCGCGGTCGCGCACGAGGTGCAGGCCATGGGCGGGCGCAGCATCGCCTGCATCAACTCCCGCGACCGCAACCTGCTCGGCTTCCGCCGTGACCTGCTCACCGCCGCCGCCTACGGTGTCGGCCAGTTCCTGTTCGTCTACGGGGACAAGCCGGGCCAGGGCGGGCGGACCAGCGAGCTGACGGTCCGCTCGATGATCGAGGAAGCCCGGTCCTGCACGGCTGCCGACCCGGCCTTCGCCGGGATTCCGGCCTGGCGGATCGGCGCCGCCGCGAGCCTGCAGCCGCTGCCCCGGTGGAAGCGCGCCGCCGACTTCATCTTCAGCCAGGTCAGCTACTCGGTCGACGCCCAGCTGCGCTGGCGCGACGCCAACCCGGTCGACGTTCCCGTCTACGCCGGGGTGATGGTCTTGGCCAGCGCCGCCATGGCCCGGCGCCTGGCCGCCACCATCCCCGACATCGAGATCCCCGGCTGGCTCGCCGACAAGGTCGCGACCGACAAGATGGCCGGCGTCGAGGCCGCCTGCGAGCAGATCGCCCGGCTCCGCGACAGCGGCGCCTTCGACGGCGTCCACCTAGTGCCCGTCAACCGCTACCGGGAAATGTCCGCACGCCTGGAAGCCCTCACCTGACCAGGCCGGCCAGCGACGGTGTGCGTCCCCCGGGAGATCAGGCCCGCGCCCGGCGGACCTGCCGGTGACGGCGGTGGACGTCCGCGCGCGGCTCGCGCATCCGCGGCAAGATGATCGCGAACCGCGTCATGCCGGGCCTGGCTGGACACCTGGACGGCCCCGGAGTGCGCCGCGACCACGGCATCGACGATCGCCAGCCCCAGCCCGGTCGATGACGGGTCGCTCGCGTGCGACCGGGCGGTGTCGGCCCGCGTGAACCGCTCGAACAGCTCCGGCAGCAGGTCGGCCGGGATTCCCGGCCCGTCGTCGGTGACGGTCAGCACCATGCGCGGCTCCGCGGGCACCACGCCGCGCCGCACGTCGGCGGCGGATTCCTCATTGCCGCTGGCCAGCGGGTCGAGGCTGAGCCAGACGGTGACCGTCGTCCCTTCGGGGGTATGCCGGCCCGCGTTGCTCAGGAGGTTGACGAGAACCTGCTGCAGCCGGTGCTCGTCGCCGGTGACCATGACCGGGTCGTCGGGCAGGTCCAGGATCCAGCGGTGGCCCGGCTGGGCCACCCGCGCGTCGCTCGTGGCGTCGATGGTGACCCGGGACATGTCGACGGCCTCGCGGTCCAGTGGCCGTCCGGCGTCCAGCCGGGCGAGCAGCATCAGGTCGTCCACGAGCACGGTCATCCGGGTCGACTCCGACAGGACCCGGCGCAGCGCGTGGATCACCGGGTCGGGGGAGTCGCCCGGGCGGCGCAGCGCGAGCTCGGCGTACCCGCGGATCACGGCGAGCGGGGTGCGCAGCTCGTGGCTCGCGTCGGCGGCGAACCGGCGCAGCCGCGTCTCGCTCGCGTTCCGGCGCGCGAGGGCGGTCTGCACGTGCCCGAGCATCCGGTTGAAGGCGGCCCCCAGCTGGCCGGTCTCGGTGCGCGGGTCGCTATCGGGCACGCCGTCGGGAAACTCGACCTCGCCCGACTCCAGCGGCAGCTCGGCGACCTGGGAGGCGGTCGCGGCGACCCGGCGCAGCGGGCGCAGGGACAGCCCCACCCAGCCGGTGCCCAGCACCCCGGCCAGCACCAGCACGAGCCCGAAGACGGCGAGCTCGGTCACGGCCAGGTCATGCAGCGTGTCATAGATGCCGCCGAGCGGCAGGCCGATAATGCAGGTCGCGTCCCCGTCGTGGTCCTTGATCGAGGTGAAGACGAACGAGCCGCCAAGGGAGCTGAGCGTCAAGATATACGTGGGTGACGAGGCAGTCTTGCCCGGCCCCGGCAACGGGGCGACCGGCAGGTCGCGCAGCGCCGCCTCGTCGGCGGCCGACAGCCGGGGGGTGCCGCGCTCGACGACGTAGGGGTTGAGCGCGCCGCTGTAGATGGTCGCCTCGAAGGTTCCCGGGCCGAGGCCGTTGTCGAAGGTTCCCGGACCCTCGCACGACGGCGGCGGATCGAGGATGTCCACGCCGGCGGCGACCCGCGAGCCGTGCCCGCCCGACACGCCCGGGCTCGGCGAGCCCAGCGGCCGGCCCTGCTGCAGCTCAGCGCTGCTCATGCAGCCGGACCACAGGCCGGTCGCGGTCTGCAGCTGCCCGCGCGCCTCGTTCAGCAGGGAGTCCCTGGCCGCCATGTAGGTGGTCACCCCAACGGTCGCGCAGCCGATCGCGAACAGCACCATCAGCCCGGCGATCAGCCGGCCGCGCAGCGTGACCGGAAGCACTGACCCAGGGATCAGTCGGCGCCGCGGCGTGGCCACCGGCGCTAGACCGCCGGCTTCAGCACGTACCCGACGCCCCGGACGGTGTGAATGAGCGGCTCGCGGCCAGCGTCGATCTTCTTGCGCAGGTAGCTGATATACAGCTCGACCACGTGGGCCTGCCCGCCGAAGTCGTAGTTCCAGACCCGGTCAAGGATCTGCGCCTTGGACAGTACCCGCCGCGGGTTGCGCATCATGAACCGCAGCAGCTCGAACTCGGTGGCCGTCAAGTCGATCAGGTCTCCGCCCCGGCGCACCTCGCGCGCGTCCTCGTCCATGGTGAGGTCCGCGACCACGAGCGATCCCTCCGCGCTGGTCCTGGCGAGGTTGGCGCGGCGCAGCAGGCCGCGCAGCCGGGCGAGGACCTCTTCCAGGCTGAAGGGCTTGGTGACGTAGTCGTCGCCGCCCGCGGTCAGGCCGGCCACCCGGTCCTCCACGGCGTCACGCGCCGTCAGGAACAGCACGCAGACGTCCGGCAGGTCCTGCCGCATCCGGCGCATGACCTCGACGCCGTCGAAGTCGGGCAGCATGATGTCAAGGACGACCGCGTCGGGCCGGAAATCCCTGGCGGAGCGCACCGCGTCCGCGCCATTGCCCGCCGTCCGCACGCTCCACCCCTCGTAGCGGAGCACGCTGGACAGCAGCTCAGCGAGGCTCGGCTCGTCGTCCACCACCAGCACGCGCACCGGCGTGCCGTCCGCGTGCTGCGTGCCACCGCGAGCCTGCTGGGCCGGCACCACCTCGGCCTGGCTGGGCGGCGTGCCCGGCGCGGTACTCACAGCCGTGGCGTGAGTGCCGTTCACAGGGTAATCAGGCATGTCAGTTGGTCATCCTCGTCAGTGGCGACCCCGTGGCTCTGGGTTACCCGCCAGGGCACCGGGCTACCCTCTCAGGATGCCAAGGTGGCCGGTGGTAAGTCGTGTGCCGCGGCTATGTATTCCCTCTGAGAATAGCTAGCTCTCAAGCAGCCGGGCGAGCTTCGATCCCTTCGCGGCGGGCACCGCGCCCGCCGCCAGCAGGAGCCGCGCGGCGCCCTCGAGCACCAGTTGCGGGTCGGCGGCGTCCTCCGCCACCTCAACCTCCACCTCGCGCCAGCGCAGCGGCTCGCCGGCGGTGCCCAGCCGCCGCGCCGTCACGGCGTCGTCGGCGACCTCGGCCAGGGCCGCCCCGGTCGCGCCCAGGAGGGTCACGACGGTCCGTTCCGTTGTGAGGAGGGCAATGGGCGCCAGGGGCAGGCCCCCGGTGACCTCGGCTAGCTGGCCGGCCAGCCGTTCGGGGACCCGGGCCTCGTCGCCGGCGGCCAGCGGCGCGTGGATCTCGCGGCGCGCGTACTGGCCGGCCGGCAGCTTGAGGTGCCAGCCCTCGTCCGGGCCGCCAGTGCGCCGGCGCAGGGTGATCTTGCTGGCCGCCAGGCGGTTGCCGGGAGTGTCGTAGTAAGTCGCCGACAGGTGATGCGTGACCGGCCCGGCGACCGCCGCGCACCCGGGAACGGCGGCGAGGCCGGGGATCGTGAACCCGGCGCTAACGTCAAACTTCCGTTCGATCTCGAGGTGCTCGGTCATCGTCGCCTCCATATCGTTGCCAGCCGCGTCGCGCAGCGCCGTCACGCGGTGCTGCTGCACACATTAGAGTGCCTCTATGACTCCCCCGACGAGCCCGGTGACTCCCTCGGCGAGTCCTGGATCAGGCGTGGCCAGCGCGAACGGCGGCAACGCCCAGGACGACGGCGCGAGTGCCGGCACCGGGCATGACGTGGGCGACGGGGCGGGCCGCTGGCCGCGAGCGCTGCTGGTCGCGGGGGCCGTGGTCGCGGCCGTCGCGGCGGCGGCGTACCTGGCGGCGCTGGCGACGCACCCGTGGAAGACCAGCCTGGACGGCTTCGACCTGCGGGTCTACCTGGGCGGAGCGCATGAGGCGCTGCACAAGCCGGCGAACCTTTACAGCTGGCATTACCGGAACGACCTCGGCATCCAGTTCACCTACACGCCGTTCGCGGCGCTGCTGTTCATGGGCGGGCTGGCGGTGCCGTTCAGGGCGCTCATGGGGCTGGTATCGCTGGCCAGCACCTTCGCGCTGGCGGCCACGGTGTGGATCGCCTTCCGCGAGCTTGGCTGGCGGTCGCTGCCGGCCCGCCTGGGGGCGACCTTGCTCGTGACCAGCCTCGCGTTCTGGACCGAGCCCGTCCAGCGTGAGCTGTACCTGGGGCAGGTGGAGCTCGTCTTGATGGGGCTGGTCGTCTGGGACATGTGCCAGCCGGACCAGCGCCGCTGGAAGGGCGCCGCGGTCGGCCTCGCCGCCGGGATCAAGCTGGTGCCGCTGCTGTTCATCGTCTACCTGGTGCTGACGAGGCGGTTCCGTGCCGCGCTGGTCGCGTGCGGGGCGTTCCTCGCCACGGTGGTCATCGGGTTCATCGCGCTGCCGCGCCCCTCGGTGGCCTGGTGGCTCCGGCTGGACTTCTGGCAGGCGGGCAGGACCGGCTTCGTCGGTGACCAGCAGAACCAGTCGCTGCGCGGCATCATCACCCGGTTCGCGGGAAGCATCCCCAGCGGGCAGCTCCCCTGGCTGGTCGCGTTCGTCGTCGTGGCGGCCGCCGGGCTGGCGGCCGCCGTGGTGCTCTCCAACAGCGGGCGGTCCTGGGCCCGTTCGCCGGGCGCATGGCGTGCGCGCTGACCGCGCTGCTCATCTCGCCCATCAGCTGGGACCACCACTGGGTGTGGATCGCCCCGGGCGTGGCGCTGCTGGCCGGCGTGGGCGCCCGGGCCGCGGGCCGGGCCCGGGCGGGATGGCTGGGCCTTGCCGGCCTGGTCCTGGTGGCCTATGGCGCCTGGCCGGACTTCTGGCAGTCACGCGCGGGCCTCCTCCAGGGCGGGCTGATCAACTACGCCCCGGCGGCGGTGTTCGCGCACGGGGACAACCCCGCCTACCCCGAGTACCACTGGCATGGCCTGCAGGTCCTCGCCGGGAACCTGTACCTGCTGGCGGGCCTGGGGCTGTTCGTCGTCATGCTCACGGTGGCGGCGGTACTGCTGCGCACCGATGGCAGCGCACTGCTGACCGCCGCGTTGCCTCGTCGAAGGCGGGCGAGCGTCACCTGATCAGCCCGGCAGGCCGTGGTGGTGCCCCGGGACGAAGCCCGGGTCAAGCTCCGCGAACGCGTCGATCAGGCCGAGGTAGGCGAACGCCACCATCGTCCACGGCGCGGTGCCGCCGTGCAGCCCCGGGCCGGGCACGGGCGCGTTAAGGAGCGCGTCGACATGGGCCGCCGTGCTGATGCCGGCGAGATCGCCCGCCGCGTCGTCGCCTGCCCGCAGGGCCGCCTGAACCTGCACGTTGCGCAGCGCGAGGCCCTGCACGAACAACCCGCCCGCCAGCTGCAGGTGCTCCGCCGTCCAGCACGGATCACGCAGCCGCAGCCCGAGCTCGGCCATCACGATCCCGAACACGGCCACCATCACCTCGCGTGACCGCGACTGAGCGTCCTCCAGCGCGGCGGCGACCCGGCGCCGGGCCGCGCCCTCTCCGGCCGCGGCCCCTCCGGCCTCGCCCGGGGCAGCGGCGCCGCCGCTGGTAGAGCCGAGCGTCGCCACCAGGGCCATGTGCAGCCGCCACTGCGGGCTTTCCGAGAGCATCCGGTAGTTGCGCTCCGTCGTGACCCGGACGATCTCCCGCAGCAGCGCGCGCCGGCCGTCCATGGTCGCGAGCAGCGCCCCGTTGTCCGCGACGAGCTGCCTGACCACCATCGTGGTCTCCGGCGTCATGACCGGCCGGTCGCTGAACCAGCTGCCCGCTCCGGCGAGATAGCACAGCAGGTCGTTGATGTAGTCCTCTTTGTACGGCCAGAGCCGGTACGCCGAGCTGCGCGGCACGCGAGCGCGCTGGATGACCTCCTCTAGGCGCAGGTGCTCGATGGTGAGCGCGGCCCCGGCCTCCAGCGCCAGCTCCCGTCCCGCGTCGAGCATCCGCTGCCTGATCTCATCCGCCGGGACCCGATCCGGCCGGGTCGTCATGGTCGTCTCCCGTGTGCTTTGCCCTCATATGAAGGGATTGAGGTGGACAACGTTTCCCAACACCGTACATGAGACACTAAACTCAGTGTCTCAAGGGTGCGGACGGGACGGCACTGCTTGGACGGCCCTCAGGAGGGGGAGGGCCGGGACGGGGCCGGGCGCGGAGGCACAGCCTCCGCGCCCGGTTTTTTTTGGAGTAACGTCGCCAATCGTGGCGCACCATCCCCGCATACCGCGCACTGACCTTCTCCTGGCCGACCCCCGGCTGGCCGCCGCGCAGGACCGCCTCGGCCGCCGGCTCGTCAAGGCCGCGATAGGGCAGGCTCAGCAGGAAGCCCGCGACGGTGCCGTCCCGGCGGACCTGGCGCACGTGGCCGACGCCGCCGTGGCGCGGCTGCCCGCGACGGCGGCGTCCTTCACCCGCGTGATCAACGCGACCGGCGTCATCGTGCACACCAACCTCGGCCGTGCCCCGCTCTCGCCGGCCGCCGTCGCCGCCGCCGTGGCCGCCGCGGGCACCTGCGACATCGAGTTCGACCTGGCGTCTGGCCGTCGCGGCCCGCGAGGAAAGGGCGCACTGGCCGCGCTGCGGGCCGCCGTCCCCGGCGCGGAGGCCGTCGGGGTCGTCAACAACAACGCCGCCGCCCTCGTGCTCGCGGCCACCACGCTCGCGGCGGGCCGGGAGATCGTCATCAGCCGCGGTGAGCTGATCGAGATCGGCGACCGGTTCCGCCTCCCCGACCTGCTGGCGTCCACCGGGGCCCGGCTGCGCGAGGTCGGGACGACCAACCGGACGACGGCGGGGGACTACCGGGAGGCCGTCGGCGGCGACACGGCGTTCATCCTCAAGGTCCACCCCTCCAACTACCGCATCGAGGGCTTCACGGCCAGCGCCGCGGTGCCGGACCTCACGGCGCTGGGCGTTCCGGTGGTGCACGATATCGGCTCGGGCCTGCTCGCGCCGCACCCGCTACTGCCCGGCGAGCCCGACGCGGCGACGGCGCTACGGGACGGCGCGAGCCTGGTCACCGCCAGCGGCGACAAGCTACTCGGCGGCCCGCAGGCCGGCCTGCTGCTGGGCACCGAGGCGATCGTCGCCCGCCTGCTGCGGCATCCGCTCGCCCGCGCGCTGCGCGTCGACAAGCTGACCCTCGCCGCGCTGGAAGCGACCCTCACCGGGCCGCCGCCCCCGGTCGCCCGCGCCCTCGCCGCCGGCCAGGCCAGTCTTACCTCCCGGTCCGAACGGCTCCGCGCCGGGCTCCTGCCGCACCTCGCCGCCGTCGAGGCCGTCGCCTCGCGGGCCGCGATCGGCGGGGGCGGCGCCCCCGGCGTGACGCTGCCCAGTGCCGCGATCGCGCTGCCGGAAGCGCTCGCGGGACCGCTGCGGTGGAGCGAGCCGGTCCGCCGCGGAGAGGTGCCCGCGGTCGTCGGCCGCGTCGAGAAAGGGCGGCTGCTACTCGACCTGCGCACCGTGGACCCGGCCGATGACGGCCCGCTGCTGGGCGCGCTGGTCGCCGCTCTCACCGGGCGCGGGACCGGTGGTAGGGGTGGGATCAGTGGCGGGGGTGGGGCGAGTGGGGAAAATAGAGCCGACGGGCGGTAACGGGTGCTGGTGATGGCCACCGCCGGGCACGTGGACCACGGGAAGTCGACCCTCGTCCGGGCCCTGACCGGGATGGAACCAGACCGGTGGGCGGAGGAGCGCCGCCGGGGCATGACGATCGACCTGGGCTTCGCCTGGCTGACGTTGCCGGCTGGCGCGGGCGGCGCGGGCGGGCGGGCGGCGCGGGCGGCGGGGTGGCGCGGGCGGGGAAACGATTGCCTTCGTGGACGTGCCCGGCCACGAGCGCTTCGTGCCGAACATGCTGGCCGGCTCGGCCCCGTTCCCGCGGTCATGGTCGTCGTCGCCGCCGATGGTGGCTGGATGCCCCAGTCAGCCGAGCACCTCGCGGCGATCGACGCCCTCGGGGTCGCGCACGGGCTGCTCGTGGTCACCCGGGCCGACCTGGCCGATCCTGGCCCCGCGCTGCGCGAGGCGGCCGCCGAGATCGCCATGACCAGCCTCGGCGACGTCGAGCGCGTCGCGGTCAGCGCGGTCACCGGCCAGGGAATGCCCGAGCTGCGTGCCTGCCTTGCCCGCCTCGCGGCCACGCACGCCCGCCGCGCCGCTATCGCGGCCGGTGACGGTGACAGCGGGGGCGCGGTCCGGCTCTGGGTCGACCGCGCGTTCACCATCAGGGGGAGCGGCACCGTCGTCACCGGCACGCTGCCCGCCGGGACCGTGCGCACCGGGCAGGAACTGCTGCTCACGCCGTCCCAGCGGCCGGTCCGCGTCCGCTCACTGCAATCCCTGGGACAGCCCGCCGGGGAAGTGACGGGGGTCGCCCGCGTGGCGCTCAACCTGCGGGGCATCCCTCCGGACCTGCCGCGGCGCGGCATGGCGCTGGTGGAGCCTGGCCGGTGGACGATGACGAGCCAGGTGGACGTGCGGGTCGAGCGCGGTGGCGGCCGGCTGCCCGGGCAGCCCCTGGCGCACATCGGCGCGGCCAGGGTCCCGGCGAGGCTTCGCGTGCTCGCAGCCCCGCCCCCGGGCGGCGACACGGCCGCCTACGCCCGGCTGACGCTGCGTGAGCCGCTGCCGCTGCACGTGGGGGACCGGCTCCTGCTGCGCGATCCGGGCACGCGGGACTCCGGTGCGCCAGGTTCCGCTGCCCTGATCCTCGGCGCGACAGTGCTCGACGTCGCGCCCGCGGCGCTGCGCCGTCGCGGCGGCGCGCTGGCGGCCGGGCGGGAGATGGCACAGTGGCCCGCCGTCCCGCGGGCCGGTGAACTGCTGCGCAGGCACGGCATCCTGCGGGCCGCGGCGCTGTCGGCGATGGGCGTGACGAGCCTGCCGGAACCGGTCGCGGGGGACTGGCTCGTCGACCCCGAGCGCTGGGCGCTGCTGCGCGAGGCGCTTCCCCGGGCCGTGGCCGAGTTCACCGCCCGGGACCCGCTCGCGCCCGGCATGCCCGTCGAGGCGGCCCGCGCGAGCCTCGGGCTGCCGAGCCGTGACCTGGTCGTCCCGCTCGCCGCGGCCACGGGGCAGACGGCTGCCGAGGCCGTCACGCTGGACGGCGGCTACCTGCGGCTGGCGGGCGCCTCGCGGCCGGGCTCGCTACCGCCCGGGGTAGCGGACGCGATCGGGCGGGTCCTGCGCGGCCTGGCGGAAAGCCCCTTCGCCGCGCCGGACGCCCAGCGGCTGCGCGAGCTGGGCCTGGACGGCAAGGCGCTGGCAGCGGCGGCGCGCGGCGGGCTGCTGCTCCGGGTCGCCGATCAGGTTGTCCTCGCGCCCGGCGCCGACGACAAGGCGATCGCGATCCTCGCGAACCTGCCGCAGCCGTTCACGATGTCGCAGGCACGGCAGGCGCTGGGCACCACCCGCCGGGTGGCGGTCCCGCTGCTCGAATACCTTGAGCGCACGCGCCGCGCCGAGCGGCTGCCAGGGGACCTGCACCGCCTCCGGTTACCCGGCGCGGATGCCGAGGCCCTCGCGGTGCCGGGGGGTGCGCGCTATCTTCCGCCATGAGGCTCATCGAACTAATGGATGTTGCCGGTAAATGTCTATAGCGTTGGCTTTATGGTCGATGGCCCGATGCTGCCGTTCGACGCCGGGAAGCCGTCGGTCGCGCGCCTCCATGACTACGCCCTGGGCGGGAAAGACAATTTCGCAGTGGACCGGGTGATGGCCGCCGAGCTCGTGGAGATCTACCCGCCAGCGGCGGCGCTGGCCCGGGAAAGCAGGGAGTTCCAGGCCCGTGCGGTCGGCTACGTGGCCCGGCAGGGCGTCGTGCAGTTCATCGACGTGGGCTGCGGCATGCCGGGCAGTTCCGCCACGCATGAGGTCGCCACTTCGGTCAACCCGGATGCCCGCGTGGCGTACGTGGATAACGACCCGGTCGTGATCTCGCACACCGCCGCACTGCTGGCCCGTCCCGGCCGGGTGGCCGCCGTGCCGGGGGACGTATGCCACCCGGGTGACATCCTCGCCCACGGTGAGCTGACGGCGCTGATCGACCTCAGCGAGCCGTTCTGCGTGGTCCTTGGCGTAGTCCTGGACTTCGTCCGGCCTGCTGAGGCCGGACGGGTCATGGCCGTGCTGCGGGACGCCATGCCGGCCGGGAGCTTCGTCATCCTGTGCATCGGCACCAGCAACGGCGGGGCGGGCATCGCCCGGGACTGGGATAAGGCCTACTGTTGCGTCGCCAAGATGTACTTGCACAGCCGCGAGCAGATCGAGGGCTACTTCACGGGCCTGGAGATCGTGGAACCCGGCCTCATCGAGGCGCGCAACTGGCGGCCGAGGCGGCCGCCGGCGAGCACCGCCCCTCTCCCGATAGACGCACTGGCCTACGTAGGCCGCAAGTCCCGCTAACCGGATCCCGCCAGGGCCGGCCACGACCTTTCCTGCCCGGCCCGGCGGTGCCAGCCTGGGTAGGTGCGGTCCCTGGCGCCGCGATGACAGGCCGGCTGGCTACACCGATAGCCATACGGCCGTGGCGGGCGGGATCGCGACGGGATGGCCGAGGACGGCCGGGTCGCTGGCGAGCAGGATCTCCCGGTACGACGGGACCGGGAGCGGGACGGGGCCGAGGTTGGCGAAGAACTCAAACCCGGGGTCCCGGCGGAAGTGCAAGACCCCGTCGGGTGCCGGGCCGTCGACGACGTCGTCAATCCAGCGCAGCGCGGCGGCGTCACCGCTTTCCCCGCCCGGTGCCCCCGCCCCGAGCGCCGGGTGGGAGCGGCGGAGCCGCAGCGCCGCCCGGTACAGGGACAGGAACGACCCTGGGTCCGCCGATTGGGCGGCCACGCTGTAGGCGCCCCATCCGGCGGGCTGGGGAAGCCAGGGGGCCGGCGAGCTGGCCTGGCCGGGGGGCTGAGGCTCCGCGCGGGAAAATCCGTACGACCGGCCGCCGGCTGACCAGGGGAGCGGGACACGGCAGCCGTCACGGCCGAGCCGCGCGCCGCCGGTGCGGCGGAAGGTCGGGTCCTGGCGGGCCTCGTCCGGGATGTCGAGGACCTCCGGGAGGCCGAGCTCCTCGCCCTGGTAGATGTAGGCCGACCCGGGCAGCGCGAGCTGGAGCAGCGCGGCGGCCCGCGCCTCGCGGACGCCGAACCGGGTGACCGGGCGGACGACGTCGTGGTTGCCGAGCACCCACGGGGCCTGCGACCCGCTGGAGACGGCGTCAGTGGCGTCGATCGCGGCGCGGATCGCCGTCGCCTCCCACGGCGCGGTGATCAGGTCGAAGTTGAACACCTGCGGCAGGCCACCGGATGCCAGGTACGGCAGGAGGGTGGCTTCCTTGTCGTACCAGACCTCGCCGATGGCGGTACGCGCACCGGGGAAGCTCGCGGCGGGGTAGGAGTCGAGGATCGCCCGCCACGACCGGAACAGGGCCTGGGTCTCCGGCCGGTGATAGTAGGGCGACGGCGCGTGGTGGGCCACCGGTGCCGAGATGTCGGGCAGCGCCGGGTCCTTGAACAGGCCGTGCGCCACGTCCACCCGTAGCCCCGCCACGCCGCGGTCCAGCCAGAACCGGATCACCCGCTCGAACAGCGCGACAACGTCCGGATGGTGCCAGTTGAAGTCCGGCTGGCTGGAGTCGAACAAGTGCAGGTACCAGTCACCGTCCGGCACCTGGTCCCAGGCGGGGCCGCCGAAGGTGGACGGCCAGTTGTTCGGCGGCTCGCCGGCGCCCCGGCCGGGGCGGAAGATGAACAGGTCGCGCTCGGGGCTGCCGTGCCCGGCCTTCAGGGCCGCCTGGAAGAGCGGGTACTCGGCCGAGCAGTGGTTCGGGACGATGTCCACGATGACCCGGATGCCCCGCTCGCGCGCGTCGGCGACCATCGCGTCGAAGCCTTCGAGCGAGCCGAGCCGGGGGTCGACGTCGCAGTAGTCCGCGACGTCATACCCGCCATCGTGCAACGGCGAGGGGTAGAACGGCGTCAGCCATATCGCGTCCACGCCGAGGCCGGCCAGGTAGTCCAGGCGGTCGCGCAGGCCCGCGAGGTCCCCGATGCCGTCACCGTCGGCGTCGGCGAAGCTGCGCGGGTAGACCTCGTAGACCACGGCATCCTGCCACCAGGGGCTTTCGCGCACTGCCAAGGGGGTTCTCCTATAGTCATGAGCGGAGGCGTCTGGGTTCCTGGTGGTCCCCCTGGTCTTCAAAACCAGCGGGCCGCGCGCCGCGCGGTCGGCGGGTTCGATTCCCGTCCGCCTCCGCCTTAAACGACACAAGCCTGACGGCCGGCGTTAGCGTGGCCAACGGCGCGCCGCCGGCGGCCGCTTCCCGGCGGCCATCACGGCGCCGGGCCGACGTAGTGGTGCGGCCACCACCCGATGAGGAAGACGAGCAGGCAGGCCGACACCACCGCGAGCGGCCAGTAAACGTAGCGCGGCAGCTTCACCGCGGCGAACCCGATGAACACGCCGAACGCGCTCCACACGAACCGCGGCTTGGTGCTCTGCGCGTTGGACACGATGCATGCCAGCAGCGTCAGCACCGTGAACAGCGTGACCTCCCACGGCAGCCGCGCCCTGATCATGAAGATCACCCCGGCGACCGCCACGGCGAACATCACGGTCAGCACCACGGTGAAGAACGCGTTCTGGGCGGTGGCCTTGCCCGCCTGCCAGGTAAGCAGCTTGAAGGTGTGCACGCCGAGGTCGATCCGCTGGTTCCAGCCGTGCCGCTCGGTCGCGAACCAGAACGCCGGATCGTGGTAGCGGGTGCCCAGGTAGGCGAAGAACCCGGCCACGCCGAGCAGGGACAGCGGGGCGGCGGCCAGCGACCGCCACTCCCGGCGAGCCCCGGATGGCCGCGACGGCGCCGATGCCGAGAACGCCGGTGGCCACGATGAGCGTGGGCCGCTCGAACGTGCCGGCCGCGGCGAGCAGACCCGCCAGCAGCCAGCGCCGGTCGAGCATGGCCAGCAGCGTGGCCGCGGCGATGGCGATGGCGAGCGGCTCTGAGTACAACATGCCGAACGTCATCGCCCCGGGGAACAGGCAGAACAGCACCACCGCGCGGTCGGCGACGTGCCGGTCGCCCACCTTGGCGGCAAGCATCCACACCAGCAGTGCCGCAGCGGCCCCGCCTAGGACGCTCGTGACGAGCGCCCCGATCAGGAAGCTGCCGCCGGTGACCCAGTGCGCCAGCCAGACGAGCGCCGGCAGGCCCGGGAAGAACGCGGGCAGGTACGGGTACGGGGGCGCCGGGACGGGCGGCTTGTACGTCAGCGCCGAGTGCCAGACCGACGGCAGGTTGACCAGCTCGAAGTGCGGGTACCCGTGCGGCACCGCCTTGGGGGGGAAGACCAGCCGCGCCGGGTAGCCGTTCTGCGCTATCTGCAGGTAATGGGTCGCGTCCTTGAACAGGTAGTAGAACGTCCACGGCTCCGCCCTGCCGTAGATCGCGTTGGAGACCAGCCAGGTGACGACGATGAGGACCCACGTCGCTGCATAGACGAGCAGCGGGAACAGCCACGGCCGGGGTAGCCGGTCGCTCAGCGCCCGTGCGGAGCCGAGCCGGCGCTCGCCGCCTGCCGCGTCATCGGCCGGCTTCGTTGCCGAACCTGAGGACGCTTGCGTGGATGCCATAACCCACTTACTTCCCATCGGGGGCCTTGCTCGCTCTGTCAGGGTTCACATTCGCCCCGGGGACTACCGCGATCTCGCGAATGTCCGGAGTGGTCAGGAAGCTTAGCAACCCGCCCAACTATACCGGCCCGCGACTCCTCCTGCTCGTGCCCGTCGCGGAACATCGCCTAGCGCGATCGTGTTCGTTCCTGTGGGGCGGCCATAACCGGCCTTGCCCCGTGGTGCAGATCGGACGCGTAGGCTTAGACGATGCTGGCTGACTCATACGGGCGGATTGCCACCGACTTGCGGGTGTCGTTGACCGACCGCTGCAACCTGCGGTGCGCCTATTGCATGCCTCCTGAGGGCCTGGAATGGCTGCCCAAGCCCGAGGTGCTGACCGCGGCCGAGGTGACGCGCCTGGTCCGGATCGGCGTTGAGCTGCTCGGCATCCGCGAGGTCCGGTTCACCGGCGGTGAGCCGCTGCTGCGCCGTGACCTCGTCTCGATCATCGAGGCGACCGCCGCGCTGGCCCCGCGGCCCGAGATCTCGCTGACCACCAACGGCATCGGGCTGGGGCGCCTCGCGGCCCCGCTGAGGGCCGCGGGACTGGACCGCGTCAACGTGTCGCTCGACACGCTGCGCCCCGAGGTGTTCCGCAAGCTGGCGCTGCGCGACCGGCTCCCGGACGTGCTGGACGGGCTGGCCGCCGCGGCGGCGGCCGGGCTGGCCCCGGTCAAGGTCAACGCCGTCCTCATGCGCGGCCTCAACGACGAGGAGGCCGTCCCGCTGCTGCGCTACTGCCTGGAACGCGGCTACGAGCTGCGGTTCATCGAGCAGATGCCGCTGGACGCCCAGCACGGCTGGAAGCGGGCGGAGATGGTCACCGCCGACGAGATCCTGGGGCTGCTGTCGGCGGAGTTCACCGTGTCCCCCGATTCCGAACGACTTCGCGGCGCCGCGCCCGCCGAGACCTTTCTCGTGACGGGCGACGGCGTGCAGCGGCACCGCCCGGGTTGGCGTGATCGCGTCGGTGACGAGGCCGTTCTGCGGATCCTGCGACCGGGTCCGGCTGACCGCCGATGGCCAGGTCCGCAACTGCCTGTTCGCCCGGGAGGAGAGCGACCTGCGCGCCCTGCTGCGCGGCACCGCCACGGACGCCGAGATCGCGTCGCGGTGGCGGGCGGCGGTGGCGGTCAAGCTGCCGGGACACGGGATCAACGACCCGTCCTTCCTGCAGCCTGACCGCCCGATGTCCGCTATCGGCGGCTGAGCTACCGGCGACCGGGCGGGCTTGGGCGGTTATCTGCCCGGGGTGATGTTAAGGGCGGCTCAGGGCGGGCAGGGGAATCCCCAGTACCTGCTGACAGGACGAAAACGAAAGGACCCGCTCATGATGGTTCTCACCGAGGCGGCCGCCGAGGTCGTCAAGTCCGTCACCTCAGTCCCGCAGGCCCCCGACGGGGCCGGGCTGCGGATCACGTCCCTCGCGGAACCAGCGACCCCCGGCTCGCTGGAGCTCACGGCCGCCGCAGGTCCCGCCGAGGACGACGAGGTGGTCGAGGCCGTCGGCGCGCGGGTGTTCCTCGAGCCGACCGCCGCCGCCTACCTCGAGGACAAGATCCTGGACGCTCAGGTCGACGGGCAGGGCAACATCCGGTTCTCCGTCGGCGAGCAGCGCCCGCCGACGGAGGCCTAGGCGCGGTTCCCGCGCCAGCCCCGGGCGGGACCTCCCGCCCGGGCACCCGCCCGCCTGGTTACGCCATCGCCCGCTGGTAGGCCCGGGTGCCCCCAGTACAGGGCCAGCCCGGCCGTCGCGCCGGTGACCGCGAAGCCAAGGCCGACGGCCTGCGTGCCGATGCCGCCGGCGGCCAGGTCACGGGCGGCCTGCACCGCGTAGTACATGCGACGGTTCAGGTGGCCGAGGTCCCGCAGCTGCCGGAGCTGGCCCACAGGTTGATGCGGCTCTGCGGGGTCAAGGCCCGTCGTTGGCTCATCGAGGAACAAGACCCGCGGCCGGTGCATGATGCCGAGCGCGACCTCCAGGCGGCGCCGCTGCCCGCCCGGGTAAGTGCGAACCGCCCGGCCGGCCAGCGCGGTCAGTTCGAAGGTGGCGAGCAGCTCTGCCGCCCGCTGCCTGGCGGCGGCCGCGCCCAGCCCGTACAGCCGCCCGGCGAGCAGCAGGTTCTCCCGGCCGGTGGCGTTGGCGTCGGCCCCGCCGAGCTGCCCGACGTACCCGATGCGCCCGCGTACCCGCGCGGCCTCGCGGCCGACATCGGCCCCGGCGACGATCTTCCTGGCCCGCCTCGGTGATCGCGTACACGGTGCGCTCGGGCCGCCGCCCTCGCGGCTCACCTCGACTGGCTCGATGAACCCCCGGTCGGCCAGGCGGTTCACGGTGTCGTAGACCGACGACTCCCGGATCTTGAACGCCCGGTCATGTCCACGCTCGCGGATGAGCAGCCGCATCTCGTACGGGTGCATCGGCCGCTCGTTCAGCAGGTTCAGCACCGACAGAGCCACCGGCGTCCGCGGCAGCGGCCGGCTCGCTGAGTACTCATCGAGCCTCACATTAGGGGAATGCGGGCCTGGCCGGGCACGTGAGGGAGCCTGGCGACCAATTCGTTGACGAGGCCGCCCGGCGGAACGTGGCCACGTGTAGGCGCCGCCGGCGAGCGCGCCGGCGAACGCGCCCGCACCACCGCGTCGCCCAGTTCGGTACGCCGATACCGGATTTCATGCCGGTGCCGCTCGCCGACGACCATCCCGGCGTCCCGCAGCACCGCGAGGTGCTCCGACACGGTGCCGGGCGCAAGGGCGTGCCGGTGGGCGAGCCAGGTCGTCGACGCGGGCTCGTCAGCCCGGCCAGCACCTGCGCGCGGGTGCGGCCGATGAGCCTGGCGAGTGCGGCGCCCCCGGTTCCCCGGCGCGGCTCCCACACCCGGCCAAGCCCTCGGGCGGGGTAGACGACCGTCGGCTGCCACGGCGCGTCGGTGATGACGATGACCTCGTCCCATTTGAAGACGCTTGGCATCAGCAACAGCCCGCGGCCGTCGAGGTCGTGATGCTCGTCGCCGCCGGGTTCCCGGATGAGGGTGTTACCGGCCCAGCGCACGGTGGGGTGCAGGTCGGCGAACAGCCGGTCGAGCCCGCCTTCGGCCAGGCGTCGCGACTGGTGCGCCACGTCGGCCTCCAGCAGGGCCCGGACCCGCGGCCAGTGCGGTGCCACGAGGGCGTCCCACGCCGCGCGGATCAGCCCTGTCAGGAGGCTGAGGACCTCGGCGGGGTCGCCCAGCAGTAGCCGTCCGGTCGGGGTGTCGCTGGCGCCGGGCGTGGAACGCAGGGATAGCCCGATCTCGCGCTGCGACGACCGGGGCCGGAGTCGCGGCCACGCGGGCCAGTTCAGCGTCAAAGCCGCCGGCCGGAACGGTCGGCGGCGGGGCGAGGAAGTCGGGGGTGTAGCCGCGGCGCGGTTGCAGCAAGACGATCGGCTCCGCATCGAGCCCGGCCAGGGCCGGCCGGACGCTGTCGAGCCAGCGGTGGTGGTAGCCGGGGCCCTGGGGACCGGTCGCGTCGCGGATCGCCGACAGCGTCTCGAACAGCGGCGAGATCGCGAAGCGGCAGCGGGCGAGGTCGGCGCGGCTGAAGCCGAGGCTGATCGCCATGTTGTCGGCTCCTTGCGGTCTGCCCTGGCTGCCAGGTGCCGGGCGATGTGTTTCGGCCGTGGCCGAATGACTTTCTCGATCCTAACCGCTCCGGCATGATCGTCAGCGCACCGAGGAAACTTGCGTACCTGATCGGAGTCCCTCCCATGACCGCCGCCCTGAAAGCCGACGTCAACCGCCGTGCCGCCGCCCTGTTCGCCGCCATTGACGACTATGAGGAGGCCGACTTCATCGCCGGGATCGACGCGCTCGCCGGCCAGCTCCCCGCCGGCGACGGCGACCGGCTGTTCCACCAGGCCTGCGCCCGTGACAGCTGGGGACACTCCGGACTCGCGGTACCGCTCTACGCGCGGGCCCTGGAGCTCGGCTCACTGACGGGGGAGAACCGGCGGCGCGCGGTCATCCAGATGTCCAGTTCCCTGCGGAATGTCGGGCGGCCCGAGGAGGCACTGGCGAACCTGGTGAAGGAGCGGGAGAACGGGGAGGACCACCTGTCCGACGCGCTCGACGCCATGATCGCGCTGTGCCTGTCAACGCTGGGGCGTGATCGCGAAGGGCTGTCGCTGGTGCTTACCGCGCTGGCCAGGCACCTGCCGCGATACAACCGGTCGATGGCGAACTATGCACGGCTCCTCGGCGAATAGCGCCGCCGGCGCCGGAACCCGCGCCATCCAGGCCCTGAGCCGCTACGCGCTGTCGGCTGGCGGGGCGGGACGGTAGCTGGGGCCGTGCGGGTCGTCGCAGTGCGGGCCGGGGACGTGCCGCGGGCTGGCGCGCTGCCCGTCGTCGGGCACGTGGTCGACTTGCAGGGTCGCGTGCGTGATCCCGCGCCCGGTGAGCAGCCGTTCCAGGTCGGCCCGCACCTCATGGCAGCTGTGGCCGGCGGTGACGAGCACGTGCGCGGACGCGGCGGCCATCCCGTTGGTGATCTCCCAGACGTGCAGGTCGTGGACCTCCGCCACGCAGGGCCTGGCGGCCATCGTGGTCCCGAGCTCGGCCAGGTCGAGGCCCGCGGGGGCGGCCTCGAGGAAGATCCTCCCGGAGGCCCGGATCAGCCCCGCGCCGGCGCGCACCATGAGGCCCACGACGACCAGCGTCGCCAGCGGGTCGGCCCGGCTGAACCCGGTGGCCAGCACGATGACCGCCGCCGCCGCCGTCGCGATGAACGCGTACAGGTCGGTGAGGACGTGAGCGAGCGCGCCCTGGACGTTCATGCTCGCGCGCCGTCGCCGGGTCGCCCGGGATATCAGCGCGGCGGCGGCTAGGTTGACGGCGACCCCGGCGAGGGCCACCGCCAGCATCAGGCCGCCGGCCACCGGGGCCGGGGCGATCAGCCGCCGGATCGCCGCGTAGCACAGCCACGCCCCCAGCAGGACGAGGGTGATGCCGTTGGCCTGCGCGGACAGGATCTCCATCCGGCGCAGCCCCCACGTGTAGCCGCCCCGCGGCGGCCGCGCGGCGATCTTCATCGTGACCAGGGCCAGCCCGATCGAGGCGGCGTCGGTCAGCATGTGCGCGGCATCGGACAGCAGCGCGAGGGAGTGCGCGATGACGCCAGCGGCGACCTCGGCGCCCATGAACGCGACGATCAGCGCCCCGGCGGCGGCTAGCCAGCGGGCATCCGATCCCGGCCGGACGCCGTGCGCGTGAGCATGCCCGTGGGCACGGTCGCGCCCGTGCTCACCGTGTCCGCCGCTCATCTCAGCCCTCTGTGTACCCATTTCTGCCGGTCTCGTCTCCGTGCCATGCGTCACAGCCAGTATCTCAGCAGCGAGATCCGCGCGGAGTCGCGCTCGCGGCAATCGCGCGTGCGCATTCGCATTGAAGGGCGCGGAGGGGCGAGGGACCGCCGCCCCGGGTCGGCTGCCGAGAATTTTCGTCCGGCTTAGCGAAGCGCGAATTTGGCGCGATTTTCGCGGCGGCAGGGCCTGCTGGAACATTTTACGAACCGCTAATTTGACCGAAACACCCGGATTGCGGGAGAAGGTGTGGTTTCCGTGGAGTGGCCATTGTTCACCGGCCTCGGGCCCGTGAGCGCGCTGCCGACGGCGGCCCGGCTGGCCCGCGCGTTCACCCGGACGATCGTAGCCCACTGGGGCCTGGCGTGCCTGGCGGAGGACTGCGAGCTCGTCATCAGCGAACTGGTCGCCAACGTCGTGCAGGCCGCCACCGCCGCTGACGGCATGCCGTGGACTGACGGGCGCGGCGGGCTGCCGTTGCTCTGGGTGCGCCTGCTGTCCGATGGCGTGCGACTGCGGGTCGAGGTATGGGACAACCTGCCCCGGGCACTCGGCGTCCCGCGGCAGCGCCAGCCGGCCAGGAATGAGGAGTCGGGGCGCGGCCTGGGGATCGTTGGCGAGGTCAGCCTCGACTGGGGCTGGGATCTCCTGCCGCGCCGCGCGCCCGGCCTCGACGCCAAGCGGGTCTGGGCCATCCTCGAGAAGTCCTGACCTCCGCTCGCCCCTAGGCAGATATCCGAGCCGGGGGACAGCGTCGCGGTGAGGCCGACGTGGTCCGACAGGTAGCCAGGGGCGGGGAGTGCCGGGTGCCTGTCGGTGAACAGCAGGCCGCGGGACCCCGTGCGCACCCCGGGGCTGGTCAAGATGAAGTCCACGCAGTAGGCGACCGCGCCCGCCGGGAGGTACTCCGCCCGGTAGGTGGGCGGACAGGTGCCACCGAACGCGTCGGACAGGCCAGATTCGGCCAGGAAGCGCGCGAACAGCGCGCTGTCGCGCGGGGTGTTGAAGTCACCGCAGAGCACGGCGGGGTCGCCGACGCCCCGCATGACCGCGGCGAGCGCGGCCAGCTGCGCGTGGTGGACCCCGTAGTGGCGGTTGTCCAGCGACCAGTCACCGTCCTTGTTCGAGGTCGTGTGCGTGTTCACCACGGCCAGCCCGCTGCCCGCCAGCCGGGTCACCAGGGCACCGCGCAGCCCGGCCGTCACCCGGTTCCGCAGGGGGAGCCGGGCGATGTCGGGCGCCCCGGGGGACGGGCCGATGCGATGGTATTCCGTGCCGGCCACCGGCAGCCGGGAGAAGGTCACCAGCGCCCCCGCCGGCCCGAGCCGCCCGCGCCTGCAGCCCACGTGCGCGAAGGAGGGCATCCGCCGTGCCAGCAGCCGCAGGTGCCAGTACGTCGCGATCTCCTGAACGCACACGACGTCGGCGTCCCCGGCCTCGAAGGCGGCGGCAATGAGCCGGTAACGGGTGGGCAGGCGCGACTTCACGATGTGAAGGCCGAGCGTGTTGAGCGTCGCGACGGTCACCGGGGCGCCGCTGGGAGGCTGCACCGTCCCAGCCTAGAAGCACCAGGCCTCGCGGGGCGGCGGTTCGCCTTCGCGTGAGTCCTGGTGCCGTAATCACCCTGTAATGGCTATTTTCCGCCGAAGCGCCATCGTTGCAGGTCACGACTCTGTAACGTGCGATGCCTGGGAGCGTCACGGCCGGACGGCATCGCGTGCGAAGGGACCGTGGGCAATGGGACTAACAAGGACGGCTGGCAACCGGTACCGGAGGAGACTCCGCCGGAGGTACCGGCAACTGAGCCGCGGGCAAGCCGGGCGGGACCGGCGGCCGCGGGGCTTCACGATCCTCGCGCTCATCGCCGCGGCCGCGAGCCTGCTGATCATCGCGGCGGCGATCGGGACCGACCGGTGGGTGGCGGCCGGGGCGGCCGCCGACACGACGGCCGCGCCCAATGCCAACTGCACCCTCATCGTGCCGCAGGACCCGCTGAGCGCGCGGGGGCTCGCGACGCCTTACCAGCTCGCCGCGACCGACCCGGCGGACGGGCCGTGCGATGAGGCCAACAACGCCCAGACGGCGTTCGTCCAGGGTGCCGTCATCGACCCGGCCACGGGCCGTGTCTCGGTGTACAACCCGCTGGTGATCGACGCGGGGACGCTCCCCGCGCGGCCCGCGGTGGTGCCAGCGCTGCCCGCCGACGCCGTGGTGGCGCTGTGGTTCGGCTACAACGGCGACGTCCTGTCGCTGGAGGGCGCCGACCAGGCAGGCGCGGCGGCCGGCGCGCCGGCGACGCCGAGCGCCTCCTGGCTCAGCCGACGGTTCCGCCTCCCCGGCGTCCGCCTCGCCCGCGGCGACGCGGCGACAGGCGGACGGCCCGGCGGCGTCCGGTGCGCCGGACCCCATCTTGCGTCAGGCCGACTGCGTCGCCGGGCAGGACATCGCCGGGCAGTTCAGTTCGTTCACGCAGGTCGCCGCCTGCAACGCGGTCGCGTTCTTCCAGGCGGCCAACAAGGCCATCGGCTCGGGGGAGCTCCGCGTGCCGAGCCCCGGGATCGCCAAGGACGGGCTCGCGTGCCTGACGACGCGCGACTTCGCGCTCATCGACCAGGACCAGAGCGACAATGTCACGGCCGAGTACCTGGCCAACTCGGCCGGGCAGATCGCCCAGGACACGAGCGCCAGCCGGCAGGCGCTGGGCGCGAGCGCCACCGTCTTGTTCAACGGGAGCGACAACGGGCTGCTCGACTTCTTCATGGACCCGTCCCTCGGCTGCTCGCCGTGGACCGCCCCGGACCTGGCCAACGGCGGTGCCCCGGCGACCGCCCTGCCGCTCGATGAGCTCCAGGCGGCGCGCTGGGCGGGCCAGGCGCAAGGCAGCGGCCCCGCCGCCCTCGTCCCGCGCAACGACCCGATGACCGTGGATGCCAACGGGAACTTCAACGCGGGCAAGACCGATAGCTACCGGTCAATCGTGGACATGCCGCCCCTCCCGGCGGGCCAGTCGCCCGAGGAGTACTGCGCGGACATGGAGCGGATCCAGGGGACGCGGCTCCAGCAGGACGTCAACCTGCTGATCGGCGCGCCCAGTCCCGCGCCGGCCACGGCGGACGACCTGTTCACCTTCGTCGCGTCCCGGCTGCAGGCGTCGTTCGTGAACCTCAACTGCGCGTCGTTCGGGATGACGAACGACGTGTCCGTGAGCACGGACCCGGCAGGCGTCGTGGTCGAGGCCTGCTTCCTGCGCCAGGCGGCTGCCCTGACCCCCGGGGCCGGCAATCCCGCCGCGGGCAGGACGACCTGCCCGGCGACCACGGCCTCGGTGCCGACGCCCGCCTCGCCAGCTCCCTCCTCGCCCGGCGCCACGCCGGCGTCTTCTCCGGCCTCTCCGGCATCGCCCGGCGCCTCCGCGGCGTCCTCCGCGGCGTCATCGCCGCGGGAGTCCCCGGCGTCACCATCGGCCGCGTCAGCGCCGGACTCCCCGGAGCCGCCATCATCGGCGGCAGCCCGGGCCGCGACCGCATCGCCAGCCCAGGCGCCATCGGCCCAGGCGCCATCAGCCCAGGGGCCGCCCACGTCGCAGCCGGTGGCGGCGGCCCCGCCCGCGCTGGCCGCCGAGCCGACCGGCCTGGCCTTGTCGCGCGGCGCGCATGACAGCGGATGGCCCGCGAGCGCCGCCGCGGGCGGCTGGCCGGGGATCGGCGCGCACTGGGGACAGCCCAACCCGCGGCGCGCGTGGCTGTCCGCCATCGCGACCGGGGTCTGGGCGGGCGTCCTTACCGTGTTCTAACCCGCCCGGCGGTGCCGCCTGGCACTGTGCACACTGCCTGTGTGACGTCTTCACCACACGCGAAGGGAAGGACGCATGACTGACAGGTCCCGGCCGGACCGGTGCGCCACGAGGCGCTGCGTGCTCCTCGGAGCCGGGCTCGCGGGAGTCGGCGGCGCGCTTGCCGGGTGCAGCACCGCCGCCGTTCCCTACGACGCCAATGAACAGGGCCAGGCCCCCGGCGGGCAGCAGCCGGCGATGCCGGCGGGCAGCCAGGCCGCGGCCGGCACCGCCGCGGCGGCCGGCGGGATCACTGGCACCCTCCTGGGCCACGCGTCGCAGGTCCCCGTCGGCGGCGGCATGGTCTTCACGGACGAGAAGGTTGTCGTCACCCAGCCGGTCAAGGGGCAGTTCAAGGCGTTCAGCGCGGTCTGCACCCATGTGGGCTGCCTGTGCGACGCCGTCGCCAGCGGCACCATCAACTGCCCGTGCCACGGGAGCAAGTTCAGCGTGAGCACCGGCGCGGTCGTGGCCGGCCCCGCCAGCAGTCCGCTGCCCGCCCGCACGATCGCGGTCACTGGCGGGCAGATCCTCCTCCAGTTACCTCGGTGCCGCGTGGCTAGGATGTCCCAGTGGGCTCCCTGATGCTGCTGGACACCGCGTCGCTGTACTACCGCGCCTTCTACGGGATGCCGGAGACGGTCACCGCGCCCGACGGCACGCCGGTGAACGCGATCCGCGGCCTGCTCGACGCCATTGCCCGCCTCGTCAGGGACCACCGGCCGGCGCGGCTCGTGGCCTGCCTCGACGCCGACTGGCGGCCGGCCTTCCGGGTGAGCGCCATCCCGTCGTACAAGGCGCACCGGGCCGAGCCGGACGGCACCGAGCAGGCGCCGCCTGGCCTGGTCGTGCAGATCCCGCTCATCACCCAGGTGCTCGAGGCGGCGGGGATCGCCCTCGCGGAGCGGGACGGCTACGAGGCCGACGACGTCATCGCGACGCTAGCGGACCGGTCGGCCGGCCCGGGTTCCCCGGTGGACGTCGTCACCGGGGACCGGGACCTGTTCCAGCTGGTGGACGACGCGCGCGGCATCCGCGTGCTGTACACGGTCAAGGGACTGGGGAAGCTGGACGCGATCGACGAGGCCGCGGTCAGCGAGAAGTACCACATCCCCGCCCGCGCGTACGCCGATTTCGCGGTGCTGCGCGGCGACCCGAGCGACGGCCTGCCCGGGGTCCCCGGGGTCGGGGAGAAGACGGCCGCGGCGCTGATCACGGCGTTCGGCAGCCTGGACGCGCTCAGGAACGCGCTTGACGCCGGGCACGGCGGCTTCCCGCCTGGCACCCGCAAGAAGCTGGAAGCCGCGCGAGCCTACCTCGACGTCGCGCCGCCGGTCGTGCGGACGGCGACCGACGTGCCGCTGGCGGCGGTCGATGGCGGCCTGCCCGCGCGCCCGCCGGACCCGGGACTGCTGGCGGAGATGGGCGAGGCACTGGGACTCGGCTCGTCGCTGGGCCGGTTCCGTTCGGTCGTGTGCGCCGGCTAGCCGCCCCATTATGATAACAGCAAGAAGTGCGTAGCGCCGGTGACAGCAAGGAGCAACTGGACATGACGACGGATCTCGCGGCCCTCTATCCCAGGCAGCGGCTGGCGGCGGTCACGGACGCCGTGCGCGGTGCCGGCCTGGGCGCCCTGCTGCTGACGCCGGGCCCGGACCTGCGCTACGTGACCGGGTATGACGCCAAGCAACTGGAGCGGCTGACGTGCCTCGCGGTTCCCGCCGACGGGGATCCGTTCCTCGTCGTGCCGGGCCTGGAGGTCAAGGCGGCGATGGCATCGCCGGTCGCCGCGCTGGGGGTGGAAGTGGTTTCCTGGGGCGAGACGCAGGACGCGTTCGCGATCGTCAGCCGGCGGCTGGGGAACCCGGAGACGGTGGCGCTGTCGGACCGGATGTGGGCGCTGAACGTGCTGCGGTTCCGCGAGGCCTTCCCTCGCGCGCGCCAGGTGCTCGCCAGCACCGTCCTGACTGACCTGCGGGTCCGCAAGACCCCCGCGGAGGTGACGGCGCTGCGCGAGGCCGGCGCGGCGATCGACCGGGTGCACGAGCAGGTGCCGGGGTGGCTGCGGCCGGGCGTGACCGAGCGGCAGGTGGGCGCGCGGATCGCCGAGGCCATCCTCGCCGAGGGCCACGTCCAGGTCGACTTCGTGATCGTCGGCTCGGGGCCGAACGCGGCCAGCCCGCACCACGAGGTATCGGACCGGGTGCTCCTGGAGGGCGACGTGGTCGTGGTCGACATCGGCGGCACGATGGCCTCCGGGTACTGCTCGGACTGCACGAGGGTCTACGCGATCGGCCAGCCGCCCGCCGACTTCGCGGCGTACTACGGGGTCTTGCGGCAGGCGCAGGAGGCAGCCTGCGCGCGGGTGCGTCCCGGCGTGACCGCCGAGTCGGTTGACGCCGCCGCGCGGGACATCATCGCCGCCGCCGGGTACGGCGACTGGTTCATCCACCGCACCGGCCACGGCATCGGCCTGGAATCCCACGAGGACCCGTACATCGTGACGGGCAACGCGATCCCGCTGGAGCCGGGAATGGCGTTCTCCGTGGAGCCCGGCATCTACCCGGGGCCGCACGGGGCGCGCATCGAGGACATCGTGGTCTGCACCGCCGACGGCCACGAGCGCCTCAACAACGCACCCCGTGACCTGGTGATCGTCTAGGAGCTGGCGCGGAGGTGACGGAAGGCCGTCGCCCTAGAGCTCCTCGCCGCGCTGCTGCTCGGCGAGGAATTGCTCGAACTGGGCCGCGAGCTCGTCCGCCGTGGGCATCTCCTCGCCCTCCGCGAGGAGGTTGGCCTCCTCGGTCGTGGCCGCGTCCCACTGGACTTCCAGGCCATGGACCAGGTCGGCGACTTCCGCCGACTCCTCGACCTGCCGGTTGATCAGCTCGTTGGTGCGGTCCGCCGCATCCTTGAGCGTGTCATCGGGCAGCTCGAGCCCGGTGACCTCGCGCAGCGTGCCCAGCAGGGTCAGCGCCGCGGTGGGGTAGGCGGCCTGGGACAGGTAGTGCGGGACCTGGACCACGAGGCCGACCGCGTCCCGCCCGGCCTCGCCGAAGCGGAACTCCATGAGTGCCGCCGCGCTGGCCGGCACCTGCAGCCTGCCCGGGGACGGCACCCGGCTGGTGATCAGGCCGGGCCGGGTCGCGTGCGTCATCACGCCGAGCGGGCGGGTGTGCGGGATGCCCATCGGGACGCCGAAGTAGGTGATCATGGTCCCCGCGTTCAGCCGCTCTGCCAGCGAGCGGGCGGCCGCGACGAACAGCTCCCACTCGTGATCCGGCTCGGGGCCGGTCAGCAGCAGGAGGGGCTTGCCTGCCGGGTCGCGCAGCAGCCGGACCTCGAGCTTCGGGTCGTCGTAGCTCTCCCAGCGGGTCTTGTCGAACGTCATCAGGGGCCTGCGCGACCGGTAGTCGAGCAGGCGGTCGGTGTCAAACCTGGCGACGAGCTCGTTGCCAAGCGCCGCGAGCAGGTGCTCGGTCAGGAGGTGACCGGCCGACCCGGCGTCCATGAACCCCTCTAGGTGAACCAGGAACGCCGCGCCACTGACGTCGGGCAGTGCCTTGTCCAGCACTGCCTGCTCGATCTCGTAGAGCTCTTCAGGCTGCCGTCGCATGCTTCCAGTCTCCCACTACCCGCCACGTTCTTTGGCCGTCCAACGTACGGTACGGCAACTTCCACCGGAAGCGCCGGGTGCCCCGGTGGTGCTCCCACCCGGGGCGGCTGTGAGCTGTGGCACCCCAAGTGGCTCAGTTGCACTCTGTGAAATTACGAAAGCGTAAACGGTGAGACTATTCCGTAATCGCCCGGCCTCCCAGTGACCGGCAATTCACGTTAACGTGCTGTGGTGGAAGAGATCGACCGCAGGATCGTGTCCCTGCTGTCCCGCTACGGGCGCATGAGCTTCACGGAGCTGGCCAGGCAGGCAGGGCTGTCGGTGTCCGCCGTTCACCAGCGGGTTCGCAGGCTGGAAACCGAAGGCGTCATCATGGGGTACGTCGCGCTGTGCGATCCCGAGGTGATCGGGCTGCCGCTGACCGCGTTCGTGTCGATCAAGCCATTCGACGCGGCCGCCCCGGACGACCTGCCCGAGCGGCTACGCCACCTGACGGCGATCGAGGCCTGCCATAGCGTCGCCGGCGACGAGAACTACATCCTCAAGGTCCGCGTGGCCTCCCCGGCCGCCCTTGAGGAACTGCTCCAGCAGATCCGCGGCGTCGCGAACGTATCGACCCGCACCACGGTCGTCCTCAGCACCCCCTACGAGAACCGCCCTCCCGCCATCTAGCGGGACAAGGAAGACCGCATGAAAGGGATAACTGCGGCCGCATGCCGTCCAGCAGGAGGGACAGCAGGCGGTCGGTCTCCTCGGGTGCCTGCTCGGTGGTGATGGCGACGCCATGCACCAGGCGCAGCACGTCCGTTGAGGTGAGGTCGGTGCGCAGCACGCCCGCCTGCTGCCCGCTGGCCAGCAGCCGGTCGACGGTCTCGCGCATCGCCAGGAAGCAGCTGGAGACCAGTTCGGAGTCCTTGCCCAGTGAGTCCATCACCGCCCGGGACAGGCCGCGCTTGGTGACGAGGTAGCGGGCCAGCACCCGCAGCCACCCGGCGAACGCCTGCTCGGGCGGGGAGCTGACGATGAGGTCGTCGGCCTGCGAGCAGACGGAGGTGACCTGGCTGCGGAAGACCGCCGCCTGCAGGTCGATCCTGGTGGGGAAGTGCCGGTAGAGCGTGCCGATTCCCACCCCGGCGCGCCGGGCGATGTCGTCCAGCGGGGCGTCCGCGCCGTTCTCCGCGAACGCGGCCGTCGCGGCCGTGATGAGCCGGGCACGGCTGCGCCGCGCGTCCGCGCGCATCTTCTGCTCAGTGACGTCAGGTGACTGCATCGCGCTCACGACCAAAATCCGGAGGCCAGCTTGCTATTCGGAGGCTCTCTCCGTATAGCCGGAACCGGAGCATTCCTCCGAATCTTCCCTCCATCGTATCCCGGGGTGATAGTACCGCGCACACCGCCGCGCGAACCCATGACGTCGGGCCGGCCAGGGCGCAGCGCCAGCCGTGGCTCTCGCGATCATGCTCGGCGCTCAGCTCATGATCATCTTGGATAAGTAATCATCTGTGCGAACACAGCGCTGCGCAACAATGTGCTGGTAGGCGCAGTTGCAAAACGGAGGAAGCCTCCGTATAGTAAGCGGAGTGAACCTCCGTATCTTTCCTCAACGTATACCGGGCCGGGCGGCCGTGAAGCGAATGTTGGAGACGCCCGTCCCCGACGCCCAGCCGCGCGCCCCGCCATCGCGCCTCGCGATCATGCTCGCGCGCCCAGCTCATGGTCATCCTCGACGCGACCGTAGTCAACGTCGCATTGCCGCACATCCAGGCCGGGTTGCACTTCTCCGCCACCAGCCTGTCGTGGGTGATGAACGGCTACACGCTGACGTTCGGCGGCCTGCTGCTGCTCGGCGGCCGCGCGGGCGACATCCTCGGCCGCCGCCGGATGTTCCTGACCGGCATCGTCGTCTTCACCCTCGCCTCGCTGGCCGGCGGTCTCGCGCCGAACGCCGGGGTGCTGCTCGCCGCCCGCGCGGTCCAGGGCGTCGGCGGCGCGCTCGCCTCGCCGGCCGTGCTCGCGCTCGTGGTCAGCGGCTTCTCCGAGGGCAAGGAGCGGATCAGGGCCCTGGCCATCTACTCGGGCGTGGTGATCGGCGGCGGCTCCCTCGGCCTCGTCCTCGGCGGCCTGATCACCCAGTGGGTCTCCTGGCGCTGGGTGCTGTTCGTCAACGTGCCGATCGGCATCGTGGTGACGGTGCTCGCCCCGCTGTTCGTGAGCGAGACACCCAGGCAGTCCGGCCGCTTCGACCTGCCGCGGCGCCGTCACCTCGACGGTGGGCGTCGCCGCGCTGGTCTACGGCTTCATCCGCGCCGCGTCCAACGGCTGGGGGGACGGCGTGGCAATCGCCGCATTTGCCGTGGCCGCCGTGCTGCTCGTGGCCTTCGTGCTGACCGAGACCCGCGCGCCGCAGCCGATCACGCCGCTGCGGCTGTTCGCCGACCCGGGCCGCTCGGGGTCGTTCGTCGCGCGGCTGCTGCTGGTGGGGGGCATGTTCGGCATGTTCTTCTTCCTCACCCAGTTCCTTCAGGACGTGCTCGGCTTCCGCCCGCTGATGGCCGGGGTCGCGTTCCTGCCGATGACGCTCCTGGTGTTCGGGGTTTCCCGGCTCGCGCCGCGGCTGATCCCGCGCTTCGGCGGCCAGCGGCTCATGCTCGTCGGCATGGTCCCGGTGGTGATCGGGATGGCCTGGCTGTCGCGGGTGTCGCCGTCGACCGGCTACTGGTCCGGGGTCTTCGGGCCGATGGTGCTGTCGGCGCCGGCATGGGTCTGGTGTTCGTGCCGCTGACCACCGCCTCGCTCGCCGGGGTCAGGCCGGAGGAGTCCGGCGCCGCCTCCAGCATGGTCAACGTCATGCAGCAGCTCGGCGGCTCGGTGGGCCTGGCCGTCCTGGTCGCGGTGTTCGGCACGGCGACCCGCGACTCGCTGGCGCACCCGGTCGCGGGCCTGTCGGCGGCGTCGTCCCACGCCCGCGTGCTCGCGCACGGCATGTCCACCGCGTTCCTGCTGGCCGCGATCTTCGACGTCGCCGCCCTCGTGGTCATCGCGACGCTGCTGCGCGACCGCAAGCCGGCGGTGCCGGACAGCCCGGCCGGGCTCGCCGACGCGGAGACCGCGATCAGCGCGGTGCCAGAGTAAGGGGCGGTCCCGGAGCGGGGCGGCTAGGCAGCGCGGCGGCCTCTGCTCAGCCGCCCGCGCGGTCAGCGCCGGGCCAGGGCCAGGCTGCCGGTGTCGTATTCGAGGAAGAACACGATGTCGCGGCCGTCCTCGGCCCAGACGCCCAGCCCGTCCGGGTGCGGGTTGCGCTCGGCGTCCCAAGTGCTCAGGTACAGGTACTCGGTGACCTCGCGCTTGCTGAGCCACCTGCGAACCAGCTCACGGTCGCGGTCGGTCAGGTGAGCGGACACGGCCAGGACTGCGACCTCGTCCTTTGCCGCCGATGTGCCTATCCCTGCCCCTGTGCCCGCCCTGCGCGAATGATATTTCGATGACATAAGTCATCACCCCCGGTTCCGCAGCGCAGGTATATTAAGCCGCTGACTAGGGCATACGGCCCGGCCAGGGTCGGCAGGTGCGCCGGCAGTCCAAGCTGCCTGGCCACCTGCCGGGGAACCGTCCGGAGGACTTGCCGGGCAGAACGCTCGCTGACAGAAGATGTCATGAGAGAAAGTGCCTTCCCGCGCGTGAACCGTGACTGTCCCCGCGCATGCCAAAGGCCGCCTTGATCCCGAAGCCGAACGAGGTCAGGCGGAAGATTGTCAGGAAAGGCGGATCACGCCGCCGTGCCGGGGGTCGCTCCCGTGCCGTAGTCCGGGCTGTCAGCCTCGTGTCTGCTGGCTGTCAGCTCGCGTGCCAGGGTGCGGTGCCTGCCGGACGGGTGCTCGCAGTGCCACCACGCCGGCTCATGACCCAAGGGGCCGGGCTGGCGCGTGCGTCGGCGTCGCCTCCCCGGCGCACCAGGTCCCGCCCGGTCCAGGGCCCGCCGCCTCCGCGAGTGTGAGCAGGCGCTCCGCCGGGCCGGGTTCCACGTCGAGTACACGACGGAGGCCACGGGCCGATGCCTGCTCGCCTGGCGCAGAAGACGAACCGGATGAGAGCCGGATCACGACTCCTGTGAATCGGCGGCTTGTGTTTCGCCTGCGGCTTCGCGCTGACGTATAGCCCTCATTCGGTGGGTGCCGTTGACGTACCGCTTCTGGCGGCACTTGGCACCGTAAAGGTCAGTGCCGCATCCGCACTCGCACTTACCCCAGTGCACCCGTTCCAGGTGCCGGGAGGGTGTTATACGCTCCGGCTCGTCTAGCCACGCCTCTCCCTGAACCGTCCCCCGGGAGACGGTCACATGCTCCTTGCTGGCGGTTACCCGGAAGCTCTGCTCAACGAGCCAGGGGCCGCGATCCTGGACACTCCGCCGCTCCCACAGCTCAAGGTAAGTGTCGTCTGTCTCGACCAGTTCCACGTGGTCATCAATCAACGTGGTGCTGCTCACACGAGCATGCTCTGCCCGCAGCCGCGCCCGTTCGCGGTCCTCCTCATCCCAAGGCAGTCGCTGCGCGCCCAGTTGCTGCAACTCGAAGTTGATTCGCTCTAGCTCGGCCGCGATCTCAGCCTCGTTCCCGAAGACGATCTCGTGCCGCATGACCGGCACGTCGAACGTGCTCGCCATGATCTCGTTGACCGCTGCATCGACGAGTTCCATCCGGACCATGTTGCCGCAGCCCTGGCGCTGGCTGCCCCGCCCGGAGCAGCGGTAGTAGAAGAGATAGCGGCTCTTGCCGCCACCTCCCCTTATCCGGTACATGGGGCTGTCTTCGCAGGAGGGGCAGAACAGCGCCTCAGCGAGCATGGCACGGCTCTGAGGATCGACGTGGCCCCGCTTGGGGCGGCCGGCTAGTGCCTCGTTCGCACGCTTCCATATGGCGGCATCGACTAGGGGTTCGCAGCGGTGGATGGTCTTCCCGTACTGAAAGCGCGGGGTCTCGGTCCAGACGTTGCCGTAGCGGTAGCGGACGGCCTTGCCGTCGCTCTCTTCTACCTCGTCCGGGGGAACAAGGTCCCGCTGGCACTGGTGCCCCATGTAAGTCGGGTTCTTGATGATGCGCCCAACGACCGCTCCCCACCACTTCTCGCCCGATGAGGGCTTGACCCCTTCATCGTTTAGCCATTGCGCGATCGTGTTCATCGACCAGCCGTCGATGCAGTGCTGGAAGATCTGGGGAATGTAGGTGCGTCCTTCGTCGGTGGGGGTCAGGTAGCGGTGGTACTTGTCCCCCGCGGAGGTGTACCCGAACGGGAAGCGGTTGGCTAGCTTGCCAGCTTCCCGCAGCGCATCGAGTTCCCTGGTCAGCCGTTCAATGATGTCTTGCCGCTCCTCGTAGGCGCGCTCGGCGGCGACCCCCACAGTGTCCCGTCCCGGTTGTCGGGCCAGTGGAGCCGTTCCTTGATCACGTACAGCTTCTTGTGGTTCTCTTCGGCCCACTTCCGCAGCCAGGCCAGGTCGAAGTACTCGCGCGACAGCCGCGACACGTCGTAGGCGACGATTCCGTCGTACTGGACGAGCTTAACCGGGTCGGTCAGCCACGGACCAAGCTCGGGGCGCTCCCACGGGGCGATCGCTTCCTGACATTGTGCCATTGGCGGTCTATTGGCACAAGTGACGATCCCGGACGCGACGGTCGTCAACATCGCGCTGCCGCACATCCAGGCCGGCCTCGGATTCTGCAGCAGGTCGGCGGCTCGCTCGGCCTCGCCGTCCTGGTCACGGTCTTCGGCACCGCGAGCCGCGATGCGGCGGCCCGGCCGCCCGCCGCCGTCGCGGCCCTGCCGGCCCTCGCCCGCCAGCACTACGCCCTGGCCCATGGCATGTCGGCGGCGTTCGGCCTAGCGGCCCTGCTCGACGCCGCGACCCTCCTGCTGGTCATCGTGGTGTTCCGCGGTGCCCCCAGGGGCGCGGCTGCCGTCGGAGGGGTCCCCGCCGGGCGCCAGCCGGACCGCGTTCCGGCTACCCTCGCCGACCCGGACGCCGGGTCACCCCGGCCATGACCTGGCCCCGTCCAGCAGGTGATGCCGGGCCCACACGAAGAAGCTGACCCATGCCGAGCCCGTGGAGGTGGACCAGTCGTCGGGCGTGAGGTAGCGCACCGTCTGGACCAGGGCGTGCGCGACGCTCGCGTACTCGTCGCCGGGGAAGCCCTCGGACCAGTTCTTGGCGCCGGCCTGGCGCAGCACCTCGGCCACGACATGCCCAGGCTGGTCCGTGCGGGCCGCCCACAGCAGCGTCCGCACCATCCGGTGGCAGAACGACTCCATGTCGAAGGACCCGGGCATGACCGAGGCGGGGACCAGCATCGTCATCTCGTAGTGCAGCTGCCTGGTGAACGTCTCGTGGTGGCGGGCCAGCCAGTCGGCTGACGGGCGGATGTCCGACAGCGCGGCCAGGTCGGGTGCCTCCGGGGGCGCTGGCGGGCCGCCCCGCCGTGGTCCCCCCGGCGTCACTCTCGCCGCCGCCCCTGGGGGCGGGCTGGAATAGGGCCATCGTCTGGCTCCTCTCTGCGAGTGTGACGGTTATATCCGGCTTTCCTCCATATTGCTAGCGAGTTTCAAGCATATGAATACGTCGTGTCGAAATATGATGCTTACTGTGTGACGGCGACCCGGACGGCGGCGGAATAGCGGACGCGGCCGAAGTACATCAGCTTCACCAGCAGCCACGATTCCCATCCGGGCCGGGCGGCGGCGGGGACCGAGACGGGAAAGCTGAGGGTCACCGTCGAGCCCGGCGTCGGCCCGCACGGGCGCGGCCCAGTCCGGCACCGCGTCCCAGGCACCGTACGGCGCCAGCACTTGCACCTCGCCCCGGAGCTCGCAGGCCAGGTGATTGCTCACCCGCACCTGCAGGGAGCCGGCTGCCCCGGGCGCCAGCGACAGCGACGGGGGCGCCACCTCCAGGCCCGCCTCGCCTGCCTGGGCCGCGACGTCGGCCGGCAGCAGGAAGAACGCCTCCATCGGGTCGCGGTCGGGAGTCGGGGCGCCGGGCTCCCCGATCGTGACCAGCGCCGTGTCCTCGACGGACTGGCCAAGCTCGTCGCTGATCCGCGCCGCGACGAAATACCGCCCGCCGGGCGTCTGCGGCAGCGCCCTGACGGCCACGTCCCACGTCGCGTACTCCCCGCCGCCGAGCCGGTAGGGAAGCGCCGGCCCGGCGGGGGCACCGTCCACGTCAGCGACCAGCCCTTCGGGCACGATCAGCGCGACCTCGCCGGCCCCGCCGCCCGGCCCGGCGGCAACGCTCAGGCGCAGCGCCCCGGCATCGCCGGCCGTGGCCGCGGGCGGGTCAAACCCCTCCAGCGCCGTCTCCCGCAGCGTCACCCGGGTCGGTGACCAGTGCACCGCCACCGGCATGTTGCCGACGGGGGCCGGCCCCTTGCCGTGCAGCCAGTACCGGCCGTGGATGGGCTGCACCTCGTGCCCGGGGACCGTCGCGCCGCTCTCGCGGCGCCAGCGCCGCGAGCGGCCGGAGCGCCACCGTCGCGGTGCCGAACGGCGCGAAGCTCCACGTGGGCCGCGCCCCCGGCGATCCTCAAGGCGGCGCCATCGTCTTCCTCAAGCAGGCTGACCTCGCGCGCCGCCGCGATGCCCGCCGCCAGCTCGATCCGGGCCACCGTCCGCTTCCCGTCGGTCTCCCGCAGCCGCAAGACGATCTCGCCGGCGGGGGGCAGCGTGCCGGGAAGGCCGGCCGCCAGCGGGTTGCCGCGCGGCTTGAGGGCGAGCAGCGAGACGTTCGGCGGCCCGACGGTGACCAGCGGGACGCCTGGCGCCACTGCCGCTGAGCCGTCCGCCGCCGGGTGCCCGGCCCGCGGGCTGACCGCGATCAGGTCGTGGTTGTAGTCCTCGGCGGCGGCGCTGAACCCCGCCGACCGCCAGTCGCCGCTGCCGGTAAAGGCCAGCGCGTACTCGAACGTGTGGCTCCAGTGCTGCCACGCGAAGCTGCTCCCGTCGGGAGCCGTCCGCTGGTCGCCGTCGATCCACACGCCGCTCGGCCACGCCGAGCAGGCCCGCATCAGCGACATCCACAGCGTGCCGCCGGAGTCGACGACCCCGCCCGGCGTGCCCCGGTTGAACAGCGCTACCGCCCCGTCGGCCAGCGCGTCCTGCGCCGCGAGCGTCGCCCGCGGCGACGGCGACCAGCCCGCCGGCCATCAGGTCCGCCCGGAGCGCGTCGATGGCGGCGGCCAGGTCCGTGCCCGCGACGATCAGCACCGGCAGGTCGCGCGGCCCGCGCAGGTCGGCGTCCGGGGCGAACCGCTCCGCGCGCGACCGGGTGGCGGGCACCCACAACCGGGCCGATGCCTCCTCGGCGAGCAGCTTCGCCAGCCGCTCGGCCACGGCCGGGTCGCAGGCCGCCAGCACGGCCGCGGTGAACGCGTTGACCTCCGGCCCGCCGAGCGCGACCCGGAAGTCCGGGAAGTTGGAGTCGACATCGACCGCCCCGTACCGCGGGCCGTCGTCGGCCGAGCAGGTGGCGGTGATGCCAAGGCCGGCGAGCGAGATCATGAGGGAGCGGACCGGGCCAGCCGCACCGTCGTGGCCGCCGGGCCGGGCAGCGGGCGTGATGACCTCGGCCACCCCGACCGCCTGCAGGACTGGCGCGCCGTCCGGGGGGATGAGGGCGGCCCGTGCCACCGCGCCGAGCCCGAACCAGTGATGCGCCGGGTTGTCGAGGGTCCACCAGTGAGCGGCGGTGTCGGCCTCGGGCAGCCCGAACGGGCGGCCGATCACGGCCGTGGCCGTCTGGTAGACCGGCAGGCCACCGGGCACCAGGGCGGGGAACCGGACGCGCAGCAGGTGGTCCTGGCCGATGCTCCCGTCGACGTGCGTGCGGAACTCCACCCGGTCGGCGCCGTCCCACAGCACCGTCTCCTGCGTGACCCGCAGGTCGCCCAGCCGATAGGTCGCCACCAGCCGGGACCCGACGGGGGAGCGCTGCGCGCGGACCGACGCCGGACCGGACGCCGAGCCGGCGCCGGGGCCGCGCGGCGACAGGTGCCACGCGCCCTCGCCCCACCGCGGGTGCTTGTCGTATTCCTCCTGCAGCACGAGCTCGTTGCCCGGGCCGCGCAGCACCGGCCTGCCGGCGCGCCGGTCGGTGATGGCCAGCGTGCCGCCGCGCGCGGGGTCGGCGGTGATCGCGACGGCCTCGTTCTCGATGGCCGTGCTTGCGGCGATGTCGCGCCAGCCGGCGTCCGTCGGGGTGGGCGGGAACGGCGCGCAGCGCGTACCGGCGAACGCCGAGCGCGGGCACCCGGGAGGCCCGGAACGTCAGCGTCACCTGCGCCAGCGAGCCGTCCGGATGCCGTCGCACGCCCTCGGCCAGGGCGGGCACCTCAGCTCCGAGGGCCCCGGCGGGCAAGGTGGCCGGGTTCTCGTCGATGACCGCCAGCCATGGCGTGCCCGGCTCGTCGACCGTCACGGTGACCGTCGCCATGCCGTCACGCTCGCGGGCCAGCCCGTTGACGATGACGACGGACCCCGCGGCGCCACCGCCGGCCAGCGCGGTGGCCGCCATCCGCCGGGCGGCGTCGCCCAGGTCGTACGCCTCCCGCCAGCCGGCCAGCAGGTCCAGGTAGACCTGGTCGGACTCGGTGCCGGTGACCGCGTCGTGGTGCGCGCCGTAGGCGAGCAGCCGCCAGGCCTTGTCCAGCGTCGCGTCCGGGTACTCGTGCCCGGCCAGCCAGGCGAGCGTCGCGAGTCGCTCGCCCTCCGACACCGCCGTCTCGCCCGCCCGGTGGGCCTGCTTGGTGTCGATGTAGGAGACGTCCTTGCCGGTGTACAGCGGGTTCATGTCCCGCGTCTGCGGCGTGATCCCGCGCCGCCCGGCGGCGGGCGGCGCGCCCGAGCCGGCCTCCGCGCGCACGGCGTCGAAGAACTCCCTCGGGATCGCCGTCACGAAGCGCGGCCACACGTACTTGGAGTTCCACGACCGGTGGATGTCGGTGACCCAGCGCGCCGGGATCACGTGGTCCCCGCCGACCGGGAGCATGACGTTACGGGTCGCGGCCGCCACGGCGAGGGACCGGAACTGGTCCAGGGCGGCCGCCTCCGCGGACGCCAGGTCCGCGGTCGTGTGCAACTGCCAGCCCGCGCCGTAGTGGTTGGCCATGTACGCGGTCAGCACGCCGGTGCCGTCGGGGGACAGCCACTCGAACTCGGCGGGGAACTGCATCCGCGCGTTATCGCCCGGTCCCCACTGGTGGAACGGCCCGCGCGCCCACGACGACGAGGTCAGCCCGGCGGCGGCCATCAGCCCGGGGAAGCCCGGGTCGTGCCCGAAGCTGTCGAGCATCCACGCCGAGCGCGGGTCGCCGCCGAGCACGCCGCGCTGGAAGCCGACGCCGTAGACGGCGTTGCGGATCGTGACCTCGGCCCCGGTGAGGTTGGTGTTCGGCTCGTTGTACGTGCCGCCGACCAGTTCCAGCCGCCCGTCCGCCAGCAGGGCCCGCACCAGCGCCCGGTCCTCGGGGAAGGCGTCGAAGTGCGGCTTGAGGTAGTCGACCTCCGCGAGCACGAACTTGTAGTCCGCGTCCCGCCGCGCCTTCTCCAGGTGCAGCCGCACCAGGTCGAACGCCGTCCGGGTGTCGGGCAGCGCGCCGTCCTCGTCCGGCAGCACGAGCCGCGCCTCGGTGAACTGCCCCTGCGTGGTCCACCACACCGGGTCGTAGTGGAAATGGCTGACCATCCACATCGTCCAGCCCGGCTCGGCGACCGTGATCGTCGCGTCGTGCTCGGCCCGCGCGTCGCCGGCCTGGGCGATCACCGTGACCGGTGCCTGCGCCCCCGGCCGGTGCTGGTCGCCGACGGCCACGCCGACCTCCGCCACGCGGCTGTCGCCCGGGCGCGGGCATCTCCATTCCGAACGGGCCCGGTGAGCCTATCCCCGGCCCGCCGACGAGCAGCGACCCCGGCGCGCCGCCCGGCTGGTCGCCCGGCGTGCCCGCCACGGTGACCCGGATGATCTGCAGCGGCCGCCCGGCGCTGCCCGTGAAAAGGCTGGTTGACTCCACCCCGGTAATCCGCATGCCTCCATACTGGCACGGTCTGGCCCGAACCCGGCCCGCCGAGGGCCTGCGGGGCCCCTCATGAGCATCTACTCCGCGTGATCGCCTGGCCTGCGCTCTCGCGCGGGCGGTAGCCTGAGAACCGGCTAAGCGGACTGGCTGGAGCCTGATTCGCGGGGCCTGAGCGGAGGGGAGACGGCAAGGGATGGGGACGAGCGAGCGGCCCGCGACATTGCGGGACGTGGCCGCCGCCGCCGGGGTGCACCCGGCCACCGCCTCCCGCGCGCTCAACCCGAGCACGCGGCTGCTGGTCAGCGAGGACACGGCCCAACGCGTCCTGGCCGCGGCCAGCCGCCTCGGGTACAGCCCCAACCCGGTCGCCCGGTCCCTGCGGACCCGCCGGTCCGACACCGTCGGCGTGCTCATCCCTGACCTGAACAACCCGCTCTTCCCGCCCATGGTCCGCGGCGTCGAGGACCGGCTGGCCGAGCAGGGCTACGTCGCGCTGATCGGGAACACCGACGGCGACGAGCGGCGCGAGCGGATGGTCTTCGACCAGATGCGGGCACGGCACGTGGACGGCTTCGTGCTGGCGACCGCGGCGCTGCGGCACCCGATCCTGGACGAGGCGGCCGAGGCGGACCTGCCGGTCGTGCTCATGAACCGCACCGCCCACGGGTACCCCTTCTCCTCGGTCTCGGCCGACAACCAGGCGGGCGCAGCGGGCCGCCGTCACCCATATCGCCTCGCTCGGTCATGCCAGGATCGGCCACGTCGCCGGCCCGGAGGGCATCTCCACCAGCGTTGCCCGGCTGAACGGCTTCCAGGACGGGATGCGGGCCAGCGGGCTGGAGGCCGGCGAGGACCAGGTCATCCAGGCCGCCTCCTACTCGATCGAGGAGGGCCACCGCTGCTGCGCGCAGCTGCTCGCGCGGCGCGGCGACCTGACCGCCATCGTGGCGGCGAACGACCTGCTCGCCATCGGGTGCTACGAGGCGCTTGACCAGCTGGGCCTGCGCTGCCCGCAGGACGTCTCCGTCATCGGGTTCAACGACATGCCGTTCGTCGACCGGCTGCGCCCGCCGCTGTCGACCATCCGCTTCGCCCACCACCAGATGGGCGTGGAGGCGGCCACGCTGCTGCTGGAGCGCATTGACGGCGCGGGCGGACCGGTGAAGATCCGCTACCTCGCCCCCGAGCTGGTGGTCCGCGGGTCCACCGCGCCGCCCGAGTCGATGGTCGCGCTGCGCCCCGCGTTACGGGCGCTCACCGGGAATCGGCCCTACCGCACATGATTGCCCATCCCGGGGATTGACAAGGTCCGGGGGATGGGGGCACGCTCGGTTCCGATGGATGCAAACGATTGCGCCGCTCGGCCGGCGAGACTCTTAGAAGCCCCCGAAACTTGGAGGCACGGCATGAACTTCGCATTCCCTTCGGTCTCCACGGCATCGCCCCGGCAGGAGACCCCGCGCGCCCCCAGGAGGGGCGCCGATCGCCCTGAGCGTGCTCGCCCTCCTGTCGGCGGGTGCCCTCGCCGCGTGCACCAGCGGCAGCAGCACGACCGGTGCCTCCCCGTCGTCCGCCTCCTCCGGGTCATCCAGTTCCGCCGCCTCCGGCGCGCCGATCACCATCGGCGCGTCACTGTCGCTGACCGGTGACTTCTCCACCGACGGCCAGGCGTTCGAGAAGGGCTACGAGCTGTGGGCCAAGGACATGAACGCCAAGGGCGGCATCCTCGGCCGGCAGGTCAAGCTGACCATCCTCAACGACGCGAGCTCGCCGAACCAGGTCGTCACGAACTACCAGACGCTGATCAGCTCCGACCACGTTGACCTGACGTTCGGCCCGTTCTCGTCGCTGCTGACCACTCCGGCCTCGGCGGTCGCGGCGCGGGCCGGGTACGCGTTCGTCGAGGGCGCCGGCGGCGCGCCGACGGTGTTCACCACGCCCGCAGAACAAGGCCGACCACAACGTGTTCGACGTCAGCCTCCCGATCGCGGACGAGTTCCTGCCGTTCGTGAACTACATCGCCGCCGCTGCCGGCGTCGCAGCGGCCGAAGACCGCGGCCTACCCCAGCGCGCAGGACCCGTTCGCCACCCCGCCGGTGTCGGTGGCGCAGGCGGCGCTGCAGAAGCTCGGCGTCGCAGACGGTGTACTCGAAGGTCTTCCCCGAGGAGGTCGCGGACTACAAGGCCCCGGCCGACCAGGTCGCCGGCCTCAAGCCGGACGTCGTGGTGCTCGGCTCCACCGACGTGCCGACGGTCGCCGCGTTCATGCAGGCCTTCGAGCAGCAGCACTACGTGCCGAAGATGTTCATCGCCGCGGCCGGCCCGGACCAGGGCGCGTCGTTCACCAGCGCCGTCGGGGCCGGCAACGCCGCCGGCATGATGGTCCCGAACGGCTGGTACCCCGGCTACGCCGACCCCGCGAGCCAGCAGATGGTCAGCGAGTACGTCGCGCAGTACGGCGGCACCGCGTCCGGCGTCAACGCCGACGTGGCCGAGGCGTACTCGGTCGGCCAGGTGACGGCCGCGGCGGTGACCGCCACTGGCGGCACCGACAACGCCAAGATCATTTCCTACCTGCACAGCGGGGTCACCCTGACCACCGTCCAGGGGCCGGTGAAGTTCGACTCCCTCGGCGAGAACTCCGCCGCCGACGCCTTCATCTTCCAGTGGCAAGGCCGGCGGCAAGTTCGCCCAGGTCCTCCCGGTCGGCCGCGCCAGGATCGGTCGCCATCCTCGCGACCAAGCCGGCCTGGGCGAGCTGAGTACCCCGGCAATCCAGCACGGCCTAGCAATCGGATAACCCGGACCAGGGACGGAGCTCATATTCATGGCGCGGGAGCTTTACCAGGCCATCATCGACGGGATTCTGGTCGGGGGCGTGTACGCCCTCATGGCCGTCGGCCTGACGCTGATCTTCGGCGTGCTCGACATCATCAACATCGCCCAGGGTGTCCTGGTCATCCTGGGCGCCTACCTCAGCTACTCGATCTACGGGCACTTCCACATCGACATGTTCGTCGGGCTGCTCATCACCATCCCGGTGATGTTCATCATCGGCGTGGTGATCCACTGGGCGTTCATCCGGCGGCTGCGCGGCACCGAGCGCACGTCGATGACCCTGCTCGTCACCTACGCGGTGGCGCTGATCATCGAGGGCATCCTCTACAAGGTCTACGGGGCCAACCAGGTCCAGATCAACGAGCCGTCCGTCAACGGGACGAACGCGAGCGTCCACCTGCCGGGCTTCTACCTCCCCGACATCTACATCTACGGGTTCATCCTCGCGCTCGTCCTGGTCGCGGCGATCTACCTGCTGCTGTACCGGAGCAAGTTCGGCCGCGGCGTGCGCGCCGTCATGCAGGACGAGACCGCGGCCCGGCTGATCGGCATCGAGGTGAACCGGGTCGCGGCGGTGACCTTCGGCATCGGCGTCGCGGTGACCGCGGCCGGCGGCATGGCCTACGGCGCGACCAACGCGTTCAACGCCAACAGCGGCTACGACCTCATCTCCCGGCTGCTGGCCATCATCATCCTCGGCGGCCTCGGCAGCGTCGGCGGCGCGCTCGCCGCGTCCGTCTTCATGATCACCCTGGAGTCAGTCGTGAGCATCTGGCAGCCCACCTGGGCGATCGCCGTCTTCTACGCGGCGCTCGTCCTGGTCCTGCTGCTGCGCCCCGAGGGCCTGTTCGGCAAGAAGGCGGTGCGGGCGCAGTGAGGGCAGGGAACGCGTTGAGAGCGGTCAGCCAGGGCACGGCCGTCAAGGGCGGCCTGCTGGTCGCGGTGATCGCGCTAGCGATCGCCTTCCCGCAGGTCCTCACCAACCCGGCGGTCACCAACTACGGCGTCTTCGCGATGATCTTCGTCACCGTGGCCAGCGCGTGGAACATCTTCTCCGGCAACAGCGGCTACATCTCACTCGGCCACGCGGTCTTCTACGGCAGCGGCGCGTACGCGCTCGGCCTGATGGCCAAGGGCTGGAACGTCCAGGGCACGCACGGTCTTCGACCTGCTGCCGCTGGTCGGCGTCATCGGGGCGGCCATCGCGCTGGCCTTCGGCCTCATCGCCCTGCACGTGCGGCGGCACACGTTCATCGTCATCACGATCGCGGTGTTCTTCATCTTCCAGCTGATGGCGTTCAACTTCTCCTTCACCGGCGGCTCGAGCGGGCTGAACTCCCCGTTCCTCAGCTGGCCGCAGGCCACCTACAACACGCCCTTCTACTACATCGCCCTCGGGTTCGCGGCGGGCGACCATCGCCATCGCCTGGGCGGTCCGCAGGTCCCGGTTCGGCCTGCAACTGCGCGCCATCCGCGACGACGAGGACCGGGCGCGCGGCCTGGGCGTCAAGACGATGCGGGTCAAGCTGGCCGCGCTCGTCATCTCCGGCGCGATCACCGCGATGATCGGCGGCGTCTGGTTCTACTACATCAACCAGGTCCAGCCGCAGACCGGCTTCGACCCGCTGTTCGACCTGCTGGTCGTGCTCATGGCCTTCCTCGGCGGCTACGGCACGATCGCCGGGCCGGTGCTCGGCGCGCTCATCATCGAGCCGGGCACGCTGTGGCTGAACACCCAGCCGCAGTTCTCCGGCGGGTACCTCAGCCAGATCCTGCTCGGCGTGATCTTCCTGTTCGTCATCCTCGTCGTGCCGCGCGGCATCATCCCGACCGGCGGCGAATGGACCAGGAGGATCCGCACCCGGGGCCGCCCCGCGGTCGTCCCGGCCGTCGCGGTGCCCGCCCGGCCGGAAGGCGGCCCGCCAGCCCCGCCAGCGACAAGATAGGAGCAGCGCAGTGACCGACCTGCTGTCGACCGTCGGGCATCAAGAAGGCCTACGGCGGCGTCCAGGCCCTGGACGGCGCCGAGGTCTCCGTCGCCGAGGGAACCATCGCGGGCCTGATCGGCCCCAACGGATCCGGCAAGACGACGCTCTTCAACGTGATCACCGGGTACCAGCGGGCCGACGAGGGCGCAGGTCTACCTCGGCGGCACGGCGATCACCAACCTCGCGCCCGGACAAGGTGTTCGCCGCCGGAATCGGGCGGACCTTCCAGCTCACCCGGATCTTCCCGAGGCTGACCGTGCTGGAGAACATGCTCGTCGCCGCCCAGCACACCCGCGGGCAGCGGCACGGCGTGCGGCGGCCGCGCGATGGAGTCTGCTTGAGTTCGTCGGCATCCACGGGCACGCGGACCTGCTGGCCGGGTCGCTGTCCTACGGCCAGCGCAAGCTGCTCGAGCTCGCCTACATCCTGATCGCCGACCCCCGGGTGATCCTGCTCGACGAGCCGGCCGGCGGCGTGAACCCGACGCTGATCAACCACATCGCCGACCGCGATCCGCGAGCTGAACGCCCAGGGCACGACGTTCCTCATCGTCGAGCACAACATGGAGTTCGTCATGGGGCTGTGCTCGACCGTCACGGTGCTGGAATCCGGTGCCACCGTGGTCAGCGGGCCGCCCGAGATGATCCGGACGGACAAGCGGGTCCTGGACGCCTACCTCGGCGCCGACCTGGACGACACCGCGGGATTGCCCGGCACTGCATTGTCCGACACCGCGCAGGAGGCCCCTCGTGACCGCCAGCTGAGCCCGCCCTGGCCATGGACGGCGTCGTGGCCGGCTACGGTGGCGGCGACGTGCTGCGGGGCGTCACCTTCACCGTCCCGCACGGCTCGATCACCTGCGTGGTCGGCCCGAACGGGGCCGGCAAGTCCACCGTGATGCGCGTGATCAGCGGCCTGCTGCGGCCCCGCCTCGGCACCGTCACGCTGCGGGGTGAGAAGCTGACCGGCAAGTCGCCCCGGGAGATCCTCACGATGGGCGTGGTCCAGGTCCCGCAGAACCACAGCCTTTTCAGGGACATGACCGTCCGGGAGAACATCGAGCTCGGCGGCTACATCCTGCGTGACCGGGCGCTGGTGGCCCGCCGCCTCGACGCGGTCTTCGACCTGTTCCCCCAGGCCAGGGACTGGGCCGGCAAGCGGGCGGGCGAGCTGTCCGGCGGCCAGCAGCGGCTCGTCGAGTTCGCCCGCGCCCTCATGCTGGACCCGGCGCTGATCCTGCTCGACGAGCCGTCCATGGGCCTGTCGCCCATGGTCCTCAAGTCGGTCTTCGCCGCCGTCAGGCAGATGAACTCCGACGGCGCGACCATCCTCCTGGTCGAGCAGAACGCCCGGGCCGGCCTGCGGCTGTCCCACCACGGCGTCGTCATGGAGAACGGCACCGTCCGGCTGGCCGGCACCGGCCGGAGGTCCTTGAGCATCCCGAGATCGGCGAGCTCTACCTGGGCGGCGCGGTCAGGAACGGGTCGTAGCGCGGCACGGAGGGCGCACTACATTTGCCCGTGGCGGAAGAACAGGCGGCGCCGGGCAGGGTGGACAGCTGGATCTGGTCGGTCCGGCTGGCGAAGTCCCGGTCCGCCGCGTCCACCGCGTGCAAGGGCGGGCACGTCAGGGTCAACGGGGCGCGGGTCAAGCCGGCGCACGTCGTCCGGCCAGGCGACGAGGTGCGGGTGCGCCAGGGTGACCGGGACCGGATCGTCATCGTGACGAAGGTGATCACCAGGCGGGTCGGCGCGCCAGCGGCCGCCGAGTGCTACGTCGACAACAGCCCGCCCCCGCCGCCCCGCGAGGCCGCGCCCCGGCCGGCGTCCGCGACCGGGGTGCCGGGCGCCCGACGAAGCGCGATCGCCGCAGCATCGACAAGCTCCTTGGCCGGGGCTGACGCATTTGGGTGGGAGGCCCCGATAGACCCGCCCAGCGGGCAGGGTTACCGTTACGGGCGTGAGTAGGCAGATCGTTGATCCTGAGGAGTGCCTCCGGTCGCTGACCGACGAGGCCGTGCGCCAGGCCGAGGCGGGCAAGCTGGTGCTGCACTGCACGCTGGGCGTCCGGGCGGCCGCGAACGCGCTCGTGCTGCTGGGCCTGCTTCCCGAGCGGCGGGCAGACAAGATCCTGCACGACTACCAGGAAACGCTGGGCGACAGGTCGCTGGGGACGGCATGGGGGCTGACCGAGGGAGAGCTCCCCGCCCATTCCGGCGTGGGGGACATCTGGGCGGCTCACCACGCCGGCCCGCAGCCGCTGCCCGAGGTGCCGCAGGCGATGGCCGTCGCCACGGCGAGCTTCCCGGCCACCGTCTCCGGGCTGAAGGCCGAGCTGCGCTTCGAGTGGGTGAAGCTGGCCGACGGCCAGTGGCGGGTGAGCTTCCGCGCGACCGCCGACGATCCCGGCGGCGAGCCGGACCGGCCGAGCGTGGTGATGCGCGAGGCGCTGGCGCTGATCACCGTGACCGACGACACGGGCTACCGGTACCGGCCGCGGGTCGAGGGCGTCACCTGGGAGCGCACCGGCGCTGGCCGGCAGGAATGGCGCGGCGAGCTCGTCGCGGGCCAGAACCCGGATGTCCCGAGCCCCGCGTCGCTGACGATCAGCTCGGCCGAGTCAGCCACGGCCGAGACGATCCCGCTGGCGGCGGGCCGGCGCCACGATAGTGACGCTGACGACGGTGACATTGACGGCAGCGACAGCGCCGGCGTCACCGCGGCCATGCCGCACTGGCCGACCCCGGCCGAGGGCTACCTGGCGGCCCTGGCGAAGGTGGGCCGCGTACGGGCGGGCTGGACGGACCTTGAGGCGGACAAGACCGCCGAGATCGTCGCCATCGTCGCCGACTGCCTGCTGGCGGTGGGCGCGCTGTCGGCCGGCAGCGCGCTGCTGCGGGCCAGCGCGCAGGCGCCCACGTGGCAGGACGCCCTGGCCGCCCGGTGGGCGCATCGCGCGCACCTGAGCGGGGTGGCCGCCGCGGGGGCACGGCACGAGGTCCTCCTCGCCCGGCTGCCCTTCGGGCACGCATCGGCGCTCATCGAGAGCGTCAGCGTGGCCGACACCAGCGCGGGCCGCGTCGTCGGCGTCCGGCTGCACGGCAGCCCCTGGGTGCCCGCCGCCCCCTGGCCGGTCATCGCGCCGTGCTTCACGGTGCGCGCCAGCGCCGCGGACGGGACCGCGTTCGAGGGCATCCTCGAAGGGTTCCAGCCCGCTGGCGACGGTTCCGGCCCGGGCCGCAGCGCGGTGCCGGCCGGGCGCGGCACCTTCTGGCTGTGGCCGCCCGTGCCCGACGGCACGACGGAGCTCACGATCACCGTCGCCACGCTGTGGGAAGCGGCGGCGGCCGACGTCAGTGTCGCGGCGTCCGCCTCCGCCGCCGCGGCCGGCACCCCCGCCAGCGACCTCACAGCGACCGACAGGAGCGAATAACGCGATGGAGTACGTTCGCGGCCGCAAGGACGGCCAGCCCTCCGCGCCGGGCACGGGCACTTTCACCGGGCGGCCCCTCATCGACCCGGTCCTCGACGAGCCGGGGGCGCGGGTCAGCAGCGTCCTGTTCGAGCCGGGCGCCCGCACGTACTGGCATTCCCACGCGGGCGGGCAGGTGCTCATGGCCACCCACGGGCGAGGCGTCGTCGAGACCCGCGACGGCGACCTGCGGGCCGAGGAGGTCACGCCAGAGCACTACTCGACCGTCACGGGCGACTGAGCCCGTGCCGCGCGAGGTACTCGCCGTTCACTACGGCAGCCGGGTGACCAGGAAGGCCGAGAGCTTCCTCAACTACCACATTTACGAGGAGCCGGACGAGGCGCTCGGCGTCGACTACTTCTTCTGGGTCATCCGCGACAGCGCTGCCGCCGGCGGGCCAGGCACGGTCACGCTGGTCGACACCGGCTTCTCCCCCGAGGCCGGCCGGCGCCGCAAGCGAGAGCAGTGGCTCACCCCCGGCAGCGCGCTGCCACTGCTCGGCATCGCGCCCGAGGCCGTCACGACGGTCGTCATCACCCACGCCCACTGGGACCACGCAGGCAACCTCGACCAGTTCCCGGGCGCCGAGATCGTCATGAGCCAGGACGAGTACGACTTCTGGACCTCCAGTCTCGCCCGGCGCAGGCAGTTCGCCCTGCACGCGGAGGCTGCCGAGATCGGGCTGCTGACCCGGGCGCGCGCGGACGGCAGGCTCACCCTCACCTCCGGGGAGAGCGCACGGCTCGCGCCTGGCATCGAGCTCGTCCAGGTCGGCGGGCACACCCCCGGCGAGCTCATCGTCACCGTCGATGACGAGGCGGGAACCGTGGTCCTCGCCTCGGACGCGCTCCATCACTACGAGGAGATCGACCAAGATCGCCCGTACGCGGTGCTCGCCGACCTCCCGGCCATGTACCGGGCCTACGACCTGCTCGCTGAGCTGGCCGCGCGGCCCGGTGCCCGGCTGGTCGCCGGCCACGACCCCGAGGTCCGCGCCCGCTTCGCCGCGCACCCCGCCCATCCGGCCGTGACCGACCTCGGACAGCCCCGTGACTGACCCGCGGCGGCTCGGCCCCGGCGCGCGCATCGGGTTCGTCGGCCTTGGCCGGATGGGCGTTCCGATGGCCACGCACCTGGCGGCGGCGGGGTACCGGGTCGCCGGGCACGACGTCAGCGAGCGGGCGCGGGAGCGGTTCGCCGCGGCCGCGGCGGGCGGCGCGGAGGTCCCCGGCACCCTGGAGGCCGCGGCGCGCGATGCCGACGCGGTGATCCTCATGCTGCCAGACTCCAGGGTCGTCAAGCAGGTCACCGGCGAGCAGGGCCTGCTGTCGGCCATGGCCGCGGGCAGCCTCCTCATCGACATGAGCTCATCGGAGCCGTCCGCGACCGAGCGGCTGGCCCGGCAGGCGGCGGTGAAGGACATCGCCGTCGTCGGCGCCCCGGTATCCGGCGGCGTCGTCGGCGCGGAGCGGGCCGGCCTGACGATCATGGCGGGCGGCTCGGCGGCCGCCGTGGACCGGGCCAGGCCCGCGCTGGAGGTTATCGGCAGCCGGCTGGTCCACGCCGGGACCATGCCGGGGGCCGGGCACGCGCTCAAGGCGCTGAACAACCTGCTGTCCGGCGTCCACCTGCTGGCCACCTCCGAGGCGATGATGGCGGGCCAGCGGTACGGCCTGGACCCGGCGGTGATGCTGGAGGCGATCAACGCCTCCAGCGGGCGCAGCGGGTCCACCCAGAACAAGTGGCCCAACTACGTGCTCACCGGCAGCTACGACTCCGGGTTCTCGGCCGGCCTGCTCGTCAAGGACATGCTCATCGGCCTCGGCGTGGAGCGCGAGTTCGGCACCGGGTCACGCCTGGCCGAGCTGGCCGCCGAGATGTGGCGGCGGGCAGCCACCTGGCTGCCCGCTGGCGCGGACCACACGGAGGTCGTCCGGTGGCTGGAGCACACTCGCGAGGGAGATAGTGAGTGGGATGAGTGATGAGCGCGGCTTGGCCGGCCGGGGAGGCGCAAGCCGCGCCAGAACCGCCGGGCTACTCCGGTAGCACCGTCACCAGCGTGCCGTACGGGAGCAGCGGGTAGGACTTCTGGGCCGCGTCGTAGGGCAGCTCCACGCAGCCCAGGCTCTGCGGCCAGCCGTAGGTGTAGCGGTCGAAGTAGTGCACGGCCGCGCCGCCAGAGAAGTACGACACCCATTGCACCGGGTCGGCGTAGTGCGAGCCGCCCGGGTTGGTGCCCGACATTATCTGGAACGGCAGCTTCTCGTACACCGGGAACGTCCCCACGGGCGTGGGAGCGACCCCGATGCCGGTGTTGGTCACGGTGTGCATCGCTCGCTTACCGTCGTGCCAGATGGTCAGCGTCTCCGGGTCGGCCTTCTGGGTGACGAGCGCGTAGCTGTACCCGTCGGGGTTGACCTGGTGGTGCACCGCCGCCTTCAGCAGGGCGCTCCAGAAGGCGGTGTCGGCGCTCCCGCTGGTCGTCATCCCGTGGTCGCCTTCGAAGCCGGTGACCGCCCCCTGGGTCAGCATGTTCGCGCTGCCCTCCGACCAGAAGGAGGACAGGCTCGGGTAGCCGCCCTTCCACCGGAACGACCCGGCCGGCGGGTCATAGGCAGCCGAGAGCTGCTCCCGTGCGCTGTTCACGGTGACCGGCTTGCTCGTGGCGGCCGGGGACCAGGTCATCGGCAGGTAGCCAAGCTGCGCGAGCAGCTGCTGCAGGCGCAGCGTGGAGTACGAGCCGGTGGTGAAGGCCGTGAGTACCCTGGTCGCGCTGGTCGTCGCGACCTTGCTGCCGGCAGCGCCGGGGACGGGGATGCTCACCGTGACGCGGGTCCTGGCCGGGAAGCCAGCCTTCGGCGTGAAGACGGCCCTGTTCCCCGTGCGCTGCCAGGTGCCGGCGATGGCGGGGGTGAGCCTGGGCGCCGGCGCCTGCGGCGACAGCGGCTGGCTGTAGGTGACCGTGATCTGGCCGGCCCCGTTCACGTTCCTGCTGCCAGGCGCGGGACTGACGGAGACAACCTTGGGCATCACGGCATTCCGTGCCTCGACGCCCGTCCCTGTGCCAGAGTGGGTGCAGCCGGCGACGAGGACGGCAGCCAGGCCCGCCGCGGACATCGCGGCGATCCCGCCCATGGGATCGCTTGTTCGTGGTACTTTGCTCAAAGCAGTCCCCCAGTTACTGTGAGTTATCGGAGAGCTCGGCGTCATTGGTCATCTACTCTCCGTGTTCGGTCATATACCCAGCTGATCCCATCAGTTGACATTGGCGGGATCAGAGGTAAGTTTTGGGCCACAGTCCAGCACCGGGCGCGCAGGCCGGATGCGCTGGCACGTAGCATAGAAGCTGCGAACGGTAGGGGGTCGAGGGCAGCCAGCCTTCGGGTGCCCGGGCGCAGCGACGTGAGCGGGCCGTTCCGCCTGGGGAACACCGGCAGTATCAGGCCCGCACGTGGGCTTGGACAGGGGGTTGGGCCTGGAAGAGGCCTGGGCGGCTCAGTAGACAACGGAGCCGAGCTCGCCGCCTGCGAGCCGGATCCGGCCCAAAGGGCCGCCCAGGCCTTCTTCCGCGGGACATGGGAAAGGTGAACGCAAGTAATGACTGAGGCGGCTTCAGCCATCGGCCGCGTCCTGATCGTGATGCCGACTTTCAACGAGCGGCAGAACGTTGAGATCATGTCGGGACGCATCAGGGAGTCGACGCCCGAGGCAGACCTGCTCGTCGTCGACGATAACAGCCCTGATGGGACGGGCGACCTAGCCGACAAGCTAGCTGAGGCCGACCAGCACGTACACGTCATGCACCGGACCGGGAAGGCCGGGCTGGGCAAGGCGTACATTGCGGGCTTCACCTGGGGCCTGGAGCGCGGCTACGACGTCATCGTCGAGATGGACGCCGACGGCTCGCACCGCCCCGAGGACCTGCCCAGGCTGCTGGCCGCGATCAGCGAGGGCGCCGACGGCGTGATCGGGTCGCGCTGGGTCCCTGGCGGCATGGTCGTCAACTGGCCGAGGAAGCGCGAGATCCTCTCCCGCGGCGCCAACATCTACACGCGCGTCATGCTCGGGTTCGGCATCAAGGACGCCACTGGCGGCTTCCGCGCCTACCGCGCGGCCACCCTGCGCAAGATCGACCTAGCCAACGTGGAGTCCGCCGGCTACTCGTTCCAGATCGACATCACGATCAGGGTCGTCCGGGCCGGGCTGCGCATCGTCGAGGTGCCGATCACTTTCGTGGAGCGCGAGCACGGCGTGTCTAAGATGGACGGCTCGATCATCCGCGAGGCGTTCTTCCGCGTCCTGCAGTGGGGCATCGAAAGCCGCCTGCGCGGCAAGAAGTAAGCCCGGCACGCTCAGGGGGCCTGGGGGATTGGTGTGTATCCCCCAGGACGAATCAAGCACTTCTGCGCTGCTGCTGCGGGCGGGGGAGCGGCGTGGGGGTGGTGCCCTCAAGCAGCCGTCGCTCCCGGATGACCTCAAGGCGCTCGGCGAGAACGGCCTCCAGGTCTTCGACGGTGCGCCGTTCCATGAGCATGTCCCAGTGACTGCGCGGCGGCTTCACCTTCTTGGGCGAGGGCGACTCGCCGGTCGATGCCGTGGACATGGCCCCGCAGATGCGGCACTCCCAGGTTGGGGGTACCTCTGCCTCGGCGGCGAAGGGCACGGTAAAATGGTGCCCAGTTGGACAGTCGAAGGCCACGTCCTGACGGGGTGCCAGGTCCGTGTTGCGGTCATTCTCATAGCTCGTTGCCCCGAGCCGGGTCCCGCGAAGTGCACGCTCGGCCATAAGTTCTGCCTCCGTAGCGGTTAGCTTCCCTACCGGCAACACTGGATACCCGGACAAGATTCCCTGGCCTGGCTGTTTCCAACCCCGTTTCGCCGCTGTTTCGCCACAGAAGCCCGTTGTGCCCGTGACGAGACCCGGCCGGGCGGGCCGCTATCGTGCCGCCCGGACGGCGGGATGCCACTGGCTGCGCTCGGTGAGGATGTCGCGCAGCAGGTCGACCTCGTCGGTCATGACGCCGTCCGCGCCGAGGTCGAGTACGCGCTCAATCCCCGCCCGCGTGTTCACCGTCCAGACATGGACTTGCAACCCTAGTTCATGCGCGCGCCGGATGAAGCCCCTGGTGGCGATCCGCATCGGGACCTGGGCGCACTGCGCGCCGGAGCGGGCCAGCCGGGCCGCCATGGCCTTGCCGGGGTGGCCGAGGTAGCGCACGGCCGCGAACGCGGCCGGGGTGACCGCGAGGCAGACCGGGCGGTCGAGCTTGCGCTGGGTGGTGAGCAGTCGCCGCGCGCTGAAGGACGTGACGCAGACACGCTCCCAGGCGCCCGTGCGCCGGAGCGCCCCGACGAGCGGGTCCACCGTCCCCGGGTCCTTGAGGTCGATGTTGAAGCGCAGGTCAGGGAAGCTGCCGAGCAGGTCCTCGATCAGCGGGATCGGCTCCGTGCCCGCGACCCTGACCGCCGAGAGCTGCTTGAAGGTCAGCCTGGAGACCTCGCCCTCGGCGTCCGTGACCCGGTCCAGGGTCGCGTCGTGGAAGGCGATGAGCGCTCCGTCCGATGTGGAGCGCGCGTCAGTCTCCAGGTACGCGTAGCCGCGACTGGCCGCGTACTCGAAGGCGCGCCAGGAGTTCTCCGGGTGGTGCGCCGCTCCGCCCCGGTGCGCGAAGGCTATCGGGCGCGGATGATCCAGGTAAGGTACTGCCACAGTGGCGATTATCAACGCTGACCTGGGACATCCGGTGAACGGCGCGTGTCAGGTCGGCGGATGCCTGGCTACGTTGGGGTACGGCGGTGAGCGCCGTGCCGCGGGCGCGCGACAGCGCGGGTTGCGGTCACGTGACCAGCGGCGCCGTGGCCCGGAGCACCTCGATGCTCGCCAGGGAGCCGCGCGGCCGGCCGACCGCGGCCCAGGTTGAGGAGCGGCTGGCCAAGGACCTGGACGCCATTCGCCAGACCCTCAGTACCGGGTCAAGACGTGGGGCAAGCAGCTTGGCCCGGCCGAGGACGGCGCCCGCACCGCTGGGAGCAGGACGCGGCGGCCTGACCGGCCCTCGCGTGCTATCCGAACCACTCGCGCCGGCGGACCTCGGCGATCGCGATGCCGGTCGCGATGGCGACGTTGAGGGAGCCCACCCGGCTCGGCTGCGGGATGTAGGCCACCGCGTCGGCCGCGGCGAGCACGGCGGGCGCGCAGCCGTGGTCCTCGTTGCCGATGGCGAGGCAGATGTCGCCGTCCAGGGGCGCCTCCGGGAGCGGGACGGCACCGGAGGCGAGCTCGATGGCGACCACGCGGTACCCGGCCGCGGCGGCGGCCTTGACCGCCAGCGGCGCGCTCGGCTCGCGGACTACCTCAAGGAACCGCTCGGTGCCGAGCGCGACCTTGCCGACGGACGGGTGGTCGAGGTCGGGCGTATTGCCGCACAGCCAGAGGGACTCCGCGCCGAACGCGGCGGCCGTCCGCACGATCGAGCCGACGTTGAACGGCTGCGCGACCGAGTCGAGCAGCAGCGCCAGCCGGCCCTCGGTCCGCCGTCGCCAGTCGCGGTTGAGCCGCTTGACGTCCGTCGAGCTCAATTGCCTTGGGGCGGTTCTACCTGGAACTGTCATCGGAGATCTGCCGGGTCCGTTCGGGATCGTTGGTGACCAGAAGCAGCCGGTAGCCAGCGCGGGCGGCGATGCGCGCCGTCGGCCAGCCGTTTTCTTCCAGCCATGAGTGCAGGGAGTCAGCGCCGAGGTTGCGCCCGACCACGAGGCTGGCCTGGCCGCCCGGGCGCAGCCGGGCCAGCCACGTGCGGAGCATTCCGTGCAGGCTCGCCTTGCCGACGCGGATCGGCGGGTTGGACCAGATCACGGCGAGCGTGCCGGGGACCGCGGGGTCATCGGGGGTGGCGGCGCGGACGTTGGCCAGGCCCGCGTGCCGTGCGTTGCGTGCCGTCAGGTCCCGGGCCCGCTCGTTGACGTCGACCGCCCAGACCGTGGCCCGCGGGGCCCGGCTGGCCAGGACGCAGGCGACAGGGCCGTAGCCGCAGCCGAGGTCAAGCAGGTCGCCACCGGCTGGCGGCGGCGGCGCCTGCTCCAGCAGCAGCCGGGTGCCCGGGTCGAGGCGGCCGGGGGAGAACACCCCGGAGTCCGTCTCAAGTTCCAGGTACACGTCGGGCAGCACGACCCGGACCTGCCCGGGGCGGTGCGCGGCCGCCGGCTGGGCATCGAAGTAGTGGCTGCTCACATTATGTCCCCGCGGCGGCAGGCGCTCGCTCGCGCCGTCAGGATCGCACGCTTGCCGGGGCGGCGGGGGCGCCCTCGGCGGCGAGGGCCGGGGCGATGTAGCGACGGGTCATCCATCGCTCGACGACGAACGTCATCACCGGGATCGTGCCGGCCAGCAGCAGCAGGATCGTCTGCCAGCTGAGCAGCCGCATCCGCAGCTTCAGCGCGAGCAGGAAGGCCATGATGACGTAAACGATGTACAGGAAGCCGTGGATCTCGCCCACGTACTGCTGCACCTGCGGGTGACCGGCGACCTGCAGCGGGATGCCGACGAAGCACAGCACGATGATCAGCACACCAGTCGTGTATGCCATGACCCGGTAGCGCAGGATGGCTGCGTGCATAGCGGGATCTTCCTATCTGCGACGTCGTTGCTACTTGCGGGCCTTGCCCCCGGCGGCCTTGGCCTTGGCCCGTTCCCTGGCCTCGTCCTTGGCGCTCAGCCTGGCCAGGTAGATGTTGTACTCCGCGACCTCCGGGTCGGCTGCCCAGTCGGCGGCGGCCCGGACCACGTCCGCGCGCCAGGAGGCTCGCGAGCACCGGCTCGGCCCCGGCCGCGCCGGTCCACTCGGCGGTGCCCGGGGCGCCGCCGACGTACGTCCCGGCCTGCTCCATGCCCAGCCCGGCGGGGAGCTGGACGCCGGCCTCCGCGCCGGCGAGCTCCAGGTTCGGGTCCAGGCCAGCGCGGCGGATGCGGAACTCGTCCCGGATCGTCCGTGCCCAAAAGACCACGCCGAAGCAGGCGAACAGCGGCCACTCGAACGTGTAGGCCCAGCTTAGCCCGTTGCCGCCCAGCGCCCGTTGGTACTGCCAGTCGCCCAGCCACAGCATTCCCCCGACGCCCGCGATCGCGGTGAGGTGCCATAGCAGCCAGTTGCGCGAGATGAGGAAGCGCCAGATCGGGCCGTCATCCGCCGCGCGGGCGGCGGACGGGACAGCCCCCGGGGGCACGGCAACCCCTTCAGTCGCTATCTCACCGGGATTGGGGCTTTCCATACTACTGAGGGTAGTGCATGGAAGATAGGCGCGCGTGTCCCCGCCGGCCCCGTCATGGCACGGCCGGGCGGCCCGTAGCCCATAATCTCCCTATGCACGTGCATAACGGGATGCGGGGCGGCGTGCGGGAGCGGATTGGCGGCCGGCTGCGGGGACCGCGGTCGCGACTGCCAGGCCGGCTAGATGACCTGCGCGGCCCGCGGGAGGGGATCGTCGTGCTGCCGGGCTACCTCACCTGGCAGGGGCACCGCGAGTTCGACGTGGGCGCCGAGCCGGCCCGGCTGGCGCTGTACAGCATCGTGCTCAGCCAGGGAGCGCGGGCCGACCTGGCGCGCTACGTTAACGCCGGGTGGCTGGCCGACGACTGGCCACGGCTTCGGCTGCTGCTCGGCCGGCGGACCCGGCGGGTGGCCGAGCGCCGGTTCGGCCTGGCGTTATGCCAGGGTAGGGCAGGAGCACCAGAGTTGGGAGGCGGAAGTGAACGCTGAGATCGTCATCTTCGGGGGCAGCGCCCACCCCGCGCTCGCCGACGAGATCTGCTCGCACCTGAGCGTGCCGCGCAGCCCGGTCGAGATCACCCGGTTCGCCAACGACTGCTTGCAAGTACAGCTCCAGGCGAACTGCCGTGAGCGGGACGTCTACCTGATCCAGCCGCTGGTCCGGCCGGTCCAGGAGACGCTGGTGGAGCTGCTGCTGATGGCCGACGCCGCCCGGGGCGCGTCCGCCGGGCGGGTGACCGCCGTCATGCCGCACTATTCCTATGCCCGCTCGGACAAGAAGGGCGCGCCCCGCATCTCCATCGGCGGCCGGCTCGTCGCGGACCTGCTGGTCACCGCCGGCGTCAACCGGGTGCTGACGCTGACCCTGCACTCGCCGGAGGTGCACGGGTTCTTCTCGGTGCCCGTCGACCACCTGCACGCGCTGCGCGAACTGGGTGCCCATTTCCGCCGCCGGGACCTGTCGCGGGCGGTGGTCTTGTCGCCCGACCTGGGCTACGCGAAGGACGCGGCCACCTTCGCCCGCCGCCTCGGGGTGCCGGTGGCCGCCGGGTCCAAGGAGCGGTTCAGTGACTCCAAGGTCGCGATCTCCTCGATCATCGGCGAGGTCGCCGACCGCGACGTGATCATCTTGGACGACGAGATCGCCCGCGGCACGACCGTGATCGAGCTGCTCTCGGTGCTGCGCAGGCAGGAGCCGCGGTCGATCAGCGTCGCGTGCACCCACGGGCTGTTCGCCGATGGCGCGCTGGAGAAGCTGGCCGCCGCCGAGGACGTCGCGGAGATCGTGTGCACCAACTCGGTCCCGGTCCCGGTCGAGCACCCCAAGCTGAAGGTCTTGTCGGTCGCGCCGGCGCTGGCGGAGGCGATCCGCCGCACCCACGACGGCCAGTCCGTCAGTGCCCTGTTCGATCACTAGCCGGGCCGTCCGGCGCATGACGTATCGTGAACGGCGTGACAGAGCCGGACCCCCTCGAAAACCCCACCTGGTTCGCGCTGGAGGGGCCGCACGCGGGTCTGGCTGAGCGGAAGGGGCGGGTGCTGCGCTACCCGCCCGACCTGTCCCCGTTCTACGGGATGCCCGCCGAGCCGGCCGCGCAGGACTGGGCCGACGCCGCGGCGCTGGCCGGGCCGGGCGGCATCGTGACGCTCTCGGCCACCATGATCCCGTTCCCTGACGGGTGGGAGGTCGTCTTCAGCGGCCAGGGCGTCCAGCTCGTCGCCGGGGAGGCGGTGGGGCGCACTGTGCTGGCCAGTCACACGGGGCCGCCCGACGAGGAGATCGTCCGCCTCGGCCCGGCCGACGTGCCGGAGGTCTTGGACCTCGTGGCGCGCACGCAGCCTGGGCCGTTCCGGCCGCGCACCACCGAGCTTGGCACCTACCTGGGCATCCGCCGGGCGGGGGCGCTGGTGGCCATGGCGGGGGAGCGGCTGCGCCCGTCGGGGTTCACCGAGATCAGCGCGGTGTGCACGGATGAGGCGTGGCGCGGGCACGGCTTCGGGTCCCGGCTGACGCTGGCCGTCGCGGCGGGCATCCGGGCGCGCGGCGAGGTTTCGTTCCTGCATGCCGCCGCCGCCAACACCGCCGCGATCCGGCTGTATGAGCGGCTGGGCTTCGAGCGCCGGCGGCCGACGATGTTCAAGGCCGCGCGCTGCCCCTAGCCGGCCGCGCGGCCTGCTCGCCCGGCGGCCCGAAGGCCGGGGCGGTCATCGCGCTCCCGGCGCGGCTCGTTACGGTGACAGCCATGAGCGAAGATCACTGGCACCGGCCCCTCGCCCATATCAGGGGCCAGGACGTCACCGGCGACACCACCCAGACTTCTGGCATGGCGCGCCGGGAGGCGATCTCGGGCAAGACCGTCGGCTCGGAGAAGCTCTGGATGGGCCAGACCCACGTCGCCGCGGGCGTGAAGTCCGCCGACCATCACCACGGCGAGTCCGAGACCGCGATCTACGTGGTGTCCGGTACCCCGTCTTTCGTCTTCGCCGAGGGGGACCGCGAGGTCCGGCTGGACGCCAAGCCGGGCGACTACGTCTTCGTCCCGCCCTACGTCCCGCACCGCGAGGAGAACCCCGGCGACGAGGAAGCGGTCGTCGTCATCGCCCGCAGCACCCAGGAAGCCATCGTCGTCAACCTCCCCAGCCTCTGGACGCGGCCCGGGACCACCGCCGCGCCGTAGCCCGGCCGGGCGCTCAACCGCTAGTTCTTGCGCCCGGTGGCCGCGACCGACAGGCCGAGCCCGATCATGGCCAGGCCGCCCGCGCCGCCGATCAGCTCAAGCCGTCGCGGCGACCGGGCGAACCAGGTGCGCACGCCGCTCGCCGCCAGGCTCCACATGCTGTCGGAGGCCAGCGCGATCAGGAACGACACCAGGCTCAGCAGGAGCATCTGAACGGGGACGTTCCCCGCCTGCCGGTTGACGAACTCCGGGAGCACGGCGGCGAACAAGATGACGGCCTTCGGGTTGGCGACGCCCACCACGAATCCCTCCAGCGCCGCCCTGCGCTGGCTGCGGACGGCCGGCCCGGCGGCGAAGGCGGACAGCAGCCCGCGGCGCTGGCGGATCGCGCTGATTCCCAGCCACACCAGGTAGGCGGCGCCGGCCAGCTTCACCACGGTGAACGCCACCGCGGACCGTTCCACGAGCGTGCCGATCCCCAGCGCCACGCAGACGGCCACCACCTCGACTCCGACGGCATTGCCCACCACCGAGGCGAAGGCGGTTCGCCGGCCGTGGGCGAGCGCGCGGCCGACGACGAACAGCACGCTGGGGCCCGGGATCACGATCAGGACGAACGCCGCCACCGCGAATTCCGCTATCTGGCCGGCTGACACCATGACCGCACGATAACACCCGCCCTTTCCCGGGGAGGCCGCGTCTTGCGGTCCGCGATGCCCCGGACGCCGAAACGAAATGGCTGGCCCGGGGCAAATCCCGGGCCAGCCACGCCGTTTCGCCTGGCAGGCGACCTATCCCGTCAATTGACTGTGATGGTTCCCACGTGCGCCTCGCTGATGGTCTTTCCTGAGGACGCACGCACGAGCCCGTCGACGGTGTACTTACCGGCCTGCGTGGCCGTCCAGTTGTAGGTCTCGCTCAGCGTCTCCTGCGGCGCGACGTTCTGGCCGGTCCAGGACTGGGAGCCCACGACGGCGCCGGCTGAGTTGCGGACCTCGACGACGAGGGTCTCGTCGGAGGCCGCGGATGAGCCGTCGTTCTTGAAGGCCAGCGTGACGTTGGTCGCGGCCCCGGGCGTCGTCGGCTCGGGCGAGATCGCCTGCAGGGTGGTCTCGAGGGGCGATGCCGTCGAAGGAGCCTGCGATGGTGCCTGTGAAGGAGCCTGCGAAGGAGCCTGCGATGGGGCTGTGGAAGGTGCCTGAGAAGGAGCCGGCACCGGGCGCGGGTGGTGGCCGTGGACGTCGACGGAGAAGGAGTCGGTCGCCAGGCCAGAGCCGCCTCGCCACAGCTCAAAGCCGGCCTCGACGTCGATGAGGTACCACGACGAGCGGACGTAGCCGCGCTTGACCGAGTCCGCGGCCAGCGCGCCGACGTCCAGGTGGGACACCGACGTGGTGGGGCTGTTCATCACGTAGCTGATGGTGTCGCCCCACGCCTGGGCGCCTTCCCACACCTGGTAAGAGACGCCCTTGATGGTCGCCGTGCCGACTTGCGTGCCGTAAGGCTGGACGCCGCCACGGTGGTTGAGCCAGACCATCAGCTCGGCGCCGTTGGGCTGGCTGGTGGTGGTGGGCGCCTGGTTAAACCAGATGTCGTAAGCGACGTCGTAGGCGGAGTTGCCGCCCGGCTGAGTGGTCTTCCAGGTGGTCGTCACCGTGCCCGGCCGGGTGATCAGCGCCTGCACGGCGACCGGGTCATCGGCCAGCCCGCCCCGGGTGCACTGGCCCCAGTGGCAGCCGCTGTAGATCGACGGGTAGCCGCCGGGAGCGCCGTTGGAGACGTTGGCGATCGACGAGTTCGCCACGGTAAAGCCGGCGTGGCCATCGGTCGTGACGCTTTCCGGCTGACCAGAGCCCCACTCGTTGTTCTGCACGATGGCGGTGCCGTCAGCGACTGGCGCGGACTGCGAGCCGGTCAGCGTCGTCGTCGTGCCCGCCTGCGCGGCGGCCGCGCCAAGCACGGTTACCGCGGCGGTGCCCAGGAAAGCAGAGGCAGTCGCCACCGCCGCGCGCCGCCTCCAGCCGGGTGCTCCCTTCGGCGGGGTCTTCGGGCGTTGGAAATTCATCACAGGCTCTCCTGGTTTCGGTACCACGAGGTGGTGGAATCTTTCGATTAGCCCGGAAGCCTACGGAGAACGCCGGCCCGCCGTCGCCGTACGAGCGGCCGACCTTTACGTGCGCCAACGGGTGTAGCGCTTGCTCCCTCAATTGAGGTAGAGCCTGGTAAATCACCCTCGGCGAAGGCCTTGCGGCTATTAAGATGACTAGGCGGCGATAAAGGCTAGCGCCGGTGGGCGGCTAGCTGACATGCTCGGAGTACCGAATCGCGCCAGGCGGAGGACCGGCATGAACCAGTCAGCTGACGAGGACTTCCTGATCCGCTCGGCGCGCGCCGAGCGGAAGCAGCACCGGTCGGGCGCGTCGATGGCCGCCATGCTCGGCATCGCCGTGGTTTTCGGGGTGATGGGCGGCCTGCTCATCTTCGTGCCGCACCTGGTCACCGCGCTGCTGCCCGGGCCGTTCGCCCTCCTGGGGGCGTTCTCGGTCCCCGTCCTGGTGACGCTGGGCATTGTCGCCTTCGGCTTGGCCGGGGTGTTCCTGCTCGCGGGCCTCGCCTCAAGCCCGCTGGCGTCCTGGGGGAACAAGGCACCGGGAAACTGCCCCAACTGCGGCCAGCCCCGGCTGCGCTCGGACATGGTGCCCGGCGCTGCGAGCGAGAACCGCGGCGATGGCCCGCGCGGGATCGTCACCCTCTGCGAGGGTCCGGACTGCGACTACGCCAGCGCCCGCGTCACGCGGGCGGGCGGCGCGACGGCCGGCTGAGCAGCATCGCGCAGTGATCGACGTGGAGCCCGCGCACTTCGAGCAGATGGTCGAAGACGCGGTGGACGGGTTGCCCGAGGAGTTCGGCCGGCTGATGGACAACGTCGTCGTGATGGTGGAGCACGACCCCGGGCCGCCTGGCCTGCTCGGGCTCTACGAGGGCGTCCCCCTCACCAGCCGGGGCAACCAGTACGGCATGGTCCTGCCGGACCGCATCACCATCTACCGCCAGGCGATCTGCGCGATCTGCCGGACCGAGCAGGGGGTCGCCGACCAGGTCAGGCGGACCGTCATCCACGAGGTCGGGCACTACTTCGGCCTCGACGACGGCCGGCTCAGCGAACTGGGCTGGTAGGGCGGCAGGCGGGCGGCCCTACTCGAAAAGGGACGGGTCGCCGGCGCCGTAGCGGATGATCTCCGGCTCGTCGCCGGAGAAGTCGATCACCGTTGTCGGCTCCAGGCCGCAGTCACCAGAGTCGATCACCGCGTCCAGGGCGTCGCCGAGCTCCTCGTTGATCTCCCAGCCCTGGGTCATCGGCTCGTCCTGGCCGGGCAGCAGCAGCGTGCTGGAGACGAGCGGCGCGCCAAGCTCGGCCAGCAGCGCGTGCGTCGCCACGTGCCGCGGGATGCGCACGCCGACGGTCTTCTTCCCCGGGTGCTGCAGCATCCTCGGCACTTCCCTGGTCGCGGGCAGGATGAAGGTGTAGCTGCCCGGCGTCGCCGCCTTGATGGAGCGGAAGACGGAGTTGGGCACGATCACGTACCGGCCCAGCTGGGCGAAGTCCTGGCACACCAGCGTCATGTGATGCTTGTCATCGAGCTTGCGAATCGCCTTGATCCGCTCGATGCCCTCCTTGTCCCCGAACTGGCAGCCAAGGGCGTAGCAGGAGTCCGTCGGGTAGGCGATCACGCCGCCCTGGCGGACGATATCGGCGACCTGGGTGATAGCACGCCGCTGCGGGTTATCCGGATGGATGTCGAAGTACCTCGCCATGGGATGAGCTTAGGCTCAGGTGCTCGCGCCGCGCGCCTTGAGGTCGCCCAGTGCGCGTCCCCCGCCAGCATCATGAGCACGAGGAACCGTCGACCACCCGGCCGCCGTCAACAGGCCGCGAGGCTCGATGGGCTCGCCGTCCCCGCCGGCGCGCCGCTCGCCGAGCGGGCGGTTTCCGGGGTATCCCTGGCTCATGCGCTTTCTTAGCCAGACATCAGCCGATGGCGTGACGATGCGCCTGTTCACGCTGGGCGACGTGCCCGGGGCGGTATGGGCGCCCGCGGACGCGACGGGACCGCGGCCGCTTGTCCTGCTCGGCCACGGCGGCGGCGCCCACAAGACGCACCCGTCCATCGCCGGCCGTGCCCGCCGGCTCGTGCTGGACGGCGGGTACGCGGTGGCCGCCATCGACGCCCACGGGTTCGCCGGCCGGCCGGTCCCGGCGGAATACGAGCCGCTGAACGCCGAGATCGAGGAGCTGAGGGCGACGGGCGGGCCCCTCGGCGACGCGTTCGCGCGTCGCGCCGTCGTCGCGTCGGCGTACGTGGTGCCGGAGTGGCGGGCCACCCTTGACGCGCTGGCCGGCCTGGACTGGATCGGCGCGGTCGGGGCGGTCGGCTACTGGGGCCTGTCGCTCGGCACCGCGCTCGGCCTGCCGCTGGTCGCGGCCGAGCCGCGGATCACCGCTGCCGTCTTGGGCCTGATGGGCGACTGGAAGCTGGGGGACATCGCCGCCCGGGTCACCATCCCCGTCCAGTTCCACCTGCAGTGGGACGACGAGCTCGTGCCGCGCGCCGACGGGCTGGCGCTCTTCGGCGCGCTCGGCTCGGCGGAAAAGACCCTGCACGCCAACCCGGGGCGGCACAACGACACGCCGGGCTTCGAGGCGGAGAGCGGCCAGCGCTTCCTCGCCCGCCACCTGCGCTAGCCCGCGCGCCGGGTCACGGCTCCAGCCGGAGCCAGTCGAGCCGGACGGGACCGTGGATCGCCACGCGCAGGCCCGTGGTGCCCGCCGCAAGCGCGAGCGGCACCGTGACCTCGGCCCACTCATACCGGCCGCCCGTGCACGCCACGGGGACGCTTGCCAGCCGCCCGCCGGGCATGGCCGGCCAGACCTCGATCCGGCCGCCGTCCGGCACGGCGCAGGAGTAGCGGAAGGCAGCCGCCGTGACCCCCCGGGTATCAACGGACCCGAATGTGAGCCAGCCAGGGCTGCCCGCGGTCGCCGGGGTGACCGCGATCCCGTCCTCGCGGGTGCGGTCCACCAGGGTGATGTTCTCGTAGTCGTCGAAGTCGGCCGCGCTGATCGCGGCGCCGCGGGCGGCCCGGCCGCCGGCGACGGCCAGCGTCGCGGCCTGCCTGATGTCGCCGCTCGACGGGCCGGCGCCGATCTCGATCGGGCCCGGCGGCACGGCCATCCGGCCCGTCGCCACGTCCCACAGCGCCAGCCGGGCCAGCGGCACTTCAACCGCGACGGTACGGGCCTGGCCGGCGGCGAGCGGCACGCGGGCGAAGCCGCACAGCCGGCGGCGCGGCTGGCCGGGCGCCGGGTAGCTCGCGTAGAGCTGGACGACCTCGGTGCCGTCGCGGTCGCCGGTGTTCGTGATGTCCACGATCGCGGTGACCGTGTCCTGGCCGGCACTGTTCTTGGTGGCACTGTCCAGCCGCAATCGCCCGTAGCCGAACGTCGTGTACGTCAGGCCATGCCCGAACGGGAAGCGAGGCTCGGCCGTGGCGTACAAGTACGTCCAGGGGGCCTTGATGATGTCGTAGTCGAGCGCGTCGGCCAGGTCCGCGTCGGTGGCGGGCCAGGCCTGCGGCAGTCGCCCCTCGGGGGCATGCCGGCCGGTGATCAGGTCCGCGAGCGCGTGCCCGGTCTCCTGCCCGGCGTGGCAGGTCCAGATGATCGCGGGGGCGTCGGGCACCAGGTAGGGGAAGCTGGACATGACCACCACGACCGTGCGCGGGTTGGCGACGGTCACCTCGCGGACCAGCCTGCTCATCGACGGCGGCAGGGCCAGCGTGCTCCGGTCATGCGCCTCCCGCCCGCCGATCAGCGGATGGTTGCCGACGGCCACCACGGCGACGTCCGCCTCCCGCGCGGCCGCGACGGCCCGGGCCAGGCCGCTGTCGAGCACGTCCCAGCGCAGCCGCGCGGCCTGGCCGGTTGCCGTCGAGCGCAGCAGCACGTCCCCGCCGGGAAGCGGGGTGAGGCGGAACGTCTCGCGGACGATCCAGCCGTCGGGCCGCTGCGCGGTGGCGGCGAGCTCGCCGGCCTCGGTGAGCGTCAGGTACCTGCCGTCGTCGTGGCGCAGGGTGACGACGTCACCGCCCCAGTCGGTGACGTCGAACTCGCCCAGGTGGGTGCCGATCCGCTGCGCCGCCTCCACGACGGTGACCGCCGCCCCCGTCGCGGCGAGGCCGTCGGCCAGCGTGGCCTGGTACGCGAGCGCCGGGCTGTACCAGTCCTCGTACAAGGCGCTCGCGAGCGGGCCGAGGAGCGCGATCCTCGGGTGCCCGCGCAACGGCAGCAGCCCGTCGTTCTTGAGCAGGACGGCCGCGCGCCGGGCCGCGACGCGGGCCAGGTCGCGGTGCCCGGCGGTGCCCATGGCCGCGGCGCGGGCATAAGGTCCCCCGTCGGGGTCGAACTCGCCGAGGCGAAGCCTGATCAGCAGCTTGCGGCGCACCGCCCGGTCCACGTCGGCCATGGTGATCAGGCCCTGCCCGAGGGCGGCGGTGACGGCGGCGACCGTGAACTCGCCATCGGAGTCCTGGTCGGTGAAGCTGTCGAGGCCGGCCCGCAGCGCGGCGGCGTGCGCCTGCGGGTGGCCGGAAAAGTAGTGCTGCGTCAGCACCAGGTTGGATGGTGCCCACGCGTCGCTGCAGGTCAGCAGCTCCTGTTCGGTCCAGTCGCGGATGGCGGCGAGCAGCGGGCTGACGTGCGCCGGGCGGCCGTTGACGAAGTTGTAGGAGGGCATGACGCCGGTCGCCACGCCCGCCTCGATCGGCTCCCGGAACGGCGGCAGGTCGTACTCGTGCAGCACCCTCGGCCGCAGCGAGGAAGAGGTGAGGTCGCGGTCGTCCTCGTTGTTGTAGCCGAGGAAGTGCTTGAGCGTGGGGGCGGTGAGCAGGTAGCCGGACTCGCCGGGCGCCGTGCTGTCTCCCGCCAGGCCGCGGCAGAACGCGGTGGCCATCCGCGCGGTCAGCAGCGGGTCCTCGGAGTAGCCCTCCTCGTTGCGGCCCCAGCGCGGGTCGCGCAGCAGGTTCACCACCGGTGCCCAGACGTTCAGGCTGATGAGCGGGTGCTCCGCGTGCAGGGCGCGGACCTCGCGGCCGGTGGCCCGGCCGACCTCGCGGACGAGCTCAGGATCCCAGGTGGCGGCGAGGCCCACGGGCTGCGGGAAGACCGTCGCGGGCAGCACCCGGCCGGTCCCCTGGTGATCGCGCCAGGACGCGCCGTGGACGCCCTCGGTGCCGGTGTGGAACTCGGCGACATTGAGCCGGGGCACCGCCGGGGACCGCTGGTGCAGCATCGCGATCTTCTCCTGCGCGGTGAGCCGGCCCAGCAGGTCGTCGGCCCGCTCGCGCCACGACAGCGTCGGGTCGCGGAAGCCAGCGTCAGCGAATCGCTTCGATGATTCGGCCATCCAGAGGTCGTTTTCAGGCACCAGGCGCGCTCCCTTCCTCCTCGCAGGCCAATCACCAGCGAGGAGATCCCGCACGAAAACTAAGTGTTTACGGCCTATTGCGTCAAAGTCAAGGCCGATCTACCCTCCAGCTAACTCAATGGAAGCGCTTCGACAGTGGTCCTCACACGGCCATACGGCCCGCCAGCCGCCACTGCCCACCGTGAAACAGTCCTCAAGGATCAAGGCGGTATCGCACATGCATCGCGGAGCGTCGCACGAGTCGCCAGGGAAGACCCCCATCACGCGGCGAGGGTTCCTCGCCGCCACGGCCGGCGTCGCGGGAGCGGTAGCCGCGCAGCCGCTGCTCGCCGCCTGCGGCCACCGCGGCGGCGGCACCACCGGAGCCACGAGCAAGTCGCAGCTCACCCAGCTCCTGCCCGATTACGTCCCGGCGAGCGGCGTCACGCCGGACATACCAAGCGTGAACGGATCGGACCCCGGCTTCATTAGCTACCCCGCCAGCCTCGTGCACACGGTCAGCGACGTGCCGGGAGCGGGCGGGACGTACTCGACGATCACCCCGCTATGGGCGTCGATCCCGCCCGCGAACAACCAGTACTACCAGGCGGTCAACAAGGCGCTCGGCGCCACGGTGCGGATCAACCCGTCCAACGGCAACACCTACGGCCAGACGCTGCCGACCCTGTTCGCCGGGAACAAGCTGCCGGACTGGCTCCAGGTTCCGGGCTGGAACGAGGCGAACGTCGCGAACTTCGGCAGCGCCGTCCAGGCGAACTTCACCGACCTGACCCCGTACCTGTCGGGGAGCAACGTCAGGAAGTACCCGAACCTGGCGGCGCTGCCGACCGGCGCCTGGCAGGCCGCCGTCTGGAACGGCAAGATCCACGGCCTCCCGGTCTATCCCGGCACTCACATCTACGCCGAGCAGATCTTCTACCGCGCGGACATCCTGGACTCACTCGGCCTCGGCACGCCGTCCGTCACCTCCGCGCAGGACCTGTTCGACCTGGCCAAGGAGGTCAACGACCCCAAGCGGGGCCGCTGGGCCTTCGACGACCTGTGGGCGTCGCTCTTCCAGCCGTTCGCCTTCCTGTCCGGCCCGCCGCTGATGTGGACCCAGGACGACAAGGGCGACCTGGTCGCCTGCTGGGAGATGCCCGAGATCATCGAGGCGATGAACTGGCAGGCCAGCACGGTCAGGGCCGGGATGGTGCACCCGGACGCGCTCGCGCTGCAGACCTCCAACTCCAAGCAGCGGTTCTGGAGCGGGGCGGTGGTCATCGAGGGCGACGGCGGCGGTGCCTTCGTCGGCGACGACGCGGTGTCCGGGCAGGCGGCGAACAAGAGCTACCTGCGGATGTCGCTGCCGCCGTTCACCGCCAGCGGCACCGGCACCCCGGTGTACTACCTGAACAACAGCTGCAACATGTTCAGCTACCTCAACTCGAGCCTGTCCAAGGGCCAGGTCGAGGAGTGCCTGCGGATCGCGAACTACCTCGCCGCGCCATTCGGCTCCTATGAGTACACGCTCATCAACTACGGCGTCCAGGCCACCGACTGGACGTCCTCGGCCAGCGGCCCGGTGCTGACGGCCACCGGGCTGAAGAACGTGACCAACACGTACTCGTTCCTGACCACCCCGCTCAACGTGCAGAACGTCGAGCAGGGCTTCACCGGCGTGGTCAAGGCGGACTGCGCCTGGCAGCAGGAGGCCGGCAAGTACGCGGTCAAGCCCCTGTTCTGGAACATGAACATCTCGGTGCCCGCCAGCTTGTCCGCCGCATGGAACGCCTCGACGTTCACCAACTCCTCCGGCAACATCATGCAGGAGGTCGTCCGGGGCAAGAGCACGGTCGCCGACTACCAGGCCGCCGTGAAGACCTGGCAGAAGAACGGCGGCAACGCCCTGCGCACGTTCTACGAGGGCATCCGGTCCAAGTACGGCTCCGCCTGATGATCACCGACAGCCCCCGGCTGGCCCGGCCGTCCACGTGGTCGCGGCGGGCCCAGCCGGCCTGGCGGTCACGGTCACCCTGGCGGGCGCGGCTGCGCCGGGACAAGGCGCTCATCGTCATGACGCTGCCCGCGCTCGCCCTGCTGCTGGTATTCGGCTACGCGCCGATGCTCGGCCTGGTCATGGCGTTCCAGCAGTACAACGTCTACAACGGCCTGCTGTACAGCCCGTGGGTGGGCTTCGCCAACTTCCAGCAGCTGTTCGGCGACCCGGCTTTCTGGCACGCCTTCTGGAACACGCTGCTGCTGTTCACGGTCCAGCTGCTGCTGTTCTTCCCGGCGCCGATCGCGCTGGCCCTCCTGCTGGACGGGCTGCTCAGCCGCCGGGTGAAGGCGTTCGTGCAGAGCGTGACCGCCTTGCCGCACTTCTTCTCCTGGGTCCTGGTCATCACCATCTGCCAGCAGATCCTCGGCGGCGCCGGCTGCATCCCGCAGTACCTGCGCCAGCACGGGGTGGCCAGCCCCGTTGACCTGATGACCAACGCGAGCACCTTCAAGTTCCTCGTCGCCGCCCAGCTGATCTGGAAGGAGGCCGGGTGGAACACGATCGTCTTCCTCGCCGCGCTCGCCGCGATCAGCCCGTCGCTGTACGAGGCGGCCGCCGTGGACGGGGCGAACTGGCGGCAGCGAACCAGGCACATCACGCTGCCCGGCCTGAAGGGCATCACGGTCTTGCTGCTCATCCTCAACCTCGGCTACGCGCTGACCTTCGGGTTCGAGCAGATGCTGATCCAGCGCGGCGCGATCGGCCCGGGCAGCGCCGAGGTGCTCACGACGTTCTCCTACGTCTACGGAATCGTCAACGGGAACTACAGCTACGGTGCCGCCGCGGGGCTGTTCCTCGGCATCACCTCGCTGGTACTCATCCTCGCCGCCAACTGGCTGGCGCACGCATTCGGAGAGGACGGGCTGTACCGCCGATGACTACCCTTCCCGTGCGCGCCCGGCGCGCCCGCGCCCGTCAGGCACTGCACGCCGCGCTCGGCACCGAGCAGCGGCCGGCCTGGCAGGAGCGGCCCGCGCCGGGTACCCAGGCGGCGAAGGCCGGCGGCATCCTCGTGATCCTGGCGCTGATCCTCATCCCGCTTTACACCGTCACCCTGACCAGCTTCTCCACCCAGGCGTCGATCAACATCGCCGGCGGCCTGGTGATCTGGCCGCACGGCCTGACAGTGAACGCCTACCAGCTCATCATCAGCGGCGGGGTGGTCGGCCGCGCGCTCGTCGTCAGCCTCGCGATCACGGCGGCCGGGACCGTGTTCTCGATGCTCGTCACGATCCTGGCCGCGTACGGGCTGTCGCGGGCCGGGTCGTTCGGGCACCGCGCGATCTTGATGACGATGCTGCTCACGATGTTCTTCAACGGGGGCGTGATCCCGTTGTTCCTGGTGGTGTCGGCGCTCGGCGGCTATGACCAGTACTGGGCGCTGATCGCGCCGAGCGCGGTGAGCGTGTTCAACATCCTCGTGATGCGGGCGTTCTTCGCCAACATCGCCGCCGAGATGATCGAGAGCGCCAGGATCGACGGCGCCAGCGACTGGATGATCCTGTGGCGCGTCGTGCTGCCCGCGTCCAGGGCCGTCACCGCGGTGATCGCGCTGTTCTACGCCGTCGGCTACTGGAACTCGTGGTTCAACATCATGCTGTTCATGCCGGCCGACAGCAGCAAGTGGCCGCTGCAGATGGTCATGTACAACTACGTCACCGAGGGCATGTCCTTCGCCGGCGTCAGGCGTGACCAACGTCGGCTCGGAGCTCGGCCGCCAGCAGATCGCGCCGCTTTCCCTGCAGATGGCCGTCGTGGTCCTCACGGTGATCCCCATCCTCATCGCCTACCCGTTCGTCCAGAAGCACTTCACGAAGGGCGTGTTGCTTGGTGCGGTCAAAGGCTGACCCGCCCCATGACCCGGTCGGTGCTCACCGGCACGGCGCCGGCGGACCGCTGGCAGGACGCGTTCTGGCGGGCGCCGCCGCGGCGGGTGACCCTTCGGCCCGGCGAGCCGGTCCGGCTGCAGGCCGGCGGGAGCTGACGGTTGAAGCGCTTCGATCGACTCTTTAAGCCGCTCTTTCTCTGTATGCCACCGATGCCGTATTCTCGCAGAGATGAGGGAGCGATCCGTCGTCGAAGCGCTTCGATCGAGGAATTGAGGTAGCGCATGGCGACTCTCGCTGACGTGGCCCGTCATGCCGGGGTTGCCGCGAGCACGGTGTCCTACGTGCTCAGCGGGAAGCGGTCGGTTTCTGAGCAGACCAGGCAGCGGGTGCACAGGGCGATCGAGGCGCTGAACTACCATCCGCACGCCGGCGCCCGCGCGCTCGCGAGCAGCAAGTCGAACGTGGTCGCGCTCATCGTCCCGCTGCGCAGCGACATGTACGTGCCGGTCATGATGGAGATCGCCATCGGCGTGGTGACGACGGCGCGCGGCTACGGCTACGACGTGCTGCTGCAGACCAACGACGAGGGCACCGAGGGCATCCGGCGGGTGACCTCCACCGCCAGGGCCGACGCCGTCATCCTCACCGACATCGGCATGGCCGACGACCGCATCGCGACCATCCTCGACTCGGGGATCGACGCCGTGCTGATCGGGGTCCCGGCCGACCCCGCCGGGCTCGACTGCGTGGACCTCGACTTCGTGGCGGCCGGCCGGCTCTGCGTGGAGAACCTCGCCGGCCTCGGCCACCGGACGGTGGCCTTCGTCGGCGAGGCCCCGGGCGTCTACCTGCGGCGCACCGGGTTCGCCGAGCGCACGCTGCGCGGGATCACGCAGGCCGCGGCGGCCCACGGGGTGGACCTCGTGCACCGCCCGTGCGAGGGGAGCTACGAGGCGGCCGCCGGGATGCTCGCCCGGATCCTGGAGGAGCGCCCCCGGACCACCGGCCTCATCGTGCAGAACGAGGTCATCATCCCGCCGCTGCTGTCGCTGCTGCGCACGGCCGGGCGCGCCGTGCCGGAGGACATGTCGATCGTCGCGCTGTGCCCCGACCACATCGCCGAGCAGACCGCGCCCCGGCTGACGTCGGTGAACATCCCCGCGGCCGAGCTCGGCAGCCGCGCGGTCGAGCTGTTGATGCGCCGGATGGCCGACGGCGAGCCCGGCGAGGTGCGGCTCATCGCGCCGTCCCTGACCACCCGCGGCAGCACCGCGGTACCCCGTCCATGAGGAGGAGTCCCGGGTGAGTAGCGTGCGTGACATCGGTTCCGGCTTTGAGTGGTCGTCGGGCCAGGAAACCCTCCGCGCCGAGTCCTGGGGACCCGACGGCATCCGGGTCCGCGGCCGCCTGGGCCCGATCCTCGACGGCCTGCCCGGCGCCCTCCTTGACCAGCCGGACGCGTGCCGGCCACGCGTCGAGGTCACCCCGGCCGCCGCCGCCCCCGCCACCATCGCCCGGCTGGTCAACGGGCGGATCACCGCGGAGCTGACCCTGGACGGCGGGGATCACGGTCAGGCCGTGCTCCGCTTCACCAGCACCGCCACCGGCGCGGAACTGCTCGCCGAGCAGCCGATCCACTGGTGGTGGCCCGGCCCCCGGCTGTTCACCCCGGCAGGCAACGGCTACCACCGCCTGGAGCAGTCGTTTCGCGCCTATGACGGCGAGCGACTGTTCGGCCTCGGCCAGCACGGCCACGGGCTGCTCGACCAGAAGGGCACGGTGCTGGACCTGGCCCAGCGCAACGGCGAGGTCACCATCCCGGTCCTGCTGTCCAGCCGGGGGTACGGCCTGCTGTGGAACAGCCCGGCCATCGGCCGGGTGGAGCTGGCCGCCAACGGCACCCGCTGGGTCTCCGACAGCGCGCGCCAGATCGACTACTGGATCACCGCGGGAACGCCCGCGCAGGTCCTGGGGCGGTACGCCGACGTGACCGGGCACGCCCCGGTGCTGCCCGAGTGGGCCAGCGGGTTCTGGCAGTCCAAGCTCCGCTACCGTACCCAGGACGAGCTGCTGCAGGTCGCCCGCGAGTACGCCAAGCGCGGCCTGCCGCTGTCGGTCATCGTGGTCGACTACTTCCACTGGACGCACCTGGGGGACTGGAAGTTCGACCCGGCCGAATGGCCCGACCCGGCCGCGCTCACCGCCGAGCTGCGCGACATGGGGATCAGGCTCATGGTCTCGGTCTGGCCATCGGTCTCCCCGGCCAGCGAGAACTACCGCCCGATGCGCGAGGAGGGCCTGCTTATCGGGACCGAGCTCGGCCCGCTGGCCCAGGCCACCTGGCCGGACAAGGGCATCGCCGTGCCGGTCGACGTCTCCTTCTACGACGCGACCAGCCCGCGGGCGCGGGAGTTCGTGTGGGGCCGGGTCCGGGACAACTACCTGCGCCCCTACGGGATCGACGTGTGGTGGCTCGACGCGTGCGAGCCGGAACTGCGGCCGGGCTTCCACGCGAACCTGCGCTACCACGCGGGGCCCGGGCTTGAGGTGGGCAACATGTACCCGCGCGAGAACGCCCGCGCGTTCTTCGAGGGCATGGCGGCGGAGGGGCTGCCGCCGACCGTCTGCCTGTCCCGCTCGGCGTGGGCCGGCAGCCAGCGGTACGGCGCCGCGCTGTGGTCAGGGGACATCCCCCCGACGTTCGCCAGCCTCCGCGCGCAGATCCGGTCCGGGCTGAACGTGGCGGTCAGCGGCATCCCGTGGTGGACCACCGACATCGGCGGGTTCCACGGGGGAGACCCGGGCGACCCGCGGTACCAGGAGCTGATCGTCCGCTGGTTCCAGTTCGGCGCGTTCTGCCCGCTGTTCCGGCTGCACGGCAACCGCGAGCCCACGATGCCATTCGGCCTGGAGCAGACCGGCGGCCCGAACGAGGCCTGGTCGTACGGGCGCGAGGCCCTGGACCACATCGCCGCGGTCATGCACCTGCGGGAGCGGCTGCGCCCGTACATCATGACGCAGATGCGCACGGCGCACGAGACGGGAATCCCGCCGATGCGCCCGCTGTTCGTCGACTTCCCCGGCGACCCCGGCGCCTGGCTGGTCGATGACGCCTACATGGTCGGCCCGGACCTGCTGGTCGCCCCGGTCGCCAGCTACGGTGCCCGCCGGCGCGAGGTCTACCTTCCGGCGGGCAGCCAGTGGTCCGACGCCTGGACGGGGGCCTCGCTGCCCGGCGGCGCTGCGGTGACGGCCGACGCGCCGCTGGCCAGGATCCCGCTGTTCCTCCGGGACGGGGCGGACCTCCCCATCAGCGAGCGGGCCCGGTTACCGGGGGTGTCCTGAGCCTGCCCGGGCCGGGCCTGCCAGGATGCCCTCCATGAGGCTGACGTCACACCTGCCCGATGACCGCCGCGCCCATGTCGAGGGGCGGCTGCGCGCCACAGCCAGGCCGCGAAGGCGAAGCTGCGCAACATCGGCCACAACCCGCGGGTGGCGCTGGGGCTGGACGTGACCGACATCGGCCGGGACAACATCCGCGTCGAGGGGACCGCCGAGCATGTTCCCGGGTTCCCGGCGGCCGACCAGGTGCCGGAGTACGTGGTGAAGTACGCCGAGCGCATCGGGGCGTTGTTCGGCACGGCGTCCCGGTTCGCCGCGCTGTTCCCGGAGGCCCTCATCATCACGCCGCACCGCCTGCACGCCTGACGGCGTCGCGCCCGTCACCGCCGTCATCACGGCAAAGCGCCGACAGCAGCGCCCCGATCGCGGGGGAGTCGCGCATCGAGGCCCGGTGCAGCGCGAGGATCTCGCGGCTGGGCAGCGGGGCGCCAGGAAGGGCTGACCCTCGCCTTCGAACCTCACCACTGGTACGGCAGGAACTTCCCGTCCAGGACCACGACCACCCGGTCTCCGGCCGGGTCGGGCTCCCGGCGGACGTCGAGGCGGAAGTTGATCGCGCTCATGATCCCGTCGCCGAACTCCTCGTGGATCAGCTCCTTGATCGTCGGGCCGTAGACCTGGAGTACCTCGTAGAACCGGTAGATCGTCGGGTCGACGGGCACGGCGGTCTCCAGCGCCCCCCGGGTGGGCTGGAGCTGCAGGGCCAGCTGGACGTCCTCGCCCAGGTCAAGCAGCGATCCCACCGCCTTGGCCTGGTCGGCGGTCATCGGCTGCTGGCCAAGCAGTGCCGACGTCGTCCACGCCACGGGCCGCCCGAGGGCCTCGGCCAGCTGCGCCCAGGTGACGCTCAGCCTGACCTTGGCCTCCCGGACGGCCTCCGCCGCTTCCTTCTTGCTCAGCATTGCCGGGCACCGATAGCGCGGGTCAGGCCGGACCAGGCGGCGGGCGTCAGTCGCAGCACCGGGCCGGCACCGTGCTGGGCCGTGTCGCGGACCAGGATCGCGCCGGGCACGTGGCCGGCCTCGACGCACTCTGCGCCGCCGTTGCCGCTGTGGCTGGACTTGCGCCAGTCCGGGTTCACTTCTGCGGGTTCCATCGTTGCAGGGCCTCCCGAATCAGGGTCCGCGAGTCGTCGACGTTGAGGCCTCGGCTCTGAATCTGTCTGAACAGCCTAGTGGCCTCGCGGACCACGGGTTTGTCCTGACTGTTCTGATCCTCGACGGCCGCCACCATCACGAGAGTATCCAGGATCGCGTCGCCAGTAGCGATGTAGAACGGCCCTTCCAAGCCGAAGAAGTACTTGGCCCCCCTGACCACCTGGATAATGGCGGTCGGGAGGTCCGACATCGCCAGCAGGTGCTCGAGCTGGAGGCGCATGGCCTGGGGCGAGCCAACCTCTCGGTCCAGCACCGACTCGTGGATCACCGCGGTTACGTGCACTGGGTCATCGTCAGTGAGGATCGACTGCCCTGCCAGGCGGTCCTCGGCCTTCGCGATTGCCTCCTCTTCGCTGAAGCCGGCCTCCACGAACAGGGCAACGGCGTACTCCCGGACTTGCAGCGGCCCCGGCACCAGGACCGGTGACCAGAGCAGTAGGTACTCGGCTGCTCGTTGTGCCTCCCGCCAGGGCTTGGCGAACAAGGGCGCTGCGGCCCTGGCCCGGCGGGCCTGGCGGAGCGAGCGGTCGAGGTAATAGCGGTCCTGGCCGGACGCCTGGCACAGGTCGAGCCACCTGGCGAACAGGGCGTCACTGGGCAGCTCGGAGCCGGTCTCGACCTTGCTGACCTGCTCGCGGCCGTATCCGAGCGCCTTGGCGAACTGCTCCTGCGTGGCGTGCCCGGCGTTAGCGCGCAGGCGCCTCAATTCCTCGCCCAGGGCGGCGCCAAGATCGCTTTCCGGATCCCGGTGGTTCGGACGGGGCATGGCGAATCGCCTCCGCTTCCGTTGTGGGGTTGTGGGAGTTAGCCGGCGGTAGGCCGGCTTAGGTCGGAGCGCGCGCTGCGAATAGCGTAACCCGGTTCGCGAGTGAGATTATCAAGAACACGGATCACGCAGCCAGATATACGATCATCTCTACCGCTCCACCATCGACCATACCGGTGGCGGGCAGGCTGCGCATGCATGACTACCTGGAGCTGGATGCTAATAATTCGCGTCCTCGTTTACTGAATTAACCTCAGTGAGAGGAGGCCATCGACTCACGAGGAAATGGCCAGCCGGTTTGCTGGCTCTGAGCGTGAGATTTGCGCACTAAGGAATGGGCCTTCGCCGTGGCTCGTAGTGTCGTAGGGTGAGCGAAAAAAGGAGGCTCAGTTCCGATGCAAGCCCCGACGGGCCTGACCGCCCCCGACCTGGCCGCGGCCGGCTCGCCGGAGGGAAGGGCATGGATGGCCGCTGTGCCCTCCCTGCTGTACGACCTGGCTCGCCAGTGGAACCTGATTACCGACGGCGACCTGTTCTGGCATGGATGCAACGCGGTCGTCTTTCCCGTCCGCCAGGGCAGCCGCCCGCTCGCGCTCAAGCTGGCCTGGCCAGCTGGCGAGGCCAGGGGCGAGGCGGACGCACTGGCCGAATGGCGAGGGCGGGGGATCGTCGAGCTGGTCGCCGCTGACGTGCCGCGCGGGGCCCTGCTCCTGGAGCGCCTGGATGCCTTGCGATCGCTGGCCGGCATCCCCCTTGCCGAGGCCGCCGCCACCGCGGGAGCGCTTGCCCGGGTCCTTGCCGTCGAGGCATCCGGGTCCTTCCCGTCGGTGCGGGCCGAGGCCCGCCAGCTCACCACGACGATCCCGGCACGCCAGCGCTCGCTTCACGATCCCGTTCCCGGCCAGTGGATCGCGCTGGCGGCCGCGCTCGCGGCGAACCTGGCCAGCGATCCCGCCCGCCTGCTGGTCCACACCGACTTGCACTACGGCAACATCCTCGCCAGCAGGCGGCCAGGCCAGCCGTGGGTGGCGATCGACCCCTGCGCGGCCGTGGGGGCCCCTGAACGCTCGGTGGCGGACCTGCTCTGGACCCGGGCCGACGAGCTTCCCCGACGCGCAAGCCATCACCGGCCTGCTCGCCATCATCGTCGAGAACGGGAACCTGGACCAGGCCAAGGCAACCGCCTGGGGCTTCGTCCGGACCATCGACTACTGGCTCTGGGGACTGGAGAACGAGTTCACGGTCGATCCTGCTCGATGCCAGCGAATCGCCAGCGCCCTGGCACCGCAAACCGCTTGCACGCTGTGATAGCCCAAGCCGCCTGAAACTCGGATGACGCTCATGGCGCCGTTCCCGAAGCAGGCGTGGCCCGTTCCCCGCAACCGGAAATATTCGCCTCGCCGGCACTCCGCTCCGCAAATAACGCTATCGATGTACGGTAGTCGGGCAAGGAAGCTCATAGTGCATAATGATGTAATGCGAGGCTGCCCGGCAAGAAGTGAGCCGCTGATCTTTCTGATCCGGAAGTTAGCTGGTCGCGCTATTGATGGATGGCGCCGAAAGGGCCATAATCTGATCGGCCATGTACCGGGAGGAATCTCAGAACGATTCCTGATCCAGCCAAAGGAGTTCTTATGTTCAGGAGAGCCGCTTCTCGCGTTGCGATCGCGTCCGCGGTCATGCTGGTGGCCGGCGGCGCCCTCGCCGCCCCGGCCATGGCCGATGCCGGCCGGGTCGGCGCCAAGCAGTACTACCACGGGGAGGTCTTCGGCCTCGCCTCCTCCACCGCGCCGGACGTGATCCGGGTGGCTTGCGCCGGCCCGGCGACGACCGGTCACCCGGTCGCCGGCCAGTTCGTGGCGGCGCACCAGTTCTTCCCGCCGACCACGACGACCTACGGCTACACGGGGAACTTCGGCACCGAGATCGACGTCAGCCTGACCTGGTCCGTGGGGACGATAACCGTGGCGACTCCCACCTTCGCGACGCTCACGTACTACGACACGAGAGCGGAGATCCCCACGTCGCTCACGGTGCCCTGCAGCGGCACCGGCGTGGTGGCCTTCACGCCGCGTCCGGACACCGACGGCTCGGGCATCGCATCTGACGTCACCGTCACCTTCGAGAGCCCGGGAGTGTGACGATGGGGCGCAAGCCCTGCAGCTAGGACGCGGACATGGGCGGCTGTGCGATAGTAAGCCCATGTCCGCGCCTGCTAGTGAGACCGGCCCCGCCGGCGGCGCCCGCCGGGGCAGGGGCAGGCCAGGCTACGACCAGGCGACGGTGCTGCGGCGGGCGATCGGGCTGTTCATCCGCCAGGGCTATGAGGGGACGAGCATCGCTGACCTCGCGGCGGAGCTGGGCGTGAGCAAGTCGGCGATCTACCACCACGTGCCGAGCAAGGAGCACCTGCTCGCGCTGGCCCTGGACGAGGCACTCGACGAGCTCGCGACCCTGGTCCTGGACGCGCAGGACGAGTCGGGCGGCACCGCCTACCAGCGGCTGCGGTCAGTGGTGCGGCGCAGCGTCGGGATCCTCGCCGCCCACCAGCCAGCCGTGACGCTGCTGCTGCGGGTGCGCGGCAACAGCGAGGTCGAGCGGGCCGCGCTGCGCCGGCGCCGGCGCATCGACGCGCAGCTGGCGCAGCTGGCCCGCGCTGCCGCCGCCGACGGGGCGATCCGCGACGACCTGCCGCCCGAGCTGGTGAGCAGGCTCATCTTCGGCATGGTGAACTCGCTCGTGGAGTGGTTCCGTCCCGACGGCGAGGTAAGTGTCACGGCGGCGGCGGACGCGATCACCGCCATCGTGTTCGACGGGCTGGACAAGCGCTAGGCTCGCCCGGAGCGTTCTTGACGTTAGGCGCCCTGGAAGGCCGGCTTCTCCTTGGCGAGGAATGCCCGTACCGCGCCCGCGTGGTCGGCGGTCAGGCTGAGGCGGTGCTGCGCTCCGCTCTCCGCCGCCAGCGCCTCGGCCAGCGACCGCGATGGCCCGTCCCGCAGCAGCCGCTTGGTCTCCGCGTAGGCGGCCGTCGGCCCGGCGGCCAGCGTGGCCGCGAGCCCGGCGGCGGCCGCGCGCACCTCGCCGGGCGGCACCAGGGACGCCGCCAGCCCCCACGCGGTGGCCTCCTCGGCGGTGAACGTGCGTGGCTGCAGCAGCAGCGCACGCGCCCGCGACAGCCCGAACGTCCGCGCCAGCGTCACCGACAGTCCCGAGTCGCAGGTCAGGCCGATGCCGGTGAAGGCCGTGCCGAGCACCGCGCCGGATGCCATCACCACCATGTCGCACGCGAGCGCGAAGCCCAGGCCGGCCCCGACGCAGGTGCCGTGGACGGCCGCGACGACCGGCTTGGGCATGGTGGCGAGCGCGGTGACGATCGGGTTGTAGTCCGCGTCGACGGTGTCCATCGCCGTCCCGGGATCGGCCACGAGGGCGGCGGCGTGCTCAGCGAGGTCCTGGCCGACGCAGAACGCCTTGCCCGTCCCGGCCAGCACGACCGCGCGGGCGTTCTCGTCCTCCGCGACGGCCCTGGTCAGGTCGCGCAGGTCCTGCTTCACGGCCCGGCTCAAGGCGGGACCGGGCATGATGATGGTGGCGACGGCACCGTCCCACTCGATGGATACGCCGGTCATGATCTCTCCTCAGGCAGGGTCGTCCGCTCAGGCATCGAAGTTGACGGTAACGGCGGGGGTGACGGGACGGGACTGGCAGGTGAGGATGAACCCGGCGGCGACCTCGGCGGGCTCTAGCGCGTAATTGCGCGCCATCGTCACCTCGCCCGCGGTGAGCCTGGCCCGGCAGGTGCCGCAGACGCCGCCCTTGCAGGCGAACGGCAGGTCCGCGCGCGTCGCCTGGGCCGAGTCCAGGATCGCCGCCTCCCGGGGCATCGCGGCCGTTGACGACACGCCGTCGAGGACGATCGTGACGTCGCTGGTCTCGCCCTGACGCGGAGGGCCGTCGCGCACGACGGGCGGAGGCGGCTCGTCGACGTAGAACAGCTCGACATGAACGCCGCGCCGTGGCACGCCGAGTTCCTCCAGCACCGTCCGGGCGTCGATGACCAGGGGCAGCGGCCCGCACAGCCACGCGTGGTCAATGCCGTCGGCAGGCACCACCGACGTCAGCAGGCGCCGCAGGCGCGCGGCGTCGAGCCGCCCCGACAGCAGCTCCACGTCCCTGGCCTCGCGCGACAGCACGTGCGCCACCTGGAACCGGGCGCAGTACCGGTCCTTCAGGTCGGCGAGCTCCTCGGCGAACATCACCGAGGAGCTGGTCCGGTTGCCGTACAGCAACCGGACCTCCGACTTGGGGTTGGCCAGCACCGAGGAGGCGATCGACAGCATCGGCGTGATGCCCGACCCCGCCGCGATCATCAGGTGCCGCCCGGGCACCCCCGGGTCGGCCCTCAGGCTGCCCGACGGCACCTGCACCTCGATCCGCGCGCCCGGCCGCACCTCGCGCACCAGCCAGGAGGAGAACAGCCCGCCGGGGATCTCCCGCACCCCGATCCGGGGCGGCGACCCCGCCGGCGCGCAGATCGAGTAGGTTCGCCGCTGCTCGGTGCCGCCGATGACCCGCCGCAGCGTCAGCGACTGCCCGGGCGCGAACGCGTACTCGCCGGCCAGCGCCGCCGGGACATCGAACGTCACCGCGGCCGCGTCATCGGTCAGCCGGTCCACCCTGGCCACCGTCAGCTCGTGAAAGGCCACTTAGATCTCCTTCACGTGGCCGAACGGTTCCAGGCACGACTCGCACCGGTACACCGCCTGGCACGCGGTCGCGCCGAATTCCGACACCAGCCGCACCGCGGCCGATCCGCAGTGCGGGCAGCTCAGCCGCCGCGGCCTGGGGGTGAGCGTCAGCGGAACGGGACCGCGTCCAGCCGGCTGACCCGGGGCGGCGGGGGCGGGCCCCGGCGGCGAGATCCCGGCGGCGGCCAGGGCCTGCCGGCCGCGCGCGCTGATCCAGTCACTCGACCAGGCCGGCGACAGCTCGACCTCTACCCTGACCTCGGCGTACCCGGCCGCGGTGAGCCGCCGCACCAGGTCGTCCCGCATGGCCGCGAGGGCCGGGCAGCCCGAGTAGGTCGGGGTGATGGCGACCGTGACTGATGTTCCCCGCTCCTCAACCCGCCGCAGCACGCCGAGGTCGGCGAGGGTGAGGACCGGCAGTTCCGGGTCCAGGACGGACGCGGCGATGTCGTAGGCGGTGCTCGGCACGGGATTCACCAGCGGCACCGTTCTCACCAGCGGCCTTGCGGATGCGCGCGAGCGACGGACTGCATCTGCGCGAGCATGCGGCTGAGCGCCTCGGTGTGCCTGCCGTCCCGTCCGGGCGTACCGCCGGCCTGCGGCACGGCCGGCCGCTCCACGTCGCCGGCGGCGAGGACCTGGCCCAGGACCGTGTCGGCCTCGGCGGCGATGCCCGCCGGGTCGACCGCGACGCCGGCCGCCGCGAGCTCTCGCTCGACCGGGTGCGCCTGGAACAGCTCGTCGTGATGCCGCCATGCCGCGTCCAGCCCGGCCAGGACCCGGCGGCGGGATTCCGGCGTCCCCTGGGCGAGCGTGACGAACCAGCGGGCCGCGAAGTCCCGGTGGTAGGTGAGCTCCTTGGCGCCCTTGGCGGCGACGCCGCAGACGATGACGTCCCTGCTGCCGCTGCGGGCCGTGCCGCCGGCGAGCCGGCCGAAGATGGCCAGCCGCCAGGTCGCGAATACCAGGAGCCGGCTGACGGTCTCCCCGAAGTCCCCGTTCTCGGCCTCGACCAGGCGGGTGTTGCGGAAGGCACGGTCGTCGCGGAAGAAGGCGAGCGCGTCCTGGGCGGGAACCGGCGATCCCGGGGGGAGCCGCGGGACCACCGAGGGGTCAGCCACGGCGGCCCGGGACAGCAGCACCTGGGCTTGCCCGAGGAGGTCCAGGGCGATGTTGGCCAGGGCGATGTCCACCTCAAGGTCGGGCGCGCGGCCGCACCATTCCGACAGCCGGTTCGACAGCACGAGGGCGTCGTCCCCGAGCATCAGGCAGTACGCCGCGAGCGCCGTCCGGCTGACGCCACCGGGCAGCGGCGCGTCGGCGTGCGCGAGCGGGTCGCTGAACTCGGTGCCGAACGCCCAGTGGTCGTCGCCGCCACCGAACAGGCCGTCGTAAACCGAGTCAGATGTGGGGGACATTGGCCGGGATCTCATAGAACGTCGGGTGGCGGTAGACCTTGTCGCCGCTGGGGGCGAACAGCGGGTCCTTCTCGTCCGGGCTGGAGGCGGTGATCGCGTCCGAGCGGACCACCCAGATGCTGACCCCCTCGTTGCGCCTGGTGTAGACGTCGCGAGCATGCCGCACGGCCATCTCGTCGTCGGGGGCGTGCAGCGATCCGACGTGCACGTGGTTAAGGCCGCGCTTGCCGCGCACGAATACCTCGTACAGGGGCCACTCCGTCACGGTGCCAGGGTCCCTTCCTGCTTGCTCGCGTAGGCGCTGGCCGCCTCGCGCACCCACGCGCCGTCCTCGTGGGCCGCGCGCCGGGCGGCGAGCCGCTGGGCGTTGCACGGGCCCTCGCCGCGGATGACGGCGGCGAGCTCCGCCCAGTCAGGCTCGCCGAAGTCATAGGACTGCCGGTCCTCGTTCCACTTCAGGTCCGGGTCAGGGAGCGTGACGCCGAGCGCGTCCGCCTGCGGGACCGTCATGTCGACAAATCGCTGCCGGAGCTCGTCGTTGCCATTGCGCTTGATGCCCCAGGCCATCGACCGGGCGGAGTTGGGCGAGTCCGAGTCCGGCGGGCCGAACATCATCAGCGACGGCCACCAGAACCGGTCCACCGACTCCTGCACCATCGCCCGCTGCTCGTCCGTGCCCGCCATCATCGTCATCAGCAGCTCGAAGCCCTGCCGCTGGTGGAACGACTCCTCTTTGCAGATGCGGATCATCGCCCGCCCGTACGGGCCGTAGGAGGTGCGGCACAGCGGCACCTGATTGCAGATCGCCGCGCCGTCCACCAGCCAGCCGATGGTCCCGACGTCGGCGTAAGACAGCGCGGGATAGTTGAAGATGGAGGAGTACTTCTGCCGCCCGGACAGCAGCATGTCAGTCAGCTGCGCGCGGGAGACGCCCAGGGTCTCGCACGCCGAGTACAGGTACAGGCCGTGCCCGGCCTCGTCCTGGACCTTCGCCAGCAGGATCGCCTTGCGCCGCAGCGCGGGCGCGCGGGTGATCCAGTTGCCCTCCGGCTGCATGCCGATGACCTCGGAGTGCGCGTGCTGGGCGATCTGCCGCACGAGCGTGGCCCGGTAGGGATCCGGCATCCAGTCGCGCGGCTCGATCCGGTCGCCTCGCGCGATCGTCGCCTCAAACTCTTCGTCTAGTTCCACGGCCGCCCCATTTACTGACCGATCGTTCGGGTATTACTATACAACCATGCACAAGCTCACCGTTGAGTACTGCGATCCGGCTGACCCCGCTGTGTTCGAAGAGCACTACCGGGAGGTCCATGTCCCGCTCGCGGCCAAGATTCCCGGCCTGCGGCGCTTTACCCTCACCAAGCCGCGCGGCCTCGGCGGCAGCGCGCCGTACCTGGTCGCGGAGCTGTGGTTCGACGACGCCGCCGCGCTGGACGCCGGGCTCCGGTCCCCGGAGGGGGCGGCGGCGGCCGCCGACGTGCAGACCTTCACCGTCGGCCTCGTGACGATGTTCACGGGCCAGGTCGAGGAAGTAACCGCCGGATAGCCGCGGCCGTGGACCCAGCGGAGCGGATGGGCCTCGATGAGCTGCGCGCGCTGCAGCTCGCGCGGCTGCGGGACGTGCTGCGGCACGCGTACCAGGATGTGGGGCACTACCGGCGGGCGTTCGACGCCGCGGGCCTGCACCCCGATGACTGCCGGGACCTCGCCGACCTCGCGAAGTTCCCGCTGACGTCCAAGTCGGACCTGCGCGAGAACCTGCCCTACGGCATGCTCGGCGTGCCGCTGACCCAGGTGCGGCGGCTGCACGCGTCGTCGGGCACGACCGGGCGGCCGACCGTCGTCGGCTATACCGACGATGACCTGGATACCTGGGCGGGCGTGGTGGCGCGGTCCATCAGGGCGGCGGGCGGCCGTCCCGGGGATGTCATCCACAACGCCTACGGCTACGGCCTGTTCACGGGCGGGCTCGGGGTGCACTACGGCGGGGAGAAGCTCGGCTGCACGGTGATCCCGGCGTCCGGCGGGGTGACGGCGCGGCAGGTGCAGCTGATCGCCGAGCTACGGCCGCGGATCATCACGATGACCCCCAGTTACATGCTGACCGTCATCGATGAACTGGAGAGGCAGGGGCTGGACCCGCGGGCGACCTCGCTGGCGATCGGCATCTTCGGCGCGGAGCCGTGGACCGAGCTGATGCGGGCCGAGATCGAGGAGCGCGCCGGCATCCAGGCGCTCGACATCTACGGGCTGTCGGAGGTAATCGGCCCTGGCGTCGCGCAGGAGTGCGCCGAGACGAAGGATGGCCTGACCATCTGGGAGGATCACTTCTACCCGGAGGTCATCGACCCGGTCACCGGGATAGTGCTCACCGACGGCTCCGACGGCGAGCTCGTCCTCACCTCGCTGACCAGGCAGGCCTCGCCCCTCATCCGTTACAGGACCAGGGACCTCACCCGGCTGCTGCCGGGCACCGCGCGGCCCGCCATGCGCCGGATGGCCAAGGTCGCCGGCCGCAGCGACGACATGATCATCGTGCGCGGCGTGAACCTGTTCCCCACCCGGGTGGAGGAGATAGTACTGCGGACGCCGGGCCTGTCGCCGCACTTCGCCCTGGAGCTGACCACGCGCGGCCGGATGGACCACCTGACCGTCCGGGCCGAGGCCAGGCCCGGCTGCCCCGCGCAGCAGTGGCCGCGGGCCGCCGCGGTACTCGCCGGGGCCGCCAGGGACGCCCTCGGCCTCACCGTGGAGGCCGATGTCGTCGCGCCGGGAACGCTGCCCCGTTCAGAGGGCAAGCTGCAGAGGGTGCGCGACCTGCGCTCTCCCGCCTAGCGGGAGGCGGCCGGCTCCTCCCACTCCAGCCGGGCTATAGCGTCGAGGATACGGTCGACGCTCGGCAGGTGCAGGTGCTCCAGATGCGGCGGCGGGTAGGGAATGTCCAGGCCGGTGACCCGCAGGACCGGTGCCTCCAGCTGGTAGAAGCACTGCTCGGTCAGCCGCGCCGCGATCTCGCCGCCGTACCCGCCGAACCCCTGCGCCTCGTGCACCACGACCGCCCGCCCGGTGCGCCGCACCGACCCGGCGAGCGTCGCGTCATCCAGCGGCGACAGCGAGCGCAGGTCGATGACCTCGACATCCCAGCCCTCGTCCGTGGCCGCCTCCGCCGCCTCCATGGCGGTGGCCACCATCGCGCCGTACGCGATGAGGGTGACGTCCGTCCCCGGCCGGCGGATGACCGCCTGGCCCATGTCCGGGCCGCCGCCGGCGAGCGTGGTTTCCTCCTTGGCCCAGTAACGGCGCTTGGGCTGAAGGAACACGACCGGGTCGGGGCAGCTGATGGACTGGCGCAGCAGGCGGTAGGCGTCGGACGGGGTGGCCGGGACGACCACGCGCAGCCCGGGCGTGTGGATGTAATAGGACTCGGACGAATCGCAGTGGTGCTCGACGCCGCCGATCCCGCCCCCGTACGGCACCCGGATCACGACCGGCAGCGCGACGCGGCCCCTCGTGCGGTTGCGCATCTTCGCGAGGTGACTGGTGACCTGCTCGAAGGCCGGGTAGGCGAACGCGTCGAACTGCATCTCGATGACCGGGACCAGCCCGTTCATCGCCATGCCGATGGCGCTCCCGACAATGCCCGACTCCGCCAGGGGCGTGTCGAAGACGCGACGGTCCCCGAACCGGGCCGCCAGCCCGTCGGTGACCCGGAAGACGCCGCCCAGCGTCCCCACGTCCTCGCCGAAGACGACCACCCGGTCGTCGGCCGCCAGGCTGTCGGCCAGGGCACGGTTGAGGGCGGACGCCATGGTGGTCATGGTCACGAGCCGAGCTCCTGGGTAATGGCGGCGCGCTGGTGCTCCAGGGCCGGCGTCGGGCTGGCGTACACGTGGTCGAAGAGGTCGTCCGGGTTGACCGGCGCGTCGCGGCCAGCCCAGTCCCGCAGGCCGGCGGCGAGCTGCTCCGCCTCGGCGTCCAGCCGGGCGCTCGCCGCCGCGTCGAGCAGGCCCTGGCGGGTGAGGTAGGCGGCGAGCCGGGTAATCGGGTCGCGGGCGAGCCAGTCCCGCACCTCGGCGGCGTCCCGGTAGCGGGTGGCGTCGTCGGCCGTGGTGTGCGCCTCGACCCGGTAGGTGATCGCCTCGATGAGCGTGGCGCCCCGCCATCGGCCGCCCGCCTGATCGCGGTGGTGACCGCCGCGTGGACGGCGGCCGCGTCGTTGCCGTCGATGAGCAGGGATGGGACGCCGTAGCCGATGCCCTTGGCGGCGATCGACGGCGCGGCGGTCTGCTTGGCCAGCGGCACGCTGATCGCGTAGCCGTTGTTCTGGACGAGGAACACCACGGGCGCCTTCCAGACCGCCGCGAAGTTGAGCGCCTCGTGCGTGTCGCCCTCGCTCGTCGCGCCGTCGCCGAGCATGACCAGCGCGGCCTGGTCCGCGCCCCGCAGCGTGGCGGCGTGGGCGAGCCCCACCGCGTGCAGCGCGTGCGTCGCCAGCGGCGTGCACTGCGGCGCCACGTGGTGCAGGTACGGGTCGTAGCCGCAGTGCCAGTCGCCGCGCAGCAGGGTGAGGGTCTCGCCCGGGTCCACGCCGCAGGTGACGATCGCCATGCAATCGCGGTATGTCGGGAACAGCCAGTCCTGGTCGCGCAGCGCGAGCACGGCCCCGACCTGGCAGGCGTCCTGGCCGCGCGCGGACGGGTACACCGCGAGGCGGCCCTGCCTGGCCAGCGCCGTGGACTCGGCGTCGAAGCGGCGGCCGAGCACCATGCGGCGGTGCAGCTCGCGAAGGACCTCGGAACCGGGAAGCTCAAGGCCCCCGTGATCGCCGCCCGGATGCCCGTCAGGGTCGATCAGCTGCAGCGGCGTCACGCTCGGGAGCAAGCCCGTCGCCTGGGTGTCGTCAAGGAGCGTCACGATGCCTCCCTTCTTCCTGATTCTTTCCCGATCATGCGCGCTTTGATTGCCGTTTTTCCAGGCGGCAGCCGAAAGAGGAGAATAATGTCCGGAATGCAGAGGATAGGGTAGCCATATGTCACCAAGCGATCCGCCCGCCGACCGTCCGGCTGGACATATGGCACCGATGGATGACACCGACCGGCTCATCGTCGAGGCGCTGCGCGCCGATGGCCGGCTGTCCATGCGCGCCCTGGCCGAGCGACTGCACATCTCGCGGGCCAGCGCCTACGCCCGGCTGTCCCGCCTGGAGCGCGACGGCGTCATCACCGGGTACGCGGCGCTGGTGGACCCGGTGCGCTACGGGTACGCGCTGTCGGCTTACGTCTACCTCGACATCGCCCAGCGGTCATGGAAGTCGGTGCGCGGCCAGCTGCTGGCCATGCCGGAGGTCGACCACGTCGCGCTGGTCTCGGGCGAGCACGACATCCTGCTGCGGGTCCGCGCCCGCGACGCCATCGACCTGCGCGACGTCGTGCTGACCCGGCTGCAGGAGATCCCCGAGGTCCGCGCGACCCAGACGGTCCTCATCTTTGAGGAAGCCGAGCCCCGGCGCCGCCCGAACCAGCCACACTGAAACGAGCGATCAACTGGCAAGGAGGCTGGCGTGGACGTCGAACCGGAGATCACGCAGCGAACGGCCCAGCCCTACGCGGGCATCTCCGCGCGGGTCACGATGGCGGCCCTCGGCTCGGTAGCCGACCGCATACCCGAGATCTTCGGCTGGCTCGGCGCACGCGGCATCGCGCCAGCCGGCCCGCCCTTCTTCCGCTATCACGTCATCGACATGGAGCGGCAGCTCCAGGTCGAGGCCGGCGTTCCCGTCGCGTCGGCGGTCGACGACGACGGCGCGGTCCGCGCCGGGACGCTGCCCGCGGGCCGGTTCGCCGTCATGACCCACACCGGTGCCCCGGACACCCTGGCGGCCGCCACCGCCACGCTGCTCGGCTGGGCGCAGGCGCGCGGGCTCGCCTGGGACATGGCGCGGACGGACGCGGGCGAGCACTGGGGCTGCCGCGTCGAGTTCTACCTCACCGACCCGGCCGGGCAGCCTGACGTCACCAGATGGCAAACGCAGCTGGCGTTCCGGCTCGCGGACTGACGCCGGGCCGTCGCTGACCTGGGCCACCGGCCACTCTGCCATCATGCGGCCATCCAGGCCTGCTCCCTGCCGCCTCTATAGCCTGCCGCCTCTATAGCCTGCCGCCCTATAGTTAGCTCCCGTGCCCAGGTCCGCGCCCCGCCATGACCACGACGCCGGCGGCCCGGCTGACTTGCTCGCCGCCAAGGCGGCCTTGCGCGAGGACGTGTGGGAGGCCCTGCGCGCGGCGAAGGTGGCCCGCTTCCCCGGCGCGGCCTGCCGCATCCCGAACTTCACCGGCGCGGAGGCCGCCGCCGAGCGGCTGCGTGACCTGCCCGCGTGGAAGAACGCGGCCACGGTCAAGGCGAACCCGGACTCGCCGCAGCTGCGGGTACGCCAGCGGGCGCTGGAGGACGGAAAGATCCTGTACATGGCGGTGCCCCGGCTGGCCGCACCAGAGCCGTTCTTCGCCCTTGACCCCGATCACCTGGCCGAGCCTCCGCGCAAGGCCGCGTCGATCAGCGGGGCGTCCCGGTCGGCACGTCGCGTCAGGCTAGACGAGCTCACTCCGGTCGACCTGGTCGTCATGGGCAGCGTCGCGGCCGGGGAGGACGGCGCGCGGCTGGGCAAGGGAGGCGGCTTCGCCGACCTGGAGTTCGCCCTGGCCGCCGCCGCGGGGATGATCGGGCCGCGGACCGTCATCGTCACCACGGTTCACGAGATCCAGCTGCGCCCGGCCGGGGAGATCCCGGTCACCAGCCACGACGTGCCGGTCGACCTGATCGTCACGCCCGAGCGGGTCATCGACTGCCGTGGCAGGTCGGCGGCCCGCCCCGCGGCGGGCATCGACTGGGCCGACCTGACCCAGGAGAAGATCGCGGCGATCCCGTTGCTGTCCGCCCTGCACGCGGCCCGCGAGTGACGCCGCTGGCGTGTCGCAGGTTCCCAGGTTAAGGATGGTTGCGTGACAGGAGCGGATACCAGCGGTCTCGGGCGTGTGTTCAACGAGGTCCCCGAGCTCTACGACCGGACGCGGCCGACCTACCCGGATGCGCTTTTCGCGGACCTCGCTGAGATAACCGGCATGGGTCGGCGGTCGCGGGTGCTTGAGGTGGGCTGCGGCACCGGCCAGGCAACGCGGTCGCTGGCACCGCTCGGGTGCCAGGTGACCGCCGTCGAGCCCGGGGACGGCCTGGCGGCGCTGGCCCGCCAGCGCCTCGCGGCCTTCGGCAACGTCAGTGTCGAGTCATCGGCGTTCGAGGACTGGGACGACCGCGGCCGGCGCTTCGACGTCCTGGTGGCCGCGTCATCCTGGCACTGGGTCGATCCGGCGGCCGGCTGGCCCAAGGCCCGCGACGTGCTCAGCCCGGGCGGCTGGATGGCCCTGCTGGGCAACGTCACCGTCCGCAGGCCCGGTGAGCCGGAGGCGTACGCGGAGACCGCCGACCTCCTCGAGCGCTTCGCGCCGGGCAATACCAGCTGGGGGCACCCGCCGCTGGAGGAGGAGGTGCGTGCGGGCAGCGAGGGGTGGGGGCCCGCCGTAGCAGACCCGGGCCGTCTGTTCAGCCCGACGACCGTTCGCTGGTACCCCAATGTCCTGTGGTTCGACGGGGCGGGTTTCGCGGATCACCTCCGCACGCTGTCGATCTACCGCAAGCTCAGCGCCGACGCCCGCGAGCCCCTGCTGGACGCGATCGCCGAGCGCATCCGCACGCGGTTGGACGACCGAGTGCCGCGCCGCTACCTGAGCATGCTGCGCGCCGGCCAGCGAGCTGGCTGACTGGGCCGGTGCCATGTCGAGGACGGTCCCGCGATCAGCGTCAGCGCGCTGCGGCTCATCGGCTGCAACCCCACAATCTCCGCCATGGTCCACGACGCCGACGGGAACGTCCTGGCCGCCGGCCGCCGCAGCCGCAAGGCGCCGCCGGCCCTCCGCCGGGCGGTCAGGAACGCGACGGGTACCGCTGCCGGGCCTGCTTCGCGCAGGCCGATGCGACGGCGGCGCGGCGCGAGGGACTGCGGCGGGCCGCGTAGGGCGGCTTATGGGTATGTATGATCTCCGCTAGCGCTCGGGCGCGCTAGCGGAAGGACCTGAAGCAACGTGGCTACGCAGTACAACCTGTCGTCATTCCTCGAAGCCGGCGCGGCGGCGCACCCCGATCGCGACGCGATCGTGTTCGGGGACCTGCGGCTTACCTACGGCCAGGTCAACGCCCTGGCCAGCCAGGTCGCCAGCATGCTGGCCGACCGGGGCATCAAGCCGGGCGATAAGGTCGCGCTCACCTGCCCTAACATCCCGCACTTCACCGTGGCCTACTTCGGCATCCTCAAGGCAGGCGCGACGGTGGTGCCGCTCAACGTGCTGCTGAAGGCCCGCGAGGTCGCCTATCACCTCAGCGACTCCGACGCGCGGGCCTACCTCTGCTTCGAGGGCACCCCCGAGCTGCCGATGGGGGAGCAGGGCCACCTCGGGTTCACCCAGGCCGAGGGCTGCGAGCACTTCTTCATCATCCCGGCCAACCTGGCCGCCCCGTCGCCGATTGAGGGCACCGAGACGATCTTCCAGGCGATGGCCGGCGCCCCGCAGGAGTTCGACACGGTGCGGACCGACGAGGACGACACCGCCGTCATCCTCTACACCTCCGGGACGACCGGGCAGCCGAAGGGCGCGGAGCTCCGGCACAGGAACCTGCGCGACAACGTCCTCGTCGGCAGCGAGGTGTTCGGCGCCAGTCAGGACAACCCCGACCGGTACCTCGCGGTGCTGCCGCTGTTCCACGCGTTCGGCCAGACGTGCATCCAGAACACCGCCCTCGCGTTCGGCGGCACCATCGTCATGCTGCCCCGCTTCGAGGCGAAGGCGGCGCTCGCGCTCATGGTGACGGAGAAGATCTCCTTCTTCGCCGGCGTTCCCACGATGTACTGGGGCCTGCTCGGCGCGCTGGACGACGCGGTCGACCTCGCCGCCATCAGGGCGAGCCTCCGGATCGCCGCCTCGGGCGGGTCAGCGTTGCCGGTGGAGATCCACAAGGCGTTCGAGGCCCGCTTCGGCATCACGATCCTGGAGGGCTACGGCCTGTCCGAGACCTCCCCGGTCGCCTCTTTCAGCAAGTACGGCCAGCCCGCCCGGCCCGGCTCGATCGGCGTGCCGATCCCCGGCGTGGAGATGGAGCTCATCGATCCGGGCAGCTGGGCGCCGGTGCAGTGGTCGCCCGAGGCTATCGGCGAGGTCGCGATCCGCGGCACGAACATCATGAAGGGCTACTACAAGCGGCCCGACGCGACCGCCGCCGCGGTCAGCCCCGACGGCTGGTTCCGCTCCGGTGACCTGGGCAAGCGCGACGCCGACGGCTGGTACTACATCGTCGACCGCACCAAGGACCTCATCATCCGGGGCGGCTTCAACGTCTACCCGCGCGAGGTGGAGGAAGTCCTGATGACCCACCCGGCCATCTCGCTCGCCGCGGTCGTCGGCGTTCCGTCGCCGGAGCACGGCGAGGAGGTGAAGGCGCACGTGATCCTCAAGCCCGGCGCCGCCGCCACCCCCCAGGAGCTGGTGGCCTGGTCGAAGGAGAACATGGCGGCCTACAAGTACCCGCGCGTCGTCGTCATCGCGGACGCCCTCCCGATGACGGCGACCGGAAAGATCCTCAAGCGCGAGCTGTCCTGACGGCACGTGACGCAGGACCGGGGCAGCGCGACGGGGCTAGTCAACGGCGCTAGTCAACAAGCCCCTGCAGCCGGGCCGTGTTCCCGCGCGGCACCTGGCGGGTCACCGCCTCGGGCCGCTCGTCCAGCCGGGACACGTAGCCCCGCGGCTCGCGGATGCCCTCCGGGTGCGGCCAGACGATCCGGATCGACGGCGGCTGGACGGCACGCTAGCTTTGTCCCATGAAGGAGGACGCACGCGGGACGGTACGAGTGGAGCCCGGCGCGAAGCGGGTTCGCGCCTACCTTGCCGGGCGGCTGGTCGCCGACACGACGCGGCCGTTCCTGGTGTGGGAGGTGCCCTACTACCCGGCGTACTACGTGCCGCTGGCCGACGTCATCGCGGAACTGGTGCCCACGGGCACGACGGAGCACTCGCCCAGCCGCGGCGAGGCGGAGGTCTTCGACGTGCGGGCGGACGGCGCGACGGCGCCGTCGGCCGCCAGGCGCTACCCCGGCTCCCCGCTGGAGAAGCTGCGCGACCTCGTCCGCTTCGACTGGGGGGCGATGGATGAGTGGCTGGAGGAGGACGAGCCCGTCTACACCCACCCGCGGGACCCGTACACCCGGGTGGACATCCTGGCCAGCTCCCGCCACGTCCGGGTAGAGGTCGACGGGGTGACGGTCGCCGAATCGGCCGGGCCCGGATCCTGTTCGAGACGGGCCTCCCGCCGCGCTACTACCTGCCGCTGAGCGACGTCAGGACCGACCTGCTGCGCCCGTCGGTCACCCAGACGCACTGCCCGTACAAGGGCACCGCCGGCTACTGGTCGGTCGATTCCGGGCACGGGCTGCATCCCGACATCGTCTGGATTTACCGCACGCCGCTGCCGGAGAGCCAGAAGATCGCCGGGCTGGCCTGCTTCTATAACGAGAAGGTCGACCTCTACCTCGACGGCGAGCTGCAGCAGCGCCCCCGGACCCACTTCAGCGGGAACAATGACTGAGTGACAGCATCAGCCGGCAGCGCGTCGCTCAGCGGCCCGACCCGCCGCCGCGATGCTCGTGGCGACGACGGTGATCACCGCCTTGAACGTCGCGCTGCTCGCCCGGCTGGCGGGGTCGTGACGGCCCCGCCAGCTGGCCGGCCTAGAGGCTCGGCACCGGGCCGACGGGGCCGGTGACGGGCAGCACGACCAGGCACGGCACCCGCACCCGGGCGGCCGGGTCGAGGGCGTTGAGCATGTCCGCCATCGCGATGGGGTCGGCGGCGATCTCCAGGTGGTCGCTGCCGTCCAGGACGCACTGGTTCTGGACGGTGATGTTGGTGACGTTGGCCGCGGCCGGCAGGAACGCGTTGGTGTACGGGGTGACCACCTCGTCATCGACGCTCTCGATCACGGTGTAGTTCACGCCGGGCACCGTCGGGGTCGCGTTCAGGCCGGCGAGGAACGCCGACCCCTGCTCCTGCTCGCACGCAGGCCGGGCAGACCGAGCGACAGCGGTCCGTTGATCTCGCTGGACACGCCGAGCAGGCTGGCGAGCTGCGGTGAACCCGTCGAGGGTGGTGCCGTAGTTGGACGGCGCGAAGGCCACGAAGTCGTTCACCTTGGACGCGCCGCCGAGGAAGTTGATGTAGTACCGGGGCATCATGCCGCCCTGGGAGTGGCCGACGAGGTCAACCTTGGACGCGCCGGTCGCGGACGAGCACCGTGTTGACGAACGACGCCGAGCTGGGCCGCGGACGGCGGCGATGTCGCCGGTGCCCTGGATCGGGGAGCTGGCCGAGGTGCCGCCGTAGTTGAAGGCGTAGACGCAGTAGCCGTTGTTGGCCAGCAGCGGCGATGCCGCCTGCCAGTTGTCGTCCATGTTGGCGAACGTGCCGTGGACGAGGATCACCGGGATAGGGGTGGGCGGCGGTCAGCTGGCAGGACCAGTTGTTCGCGCCCGGTGGCGGGGTGTCCGGGGCCAGTGCGGTCGCGGTCGCGCCGGCGATGAAGTCGTAGTTGACCGGCAGCCTGGTGGCTGCCCGGGCGGGGGCCGCGAGAACCGACGCGAGCGCGACGGCCACTGCCGACGTGGCGACGGCCGCCAGCAGCACGCGGCGCAGCCCGCGCGGAATGTGCGGGGAAGGCATCGGCGCCTCCTTCTGGGTGGGGTGATTGCCCACTCATTAGAGATCCGCGCCCGGGGCGTGTCTGCTCACCACGGTGAGCGAGTACGGCCGCGCGTTTGTCACGGCGGTGACAAATAGGCCCGTGACAGTGGCGTTACTCGCGAGTAACGTCATTAACGTGGAAAAGTACGCTGACGTACTTTTGACTGGCCGGACTGGCCGGTCGCGGTCGACGTCGCTGGCGCGGCGAGATCACCGCCGCCATCCTGCGCGAGGTCGAGGAGTACGCCCAGCCGGGCGACGAGGCGGCCGCCCGGGCCGTGCGCCGGGTCGCCCAGCGACGCCGTGGCGGGGTTCGCCGCCCGTGTCACCGCGCACGCGCAGCCCTGCCGCAGGCCCCGGCGGCGCTGATGTTCCGCGACCTCGGGCGGCTGCTCGCGGTGGAGGGGCGCAGCCTCGACGCGCTGCACGCCGCGCTGCGCGTCGGCGCCCGCGTCACCTGGCAGGCGCCTGCAGGAGCAGGCCCGGCAGGGCGCAGGGAACGCGGAGGCGTTCGCCCGGATCGGGGAGACGGTCTTCTGGTACATGGACGAGCTCGCCGCCGCCTGCTCGGCCGGGTACGCCGAGGCCAGGGCCGAGCTGGCGCGCGGAAGGGCCGGCGAGATGACCCAGCTACGGCGGCGCCTGCTCGACATGCTCATCTCGCGCCCGTCCCCGCCGGTCACGGCGATCGCCGGCCTGGCCGAGGCGGCCGGCTGGCCGCTGCCCCGCCGGGTGGCCGCCGTGGCGCTCGCCCGCCAGGCGGGCAGCGGCTCCGGGCCGCTGCCGCCCGACGTGCTCGCCGACCTGACCCGCCGCGACCGCTGCCTGCTCATCCCCGACCCGGACGGCCCCGGGCGGCGACGGCAGCTGGCGGCCACGCTCCGCGGCTGGCTGGGCCCCGCCTGCGGGCTGATGGCCGCCGTCGGGCCCGCCGTGCCGCTGGCGGGCGCGAGCGGGTCGCTGCGCTGGGCGGGCCAGGGGCTTGCCCTCGCCAAGCGCGGCCTGGTCGGCCGGACGCGGACGGGATCGTCTGGTGCGAGGACCACCTGCCCACGCTCGTCCTGCTGGCCGACGCCGACCTGGCCGCGACGCTCAGCCGCGAGGCGCTCGCGCCGCTGCGGCGGCTGCGCCCCGACCAGGCGGACCGGCTGGCGCAGACGCTGCTCGCCTGGCTGGAGAGCGCGGACGACGCCAACGCCGCCGCCCGCCGGCTGCACGTGCACCCGCAGACGATCCGCTACCGGCTGCGGCAGGTCAGCGAGCTGTTCGGCGACGCGCTCGCCGATCCGGACGACGCGCTTCCGGCTGCTGCTCGCCCTGCGGGCCCGGCACCTCCTGGGCTAGAATGAGTGAGTCCTCGCTCTCTAACGACCGGCAGGGCAGGGAGCACGTTCCCGGCGATTATCTCGGCGCGTTTGCCTGGCCGCCACTCGGACTCGACCTGGCCGGACACGATCCTCATGGCCAGCAAGTGGCTCTCCCGCCTGCCCCAGGAGACCCAGGACAAGATCACGGTCGGCAACGCCGCGCGCGTCTACAACTTCACCCCCGCCGACCCCGCCGCGATCGAGGCCTGACCGGAGCTCTTACACCTCGTCGTCAAGCAGCGAGAACAGTGCCTGGTCGTGCAGGCCGTCGTCTTCCAGGCCCGTGCGCCGCAGCGTGCCCTCCCGGGTGAGGCCGGCCTTCTCCGCGACCCGGACGGAGGCCCCGTTGTCGGTGTTCGCGGTCAGCCAGGCGCGCTGGATGCCGCCGGCGGACAGTGCCCACCGGCTCACGGCCGCCAGCGCCTCGGTCGCGTAGCCCTTGCCGCGCTCGTCGCCGCGCACGCCGTAGCCGATCTCGGCCGAGCGGACCTCCCAGTCCGCGTGGAACAGGGAGATAGAGCCGACGATCCTGTTGCCCGCCCGGTCGAGCATCATCAGGTGCACCCCGGTGCCGCTGCGGCGCGGTGCCTGCACGTCGTCCGCCAGCCATCCGGCGATGTCCCCAGCCGCCGACGGCGCGCCAGGCGGCAGCGCCACCGGCTCCCCGGCGTGCACGACCTCGCTGACAAGGGCCGCGTCACCGGGGCCGTACTCCCTGATGTCCAGTCGTTCTGCGTGAATCTGCGCCCGGGGGAACGAATTCATGGCCAAACGGTACATGGTGAAAGGGTGCCGCGTTTCCGCGGAAACGCAAGGATGTGTGGCATGTTCATTCTCGCAGTGGTGCTGACGGTGCTGCTCCTGCTCGAAGCGTTTCCTTCCGCGGTCGCTGGCCTGGCCCGGTCCTCGGCGGGGATGAGGCGGCTGGACGGCCTCACCCGGCTCGGGCTGCTCCGCAACCGGAATCTCTGGGTCGTCCCGGTCCTGGGCTTCATCCACTTGTCGGGCAGCGCCGCTGCCATCGCGGGGCTCTGGGTCCCGGCAGCGGGAGTAGCGGGAGCGGGCACCGAGGCGGCGGTATTCGGCTGGGTGCTCTCCCGTCAGCTGCGCGCCGGCGACCGCGGGCGCGTGCTGGGCGCGTACACGCTATTCAGCGTGATGGCACTGGCTGTAATGGCGGCCGATGCCGTGCGGGTGGCCTAGCGGCATGCCGCTCACAAGAGCGGGTTTCCTGGCATTCTGTAGGCGTGTCCACGGTCGCGTCTGTCGCGGGGGAATACCAGGCTTTCGCGCGCCGTGAGGCCCGCGGCCGGTCCCCGGAATACGAGGCGCTCGCCGAGTCCGTCGCGCGCGACGCGGCGCTCGCGGGCTTCATCGCGTCGCTGCCGCCGGCCAAGCGGCAACCCCAGCTCGTTTTCGCGGCCGCGAGGTACCTGCTGGGCGCCACGCCCGGAATCGGGGAGTTGCGTGACCTGGCCGGCCGGTCGCCGGCAGAACTGACCCGGGTGATCCTGGCCCGGGGCACCCAGACCAATGAGCCTGCCCGCTGCGCCGTCTTGCTGCCGGCCCTGGCCCAGCTGCCGGAGCCGCTGGCCCTGATCGAGGTAGGCGCCAGCGCCGGCCTCAACTTGCTGTTCGACCGCTACTCCTACGATTACGGCGGGCAGCACCTGGCCGGCAGCGACCCCGATGCCCCCACATTGCGGTGCCAGCCCAGCGGTCCGGTTCCGCTGCCGGCCCGGATCCCGGCGATCGCATGGCGGGCCGGGCTAGACCTCAGCCCGCTCGATGTCACCAGCGACGAGGACGCGCACTGGCTGTCGTGCCTGGTCTGGCCGGGGGAGGGTGACCGCGCGCAGCGGCTGCGGGCCGCGATCGCCGCGGCGCGGCGCGACCCGCCAGTCGTGCGCCGTGGTGACCTGCTCACCGACGTGCCCGCGCTGGCGGCCCAGGCGCCGGCCGGCGCCACCGTGGTCATTTACCACTCCTCCGTGCTCTACCAGGTCGCTCCGGACGGCCGGGAGCGGTTCGCTGCCACCGTCCGCGGCCTGGGCGCCGGCTGGGTGTCCAGCGAGGCGCCCGGCATCGTCCCCGGAACGGACATGCCGGCGGTGGACGATCAGATGTGCGTCCTGGCCCGCGACGGCCGGCCCCTCGGCCGCGCCGACAGCCACGGGGCCTGGCTGAGCTGGCTGCCGGCCGGCCTTAACTGACCCGGACGAGGCCTCGGGTGTAGCGTCAGGGCTCGGCAATCGCATGCTTCTCGGAGGGCACCAGTGGACAACAGCGACGTCATCATCGTGGGCGCGGGACTGGCCGGGCTGGTGGCGGCGCACGAGCTCACCTCGCGTGGTAAGACGGTCGCCCTTGTCGAGCAGGAGAACGAGGCGAATCTGGGCGGGCAGGCCTGGTGGTCGTTCGGCGGCCTGTTCCTGGTGGGCTCGCCCGAGCAGCGGCGGCTGCGGGTCCGTGACTCCTTCGAGGCGGCCTGGAATGACTGGCAGGGAAGCGCTCAGTTCGACCGCTTGGATGACGAGGACTCCTGGGCCGTGAAGTGGGCACGTGCCTACGTGGAGTTCGCCGCCACCGAGAAGCGCTCCTGGATAGCCCAGCAGGGCATCGAGCTGACCCCGGTCGTCGGCTGGGCCGAGCGGGGGGACCTGCGGGCCAGCGGGCACGGCAACTCGGTGCCCCGGTTCCACGTCGCCTGGGGGACCGGCACGGGCGTCGTCGGCCCGTTCATCGCCAGCGCCCGCCGCGCCGCGGCCGAGGGGCGCCTGACCTTCTACTTCCGGCACCGGGTCGACGAGGTCGTCACATCGGGCGGCACGGCGGCCGGCGTGCGCGGCACCATCCTCGCCCCCGATGACTCGCCCCGGGGCACCGCGTCCAATCGCGACGGGCACGGCGAGTTCGAGCTGGCGGCCCAGGCCGTCATCGTCACGACCGGCGGCATCGGCGGCAACCACGACCTCGTGCGCAGGTACTGGCCGGCCCGGCTCGGCGAGCCGCCCGCGAGCATGGTCACCGGGGTGCCCGCCTACGTCGACGGCCGCGGCCTCGACATCGCCGCGGCGGCCGGGGCGCGCCTGGTCAACCGGGACCGGATGTGGCACTACACCGAGGGGCTGCACAACTGGGACCCGGTCTGGCCCGGCCACGGCATCCGCATCCTGCCCGGCCCCTCGTCGCTGTGGCTAGACGCCCTCGGACGGCGGCTCCCGGCCCCGTGCTTCCCCGGCTACGACACGATCAGCACGCTCAAGTACCTGCGCACCACCTCGGACATCACGCGGTACGACCATTCCTGGCTGGTGCTCACCGAGCGCATCCTGGCCAAGGAATTCGCCCTGTCGGGGTCGGAGCAGAACCCCGACATCACCAGCGGCGCCAGGCTGCAAGTGCTCCGCCAGCGGCTCGCCAGGGGCGTGCCGGGCCCGGTCGAGGCGTTCCGGCGAAAGGGCCAGGACTTCGTCGTCGCCGGCACAATCGAGGATCTCGTCGCCCGGATGAACGCGCTGGCCGGCGAGGACCTGCTCGACCCCTCCCTCGTGCGCGGCCAGGTCGAGGCCCGCGACCTGCAGGCCGCCAACCGGTTCAGCAAGGACGCCCAGGCGCAGGGCATCCGCAACTCCCGCTCGTTCCTCGGCGACCGGCTCAGCCGCACCGCCCGCCCGCACCGCTTCCTCGACCCTGGTGAGGCCCCGCTGATCGCCGTCAAGATCCACGTCCTGACCCGCAAGACGCTGGGCGGGATCCAGACCGATCTCGATTCCCGTGCCCTTGGCCGCGACGGCCAGCCCGTCCCTGGCCTGTACGCGGCGGGCGAGGCGGCGGGCTTCGGCGGCGGCGGAGTCCACGGGTACAACTCCCTGGAGGGCACGTTCCTCGGCGGCTGCCTGTTCTCCGGCCGCCAGGCCGGCCGCGCCGCGGCGGCCGCCCTCGCGTCCAGCGGAACGGGGAGATAGTGCGCGCGCCCAGCGAGGTGGACGCGGTCATCTTCGACTGCGATGGCCTGCTCGCCGAGACCGAGTCGGGATGGTCGCGCGCGGAGACCATCATCTTCCGCGAGCACGGGCAGGACTTCGGCCCGGAGCACAAGCGCCTTCTCATCGGCGGCACGCTGGCCTCGGCCGGCGAGAAGATGGCCGCCTGGTTCGGCCTGCCCGGCGGCGGCCCGGCCCTCGCCGCCAGGCTGGCCCGCCTGGTGTCGCGGGAAGTCGCCGCGGGCGTGCCGGCCATGCCCGGCGCCCGCGAGATTGCCCACGCCCTGCGCGACCGGGGCATCCCCCTCGGGGTCGCGAGCAACAGCTCGCGTGACTTCGTCGATGGCGTACTACGCTCGGCGGGCCTGCTGGAGCTCTTCGAGGCCATCGTTACCCGCGACGACGTGGAGAACGGCAAGCCGGCACCGGACGTGTACCTGACCGCCTGCGCGCGGCTGGCCGCCGAGCCGGAGCGCAGCGTGGCCTTCGAGGACTCCCAGACGGGCGCGGCATCCGCCCGCGCCGCGAGGATGTTCGTGATCGGGGTGCCGTCGGTGCCCGGCACCACGCTGGACGCGCACGTGACCTACGATTCGCTGGCGCACGATCGAGCTCGCGGCCTGGGCGGCCCGCTGCAGGCCGGCGCGGCACGGGGAATCGGGGGCAACCTGCCCTGAAGTCAGTCCTTGCGCGCGCGGAAGAGCAGGCGGTCGCTGACCGTGAGGGTGATCTCGCCGAAGCCGATCGTCTGCAGGCGGGTCAGGAACGCGGCGGGCTCGACCGGGTTATAGGTGTCGCCCTCGTGGTGCCGGTGCAGCCGGTCGCTCGCCAGGCTGTCAGAGCCGATGAGGGTCCCGCCCGGCCGCAGCGCGCGCAGCGCCCCGGCGAGGATGGCGTCCTGCATGGCGCGCGTCGGGACGTGGTGCAGCATGGTGAACATGGCGACGGTGTCGAAGGACTCATCGGGATAGGGGAGCGCGGTCGCGTCTCCCGCGACGGCCGCGACGTTGGTCCCGGCGAATCGCTCGCCGAGCTTCCGAGGCGGCGGCAGGGTCAAGCTCGACGGCCGCGAGGCGCCGGACGCGATGCCGCAGCCATTCGGTCGCCGCGCCCGGCCCCGGGCCGATCTCCAGCAGGTCATCGCCGAGGTCGACGCCGTGCGTGACCGCGGGGAGCACTTCCTCGTGCAGGAACGCCGCCCACTCGGGTGTTTTCAGCAGTTCGTGCCACTTGTTCATGGCACTAGAGGCTACGGGGCGCTTTACCGGGCGGTCGCGTCACCGGGGACGTTGACCTCGACGACGTGGTGGATGACGCGCTCGTCCCAGCGGGTGAGGGCGCTGATGGCGGGGCCTTCCATGACGGCGTGCTCGTAGTTCTCCCCGGCGTAGTCGCGGATGGCGTTGAGGCTGGTGAACCACGTGATGGCGGTGAACATCACCTCATCGCCATCGGCGCGCCGTAGCAGCTGGGCGCCGCGGAAGCCATCGATCGTCCGGAGGTTCGTGATGATCTCAGTCTCGTAATGGCGCTGGTAGTCGTCGGCCCCTTCCGGTGCCGCCCAGCCGCGCCAGATCCGCGCGATCATGCACTCATTGTGCCCTTACGCGGCACCTGTCACTAGCGAAAGCCAATCAGCCGCGCTATTGCCTGCACGTCATCGCCGGTGTGACCGAGTCTTTTAGTTGGCCGCTGCGAGAACAGGACCGGGACCCCACCTATAGAGGGCGCCGACCAGGCCGCTCGCAAGCGCAGGTTGCCAGCCCGCTATCGCAAGCTTACTATCGCAATATGTCTAGCGATAGAAACCTTGCGAGCGATGCTGAGGCGGAGGTGCCCCAGCAGCCTCCGGCGCGGCGGGACCTGAGCGACCCGCGGGCAATGCGGGCGATGACGCACCCGGTGCGGCTGGCGCTGCTGGAGGCACTGTCACTGGAAGGGCCGCTCACCGCGACCCAGGCCGGGGAGCTGATCGGTGAGCCGCCGAACACCTGCTCGTTCCACTTCCGGCAGCTGGCCAAGTACGGGTTCGTCGAGGAAGCGGGACCCGCGCCGGGCAGGTCCCGGCCATGGCGGCTGGTCTCCACGTCCGGCCTGCACTTCAGCGACGTGCACGAAGACCCGGCGACCGTGATGGCGGCCCGCGAACTGGACGCGATGCTCCGGGAGCGGTACCTGGCGCGGCTCGACGCCTTCTATGCGACCAGGTCCTCGCTGCCCCGGGAGTGGCAGGAGGTCACCGGAGGCAGCCAGCTGGCGCTCTACCTGACCCCGGCGGAACTGCGTCAGGTTGACGGGGAGATCATGGCCATCCTCGACCGCTACCTCGACCGGCTGGCCGACCCCGAACGCCGCCCGGAGGGGGCAGAACCCGTCGACATCCTGCTGTTCGCCTTCCCGTTTCACCAGCCGGGCAGGTGACCAGCGATGCGCCAGCTGCTCGGCCGCCGTGATGCCCGGATCTACCTGACCGGCCAGCTGTTCTCGCTGTTCGGCGACTCGTGCCTGTGGCTGGCCATGGGCATCTGGGTCAGGACGCTCACCGGCAGCAACGCCCAGGCCGGGCTCGTGTTCTTCTTCTACACCGCGCCCGCGCTGCTCGCCCCGGCCCTCGGACTGCTTGCCGACCGGGTCCGCCGGCGTCCCCTGCTGCTGGCCGCCAACGCGCTGACCGCTGTGGCAGTGCTGGCCCTGCTGGCCGTCGACGGAGCCGGGCAGGTCTGGCTGATCTATGCCGTCATGTTCGCCTACGGCGTGTCCGGCCAGGTCATCGGCCCGGCCCAGTCCGCTCTGCTGACGGTCATGGTCCCTGCTGAGCTCCTCCCCGACGCGAACGCCGCGCTCCGCACCGCGCAAGCCGGGCTGCAGCTCGCCGGCCCGCTCGCCGGCGCCGCCCTGTTCGTCGCCGTCGGCCCGCATGCCATCGTCGTCATCGACGCTGCCACCTTCGCGTTCCCTGTCGCTTCCCTGCTGCTCCTGCACGTCCGCGAGCCCGCGCCCCTGCCAGCGGAGGGCCACTGGGCCAGCCAGGTGGCCGCCGGGGTGCGGCACATCTGGCAGGTAGCCGAGCCTCCGGCAGGTCGTCATCGCGGGCGCGTGCATGACCACGGTATTCGGCTTCACGGAGACCGCTATCTACGCGATCATCACCGACGGGCTGCACCGCCCGGCCGCCTTCATCGGTGTCATCACTGCCTTTCAGGGGATAGGCGCGGTGGGCGGCGGGCTCACCGCCGCCCCGCTGGTCCGCAGGGCCGGCGAGGGCCGGCTGGCCGGCCTGGCCATGCTCATCGCCGCCGCGGGTGTCGCGCTGATGATCTTTCCCCGGCTGCCCCCGGTCATCGCCGGCGCCGTTCTCTTCGGTGCCGCCATCCCCTTGCTCGTCGTCGCTCTCATGACGCTCGCCCAGCGCCTCACCACGCCGCAGCTCCAGGGCCGCGTCTTCGCGGCCGCCGAGGTCCTGATCACCACGCCGCAGACCCTGTCCATCGCCCTGGGCGCAGCCCTCATCACCATCGTCGGCTACCAGGTCCTGCTGGCGGTCATGGCCGTCACCTTCACCGCCACCGCCGTCTTCGTCATTACCCGCCCCGAACAGCGCCGCCCCCGCCAAGCCACGACACCGAACTTCGCGAACCCAGCCGGCACGACGACTACCTCGCCAGACACCACGGCAAGAACGCAGGTGCATCAGGCGTCCCCGGCCGCGGCGGGCCGCTGCGGCGGCGCGACCGGGTAGGACAGCAGGAGCAGCTCCACCGGGGCCGCGCCAGGCGGGCGCCTGGACGGGTCGGTGAGCCGGTCCCGGTACCGCAGCGCCAGCATGCCCTCGAGTTCCTGGTTGAGCTCCTTCAGCTCCTCCGAAGTGACATAGAGCAGGAACTCGCTGTCCTCGGCGGCATCCCGCCACTGACCCGGGTAGCTGGCCCTGGTTTCCTGCCAGGCCCTGTGCCGGGCGAGCCAGCGCTCGCGAGCCAGCCGGCTGACCGTGCTGGCCGCGATCTGCGCCGTGGCCTCCAGCTTCCCCGGCTCGGGCACCCTCATGCCGATGTGCCGCATCCGCCAGGGCCGGGCGCGGCCCCGGCCGCCATCTCAAGAGGTTTCTCTCGAAGGAATCGCGGTGATCGGTGCGATCATGGGCGCATGACGGCATGGCAGGACGTTGAGCAGGCAGAGCCGGAGTTCGCTCAGCGCGTGCGGGCGCTGTTCGACGCCCGCAGGCACAAGACGATCGCGACCCTGCGAGCCGCGGGGGCGCCGCGGATCTCCGGGATCGAGGCGGCCTTCGAGGACGGCGAGTTGATCTTCGGCTCGATGCCGGGCGCGCGCAAGGGCGCGGACCTGCGGCGGGATCCGCGGTTCGCCCTGCACAGCGCCACGGTCGACCCGGTCGAGGGTCGTGAGGCACAGTGGCCGGGGGAGGCGAAGATCTCCGGCCGGGCGATCGCGGCGGGCCCGGCGACCGAGGGGCCGGACGCCGACCGGTTCCGCGCCGACATCGCTGAGGTCGTGCACACCCACCTCAACGAGGAGGCGACGATGCTCATCGTGGAGTGGTGGACGCCCGCGCACGGACTGCGACGGACCGAGCGCGAGTGACCGATGACGATGACAGTGCGGGAATGCGCGCCAGGATAAGGGTGATGTCGTCGTCCGGGCGCGGGGCGATCGCGCGGATGAGCGTGTCGCAGAGGGCGGCGAGGGGGCCGCGGGCGCGGGCGAGCTCCGATCGCAGGGCGAGTATCCCGTCCTCGAAGGAACGGGTGCGGGTCTCGACTAGCCCGTCGGTGTACAAGGCGAGCACGGCCCCGGGCGGAAGCTCGACGCTGGCCTGCCCGTAGGCGCCGAGGCCGAGGCCGAGCGACTGGCCTGCGGGCGGGTCCGCGACCTGGGTGGTGCCGTCCGGCATGGCCAGCAGGGCCGGCAGGTGCCCGGCGGTCGCCAGGGTGCAGGACCCGGCGTCGGGGTCGATCACCGCGTACACGCAGGTGGCCAGCGTGATGCCGCGAAGCGCGGCGGCCGTCCGGTCCAGCTGGCGCAGCAGCGCGCCGGGGGGCAGGTCGAGCTGGGCCAGGGCGTGCGCGGCGGCGCGGAGCTGGGCCATGACCGCGGCCGCCTCGGCCCGTGGCCCATCACGTCGCCGACGACGATCCCTGTCCGCCCGCTAGGCAGCGGGATGATGTCATACCAGTCACCGCCGATGAGCTGGCCGGCGGCGGGCAGGCACCGCCCGGCCACCTCCAGCCCCTCGGGTTGCGGCGGGTCGGCGGCGAGCAGGCCACGCTGCAGGGCGGCGGCAATGGTACGGAGCCGCGCCAGCGTGACGCTGTGCGCGATGCCGGTCCCGGCGTGCGTCGCCAGGTACCCGGCAGCGGCGGCGTCACCGTCGTCGAATGTTGGCCCGGAAGGGGCGCGGGCCAGGACGAGGTACCCGGGGGTGGCGTCCCCGGCGATGATCGGCACGGCCAGGAAGAAGGCGTAGCGGGACAGGGCATGCCTCGCGCCGGGACGAGCCTGGTCCGGGAGCTGCCCGTCCGGTGCCTCGAACATGACCGGCTCGCTGGCGCGCATGCATGCCACGTAGGGCGAGCCGACGGGAAGGACGATCGTCTCCCCGGGCGGGAACGCCTCCGGGGACACCTGCGGGGCGAACCGGGTGCCGAGCCTGCGGACGGCCACGCCCGCGGTGCCCTCCTGCCCCGGCGGGCCGCCCCGGAGGAACTGCTCGCAGGCGAACACGCCCGCGGCGTCGGCCAGGACGGGGACGACGGCATCCAGCAGCAGCCTGGCGATCTGCGAGACGTCCGTTCCGCTGGCCAGCCGCAGCCCCGCCGCGGCCAGCGGGCTCCTGTGCGGCAAGCTGCCGGGAAAGCCGCCCCCGGTGCCCGGGTCGTTCACCTGTACCTCGGCCTCCCGTCTGGCTGCTCCCCATCCCAGCCACCGTCTCGCGTCAAACCTGCGCATTGTGGACGGGGACACTCTAACGGGCCACGGGAAGCCGGCAGCCGAGCGAGCGAGCGCTACGATGGCCCGCGGAGCGTATGCCGTGCCGGCGGGACGGGAGATGGCCATGACCGCGGAACCAGACTGGGTGCCGCCCGGAACCGACACCGGCAAGGCGAACATCGCCCGCGTGTATGACTGGTGGATAGGCGGGACCCACAACTTCCGCGCCGACCAGGACGCCGCCCGCGCGCTGATCGCCGTGGAGCCGAACATGAGGGCCATGGCGCGCGCGAACCGCGCCTTCCTCGGCCGCGCCGTGCGGTTCCTGGCCGGCGAGGCCGGCATCCGCCAGTTCCTCGACATCGGGTCCGGCATCCCCACCGAGCAGAACGTCCACCAGGTCGCCCAGGAAACGGCGCCGGGATCCCGCGTGGTGTACGTCGACAACGACGACGTCGCGGTGGGGCACAGCAAGCTCATGCTGGACGGCGACTCGGACGCGACCGTCGTCCAGGCCGACCTGCGCGACCCGGCGGGCTTCCTGGACAGCGAGGAAACCCGCCGGCTGATCGACTTCACCCAGCCCGTGGGCGTGCTGATCGTGGCGGTCCTGCACCTGATCCCGGACAGCGACCGCCCCGCGCAGGCCCTCGCCGCGCTGCGCGCCGCGCTCGCCCCCGGCAGCTACCTGGTCATCGGCCACGCCTGCGGCGACTCACGGCCGGACGTGGCCTCCGCCGTCCAGGCGGTCTACAACAGCCGGGTCGCCGCGAGCGGGGCGCTCCGCCGCCGTGACGAGATCGCCCGCTTCTTCGACGGCTTCACCCTCATCGAGCCCGGCCTTGTCTGGCTGCCGGAATGGCGGCCGGACTCTCCCGGGGACGTCCCCGACGACCCGTCCAGCTTCTGGGGACTGGTCGGCGTCGCGCGCTACGACGGCACCCGGTAGCGGGGGCACCGGACGCGAGCCTCCAGGTGCTCGGGTAGCGACCCAGCCGGGAAAACCAGGCGACAGGGGGCCGGCGAACCGGCAGGATCGGGGGGTGGCTGCTACGTTCGTCCCCGGTCTCCGGCTTGCCCGTGAGTTCTCCGCCAGGGTCGTCGGCCCGCTGCTGCGGGGGCAGTTCCCGCGGGTGCCCTACGCGGCGGCGCTCATAGGTCCCGGATCGGAGGTCGCCGGCTTCGACACCGAGCGGTCCGCCGATCACGACTGGGGACCTCGCCTCCAGGTCTTCCTCAGCGATGGCGACGCCGGCCAGCACGCCGGGGACATCGCCGCGATGCTGGCGAGCGAGCTGCCGGAATTCTTCCTCGGCTACCCGGTCGCGTTCCCCGTCACCAGCGACCCCGGTGGCACCGCGCGCCACCGCGTGGAGGTCACGGGCCTGGGCGGCTGGCTGGGGGGGCACCTCGGGTTCGACCCGCGGGAAGGGGTCACGCACCTGGACTGGCTGGCCGTCCCGGCGCAGCGGCTGGCGGAGTTCACCGGCGGGGAGGTGTTCCACGACGGCCCCGGCGAGCTGACCCGCGCCCGCGCCGCCCTGGCGTGGTACCCGCACGACCTGTGGCTGCACCTGATGGCCTGCCAGTGGCAGCGCATCGGACAGGAGGAGGCATTCCCCGGCCGGTGCGCCGAGGCCGGCGACGACCTCGGCTCGGTCGTCGTCACCGCGCGCCTGGCCCGCGACCTGATGCGGCTGGCCCTGCTGATGCACCGCCGCTACCCGCCGTATGGCAAGTGGCTGGGCACCGCGTTCGCGCGGCTTCCCGGCACCGTCGGGCTGGCCGCGTCGCTGGCCGCCGCGATTTCCGCCGGCGGCTGGCCCGCCCGCCAACGGCACCTGTGCGACGCCTACGAGGCGGTCGCCGCGCTGCACAACCAGTTGCGCCTCACCCCGCCGCTGGACACCCGCACGCGTGGCTTCCATGACCGGCCGTACCAGGTCATCGCCGCCGCCCGGTTCACCTCGGCGCTGCGGGAGGCGATCGCCGACCCGCGGGTCAGGCGGCTGCCGGCCGCTGGTGCGACCGATCAGTTCGTTGACAGCACGGACGCCGCCGGCGACCTCGGCTTCCTGCGCGACTGCGCTCGCGCGGCCGTGCGGGAACCGGGGACCGTCAGTCGCGACCCGGTGCTCATACGGCGCGAGGACGCGGCCGATATCAGCGCCATCCACGCCATCACCGCCGCCGCGTTCGCCGGCCCAGGGCGGCCGCGCGGCGAGGACCCGCCCGAGGCCACGCTGGTGGAGGAGCTCAGGGCCGGCCCCGCGTGGCTCCCGCCGCTGTCGCTGGTGGCGGTCACGCCCGCGGGCGAGGTCATCGGGCACGTGCTGTGCACCCGGGGGCACGTCGGCCAGGCCCCCGTCCTGGCGCTCGGCCCGCTGACCGTCCGGCCAGACCATCAGCGCCGCGGCGTCGGCAGCGCGCTCATGCACGCCGTCATCGGCGCGGCCGACGCGCTCGGCGAGCCGCTCATCGCCCTGCTCGGCGACCCTGGCTACTACGGCAGGTTCGGGTTCAGGCTCAGCTCCGATTACCAGGTCACGCCGCCAAGGCCGCACTGGGAGCAGCATTTCCAGGTCCGCACCCTGGCCGCCTACCAGCCCGCGCTGCGCGGCACGTTCGCCTACCCCGAGCCGTTCGACCGGGCCTGACTAGCGCCCGCGGGAGGGAATCGGGAGCCGATGTCCTCGACCGCCTCGCAGGCTGTCGTCACCGGGTCCGGGTCGTTCACGTGCCGGGCGGCGATGGCCAGCAAGGCGCGGAAGGTCGCCTGGTCTTGCGGGGACAGGCCGGCGAGGATGTGCTGCTCGGCCCGCGCGAGCCGGGACTCCAGGTCGGCCAGGACGGTCCGGCCGTGGTCGGTGGCCGCGACGAGCCGGGTGCGGCGGTCGCAGGGATCTTGCCTGCGCTCGACGAGGCCGGCCGTGACCAGGTCGTCCAGCAGGTAGGTCATGACCGTGCGGTCGATGCCCGAGGCGCGCCGCGAGGGCGGCCTGGCTGCCCGGCTCGTCCTGGGCGGCGGCGGACAGCACCTGGTAGCCCCGGTGGCCGCCGGGCAGGCCCTCGGTCACCGCGTCGGCGGCCTTGACGAACCCGCGGAAGACGACCGCGAGCCCCCAGCCGAGGTCCCCGGCCAGCCGGCGCGGGGGTCACCGCCCCGGGTGTCGCGCTCATCCCCCCATGGTACGGCCCTCACGCCGGCACGCAGATGATCTGTTAGCTATATAATCTGTGATACAGACGATAGACGGAGGTGGGCGGCGTGCCTGATTACGGTCATGACTTGCTGTTCGGGATATTCGTGCCGCCGGACGCGCGGCAGCCGGACGCGGTGCTCGCGCTGGCCCGGCGCGCGGACGAGGCGGGCCTTGACCTGGTCAGCGTGCAGGACCACCCGTACAACCCGCAGTTCCTTGAGGCCTGGACGCTGCTGACCGCGATCGCGGCCGCGACGTCGCGCGTCCGCGTCTTCCCGAACGTCGCGAACCTGCCGCTGCGACCGCCGGCGATGCTCGCACGGCAGGTCGCGACCCTGGACATCCTCTCCGGCGGGCGGGCCGAGCTCGGCATCGGCGCGGGGGCGTTCTGGGACCCGGTCGAGGCGATGGGCGGGCCGCGACGGACGGCCGGTGAGTCGATCGCGGCGCTGCGCGAGGCGATCGGGGTCATCCGGGCGCTGTGGGCCCCCGGTCGCGGTGCGCGGGCGGTGGGCGCGTACTACTCGCTGCGCGGCGCCAAGCCTGGCCCGTTCCCGGTGCACGACGCCGGGATCTGGGTGGGGTCGTACAAGGAGCGGATGCTGCGGCTGACCGGGGAGCTGGCCGACGGGTGGCTGCCGAGCTCGCCGTACGCGCCGCCGGAGCAGCTCGCCGCGATGAACGCGGTCATCGACGCGGCCGCGCTCGACGCCGGCCGGTCGCCACGGGACGTGCGGCGGCTGTACAACATCGCCGGGTCGTTCGACGGCGGGGGATCGGAGTTCCTGCAGGGGCCGCCGAAGGCGTGGGCGGAGCAGCTCGCCGGGCTGGCGCTGGACGAGGGGATCAGCGGCTTCGTGCTCATGGTCAACGACGCGGCGACGATCGACCGCTTCGCCGCCGAGGTGGCCCCCGCCGTCCGGGACCTGGTGGCGTCGGAGCGCGCGGGGCCGCCGCCCCCGCGACTGGCCAGGGCGGCCCGGCTGCCCTGGCGCGGGCGATCCCGCCGGGTCTGGGCATTGAGCCCACGCCGGACGGGGGCATCCGGCTGAGCGGGGAGCGGCTGTGGGATGAGTCGCAGCGGCCGCACGGCCCGGCGCCCGAACCGGACGCGGCCTACAGCGCGGCGGGACGGGCGCTGGCCCGCGACCTCATCGCGGTGCACGACCACCTGCGCGGTGAGCTGGCGCGGCTGCGGGACATGATCGCCCAGGTGGCCGAGGGCAACCTCGACCCGGGGACGGCCCGGTCGGAGATCGCGAAGCTGACCATCCGGCAAAACCAGTGGACCGTCGGCGCGTACTGCGAGAGCTACTGCCGCCTGGTCGGGCTGCACCACACGCTGGAGTCCCAGTCGATGTTCCCCGGCCTGTCCCGCCTGGACGGGCGCCTGGCACCGGTGACGGACCGGCTGCACGCCGAGCACCTCATCATCGCGGGCGTCCTGGAACGGGTGGACTCGGCGCTGGTGGGCCTGGTCACCGCGCCCCGGGCGGGCCTGCCGGAGTTGCGGGCGGCGGTGGACCTGCTCACCGACGCGCTGCTGTCCCACCTGTCCTATGAGGAAACGGAGCTCGTAGAGCCGCTTGGCCGGCTCGGGCCACTGGTGTACGGCTAGCACTGGTGCACGGCTAGCACTGTTGCACGGCTAGCACTGCTGTACGGCGGTTAACCATTAGCCATGTCGATCGCGCATGACTAACCTGTCCCAGTGAGCGCGATCTTGACGGCCAAGGGGCTGACCGCCGGGCACGCGGGCCGGATGCTGTTCGCCGGCCTTGACCTGGTCATCGCCCCCGGCGAGGTGACCGGCCTCGTCGGCGCGAACGGGGCGGGGAAGTCATCGCTGCTGCGCATCCTGGCGGGACTCGATCACGGGGTGCGGGAGGCGGGATCGGTGTCGCTCAGCCCGCCGACCGCCACGGTCGGGTACCTGCCGCAGGAACCTGAACGCCGGCCGGACGAGACCGTCAGCGACTTCGTCGCCCGGCGCACCGGGGTGGCTCAAGCGCAGCGGGACCTGGACGAGGCCACCGAGGCGCTGGCCGCGGGCCGGGCCGGGGCGGAGGACGCCTACGCCGACTCACTGGAACGCTGGCTGAGCCTGGGCGGCGCCGACCTGGACGAGCGCGCTGAGCAGGCCGCCGCCACCGTCGGCCTGCGGGTGGACCTGGGCCGGCCGATGACCGCCCTGTCCGGCGGCCAGGCGGCACGGGCCAACCTGGCCGCGCTGCTGCTGTCCCGCTACGACATCTTCCTGCTCGACGAGCCGACTAATGACCTGGACATCGCCGGCCTGGAAATCCTGGAAGGCTTCGTCACGAGCCTGCGCGCCGGGACCGTGCTGGTCAGCCACGACCGGGCGTTCCTCGAGCGCACCGTGCAGCGGGTGCTCGAGCTCGACCTGGCCCAGCAGCAGGTCCGGCTGTTCGGCGGCGGGTACCTCTCCTACCTGGAGGAGCGGGAGATCGCCCGGCGGCACGCCAGGGATGCCTACGAGGATTACGCCGATACCCGGACCGGGCTGGAGCAGCGGATGCGGACCCAGGTCGGCTGGGCGGACAAGGGCGTCCGGGAGGCCAGGTCCAGGGCAACGGACAACGACAAGCACGTCGTGGCGCACCAGATCGCCAAGTCGGAGAAGCTCGCAGGGAAGGTGAAGGCCACCGAGCGCATGCTGGAGCGACTGGAGGCCGTCGAGGAGCCGCGCAAGGAATGGCAGCTGCGCATCGAGATCGCCGCCGCGCCGCGTTCAGGGACGGTGGCCGCCACCTTGCGGGACGCGGTCGTCCAGCGCGGCGACTTCCGGCTGGGCCCGGTCAGCCTGCAGGTCAACTGGGCCGACCGGGTCGCCATCACCGGCCCCAACGGCTCAGGTAAGTCCACGCTCATCGGCGCTCTCCTCGGCCGGGTGCCGCTGTCCGGCGGCCAGGCGTCCCTCGGCTCCGGCGTGCGCGTGGGAGAGGTCGACCAAGCCCGCGCCCTCTTCGGTGAGGCGGTGCCGCTGCTGGACGCCTTCACCGCCCAGGTCCCCGGCATGCTCCCGGCGGACATCAGGACGCTGCTGGCCAAGTACGGGCTGAAGGCCGACCACGTGATGCGCGCCGCGCGGAGCCTGTCACCGGGGGAGCGCACTCGCGCGGCCCTGGCCCTGCTCCAGGCGCGCGGCGTGAACCTGCTCGTGCTGGACGAGCCGACCAATCATCTGGACCTGCCGGCCATCGAGCAGCTTGAGGCCGCGCTGGCCGAATACCCCGGAACGTTCCTGCTGGTTACCCACGACCGCCGCATGCTGGAGGCGGTCTCGGTCACCCGCCGCCTCGCCGTCCGCGACGGCCAGGTCACGGAGGCCGGGTTACCGAGGTAACCATGATGCTGGAGTCGACCGGCTGGGAGGGCCTGCTGTACTACCCGGTGCTCAACTCCGACCTCGACGCCGTTGCCGTCATGATCACCAGCCCTGGTGTCGTCCTCGGCCTTGGGGACGCCGGCGCGCACGTGGCGCTGACGATGGATGCCGGGCAGCCGACCCACGTGCTGGCGCACTGGGTGCGCATCAGCCCATTTCCGGGAAGAAGCCCTTGATGGTGCCCTTGCTCAGGGCCGCGGCCCGCTCCCGGTTGAACTTCTTGCCGTGGTGGCTTTCCAGCGCCATCATCAGGGCCATGCCCATCACCGCGCGGGCCGAGATCTCGGGGGACTCGAACGGGAACCCGGCCCGGTCCTCGACCACGCGCCATGCCTGCGCCAGCCGGTCCATCGCCACCGAGAAGTTCTCCCGGTAGAACCGGTCCGCCACCTCCGGGTCGCCGAACAGCACCAGCCCAAGCAGCGGCAGTACCTCTTCCAGCGTGGCCACGAGCTGCTTGTACAGCCCGGCCAGGCCGCTGACCTGGCGATCGGAGGTCAGCGGCTCGTCGCGGTCGAACAGCTCGGTGGCGGCCACCAGGTCATCGACCGCCTTGCGCAGCGGCTCGACGACGGCCTCGAAGAAGAGCTGGTCCTTGCTCTCGAAGTGCCGGTAGATCACGCCCTCGCTGATGCCGCTGCGCGCGGCGATCAGCTTGATGGTCGTGCCGTTCATGTCGCCGGTCTCGCTGAACGCGCGCCGCGCCGCCGCGAGGATGGAGCTCTTGCGCGCCTCGGCGGTGAGCCGGCGGCGCGGTGACGCCGCCGGGGCCGCCAGGCCAGCGGCATCAGTCGTATCCGGCACGGTGTTACCCGGCACAGTGGTGTCCGGTGCTGCTGTACCCGGCACTGTCACGGCCTGTCCTTGTCTTCCGCGGTGAATGTTCCTGGGAGTGTGTACCCACTTACATAGTACCCGCGTTTCCGTCAGCGTCGCGGAAAGTAGCCAGTTAAGCGCGTGCCGATCGGCGCAGGGTGACATTGGCCACGAGTCCTTAACCGATTTAGTGACTCCATAGCGGAACGATATGGTTTATTAGTGACAAATGCACCGCCCGCTACGGGGCAGGCCTTTTCCCGGGAGGCGGAGCGGGGAGCGCGGCGCGAGCTCGCCAGGGACATCGTCCCGCTCGCCGGGGCGGTCGGCAGCTACGGGCTGGCCGCGGCGTTCCTGGCCCCGACCCTCAGCCTTTTCCTCGCCGAGGACGTGCACGCGGCGCCCTTCCTCATTGGCCTGTTCTTCGTCGCGCGCGGGGCGGCCTCGATTGGCGCGAGCCAGGCGACGGGCCGCCTGTCGGACCGGCTGCGCGACCGCCGGGTCATCATCGGGATGAGCGGGATCGGCGGCGTGGCCGGCGGCCTGTGCCTGGCCCTGCTCCGCGACTACTCGCTCGTCCTCGTGACGAGCGTGGTGTTCTCCAGCATCGGGTACCTGTCGTTCACGCAGCTGTTCGCCTACGCCAAGGAGTACGCGACGAGCCGTGGCCGGCCTGCCACCCCGTTCACGGCGGCCGTGCGCTCAGTGTTCTCCGCCGCCTGGGTTGTCGGGCCGCCGCTTGGGCTGTTCATCGTCGCGCGGTACGGATTCGGGCCGCTCTACCTGGCGACCGCGGGCCTGTCGCTCGCCACCGCCGTGCTCGGCCGGTGGGGGCTGCGGCGCGTGCCCAGGCCCGCGGTGCCCCAGGCATCGCCGCGGGCCGGGCGCCACCCGGGCGCGCGGCGGCGGGCCCGCCTGCCCGCGCGGATGTGGCTGCTGCTCGGCGGCATCGTCGCGCTCGGCACGGTCAACCAGGTCTACTCCATCGACGTCTCGCTGTACGTTACCCAGGACCTCCACCACGGCGCGCAGGTCATCGGCTGGATGGCGGGCCTGTGCGCCGGGCTGGAGATCCCCGTCATGATCATCACCGGCCGGATCGCCGACCGGGTGGGCAAGACGCGCGTCGTGCTGGCCGCCGCGGCCGTGGCGGTCGTGTTCTTCTGCCTGCTGCCGCTGGCCTCATCGCCAGCGGAACTGCTCGGCCTGCAGGTCCTGAACGCCACGTGGGTGGGCGTGTCGCTGAGCATCCCCATGGCCATGGTGCAAGATGAGGCACCAGGCGGCGCGGGCGCGGCGTCATCGCTGTACAGCTCGGCCTTCATGGCGGCGTCGCTGCTGGCCGGCGCGGTGGCCGGGGTGACCGCGACGGCCGTCGGGTACGGCAACGTCTTCTGGGTGTGCGCCGCCCTCTCCGTACTCGCGGGCCTCGTCTTGCTGGCCCGGGGCTACCTGGGGGCCAGCGCGTCCGGGGCGGTCGCGTCGTAGCTGGCGATCCAGGACGCGCCGCGGCCGTCGAGGTCGCGGCGGTTGACCCGGCGCCGGACCGCGATCGCCGCGTCGCGCCGGAAGGCCGCCCACCGGGACGGCAGGTGGTTGCTGCGGCCGCGCTCGCGGGCGGTGAGCACCACCCGGCTCGCCCGCGGCCGCCGGGTGCGCTCGTACCGCTCCAGTGCCGCGGCCGGGTCGCCGGGCTCGGCCCGCAGCGCGGTCGCCAGCACGGCGGCGTCCTCCAGGGCCTGGCAGGCGCCCTGCCCGAGGTAGGGGAGCATCGGGTGCGCGGCGTCGCCGAGGAGGGTGACCCGGCCATCGGTCCACCGCGGGATGGGCTCGCGGTCATACAGCGCCCACTTGTACCAGGTCTGCCCGGCGGCGAACAGCCGCAGCAGGGACTCGTGCCAGCCGGCGTACCGGTCCAGGACCTCCGCGCGCGGGCACTCGGTCACCCACGACTCGTGCCGGTAGCCGTCGTCGTCGTAGTGGCAGACGACGTTGATCAGCTCCGTGCCGCGCAGCGGGTACAGCACGATCGTGCCGTGCGGGCCGAGCCACTGGCCGTTCTCCGCGGCCGGCAGATTCCCGCCGGCGGCGGCGGGGATGACGCTGCGGTAGCAGATCTTCCCGGTGAACCGCGGGGCGCCGGGGCCGAACAGCGAGGCGCGCACGGCCGAGTGGATGCCGTCGGCCCCGACGATGACGTCAGCCTCGGCCGTGCCGCGGTCTTCGAAGGTCGCGACGGCCGCGGCCGGGCCGTTCCCTACTGAGGTGCAGCGCTTGGCCAGCGTCACGACGCCGGGGGGCAGCGCGCTCGCCAGCACCTCGAGCAGGTCGGCCCGGTGCACGGTCGCGCCCTCGATGCCGAGAGCGGCCGCCTGCTGCTCGCGGCTGGCGCGGGAGATGACCCGCCCGGTGATGCCGTCGCGGGTCACCGCCCAGGGGGAGCGGCCCGCGACCGCGCGGACCGCGTCCTCGACGCCGGCCGCGCGCAGCACCCGCATCGCGTTGGGGTGCAGGGCGACGCCCGCGCCGATCTCCCGCAGTTCGGCGGAGGCCTCGTAGACGCGTACCTCAGCGCCCGCCTGGAGCAGCGCGAGCGCCGCCGTCAGCCCGCCGATGCCGCCGCCGATGATCGCGACCCGTGCCATGGGGCGTCCCTCCTTGCCAGCGTCCCCCTACCGTCACTCAACATCGCCAGGCAGGACGGCGCAAGGCAGCCGCCGCGCGCTCCCCGGCACGGGGAGCGCGCGGCGGCGCTCAGCTCAGACCGGCCACTGCGCGGGCAGCGTCGGCACCGCGTTGGCCCGCGCCACCTCCGCGTAGAACCCGGCGCTCGCCTTCGGGGTCCGGGTGCCCGTGGCGAAGTCGACGTACACGATGCCGAAGCGCTTCTGGTACCCGTAGGCCCACTCGAAGTTGTCCAGCAGCGACCAGACGTAGTACCCCACGAGGTTCGCGCCGTCCCTGACCGCGCGGGCGGCTGGCGTGCAGGTGCTGGTGCAGGAACTTGACCCGCTCCAGGTCGTCCACCACACCGTCGGGGTTCAGGTAGTCCTCCGCGGCGCGGCCGTTCTCGGTGATGTACAGCGGCAGGCCGGGCGCGTCCTTCGACACGCGCATCAGCAGCTCGTACAGGCCGTCGGGGTCGATGAGCCAGCCCTGGTTGGTGTGCTCCAGGTGCTCGGGGTCGAACTGCGACGATGCCGTCGAGGCCGGGCAGCGCGGGCTCCTCGCCGCGCAGCAGCCGGGCCGGGTCGCCGTGGCGCAGGTGGACGGGCCGGTAGTAGTTCACCCCGAGGAAGTCCAGCGGGGCGTTGATGGTCTCCAGGTCGCCGTCCTTGACGAGGTCGGCCGGCGGCAGCACGTCCGCCTGGGCGTGCTCTGGGTAGCGGCCGTACAGCAGCGGGTCGAGGAACAGGCCGTTCATCGAGGCGTCGGTGACCAGGGCCGCGTGCTGCAGGTCCTCGGCGGCGTCGGCGTCGAGCCGCACCGGGGTGAGGCTGAGCGTGATGCCGACGTCGGTCCCGGCCGGGATGACCGCGCGCAGCGCCTGCGCGGCCAGCCCGTGGCCGAGCAGCAGGTGGTGCGTCACGGCGGTGGCGGCGTCGTTGTCGGTCAGCCCCGGGGCGTGCACGCCGATCCGGTGCCCGTTGTGCACGACGACGTGCGGCTCGTTCAGCGTGATCCAGCGCGACACCCGGTCGCCGAGGGCCTCGCCGACGATCGTGCGCGTACTCGGCGAAGCGCAGCGCGGTGTCGCGGCTTGCCCAGCCCCCCTTGTCCTGCAGCGCCTGCGGGGTGTCCCAGTGGAACAGCGTCGCCGCGGCCGAGATGCCGCGCTCGGCGAGGGTGTCAAGCAGCCGCCGGTAGTAGTCGAGTCCGGCCTGGTTGACCGTGCCCGCGCCCTGCGGGAGGATCCGCGGCCAGGCGATGGAGAACCGGTAGGCCGCCAGTCCGAGGGACTTAATCAGGTCCGCGTCCTCGGGGTAGCGGTGGTAGGAGTCGCAGGCGACGTCGCCGGTGTCGCCGCCGCGCACCTTGCCCGGGGTGTGGCTGAACGTGTCCCAGACCGACGGCCCTCGCCCGTCCTCGGTCGCCGCCCCCTCGATCTGGTAGGCGGCGGTGGCCGCGCCCCAGGTGAACCCAGCGGGGAAGGGAAGCCCTTCGCCTGGTGGCGTTATGTTGGTCATGAATCCTCCTTGACGCGAACCTTGGCAGGGATTAGCGTAAGCGCTTACATAGCAAGTTGTAAACGCTTACATTGTGGGCAGGTTACGGCGTGGTAACGCTCTACGACGTTGCGCGGCAAGCGGGCGTCTCGATCGCGACGGTGTCGCGGGTGCTGCACGGGCAGGACTCCGTGCGGGAGGACACCCGTGCCCGGGTGCGCTCGGCGATCGACGAGCTCGGCTACGTGCCAGACGGCGCCGCGCAGAGCCTGGCCCGCAACCGCAAGGACGTCATCGGCCTGGTCGGCGGTGGAGCACACCGGCCTCAACCCTGACCAGTACGACATCGAGTCGATGAGCCTGCTGTTCTACGACGAGGTCATGCGCGGGGTCGAGGGCCAGATCCGGGACAAGCACTGGTCCCTGCTGATCACCTTCCTGCGCGAGGACGACACGCTGGGCACCACGCCCGAGGAGGTCCAGCCGGTCCAGACCCGGCTGATGGGCCTGCTGGGCAAGGTGGACGGGCTGCTGATCGGCGAGGGCATCCTGCCTCCGCACGTGCTCAGCCAGCTGGCCACAGCGGCTGGCGGTGGTGGTCATCGCGGGCGACACGGCCCAGAAGGGCGTCGACGTGGTGTCGGCGGACAACTGGTCCGGGGCGTACGCGCTGGTGGAGCACCTCGTCGCCGACCACGGCAGGCGGCGGCTCTTCCACATCGACGGCCCGGCGACGGCGCCCGGACGCCAAGGAGCGGCGGCACGCCATGCACGTGGTCATCGACGCCTACCCGGGGACCGCTCTGGTCGGCTCCTACAACGGGCGGTTCAGCGTGGAGAGCGGCCGGCAGGGAGCGCAGGCGCTGCTCGACGCCGGCGGCGAACTGCCCGACGCCCTCATCTGCGCCAACGACCAGATGGCGATCGGCGTCCTGCGCGCCCTCGCCGACAAGGGCATCCGGGTGCCCGACGACATCGCGGTCGTCGGGTTCGACGACATCTTCCCCGCGAGCCTGTGCGACCCGCCGCTGACCACCGTCCACCAGGCGATTCGCAAGCTCGGCGAGCGGGCCTGCGAGCGGCTGATCCAGCGGATCGCCGACCCGACGCTGCGTGCCACGATGGAGATCCTCCCCACCGAGCTTGTCTTGCGGTCGAGCTGCGGCTGCCCGCCCGGCATGGTCGAGCGGCGGCTGGTGACCCGCGTCCCGCACCGAAGGCCGGCGGTGGCGCGCAGAATCCCTCAACTAGTGGCCCCCGAGCCACCTGTAGCAGAAAGGTAGGTGGAAGGGCGCATGCAGTTCATTCTTCGCCGCCTCGCCTTCTACCTGGTGGCGGCGTGGGTAGCGATCACCGCTAACTTCTTCATCCCGCGTGCCATGCCAGGAAGTGCCGTCGATGCGGTCTTGGCCAAGTTCCCCACCCTGCAGCCGGCCGCCCGCAAGGCGCTCGAGGCGACGCTGGGCCAGGGCAACCAGGGGTCCCTCTGGCACCAGTACGTGACCTACCTCGGCCACGTCTTCACCCTTAACTTCGGCCCCAGCCTCAGCAACTACCCGGCGCCGGTGACCGAGATCGTGGCGAGCGGGATCTACTGGACGCTGGGCCTGGTCGGCCTCGCCACCGTCATCGCCTTCCTCCTTGGCACCACCTTGGGCATCATCGCCGGCTGGCGGCCGGCGGGTGGCTCGACCGGTCGCTGCCCGCCATGATGTTCCTGCAGGCCACCCCGTACTTCTTCCTGGCCCTGGTGCTGATCCAGGTGCTCGGCATCGAGCTCCACTGGTTCCCCGTCAGCGGGGCCTACGACGGGATCAACTACACGCCGGGCTGGACCTGGGGCTACATCGCCAACGTCATCGACTACGGCACCCTCCCTGCCGTCACCATCGTGGTGACCTCGGTGGCCGGCTGGATGCTGCAGATGCGCAACGTAATGGTGACCACGGTCGGTGAGGACTACGTGGTCGCCGCCCAGGCCAAGGGCCTGTCCAGCCGCCGGGTCGTCTTCACCTACGCGGCGCGCAACGCGCTGCTGCCACAGCTGCAGGGCTTCGGCCTGGCCATCGGGTTCGTGGTCTCCGGGGCCCTGGTCATGGAGATCGTGTTCAGCTACCCGGGCATCGGCTACCTGCTGCTCAACGCGGCCTCCAGTAAGGACACCCCCCTGATGCAGGCCATCTTCTTGCTGATCACGATGGCGGTGCTGGCCGCGAACTTCCTGGTGGACCTGGTCTTGGTATTCGTGGACCCGCGGGTGCGGACGAGGGAGGCGACTCGATGAGCACGATGCTTAACGTGCCTAGCACGGGAGAGCTGGTGCGTCCGGCGCGCACAAGCGGAGCACGGAGCGCGCTGTCCGCCCTGGCGGCCACCTGGCAGCGGCTGCCAGGCACGGCCAAGGCCGGCGTGATCATGCTGGGCGTGTTCATCCTGGTGGCCATCATCGGCCCCGAGCTGACCCCGTACAATCCGACCACCACCACCCCGCTGTCGGCGGCCTCGCCGTCCGCGGCGCACCTGCTCGGCACCACGCAGACCGGCCAGGACGTCCTGTCGCAGATGCTCGTCGGCGTCCGCCTCACGCTCGAGCTGGCCTTCTGGGTCGGCGTGATCGCGACGGCGGCGTCGGTGATTGTCGGCGTGAGCGCCGCGTTCCTCCGCGGGATCTGGGACGAGGCCCTTTCCCTGCTGACCAATGTGTTCCTGGTGCTGCCGGCGCTCCCGCTGCTGATCGTGCTGCTGGGCTTCCTCAACGGGACGAGCGCCGGCCAGGGGCAGCTCCCGGTCATCCTCGTGCTCAGCGCCCTCGGCTGGCCGTGGGGCGCGCGGGTGGTCCGGGCGCAGGCGATGACGATCCGCAGCCGCGACTTCATCGCCGCCGCCCGGGAGACCGGCGAACGGAGCTGGCGCGTCATCGCCTTCGAGATCATCCCGAACATGGTCAGCCTCATCGCCGCGAGCTTCGTCAACACCGTGCTCTACGCGGTGGGTGCCTCGGTGGCCCTGGCGTTCGTCGGCCTCACCGACCCGAACAGCTTCTCGCTGGGGACGATCATGTACTGGGCGCAGCTGGGCAACGCCGCCCAGAGCAGCCTGTGGTGGTGGTACGTGCCGCCGGGCCTGACGGTCGCCCTCCTCGGCACCGCGCTGGTACTGGTTAACACCGGGATCGACGAGCTGAGCAACCCGCGCCTGCGGGACGCCCGCCGCGCCACCAAGATCGCCCACCACCGGGTGTGGCCGACCGACCCGACCCCGGTCCTCGGCGCGCTGAATGGCCACGGCGGCCTGGCCGGCTTCGCCCGCTCGTTCACCCGCAAGTCGCTGATCGACGAGAAGGCAGGTAACTTCTCATGAGTCCCGTCCTGGAGATCAAGGACCTGTCCATCTCCTACCAGACCCCCGGCGGTGACGTCAGGGCAGCCTCTCACGTGAACCTCACGCTCAACAAGGGCGAGGTCGTGGGGCTGTGCGGGGAGAGCGGCTCCGGCAAGTCGACGCTCGCCTACGGCGCGTGCCGGCTGCTGCGCCCGCCCGCCGTGATCACCGGCGGCAGCGTCATGTACTCGGGCAAGCGGACCGGCGGGGCGTTCCCCGTCGACATCCTGCGGGTACCGGAGCACGACCTGCGGGCGATCCGCTGGCGGGACATCGCGATCGTGTTCCAGAGCGCGATGAACGCGCTCAACCCGGTGCTCCGGGTCCGGGACCAGATCACCGACGGCATGGCGGCGCACCTGCGGCTGTCGCGGGCCGAGGCGCACGAGAAGGCGGCGAAGCTGCTGGACCTGGTCGGCATCCCGCGCGAGCGGCTGCACAGCTACCCCCACGAGCTGTCGGGCGGCATGCGGCAGCGCGTGATGATCGCGATGGCGCTGGCCGCCGACCCCGAGGTCGTCATCATGGACGAGCCGACCACCGCGCTCGACGTGGTGGTGCAGCGCGACATCCTCGCGCAGGTCGTCGAGGCCAAGGAGCACCTCGGCTTCTCGGTCTTGTTCATCACGCACGACATGTCGCTGCTGCTGGAGCTGGCCGACCGGATCGCCGTCATGTACGCG
>CAVTLB010000022.1:0-151917 GCA_963735415.1 uncultured Actinomycetota bacterium | reverse complement strand
GTGGTGAGCGCGCCGAATGCCGTCGCGGCCGGGCCGTCTAGCGTCAGGTTCACCACCCACTGGGTGGAGCTCGGCAGCAAGCCGGCGTTCTCCGCGATCACGTCGGTTCCCTTGAACACTGCCTTGTCCAGCACGTACTTGCCGCCGCTGGCGTCGCAGGACACGATCTGGCGGCCCACGTCGTCCCACTGGGCCTGCTGCGGCGTGTAGCCGACGGTGGGCTTCCAGGCGTCGCTGACATCGCCGTTTAGGCCTGGCGTGCACCTGAGCTTGCCGAACAGCTTCATGGTGGCCGCGGTTGACCTGGCTGGCGTCGCCGAAGGGCGCCCCGGGGGGCGGCGAGTTGCCCTGGCCAGCGTAGGGCTCCCACAGCAGCACCTGGCGGAACCGCATCTGGGCGACGCCGCTCACCTGGTTGATGACTTCCGTCGAGTCTCTGCCAGGGACGGACACGGTGATCAGGCTGCTGCCCTGCTGCCGCACCTGGGCTCCGGTGGCGCCGGTGCCGTTCACCCGCGACAGGAGAATCGACACGGCCTGGTTCATCTCCTCCGTCGACGGCGGGTGGCCCGGCGACGTCTGCGCCTGGAACACCGCCTCGGTGCCGCTGGACAGGTCAAGCCCGAGCCTGACCTTGAACTGCTGGTGCCACAGGCCCGGACGGAAGGTGCCCGCACCGGTGATCGAGACCAGCATTATCGCGATGATCATTACCAGCATGGCCAGCGGCCGCCATGGCCGCGAAGCGCTTGCGCCCTGGGGTGCCATTGATCGCCTCCCGCTAGGACAAGCCCGCGGATACGAGCGATGCCATCGCGGGCGGTGACAGCCCGGCGGAGGTGATGACGAGATCCTGGAGCCTTCCGCCCGGTACGGACCTCTCAATAACGACGGTAGTGCCGCCGGGCCGCCAGTATCCGTTCGGTATTAGCCACCCGTGGTAATGCCCGAGCGCGACTGGCCGCGCGTCTCGCGGTAGGGCCGGGCCCCCCGCGTGCCGGAGGTGAACGGCGAGGTGAGCAGCATCACGAGGCAGGCGCCGGACGCGACCGCGGCGGCCATGGCCCCCGGGTCCGCGGCCGATTTCCCTGGCCCGCACGGAGCGGAGGCCGCCGCGGCCGTCAGGTGGTACTGGCCGGGGAGTTGCAGCGTGTAGGGGCCGAGGTGAAGGAGGACATGGCCCGGGGGCACAGTATTGCCGGGAACCCCGCTGACGCCGTGAGCCTGGTCGAGGCCAAGTGGCACGCCGATGCCGGCCAAGACCATGACAAGGCCGACGGCGCCGGCGACACGGCGGCGACGGCCCGCGCGGTGACGCGCGATGATCGCCTTGGCGAGCCCGTCATCGGGCACCACGTCGCTGAGCTCGCTCTCGAGCACTGCCTTGAGGTTGAAGTCATCGTCAGGATGGGTCGACACGACGAGCCTTCCTTTCTTCGACGGAGAGCAGGACCCGAAGTTGCTCCAGCCCCCTGCTGGCCGCGGACTTGACTGTTCCCTCGGCGACACCGAGGGTGGCGGCGGTCTCGGCGACCGTGGCGTCGAGCAGGTAACGGCAGACCAGCACCTCCCGCTGGACGGCGGGCAGCCGCCGCAGGACGCGGACCAGTACGTGCCGACGGTCAACCGCCTCGGCGAACGAGAAGACATCCGCTAGCTGATCCCCGCATGCCAGGATTCCTGGCGCTTCAGGGTGCCGCGCGCGGTACCGCCAGCGCTCCCGGCAGACGTTGACCAAGACCACCCGGCTATAGGCCTCGGGGGCTTGCTTGGCCTGTTCCCAGCGCCGGAACGTCCGCAGCAGCACCGTCTGCACCGCATCCTCGGCCTCCTCCCGGGTGTCAAGCAATACCAGGGCCGCACGTAGCAGCGATGCGGACCCGGCCTCGACGAAGGCGGTGAATTCCGCCTCGCGGTCGCGGGATCTGGTCACCGCGCTACCTCGCACCGCATCACGACAGTCTTAATGCCGCGCGCCGCGCCCAGGTTCCAGGAATTTCGCGGCCAGTCGCGGAGTCACTGCCCTGGCACGAGCGCGTCTACGGCTACGGTCCGATGGAGACGGCCAAGGTGATCGTCGAGGTGTAGATCCCGGGCCGGCCGCTCCGTCGCGAGCGTGCTGACATACACCGCGGGAGGCCTAGCCGTGCTCGCTCTCGGTCTGCTCACCGCCATCGCCGCCCGCCGCCGGGGCCGCCTGCGGCGGCGGGCGGCCCGACGTCCCGCCGGACACGGGAGTGAATCAGCCGACCTCCTCCATGGCCTGGGCGAACTGTGCCTGGTACAGCCGCGCGTACGCGCCGCCCGCCGCCAGCAGCGCCGCGTGGGTTCCCTGCTCGACGATGTGCCCGTTCTCCATCACCAGGATCACGTCGGCGTCGCGGATGGTGGACAGCCGGTGGGCGATCACGAAGCTGGTCCGGCCCTGCCGCAGGGACGCCATCGCGCGCTGGAGGAGCACCTCTGTCCTGGTGTCGACCGAGCTGGTCGCCTCGTCCAGGATGAGCACGGCGGGCCGGGCGAGGAAGGCACGGGCGATCGTGATCAGCTGCCGCTCCCCCGCGCTGACGTTCGTGGCCTCGTCGTCGAGCACGGTGTCGTAGCCATCGGGCAGCGTCCGCACGAACCGGTCCACGTACGTCGCCTTCGCCGCCTCGACGACCTGCTCGTGGGTGGCGCCGAGCGAGCCGTAGGCGATGTTCTCCTCGATGGTGCCGCCGAACAGCCAGGCGTCCTGCAGCACCATGCCGGTCAGGCCGCGCAGTTCCTCGCGGCTCATCAGCGCGATGTCGACGCCGTCGAGCAAGATCGCGCCCGAGTCGATCTCGTAGAACCGCATCAGCAGGTTGACCAGCGTCGTCTTGCCCGCGCCGGTCGGGCCGACGATGGCGACGGTCTGCCCCGGCTCCACGGTGAGCGAGACGTGCTCGATCAGCGGCCGGTCCGGCGCGTACCTGAACGACACGTCGTCGAACTCGACCCGGCCGCGGACGTCGGCGGGCCTGGCCGGCTCGGCGGCGTCGGGCGCCTGCTCCGGGGCGTCGAGCAGCGCGAACACGCGCTCGGCGGATGCCACGCTCGACTGCAGGAGGTTCGCCATGCTGGCGACCTGGGTCAGCGGCTGGCTGAACTGCCGCGAGTACTGGATGAACGCCGTCACCGCGCCGAGGGTGAGCGAGCCGCCCGCGATCAGCAGGCCGCCGACGACGGCCACGAGCACGTAGTTCAGGTTCGACATGAACATCATCAGCGGCTGGATCGTGCCGGAGATGAACTGCGCCCGGGAGCTGGCCTGGTAGAGCGCCTCGTTCTGCTCGGTGAAGGTCGCCATGGCCTCCTCCCGCTGGCCGAACGCGGTCACCAGCGCGTGCCCGGTGTACATCTCCTCGATGTGGCCGTTCAGCCGGCCGGTGAACTTCCACTGGTTGATGAACTGCGGCTGCGCCCGCTGGGCGAGCTTGCGCATCGCCACCGACGGAGGCGGGCACGGTGACCAGGGCGATCAGGGCCAGCTGCCAGGACACGACGAACATCAGCGCCAGCACGCCGACGATCGTCAGCAGCGAGGTCACCAGCTGGCTCAGCGTCTGCTGGACGGACTGCTGCAGGTTGTCGATGTCGTTGGTGACGCGGCTGAGGATCTCGCCGCGGGACTGCCGGTCGAAGTAGCTCAGCGGCAGCCGGGACAGCTTGGCCTGCACCTGCTCGCGAAGCCCGAACACCGCCCGCTGGACCATGGTCGCGGTCAGCCGGCCCTGGAACAGCGCGCAGACCGAGGCGCCGACGTTGAGCGCGACCACGACGCCCACGATCTGCCCCACGTGGCCGAAGTCCACGCCGTGGTGCGACTCGTAGCCGTCGAAGACGAGGTTGATCGCCTCGCCGAGCAGCCGGGGCGCGAGCACGGACAGGGTCACGCTGCGCGACCGCGAGGGTCAGGGCCAGGATCGTGAGCAGCCGGTACGGGCTGAGCAGGCCGAGCAGCCGCCTGCCCGAGCCCTTGAAGTCCAGCGCCTTCTCGGTCGACATGCCGCTCATGAAGCGAGCGGGACCGCGCATGGGTGCCGCCGGGCCCGGCCCGCGCTCGGGCGTCGCCCGCTCCTCGTTCGACTCCCGCGCTCACGCCGCGGCCTCCTGCTCGGTCAGCTGGGACAGCACGATCTCCCGGTAGGTTTCGCTCGACTCCATCAGCTCGGCGTGGGTGCCGCGGGCCACGATCCGGCCCGCGTCGAGCACCAGGATCTGGTCGGCGTGCCTGATGGTGGCGACCCGCTGGGCGACGATGATCATGGTCGCGTCGGTTACCTGGGTCGCCAGGGCCGACCGCAGCCGCGCGTCGGTCGCGTAGTCGAGCGCGGAGAACGAGTCGTCGAACAGGTAGATCCGCGGCTGGTGCACCAGCGCGCGGGCGATCGCCAGGCGCTGCCGCTGGCCGCCGGACACGTTCGTGCCGCCCTGCGCGATCCGCGAGTTCAGCCCGTCCGGCATCCGCTCGACGAAGTCGCGGGCCTGGGCGATCTCCAGCGCGCGCCACAGGTCCTCGTCGGTGGCCTGCTGGTTGCCGTACCGCAGGTTCGTCGCCACGGTTCCGGAGAACAGGTACGGCTTCTGCGGCACGAGCCCGACGGCCGCCGACAGCTGCGGCCGGGTCGAGTTCCCGCACGTCGACGCCGCCCACCAGCAGCGATCCCGCCGTGACGTCGAGCAGCCGCGGTATGAGGTTGACGAGCGTGGTCTTGCCGCTGCCGGTGCCGCCGATGATCGCCGTGGTCCGGCCGGGCAGCGCGGTCAGGCTGACGTCGTGCAGCACCGGCTGCTCGGCGCCCGGATAACGGAACTCGACGTTCCGCAGCTCAAGCCGACCGGGCGCGGGCCCGCGGGCAGCGGGCTGGCCGGCGCGGCGACGCCCGGCTCGGTGTCGATGACCTCCATGATCCGCTCCGCGCTGACCTCGGCCCGCGGCACCAGCATGAACATGAACGTCGCCATCATCACCGACGTCAGGATCTGGGCCAGGTAGGTGATGAACGCGGTCAGCGCCCCGATCTGCATCGTGCCGTCGGCGACCAGGTGCCCGCCGAACCACACCACGGCGGTGGTGGACAGGTTCAGCACCAGCAGCACCGACGGGAACATCAGCGCCATCAGCTTGCCCGCGCCCAGCGAGACGTCGAACAGCTGGGTGCTGGCGCGGTCGAACCGCTCCCGCTCCTGCGGGTCACGCACGAACGCGCGGATGACCCGGACGCCGGTGATCTGCTCGCGCAGCACCTGGTTGATGCCGTCCAGCCGCTCCTGCATCTGCCGGAACAGCGGCCGCATCCGGGAGATGATCAGCCCCAGGATGACGGCGAGCAGCGGCACCGCGACCAGCAGCAGCGACGACAGCGGCACGTTCTGGTTCAGCGCCAGGATGATCCCGCCGACGCACATGATCGGCGCGGACAGCAGCAGGGTGAACGTCATGATCGCCAGCATCTGGACCTGCTGGACGTCATTGGTGGTCCTGGTGATCAGCGACGCGGTGCCGAGGTGGTTCACCTCCCGGTCGGAGAACATCAGCACCCGGCTGAAGATCGCCTGCCGGACGTCGCGGCCGAGGGCCATCGCGACCTGGGCGCCGAAGTAGATCGCGCCGATCGCGCACACGATCTGCGCCAGGGTGATCGCGAGCATCACAGCCGCCGGTCATCAGGATGTAGTGCGTGTTGTGGAAGATCACGCCGTTGTCGATGATGTCCGCGTTCAGCGTCGGCAGGTACAGCGTGGCCAGCGTCTGCGCGAGCTGCAGCACCAGCAGGAACGCGAGCGGCTTACGGTACGGGCGCAGGTAGGCGCGCAACAGGCGGATCAGCACAGGACTCCCTCATCCTCCGTCAGGACCGGGCAGGCGGAAATTGCCCAGGTGCGTCGCGAGGGACACCTGTAGGCAACCGCTACCAGATCACAAGGGTAAGCCCATGTCCCGGCCGCGGCGGCAAGGGTCTTAGCGTGGGTAGGGCCGGGTCCGCCGGCGCAGCATCCACGCCGGCGTCACCGTGATCGTGACCGCGAGGGCCAGTTTCTCCACGTCCATGTTGATCCACCGGCAGAGTTTCACGGCCTCCTTTGGACGTGGTCGCTGTCATCCGGTGGCGTGGTCACCGGGCCGTTCAGGTTGCCCGGCGCCGGACCAGCCAGACGGTCGCGGCGATGAGCAGCGCTGATAGTGCGAGCAGCCAGCCGCTCTCGATCCACTGGAAGGGCCAGTACTGGCTGGCGGGCTGGTAGCTGGTCCATTGCGTGTAGCCGTGCGAGGTGAGGCACCGCGCGAGGGCTTCGGCCTTCGGCTCGCCGAACGGTCCCACCGGGCCGGCGGGGCCTTTCGGGCAGAACTGCTGGAAGAGCCTGTCGGAGGGCCAGCCGGCGAACGCGAACTTGCCGTCCTTGGTCCACCACTGGCTGAGGGTCCACGCGGAACCGGGCACGTTCAGGCTGCTGGTGACCAGCGGCGCCAGGTAGTGCTGGCGCAGCAGCCCGCCGGCGGCGAAGGCGAGCCCGGAGTAGACGGCCAGGGTGGCGACGATCGCGGGGACGACCCGGCGGATGAGCATGCCGGCCAGGGCGCCGATCGAGAAGGCGGCCAGCGTCCAGGCGGCGAACGAGACTCCGCGCAGGTCGAACAGGCCGGGAGAGAACGGGGTCAATTCGTAAAGGCCCAGGTGCTGGTTGCCTGCGGCGAAGTACGGCTGGTAGTACCAGTGCAACATCACGCTGAGGGCCCCGGTGCTGACGACCACCGCCACCGCGAGCATCACCAGCTTGGCGAGCACCCAGCGCCACCGGGCGAAGCCCTGGGTCCAGGCGAACCGGAAGGTGCCGGTCTCCAGCTCCCGGGCCAGCACCGGCGCGCCGACAAACGCCCCGATCAGCACCGGCACCGCCTGAAGTATGAAGCCATTCGACAGGAAGCCGTTCGTGCCATTGAAGTCGTCGATCGTACCCAGGCAGCCAGGTGAGCTTGCCGACTGGCAGGCGACGATAGCGGCCGCGTGAGCGTGGCGTAGCGCTATGCCGCCAATCCACAGGCCTACCGCCAGCGCGCCGAGGAACACGGCCACGCTGGCCAGCGCGAAGCGGTGCTGCCGCCAGGCGACCCAGGCCATCCGCCGCCACGGCACCGGCCGCGGGCCCGCGTCTTCTTCCGGCCGGGCAGGCACGGTCAGCGCGGTCATTTCGTCACCTCCGACGGTGCGCCAGTGTCCAGCGGGAGAACCCGGCCCCGGGCCGGGCCGGGCAGCGCCATGGCGCCGGGCTCGCGCAGATAGGCGAGGACGAGCTCTTCCAGGCCGACCGGGTGCGCCTCCCAGCCGGGCGGGATGGGGTCGCCGGCGGTGGCCCGGACGAGCAGGTGGGCCTGCGCGTCGCCGCGACGCACATTCACCACCGGCCCGGGGTACCGGTCGGCCTCGGCAGCCGGGCCGGTCAGCAGGCGGTGTCCGGCGAGCAGGTCGTCGACTTCGCCGGCCATCTGGACCCGGCCCCGCGACATCAAGACGAGGTAGTCGGCCACCCGCTCCAGCTCGGCCAGCACGTGCGAGGACAGCACGACCGAGACGCCGTCGGCGGCCATCGCGGTCATCACCGACGCCATGAAGTCGTGCCGGGCAATCGGGTCGAGCATCGCCATCGGCTCATCAAGCACGAGCAGCCGCGGCCGGCGGGCCAGCGCCAGGGTCAGCGCGAGCTGCGCCTGCTGCCCGCCGGACAGTTTCCCGGCCCTTCGCTTCAGCGGGATGCCCAGCTCGGCCAGCCGGACTTCCGCGTACGGCTGGTCGAAGCGCCGGTTCAGGTTGCGGGTCAGGTGCAGCATGTCGGCGGCCGAGAGGTTCTTGTACAGCGGCATGTCCTGGGCGACGAACGCGATGCCGTCCAGCGCGGCCGGCGACCCGGCGGGCCGGCCGCCGAGCACCGTGACGCCGCCCGCGGTCGGGGTCGTCAGGCCGACCGCCAGGTTCAGCAGGGTGGTCTTGCCCGCGCCGTTCGGGCCGACCAGCGCGGCCACGTGCCCGGCCGGGATCGCCAGCGTGCATTCCCGCAGCGCCCACGTGCTGCCGTAGCGCTTGCCCAGGCCGCTGGCCTCGATGACGTCCAGGCTCATGCGACGCCCTCCGTTTCGCCGCTCGCCGTGCCGCGACGGCTGGCAGAGCCGCTGCGGCGGTTAAAGAAATCCCGCAGGGTGCTGGTGAACAGCGCCACCATCCCGTCCTCGTCCAGGCCCGCCGCCTCGGCCGTGGCCAGCCAGCCGAGCAGGGACCGGTGCAGCCCGGTCAGCTCGGGCAGCGCGACCTGGCTGAGGGTGGCCTGAACGAAGGTGCCCTGGCCCGGCCGGCCGGCCGCAAGGCCCTTGGTCTCCAGCTCCTTGTATGCCTTCAGCACCGTGTTCGGGTTGATCGCCAGCGCGGCGACCACGTCCCTGACCTTCGGCAGCTGGTCGCCCGGCTTGAGGTAGCCCAGGCGCAGCGCATGCTCCACCTGATGCACAAGCTGCAGGTAGGTCGGCACGCCCGAGGCCGAGTCCAGCCGGAACTCGATCGGCGACGCGGCTGGCCTGGCCGAGGCCGTCTTCCCGTCCCTGCCGCCGGCGCCCGGCACGGAGATGACAGGCTGACCCGCCTCAGCGCTTATCTCTTTACCTATATCCATAAGACAAGAGTACAGAGACGGGCTCCGCTGTCAAGCGCGGCCCGCGATGGGCGGTACGCGAGCCCGGCTCAGTGGACCTGGCTGGTGCCCTCGCAGATCTTAAGGATTTGCGATGGCTTGCCCGCAAGCTCCCGCCGGGCCCGCCCTGCTGGCTAGTGTCGGATTCGTGTCTGCGCTGACGACCACCCATCCGGCAGTGCCCGTCACGGAGCGTGCAAGAGCCGGCGGCGGTTCCAGGGCGCTGTGGCTGGCCGGGCTTTACTACCTGGTCGCGGCGATGATCGTGACGATGTGGCTGTGGCGGGACCCGGCGTCCCGTATCGTCGCGGCCAACCCGTACGACAGCGACCAGTTCACCTGGTTCTTCCGCTACGCCGCGACGGCGGTCGCGCACCTGCGGCTGCCCGCTCTCATCACCACGGGCATGAACGCGCCGCAAGGCGTCAACCTGATGTGGAACACGCCGATGCTGGCGCCCGGCGTGCTGCTCGCGCCGGTGACGCTGCTCGCCGGCCCGCAGGTGAGCCTGACCGCGTTGATGACGGCCGGGTTCGCCGGGTCCGCGCTGGCCATGTTCGCCGTGCTGCGCCGGTGGGACGCGAGCGTCGCGGCGGCGGCCATCGGCGGCCTGGTCTACGGGTTCTCCCCGGCCCTCATCCAGTCCGCGCAGGGGCACTACGACCTGCAGTTCGCCGTGCTGCCGCCGCTGATCGCCGACGCGGTCCTGCGGCTGGCCACCGGGCGCTGCGGGACCGGGCGGCGGGCGGCGGCCCGGTGCGGGGCCTGGCTCGGCCTGCTCACGGCGGCCCAGGTGCTCACCGCCGAGGAGCTGCTGTTCGACTCGGGCGTCGCGGCGCTGATCCTGCTGGCGGTGCTCGCCGCCGCGCGGCCGCGAGCAGTGCGCGCACGGGCCGGTGACCTGCTCGCTGGCGGGGGCGCGGCGGCCGTGGTAGCCGCCGCGATCGCGGGCTACCCGCTATGGGTCCAGTTCTTCGGGCCGGTCAGGCAGCACGGCAGCCCGTTCGCCGCCGACCATTACAAGAACGACCTCGCCGGGTTCGTGCGGCCGTCGTCGTCGATGCTGTTGCACACGCGCGGCAGCGCGGCCTTCGCGCAAGCCTTCCAGGGACGGCTCCCGGAGTACCTGGGCTACCTGGGCTGGCCGATGCTGATCGTGGCGGCGGTGGCGGCGGCCTTGTTCTGGCGGCTGCTGGCGGTTCGCGCCGTCGCGGTAACGTTCGCGGTGCTTGAGGTGCTCTCGCTCGGCGGGACGCTGCTGGCGGGCGGCCACGAGCACGAGTGGGTCAAGCTGCCCTGGTACTGGGTGCAGTCGCTGCCCGTCGCCGGGTCGGCCGTCCCTGACCGGTTCTCCATCCTCGCGGACGGGGCAGCGGCGGCCCTGCTCGCGTTCGGCCTGGACGCGGCCCGGGCGCGCTGGCCCGTGGAACGGCGGGGCATTGCCCGCTGGGTGCTGGGCGTGGTCCTGGCGGCCGCGATCGTGCCGCTGGTGCCGCGCCCGCTGCCCGCCGGGTCAGGTCCCGGCGTGCCGGCCGGGTGGACGGCGGCGCTCGCCGCGCTGCGCCTGCCGGCCGGGCGCGCACGTGCTCGTGGTCCCCGTCCCGGCGGCGACGTTCACCGAGCCGCTGCGGTGGCAGGCCGAGACCGGCGTGCCGTCCTCGATTTTCGGCGGGTACTTCATGGGACCAGGCCGGGACGGGCAGGCGGCGACCGACGGCACTGGCCTGCCGGCCAGCGGCCTGTACCTCAACCGGCTCTGGGCGCAGTCATCACCCGGTGGTGCCTCGGCCGCCGCCATCCGCCGGGCCGGCCCGCTGCCGGTTACCAGCGCCCAGGTGCGGGCGCAGCTGGCCGCCTGGCACCCGGCCGCCGTCGTCGCCGTCACCAGCGAGCACTCGGTCCTTGGCCGCTACCTGATCGGGCTGCTCGGGTCCCCCCAGGTCAGCGCGGGCAGCGTCCTCGGCTGGCGGCTGGCCGGCGGGCCCGTGGCGGGGTCATAGCGGGGGATCTTCTCAGTCGTCGCCGGACGCCATCGAACCGCGCAGCGACGCGGTGCAGGTTCCGTCGTCGACGGAGGACCTGATGCCGTCGTCGCCCGGGTTCCGCGCCGCGACGGCAGGCTCCTGTGCCACCGTGAGCTGGATGGTCCCAGTCGTCGCCCCGCTCATCTCGAAGGGGCCGGCGTCGAAGGTGGCGGGCTTGTTGGATCATGGGATATCGCCTCGTGTATCACCAGACAATATCGGTGTGTCGCGCCCCCATTGTCTGAGGAATAGTCAGGCATCTAGCTGTTCCTGGCCGCCCAACTGGCGCGGGAAACGCCGCGCCCCGCCGCGGGAATACCCGGGCGGGGCGCAGCGCATGGGGGCCTGGCTTACATGCCGGCCCCATTCTGCCGGTGGTGCTGGTGCCTGCGACCCGTGGGGACCTTGCCGTTGGCGCCACCGCCAGTGCCGGCGCCAGTGCCGGCGGCGGGCATCCCGCCGGGAACGGCGGCCTTTTGCTGTGCGGTGTTGAACGTGACGGCGGTGGCGACGCCGTTGCCGTCGGTGGTCACGTTAGTAGGATCGGTCAGGCCGAAGGTCTTGCAGTTCAGGTTGGCGAACGAGGCCGACAGCCGGGCGCCGAGGAAGGTGGCCAGGTTATTGCCGACCGCCGGGACGGGAGAGGCGACCCCGGTCTCCTTGGCCGCGTCGAGCTGCAGCGTGGCGGGCTGGATGTTGACCATGTCCTGGCAGTACGTGGCCGCGTTCTGGTCCTTGTTCGTGTTGGCGGCCAAGAGCGGCTGGTCGGTCATCATGCGGAAGGTGTTGGTCTTGCCGATGCTGAACTGGCCGGCCACCATCAGCTGCGGGTCGTTGACCGGCAGCAGCGCCCGGGTGCCCTGCTGGTCTTGGCGGGCGCTGAGCGCGTTGAGCGTCAGTGATCCGTCGGTCCCGTTGGGGCTGGTCGTGTCGGTCGCCGTGAACGGGGTGCAGCCCAGAGTCGGGTCCACGAAGTGGCCGAGCAGAGCGTCGTCGCTGCCGTTGCTGATGGCCGAGGCGCCGCCCATGGCGTTCTTGTTCGCGGGGGTGTTCTGCGCGGTCTGGCCGTTGGCGTTGAGCAGGTAGGTGGAGATGACGTTGTCGCTCTGGTCCTGGTCGATCAGGGCGAAGTTCTCCGTCGTCTCGCACGCCTGCCCGTCGGTGCCGGTGCCAAGCGCGGGCACCCGCAGCGTGCGCCGCGCGATCTGGGCGTTAGCGTCGGCGTAGAACGAGGCCGCGTTGCAGGCCGACGTCTGCGCGATGATCGAGCTGCCGAACGCGTCGATGCACCGGCCCTGGGCTGCCCCGTTGCCTTCGAGGACGAGGTTATTGCCGTTGAACCCGACGTTGATGATGACCTGCGCGCCCCGGGGGAGCGCCGGTGCCGTGGGCGTCACGGCGGCGGTCGTGCCCTGCGTGATGACCAGCGGGTCGTAGACAGAAAGCCTGCCGTTCGCCCCCAGGATGGTCGCCTCGACGAACGCCGCCTGGCTGGCGTTGGCCTCCGAGCAGCCGTCGCCCAGCTGCCATGGCGTGGCCAGTCCGGCCGCGCTCAGCGGGTTGGCCGGCACGATCAGCGTGCAGTTCAGCGAGTTCGCCGCCGCCGCGGCCGTCTGGTTCAAGCTGATGGCGGCGCCCGTCGGGTCGACCGGATTCGCCTCCGCGAGGTCAGGGCGGCCCGCCTCCGGGTTCACCGCGGGCGCGGCCGCGGCCGCGGAGGCGCTGGCCGCCGCCGAGGTCGCGGCCGCGGTCGGGCATGGCGCCGCCGAGGCTCCCGCGCCCGCCGCGGCCGAAGCCGACGCGGACGGCCCGGCGCAGTTGGTCAGCGCCGACTGGTTAACCTGCGTGCTATTGCTGCCGGTGACGGCGATGACGACGCCCACGATGACGGCCAGTGCCACCGGAATGGCGAGGGGAACAGCGATGCGCGCTACCCGGCCTTCCAGTCGGCGACGACGCCACGCGGACCGATGCCTGGTCGGCATGCAATCCACCTCCATGTCTAGGGGAAGGGCTCTGATGTCTTTGCGCTCCCGAGTGGACACGGTAGACCTGGTGGCAGCCGGGCAGTGCTGGTTACGGAAGACGTAATCTATGTGGCATCTATAAGGCTCATCCATTGCCCATGAGACGAGCCACGGACGATTTCCTTACAGGAAAATAACGTTTAGGTCGCGCATTGCCGCGCCATGGTTCACATAACGTAACGGTAAAGCTGGAAAGCCCGATTATGTGATCCGGCGAAAAAGGCAGCCCCTATGACGCAGCGTCCCGCCCCAGGCGGCCTGGGACGGGACGCTGCGTGGCTGTCCGGGCTTACATGCCCGCGCCGTTCTCCTTGTGCCGGTGCCTGCCCTGGGGCACGCTCCTGTTATAGCCGCCGCCCCTCCGGCCGGACCGCCCGCTGCCGCCGGGAACCGTCGCCCGTTGCCGGGTGGCGTTGTACGTGACGGCGGTGGCCACGCCGTTGGCGTCGGTGGTCACGTTGGCGGGATCGGTCAGGCCGTACTGCGAGCAGTTGAGGTTGCCGAAGGAGGCCGAGAGCCGGGCGCCCAGGAAGGTGGCGAGGTTGTCGCCGACGCCAGGGACCGGCGAGGCGAGGCCGGCTTCCTTGGCCATGTCGAGCTGCAGCCTGGGCGTCTGAAGGTTGATCATGTCCTGGCAGTACTGCGCGGCGTTCTGGCTCTTGCTGGCGGAGCGTGACAGCAGCGGCTGGTCGGTCATCGCCCGGTAGGCGTTGGTCTTGCCGATGCTGAACTGGCCGGCGACCAGCAGCTGCGGGTCGTTGACCGGCAGCAGCGCCACGTTGCCGCGCTGGCGCACGACCGCGCTGAGCGCGTTAAGCGCCAGCGATCCGTCGGCCCTGTTGACACTGGTCACGTCCTGTGCCGTGAACGGGGTGCAGCCGAGCGCCGGATCGACGAAGTGCCCGAGCAGCGCGTCGTCGCTGCCGTTAGAGATGACCGTGGCGCCGCCCATCGCGTTCTTGTTCGCGACCGTCTCCTGTGCGGTCTGGCCGTTGCTGTTGAGCAGGTACTCACTCTCGACGTTGTCGCTCTGGTCCTGGTCGATCAGCGGGAAGCTCTCGGTCGTCTGGCACGCCTGGCCGTCCGTCCCGGTCCCCAGCCGGGGGATCCGCAGCCTGCCCCGCGCGATCTGGAAGTTCGCGTCGGAGAAGAAGGCACTCGCGTTGCAGGCGGAGGTCTGCGCCATGATCGAGGTGCCGAACGCGTCGATGCAGTGGCCCTGGTACGCGCCGTTGCCTTCGAGCACCAGGTTGTTGCCGTTGAACCCGACGTTGATGATGACCTGCGAGCCCCGCGCGATCGCGGGGACCCTCGGCGTCACCGCGGCCGTGGTGCCCTGGGTGATGACCAGCGGGTCGTAGACAGAAAGCCGCCCGTTCGGCGCGAGGATCGTCGCCTCGACGAATGCCTCCTCGCTGGCGTTGGCCTCCGAGCAGCCGTCGCTCAGCTGCCATGGCGTGGCCAGGCCCCGCGCCGACAGCGGCTTGTCCGGCACGATCAGCGTGCAGTTCAGCGAGTTCGCCGCCTCGTCGGGCGTCTGGTTCACGCTGATGGCGGCGCCCGAGGGGTCGACCGGGTTCGCCTCCGCGAGATCGGCGCGGCCCGCCTCGGGGTTGACCGGCGGCGCGGCCGGGCTGGCCGACGCGGTCGGGCACGGTGCCGCCGACGCCGAGGCTCCCGTCCCGGATGATGCCGACGCGGACGGGGCGGCGCAGTTGTCGAGCGCCGACTGGTTAACCTTCGTGCTGTTGCCGCTGCCCATGACAGCGATGACGACGCCGACGACAACGGCTAGCGCCACCGGGATAGCGAGCGGCACTACGACCCGCGATACCCGGCCCTCTAGCCGACGACGACGCCATGCGGACCGACGCCTAGAAGGCATGTCCACCTCCATGTCTCATGAAATGCCCTGGTCACCGACGTTCCCGACACGAACAGTAGACCCGGGCCGCAGCCGGAAAGGGAAAGATTACAGAAATATGCAAGTTGGATTCGGGCAAGCTGAAGGCAGTCCTTAACAGGTGATTACGTCCGGGAAAGACGGATGGAATCCCGCCCGCCGGACCCGTATCCTGCGCCCGCCGCGACCACCGTAATGCCAGGTCGGCGCCCATCTCACGCCAATCACAGACGGTAATCGGTTTGGTAACGCAGCGATAAATGCCCCTTCGGAAGCGGGTAACCGGATTCCGGGCGCCGACGGGTCGCCCGACAAGCCGGGGACTATGACTGCGCGCCCGCGGCCGGGTCGGTAGTGATTGGGGCCGGCTGCCCCAGGGCATCTCCCGCTCCTGGACGGGGACCGCCGGCCACATCCTGGGCCAGGTAGCGCGCGACCGACGGGGCGACGGCCGCCACGACGTCATCGACGGGCAGCGAGGCCAGCGGCTCGAAGCGCAGGATGTACCGGCACAATGCCAGGCCGAGCAGCTGCGTCGCGATGAGCGTGCCGCGCTCGGCCGCCCGCTCATCGCCCAGCACGGCGATCGGCTCGATGAGCAGCTGGCTGACGATCGACTGGAGCTGCCCCGCGACGGTCTCGCTGGTGACGGCGGTGCGCAACAGGGCGATCATCTCGGCATCGCGGACGGGATCCTCCCACCGGCTGATGAAGTAGCGCACCAGCACCTCGCCCCGGTCGCCGGCCGGCACCGAGCGCAGGTCGGGGACCTGCAGGTCCATGATGACGGCCGCCGCGAACAGCCCCGCCTTGGACCCGAAGTAGCGCATGACCATGGAGGCGTCGACGTCGGCCTGCGCCGCGACGGCGCGGATGGTGGTCTGCTCGTATCCTCGCGCGGCGAACATCGCCCTGGCCGCGCCGAGGATGGCCCGGCGGGCGCCCTCCGATCGCGGCCCGCCGGTCCCGGGCACCGGGCCGGCCTGGCGTGCGGATGTCACCGCCGCGCGGCTGCTGTCCATCACGCCGCCAGCCTATCGCGCGTCAACGCGCGTTGGCCAACGTATGTTGACATTGATCACGGCTGTGCCTAATGTTCTGCCAACACCTGTTGGCATTTCAGTGGAGGACGCACGTGACGGCAAGGCACGCAGAACATGGCCACGGCCATAGACCCCCGGCCCGGTACCTGTACCGTGCGCTCGCGGGGTTCATCGTGGCCAGCGGGGCCTTCGCCGCGGTCTTCGTCACGCTGACGCTCAGCGCCTATCACCAGCCGGCCCCCCATGAGCTTCCGGTCGGCATCGTGGGGTCCGCCGCGGCGGGCGGCAAGGTCGAGTACGCCGTGGACAGCGCCGCCCCGGGGGCCTTCAGCTTCCAGAGCTACCCAACCGAAGCCGGCGCCGTCGCCGCGATCGCGCGGCGTCAGGTCGACGGCGCGCTGGTCATCTCCGGCGACAGCCTGCGCCTGCTTGTCGCGCGAGGCGGCGGCTCCGGCCCCGAGCAGGCCCTCACCGGGGCCTTCCAGTCCGTGGCGGCGCATTCCGGCCGCCCGCTCGTGGTGTCCGACGTCGTGCCGCCGCTGGCCCGCGACACCCAGGCGCTGTCGCCCTTTTTCATCGTCCTCGCCGCGCTGATCCCGAGCCTGGCCGCGGGCTCGGCGTCGGCGCTGGCATTCCGCCGCGCCCGGCCCGGCCTGGCCGTGGCCGCGCCCGTGGCCGCGGCCGTCGTCATCGGGGTCGTCGCCGCCGGGATCGCGGACGGCATCGCCGGGCTGGGCAACTACGCGGCGATCGCCGGCATCGTCATCCTGTTCTCGCTGGCGGTGGCCGCCCCCACCGCGGCGCTGGCCCGGACCTGGCCGCCGCTGGTCGCCCTGGCCCTCCTGGCGTTCATCGTGTTCGGGATCCCGGTGAGCGGCGGGCCAGCCAACCTGGCCAGCTTTACCCCCGGCTTCCTGCGCGTCCTCAATCCGGCGCTGCCGCTCGGGGTCGCGGGCGGCGCCATACGCGACGTCGTCTACTTCGGCGGCTACGGCGCCACGCCCTACGTCTGGACCCTGGTCGCCTGGTCGCTGGCCGGCCTGGTCGGCCTGATCCTCCTCACCGCGCTGCGGCGCCCCGACCTCGCTCCGGCCGGGCCCGGGACGCCGGCGCTTGTCCCGGCCCAGCCGGTACCGGGCCTGCCGCGCCGCGTTCCCGCCGACGCCGTCACCGATCCCGGCCCCGGCCATGCCATCAGCCTGGTCGTCGGCTTCGACGATTCCGAGCCCGCCCGCCGGGCGCTCATCTGGGGCGCGGACCTCCTCAAGGCCCGCCCGGGCACCCTGCACGTCATCTACGCCGACCACGTGCTCATCGACAGTGACCTGTCCGGGTTCGCCCACGCCGAGATGGAGGAGGCCCGCGACGTGCGGGCGGCCAGCGTGGCCGAGGCCGCCGAGGAGATCGCCACGTCGGCGGGCGTGCCGTTCACGTTCGAGCGCCGCCAGGGAGCGGCCGCCGAGGCGATTCTCTACACCGCCAGCCTCCACCACGCGAACGAGCCCGCCAGCACGCCCCTCATCGTGACCGGCCGCTCGCATCACGCCGCGCACCACATCATCGGCTCGGTTCCGGTCCGGCTGATGCACCAGTCGCCCTACCCGGTGCTCACCATCTCATGACGGCCCGCCGGTGAGGGCGCGCACGATGGCATCCCGCTCGAGCCGCAGGCCGTCGGCGTCCGCCCCCGCGATGACCCGCGTCACCTCCGCCTGGCTGTAGGGAGCATCGATGCCACCGCGCAGCCGCGCCAGCATGATCTTGAGCTCGAGCGACGGGCAGCCCAGCTGGCGCGCCGCCCCCAGCGCCTCGTCGAGCAGCCGGCGCGCGTCGTCCTCGCGGCCGGGCAGCGTCAGGTAGTACTGGCCGGCGTCTCGCAGCGCGATGGTCCGGCCGAGCAGGTCACCCATGACGGCGGCACCCGTGACCGACCCGCTCGGTCCCGCGATGTCGGCCCGGTCGCGGGTCAGGTACTTGGACACGTTGAAGACGCCCCAGGTGTACCCGATGGCCGTGCACCGGCGCCCGAGGCGCCGCCAGCACCACGCGATGACCGGCGCCAGCCAGGGAAGCCGGCCCTTCAGCCGGTTAAGGAGGGCCATGAGCCTGATCAGGTGCTCCTCGTAGTCGGCCGCGAACCGGTACGTCGACGGGTTCGGCAGCCGCGTGGGGTTGCGCAGGCGGAGGATCGCCAGCTCCGACGGCACGGCGAAGGCGATCGTGGTCCACAGGACGGCGGCGAACGGCGTCATCCGCCGCAGCCGCTTCCCGAGCGGGAGCGGTGGCGGCTTCACCACCGAGAGCCAGGCCTTCGCGGTGCGACTGTAGGTGATGGCTACCGAGCAGCGGCCGAGACCGGATAGCGACAGCGACAGCGCGGCCTCGCGTCGTGCCCGGCGGGCGGCCCGCCGCGCGGCGGTGAACTGGTCGAGCGACGCGTTGGCGTGCGCCTCCCACAGCAGCGTCTGGAAGCGCGCCTGGCGATTGGCGATCTCGCCGCCGCGGGCCGCGAGGGTCAGCACGTCCCGGTAGGCGCCGGTAGCCGACAGGACTCCGGCGAATGCCGCGAGGGCCCGGCCGGGATCACCGCGCAGCAGGCCGCCCACGTGGGTGTCGACCGCGAGCCGGACCGCTGCCGCGTAGTCATCCTCCAGGCTTGCCCGGGCGGGGAGAACAGGGTGTTGCCTGGGGTGGCGGGCGGGGAGAACAGGGTGTTGCCTGGGGTGGCGGGCGGGGAGAACAGGGTGTTGCCTGGGGTGGCGGCGGGGAGAACACCGCGCCGCGCCAGGCCCTGGGCCAGCGTCTTCCAGTACCCCCTGAAGGCCTTGACGTTGCCCAGGCTGCGCGCCCGGTGATCGGCCCGAACTCCGGATCGACCCAGAGCACGTCGCAGTCCCGCGCCAGTCGCGCGGCGTAGGGGAACAGGTCGAAGTCCCGGCCGCTGTACCCGATCAGCAGCAGGCGCCGTGGCGCGGGAGTGAACGAGAGCCGCTCGAGGGTCAGCGCGAGCCGGGACAGGTCGCTGACGGTGGACCGCACCGTCTTGTAGTTCTCGGCCGTTCCGTGGACCTTGATCAGGGTCAGGGTCCCCGGGGCCGGCGCGTGCCGCGCGCCTGCCAGCCCGGCCAGAGACGTTGTCCCTCACCGGGTAGCCTGCGCGGCGGCCGTCTCGATGAAGCAGTCGTAGTTGGTGGTGATGACCGGCCACCCGTTGGCCGCGGCCAGCCGGGCGACGGCAAGGTGGCCCGAGTTCGGGCGGGCGCCGAGTCCCGCGGCGGTGGCCTGGTTGAAGACCTCCCAGATCCGCAGCAGCGAGTCGGTGCCGAACGCCTCGGTGATCGCCCCGTAACAGGACTCGGGGAAGATCCTGGACCGGTAGCCGGTGGACGCGTCGTTGTCCTCGGGCGTGAACCCCGTGACCTCCTGGAGCAGGTCGAGAGTCTGGTGGAGGAATGGCCACACGGACGGAGCCGAGCTCGGCGCGTCGAGGGAGATGCCGGAACCAATGATGATCAGCGTCGGTTCGGGTTCCGCCAGCCACCGCGCCGCGGCGTCCACGTCCTGCGGCTCGTCCTCGTCTAGCAGCTCGAACATGGGCATCTCGCCTTCGTCGGTCTGCCGGTTAGCTTACGGCTCAGGGCAGTCTTGACAGGCCCGCCGGACGTCGCCGCCATCGCCCCAACGCGCTGCCGGTCGTGGCCGGCGGCCACCACGTCTACGGCGTGTCGGTTCAGGCCGGCGTCGGCTACCGCAACGACGTGACGCGCGGCGTCCCGACCGGGGCACAGCCGCAGGGCGCGTACATGGTGACCAGCGGGCACCACACCGACAACGTGTGCTGCTTCGACTTCGGCAACGCGGAGGCGTCCGACACCGACACCGGCAACGGGCGCATGGACGCCATCTACTTCGGCAGTACACCATCACCAACGTCAACAGCGGCAAGGCCGTCCAGCCCGACAACTGCGCGACCGCCAACGGCACCGGGATGCAACTGTGGACCCCCGGGGCGACCGGCTGCCAGCGGTGGACGTTCGCCAGCGCGGGCAACGGCCACTTCGTCATCGCCAACGTCAACAGCGGCACCGTCTTGGACTCGGTGGACTGCGGGATCTTCGACGGCACCCTGACCGACCTGTGGACCGCCCTCGGCAACGCCTGCCAGCAGTGGGACCTCGCGTCCTGACCCGCGTCGAGCGCGCTACCACGTCTGTTCGGCGGCCCGCACGAGGATCTCGTTGACGGCCACCCGGCGGTCCCGGGTGACGATGTAGGACACCGCGTCGGCGATGTCCTCGGGCCGTAGCATCTCCATGTCCTTGACCTGTGCCTCGACCGCGTGCCGCACGCCGTCACGAAGGTGTGAGCTGCAGCTCGGTGTTCACCGTGCCGGGCTCGACCACGCTGACGCGCACGCGCTTGTCCATGACCTCCTGGCGCAGCGCCTCGGTGAAGCCGTTGACGCCGAACTTCGTCAGGTTGTAGACGGCGGTGCCGGGCCGGGCCACCCGGCCGGCGGTCGAGCTGATGTTGACCAGGTCCGCGACCCGGCGGGGTGAGTCCTGCGCGGCTTGCAGGAGGTGGGGCAGCGCGGCACGGGTGACGTACAGCAGGCCCTGGACGTTGATCTGGAGCATCTGGTTCCAGTCGTCGGGCAGGGCGTCCGCGACCGGCCCGATGTGCATGAGCCCGGCGTTGTTGACGACCGTGTCCAGGCGGCCGAGCTCGGCGACGACGCGCTGCACGGCCTCCTGCGCCTGCCGCCGGTCGGTGATGTCGGCCTCGGCCACGACGGCGGTACCGCCGTCGGCCCGGATGGCGCCGGCCAGCTCTTCCAGCCGGTCGCGGCGGCGCGCCACCACGGCGACGGCCGCGCCGTCCGCGGCCAGGCGGCGCGCGGTCGCCGCGCCGATGCCGCTGCTGGCGCCGGTCACGAGCGCCACAGTCCCTTGAAGTCGCATGGTCATGATGGTCTTCCTTCGTGTCATGAGCGTGCCGCCGCGGCTCGTAGCCGCGCAGGCTTCCCCTATCGTTAGCGCCCCCAAGAGGCCACCAGTGATAGTCGTGTATAGTCGTCCCGTATCGATGGACCTAACTGATTCAGACTTTGGGGTTGAAACCCCCACTTCCTGAATCAGTTAGGCCTGCCGACAACGGTCGACCGCATGTTCACCTGGCCCGGCCCCACCGTCCGTGCCACGAAGACCTGACTGCCGTCTATCCTCATATTCGGAACCGGTTCCGGTTACCTCGGGAACTATAAGCGGAACTGGTTCCGGTTGCAAAAAAGGGAGGATGGAGGCCGAAGTGACCGCCGGCGAGACGGGCAACGGCAAGACGGGCGACACGGCGGGGCAGCGCCGGCGACTGCGCGCCGACGCGAAGCGCAACGAGGACCGGCTGCTCGCGGCGGCGGCCGGGGCCTTCGCCCGCCATGGCGCGGACGCCTCGGTCAAGGACATCGCCCGCGCGGCCGGCGTCGGCATCGGGACCCTCTACCGGAGGTTCCCGTCCAAGGAACTGCTCATCGAGGCGACCTACCGCCAGGAGGTGGCGGAGCTGTGCGACGCGGCCCCCGAGCTCGCCGCCTCGCGTCCGCCGCGGGAGGCACTGCGGGAGTGGATGGAAGCTCTTCCTTGAGTTCATGACCGCCAAGCAGGGCATGGCCGACGCGCTGCGCGTGGTGCTGACCGACGAGACCGAGCGCCTGGCGACCCGCGCCCAGCTCGCCGGGGCCATCGGCCACCTGCTCGCCGCCGGCGCGCGCCAGTCCGTGGCCCGGCCGCGGGTCGATGCCATGGACGTGCTGATGGCGCTGGGCGGTATCAGCCTCATCACCGCGAGCGAGGACCGCCCCGGCCTCGCCGCCAGGCTGGTCGACCTGCTACTTCACGGCATCCTCGCCGACTGCCCTCCTGCCGGGGGATGAGTCCTGTCAGGCGGCGGGCCGCTGGGACCAGGACTCCGAGCCGCTGCCGTTGCACGTGTAGATGCCCGCCGCTGCGCGGTGCATGGATACCGCCCGTCCGGGAATTGAGCCAGGGTGCCGAACGGGGGGCGCGGAATGCCGGAAAAGGAGAGCCCAGATGTCTGATGTCGCGTACCGCACGGCGGACGTGGATGGCCTGACGGTGTTCTACCGGGAGGCGGGGGCGGCCGGGCGCGCCCGTGCTCTTGCTCCTGCACGGCTACCCGTCCGCGAGCCACATGTTCCGCGAGCTGATCCCGCTGCTCGCCGGCCGGTTCCGCGTCATCGCCCCCGACCTGCCCGGCTTCGGGAAGTCGGACATGCCGCCGCGCGATGAATTCGACTACACGTTCGAGCACCTGGCCGACGTCATCGGCCGGCTGACGGAAGTGCTCGGCCTTGACCGCTTCGCGCTCTACGTGTTCGACTACGGCGCGCCGGTCGGGTTCCGCGTCGCCACCAGGCACCCCGGGCGCGTCACCGCGATCATCTCCCAGAACGGCAACGCGTACGAGGAGGGACTGAGCGACGGCTGGAACCCCGTCCGGGCCTACTGGAAGGAGCCGACGCAGGCCCACAGGGACGCGATCCGGATGCTCACCGAGCCGGAGACGACGATCTGGCAGTACACCCACGGCGTCCCCGACGCCACCCGGGTCAGCCCCGACGGCTACGGGCTCGACAACTACTACCTCGCCCGCGACGGCGCGGTGGAGATCCAGCTCGACCTGTTCCTTGACTACGCCAGCAACGTGGCGCTCTACCCGAGGTTCCAGGAGTACTTCCGCGCCAGCAGGCCGCGCCTGCTGGCGGTGTGGGGCAGGAACGACCCGTTCTTCCTGCCGGCCGGGGCCGAGGCCTTCAAGCGCGACCTCCCCGACGCCGAGGTCCGCTTCCTCGACACCGGTCACTTCGCCCTGGAGACGCACGCCGCGCAGATCGCGGCCGCGATCAGCGAGTTCCTCGCCCGTTAGCCGGGCGCGCTCAGCCGTGGGCGAGCGCGTACTCGGCGACCTGGGCGTGGGTGGCGAACCAGACACCCTGCCGCGCGGCGATGTGGCCGACCAGCTCGGCCAGGACGGTCATCCGCGAGCGGTGCCCGATGACGTGCGGGTGCATGGTCAGCTGGAACAGCCCGCCGTCGGCGTAGGCGCCATCGAACTCGTCGATCCAGATGCTCAGCACGTTGCGCGGGGTGGCATAAGGGCGCAGCGCGGTATAGCGGTCCATGGGGAAGTAGACCGCGTCGTCGCGGATCCACTCCACCGGGATCTCCGCCATGCCAGTCGGCTCGCCGTCCGCCAGGATCTCGTACGGCTCGTCGTCGGCCATCAGCGAGGAGTCGTACAGCAGGCCAAGCTCCCGGCTGATGGCCAGGGTGGCCGCGCTGAAGTCCCACGAGGGGGTGCGGATCCCCACCGGGCGCGCCCCGGTGCTCTTTTCCAGCGCGTCGGCGCTGCGCAGCGCCAGCTCACGCTCGTCGGCCGGCGTCCAGGGTCATGTTCCGCTCGTGGATCCAGCCGTGCAGCGCCACCTCGTGCCCCTCGGCCACGTAGCGGCGCACCTCCTCGGGGTGCAGCAGCGCGCTGACCGCGGGCATGAAGAACGTCGCCGGTATGTCGCGCTCGGCCAGCAGCGCCAGGATGCGCCGGGCGCCCACCCGCGCGCCGAACTCGCCCTGCGACAGCTTCCCCGCCCCGGTATCACCGTCCCGTAGCGGGATCGTCTCGTGGTCGGAGTCGAACGACAGGGCCACCGCCACCCGGGTCCCGCCGGGCCAGCTGGCGGGCACGAGCGGCCTGCCCGCCCGGACGCGCCCGACGTGCCCCCGCCAGGTCTCCTCATCCCAGCGCCACGGAGGTACCTCCGCCATCGCGGCCTCCTTCTCGCACCCGACCGCGCCCGCTCAAGTTCCCGCAGGCTGGCGCAACGGTGCCAGTCGAAACGGATCGATAAAGGTTAATTCAGCTTAACCGCCCCGCCTTGCTTCCCTCATGGCAGAGACGCCAGTGACGTAAGTGGCGTAAGCGAGCGGTGGGGGACTCCAGCATGGATCACCCACGTGCCCGCCCAGGCCGACACGCTCAGACGAATGGCTACTCAGTCGCGACATCCCTTGTTGGATGTTTGGGCAGGTCGGGGGCTATTGCGCAGTTTGCATCTCTCTGCGGTCATGGGTATTTCCTTTGGGGCTGTTAACCCTGTTTCGCGAGTTTCGCTGATCAGGGTCCTCCCTTTTAGCCTTCGGTTGCTTAGTTCGGCTGGGAGCGGGCACTGCGCATGGCTGGGCGGGTGGCGTTACGGGCGGGATCGGTGCTGCAGCGCTGGATGAGGCGGTCGGCGCGTCGACTTTCTGCCGGGGCGAGCGTGCTCCGCGCCTGCGTGTGCCGCTGGCCTGGCCCGCCGGGGTCGGCGGGCAGCACCTGGACCTGCCCTCGGCGTCGTCGGTGCGGTCGAGGCTCGTCCGGCCCCGGCCACTTCAGCCACACTGGCACCTGCCCCCTAACTTCACACACTTCCCGTATGGACAATTCGCCCATATCTCCCTGAAAAGTGGTCGCAGAGTGTGCGAAGTCTCCCGGGCCGGGCGGGCGCGGGCCCGACGATGACTGGCTGCCGTCATGCCAGCGGCGGACGCCGGCGGTCTGCCCGGCTGCCCGGGCAACCCGGCGGTTTGAGGGGTCAGCCCCCGGCTCTTAGCTGAGGGCGGCCAGGTGGCGTTCGAGGAGGACCCGGCTCTGCGCCGGGTCGGCGGCGGCGACGGTCTCGATGCGGGACCAGGCGTCGTACAGGTCGCCGGAGGCGATCTCGGCCCCGAGGACGGGGTAGTAGCAGACGCCGATCCGGTCGGTGGTCCCCGCGAAGGACAAGATGTCGAAGTTGCAGCCGCGCTTCTCCCAGAAGGGAGCATCCTTCGGGATGAGGCGCACCGTGGCGTGCGGGCTGTCCGCCAGCGCGAGCAGGTGGCGGACCTGGCCGGCCATGATCTCGGGGTGCACGAACCGGGGGTCGAGCGCGGTCTCGTCGATCATCACCTCGAGCAGCCGGGTCACCCCGGCGGGCCGGTGCGCCTGGCGCTGGGACAGCAGGTCCCACTCCGCCTCGACGTCACGCTCGGGGAAGACGCCCGGCGAGATCGCGCGGAAGTAGCCCTCCGTCTGCACCAGCTCAGGGATAAGCAGGAAGCCGTGGACATGGGCGAGCGTGGACTCGGCCTCGACCAGCAGCACGTCCCTGTTGGCCGCGGTCAGCCGCGACGTGTGCGGGGCCAGCCACGGCGGCGGCGCCGCCGCCCGCCGGGCCAGGTCGATCATCTGGTCGGCGGCATTGGCGTCGCGCACGCCGTATTCCACGAGAATGCGCGCCACGTCCTCCGGCGGCGCCACGGCGAACCCGGTCTCCACCCGGATTAGCCAGTCAGCCTCGCAGCCCAGCCGCCGTGCGGCCCCGTCGTAGGACAGTCCCACGATCTCCCGGGCCGTCTGAAGCATCGACCCCAGCATCCGGGCCAGGATGCCTGGCCGCCTATCTGCCTCGATCACCCTCTCATTGTGGACCCGCAAGGCCCTGCGAGGGCGCGCATTCCGGCGAGCGGCCGGCTTCTCCGAAGTCGTGCACTATCGAGTCCCAACCTCACCCGCCGACAGCCAATCCCAATTACCTCTCACATCACAGGGGAATCACTGATACCGGCCATGGATGGCTCTCATCGATACGCGCCTGCGCAGGCATCACTGGTAGAGTCAATATAATGAAGACTTTTCCGGCTACGTAGACTTTTCCGGCTATCATGGGGAAAACTCTTCCGAACGGGAAAACCTTACGAGATCGTCATTCTCCGCAAAGCGGACTTATCAGGCGGCGGGGACCAGGAAGGCGCGGACGACCTTGCCGCCGTTGGCGGGGTGCCAGTCCCAGGTGCCGAGGCTGGAGATGAGCGAAAGCCCGCGCCCGGTCTCGGCGTCGTCGTCGGGGCAGCCTTCTTCGGGGGTACCCGGCAGCTGGTCGTAGACGGCGATCAGCAGCCGCGTCCGGTCGCTGAAGACCGACAGCTGGAACACCGGGAGCTGGCCGTCAGCGCCGGCAGTATTGCCGCCACAGTCGTGGCACCTCCGGACGACGTTGGTGACGAGTCCCGAGGCGACCAGGACCGCGCAGTCGGTGAACTGGGGCAGCCCCCACGCGCGCAGGACGTCCCGGACATGCGCCCGGGCGGTGCGGGGCGCGGTCGGCAGCGCGCCCATCGGGGGCAGGACGTACCAGAGGGGCCAAGTCGGGCGGTCCGACGAGGCCCGCCTCTGCGGGGGTCTTACAGTCATGGCGATCACGGGGCCTTCAAGGCTATGCGACCTGCGGCAGTGGGCTGGCGGGGGAGCCATCGGGCCGTGCTCAGCGCGACCGTCGTGGCGCGAGCGGACTTGCCCCGGCATACGGTTCGTTGATGACGAGCGATCCGGATGCCGCCGCTGCCGCCTGGAATGCCGAGTACGCGGCCGGCCGTTACGCCGGCGAGCAACCGGTGGACTTCACCGGCGACATCGTCGCCGCCGCCCGCCTGGCGGGCGCGGCCCGTGGCCTCTACATCGGCTGCGGCAACGGCCGCAACTACCTGCCGCTGGTCGCCGCCGGCCTCGACCTCACCGGCCTGGACATCTCGGCCGCGGCCCTCGATCAGCTCGCCGCCCGCGCCCCGTGGCGCCGCGATCGCCTCATCCACGGCGACCTGCGCGCCCTGCCGGCGGGCACCGCCTACCCGCTGGTCATCGGCATCCAGGTCTTCCAGCATGGCGACCGCGCCGCCGCGCACGCCCACATCCGCGCCGCGCGGCGCCTGCTCGCTCCCGGCGGCCTGTTCTGCCTCCGGGTCAACGCCACGGCCACCGACGTCTGGCCCCGGCACGAGGTGACCGAGCGCGATCGCGACGGCGGCTTTACCGTCCGCTACCTCGCCGGCCCGAAGGAAGGCCTGCTCATCCACTTCTTCGCCCGCACCGAGCTGGAAACGCTGTTCGCCGATGACTGCGCTCCCGTTCTCCCGCCCCGGCTGCGCGCGACCCGCCGGGTCCCGCCCCGGCCCGGCCAGTGGTCGCAGTGGGAGGCGATCTGGCGCAAGGCCGGACCGGGCGTGCTCGCGCCCTAGCCGAGGCGGGAGACCTGGTAGTGACTGATGGACCAGCCCTCCTGGGTGCGCTTCACCAGCACGCTGAGGTTGACGTGGAGGACGGGGCGGTCAGGGCTGGAGAAGTCGACCGCCAGGTAACCGAGCACGAGGCCGTCCCCGGGGCTCCTGGTCTCCAGGATGCGGTACACGGCCGCCAGCCCGGGCGGCTGGGAGTCGTAGTAGGCGGCAACGCCCGGCCTCCCGACGCTGTAGGGGTGCAGTCCCTGGAAGATCGCGTCCTCGGTGAACAGGGCCGCGACCTGCTGGGGCTCGTGGCGGTCGACGCCGGCCTTCCACTTGTCGAGGACGCCGCGGAGGATCGCTTCCCTGTCCTCGCTGCTGTTCAGCATGGCTCTCCTGGATAGAACGAGTGATCTCGGCCGATCTAGACGACCGGTCAACTATGACTCCGTGACCATAGGCAGCCACCAGGGGGAAGTCAACATTCAGCCGGGCCCGCGCCGGGACCGGCTTACTCCCAGATAGTAGGCGCAGGCTCCCACCCCAGGTCAGCTCCCGGCGGTCGCGTTTTACGGCCGCATATCCCGATGTGGCGGGGGCAAGGACTACACATGCGAGCCATCACCGTGCGAGACCGTGCCGCCGGCGCCGCCGGGCTGACGCTGTCCGACATCCCGTACCCCCACGCGGCGGAAAACGACGTGATCGTGCGCGTTCACGCGGCCGGGTTCACCCGCGGGGAGCTGGACTGGCCGACCTCGTGGACCGACCGCGCCGGCCGTGACCGGACCCCGGCCGTGCCGGGGCACGAGCTGTCCGGCGTGGTCACCGAGCTGGGCTACGGCACTACCGGCCTAACCGTGGGCCAGCGGGTGTTCGGGCTGGCCGACTGGACCCGCGACGGGGCGCTGGCGGAGTACACCGCGGTGGAGGCGCGCAACCTCGCGCCGCTCCCGGCCGACATCGACCACACCGTGGCCGCCGCCGTGCCCATCTCCGGGCTGACCGCCTGGCAGGGCCTGTTCGACCACGGGCGGCTCACGGCCGGCCAGACCCTCCTGGTCGCCGGCGCCGCGGGCGGCGTCGGGTCGATCGCGGTGCAGCTCGCCCATGAGCTCGGTGCCCGCGTCATCGGCGCCGGCCGTGCCGCGGACCGCGACGGCGTGCTCGGGCTGGGCGCGGACGCGTTCGTGGACCTGCAGGCCGGCGAGCTGGCGGAGGCCGGCGAGGTCGACGTGGTGTTCGACGCGATCGGCGGCGAGGTCCTCGAGCGCTGCGCCCCGCTGGTGCGCGCCGGCGGAACGCTGGTCACGATCATCGGCCCGCCGAAGGTGCGGCCCGCCGACGGCCGGGCGATCTTCTTCGTCGTCGAGCCGGACCGGTTCCGGCTGGCGGACCTCGCCCAGCGGGTGCGATCCGGACGGCTGAGGCCGGTCATCGGGGCCGTGCGGCCACTGGCGGAGGTGCCGTCCGCGTTCGCGCCCGGCCGCCGGGTCGTCCGGCAAGACGATCATCGCAGTCGCGGAAGGCGACTGAGCAGGCGGCGACGGCCTCGGGCCGGCCCGGCCGGGCGTGCCGCGTTTCCGCGTTTACGCGGCGCGGCCTCAGTTCGGCTTGCTGGTCACCGCCGCCGGGCGGGCAGGTCGAACGGGCGGAGGCAGGGGCAGGCCGGTACGCGGTGAGCTCTCCGGCGGGAGCGTGTTGGCCGGTGGTCATCCGGTCGAGCAGGGCCCTGATGGAAGTGACCATCTCCCGCCGGGGTGAACGCGCAGTGGCCCGCGCGGTCCACGAAGACCTGGCGGTGACCTGGGGAGGCCCACTCGAAGTACATAACCGTCAGCGAGGGCGGGCGCGGAACCATTCCGCCTTGTCCAGGGGATCGGGGCCGATTCTGCGGCGGGCCGGTGGCGGGCCCGCGACCGGCGCGTAGTGGGTCACTTCCGAGGTGAAGACTCCCTCGCCGCTGGCCTGCTCGGGAAGCTGCGCCAGGAAGGGCTGGACGCTCCTGGTGGGGAGCGTGCCAGTCAGCGCGATTGCCCCGGCGGCGGGACCGGTCCCGGTGATGAGCCCGGACAGGCGAGCGATCGTCATCGTCACGGCGGGCAGCGCGCCGGCCGGGATCTCCAGCTGGAACGTCTCGACCGGCTCGCAGACGGCGGTTCCCGCCCGCCGCAGGGCCTCGTGGATCAGCACCGGCGCCAGGTGACGGAAGTCGGCGCCCACGGAGGAGACGTTCTTGTTGAATTTCTGGTGCATGGCGCTCTGCCGGGGGCAATAGCCCGTGTGCGTGAGCACCACCCGGGCATCGGGGATCGCCCAGCCCGACAGGCCCTGGGCCAGGCCGGCCCGGACCCCTTCCCACGTCGCGGCGAAGAAGGCCGGCGGCATGGCGCCGCGCTCGACTTCCAGGTCGCAGGCCAGGCCGGAACCGACGGGGGCCGGCTCGACCCGGAACCCGAGAGTCGCCAGGTAGGGCGTGGACTTCTCCGATAGCAGGGCGACCGCCGCGCCGGTTCCCGCGACCCGCTCGATGTGCACGGTGACGGTGGGACGGAAGGTCGCGGCCACGCTGAACTGCTCGTCGAGCAGGTCGGCGATCACTTCCTTTTGCACCTCGCCGTACAGGCTGACCGCGATCTCGCCCCGGTCCTCGTTGACGCGCAGGTTGATCAGCGGGTCGGCCTCGGCCAGCTCCCGCAGCGCCGAGAACAGGCGGCCGCGCCGGGCCGGGTCGACCGGCTCGACCACCGATTCCAGCGCCGGGGGCGGGAACTGGCGGGTCACCCGGCCGGGGATGGCCTCGCCGACCCAGCCGCCGGTGCGGGCCGACCCGATCCCGCGTATCCGCACGACGTCCCCGGCCCGCGCGACGCCGGCCGGGCCCAGCCGCGCGGCGTCGACCGCTCCAGCGACGTGATCACCCCGCGCCCGGTGCCCGCCGGGGCGGCGCGGTCCCGGACGCGCAGCTCGCCGCCGAACAGGCGGCAGTGCGCCAGCGTGCCGTGATCACCGTGCTCGACCTTGAAGATGACTCCCGACAGCGAGCGCGTCGCCGGGCGGGCCCACGGCATCAGCCGAGGCAGCATCGCCAGCAGGTCGGGCACGCCCGCCCCGGTCAGCGCCGATCCGGCGGCCACCGGCACAACGCTGCCCCGCCCCACCTGGACGCGCGCGGAACGCAGCGCCATGGCGTCGCCAACGCCCGGCCCCTCGACCGCGGCGCGCAGCAGCCGGTCGTCTCCCGACGCGAGGACGTCGATCACCGCCGGGTCCGCCAGCGGTACCGGCGTGGTGGCAGCGCCCGCCGAGCCGGCCGCGAGCACGTCCGTCAGGGGAAGCAGGCGAGCGCCGGAGCCCGCCGCCAGGCGGCGGCCGATCTCGGCCCGCACCCGGGCCGGGTCCGCCCCCTGGCGGTCGATCTTGTTGATGAAGATCGCGGCCGGCACGGCGAGGCGCCGCAGCACCCGCCACAGGACGACGGTCTGCGGCTGCACCCCCTCGACCGCGGAGACCACCAGGACGGCCGCGTCGAGGACGGCGAGGCTGCGCTCGACCTCGGCGATGAAGTCCGAGTGACCGGGGGTGTCGATGAGGTTGACCTGAACATCGCCCGCGGCGAAGGACGCCACGTTCGTCCGCACGGTGATGCCGCGGCGCCGCTCGATCTCCATCGAGTCGGTACGGGTGGTGCCAGCGTCGACGCTTCCGGGCTCGGCGATGGCGCCGGCCTCGAACAGCAGCCGTTCGGTCAGGCTGGTCTTGCCCGCGTCAACATGGGCCAGGATTCCGAGGTTGAGTGTGCGCAAGGGACAACTGCTCCAGGAGTCGGTTCGGGACTGTCGGCTGGGCAGTTGCCGCGCGCATCTGGCGTACCTCCTGGAGTAAGTCGTCGGTCGGTCAATTACCGCACAGCCGGGCGCCACTCCGCAACGGGTTTTCCGCCCGCCGGTGAGCGTGGGCGCCCTGTACCCCGAGATCGACATTCGCGGCAAAACACGCTCAACTGGGACAATCCCCGCCCCGGGGGCAGGGTCACGGAGTCGCTGGCCATCTTCCGCAAGCGCGGCGACGCGGGAGAGCGCAAGGGCGCGATTCCATTGCGCAACGGCATGCGCGTTGAATTTCCCGGGAAAGGTGAAAGAAAAGCCGCTGCCGTAGGTCGCGCCAGATCCCTCCACGCGAATGTTTCCGTCGCGGCCGAACGAAGTCATCGGGCCGAGGGTGATCGCGACATGGCCGCTGAGCTGGACATTTGAGGACTTGGCCGACCTCCGTGGGCGATGCGTTGCAGGAATGGCATGGCTAAATAAGGGTCACGCAAATCGGTGATGGACTCGGACTTGAGTGATGGAAATGTCCGGTGTCCGGGCGCGTGCTCCGTGAATTTGACAATCCCAGCTTGGCGTGGGTTACGCTACTCGTAATGCGCGCGCTGGCCTAACTCCCACAAACCCCACAACGCCCCGGCCTTGTCGGGCTGCGTCAATGGAGGAGATTGCCATGCCCCGACCCAATCACCGCGACCCCGATTCGGACCTCGCCGCCGGCCTGGGCGAGGAATTGAGGCTCCTGCGGGTGGCCGCCGGGTACGCCACCCAGGAGGCGTTCGCCAAGGCCCTCGCCTTCGGCCGCGAGCAGGTCAGCAAGGTCGAGACCGGATCCGAGCTGCCCAGCGAGAACCTGTTCTGGCGCTGGCTGGACCTGTGCCAGGCCTCCGACGAGGCGCGGCACTACCTTGAGCGCATGCTCCGCCAGGCGCGGCGCGCCCGGACCGCCACCCCCGCGTTCGCCAAGCCCTGGCTGGAGGCGGAGCAGCAAGCCGAGTACCTGCTGATCTGGACTCCGGGCATCGTGCCTGGCCTGCTTCAGGTCCGCTCGTACGCCACCACGCTGTTCATCGAGGCTGGCTTCAGTGCAGACGAGGCGACCGTGAAGGCCGAGGAACGCCTGGAACGACAGTCGATCCTCGCCGGGGACGACCCGGTGCACGCGACTGCCGTGATCCATGAATCGGTCCTGAACCAGGAGGTCGGCTCGCCAGAGATCATGATGGCCCAGCTCGAGCACTTGCTGGATATGTCCGAGAAGCCGAACGTGATCATTCAGGTGGTCAAGGGCGGCAAGTACTTCTTTGGCAAGGAAAGTCCCTTTGAGATCGCGACGGGTGAGAGCATCCCGGATACTCTCGTGATGGTGGCGTCGGTCGAGGACCAGAACAGCCAGGTCAGGGCCGTAGTCAGCACGGCTACGAAGCTGTTCAAGCGAATCCAGGGCCGCGCAATCAACGTCGAGGACTCACGGGTCCCCATTCGGGAGGCACTACAGCGATGGAAGAACGAACTGCAGCAGCAGTGAATGCCAGTTGGCGCAAGTCCAGCTACAGCGGGAACGGCGGCACTGCCGTGCATAGAGGCCGGGCACGTCCCCGGCGCCGTCCTGGTGCGCGACACCACGCAACGCGGCACCGGGCCAGTGCTGCGGATCACCCCGGCTGGCTGGGCCCGCCTCCTGCGCACCGTCGCCGCGACCGCGCCCTGAGGCACCCCGCCGCCTCACCTCGGCCAGCCGGAAAGCGCGCTAGCCTGGCGCGTCCCAAGCCACGCCAGGCTAGCGGCCCCGAGCGGGGCGCACCGCGCTCGGAGTCAGGCGGGGATCCAGGCTCGCGGCCCCGATCCCCGGACGGGTTTACGGGAGCCACATCCTCCGATAAGGCGTCAGGCGCATCGCCCAGCAAGACCTACTTATCGCCCATCAAGGCCTAATTATCGTGCAGGGTCGTCCACGGTCGTTGGGCCTAAATGTTTTACGTTGTGGGGGTTATTACCCCCAAAGTCTGAATCAGTTAGGTCCGACGAGGATTATCGACTACAGGCGCCTGTTAATATTCGAGATAGTGCAAATGGAGCAAACAGCACATAACGCGCAGATCTCGTGCGCTCGAGTTTGCCCGGTGCTCACCGCCTAAGGCGGAGGTTCTCACCCACGAGGGCCGCGAATGGTGCCGCCTCAATTATTGAGCCATGTTGACGGCAGCGCCCGCTCCGTCAACATCGCTCGATCCTGCCGCGCTGCCGGAACGACACCGCGGATGAAGCGATTCTCGTGCCCTGGCTGCTTGATGCGGGCTACCGGCGGCCGGTGATGCCGAAGAACTGGATCGCGATCTGCGCCCAGTCCGGGTAGTTGAAGCCCAGGTTGTGGCTCTCACCCGCCACGCTGTACGCGTCCACCTCGACCTGGCCCTCCCGGTTGACGTACACGCTGTGCGTCCAGGTGGGCTGGGGGCTGTCGACGTAGGCGAGGCGAGAGTGCAGCACGTTGGTCCACTGCTTCACCTCCTCCCCGAAGTTCGGGTAGAAGAGGATGGCGTCCGCCGTGCCGTGCCAGACCTGGACCCGCGGGCGGGGTCCGCGGTAGCCGGGGTAGGCGTCGCGGACGAGGTCGCCCCACTGCCGCGGCGTCTTGATGACGGTGCCGGTGGCGCACGCGTCGTTCCACAAGACGCTGGCGGGAGCGGCGAAGCAGCCGAACGGCACGCCGGACATGATCGATCCGGCCGCGAACACGTTCGGGTAGTCGCCGAGCAGGACGTTGGTCATCATCGCGCCGGAGGAGATGCCGGTGGCGAAGACCTGGTTCCGGCTGGCGTGCAGGTCCCGCTGCGCCCAGCGCACCATGGAGACGATGCCGACCGGGTCGCTGTCGCCGTCATGGCGCAGCGCGCCGGTGGTGGAGACGTCGAAGCAGACGATCGGCGAGGTGCGCGTGACCGACGGGTAGATCACGATGAAGCCGTACTTATCGGCGAGCGAGGCGAACTCGGTCCCCGAGAAGAACGCCGGCCCCGAGCCGCCGCAGTAATGCATGGCGACGACGATCGCGGCGTGCGGGCGCACGTGCTGTGGCACGTACAGGAACATGCGCAGGCTCGTCGGGTTAGGACCGAAGTTCGTGATCTCTTGCAGTGCTTCCTGCGGCGCGGGGAGGGCCGCGCTCGACGCGGCCGACGCCGCGGACGAGCGGGCCGCGCCCGCTGCCGGGGCCGTCGCCCCGGCGGCCGGCAGCGCGGCCACGCCGAGGGCGCACGCGACGACGGCGACGGCGCCTCCGGCGGCGAGCACCGGGCGAAGACGGGCGTGAAATGCCCTGGTGAAGTGGCGGATGCCTCGACAATGCATGATCGGCTCCTTCCGCATTCTCGGGATGCCCCGTGATTAGCGAAATATTTCGGCAATGCGGAAATATTTCAGCTTGACCCTAGAATTGCGGAGCCGTGAAGTCAATCATTATTATACAGTATTGGCATCGAAATTGTTTCGAATTATCGTGGCCGCAGGTAATCCCGTTCCATTTCTAGCCAGCAGCGGCGGGTCCTGCGCGACGCGGGCCGGGCGACCGGACGGCCCTGGCGGGCGGCCGTAGAGTGAATTCTGTGAACCAGCCTGTCATTCCCCTGGGCAAGCCCAGCGCCGGGCGCGCCGACGCCGCGCGCAACCGGCTGCGCCTGCTGGCCGTGGCCCGCGAGATGCTCGCCGAGGAGGGCGCCGACAGGCTGACCATGGACGGCCTGGCCGAGCGGGCGGGCCTGGGCAAGGGCACGGTGTTCCGCCGGTTCGGCTCCCGCGCCGGGATCTTCCGCGCGCTGCTCGACGACGAGGAGCGCGCCTTCCAGGAGCGGGTGCTGTCGGGGCCGCCGCCGCTGGGCCCGGGCGCCCCGCCGCTGGAGCGCCTGATCGCCTACGGCCGGGACAGGGCCGCCTTCCTGATCCGCAACCGCGCGGTCGCCCGTGCCTCGCTGGACGGGGCCGACCTGGTTCCGGTTGGCGCGCAGACGCCGCTGTCCCAAGCGCACATCCGGATGCTGGTCGGCCAGATGGACCTCGGCGCCGCGGACATGGACCTGCTGTCCCTGCAGCTCACCGCCGCCTTGGACGCGCCGTTGCTGCTTTACCTCTCGGTGGATGACCTCGCCGCGCCCGACCACGCGATGACGGAGCGGATCGCGCGCAGCTGGCAGGACCTGGTCCAGCGCGTCTGCCGCCCGGGCTGCCCGGGCTGATCCCGTCTCACCCCGGAAGTCCCTTCGTTCCCAACGATAGAGAGAAGGGCCTTCCGGGGTGGCCTGCGCGGCGTGCCCCGCGTGGTGGCGCCAGGCCGGTAGCCGGGATCAGGAGGCCGCGGCCGGCACCGGCTGGCGCAGCGGTGCCAGCGCGGTGCTCCACGCGATGACCTGGTCCAGCAGGGTTCCCAGCGACGCCGCGCTGTAGTCGTTCGGCTTGAACACGCTGAAGTTCTCGAACTCGGTGATCAGCGACAGCGCGACCTGCTGGCGGACGTCGGCGATCTGCAGTTCCCCGAGGACCAGCCGCAGGTGCTCGGCCGCCCGGGCGCCGCCGACGCCGCCGTAGGAGACGATCCCGGCGGCCTTGTTGTTCCACTCGGCGTAGAGGTAGTCGATGGCGTTCTTCAGCACGCCCGAGGTGCTGTGGTTGTACTCGGGGGTGACGAAGACGAAGCCGTCGAAGGAGGCGATCTTCTCCGCCCACTGCTTAGTGTGGTCGTTCTGGTACTGGCCCATCGTGGGGGGCAGCGGCTCGTCCAGGTGCGGCAGCGGGTAGTCGCGCAGGTCGACGAGCTCGAACTCCGCGTCCCCCCGGCGCGAGGCGATCTCGTAGACCCAGCGGGCCACCTGCTCCCCGTTGCGGTTGGGACGGGTGCTGCCGAGGATGATGCCGATCCTGCTCATGTGTCAGTTCCTCCTGTGTTCCGGGTACAGCCTTGCGAGGGCAGAAACGGACTTTACCCCGCTTGTATTCCGGCCGGGGGAGGGCGCCCCCGGTGCCGGCCGTCCAGCCGCGGTTCGTTCACGGTTTTTTAACGGTTGCCGCGATGGACGTAACGAGACCGCAACGTTATGTTCGCGGTGAATAGGAAAGTTTCCTATTCGTAAGCCCTGGAGCGGGGTAAGGAGGCCGGGACATGCCCGGCATATCGCAACGCATCACGCGTATCCGTAAGCGCGCCACGAGGTGGCGCCTGAGCGGCGGGCTAGCGCTCGCCATCATCGCGCCCGGCTATCGCGCTGGCGGCGGCCATCGCGGTGCCCGCCGCCCCGCGCCGTCCGCCGCGGTCCCCGGTCCGCCGTCCGGCTGGTCGACCGTCTTCAGCGACGACTTCAACGGCGCGTCCGGATCCGGCATCGACTCCCAGTGGATGTACGACACCGGGCCCGGCTCCAGCTTCGGCACCGGCGAGATCGAGACGATGACCAACTCGACCAGCAACGTGCACCTCGACGGCAACGGCAACCTCGACATCACCGCGCTGGGCAGCGGCAGCTCGTGGACCTCGGGCCGCGTCCAGACCACCAGCGCCAACGTGGGCGCGCCCGCCGGCGGCGAGCTGGAGGTCACCGCCTCCATCCAGCAGCCCACCGGCGGCCTCGGCTACTGGCCGGCGTTCTGGATGCTCGGCCCCGGCCAGTGGCCGGAGAACGGCGAGATCGACATCATGGAGGACGTCAACGCGCTGTCCGAGGTGTCCGGCACCATCCACTGCGGCACCGACCCCGGCGGCCCGTGCAACGAGCCCAACGGCATCGGCAGCGGCCTGCGCGGCTGCTCCGGCTGCCAGTCCGGCTACCACACCTACACGATGATCCTCAACCGGACCAACACCGTCCAGCGAGTCGATCACCTTCTACCTGGACGGCAACTCGTACTTCACCGTGACCGAGTCCCAGGTCGGCACCGCGACCTGGCAGGCGGCCTTCGACCACAACCTGTCGATCATCCTGGACCTGGCGATGGGCGGCGGCTACCCGAACGGCGTCTGCGGCTGCACCACGCCGACCGGCTCGACGGCATCCGGCGGCACGATGAGCGTCGCCTACGTCGCCGCGTACTCGACCAGCGGCGGCGGCGGCGGCGGTCGGTGGCGGCGGCGGCACCGGCGGCACCGGGCCGATCACCGGCTACCAGGGCCTGTGCGTCGACGTCCGGGGAGCGAACTCCGCCAACTTCACGCCCGGTGCAGGTCTACACCTGCAACGGCACCAACGCCCAGCAGTGGACCGTCGTCCAGGCGGGCAGCACCCTGCACGCGCTCGGCAAGTGCATGGACATCAACGGCGGCGGCACCGCCGACGGCACCACCGTCGACCTCTACGACTGCAACAACACCGCCGCGCAGGTCTTCATCCCGCAATCCAACGGAGCGCTGTACAACCCGCAATCGAATAAGTGCCTGGACGACACCGGCTACGGCGGCTCCGGCACCCAGCTGCAGATCTGGGACTGCACCGGCAACGCCAACCAGAAGTGGAACCTGCCCTAACGGCCCCTCATCAACCGCGCCCGGTCCCCCGCAACCGCGGGGGCCGGGCGCGGGACCATGTCCGGGCACGGAAGCTACAATCCGGATGTTTTCGGCTACCTACCGTAGGGCATCCTCCGCCTCAACGGAGGGAGGCCTGCTGACTATGACGACGGTAACCGCGCCGACGGAGACGGACTGGACGTTCGGTGGGCTGTGGCCGTATGAGCCGCGCTGGTTTGAGGCGTCCGGCGGGCGGATGCACTACGTCGATGAGGGGCCGCGCGCGGGCCGCCCGGTCGTGCTGGTGCACGGCAACCCGACCTGGGGCTTCCTGTACAGGAACTTCATCGGCCCGCTGACGCGGGCGGGCCACCGCGCGATCGTGCCCGACCATCTCGGGTTCGGCCGCTCGGAGAAGCCGGACGACCCCGGGCTCTACCGGATCCCGTGCCACGTGGCGCGCCTGGACGCGCTGCTCGAATCGCTCGACCTGCGCGGCGCGGTCGTCGTCGTGCAGGACTGGGGCGGGCCGATCGGGCTGTCGTGGGCGGTCGCGCACCCGGACCGCGTGGCGGGCCTGTTCATCCTCGACACCTTCGCCGGGCCGAGGCAGGCCATTCCCGTGCCGATCCAGCTGTTCCGCGCGCCGGGCGTCGGCGAGGCGCTCGTGAAGGGAATGGACATGTTCGTGCGGGGCTTCTTGTTCCGCGGCGGGGTCGTTCACCACGAGCGGCTGACGCGGGACGTGCGCCGCGCGTACCTGGCGCCGCACCCCACGTGGTCCAGCCGCACGGGCGAGCTCGTCTTCCCGCGCGAGATCCCCGCCAGCGACAGCGGGCCGGTCGCCGAGCTGCTCACCCAGCTCAATCGGGGGATCGAGCGGGAATTCCGCGCCAAGCCCGCGCGGATCATGTGGGCGATGCGCGACCCGGCGTTCACGCCCGCGGTCCTGCGGGAATGGCGCGAGACCTTGCCCGGCGCGCTCGTGACCCAGCTCGACGACGCTAGTCACTACCTCCAGGAGGACGCCCACGAGCGGATCGTTCCGCAGCTGCTCAGCTTCCTCGCCGAGCTCGGCGCCGGAGGCCCCGCCGCGGCGGCGTGACCATTCCAGGACGGCGGGTCCTCGCGATTGGCCATGGCGCCTCTTCCGGGACGCTAGACCCACGTCCTTTATGCCCGCATACGCGCCGGAAGGACCCGCCCCTGATCGTTATGCGCGATTGCCGCATTCGCGTGGCTTGCGCCGCTGGTGGTCATCGTTAGCCGACAGCGGTCAACGGGCCTAACTGATTCAGGCTTCGGGGGTGCCCGCCCCCAAAGTCAATCATTTAGGCCCGATGACGATAGGCGACCATGCGCGACGGGTCCGCCATCCTCGCCGTCCGGCGGGCACCAGAGCACGAGCGATGCACGGTATCAGTGAGGCCGGCTGACGATGCGCAACCATCGGCGACGGCCAGCGGCCGGCCTGGCGGGCGGCTCCTTCCCGGCGTTCTTCGGCGCGGGTGAGCGTCCTTACGAGGCGGTCCTGGAGATCCGCAGCCCGAGGGACGCGAACTGGTCGAACGGCCGGTGGTAGCCGCGCTCGATGTGGTGCACGCCGTGCAGGACCGACGGCCGGTCGGCCACGGACGCGGCGAGCACCGCGGAGAAGCCGGCCCGCACGTCCGGCAGCTCGACCTCGGCGCCGCGCAGCTTCGACACGCCCCGGATGACCGCCGAGTGCACCGCGTTCCCGTCGTGGAAGCGGCAGGCGGGCCCGCCGAGGCAGGCCGCGAACACCTCGATCTCGCAGCCCATCTTCTGCAGCGCGGGCACGTACACGAGGCGGTTCTCGAATACCGTCTCGTGCAGCACCGACATGCCGTTGGCCTGCGTGAACAGCACCATCAGCGGCTGCTGCCAGTCGGTCATGAAGCCCGGGTGGGTGTCGGTGTGCACCGCCGCGGGCTGCAGCCCGCCGGGCGCGGACGCGGTGATCCACTCGTCGGTGATGTCGAACCGGGTGCCCATCCGGGCCAGGGTCGTGATCGCGGTCACGAGCCGGTCCTGCGGGCAGCCGTGCACCCGCACCTGGCCGCCGGTGATGAGGCCCGCGACCAGGTAGGAGAAGGCCTCGAGGCGGTCGCCGGCCAGCCGGGTGGTAGCGGCCTTGAGCTTGCGCACGCCTTCGATGACGATGCGCCGGTCGGGGCTGAGCTCGATCTGGGCGCCCATCCGCTGCAGGAACAGCGCGAGCTCGACGACTTCCGGCTCGGTGGCCGCGTTGCGCAGCACGGTCTTGCCCTCGGCCAGGACGGCCGACAGCAGCACCGTCTCGGTCGCGCCGACGCTCGGGTAGGGCAGCGTGATGCGCGCGCCGTGCAGCCTGGTCGCCTTGGCGGTGATCCCGGTCGGCCCGTAGGTGACCTCGGCGCCGAGGGCCGCCAGCGCGTCGACGTGGAAGTCGACGGGCCGCCGCCCGATCGGGTCGCCGCCGACGAGCGGGACGAACGCTTCACCGGTGAGGTGCAGCAGCGGCCCGAGCATCAGGATCGGGATCCGGTTGAGGCCGGTGAACGCCTCGGGGACCCTCGGCCTGACCTCGCTCCCGGGGGCGATCGTGATCTCGCCGTCCTCCCGGCTGACGTGGAAGCCCGCCGACTCCAGCATCGCCGCCGTGATGTCCACGTCACCCACCTGCGGGGCGTTGCGGATCACGCTCGGGCCGTCGCCCAGCATCGCCGCCACCATGTGCTTGGTCACGGCATTCTTGGAACCGCGCACGGAGATGTCCCCGCGTAGCGGACCTGATGGCTCAACTACCCACGTTTGCGTCACGCCGACACGATATGCGCAACCCGGCGCAACGAGCTCCAGGTTCCGGCGTTCTCCTGCGCCGGCGAGCTGTGCCATGGAATCGGGATGCCTTCATGACGGCCCCCTTGAGCAGGTCTTCGGCAGACGGTCAGCGATCGGTCAGATTCCGCTAGCAAGCTGGGGGCCATGGACCAGCGAGGCCCGGGGCTCACGGGAGTCCCGGGCCTCGGCCGGGAGACGCCTCATAGCCGGGCCAGGATCCGCGGCAGTACCTTCACCGCGTCGAAGTGCGCCGCTCCGGGCTCCACCTCAATCTGGGCACGGGGTATCTGGCTCGCCAGCCAGCGAGTGTGCGTAACCGGCGAGAACACGTCGTCCGCGCCGTGCCACAGCAGCACGGGCACGCTGATCTCCTTCAAGGCGAAGCCCCAGGATTCGCGCAAGGCGAGCACGTCGTCAATCCACCCTTCGGGGCCTTGGCGCAGTGCCTCGGCATACGTGCCCGTGAGCAATCGCCTGATGCCAGGGTCGCGGAGGATAGCCCGGTCGGGTGCGGTGAGCTCCGGCTCGAGGAAGTCGAGCAGGAATTCCGGATCCTGGCGAATGAGCTCGCCGCGAGCGCTGAGCTCGGCCGCCAGCACGTCGGCTCCCTGCCGCGCGCGCGTGTACTCCTCGACGTTCGAGCCCGTCATGCCGTCGTACCAGTCAAGGCCATCGGCGTCGGAGGGAGCCACGCTCACCAGGACCGCGGCCTTGGACACCCGGTCGGGCAGCAAGGCGGCGCACGCCAGCGCGTGCGGCCCGCCGCCCGAGCGCCCGACCACGCTGAAGGTGCCGAGTCGCAGTTCGTCGGCGATGGCGGCGACATCCCGCGCGGCATCAAGGACCCGGCGTTCCGGGTGCCGGGTGGATTTCCCGTAACCGGGGCGGTCATAGGAAATCAGCCGGACTCCGAGCCGGTAAAGCACGCTGGGCCGGGGAGCGGGACCGCTGCGGCTCCCCGGGGTGCCGTGCAGGAGGAAGACCGGGTGCCCGTGAGCGGCGCCCGTGACGTCGAAGGCAAGCCAGTGCTCACCGTTCCCGTGAGTTACGTGTACCTTGTGCGTCACTACTGCCTCCGCACCAGCATTGGGAGCTTGCTCCCGGGAATCGGCGAGGCTGCCGGGTCAGATCGGCTGTGGCTCAAGGTCCCGGTTCTGCAGCCGCCAGTTCCGCAGTGCGCTGACGTTGGGATGGTCCTCCCCGAGCACGTGGCTCATCTCGTCCGTTACCCTCTGGCGCAGCGCCTCGGCCTCCTCCGTCCGGCCGCTTTCCCGGATGGTCACCGCCAGGTTGGCCTCGCACACGAGGGTGTCCGGGTGCCGCGGGCCGTAGGCCTCCTTCAGCCGGCTGAGAGTGTCGACGCCGAGCGCCTCCGCCTGCCCGGGCAGCCGGAGGTCGACCAGGCAGTTCGCCAGGTTGTTCGCGCACGCGAGCGTGAACGGGTGGTCGTCCCCGAGCGCGGACCGCAGCATCTGCAGGGTCCATTCCGCCAGCTCGCGCGCGTCCTGCAGCGCGCCGCATCCGCGCAGGTAGGTCGAGAGGTTGCTGGCGACCGCCAGCGTGTAGGGATGGTCGGTGCCGAGGGTCCGCTCGTAGGACTTCCTGACCTCGCCCGCCAGGTCACGCGCGGCTGGCTTGTCGTCGAGCGCGGACAGGTCGCAGGCCAGGTTCAGCGTGCAGGCGAGGGCATCGGGATGGTCGGGCCCCAGCGCTTCAGGTAGTGGTGCTGAGTCTCCCTGGTGATGTCGTACGCCGCGTTGAGGTCGCCCATCTTGCGCAGCGACACGGCCAGGCACTTGGCCGTGCGGAGCGTGTCCACGAAGTCGTCGCCGAGCACCTCGACGTACCGCTCGTAGGTCTCGCGCAGCAGCTCGACGGACTCGGCGTAGTTGCCCGCCAGGCGCAGGTCGCGCGCGAGCATCGCCGCGGAGTGCAAGCGTATACGGATGCCGTCGGTCAGCACCGTCTGCCGCCGGGTCCAGGTCTCCGCGTCCAGGTCGCGGGCGGCGTAGAAGTCGCCGACCAGCGCAGGTCCACCGCGAGGTTGTTCGCCGCCGACAGCGTGCTCGGGTGATCCTCACCGAAGACGTCCTTCAGGCTTTCGTACGTCGCCCGGTCCATGCCGAGCGCCTTGGAGAACTCGCCCAGCCCGCGCAGGTCCGCGGCCAGGCTGCCGGCCGTCTGCAGGATATGCGGATGGCTTTGCGGCAGCACGCGGATTTGCCGCTGCCGAGGATGTCGGTGTCGCAGTCGCGGGCCTCCGCGTAGCGGCCCTGCGAGCGCAGCACGTTCGCGATCTGGAAGCGCAGGTACAGCGTCTGCCGGTCGTCCGCGCCGAGCTTCTCGTTCCACGTGTTCTCCAGCCGGCCGCCGAAGTCGAGCGCCTCGCTCGAACTCGCCGCGCTTCCACAGGTACCGCACCCGGTCGATGAGGAGCTGCCGTGTCTCGTCCTCGGTGCACTCCGCCGCCCGCGAGGGGCCCAGGTGCGGCCAGATCAAGTCGTATCGTGGCCAGTTCTCCGGATCGTCGGTGTCGCCCTGCCGTGGCCGGGCGCCGACGAGGATGTGGTGCACCTCGTGCATGGCCTGCACGCGCTCAGCCTCGCTCTCCAGGCTTGACCGGATCACCGCCTGGACCAGCCGGTGCACCTGGATCGAGTTGCTGCCCTGGTCGACCTTGCGCCAGCGAGAACCGGCTGATGTGCCGGATGAGCAGGCCGAGCACGATGCGCTCCTTCAGCCGCGGGATCGAGCGGCACCAGGGACTCGATCATCTCGTCGCTGTACAGCAGCGTCAGCGAGATGGGGTCGGGAGCGAAGCAGGCGCACAGCTCGAGCAGCCGGGCGGCGGCCGGCGACTGCTCGCGCAGCCGGTCGAACGACAGCCGCCAGGTCGCCGCGACCGGGTACCGGGTAGTCGGTCGGCTGGCTCAGCTCAAGCACGCTGGCGAGCTCGCTACTCCAGGTCGCTCGACGTACTTCGCGGCGGACATCCCGGTCTCGGCCAGCCAGGCGCCCGCCTGCTCGATGGCCAGCGGCAGGTCGCCGAGCTTCTCGGCGACCATGCGGGCGTCCTCTGTCGCGACAGCCCGGGCACCCGGCGCTGGAGGTGCTCGACGCTCTCCGCGCGGGAGAACACGTCGATCTCCACCGGCTCGGCCACCCGCGACCAGGCGGGGTTGCGCGAGGTGACGATCACGTGCCCGGGACCGCCGGGAAGGAACTCCTCGACCTCGCTCGGGCGTGTCGGCGTTGTCGAAGATCAGCAGCCAGCGGTCGTAGGGCGCGCCCCGGCGCAGCGCCTCCCGTGCCGCTCTGGGCGGTCTCCGGTGATGTTGTCGCCGACCCGGATCCCGAGCCTCGCGCCAGGTCGGCGAGCGAGGGGTTGATCAGCTCGCGCTGCTCGGCCGGCACCCACCACACCACGTCGTAGTCGGCCATGTACCGGTGCGCGTACTCGAGCGCCACCTGGGTCTTGCCGACGCCGCCGAGGCCGTGCAGCGCGAGCGGCAGGACGACGGCCTGGCTGCTGCTCGCCAGCTGATCGTGCAACTTCTCCAGTACGTCGTTGCGCCCGGTGAAGGAGGCGTTGCGGGTCTGGACGTGCCACACCGGCGGTATGGTCCGCGGGTAGCGGGCTCGGGAACGGTGGCGTCCGCCGCGCGCTCGTCCGCCGCCGGCGGCTAGCCGAGCACGCGCAGCAGTTCCTCCTTCGCCTGCGCCGCGTTCCGCCGGGTCAGGTCCACCACGGTGCGGTCGGCGAACGGCCGGCCAGCGTGACCTCGCCGACCCGGACCGGGATCAGCCGTCCTGCTCGCCCCCGCCGGGTCGTCGGTCCGGTCAGCGATTCCCACACCCCGCGGGCCTGCGGCGATCGCAGGTAGGCGGCGGACAAGCACGGCGATCGTGCGCACCGCGGACTCCGCCGCCGTGGCCGTGCCGCGGCGCGGGTGCTGTCGCCGGCCGCCGACGCTGATGTCCTCCCGCAGGACGTGGAACCCGGCCGCGGTCAGAGACGGCGGCGATCCAGTCGGCCCACATCCGGTCCTCGGGCACGTAGCTGAGGTAGATGTCGGCCGGCGGCCGGCTGGCGGCGGGAGAAGGCAGCCTTGTACCTGAGCCTCAGCTCCTCGTCCATCGGGCGGCAGGGAGCTGATCTCATCTTCGGTGATCGCGCTGGTCAGCCGCTCGTAGGCGGCGAGCATCGACGTGGGCGGAGCCGGGGAGCGTCGCCGAAGGTCGCGAGCATCTCCTCGAACGCGTAGAAGGGCTTGTACGGGATCTCCACCGAGGTCCAGTATCGGTTCACCTCCTCCTCGCTCAGCCCGCGCGGGAACCGGTCGAACAGGACCCTGGCCAGTGCCCTGCCCGCGTCCGCCTTGTCCTTCTCCGCCGTCGTCGATCCGCATCGGCACCGGGCAGCATCCGGATGTTCCTGTAGTGGTAGCGCTGGTCGATGTTCTGGGCGACCAGCGGCCGCTCCCTCGATGGACTTTGATCGCTGAGGGTGAAGCAGTCGACCAGGATGTCGGGCAGGTGCACGGTGCAGATATCCGCGATATCGCGACAGGCCGGTCCGGCTGTCGATCAAGCGTGTAGTCGTAGTTCGCCTTCATGTCGGCCCGCAGGCGCGTCGAAGAACTGGCCGCCGCCGAGCCGGTCGTAGAAGTTATCCCAGTCGATGATCGCCAGTGTCGAGGCGTAGTCGCGGTTCTGCCGGCCGGCGCTGACGAAGTGTCCACGCCGCCCTCGGGAAAGTGCGACCAGTCGCACCGAGACGGCGTGCGGCGTGACCTGGGCGTGGACAGGTGCCAGTCGGCTGGCGCGGTCGCCCGGGGTGGTGGCCGTCCAGGCGTAGTCATTGATCAGCTCGATGACGCCAGGGGCGCCGCTGATCGTCGCGGAGTCGAGGAACGGGTGGAAGAACCGGTGCAGCCCGGGCGAGTCGAGGTCCCAGTCGACGACGAGCACCTTTTTCCCGTTGCTGGCCAGGATCCAGGCCGTGTTGGCCAGCGCCATCGTCCGGCCGGTGCCGCCCTTGTAGGAGTAGAAGGTGACGATCTTGCCCTCAGTCATTGGCGGCTCCGGGTTCAGCTGTTCTTGGTGGCTCCTGGTACGCGGTCAGCGCCGGAGGAGGCGGGGGCGGGCGGAGCACGTGAGGTCTTTTCACCGGTGTTCCTTCGGGCGGGTAAGCCTCGGCGTGCCTGAGGTAATGCCGGGCAACTTCGGATACGACCCGCGGCAGTCCCTCGCTGAAGTCTTCAAGGGACGGGACGGTGCGTAGCGCTCTCCCGGTCGTGGTACCGAGCGCCAGCTTGATTCCGAGCAATTCCTCGATGCTGTCCCGCAGCATGATCCGGGCGTTCGCCGTTTCCTCGTCCTTGACGTTCAGCGGGATCATCACCTGGATCCACGGCTGGTCGGTGCTGTTGAATCGCGCGAGCGCCCGGCGGCACTCAGGCTGAACGGTGGCCCACGGGTCGACGATCAGTATCTCCGGCTCCCGGGGGCGGTCCTCGTCCGTGACCACCGCGTCCCGCCCGTTCAGGTCCTGGACAACGGCCTGATAGCCGAGATTGCGAGCCAGGTCAGACACGTGATCGGCGAGTGGACGCAGGCAGTCAGGGAGGTAGGGATTCCAGTCCAGGGGGCTTCGCCCGTAGGAGGAACCGCCCCGGCCATTCGGCAATTCGTGGCTGGACGGCGCGACGACCGTAATCCGAAGGCGGCGCTCGCCTGGACCGGAGGCCTGAGCCGATCCGAAGGCGTTTTCCAGGGTCGCGTAATCGCGTGGCTGCCAGGACTCCACCTGCAGGTGCTGGGCGACATTCACGATGCGCCGTGCCAGCCCGAGCACCGCCCGCCGGTAGGCGGCGTTGTACTCGGCGTCGCCGTTGAGCTGGCTGAGGGTGAACAGCCCTTCTGTCGCGTAGAGCTGGCCGAGATCCCGGTGATTGAACTGGATCATCCTGGCCGCCTCGGGCAGCGAGGACGCGTCGACCGGAGTCCAGATGACGGGAACGATCGCCTCGATCGGCCGTGCCTCGCGCGCGGCCTGGTGAGCCATGCGGACGGAGAATGCCCACCACTCCTTACCGCACTCCGCGCTGGTGAAGAACCGCTGTGAGTACAGCGGCACGAAGACGCGGCACGTGGCGAGCGCTCGCGACAGGTTCCACGGCCAGACGTTGCCCGGGCGCAGGTCGTGGTCCATGAAGCCGACTCGCCGGCCCGCCGGCAGAGCGCAGAAATTCAGGATGTACTTGCAGAGTTCGTTGTAGAACTTCACCACGTCTTCGTCTGGATCAGGATCGGCGGGATCATGACGGGGGGTATGCGCATAACTCATGAAGAAGTACGGAGCGTAATCTCCCCCGGAAAGGTCTGACTCTGTCACCCGCCCCTCCAATGATTCCGTGAGCGACACGGCGCGCATCGGCAAGCTCACTATAAGGGGAGCGCGAATTGTCTGTGAAGTGCGCGCCCGCCCGGCCCGTCCCGGACGTGCCGCCGACTTCTATCTCCGGTGCTGGCGCATCCAATTCGTGGCGATGTCCACCACGGATCGCATTGGCATCAAACGGCACTCCGCGTTACCGACGTAACCGCGGCGCATGTCCACTTCCTTATCGATTACCTCGCCGATTACTTCGAAATCACTGTCGTCCAGGACGACATCGCGGTAGGACCGCCACTGCGGGGCGCCGCGATACCGGATGACAGCGCGGTACGTGCGCCGCGGGGGAGATGAAAGGTACCTGTACTCGGCGAGATGCAAGGCGGTGCAGGTGGAGTAGCCCACTCCCAGCATAAGCACCCACGCCTCGGCGGCATACAGCCTGCCGAGCGGGGATTCCTCGCCGAGATGGCAGTCGATCGGGTGACCTTTCATCAGCGAGCGCGCGCGGGGCCCACCGCGGCGAAGGAGGCTCTGGGGATGCGCGCTGCGGACGGACCCTGGGGTCGTGCGGATCGCCTCCGCGATTCGTCCGCCGCCGGTCGTCGGCGTCGTGGCCCGGTTGAACGGCGGCATCTCCGCCCGGTAGGCGCTGACCTGGGCCGGGCTAAGGCCGGCGACCGAGGCGAGATGCGCGCGGGAGGTGTCGGAGTTCTCCGCCGTCGTGGTGGGGGCCACGAGCGTGCCCGCGGGCCCCAGCACGTCCCGCACGGCCGCGACGACCGTGGACGCGCCGCCCGTGACCAGGCCCATGACGCGCAGCGATGCGTTCAGCAGCAGGGTGCGGTCGGCCTCCAGGCCCAGTGCCCGCAGGTCACGCGCGATATCGGCGCTGGTCAGGCCCGCGTCGTCGCCGCTCATGGCGCGCCTGCCGCTCCCTTCCATGTCGACCGGTGCTCGGCGGCCCGTCGCCGGGCCTCGCTCGCGGCCGAGGCGGGCACGGGCTCGTCGAGCCAGCCGGCGAGCGTGGCCCGCATGCCGTCGACGAACCGCGCGCCAAGCGGCGTGAGCGATCCCGACCCGGCCAGGGTGTCCGCCGCGGCGCTCGTCTGCGCGCGCCACAGGGCGAACCGCGCGGCGGCCGCCTCAGCCTCCGGCGACGGCAGCCGCCGCCAGCGCCCCCGCCAGAATTCCGTGACCGCGATGTGCGCGTACGTCCCCTGGAGCAGCGCCTCCAGCGGGCGGGGGTCCTCTCGCCAGGGAGCGTAGAAAACGCGCGTGTCACCCCGGTCGCACAGGTCAAAGAGGTCGAGCAGGGCGCCCAGCTTGACATGCTGGAACTCGTGCATGAGGAGCATCGCCAGCGTGTCAGCGCTCTCGGGCAGCGCGACGGCCACCGAGCCGAACGCCTGCCGCGCGGCGGCGCTGACCTCCCGCCCGCGCGTGTTCCTCGCCAGCGGCGTGATCGTCGTCAGTCCGGTGGCGAGTCCCGGGAGGTACCGGGGAAACTCTCCCGCGATCAGGTCCCAGGACTGCCGGTAAAGCAGGTGCCACCGACTGACCTCGGCCTCGGGCACCCGGTCCGCGGCGTGCCACTGGTGGCAGTCACGGTAAGGGTCGGTGTCCTCCAGCCTGACCGCCGATCCGGCCGCCTCAAGCACGCGTACTGGTTCCCAGCCAGGCTGCGGTTCGGGGCTGTTCACCGCGACCGCCCGGTCGCCCTCAGGCAATCGCGCCGCGAACCAGTCGTCGCCCGTTGCCACCACCAGGGAGGCGGCGGTAACGAGGGGGACAGTCAGCCGTCCGAGCGTCGGCAGGTGCACGAAGCCATTACGGACAGGCACGTCGAGCTCAGCGGAAATTCCCGCCCGGATCGCGGCCGCCGCCGCGATTGACGCCAGGTACATGACGTCAGGGCCGGCCCGGTCCCGCCCCATCGGCGACGCGCCGGAAAGGCCTGCCGGGCCCGGCAGGAATCGCACTCCCCAGGCGCGGATGTAGGGGTGGGCGAGCACCTGGTCGAGCGCCGGGGATCGCGTGGCGTCAAGCGTGGCGAGGATTTCCCACGCGGCGGCGGGAACCGAGTCGCCGCTTCGCTCGCGCACCACGCCAAGCAGCGTGCGGACAATGCCGTGCTGGGAGCGGAGCAAGTGCTCGACGGCCGCCTCGCTGCCGTATCCCGCGGCGAGCGAATCGAAGTCGCGGGCCGGCAAAGAGTGGACGGGGCGGCCCGGGGAGGCCGGCTTGAGTGAATTCCGTATATGTGTAATGAGCTTGAGGAGGTCATCGCAATAGACGGACGGATTATCGAAGCCATTCTCGGCGCGGTACCTGTGCGTGTACAGCCCGCCGCCGCAACTGGTGACGACCGGGCAGCGGCGGCAGGCGGCGCACACGCCGGCCAGTCCTCGCTGGCGCGCCACCAGCCCCGGATGGGACGCGGCCTCGTCGAGGCCGTGCCGGTAGATATCCAGCCCGGTCCCCGCGGCGCCGTCATAGGCGACCTTGAGCGAATCGACTTGCTCAATGGAGCCGTCGGCCTCGATGACGAGAAGGTCGCTGGGTGCCAGTCCCAGCGCTTCCGTGCCGCTACGGCCGCCGTGCGTCGTGGCGATGACCGAGTGGAACAGGCGCACGGGGACGCGCCGCCCGGTAGCCGTCCACCGGTCGAACACCGCGATCAGCCAGTCGGCGTACGGCGTGGTTCCCCCGCCCGTGCCCGGCGGCGGGTCATCCCAGGTCGCGTGGGGGAGCAGGAAGTCGATGACGGGCGGCTGCAAGGCGGCCAGCGCATCGTAGGTGAGGACCGGGTCGTTGCGCACGTCCATCGTGCACAGCAGCCCCGCGTACAGCGCGCGGTACCGCTCGCTCCCGAGCCTGCCGATGGCGCTGACCACCTGGTCGTAGCTGCTGCGACCGTCGGCGTATCGGCGGTGCCGGTCGTTGGCGGCGCGGTCTCCGTCGAGCGAGATCCCGATTCGCACCCGCTGCTCGGCGAACAGCTCGAGGAACTGGTTGTCGAGCCTGACGCCATTCGTGTGGATGCGCAGGTCGAGCCGGCATGCCGCTTCGATGACGCGGCGCAGCTCCGTGCAGGCCCAACGGAGCCTGGCTTGTCCCGCGAGCAGCGGCTCGCCGCCGTGCAAGATGATGCGCACCTCTGGAAGGGCGTGCTTCCTCGCGTGCTCGGCGATGCGTTCTGCCGCTATACTGACGGTGCGCTCGGACATCATCTTCGGCCGGGAACGCCAACTCTGGTCGGCGTGCTCATAGACATAGCAGTGATCGCATGCCAGGTCGCACCTGCTGCAGACCTTGAGCACGAATTGCCGGAATGGCGTAACGCTTCCGGTCATTCTTAATGAGAAGATCGTTACACGGCGGAATTGAAGGCGGATACGCCGTCCTGCGGCATAATCTGATAGGCGAGCGCGGCGGTGACCATGAGGTCTACGCCTTCTCCGAGCGGTAGGTCGTGAAGATCGGTAAGGTTTGAGCCGAGAACTGAAGCATCCACTGCCCCTCCTAGCGGGTGAATAGTCTGAATTTGGGCCGTTTGCTCATGCTCAGAAGAAACTTCTGCTGCTCGCAGGGTACCCCAGAAATGACGGCACCCTTCTAAAGCCGGCTGTCGCTTGCTCCCCGATCAGCCTGCGTCCACACTACCGGCTTGGCGTCGGCCTCGGCGGCGGACTCGGAAGCGGGTGATAATTCGTGATCTTCATGTCGACTCGGGTGTTCGCTGGTTCCATTTAGGTGTCCTGCCGTGCCCGACCGCCCGGCCGTCGCGCCGGGCGGGGCTTGCGCAAGCTCCGATGATCGCCCGTGAAGAAGCGCCATGTCTTCCGGCGCGGCGCCGGTATCGGCCAGGGCGCCCGCGTTGCCGCTCGCCCGGTAGGTTCGCCGGAACTGCTCATCGCTGATTGGCCAGCGCTCACCGAGCGCCCCTTCAACCACCCAGTCTCCCGGGTGAGCGGTCGCCCTGCCTTCCTTCGTCCTGATGACCAGGGTCTCGCTCGTGCGCCATGCGCTGAACATTCCCACGCGACGCCAGACCCGCCGTCGAGGGGCGCATAGCTCTGGCGGAATTCGGCGTTCCCCACGGTCCGCACGTCGCCGAAGCTGTCGCGGACGCGCCAGTCCCCGGCGTCGCCGTGCAGCTCTTCCTCGTCGTCATGAGAACGCCGGGTCCAGCTCTGCGGCGCGTTCAGCTTCTTGGCCGAGACGACCCCGACGCGCTGGAAGCGGGCCGCGCCCTCGGGACCGCCCGATGGCACGACCGCCACGTAGCCAACGTCCTCCAGCTGCGCCAGCTGCCCTCGAAGTGACTCGCGAAGCTCCACTTGCCTGCCCGGCGGCAGCTGCGGCCATGGCACCACGCTGGGATTGGAACGCGGCGGCCTCGTGGCCGTGGCGGCGGCGGCCTGACCGCCCCCGGCCGACCAGCCAGCCGACAGCCGGCGCAGGTACCAGCGGGTGTGCTCGGCGCGGGCGATCTCCTCCAGGTCCCCGTCGGTGAGCTCGCATGAAGCTCCCCGAGGGCACCATCCGGGCGGGCACCCACCGCCGGCCGCGCGCCGCGACTGCCGACAGGATCGACCGCAGCTGCAGGATGTTGTCCTGGCGGATGAACTCGTCCAGCTCATCCCAGGGGCGCCGGGTGTACGTCTTCGGGTCACCTGGGGCCACCGGGTACCTGAGCCGGAAGCATTCGTGCCAGTGCCGGGCGACCCTCGTCCAGGCGTCCTCGGGCACGTTGCCATCGACCAGCAAGCCCTGCTGGAAGGGGTGCAGCCGGTCGAAGACCGCCTTGTCGGTTCCCTCGCTCGATGCCACCAGGACGAAGATCGGCGTGTCCGGGTGCAGCCGGGCCACTCGTCCGGCCTCATGGATGCTGGTCTCAAGGGAGTGGTCGACGATGATGACGGCGGTGGCGTACGCGTCGGCCGGGGCCAGGCCGTCCAGGGTGGCGAGAAGGCTATCTCGCCAGGAAACCGGGCGTGAGTCGATGCCGGGCGCGGAATCGAGGACCGCGCGCGACGCCGAGGCCTTGTACTCGCGCAGGATGTCGGCCGCCCTCGGGTCCATGAGGATCAGGCGCTCCACGGGGAGCGGGGCGGGATGCGGCGATGGGCCGCCGCCCGGGGCCATCGCCGCCGGCGTGGTAGCCCGGCCGATGGCCGCGGCCTTGATGCAGCTCGGCCTGTTCCCAGGCCCGGCGAGCCAGTTCGAGCAGCACCGCGATCGTGAGGGTGCTGTCGCCGCACAGCACCACCTGCCGCGCCGCGCACTGCAAGATCCTGCTGACCAGCGTGCTCGCCGTCAGCTCCGCGGGGCTTAGCGCGTCTTCGAACCACGCGATGGGCGTGCCGCTGTGCACGCCCCGCCAGGAATCGGCATGCCGTGGGTCATCGATGCGAGCCACGATGTGCGGCTGGCGTTCGGGGTCGGGCTGGTACCGGCCCAGGATCGCGGCGGTGGCCTCAAGGACGGCCTCGTTCTCCTCCACCTCGCTGCTCAGCGCGTACAGGTAGCTGAGCGTGCAGCGGCGCCAGCCGGAGATGATGGGCGCGAGCAGCCGCTGCGACGCGTGGGTGCCAGTGATGACGCGGGCGCCGGTAAGCCGGGCCTCTTGCAGCAGCGGATGGCCCTTGTCCGGCTCGATGACGATGATGTTCCGGGGATTCCTGGTCTGGGCCAGCCGCTTCAGCAGTTGCAGGGCCAGGCCGTCGAGCCCGGTAACCACCGTGACGTCGCTCAGGAACCGCACCCGCAAGCGGTCGGCGGGCTGCCGCCACAGCGCCGCCGCCACGGCCAGCGCGCCGATCAGGGTGGCCCCGAGGCAGATGGTCTGCCCCAGCTGGAGGGCCAGCGGGACCTGGCCAGGACAGGCCGGGGTCTGGTACGCGGGCGGCGGCTGCCCGACGTACAGCTCGAGCAGCCAGAAGCTGACCGAGATCCTCGTCATGCCGCCCCGGCACGGTAGCAGCGACGCCGTCCCCAGTACCGCGCCTATTATCACCATCACCGCGACGACGATTAGCCCAATCAGGCGGTCTTGCCATCGGCGGGGCCACCAGAAGCAGGCGAGCCCGCCCAGCCAGAGGGCGGCCGTGCAGGCAAGGGTCAAATCTTGCTGCGGCCGCAGCAAGATGCGCCACCAGGCCTGGTCAATGTACAGCCAATGCGGATCATGGGCGGAAACCCATGCCCCCCAGGAAAGATAGCCAATCGCAACAGTGCCGAGGGCAACAGGGACGAGCCAAGCCTGATCGAGCCGGAACGCCCGGCTCGCAGGTCCCGACGTCATCGGGCCACCCTCCTCTCGCGAAGGCACTATGCAGCCGGGGGGTATTGGCAGACAAGCTGGCCGTTTATCCGATTGCTGTTCACATTAAGACTGTCACGTCATTAACCCAACGTCGAGATGAGCGGCGACGTGCCGCTTAAGGGGAGACCGTGCCAGCGGCCAGCGCGATGATGACGCCGATCGCGCCCGCCGACAGCAGCGTGAGCACCACCCCGCGGCGCAGCGGGAGCAGCAGCACCAGGGCGCCGGCCAGCACCAGGTACTGCCAGGGATGGGTCAGCTCCCGGGTGAGGGTGATGGCGGAGCCGAGGATGGCGCCGATGGCGGCGGGCCCGGCGCCGTCGAGGAAGGCGCGGGCGCGCGGCGTTGCCGCGGATCTGCTGGAAGCGCGGCCCGCCGAGCAGGACGAGCAGGAACGACGGGGCGAAGGCGACGGCGGAGGCGAGCAGGCCGCCGGCGATGCCCGGCGGCGGCGTAGCCGACGACGGCCACGGTCTGCACGACGGGGCCGGGGGTGACCTGGCCGAGGGCGACGGCGTTGAGGAACTGGGCGCCGGTCATCCAGTGGTAGTGGCTGACCGCGTCGGCCTGCATCAGCGGGATGATCACGAACCCGCCGCCGAAGGACAGCCCGCCGACCTTGAACGCCTCCCACGCGACCGACGCGAGCACCCCGCCGCCGGCCGCGAGCACGAGGCGGGAGCGGCCAGCAAGCCGGGCGAGCGCGGTCCGGCCGCCGGCCCGCCGTCCGGCCTGGCGCGGGGCGAAGGAGGAGGACCGGGCCGCCAGCTCGATGGCGCCGCAGCCGAGCAGCACCAGCACCAGCCAGGGGCCGATGGTCGCGGCGGCGGCGAGTCCGGCGACCAGGTAGGCCAGCCAGCGGCCGGTGGCGCGGCGGTTGCGCCAGCTGGGCCGAGCAGCGACCAGCCGGCCTGCGACGGCGACCGCGGGGACGGCGGCGCCCGCGCCGGCCCCGGCGCCGAGCACCCACAGCGGCGGGGAACTGGCCACGAACAGCACCGACAGCGCGAGGATGACGATGAGGCCGGGGATGATGAACCCGGCCCCGCCGATCAGGGCGCCGGGCGGCCGCGCAGCCGCCAGGCGCAGAAGATGGCCAGCTGGGTGGAGGCCGGCCCGGGCATCAGGTTGCAGACCGCGATGGCGTCCTCGAACTCGCGGGCGTCCAGCCAGCCCTTGCGCTCGACGCACAGCTGCCGCAGCAGCCTGATGTGCGCGGGCGGGCCGCCGAACCCGATGCAGCCGATCCGGCCCCATTCCCGCAGCACCGTCCGCAAGCGGCACTGCGCCGCGAGCGACCCTGCCTGCGCTGGCCCCGCGGCCGGTTGCCTGTCCACCCCGCGATGGTACATCAATCTGTATTGATGCACCGGGCCTGCGGTGCGGGCCTGGCGGACCTGGCTACCCGCCGGCCAGCGCGGCCCCGTCCAGGGCCGGGAGCAGGAACCTGATCCGCGTGTCCAGCTCGGCGGCGGTCCGCTCGAAGGCCGGGTACCCGGCCAGGCCGCCCTCGCCGGCGGCCGGGTCGGGCAGGCTCCAGTGGATCCAGGCCGGGACGGCCCGCGAACTCCGGGCAGGCCTCGCGGGCCTTGTCGCACAGGCTGATCACGTAGTCGAACCGCTCCCGGGCGACCGCCTCCACCGACGCCGGCTGATGCGCGGTGATGTCGATGCGGTAGCGGTCCCGCATCACCGCTACCGCGTCCGGGTGCAGCGGCTTGGGCCGGATGCCGGCGCTGGCGGCCTGCGACCCGCGTCCCCGCGCGGTGCCGCAGCAGCGCCTCGGCCATCGGCGAGCGGCCGCTGTTGCCCGTGCACACGAACAGCACCCGCCGCGCGGCCGTCCCCGCGGCCGCTGCCCCGTCACGGGCGACGCCACGGACCAGCGCCAGCCCCGGGTGCAGGGCGGACGCGGCATCGGCCAGCGCCCGCGCGCAGCCGTCCAGGTCCAGGCTGTAGTAGGTGTCGCGCCCGTCGAGGCTGCTGCGCCGCGCGGCCACCAGCCCGCCCGCGCGCAGCTGGCGCAGGTGGTAGGAGACGAGGTTCTGCGGCTGGCCGGTCGCGGCCACCAGCTCGCGGACTCGCCGGTCGCTGGCGGCCAGCTCCCGCGTCAGCCGCCACCGCACCGGATCGGCCAGCAGCCGTACCACCGGGGGGACGGCGGAACGTGACGCGGACACAACCCTCATGGTACTTCTACCAGGCTTGATGGATCTCCAGTCACCGGAGCACACCAGCGGCTTGACTATAGGGACGCACGATCACTGAAGGAGGCTCCGCCATGGCGGGCATCGCGCTGGTCATCAACGGCAAGGCCATCGCCCCGGCCGCCGCGGGCCGGTCCTGACCATGTCCGGGGGCGGCCCCGCGCTCGATGACCTGGCCGCACTCGGTCCCTTCTTCGCGGTGGCGGCCCACCCGCCGGGCACGCGGCCCCGGCCGCCCTGGCGTCCGGTGAGCGAGCTGGCCGGCGGGGAGGGCAGCCTGGAACGCCGGATAGCGGCGGTGCGGGCCACGCTGGCCGCCAGGGGCGGCCGGCCCCTCGGTGAGGTCGAGCACCGGGTGGCGGCCTCCGCGCTGCACCTGGGCCTGGTGGCGCGGCTGGTAGCGCCCGCGATGGGCGCGGCCGTCCTGGGCTGGGACGCGGATGTCCGCCTTGACGGGCTGTGGTGGCAGGACCAGGCCGGCGGCCCGGTGCCGCTGTCGATCCCCGCGCCGGCGACCGAGCGGGCCGTGCCGCCCCGCGCGGGCGCCATCGCCGGTGGCGAGTGGGCCGAGCGCCTCCTGCGGGACGCGGTCGTCCCGCTGACGGACGCGGTGTCGCGGGCGGCGGCCGTGTCCGAGGTCGTCCTGCGGGGAAATGCCGCCTCCGGCATCAACGCGGCGGCCGGCCAGGTGGCCAGGGCGCGCCCTGACCTGGCCGGCCCCGCGTGGGACGCGGCGCGCGCCTTGTTCGCCCGCCCCTGGCTGCGCCGGGAACGGCAGCCGCCCGGCCTCGCGTTCCGCCGGTCAAGCTGCTGCCTGTTCTACCGGCTCGCCCGGGACCCGGCGTCCGCGCGGTCCGCCCTCTGCGGCGATTGCGTCCTGGGCGAGCCCCGGTGACCGCCGGCGCCGCGGCGCGTCACCGGCGCTTCTCAGGCGGCCTTGCGGTGGTAGGTGGCCATGGCGAGCGCGTGCGCGACGATGAGGACGCCAAGGCACCAGGCGAGGGCGGTCCAGATGCTGGTGCCGACGGGCTGGCGCGCGAGCAGGTCGCGGATCGTGTTGACGATGGACGTCACGCGCTGGTTGTCGGCGAAGGCGCGCACCGGGCCGGGCATGGCGGCGGTGGGCACGAAAGCCGAGCTGATGAACGGCAGGAAGACGAGCGGGTAGGAGAACGCGCCCGATCGGTACGGGATTGCGGGTCAAGCCCGGTAGTCGGCTCGTCGAGGAAGATCACCGGCGGGTCCCCGATGAGGCTCATGGCGATGTCCAGGCGGCGGCGCATGCCCCCGGAGTACGTGGACACCCGTCGTTGCGCCGCGTCGGTGAGCTGGAAGCGGGCCAGCAGGCCGTCCGCGATCTGGCCGGCGCCCTTCTGGTGCCGCGGCCGGGCCACCAGCGCCAGGATTTTCACGGTCGTGGTCTTGCCCGCGCCGTTGGAGCCGAGCACGGCGAAGATGGCGCCCCGGCGCGCCGGCGTTACTCGCAGAACACCTGCACCTTGCTGTCGGGGTCGTCGACGTCGACGGTGACGTCGTCGAGCTGCTCGATGAGCTCCTCGAGTGTGCTGCGGCTTGAGCTCGGTGAGGTCGATCGGCACCCCGGACTTGCTCCAGCTCCGCGTTGACCCGGGTGAGCGCCTGCGGAGGGATGAGGCTGGCGAGCCGGACCCCGGCGCGCAGCAGCTGCAGCGGGACCCGGACGTTGACCCGGCTCGGCTCGTCGCCGCCGGAGTTGTCCTCCACCAGCACCCGCAGGTACTTGGGCCGGGGTCTCGGGCGGGACGCGGCTCCCGGCGGCGACTCGGGCTGCTCCCGTTCGAGGGCGTCGATCAGCCGCTCGGCCTCGTCCGCGGTGATCTTGCCCTCGGCCAGCATCTGCAGGATCTGGCGGCGCTGCTCGTTCATCGGTCTGCTCCTTCCTGACTCGTCCGACTCATCGGACGCTTACCAGCACGGCCGTCCGGCCCTGCTCGATCTCGAACCGGGTGCCGGGCAGCGCCCACAGCAGTTGCCCGGTGCCGCGCAGCGCGCCCACCGGGCTCACCCGGGTGACGAGGCAGGCGACCAGTCCGGCCAGCACGGCGAGCAGCAGCAGCGGTGACAGCACCAGCAGCACCGGCAGGACGGGGACGTACAGCCGCAGCCGGCGGCCGTCGCGACGGCGGTAGCGCACCGTCACCAGGTGCGGGATCATCGGGACCTCTCCAGCTCGGCCAGCGCCTCCTGGGCGCTGATCTCCCCCCGCCGCAGGCGGTCGACGACGTCGGCGCCGGTGGGCGCCGGGTCGGTGTCGACGAAGTCGAGGTGCTCGGCGATCCGGTTCAGCCGCGACTTGATCGTCGGGTAGCTCACCCCGAAGATCCGCTCCATCTCCTTGATCGAACCGTGCGACCGCACGAACGCGGCCACGAACACCTGGTCGTCGACGCTGAGCTGAGCCAGCTGCGGCGGCTCGAACTGGCCCTCGACCGCGACGCCGCTGCCGGCGAGGCGGACCCGCTCGACCACGAACGGCTGTCCGCGCGTCAGGTCCGTCAGTTCCTGCCAGTCCACCCTCGGCTCCCTCACTCTCGGCGATGCGCCCTGCCCTTTATTTGTACCTTGACTTTCTTAATCTCGCAACACAGAAGAATTAACTTCCTGAAGTTGATCTTGAAAATACCCAAGCGCTGCGCCTAACTGATGCACGAATCGGTCGTCGCCGCAACCACACCGTGAATCAGTGAGGCCCGTTGACCGCTATCGACTAGTAACAACTGCGTCGGCTAGGGCAAGGGCGGGCGGGTCCGTGGGTGGTCAGCTAGAGCCTGGGTGCCGATGATGCCGGCCAGCTCAGGGCCAGCAGCCGGTGCCCGACCGGGTACACGAAGATCACCTGGAACCAGCAAGGCATCCAGGGCCCACGGGGCGCCACGGGCGCCACGGGCGCCACGGGCGCCGACCGGCGCGCACCGGCGCGACCGGCGCGACCGGCGCGACCGGGGCGAAGGGCGCGACCGGCAGCACGGGACCGCAGGGACCGCTCGGGCCGCGCGGAGGCCAGGGCCCGGCGGGGGAGTCGCTCACGCGCGGCGTGGCCCGGCGCGGGTCCGGCGCGGGTCCGGCGCGGGTTGGCCGCCCCGGAAGCGCCGGAGGCGGAAGTCACACCAGCCTCAGGATTTCGCTTCCCATGCGAAGCTGCCCCTTCCAGGGCCTTTTTGGGCCCCTGGAAGGGCCGTTTCGCATGGGTAGTGGACGGCAGTGGCCTGTGCGGCTGCTGAGGTTAGGGACAGATGGGGCTGTCGGAGTGCGGAGTGGTGGAAGGGGTGAGTGCGTCGGGTGGGACTCGCTCGGGTGGGACTCGCACGGGACGACGCGGGACGACGCGGGACGGGCGGGGCGGGACGGGCGGGGCGGGACGGGACGGGAGCGGGACGGGACGGGACGGGACGGGACGGCGGGACGGGACGGGACGGGGCGGGGCGGGCGGGACGGGACGGGACGGGACGGGACGGGACGGGACGGGACGGGACGGGACGGGCGGGGCGGGACGGGCGGGACGGGACGAGACGGCGGGACGGCGGGACGGGCGGGGCGGGACGGACGGGGTGGCGAACGACCCGAACGAGCCGGACGAGCCGGCACGCTAACGGGACCGCGGCACCCGGTAGCGCAGGTGCGTGACGCCCGGCCCCTCGGTCACGCCCGCCAGCTCAAGGTCGCGGCCGGCCCCGCCAGGCTCGTCGAACAGCCGCAGGCCCGCGCCGAGCAGGACCGGCACCAGGTGCAGCTGGATCTCGTCGAGGAGGCCAGCGCGCAGTAGCTGCTGGGCGATGCCGGGGCTGTGCGCGAGGACGTTCTTGCCGCCCGCCGCCGCCCTGGCCCGGCTGACCGCGGTGGCCAGGCCCTCAGTGACGAAGGTGAACGTGCCGCTGGCCATGACGAGATCCTCGTGCTGCTGGTGGGTGAGCACGAAGCAGGGCACGGGGAAGGGCGTGTCACCCCAGGGGCCGACGCCGAGGTCGAACATCCGCCGGCCCATCAGGACCGCTCCGGTGGCGGCGAACAGGTCCCTGACGACCGCGCCGTTCACGCCGGCCGCCTCGCCGTGCTCCGGCGGCCCGCCGGGATCGTCGCGCCCGGCGAACATCCAGTCGTGCAGCCGCTGACCGCCCTCGCCCAGCGGCGCTCCCGGGCCGGGCCGGGGACCGGTGACGAAGCCGTCCAGCGACATGGAGATGTCCACTATCGTTGCGCCCATCGCGAGGCACCTCCTGTCGTCAGCTGCCGGGGATCATGGCTTGCGGGCGAGCCCGCCCAGGTACAGGAGCTCGCTGATGTCCAGCGGCGGGCGGGCGGGCTCGTCCGGGCGCCATTCCACCAGGTGGACGATTCCCGGCGGCACCAGGTCGAAGCCGTCGAAGAACCGGGTGATTTCCTCCCGGCTGCGCAACTGGCCCCGGCCCAGCGCCCGCAGCAGCACGTTCTCTAGCCCGCGGGCGGCCTCGCTGTAATTGGAGAAGTGGGTGAGCAGCAGGTAGCTGCCGGACGCCAGCGCCTCTTTGTAGTGGCCAACGATCCGGTAGGGATCCTCCTCGTCAAGCACGTGGTGGACCACGGCGTTGAGGATCAGGCCGACCGGCTCGGCGAAGTCGAGGAATCCCCCGATCTCGGGCATGCTCATGATCGCGTCGGGATCGCGCAGGTCAGCGGTAACAACGATCGTCGAGTCGTTGTCGGCCAGCAGCGCGCGGCCGTGCGCGAGCACGATGGGATCGTTGTCCACGTAAACCACGCGGGCCGCAGGGTTGACCGCCTGGGCGATCTGGTGGGTGTTCTGCGCGGTCGGCAGGCCCGAGCCGAGATCGAGGAACTGGCTGATGCCCTCGAGCGCCATGTACCGGACCGCGCGGCCGAGCAGCGCGCGGTTGATGCGCGGGGCCTTGCCCCCGTCGGGGAAGACCTTGTTCACCTCGTCGGCTACCGCCCGGTCCGCGGCGAAGTTATCCTTGCCGCCCAGTCGCGCGTCGTAGACCCGGGCGATACTCGGCTTGGTGACGTCGATCTCCGGCGGCAGGTAGTCAGGATCCGCGTGCGTCCAGGTCAGGTCCTGGCCGGTGGGCTCGGCCGCCATGATGAGATCACGTCCTTTGAGGATCAACTCACGTGCATGGGGAAAGCCGATCGTATCGTAGGCCTGTGCTGTCGGCACCGATGAGGGAGCCTATTGGGAGCGCCCGGTTCGGCTGCGGGCGGTCATCGCCGCATCAGCATCGCCCGCCACCGTCCAGCCGCGGGTACCGTGCGCTTCGTTTCCGGAACATGTTTCAATGCTGGTGTGGAAAAGAGCAGCCCGGATGACGGTCGCCGGGCACGGGTAACGATCCGGCAGGTCGCCGACATCGCGGGGGTCTCGATCGCCACCGTCTCCCGGGTGGTCAACGGCCACGTCGACGTGTCCGCCGCGACCCGCGAGGCGGTGCAGCGGGTGATACGCGAGCACGGCTACCACGGCGCGCCCCGCTCGGCCGCCTCGGCCACCGGCCGCGTTGGCATCGCGGTGCCGATGGTGCACCCGCCGTACTTCGCCGAGATCCTGGGCGGCGCCGCCGAGGCGCTGTACGAGCACGACCGGCAGGTGGTGCTGTGCCCCACCCGGCACTCCCGGGCACGGGAGCTGTCCCTGCTTGACCGGCTGGCGGACGGCGAGGCGGACGGCGCCGTGCTGGTGCTCCCCGAGGAGTCGGGTCGCGAGCTCGGCGCGCTGGCGGCGCACGGCTTCCCGTTCGTCGTGGTGGACCCGCGCACCGACGTGCCCAACGGCATCTCCGTGGTCTGCGCGGCGCACTCCTCGGGCGCGGCGCAGGCGACCGAGCACCTGCTCGGGCTGGGGCACAAGCGGATCGGGGTGATCAGCGGGCCGCCGAGCTGGCTGGCCAGCCAGGAGCGGCTGCGCGGGCACATCGCGGCGCTGGCGGGCCGGGGCATCCTGCCCGACCCCGCCTACGTCAGGCACGCCAACTTCCGGATCGACGGCGGCCAGGAGGCCGCCCGTGAACTCCTCGACCTGCCCGATCCCCCCACCGCGATCTTCGCGTTCAGCGACAGCATGGCGATCGGCGCGGTCCAGGCCGCGGCCGCCCGCGGCCTGACCGTGCCCGCCGAGCTGTCCGTGGTGGGCTTCGACGACACGGTCGAGGCGGCGGTCACCCGGCCGGGGCTCACCACCGTGCGCCAGCCGCTGGCCGAGCTCGGCCGCACCGCGGTCAGCCTGCTGCTTCGCCAGCTGGAGAGCCGGCGCCTTGAGCCGCTCCGCGTCGAGCTGGAAACCAGGCTAGTGGCCAGGGACTCCACCGCCCCGCCACGGTGACCCGGCACCAGGGCAGGCCGGTGAACGCGGAGCATTGACCCGTCATGGGCATTGCTGTTACGTTTCTTCCGGAAATATTCCGGTAATTTTCCGGAGGTACCAATGGCAATCTCCCTTTCTCGTCGTATCTCCATCCCTCTGCTATCAGCCCTGGTCATCGGGTCAATGGGCGTAACGGCCACGGTCTCGGCCAGCACCGCCTCGGCTAGCACCGCCTCGGCTAGCACCGCCTCAGCCGGCACCGCCGCCGCGGCCTCAGCGCAGCGGGGCATCGGGCCGGGCACGCGCATGTTCGTGCCCCCGCCGTCGCAAGGCGCGCCGCGGCAGATCCTTCAGCTCGCGGCCAGCGGCGACATCAAGGACGCCGCGCTCCTCGCGACAATGGAAGCGATACCGCGCGCGGTATGGTTCACCAGCGGCACCCCGGCTCAGGTGCGGCAGCAGGCCGGCCAGACGATGCTGGAGGCGGCGGCCGAGCGCGCCGTGCCGGTGCTCGTCGCCTACGACATCCCCGGCAGGGACTGCGCGCAGTACTCGGCGGGCGGCGCGCTCAGCCAGGCCGATTACGAGGCCTGGATCGACGGGTTCGCCGGCGGGATCAAGGCCGGGAAGGCGGTCGTCATCCTGGAACCGGACGCCCTGGGCAACCTGCCCTCCGGCTGCGGGCTGCCGTCGTCGGTCTACCCGTTCACCGACACCGAGCGGTTCGCCGAGCTCCAGTACGCGGTCGCCTCGCTGGAGAAGGATCCCGGCGTGAGCGTGTACCTCGACGGCACGCACAGTGCGTGGCAGTCGGTCGGCACCATCACGCAGCGGCTGCTTGCAGGCCAACGTGCAGGCCACGCAGGGACTCTACCTGGACGTGTCGAACTACCAGCCGACACCGGAGCTGGTGGACTACGGGACCTGGATCTCGGACTGCATCGCCATGGTCACCAACCCCGCGAACGCCTTCTACAACAACCCGTCCGCCTGCGCGAGCCAGTATTACCCGGCCACGCAAAGCGACTTCAGCACCTGGGGCCTCACGACCCAGTGGTACGCCCAGAACATGGGCAGCGCGGTGGCGAGCACCCATTTCGTCATCGACACTAGCCGCAACGGCGATGGCCCGAACAGCATGCAGCAGTACGCCCTGCGCGCCCTATGACCAGCCGTCCAGCGTGATCGGCACGCTGGCCTCCGGGAACTGGTGCAACCCGCCAGGCTCCGGCCTGGGCTTGCGGCCCACCGCACACGACCGGCGTTCCGCTGCTCGACGCGTACCTGTGGGTCAAGACGCCCGGCCAGTCCGACGGCCAGTGCGACGCGGCCGGCGGCGTCCGGGCCTGGGACTACAGCGACTACACGCAGCCCGCATGGCCGACGACGGCATCGGCGCAGGCGCTGTTCGACCCGCTGTGGGGACTCGACGACCCGGCCGCGGGCGACTGGTTCCCGCAGCAGGCGCTGCAGCTCGCGCAGCTCGCCAGCCCGGCCCTGCTGCCCTAGCGGGGCCGCGGCCAACCGCGTGAGCGCGGGCACGAGGGAGCGGCCTCGTGCCCGCGCTCACGGCGCGAGCACGTAACGCGCTGCTTACCCGAATGGGCGCAATCGCCGGCTATGAACCGGGTTAACCTCTGACCATGACAGCGCCCGGGTGGAAGCAAGCACGATGGACGGCGGCCGGGTGGTCCCCGGCGTGGCTGAAGGTCTCCTGGTCGGTCCCCGCCGCCATGCGCGCGGTTCGCGCCACGATCGTCATCCCCAGCCTGTTCGCCATCACGTCGAAGGTCGTCGGCGATCCGCAGATGGCGCTGTTCGCGACGTTCGGCGGATTCGCGACCCTGGTGGTCGTCGGCTTCGCCGGCACCCGGCGCGACAAGCTGACCGCCCACCTGGGCCTGGCCATCGCCGGCAGCGCCGCCCTCGTCATCGGCACGCTCGTCAGCGGCACGGCGTGGCTAGCCGCCGTGGTCACGTTCGCCGTCGTGTTCGCGGTGTTCTTCGCCGGCGTCCTCGGCCCGGCGCCCGCGACCGCGTCCACGGCGGTCCTGTTCGCCTACGTGCTCCCGGTCGCCTCGGCGGGCGGCGCGAGCACCATCGGCAGCCGCATGGAAGGCTGGTGGCTGGCATCCGCCGCCGGCACCCTCGCCGTGCTGCTGCTGTCACCGAAGAGCCCGGCGACCGCATCCGGGCGGCTGCTTCCGCCCTGGCCGCGCAGATCGCCGCCCGGGTTCGCCAGGCGTCCGCCGGCCAGTCCACCGACCCGTCCGGCACCAGGGCCGCGAAGGACCGGCTGCGGGCCGCGTTCACCAGCGCGCCCTATCGCCCGACCGGCCTGGCCACCGCCGACCAGGCCCTGGCCAGCGTGGTGCAGTTGCTCGACTGGTCGGCCAGCCAGGTGGCCGACGCGTTCGACGGCCACATCGACATGACGCGGGCGGCCCCCGCCGAGCGCCAGCTGCTCGCCGTCGCCGCGGCCGTGTTCGACGACATCGCCGCGCTGCTGGCCGGGCAGCCCGCCGACCCCGCGCTTGACCAGCTCGAGCAGGCACGCGCCGCCGCCACCGAGCACCTCAGGACGCTGTCGGCCGACAGTGAGTCCGCCGAGCGGATGGGCGCCGCGCACGCCGTCCACGCCCAGGCGATCGCGGTGGCCGCCCGCAGCGGCGCGGCCGACGCGCTGATCGCCGCCCGCCGCGCCGACCCGGCCACCATTGCCGCCGAGCGCCGCCAGTGGTACGCCACGCCGTCCCCTGGTCCCGCCCGGCTGGCGCGGCTCGGAACAGTCCCGGCCCGCGCCGCCCGCCTGCTGTCGGGCGCGAGCTCAGGCCCGCTGCTGTCCGGAGTGGCCGGGGCGACCGGCGTTGTCGTCCGGCACGCCAGTGTCCGGTCCGTATGGTTCGCCAATAGCCTGCGCGCCGCGGCGGCCCTCGCCGTCGCGGTGGCGGTCGCGGACCTGACCGGCGTTCAGCATGGCTTCTGGGTGGTGCTCGGGACGCTGTCGGTGCTGCGGTCGAACGCCTCTGGCACCGGGGCGACGGCGCTGCGCGCGCTGGGCGGCACGGCCATCGGGTTCGTCGTGGGCGCCGCGCTGCTCGCGGCGATCGGGACCGGGCCGACGGCGATGTGGGTGGCGTTCCCGCTGGCGGTACTGGTCGCCGCCTACGCGCCAGGGACCGCGCCGTTCGCGGTCGGGCAGGCGGCGTTCACGATCGTGATCGTGGTGCTGTTCAACCTGCTGGACCCGGTCGGCTGGAAGGTCGGCCTGCTGCGGGTGGAGGACGTCGCGATCGGCTGCGCGGTGAGCGTGGTGGTGGGCGTGGTCTTCTGGCCGCGCGGGGCAGCGGCCCTGGTGGGGGACGACCTGGCGGACGCGTTCAGAAGCGGCGCGCAGTACCTGACGCAGGCGGTGGAATGGGCGCTGAGCGAGCGCGCCGTCCCGCCGGACACGGCCCCTGCGGCGGTGACGGCGAGCCTGCGGCTCGATGACGCGCTGCGCGGCTTCCTGGCCGAGCAGGGCACCAAGCGGGCGAGCAAGGAGGACCTGTGGTCGCTGGTGTCGGCGACGCGGCGGCTGCAGCTGACCGCGCACTCGCTGGCCGGACTGCGGGACGTGCCCGCCCTCGACGGCGCCGCGGCCGGCCTGGCCTGCCTGCCCCTTGAGGGCTCGCAGGCCTACGCCGGCACGCCCGCGTGCGTCAGCCTGCGGATGGAAGCCGCGCAGCTGGCCGGCTTCTACGGCCGTGTCGCCACCGAGGTAAGTCATCCCGGCCGGGAGGCCCCCGAGTTGCTGCCGGCCCCGCCGGTAACCGGCGGGGCCGTACCGCGGCACGAGGAGGTGCTGCAGGGCGGAGCCCGCCGCGATGCCGCCCCGGCGGGCCACGGCGCCGCCGGTCCAGGCCCGGCGCCGCGCCCGCACCCGCACCTGCTGTGGGTCCAGGAGCACCTGCACCACCTCAGCAGCGGTGCCCAGATGATCAGCGAGCCGGCCCTGCACCTGGCCCAGGCCCGCCGCCGTCCCTGGTGGCGGTGAATTTCCGACTATACCTATCGTTATTGACGGAAGCGAAGGCCGTGACTATCGTGGAGTCGGTGGACGAGCGTATCCGGACTGGTCGGTTGCTGCCGGCGTGGCGACCCAGTCCCATCCGTGGAGGGCGGTGACCGCACCATGACAAGCATCGCCGTCGTGACCGGCAACCCCAAGCCGCAGTCAAGGACGCACAGCGTCGCCCTCGCGGTCGCGGACGCCGTCGCAGCCGGCCTCGGCGACCCCGGCGCCGGCCGCCTCGTCGTTGACCTGGCCCCGCACGCGCCGCGCCTGTTCGACTGGCAAGATCCTGAGCTCACCGGCCTGACCTCGCAGGTGGCGGGCGCGGACGTGGCGATCTTCGCCTCGCCTACCTACAAGGCGTCCTATACCGGGATGCTCAAGGCCTTCCTGGACCGCTACGCCAGCAACGGCCTCGCGGGAGTCGTCGCGATTCCCGTCATGACCGGCGGCTGGCCCGGCCACCTGCTCGCCGTGGAGGTTCACCTCCGCCCGGTCCTCGTCGAGCTCGGCGCGACCGTCCCCGCTCGCGGGGTCTACGTCACCGAGCCGGAACTGCCCAGCCTGGACGCCGCCGTCGCCAAGTGGGCGCAGGCCGCGATCCCCCTCGTCACCGGTTCCCTGAGCAGGTCTTCGCGCATTTGAGAAGAGGGTGCATCGATGAGCGTCACCGACCAGTACCTGAAGAACAACGAGGCCTACGCGGCGCGGTTCAGCGGACCCCTGCCGTTGCCGCCCGCGAGCCACGTCGCCGTCGTCGCCTGCATGGACGCCCGGCTGAACGTCTACGGCATCCTCGGCCTCACCGAGGGTGAGGCGCACGTCATCCGCAACGCTGGCGGCGTCGTGACCAGCGACGAGATCCGGTCGCTCGCGATCAGCCAGCGGCTGCTCGGCACGACGGAAATCATCCTCATCCATCACACCGACTGCGGCATGCTCACGTTCACCGACGACTCCTTCAAGCAGTCGATCCAGGACGAGACCGGCATCAAGCCGGAGTGGGCGGCCGAGGCGTTCACCGACCTGGCGCAGGACGTGCGGCAGTCCATCGCCAGGATCAAGGCCAGCCCGTTCATCCCGCGCAAGGAAGCGATCCGCGGCTTCGTGTTCGACGTGGCCACCGGCAAGCTGGCCGAGGTCGCCTAAGCCCGGTCAGGTCGCGGCCAGCAGCGGGGCCTGCTGCGCACGGGCCCTGGCGTAGCGGTTGCCAGGGACGGCCAGGCCCAGGTTGCCGTCATGCCACCCTGCCCAGGCTCGGTCGGTACGGTGCGCCAACCCCCGCGATGAGCATATTCCTATTATTTTGATCAGTAAAGTACATATCTATGTACCGAGTGCGTGCCCCTGCCCCTGCCCCGGACCGGGCGTCGCCTACTCGTCAGTAGCAGTGTTGTTGCCCGTGATTATCGCCGAAAAATCCACTGCTACCAGCGGGTAACCGGCCGGGCGCCGATGGCCGCGACCAGACGGGGCCCAAGTGCCGGGCGGGCTCGGCGGCGCTGTGCCTCGTGACGGCACGGGCCTGCTCCGCTACGGTTGCCGTAGTAGTCCCAGTGTGACCACGAGGGGGGCCGGTGCTGTTCCGCCGGCTCGGAGCACGCAGCGCCATCCTGCTGGCCCTGTCGGTACCGGTCACGAGCGCCTCGGCGGCGCCAGCGCGGACGGCGCCGCCGGCGCTGACGGTCAGCGGTGCCGTGGCGACGGGTTATGACCGGGCTGCGCGGGTATGCTCCCGCAACAGTCCCGCTGTCCACCTGGCCCCGGAGGTTCCGGGATGATCGCATACCCTCCCGCGATGCTCGCGGACGCGGCGGCCCGGGAGCGCGCGGCCGGCGTGCTGTGGGCGGGGCTGTCCGAGGGCCGGCTCACCCGGGCCGAGCATGACGAGCGGGCAGCCCGGGTGCACGCGGCCCGGACGTACGGTGACCTGGCGCCTCTTGTCAGCGACCTGCCAGGCGGGGCTCCCGGCCCCGTCATGTACTACCCGGCCGGCGGATCCCCGCCCGCCCGCAGGCCGGCCCCGGTGGTCAATTCCCTCGCGGTGGCCTCACTCATCTGCGGCCTGGCCGAGATCCCCACCCTGGGGCTGACCGCTGTCCCCGCGATCCTCCTCGCGGACAGGGCGCGGCAGCAGATCCGCGAGAACGGCGAGCGCGGCGAGGCCCTCGCCGTAGTCGGGCTGGCCCTCGGGCGGACCGCGATCGTGCTGTTCTTCTCCATGATCCTCGCCACCATGACCTGGCTGGCGCTGCCGCCCGCCCCGGGCACCGGCGGCCCCTTCGGCGGCTAGCCCCGCCCGGCCGGGAACGTGAGGGATATTGCCTTGGCCCCGGTCAGGTGATCGCCTTATGGTCGGTGCATGCGGACCGAGGATGAGCGTGTCAGGCGGCTGCTGGACGCCCAGGCCAGCGCGGTGAAGCTGTTCGATGAGGTCGCCAGTCGCGGCATTATCGCGGCCGGCCGGGGCGAGCAGGCGGCCAGCGACCAGATCAGGGACCTGGCCAGCGAGATGTTCGGCACGACCAGGCACTGGCACAAGCGCATCATCCGGTCCGGGCCGCACACCCTGCGCCCTTACCGGGAGAACCCGCCGGACCGGGTCATCGAGGCCGACGACATCGTCTTCGCCGACTTCGGCCCCATCTTCGAGCAGTTCGAGGCCGACCTCGGGCGTACCTACGTCCTCGGGGATGACCCCGTCAAGCACCAGCTCGCCGCCGACCTGCCCGTCATCTTCGGCGCGGGCCGCCGCTACTTCGCCGCCCGCCCTGACGTTACAGGCGCTCAGCTGTACGCCGAGGTCGCCCGGCTGGCCGGCGAGGCCGGGTGGTCCCTGGGCGGCACGCACGCCGGCCACCTCGTCGGCGAGTTCCCGCACGAGAAGATCGACGGTGCCGACATCGAGTCCTACATCGCCCCGGGCAACGCCACGCCGATGCGCCGCCAGGACAAGGCCGGCCGCGCGTGCCACTGGATCCTGGAGATCCACCTGATCGACGCCGCGCGCCGCTTCGGCGGCTTCCACGAGCAGCTCCTCGACCTGGGCTGACCGCCGGCACCGCGCCGCGGCGGCTCAGCCGAAGGTGAAGGAGAAACGGGACCAGGCCGGCGTCAGCGGGCCGGGCGCGGCATGACCGCCCCGGCCCCGCCCGCCGCCGGTCAGTGCCGCCGGGTCATGTCCATGGACCAGTTGTCGAGCCAGGTCTGGCCGCCGTCGGTGGAGAACGCCTGCTCCCAGCGCGCCGAGGCCGCGGTGATGCCCGACCACCGGTAGCGGACCAGGACCGGCACGTCGTTGTAGTCGTCCTCGCAGAAGAACTCCCCGATGCCGTCCTTGAACTCGCCCGTCACCGGCGCGAGCATGACGGGGTTCCGCCTGCTGACCCAGTACAGCGACCACTGCCCGGTGTCGGGGTTCCGCAGGCGCAGCGTCAGCCCGGAGTAGCCCTTGGTCGGGAACGTGATCTCGTCGAAGTTCGCGCCCCCGTCGAAGTGCCGGGACGCGTGGCTGATGCCGGGGAACTCCTCCCACTCGCTGTCCGGGTCGAGGAAGTCGGTGCGCCGGCGGTTGGCCACGTCCCAGGTGCCGGTGAAGAAGTCGAAGTCGTTCACGAAGGTCCTTCCAGCTCGGTGATTGCTGCCCCAGCGTAGGACGGCTTCACTGACATCTTCTGTCAGTGGAGACGGCGATACTTGGGTCATGCGCGCCAGCCGACTGGTCTCCCTGCTCCTGCTACTGCAAAACCGCGGCCGCATGACCGCGCAGGAGCTCGCCGACGAGCTCGAGGTCTCCGTTCGCACGATCTACCGGGACGTGGACGCCCTGAGCGCGGCCGGGATCCCGCTGTACGGCGACGCCGGGCACGCGGGCGGCTACCAGCTGCTCGACGGGTACCGCACCAGGCTGACCGGCCTCACCACGGCCGAGGCGCGGACGCTGTTCCTGTCTGGGCTGCCCGGCCCGGCGGCCGAGCTCGGCCTGGGCACCGTGCTGGCCGCGGCGACGCTGAAGCTGCGGGCAGCGCTGCCCGCGCCGCTGCGTGACAGCGCCAGCCAGCTCAGCGAGCGGTTCTACCTGGACGCGCCCGGCTGGTACCGGCAAGCCGACGACGTGCCGTACCTGCCGCTCGTGGCCCGCGCGGTCTGGGACCGCCAGGTGATCCAGGTCCGGTACCGGCGCTGGAAGGAGCCGGCCGAGGTCACCCGCCGGCTCGAGCCGCACGGCCTGGTACTCAAGGCCGGCGTCTGGTACGTCGTCGCCCGCCGCGAGGGCGCCTTCCGCACCTACCGGGTCGACCAGATCATGGCGGCCTCCTCGTGCGACCTCGCCTTCGACCCCGAGCCCGGCTTCGACCTGCCGGCCTACTGGCGGTCCTACCTGGCCGAGTTCCACCGCGGCCTGCACACGGGCGACGCGGTGATCCGGCTGTCGCCGGACGGCGCGCGGCGGATGGGCGGCCTGCTCAGCGCCGCGGTCGTCGCCGCCGTGCGAGCCGACGGGGTGACCGATCCGGATGGCTGGATCAGGGCGCGGGTGCCGACCGAGTCGGCGGCCCAGGCGCTGGCGGACTTCCTCCGCCTGGGCGCGGACGTGGAGATCGTCGCGCCCGCCGAACTGCGCGAGCAGGCGATCCGTGCGATCCGCGCCATGACGGCCGTCTACCAGGCCCGGACTTAAGACCCCAGGGCGGAGGCAGGGCGCAGGCCCAGTGCGCGTCGAGGAGCCGGCGGGTCTCCCGGGCCGGCAGGTGAAATACCGGGCGTTCGTCGGCAGCGGTCATCGGGTCGCTCCTTGTCGTCGCGCTGGCTTTCCCGTCGATTGTCGCCCATTGCGCAGGCGCGCGGTTTGCGCAGCGGGTCAAGGCGGTTGTCCGTGCAAGCCGGGTCCTGGTCCGCTGCTGTTAAGCTGATAAAAATGGACCGGGGGCATTTCGAATGCCGGCCGTCATGTTGGCGTCGTCTGCGGTCTTGGTAGCCCGGCGCGCCGTGCGCACGGGGTTGGGATGGCCGGCGTGCTCGGCTTCAAGATCATCACTCAGTATGAGAAGGGCATCGTCTTCCGCTGGGGCCGGGTTCTCCCTGGCGTCCGCGAGCCGGGCCTGACCTGGGTCAACCCGCTGTCGGACCGGCTGCGCAAGGTCAACATGCAGGTCACTGTCGCGGCGGTGCCCGGCCAGGAGGCCATTACCCGCGATAACGTCACGCTGAAGGTGGACGCGGTCGTCTACTACCGGGTGGTCGACCCGTTCAAGGCGATCATCAACGTGCAGAACTATGCGTACGCCGTGTCCCAGGTCGCCCAGACCTCGCTGAGGGCGGTGATCGGCCAGAGCGACATGGACCAGCTGCTATCGGAGCGGGACGAGGTCAACGCCCACCTCAAGGACGTCATCGACGCGCCTACCGAGCAGCCGTGGGGCATCCGGGTGGAGCGGGTCGAGGTCAAGGACGTCTCGCTGCCGGAGTCGATGAAGCGCTCGATGTCGCGGCAGGCGGAGGCTGAGCGGGAGCGCCGGGCGCGGGTCATCTCCGCCGACGGCGAGTACCAGGCGTCGGGGAAGCTCGCGCAGGCCGCCGCCGTGATGGCCGCCGATCCGGCTGCCTTGCAGTTGCGGCTGCTGCAGACCGTCGTCGAGGTCGCCGCCGAGAAGAACAGCACCCTCGTGATGCCGGTCCCGGTGGAGCTGCTGCGCTTCTTCGACCGCGCGGCCCGGGCGGTCGGCCAGTCCATGCCGCTGGCAGGAGATGCCCGCGCCACCAGCGGGCCGGCGCCAGTCCCCGGGGCTCTCGCCCTCTCCGGGCCGGCCAGCATCCCCAGTGCCGCACTGACCGCCCCCCTCAACACCGCCGAGAAGGCTTCAGCCCCCGTCTGAGCGGTCCGCACCGCCATCCCCGGCCTGGCCGGAAACCGCGGACGTCATCACTCGCGCTGATTGCCGTGATGTCCATTCCCTGGCTGATCATCGACGCGATCGCCAGCGGCTAGCGCCATTACCGGAGCGCTGACGCGCCCGCCTTCAGCGTGCCGTTCGGCCGGCGTTTGCGAGCCATGGCGACGCAGTAATCCGGCGATCATCTGCGGTGATGGGCTCATGCGATATTGGCTATTTCGCGCGAAGCCAGGGCGCGGTTGACTTTGGGCACACTGGAGGTACGTCACAATGAACCGAGCACGAATTCTCCGCCAGGCCCGCGGACGCTGGGCCTGGCTCGCGGCGGCGGCCACGGCGGCCGCGGCGGCCGCCACCGCGGGCCTCCTTGCCGTCCGGCGTGGCGTCCGCAGGCGTGAGGGGGCGGACGGCACGCCGGAAGCGGCCGAGACCGTGCCGGAAGTGGCCGAGACCGTGCCGGAAGCGGCCGAGACCGTGCCGCCAGCGGCCGGGATCCCGGTGGCCGCGCCGGATAACGACGAGGCCCCGCCCGAGGTCGGCAACGGCTCCGCGGCCCCGGTGCCCGCGGCGGACGGATTGCCTGCCTAGCGCCGCTCGGGAGCATCCCGCTGTTCGTGCGTGACGGTGCCGGCACCCGTTGTCCGGCGAGGGGCGGTGAAGCGAGTCATCGCCTGCCGTCCGGCACCCCGGCATGCGGCAACTCAAAGGCCGGCGTCGTAGGAGGTGACCACCGGGGTGAACTGGCCGAGATCGTCGATGCCCAGCTCCTGCTCGATCTCGGCCACCCGGGTGACGGTGGCGATGAACTCGTCGGCGCGGAACTGCTGCCGCTCTAGGTCGGCGAAGTGCGTGCCGAGGCTGGCCAGCTCAGCGGGCGGGACGACCTGGCGGAACGCGGGGAAGACGACCGTGTCCTCGCGCGCCTCGTGCGGCTCGTACATCTGGTCGAACGCCTGCATCGCTGCGGCGAGCCTGGTCGTCATCCCGGGACTGGCGAGCTGCCCGGCCGTCGCGTGCTCCAGGATGAACTGTGTGATGACCCGCCCGCGCGCGTGCTGCACCAGGAGCGTGTCGACCACGGTGGCGAGCTGGCCGGAGCGCAGCCTCGGGAAGACGTAGCCTTCCTCGAGGCCCTCGTGGAAGCCCTCGATGTAATCGTGGATGATGAGCGCGGAATCCTGGGCGTGCGCGGCGTTCAGCGTGCCGCCCGACTGTGCCTGCGCGATCATCTCCCGGTAGCACAGCAGCACCCGCTTCAGCACCCCGTGCTCCCGCATGAGGTTGACGTCGGGCGGGATGGCGGACGGATCCGGTGAGCGCGCGGCCCGCGGCGACGAAGCCCAGCCGGCGCCCACCGCGACCGCGCCGGCCGCCAGGCCGCCCCCGGAGAACAGGGCGTCCCGCCTCGAAACGGGCAGTGACCGTGACGGCCGCCTGGCGGCGCTCACCGCAGGGGCACCAGCAGCGGCTGGCCGGAGGGCCGGATCACGTACCACGCACCGCCGTTGGTATCGATGTCCTGGCCCGTCGCCTGGGCCTGCCCGACATCGCCCGTGTAGCCGTACAGCGGCCAGCCGTCGTAGGTGACCACTCGCCCGCCCGCGGGATCGGCGTCAGAGCCAAGCAGTCCCTGCCGCACGCCGGGGCCACCGACGGGGCCGGCCCCTGACGGCACCTTGAGCGGCGGCCACGTCCCCGCGCAGACGCCGGTGCAGGTGACGGCCCGGTGATGATCCGGTTCGAAGACGTAGAGCGTGTAGCCCTTGCTCGTCACGAGGACCTGCCCCATACCGGGTATCGAGGCGACCTCGATCTTCACCGGCTGGCCGCCCTTACCCGCGGCCGCGCCCCTGCCGCCCGCCTGCCCGCCCGCGCATCCGGCCGCCAGCCCCAGCGCGCCGGCCCACAGCAGCGCCAGGCTGGCACGGCGGGTGAGTCCCTTGCTACTCAAAACGTCAGCCCCCCTGTATGCGAGCGGACATTCCGCATGCCGAAAACTGAACACATAATGCTACTGATATACGACTGTCTGTAATCGCAGGGCAGAGCCTACCCAGGTTCGCCCACTCGCACCCGCTGACCTGGTGTTCCTCCCGCTCGTCAGATCATGATCACCAGCGTGCCGGCGATCGCGTGCGTCGCGGGCGCCAGCAGGAACGCCGGAGCGACCTCGTGGAGTTTCCGGTCCGGTATGTGGTTGCGGCGAAAGCGTTCCGAATCAAGGTGAGTTCTCGGCGCGTTGCGCAAGCGGATCGTTATGCGTGATTTGCCGCATTCGCGTGGCTTGCGCCGCTGGTGGTCATCGTTAGGCGGCAGCGGTCAACGGGCCTAAATGATTCAGACTTCGGGGTGCCCGCCCCCAAAGTGTCAATCATTTAGGCCCGATGACGATAGGCGACCATGCGCGACGGGCCTGCCCTCCCCGCCGTCCGACGGGCACCCGAGCACAAGCGAGGCACGATAGCGGATTTAGGCGCGCGACTCGCCGCAACGCCGCCTCATTTTGCAACGCTTACGGCCACAACCGGATCGTCGATCAGTTAGGCCCAGCGACGATGGACAACCATGCACGACTTGTCTGCCATGCCGGCCGCTCCCTGCGCGAAGATCGCGCCGGTACGGACGTCCATGCGCGGTACCGGGGGTGCCGATGTGAAACGAGGCCATGGGCAACGAGCCAGAAAGGAGCGCGCCGCGCGGCCCGGCGGTGATGCCGGGCCGCGCGGCGCGCGCTTTCCGTGCGGCGGTGCGGGTGCTCCCGCTAGCGGGGCGGGGTCACTGCACGACGGACCACACGAAGGTGGCCGTGCCGGAGACTCCTTGCGTGTCAGTCGCGGTCACGGTCACGGTGTAGGTTCCGAGCGTGCTGCCGGAACCGGAGATCGTCCCGTTCGAGGCGATCGCGGTGCCGGGCGGCAGCCCGGTGGCGGTGAAGGTGAGGGCCTGGGACGAGTTGGAGTCCTGCGCCTGCATGGTGAAGGAGACCGCGGTGCCCTTGGGGCTGCTGTAGCCATGGGGGTTGACCACTCCGACGGTCTCCGCGCCCGGCACCCCCGAGTTCGGGGTGACGTTCGCGCTGACCGCCGTGTTCGCCAGCGACACGCCCGCGCCCGCGGCGCCCGCGGCGACCTGGCCGGTCAGCTCGTGGGCCAGGCTGGTCGAGCCGGCCAGTGGCAGGCTCGCCGAGGAGTCGCCGACCGAGATCGAGTAGGTCCCGGCCTGCGCCTCCCAGGCGTTGTCGGCTGACGACCAGGAGGCCAGCTCGTGAACCGTCAGCGGGAACGACACCGTCGCGCTCTGCCCCGGGTTCAGCGTCACCCGCTGGAATCCCGCGAGCTGCTTCGGCGGGTCCTGGCTGGCGGCCGGGTCGCCGACGTACATCTGCGCCACGTCCGCCCCGGCCTTCGACCCGGTGTTGGTGATCGTCGCGGTCACCGTCGCCTTGCCGTTGGCGTTGAACGCGCCGACGCTCAGGTTGGAGAACGAGAACGTCGTGTACGACAGCCCGTACCCGAACGGGAACAGCGGGGTGATGTTCTGGGACTGATACCAGCGGTACCCGATGTTCACGCCCTCGGTGTAGTTCGGGCCGGTCGGGGTGCCCGGCCACTGCGCGGTGGTCTGCGCCGGGACCTGGCTGAGGCTGGACGGGAAGGTGACCGGCAGCTTGCCGGACGGGTCGGCCGTGCCGAAGATCAGCGCCGCGATCGCCGCACCGGTCTCCCCGCCGCCGTACCAGTTCTCGAACACCCCGGCCACGTTGTTCAGCCACGGCATGACCACCGGCGAGCCGCTGTTGATCACCACGATGGTGTTCTTGTTCACCGCGGCCACGTCGTTGATCATCGTCTCGTCCGTGCTCGACAGGTCGAGCGTGGTCAGGTCGCTCTCCTCACCCTCGGGGGCGTTGACGAAGACGATCGCGTCGGTGGCCGACTGCGCCGCCGAGACCGCCTGCGGGATATTGGCGGTTCCGTTGTCGTCGCCCGCGGTGTAGGTGACGGTGACGTTCGGCCCGACCGCGTTCTGGATGCCGGTCAGCGGCCAGACCGTGTTCGCGCTGTCGACCCCGCCGCTGCCGCCGCCGGCGAGCTCGACCGCGGCGCCGCCGTCGGTGCCGATCACCGCGATGGACTGCTTGCTGGCGGGATTGGCGTTGAGCGGCAGGATGCCGTTGTTCTTCAGCAGCACCGTGCCCTCTTCACCGAGTTGCAGCGCGGTCTGCTGGTGGGCCGCGGTGGTGACGGTGCCGGACAGGGAGCCGGTCGCCGGGTTGTCGAACAGGCCGAAGGCGAACATCTGGGTCAGGATCTGCGCCACCAGCCCGTTGACGGTCGCCTGGCTCAGCGTGCCCGCCGACAGGGCGGCGGTCACGTTGCTGGCGTCGGAGAACGGCATCGCGATGGCCATGCCGGCATTGGCGTCACCGACGGTGGAGCCGGCGGCGCCCCAGTCGGAGGTGATGAAGCCACCGTAGTTGGCCTGCTGGTTCAGCCCGCGCTGCTCCATGTCCGCGTTCGCGCACGAGGCGGCGCTGTTGACCACGGCGTAGGAGCACATCATCGAGGCGGGGGCGGACTGCTCGGCGGCCGACTGGAACGGCGCCAGGTACAGCTCCTCCAGCGCCTTCTGGCTGACCGTCTCGTTGTCACCGCCGTTGGGGTACCGCTCCTGGTCGTAGGCGGCGACGTGCTTGACCATCGCCATCACGCCCTGGCTCTGCAGGCCGGTCACCTCGGCCGAGGTGATCTGGCCCGCCAGGTACGGGTCCTCGCCGTAGGTCTCATACGTCCGGCCCCAGCGCGGGTCGCGCACCAGGTTGGTCGTCGGGCCGAGCGAGACGTTGGCGCCCTTGCCGGCGAACTCCGCGCCCTTCGCCGCGCCCTCCTGCTGGATCAGCGCCGGGTCCCACGTCGCGGCGGCGGACTCGCCGTCGGGGAAGGCCGTCACGCCGCCGTTGCCGTCACCGACACCGGACGGGCCGTCTTCCATGTTGAGCGACTTGATGCACAAGTTGGGGATGGCGTTGACCTGGCCGATGTAGCCCGAGGAGCCGTCGCCCGACAGCAGGGTGGCCGCTTCCGACTGGTCCATGGTGTTGAGCACCTGCTGGACCCGCTGGGCGACCGGGGCGGTCGAGTTGACCCACGGGCAGACGCCGTTGCCGCCGTTGCCGTTGCCGCCGGTCAGCGGCGGGGTGCTGGTGAGGCCGTAGACGTCGAACTCGAAGATCGAGTAGCCGAACTGGGTGCCGCGGGCCGTGCCGTACATCCGGACGTAGCGGTCGGTCGCGGAGACGGTGAACGTCTGGTTGCCGCCGGTGCCGGTCGTGGTGGAGTAAACCGTTGGTCCAGGTCGAGTCGTCGTTCGATACCTGGAGCTGGAACGCCGAGGCGTACGCGGCCTCCCAGAGGATGCCGATGCTGCAGATCTGCTGCTGCTGGCCCGAGGTCGACCTCCAGCCACTGCGGGTCACTGGCCGCGCTTGACCAGCGCGAGCCGGGGTCGCCGTCGGTGGCGTCGATCGCCGGGTAGTCGATCGCGTCCTGGGTCGAGGAGGCCGTGGTCGGCTCGTCCAGCGCGAGGTCCTGCGTCCCGCAGTACTGGTTCGGGCCGCCGCCGCCGCCACCGCCGCCGCCGCCGCCCGATCCCGTGGCGAAGGCGAAGTAGTGGAAGTTCAAGCCGTTGGAGTCCTGGTCGACGGTGAGCGTCTGCGCGCCGGCCGGCAGGGTGACGCTGGCCGTGACCGTGGTCCAGGTCTCGTAGCCGCCGGTGTTCGGGACGGCGACCGAGCCGGTCAGGTTGGCGCCCGATGCGTTGGCGATGTGCAGCGCGTCGGTGATCCCGTACGGAGAGGCCACCCGGAAGCTCACCGTGTAGCTCCCGGCCGTGGCTACCTGGACGGTGTACTTGAACCACTGCCCCGCATTGGTCCAGCCGATGTCGTACGCGCCGCCTGCCGCGCCGGTGTCCTGCGTGTCCGCGGTGGCCTCTAGGTCGACCCCGTCGGACCGGTAGCTGTTGGCCGTGCCGTTGGCCGAGGTGACGTTGTAGGCCACGCCCTGGCCGCCGGTGTCGTAGTTCGCCGCCTGCACCGTGCCCGGCACCGCCGCGGGCGTCCCGCCGAACGGCTGGTCACCGCTCGACCCGCCGCCTCCGCCGCCGCCGGAGGTCAAGGTGAAGGTCATGAAGTGGAAGTTCCAGCCGTTGGTGTCCTGGTCGAGGGTGAGCACCTGCTGGCCGGCCGGCAAGGTGATGCTCGCGGTGACCGTCGTCCAGGTCTCGTACCCGCCGGTGTTCGGGACGGCGACGGCGCCGGTCAGGTTGGTGCCCGGCGGCGTTGGCGATGTGCAGCGCGTCGGTGATCCCGTACGGCGACGACAGCCGGAAGGCGACGGAGTAGGTGCCCGCCGTCGCCACGTTGACGGTGTACTTGAACCACTGTCCGGGCGTGGTCCAGCCCATGTCGTAGGCGCCGCCGGCCGGGCTGGTGTCCTGCGTGTCCGCGGTGGCCTCGAGGTCGACGCCGTCGGAGCGGTAGCTGTTGACGTTGCCGTTGGTGGCGGAGGTGACGTTGTAGGCGACGCCCTGGCCGCCGGTGTCGTAGTTGGCCGCCTGCACCGTGCCCGGCACCGCCGCCGGGGTGCCACCGTAGGGGGCGTCGGCGGCAGCGTATGCCGCGTGCCGCGCGCCGGTCACCACCGTCAGGGCGGCCAGGACCGCGACCGCGAGGGCCGCGGTGCCCCCGTCGGCCCCGCCGCGGCCGGGCCCACCGGGGCCAAGCCAGTCGCGGGACGTGAACTGATCCCATTCCTCTTACTCCCTGTTCTCATTCCCGGCCCAGGCGGGGGTCCTCGTCCCCGAGGTGGGCAGGCGCGTTCCGTAAGTCGATGCGAGCACGGGCATCGTCGCCGTCGCCGTGAGCTCGACGCCAAGCCCAGGCAAGGCGGAGCCATTCGATGCGGCCTATCCGTCAGGGGCGAATATCCCCTGGTCAGCGCGCACGCGCCGTCGGGCGGCGGGATCCGGCCGCCGATCCGCCGCCACTCCGAACGGCCGGGAGGACCGCGGCCGATGGGTCGCACGCGCATGGCGGGCTCCGAAAATTCAAGTCTTATATTAAGTCGTGAGTTAATCATTGGCCCCCCGTTTCGTCAAGGGACCAGGGTGGCGTCGGGCGGCCCGCTGGGCGCCGGATAAGGATCGGCGCGGACAGCCGTGGCGGGCCGGCGCCACGCTCGCGGATTGGGGCCCATCCCACTATGAGTACTTGTATGGAAACGGAGAGTTATCGAATGTGCGGGACGCGGAGGACGCGCCCGTGGATTTGCCCGGGATCACCGAGATAGCCGACGCCAGGGCGCACGCCTGGCGGCCAGGCGACTCGCGTTGCCTTCATGGAAGAGGCTGGCCCAAGGGGCCGCTGTGGGCGACCTTGCTCGTCGGCAACATCTGCGGCTAGAACACGACGACCTCGGCCCCGATGGCCAGGTGCTCGTTGTAGTAGTGGGCGTCCGCCATGGTCAGGTGGACGCAGCCGTGCGACGGGACGGTGAGGCTCCCGGCGTGGAAGGCGATGCCGCCGGGGGCGAAGAACACCGCCCACGGCATCGGCTCGTGGTAGGTGTTGCTGACGACGTTCGCGCCGCCCTTCCACATCACGCCGAACGTGCCGCGCGGCGTCGCGTGTGCCGGTCCCGGCGGGCCGGGCTCCATCGGCACCGGGCCGAAGGTCACCGTGCCCCCCGATTGCAGCCAGGTCAGGTGCCTGGCCAGGTCCACGCACGCCGCGGCGGCCGGCGGGCACATCTCGTGGTCGCGGGCGGTCAGCCCCGAGGGCACGCGCGCCGGCGGCGCGGCCGCGGGCGTCGCGGGCAGGCTCATCGGCAGGCCCGCGACGGTGGCGACGTTCGCCGCCTTCCTGACGCCGCCGAGCATCCGCGTCGCGCCCGCCTGGCTCCGCGTGGCCGCCCGGACGTGGGCGGAATTGGCGACCGCCATGTGCGCCGCGACGATCGCGACCGCAGTCGAGGCCACGCCCACGGTCGCCAGCGCGGTAGACCGCCCCCAGGCTGTCGGTTTTCGGACGGCATGCTTGCCTTGCGTGTTCATGCCCCACCCCACCTCTGTCCATATAACGAGTCCATTCGGATACTGTGAGTTGCCAAATTCCGGCTGTCTTATGCATCGGAAAGACGGAAAACTCTCCCGGCGGGTCGCATTGCGCTTGCGCCTGTCCGGTTGCCGGCGTTCTGGGCGGCTCGCGCCCCGAGTCGCGCATTAAGCGGATAAGGGGCGGCCTGCCGCCTGGCATTCCGCGGCCCGGCTGGGCCAATTCAGCCACAGCAGCACCCGCCCGCGAACTTCGCACACTTCCCGTATGGGCATTTTGCCCATATCTCCGGGAAAGCGGTCGCAGAGTGCGCGAAGTCTCCCCGGCCCGTCAAAAGGGGCCGCAGATCTCAGGCCCTGGAGATGTTCCTGCCCGGCATCGGCTCCGCGAGTGCCGCCCGCCATGCTGGCGCCTGGAACGGGTCCCCGAAGTATTGCGTCTCGTGCACGACGCGCTCGTCGGCGAATTCCATAATGCTCACCGAGTAGGACGGCGCGCCGTCGTAAGTGATGACGCACTCGCTCACCCACAGGTTCCCCCCGCCGGAAATCCGCAGGACAGTGAAGTGCCGATTGGCCGGGTGGCCGCCCCGTTGCCGGGAAATCGTCGCGCGGCCCCGGAATCGCTCACCCGACTGGGGATAGTCCAAGATCGCGTCCAGGGCGTAGACGGCATGCTCGGCCTCGACGTCCCCGCGTTCCGATGCCCGCCAGTGCTCCTCGATCGCGGCCCTGGTCCGGGCGTCAGGATCCATGGCGCCATGCTAGCTGGCGGCGGCCTTCCCCGCGGCACGACACGCCTGGCGCCGGCCGGGGCGCGGGGCCGGGGCTGGCCGGGCGGCTGATCGTCATGCGACGGCAGCATCCGCCCTCGCGGTTAGCTCGAGCACTGGAACGGCACCCCGTGGAGCGGGACGGGCAGCCCGTCCACGCTAGCCCGGCGGTACCTGGTCAAGCACCTGCTGTGCCTGCGCGGCCTTACTGCACGTGGGCGTTGGCGTCCGCGATCGTCGGCGGGCCGGATTGGGGAAAGACAGGCGCGGTAGAGCCGTAGTCGCCCGAGCCCACCACCACGGTGATGCCCACGATCGCGGCGTCGTGCAGGCGGGCGTTCACCGCGTCGCCCCAGCCGTCCGCCGCCCCGCTGGCGGCCAGGGTCGCGCCGTCGTCGCCGGGGCTGATAAACCAGCTGACCGACAGCACCGTCGGCGCGGGCTCGCCCGGGTCCGGGTGGATCGCCATCACCAGCGCGTCCACCCAGCCGTGCTGGCTTTTCGGGGCGAAGTACACCGCGATGGCCGCTCCCTGCGCCACCGAGCTGGCCACGCAGATATCCCCAACGTTCTCGGTATCGGCCGTGCCGCCCGGGGGGAGGGGACCGAACGGGCCCGGGGCGTTCTGCGCGCCGGCCGGCACGTCCCGGATGGCCGGCAGGGTGAAGCCCGGCCCGAGGGTGTCGTAGAAGGCGGACACGTCATCCAGCCGGTACCCGCCGCCGAAGCTCAAGATCCCGATCGTCTGGCCCGTCGCGCTGGCGCGCGGGAAGCCGTACAGCGCCGCCACCTTCGGCGGGGTGGGCCCGAAGGTGACCGGCGGCCTCGGGTTGCACACGCTGTGCCCGCCGACCGGCCGCGTGTCCAGCCCGAACACCCCGGTGATGACGGTGCGCAGCCGGCTGGGGACGTAGATCAGCCCCTCCCGGCCCCGGTAGGCCACCTCAGGCGACTCGTAGCGGCCCAGGTCCACCCCGAAAGCGGCGTTCACCTGCCGGACGCTGCCCGCGACGCGCACGGCGCGGCGGGGCGGCGTGCGACTGGGTCACCCGGAGCCCGGGACGAGGCGGCGAATTCCTCGACCGCCGCCAGGTCCCGCGGCAGGGCGCCGTAGCGGGCGGCGAAGCCCGGCCCGGACCGGCGATGCCGCCGGCCCGCTTCCAGGCTGGTGAACGCGTCGATGCCGGGCATCGGCGGCCCGTCAGGCCGCCGCCGCACCATGATCGTCAGCGAGACTTCGCCATCCGGGTCGGCCCGCCCGGTCAGCCGGGCTCCCGCCATCCGGTTCCGGTGACTGCCGGCCAGCGGCCCGTACCCGTCTGGAATACCCGACCCGTGACCCGCCATGAGAACCCGCCCCGCCCAGCATTGACCCCGTTCCTTCATGCTGACAGACGATGACGGGTAAAGACAGATCGTGCCGGGGCATGGCCGAACGTGCCTGCCCCGCTGAAGCGCCGCCGGATCCGGCCGCCGGCGACCGTTCCGGCTGGTACTCACCATGGGGCTCGGCCTCACCGTGGGATTGCAGTGACGAGGTCCTTCTCGGTGATCGTCCTGCCCCGTAGCGGCCGGATCGGCCGGCATCAACTACTCGTCAGTGGCAGTGCTACCAGCGGGTAACCGGATGCCGGGCGCCGACGGGCCGCCAGACCCTCGAACTTCAGCCTCTGGAGGAGGACGAGCGGTAGTCGCGGGCCAGCGCGGCCGCGACCCGCCGCGCGTCGGCCGCGATATCGCGCAGCATGCCCCGCAGCGAGACGGTGTACCCCAGGAAGAACAGGCCCGGAGCCGCGGGCGGCCCGCCGTGGACCCGGGGCATGCCGCTGCCGTCGAGCACCCCCAGGTGCCCGGCCAACTTTTCCAGCCCGCGGCGGTAGCCGGTCGCCGCGATCACCGCCTGGGGGCTGATGGCCGACCCGTCCGCCAGCACGACCTTGTCGCCCTCGAACCCGGTCACCGCGGCGACCGGCGTCACCGTGCCGCTGCGCACCGCCTCGACGAACCCCACGTCCTGAAGGGGCACCTCCCCGGTGCGCCGCAGGCGCGTCAGCAGGCCGTCTTCCGGCTGCGGTAGGCCGTAGGGCGACAGGTCAGGGACCGTGAGCCGCCTCTGCAGCCGGGCGACCGCGTCCACCAGCGCCGCGGGCAGCCGGCTGACCAGGATGCCGGTCGCGTGAGCGGGCCACCCGGCCAGGTCGCGCCGGACGATCTGCGGCGGGGTCCGCACCGCGATCCACACCCGGCGCGCGCCTCCCTCGGCCAGGTCGGTCGCGATCTCCGAGCCGCTGTTGCCCACGCCGACCACGAGAACGTCGAGCCCGGCGAACGGGACCGGATTGCGGTACTCACGGGCGTGCCGCAGCTCGCCGGTGTACGACTCAAGCCCCGGCACGTCCGGCACGGAAGGCGTATGGGCGTGACCGGTCGCGACGACGACCGATCGTGCCGGGAGCCGCCCGCCGGCCGTGGTGTGAATCACCCACCGGGCGCCGGCGCCGTCCCGCTCGTCCGCCGCCGTTATCCGCTCCACCTCGGTCTGCCCGCGGACCTCGAGCTCATGCTCGGCCTGATAGCGCTCCAGGTAATCGATCACGGCGTCCCGGGACGGCCAGCGGCCCGCCGCGCGGGGAATCGCGAAGCCGGGCAGCCCGGAAAGACCGCGCACGGTGTGCAGGTGCAGCCGGTCGTAGCCCGCGCGCCAGCTGGTCCCTGCCCGCTCACCGCGTTCCAGGATCACCGGGCGCATCCCCCGGCGGCGTAGTTCAGCGGCGGCGGCCAGCCCGGCCGGGCCGCCGCCGATGACGTAGATCCGCGGCGAGTCGTCCATCCCCACGATCGCGATCCGTCGGGTCAGCCGAACTTGTTGGACCCGGGCGTCCCGGGCAGGCAGTTGAACACGATCAAGACGATCGTTCCCACGATCGGGATGAGGCCGATGAACCACCAGAACCCGGAGCGGTTGGTGTCGTGCAGCCGCCGGACCTGCAAGGCGACGGTCAGCACGAAGACGACCGCTTCCACGATGTACTGAATGGCCTTGACGCCGGAAGCGACGGCGATGATGTCCACGACGACCGAGACGATGAACACGAAGAGGGCGAACCACCAGTACGCCGACCGCGAGGCGCGGCCGTTGAAGTCGGTGAGGTTCTTGAACGCCTGCGAGATCGCCTCGCCGAAGCCGACCGGCCCGCCGTGCAGGTAGTCCTGCGGCGTGGCCGGCGCCGCCGCCCGGCGGGTACGGCTGACCGTACCCGCCCTGGTCATCGCCTTGGGGGAAAGGAGCGTAGGGGCTGCTCACGTCTTCTAGCCTTCCTGTTTGCCCCGCGGTGGGGGTTTCATCAAGGGAACGCAGGGGACGGCGAAAAGGTTCGCCCATGCGGAAGTCACCCGGGACTTCGCCAATGTCTACATGCTCGCCGGCCACTTCGGCAAGGGGCGTTCTGCGGCACCACGAGCCACGGCGGCAGCAGATTCAGCAGCTGAATCCGAGTCGTGTGCGAGACCCCGGCCAATCAGCCCCTGTTGTTATATTGGTGATTAACCTACCGGGGGAACGGGACGGGCGATGCGGGTTAGGCTTCTCGGGCCGGTTGACGTGGTATCCGACGGGGTGTCCCAGCCGGTGAATGGATTGCGCCGGAAGGCGGTGCTGGCGGTGCTGGCGCTGCACCGCGGTGTCGTCGTCAGCAATGACCGGCTCGTCGACTCGGTCTGGGACGGCGAACCGCCCGCGACGCCGCTGAACACGGTACAGCGCCACGTGTCGCACCTGCGCCAGGTGCTAGGCAGCCGCGACGCCATCGTGGCGCGCCCGCCCGGCTACCTGCTCGACCCGATTCAGGTGGGCACCGATGTCGCCACGGCCGAGCAGCTGATCGGGCAGGGCGTCCAGGCCACCGGGCGGGTCCGCGAGCAGCGGCTGCGCGATGCGCTTGCGCTGTGGCGGGGCCGGCCGCTGGCCGACGTCGACGTCCTGCCCTGGCTGCGGGAGGAGGCAGAGCGCCTGGAGCAGCTGCGGCTGCGCGCCAGCCGGGCGCTGGCGCAGACCCGGCTCACGCTCGGCGAGCACGCGCAGCTCCTGCCGGAGCTTGAGGCGCTCACCGCGGAGCACCCGCTTGACGAGCAGGTGCACGCCCAGCTGATGCTCGCGCTGTACCGCAGCGGGCGCCAGGCCGACGCGCTCGGCGTCTACCGGCGGCTGCGCGCCACCCTGGCCGGTGAACTGGGGATCGACCCCGCACCGCCGCTGCGCGACCTGGAGGCCGCGATCTTGCGGCAGGACCGGGCGCTGGACCTGGTGCCGGAAGCGATGCCGAGGAAGGCTGCCCGGCCTGCCCGGCTGGCGGCCGCCGCCGATACCGCGCCGTTGCTGGAGCGAGAGGAGCCGCTGGCGCTGCTGGCCGGGTACGCGGAGCAGGCCCGCCGTGGTGAGGGGCGGCTGGTGCTGATCAGCGGTGAGGCGGGAATAGGAAAGTCGGCGCTGGCCGAGCGGTTGCAGCAGGAGCTGCCTGAGGCTCGCTGGTCGTGGGGCATGTGCGATGGACTGTTCACGCCGCGACCGCTCGGGCCGCTGTTCGACCTGGCGGACCAGCTCGGCGGAGTGATCCTTGAGCGTTGCCGGGCCGGCGCCGGTCGTGAAGAGCTGTTCCGGGCGCTGCTGGACCAGGTCAGCGAGCCCGGACGGCTCGACGTGGTCGTCATGGAGGACGTCCACTGGGCCGATGAGGCCACCCTGGACCTGCTGCGGCACGCGGGCCGGCGGCTGCGCGAGGCCGCGGTGCTGCTCATCGCCACCTACCGGGACGACGGCCTGGCGGCCGGCGATCCGCTCCGGGTAGCGCTCGGCGATCTCGCCTCGGAGCGCTCCACCCGGCGGATCGGCCTGGAGGCACTGTCCCTGGACGCGGTGCGGGCGCTGTCGGACGGGAGCGGGCTGCCCCCGGCCGAGCTGTACCAGCTGACCGGCGGCAACCCGTTCTACGTAACGGAGGTGCTGCGGGCCGGGATGGGGCAGGTGCCGCCGTCGGCCCGGGACGCGGTGCTGGCGCGGGCGGCACGGCTGAGCGCCGGCCCGCGCGAGGTGCTGGACGTCGCCGCGCTGTCCGGCGCCCGCGTCGAGGTCCGGCTGCTTGAATCGGTCACCGGCTGCCAGCCGTCCGCCATCGACGCGCTGCTCGTCAGCGGCCTGCTGGCCTGGGAGGGCGCGTGCGTGCGGTTCCGGCACGAGATCGTCAGGCTGGCGGTCGCCCAGGCGGTGCCCGCATACCGGGGCCAGACGATTCACGGGCTGGTGCTGGCGGCGCTGCGGTCCTTCGGCTGCCAGGACGACGCACTCATGGCCTTCCACGCCGAGGCCGCGGGCGATGGGGCGGCGGTCTTGCGGTACGCGCCCGCCGCGGCCAGGCGAGCGGCCGGGCCGGGTCGCACCGGGAGGCCGCCGCGCAGTTCGGGCGGGCGCTGCGGTTCGCCGACGCCGAGGCCCCCGCGACCGTCGCCGGGCTACGCGAAGGGCTCGCCGACGAGCTGGCGCTGCTCGACCGGTGGGCCGAGGCGTGCACGGCCGCGGAGCTGGCGCTGGCCCTATGGCGCGAGGCGGGCGAGCGGGCGCGGGAAGGCGGTGCCCTGCGGCGCCTTTCCTCTATCAAGTCGAACATGTACCGCGGTCGCGACGCGGTCGACGCCGCCGAGGCCGCCCTATCGGCACTTGAGCCGCTCGGTCCCAGCAGGGAGCTCGCGCGAGCCTACGCCACGCAGGCGGGCCAGCTGATGATCCTCGCCGACAACGACGCGGCGATCCGCCTGGCGGTGCGGGCACAGGAAGTGGCCGCCGAGTTCGGCGCGACGGACGTGGCCAGCGCCGCGCTGACTACGCACGCTGGGTGCCTGGCGAACAAGAACCTGGAATGGGCCGGGCACCTGCGCCGCGCGCTGGACATCGCGCTGGCAGGAAACCACCACGACCAGGCGGCACGCGCCTACGCCAACCTGTGCGAAACCCACGTCGGCAAGCGGGAGTTCGCCGAGGCCGAACGCTGCCTGGCCGAGGGCATCCCGTACTGCGACGAGCACGACCTCACCGCGTACGCGTTCTGCCTGCGCGGTTCGCGGTCCGCCATGCTCGAGTACGCCGGGCGGTGGGACGAGGCCATCGCGCTGGACGAGGAGATCCTGACCAAGGCCGGCCCGTCCCCGGCGAACCGGCTCGCCACGCTGATCCGGGCCGGCGTGCTGCGGGCCCGCCGGGGTGAGCCGGGAACCTGGGAGTACCTGGACGAGGCGGCCATCACCGCCGACGAGACCTGTGAGCCGCAGCGCCGGGTGCCGGCCCGGCTGGCCCGCGCCGAGGCGCACTGGCTGCAAGGCAGGCCGGACGCGGCCCGGCACGAGGCCGAGCTGGCCGCCGCCGCGTGCACCGGGCTCGACTGCTGGCAACGCGGTGCCGTCGCGACCTGGCTGTGGCGGACCGGCTCCGCGCACCCGGAACCCGCGGACGTCGCCGAGCCCCACCGGCTGCTGCTCGACGGCGAGCCGCTGCTGGCGGCCCGGGCCTGGACCCGCTTGGGCTGCCCCTACGAGTCGGCGATGGCCCTGGCCGAAGCACCGGACGAGGCGGCCCTCCGCGACGCGCTCGGCGTCCTCACCAGCCTGGGCGCGCGGTCAGCGGCCCGCGCGATCCGCCAGCGGCGAAGCTTCTACCAGCAGATTTAGCCACCGCTGCGCGATTTCAGCGCCGTTTCAGCGCCGTTTCACTACCGTGTCAGCCCCCGGGCCGATACTCATAACGCCCGGCAGGAAACCGTACCGGCACATCCAGCGGGCAGCCTGATGATTCACGGCGCTTGGGAAACCCCGGCTCCGCAAGTACCGCGTATTTCGGGCTCCGAAGGTCCTAGCGAGAAACCGGAGAACACCCATGCCCAAACGTCGCAGCCTGTTCATGGCGCTCATCACCGCCTTGCTGGCGGGGACGGCGCTCACCGCGGCCATCGCACCCGCACAAGCCGCGAGCTACACCCCGATCAACATCTGGAACTCGAGCCACTGCATGGATAACGCCACAGAAACCGCGGCGAAGGTCCAAATGTGGTCGTGCAACGGTCAGTCCCAGCAGAACTGGCAAGAAGGGTTCGACCCCGCGACTGACCTGTTCTGGTTCATGAACCAGCGCACGGGATGGTGCGTCACCGCGCCGGCGGCGCTAGGGGCGGCCACCATGGCGCCCTGCAACCCGCCCGCGGCCAATCAGGAGTGGAGCGTGTACTTCGCCGACAACCCCCTCGGGCCGCCTTCGGGCTGGTATGACGTCTGGCAGAACGAGGCGACCGGGTACTGCCTGACGACGTCCAGCGTGGGCAACGGCACCCTCCTGCAGATGAACGTCTGCGACCCCTCCGATCAGTACGACCGGTGGCACCAGCAGTGACCACGGTCCGGGGCCCGGCCGCCGTCTCCGGCGGCCGGCGGCCCGGCCTGCCCTGAGGGCCGGCCCGCCAGGCCAAGAGCGGCATGAGGCGGCCCGGCGTCGAACCTGCTCACGCGCCTTTCAGGATCAAGGCCCAGCCGAAAGTTTCGGATCCAGCGCGCTCAGTCGTTGCGCCGCACGTCCAGCCTGAGCCAGGTCGCGAGGCTGGCGATCTCCCCGTTCACGGCGGCGGTCATCTCTGCCGTGAACGGCTCGTCCTGATGGACGGCGTTCACCACGAGAACGCCCGCCGTGCGGTCCGCCTTCGCGTCCAGCTTGCCGACGAGGCGGTCACCGAACAAGATCGGCAGCGCGAAATAACCCCAGAGCCGCTTCGACGCGGGCTTGTACATCTCCAGCTGGTACGGGAACCCGAAAATCTCCGCCGCCCGGTCGCGGTCGTGGACGAGCCGGTCAAAGGGCGACAGCAACGCGACTCGCCCTTCGAACGGCGCCCCGTCGAGGTATCGCGGGTCGACGCGCCATTCGCCCTTGAGGCCCTCAATGACCGCCGGCTCGCCCGCCGCGCCGACGTGGGCAGGCTCGATGGAGAGGCTCGGGTCCCCGCGCGCGAGCGATCCCGAGGGCGCGGAGCCGGCGCCTGTCCCGCTCGCGCACCGCTTCTTCCAGCGGCAGGACCGGGACGTCGAGGTACACGCGCTCGGCGAGGTCCCACAGCCGCTCCCGTCCCTTCCGTCCGGCGATCGCCACCTCTCCCCGCCGGGCCATGAATCCCAGCAGCTTGACGACGTTGTTGTTGTTAGTCCACCCGGTTGAGGTCCACGGTATTGCGCACGTGTCGGGAAGCTCGCGCGAGGGCAGCGGACCGCTGTCGCGGATGCGGCGCAGGATGTCACGGCGGCAGGAGTCGTTGGCCAGGACCCAGTCGCGGCAGCCCGCCTGCCAGTCCCGCAGCTCTCCCGTGCCGGGCCAGACCGCCATGTGGGCACGGTACAGGCCGATGTCCTCGGCGGGACGCACGATGGCGTGGTACTCCATCAGCCGACGGTCGCCGAGGGCCTCCCGCAAGTCAGCGGGGGAGTATGACGATCCGAGCCGGCTCCATGAGACCAGTTCAGCGCTTGGCGCTACGGCGTTCGTCGGGTCGAGTTGCAAGAGCGTGAGCCACCGCACCGCCGAAATCAGGTCCGCGGGCCGCTGGCGCTCAAGCAACTGGGCGCGAACGGCGATGCGCCGCGCTTCCTGGCGGCTGAGATGGTGAGGGTTCGCCATGGTCGGAGGCTCTCCGATCCCGGTCGTCAGCAATGCCGGACGGACGCCAGTATCCCACGCTTGTCAGGCGAGCCAGCCGGGGTGGCCCTGCCGCTCCTAGTCTCAGGCCGATGCCTGGGGTGGTGGGCGGGAAGAAAGCAGGCCCGTCCTGTTACGCCCGCGTCCAGTGACGCATAGTGACAGTGCGCGGCCCGTCCGGGGCGTGCCCGACCATTCGAGGGAGACTCATGCCCGATCTCTTCCGGACCCCGTTCAGCCGGCACTCCACCGCCTCGCAGGTCATCGCCGGGGTGGACTTGTCCGGCAAGCGGGCCATCGTCACCGGGGCCGGCTCGGGCATCGGCGCCGAGACCGCCCGCGCCCTGGCGTCCGCCGGCGCGCAGGTCGTCCTGGCCGTCCGGCGGCCGCGGCCGGCCGGGGAAGTCGCCGCCGCCATCATCCGCGACACCGGCAACGCCGCGGTGACCGTCAGCGCCCTCGACCTGTCCGGCCAGGCCTGCGTCCGGGCCTTCGCCGCCGCCTGGGACGGCCCGCTGCACATCCTGGTCAACAACGCCGCGATCATGGCGCTCCCGCGGTTGCAGCGCACCGCCGAGGGGCGGGAGATGCAGTTCGCCACGAACTTCCTCGGTCACTTCGCGCTTGCCACCGGGCTGCATGACGCGCTGGCCGCCGCGCGCGGCGCGCGGATCGTGTCGGTGAGCTCCAGCGCCAACTTGTTCTCCCCGGTGGTCTCCGACGACCTGCACTTCGACTTCCGGCCCTACGACCCGCTCCTTGCCTACGCGCAGTCCAAGACCGCCAGCGCGCTGCTGGCCGTGGAGGCCACGCGGCGCTGGTCCGGCGAGGGCATCTACGCCAACGCCCTCAACCCCGGTGCCATCGCCACCGGGCTGCAAAAGCACGCCGGCGGCCTGAAAACCCCCGAAGACCTGCGCAAGACGATCCCCCAGGGCGCCGCCACCTCCGTGCTCCTGGCCGCGTCCCCGCTGCTGGACAAGGTCGGCGGCCGGTATTTCGAGGACTGCAATGAGGCCCCCGTCCTCGCCCGCCGGCCGGACGGCTACGGCGGCGGCGTCGCCCCCTACGCCGTCGGCCCGGCGAACGCGGAACGGCTGTGGGCTACCGCGCTCGGCTTGCTGCGGGCATGAGCCAATACTGGGTGCCGGGCCGCACCGCGAATATCGTGCGGCGCAATCTACCGCCGGCCATTCAGAGCGCGGCTGCCGAAATAGGCAAACTACCGGCAAGCGGCGTTGGCCCAGGCAGAAGCAGTATCGCCCCCGCCAGGAATTCTTGCCGTTGAGCGTGTTTCGCCTCGCCATCGCGCTGGTTACCCGGGCTAACGGCTAGCGCTGGCAGCCGAGCCGATGCTCGGCTGCCAGTTCCAGTATCAGCTCAAGCCCCGGCCCGGCGCGAAGATGGGAAGCGTCTTCCCCGCCCGGCCTCCCGTAGCTGGCCCGCCGCTCCTGGAGGGATCGCCGCCAGCCCCGGCGGCCAGGACCGGAAGTAGAACTCCACACCGCACGGCAGCACCCCAGGACCATTCGCTTTGTTCCGTCACATAACGATGATCCTTGCCCGCGCGTCCTTGATCAATTCCCCCGGCTTGGCTCGCTCTTTCGCCTTAAGTGGGTTGCCCGGGCGGCCGGCGGCCGCCCCGTGTCCGCCGCTGCCATGACGGCAGCCAGTCATCGCCTGGCCAGCTCCGGCCGGCCGGGGGAGACTTCGCACACTCTGCGACCACTTTTCCCGGCGATATGGGCGAAATGTCCATACGGGAAGTGTGTGAAGTTAGAGGACGGGTGCCGCTGTGGCTGAAGTGGCCGGGCCGGGCCGCGGAATGCCGTCGTGGCGCCGGGCCACGGCCCGGGGCGGCCCGCTCCGCCGACGCGGAGGTGCGCACTAGGCTGACCCAACTCCCGTCACGTAACGACGATCCTTGCCCGCGCGTCCTCGATCAATTCCCGGCAGATGAACCGCTCCGGATGCCCCTCGCGGCAGGCGAGCACCCGCTCCCGGCATGCGGCATCCCGCGGGCCGGCAGCGAGTGGGAGGTTCACTGAGACGATTAATGTTTTCTATTGACCATGTTCGGGTGATCGTTCAGAGTTCCATTAGAAACCAGTCTGCGCGCAGGGATGAAAAGTACATAAGCGGCCCTAGGATTAACCAGCTAGCGCCGCATTGCTGCCCGCAGTTCGCTGCCCTTGGACCCGCCGGACTGCCATAGCGCGGGTCCCTAACCGGTGGTTTTTCCGCCGAAGGTGTCTCACCCGTCATCCCATTGTCGGCTCGTTGTGCCTGGCGGACTAGGCGTCCTGCCGCGTGAGGATCCGCCATGAAAGGAATGTGAATGCAGGCAGTACGAATCAGCGTGCCAGCGGTACGCGACTCCCGCCCCGCGGGCTCCGGGTCAGGCGGCCCGCCCTCCGGGCGGCCGGCCGGGAAGCAGGCGGGCCCGGAAGAAAGGCGGGCCCGCGCCTGGCGCCCGGTTCCGGGGCCTGCGCTGGATCCCGGTGCCACTGGCCTTGCTCGCCGTTGCGCTCGGCGTCCTGGTCATGGGGTCCATGCAGGGCCAGGCCGCGGCCGACCTCGCCAGCCACCCCAACCAGGCGGGCGGCCTCTCGCTCACCGTCGACGCGATGCTGTGGATGAGCAACGACACGTCCGGCTCGGGGGCGCCCGTGTCGGCCAACGTGCCGGGGCAGGCCGCGCAACCGCCGGCGGACTCGACGGTGGACGGGTCGACGGGCTTCTCGATGCCCGACAGCATGATGCCCGGCTATCAGCCGACCGGCGACGACCGGCTGCGCATCGAGGTCGACCTGAACAACGTCAGCGGGAACGTGCAGAAGTACGCGATGACCGATTTCACCCTGTCCGGACCGGGCGGCAAGACCTGGCAGGTCAACGGCCAGGAGCACAGCAGCCAGCCGGGGTCGGCGAATCTCCGGCCCGGGTTCGCCACGACCGTCGACATGTACTGGGACATCCCCGCCGCCGACGCCAAGAACCTGACCCTGCACTGGTCGCGCGGCGGCCGCACGATCTCCCTGCCGGTCAACACCGGCGGCGAGGCGCCGACCGGGATGAAGATGTAACGCGCATCTCGCGCACATCAGCCATCTCGCACCACCACGATTCAGCCCGCCCCACAGGGGACGGGCCGAAAGGAATGCCCATGTCAGTCCCGCACAGGACCACTACCGGCACGTCAGCACCTGAAAGGAAGTTACATGTCATCAACCAGCAGTCTCCCGCGCGGGCGGTCGCGGCGGTTCGGGGAGGTGGTCATGCTGGCGCTCGCGCTGAGCGTCGTCAGCGTGGCCGGCTCCTGGCTGCTCGCCCACGCCATCGTCACTCCGGCGGGCCGCGGTTCGCCATCCGGGCCACCGGACATCGCGATCACCGTTGCGCTAGCGGTGCTCGCGGTGTGGGCGGGCGTCTCGATCGCGTCCCTGATGGGCCTGGACGGACGTGGTTGGGTAGCGGCCCTGAACAAGGCCGCGCTGGCCTCGCTCGGCTTCACGCTGCTGACGGCCGGCTTCGGGATCGGCGCCGCCCTGACGGGCGCGGCGATCGAGTTTCCCGTGCTGTTCGCGGCCGCGATCCTGATCGGCCGGTGGCGAGGTAAACACGCCGAGGATCCACCGCTCATACAGGAGCGGAAGTCTCGGCTGCCGCGGTTCGTCTACATCGCGTCGGCCCTGACGCTCGTCGGCTTTGCCGTCAGCAGCAGCGGCATGGCCAGCGCGCAGCGCGACCCCGTCCGCGGCGGCGGCTACCGCCACCGCGAACCCGTGCGCGACCGCGCCGCACGACACGTTCAACATCTCGGCCATCAACGTCGACATGACCTTGAACAAGTACGGGGTGCACGACCCGAACTCGTTCATGTACGTGCTCAACTCGAACATCTCCGCGGTGCGGGCGGAGGAAGCGTCCGGGACAGGTGTCGACCGGCCTGGGCGACGACCCGATCCAGCCACTGGTGATCCGCGCCCACGAGGGCGACTGCGTCACGGTCAACCTCACCAACGCGACCACGTTCGGGGTCCAGGCCATGGACCAGCCGCCGATAGAAAACGTGGGTGACAGCTGCGACGGGCCGCCGGACTGCACCGGGGCCCTGGTTCGCACCGCGCCGGAGAACATCGCGTGGAACGCGGATGGGCTGCCCGGCCTGTCCGCCAACGACGTGTCCAGCACGGTCGGCAACAACACCGACGACACCGCGGCACCAGGCAAGTCGGCGAGCTACACCGTCTACATGGACCCCGCGCTGGGCGAGGGCGCGCACGTCTTCCACTCCACCGGCGACATCCGGCAGCTTCAGGGCCACGGCCTGTTCGGCGCGATCATCGCCGAGCCGCCCGGGTCGCAGTGGCTGGACCCGAACAAGAATAACGCGCCGCTGCAGAGCGGCTGGGACGCGACGATCCAGATGCCGCAGGGTCCCAGCTTCCGCGAGTTCGCGCTGCTCTTCCACGAGATCGGCGACGAGGGGTACCGGCAGATCTACGAGAAGGCCGGCACCACCTGCAACACGGCCGCAGGCGACGTCCAGTCACCCACCGGGGTTTCCCCGGCTGGATGTGAGCTGCCGGTGGTGGACAACTTCACCAACGCCTACCGGCCGTGCAGCAAGGCCATCAACTACCGGAGCGAGTGCTTCTTCGAGCGGGAAGTCGTCCAAAAGAACAACGGCTTCACCCCGGACGAGGCACAGGACTACGGCTCGTACGCCAACGGCGACATGGCCACCCCGCAGCCGGACCTCTATGTCGGCGACCCCTACAAGATCCGGCTGATCAACGCCGGCTCGGAGATGGGCCACGTCTTCCACGAGCACGGCGGCGGCATCCGCTGGGTCCGCAACCCCGGGGCCACCAACCCCGACATCGCGGGCGGGCTGGAGAAGTTCCCGCCGGTCACCAAGGACTCGATCAGGCTCGACTCGCAGACGATCGAGCCGGGCGAGTCCTACGACCTGGAGACCGAGTGCGGGGCCGGCGGCTGCCAGCAGGCCGCGGGCGACTTCCTGTACCACTGCCACATCGCGGCTCACTATGACTCTGGGATGGTGGGCTTCATCCGCGTCTTCGACACCGCGCAGCCGAACCTGGCCACGGTGCCGGGCCGCGCGGCCAAGCCGGCCGCGGTCAACTCGGCCGGCCTGATCGGCAAGGTCATCGGGGGCAAGACCGTCGTCCCGGCGGCCCAGCTGACCAACCCGAGCACCCAGGTCTCCCTGGAGAGCCTGGTCGAGGGCCAGCTCCCGCCGCAAGGCGTCCGGCTGGACGCGCAGGACGCGACCGTGTGGGACTGGGTCAAGTCCGGCACCGCCACCGCGCCGGTCTACCTCGGCGAGCCGGAGGACACCCACTCCTGGGCCAACTACACCGCCCCTAACCCGGGGCAGCGACCACAGATCATGTTCGACCCGAGCAACGGGAGGTACGCGTGGCCGCTGTTGCAGCCCCACCTCGGCATGAGACCGCCGTTCTCGCCCAACGGCCACGGCGGAGCGCCCTGGCTCGGTGGCACGACCAGCTCGACCCGCCCCGATGGACTATGCCCGGCAGGCGCGCCGGTGCGCACGTATAACATCACCGCCATCCAGACCCCCATCCTGGATCAGACCGACAGCGGGAGGACCGCGAGCGGGACCCCCATTGCTCCGCTCAGTGATCCCAACGGGGAGATCTTCGTCCTCAACGAGGACGTGGCGGCGGTGCAGAGCGGCGCCAAGCCTGCGCAGCCGCTGGCCATCAGGTCCGACGTCGGCGACTGCGTGGCCGTGACGCTGACCAACGACCTGAACCCCTCGCCCACCGGAGTGGAGACCACCTCGGAGGAAAACCCCTACCGCAAGGTCAACATCCACATCCACTTCGTGCAGTTCGACCCGCAGGCCTCGGACGGCGTGATCACCGGCCTGTCCTACGAGCAGTCCGTGCGGCCGATCTCCGGCCGGGGAGGAAGGCGAGACGACGCTGACCGCGGCCGCGCCGGCCGGCGCGACGCAGATCTCGGTCGCCAGCACCACGGGCCTGCGCCCGGGTGTCAGCGTCGAGGTCGGTCAGGGCCTGCCCGACACCGAGGTCGTCACCAAGATCACCGCGATCAGCGGCAACACGCTGACGCTGAACGCGCCGCTGGCCAACGCGCACGCGTCGGGCGAGCCGACCGGAGTCGAGTTCGTGCAGTACCGCTGGTACAGCGACGTCCAGAACGGCACCGTGTTCTTCCACGACCACGTGGACGCGCTGAGCTCCTGGGGCCACGGCCTGTTCGGTGCGCACATCATCGAGCCCGCGGGCTCTACCTTCCATGACCCGGTGACCGGGGCGCCGATCCGCAGCGGCCCGAGCGCCGACATCTACACCACCGGCTCGGCGGGCTTCGGCGAGCACGGCGACTTCCGCGAGTTCGTGCTCTGGCAGCACACAGGCATCAGGAGCAGCGGCTCCCCGCAGGGCTGCGAGATGGCCAGCTTCAACCTGCGCGCGGCGCCGCTGATCAACCGAGATCCGAACGCCGCTAATACGCCCATCCCCGCCGATGAGGACGTCAGCGTCCCGGACGGGGTCGGCAACTACACCTGGGCCTGGAGGCACACGAGGAACCCGCCGGAGCGGACGAGGTCGAACTGCACGCCAGTCGGCACGTCCAACGATCCGTACGTGTTCTCCTCGGTCGCCCACGGCGACCCGCCGACACCGCTGCTCAAGGCCTACGTGGGCGACCCCGTGGTGATCAGGCAGGTCGGCCTGGACGAACAGGTCGGTGACCTGCGGATCACCGGTCACCGGTTCGCCGAGGAGCGCTTCGACCCGAACGGCATGCTCACCGACGCGGGCACGGCCGGGCATCTCCGAGAAGATGGACTACGTCATCGAAGGAGGCGCGGGCGGCGACCGCCACCTGCCCGGTGACTACCTCTACTACTCCGGCCGCAGCCTGGAGCTGGACAGCGGCGCCTGGGGCATCTTCCGGGTGATGAACACGCTGCACTCCTCCGGAGCGAACGCCCTGGAGGCGCTGCCCGACCGGACAGCGCCGGCGAGCACGGCACCGCCCGGAACCACCGCGTTCCCGTCGCTCACCACCACCGGCAAGGCACCGCCCGCGGCGCCCAACGGGCCAGGCAGCGCGGCCTGCCCGAACAACGCACCCGTCCGCAGCTACGACGTGTCGATCTTCAACGGCGTCACCTTCGACCAGGGGATGCCGGGCGAGAGCGACGCGGCGAACGGTGGCTCCTGGGCCATGATGTACGCGCTCACCCGGGACGAGGCCGCGATCAAGGCCGGGACCAAGCCCGCCGTACCGCTCGTGATCCGGGCTGACGCCGGCGAGTGCCTGCGGGTGACGCTGCACAACGACCTGCCCGTCGACAACTTCACGTGGACGTGGGGGTCGGGCACGACCAGAGCCGGGTTCAATATCGGGAATGTCATCTACGACCCGCTGCAGTCCTACGGAGCGGCCATCGGGTACGACCCCGACACGACCGTGGCCCCCGGCAGCCTCCGGATCTACTCCTACTACGTGGACAAGGAGCTCGGCACCAACCTGGTCCTCAACATGGGCAACGAGTCGTCCTGGAGAGCCGGCGCGTACGGTGCCCTCATCGCCGAGCCGGCCGGTTCCACCTGGACCGACCCGGTCACCGGCGACACGCTGGACGGCATGTCCGGCATCGCGGCCGACGTGCACCGGTCCAACGGGACCTCCTTCCGGGAGTTCACCACGCTGTTCAGCGACCGGGAACCGAAGCTCGGCCACAGACGTCATGGACTACTACCTCGACTCCGACCACTCCTACACCGACTACAACGAGCAATCGCTCACCAACGAGGAAGGAGGCGACCTCACCTCGATCAACCTCTGGCAAGCCATGAGCGACACGGTGATCGGCGCGAGCAACGGGTCGGCCACACCGCAAGATCCGTCCACGCCCACCTTCACCGCCATGGCCGGCGATCCGGTGATCTGGCGGTTCGCCGATGCCGTCGGCGATGACCCGGTCTCGTTCCAGGTCTCCGGTGCGTCCTTCCCCCTCGATCACGGCATGAGAGGCAGTCAGCTCATCGAGGCCAGGGCCGTGCTGCCCGGCGAGACCTTCGACGCCTACCTCGTCAATGGCGCCGGCGGTGCAACCGGGGCGACCGGCGACTACGAGTACGACATCGGTCGCGACCCGATCATCAAGTCCGGTGACTGGGGCATCTTCCGGGTTGTCCCGACAACCAGCACCGCAGTGAAGAAGCTGTGATGTGCTGACCCGTTAAACGCGCGCTGCCGTCCCGGGCCCACCGGCCCGGGGCGGCAGCGCCTGCCTGGAACCGGACAATTATTTTCAATTACATTTTGGTCATAACGTTCGAATTTAAATTTGATACCGATAGTTTCGCTGCACTTTCAATGGATTCTTTTGCATCTGACTGGGACGTTTACTGGGATGATTGCCCATTCTTATTGACTGGCTCTGAATAAGAGACCACAGTTCGCCTCAAGAGGCGACGATTCGGCACGAGAGGATGGAAAATTGGACAAAGACCGCCCCACGGGCAACTACAAGCTCCGCTGTATGCGCCTGGCCGCTGGCATGACAGAAGGCCAGGTCGCTGAGGAAGTAGCCAAGATCGTCGCCGCACAGACAGGCCGTGAGCTGGCAATCAATGGCAACTATGTGTCCAAGCTAGAACGCGGGGTGATTACCTGGCCCAACCGAGCCTACCGTCAGGCGTTCCGCACCTTGTTTGGCGTTGCGAAAGACGCCGACCTGGGCTTTTTCCCGAGCAGAACTCGCAGGGACGCCGAACGGTGGAAGGCGATGACGGCCCGGGCAAAAGGTGGCGACGGCGAGGTCGTATCCCTGCTCCGGACGCAGGCATGAAACGCCAGCGCCGGGACCGGGCAGCAGTTATCGGTCACGTTCAGTATGGGCCTGGATGGATGTGGCTGTACCACCCCCTTGCGCGAGGCGGCGCGCGTCTCGCTGAGCTTCACCACACTGATGAACGCCTTCGGCGTCAATGCCGCGCTGATGGGCGCGGCGAACAGAAAGGACGGATCACCTTGTCTGCTGCCAGCCGCGCGCGATCGCACTCGCGCGCCCTGACCCGGTCCGCGATCATCGCGGCCGCCACCGCCGCGGGAACCCTGCTGTTCGCGATCCCCGCGCTCGCTCACATCACCGTCAGTCCCGGCTCGGCCCAGGCGGGGTCGGCCGCGGTGCTGACCTTCCACGTGCCGAACGAGGAGGCCAGCGCGTACACCAGCCGTGTCGACGTTCAGGTACCCACCGATCACCCGATCGCGCAGCTCCTGGTCCAGCCGGTGGCGGGGTGGACGATCTCGGTCAAGACCGTCACCCTGGCCAAGCCGCTCGTCACCGACGACGGGCAGTTCACCCAGGCCGTCTCGGAGGTGATCTGGTCCGGCGGCCGGATAGCGCCCGGGCAGTTCCAGGACTTCTCCCTGTCCGCCGACCCGCTGCCCCAGGGAGTCAGCCAGCTGGCGTTCAAGGCGATCCAGACGTACTCCAACGGTGACGTCGTGCGCTGGATCGACCTACGTCAGCCCGGCCAGGCCGAGCCCGATCACCCGGCGCCCGTGCTGACGCTGACCGTCGGGGCAGCCGGCACCGGGAGCACGGCGGGCACTGGGGGCACGGCGGGCACCGCCGCGCCATCGGCCAGCGTCGCGGCCTCAGGCTCAGACGGCACGGCTCGCGCGATCGGGATCGGCGGCGTGCTGATCGGCCTTCTCGGGCTGGTGCTGGCCGGCCTGAGCTGGCGGCGGGGGAAGGCCAACGCCGAGCCGGCGTTCCCGGCGTCTGCCCTTGACGGCCCTGCCCTTGACGGTACTGCCGTCGCCGTGGCCTCGGCCGTCGAGCCCGCCCAGGAGCAACGCAACGGATCGGGACGGCCGGAGTCAGCGCGGCCCGCGGGCCCGGCGCGAGGAGCGCCCGGGCGCAAGGGCGCGAGCGGCCGCCGCGGCACGTCCCGCCGCTGACGGGAGCCGACGTGATCCGCTGGGCAGCGTGCCTGCTGGCCGCCTTGTTCCTCGCGTCGGTCGCAGTGCTGGGCACATCGGTGGCCGCCTTCGCCCACGCGACGCTGGAGTCGACCAGCCCGCCCGAAGGGGCGATCGTCGCCAAGGCGCCCGCCTCGGTGAGCGCGACCTTCGATGAGTCGGTCGGCGTCAGCCCCGACAGCCTGCGGGTGTACGCGCCCAACGGCCAGCGGGCCGACAACGGCGACACCACGCACGGCCACCTGCCCCAGCAGATCACGGTGGGCTTGCTGCCCGGTCTCGGGCGCGGCACCTACACGGTCGGCTGGCACGTGATATCGGCCGACTCGCACCCGGTGCAAGGGGCGTTCACCTTCTCGGTGGGCGCCCCGAGCAGCTCCGTCGTGAACCCGGCCAGCCTTCAGCCGCCGGCCAGCAAGCTGGTCGGATTCGTGTTCGCCGTCGTGCGGTGGCTTGCCTACTGCTGCTTCGCGCTGCTCATCGGCGTGGTGGCGTTCGTGATCTGCTGCTGGCCGGCCTGCGCGAACCGCCCCGGTGTCCTGCGGCTGGCCATCGGCGCCTGGGGCGGGCTCGCCGCCGCCACGCTGGCCGCCATCCTGCTGCAGGGCGTCTATGGCGCTAACCAGAGTTTCGGCCATGTCTTCTGGCCCAACGTCCTGCACGCCACCTTGTACAGCGGCTACGGCCGCGCCCTGGGAATCCGGCTGCTGCTGGTCGTGGCGGCGCTGTTCGCCTTCTCCCTCACGCTGGGCTCGCTGCCGTCCGCGGGGCCGCATGGCCGCGGCGTGGCCGCGGCGATCTGGGCGGCGGTGACGCTCGGGCTGGCCAGCACGTGGGCGGTCGCCGATCACGCCGGAACCGGGATCCAGGTGCCGCTGGCCGTGCCGTCGGACATGCTTCACCTCACCGCCATCGCCGTCTGGATCGGCGGACTGGTGACCCTGGCGACGCTGGTGCTGCGCCGTCCCGACTCCCCGGCGGATTCCCGCAAGGGAGGGCGGCGGCGCTATCAGGCCGCCACCGCCGAGGCGGCGCGGGCGGTGTCCCGGTTTTCCCCCATCGCCCTCGGCTGCGTCGGCGTCATCGTCGCCACCGGCACCTATCAGGCGTGGCGCGGCGTCGGAACCTGGGGCGCGCTGTTCGAGACCACGTACGGGCGCCTGCTACTGGTGAAGATCGCGGGGATGTTCCTGCTGATAGCCCTCGGGAACCTGGCCCGCCAGCGGGTCCAGCGGCTCCGCGCTCCCGTGGCCGCGATGGTCGCCGCCCAGGCCAGCACGGACCGGGAGGCCGCTCCCGCCAGCCGGGTGACGGTGAAGGCGGGCGCGCGGGGCCGGGCCGGCAACGGCCCGCGCCGGGCCGACGCCCGTAACGGCGCCAGTGCTCCGGTGCCGGACGACGAGGCCCAGGTGAACGCGGACCAGGCGGTCGTGACCTTGACCCGGCTACGCTGGTCGGTCTCGGTCGAGGTGGTGATCGTGCTGGTCGTGCTCGCGGTCACCGCGGTGCTGGTGAACACGCCCACCGCCCGGGAGAGCTACCACCCGCCGGCCAGCGCGAGCGCCGCGTTCAACACGGGCGGCCCGCGGGGAGCCGGCACCATCAGCGTCCTGGTGACTCCCGACCGGCTGGGCCCGAACCAGCTCCGCCTGTCGGTGACGAACGGGAAGGGCCAGCCCTACAGCCCGCGGCAGATCCAGGCCGATCTGGCCCTGCCCCAGCGCGACCTGGGGCCGCTGCCGGTCAAGCTCACCGCGGGCAAACCCGGAACCTACCTCAGCGCCCCCGCCATCGTGACGATCACCGGCCAGTGGCAGCTGCGGATCACGATCCGCAGCGACGCCTTCGACGAGACCACCGTCACGATCCCGATCGGCGTGAGCTAGCAGCTCACGGCTTGCGGCCGGCGCCGCCCCACATCCCGGCGCGTGCCGCCGCCTCCGCGTCGCTGTCCGGGCGCCACTGCTGGATGGGGACGACGCCCGGCTCGATCAGGTCCACCCCGTCGAAGAACCGGGTGACCTGCTCACGGCTGCGCGGGGTGACCCGCTGGGCCATGCTCAGGTTGAGCTTGGCCAGCGCCTGCGCCAGGCCGGGCGCGAGGGCCTGCATGTCGCTTGGCGGGTGCGAGACCACCATGAAGCTGCCCGGGGGCACCGCCTCCATCAGCCGGGCGACGAGCTGGTAGGGGTCGTCCTTGTCCTCGATGAACTGCAATATCGCCACCAGCATCACGCCCACTGGCTGGCTGAAGTCCAGCAGTTTCCTGGCCTCGGCCAAAATCGTGGCGACATCGCGGGCATCGGCGTCGAGGTAGCCGGTGGCGCCTTCGGGACCGCTGGTCAGCAGCGCCCGTGCGTGCGCCAGCACGACCGGGTCATTGTCGACGTAAACCACCCGGGACGTAGGCGCCGCCGCCTGGGCGACCTCATGGGTGTTGTCCGCCGAGGGCAGCCCCGTGCCGATGTCGAGGAACTGCCGGATGCCCGCCTCGACCGCGAGGTACCGGACCGCGCGCCGCAGGAACGCGCGGTTGGCGCGGACGGACGAGAGCATGTCCGGGTAACCCTGGAGCGTCTCATCGCCCGCTTCCCGGTCCGCGGCGTAATTGTCCTTGCCGCCGAGCCAGTAGTTATACACCCGGGCAATGTGCGCCACGCTGGTGTCGAACTGGGGAAGCTCACGCTCCGCGCCGGGCATGTCGCCTTGCCATAGACCGCCGCTCATCGGCGTTGTTTCCCTCCGTCGCCGGGACAATTAATCGGAACCAGCACGAGTCATACTAATCAGCCGCGACCCACCCGGGCCGGGCGTCGCGAAGACCTCCTCGCCCGGCCTCGCGGCCTAGCCGGCGGGCGGGGCCGCGCCCGGCCCGCGCGGCCGGCTCAGCGTCTCGGCGATGCTCTCCAGGACCCGGTTCACGCCGAGGCCGACCAGGATCAGGCCCCCGACGGCGGCGTTGAACCAGGTGACGGAGACGCCGTGCACGAGCAGGAGGAACATCATGGTCGCCACGATGACGACCCCGAGCGCCGTTCCCAGCACGCCCGCCCGCCGCCCGTAGACGCTGACCCCGCCGATCGCGGCCGCCGCGAGCGCGGTGAGCGTCAGGCTGAGCGAGTCCGACGCCGGCGACGCCGCCAGGTCGTACATCACCAGCGACACGCCGCCGGCGCCGGCCAGGAGGCTCGACCCCGCCAGCCCGACGACCGCGCCCAGCCCCGGCCCCAGGCCGGCCCACCGGCCTGGCTCTCCCGCGCTCCGCGTCTTGCTCAGGGCGGCGCGGACTCCCGGAACCAGCCACAGCGCGCCGCCGGCCAGGGAGACGGCGATGAATGCCCCGATCCATTGTCCGGCCGGGTAAGTGCCGCCGGAGTGAAGCGCGATTACCTGGTCATTCGAGATCCCGAGGGTCGCCGACTCGGCGATGGCGGCGAGGGCGAGCGTGACGGCCCAGGCCGGTACCGACAGCCCGGCGACCACGAGGCCCGCGATGATCCCGGCGCCCGCGGCGATCGCCACGGCCTCCGCCATCGCGGTCCACAGCGACGACCCCTGCGCGGCGAGGTGCGCGCCGATCACGCCGGTCATGCCCGCGATGGCGCCGACCGCGAGGTTGGGAGTCGCGGTGCGCAGTGACAGCGCGAATCCGGCGGCTATCAGGCCGAGGTACCCGACGGGGCGGATGATGTCGGCCAGGTGCGCCTGGCGCGTGCCCGCCAGGGCCGCGCCGACCACCGCGACGGTGATGACCAGCAGGACGCCGTCCCAGATCAGGGAGACGAGCGGGTGGTCCCGCGCCGGCGACGGCGCGCCCGGCCGGGACACCAGGCCCGGCGCCTTGCCCGCCCGGCGTCCACGGCGGGATGCCCGGCCGGGTGACCGTCGGCTCCTGCTGCCAGGCCGGGGACCACGACGGCGGGACGCCGCCCTGGCCGGGCGGCTGGACGGGCTGCGTGTCCTCGGGTGGCTCGCTCACAACGTCTCCCTCTCGCGCCCTCGCCATGCCCGTTCGTGCATAAAAGCCACGTTGTACGCGAAAGCCTATTAGCCGGCCCGGCTCTCGGTGGCCCGATCGGCGCGCGCTGCCCCGATGATGCTTGCGCCCGAGCGACTTTCCGCCCATTCCCGGCGTACTTCTATCTGAAAGGAGGACGCCTGATGACAAGCGATAGCCGCCATGACGACCTGACGGCGTTCCTGGCGGAGCGCGGCAACGCGCTGCTGCGAACCGCGGTCCTGCTCGCGCCCGGCCGCGAGGCCGGCGAGGACCTGCTGCAGGAGGCATTGGAGCGGCTGCTCCGCCAGTGGCACAGGGTCGACGGCGACCCGGAGGCCTACTTGCGGCGCATCATGTACAACCGTGCCGTCGACGGCTGGCGGACCCGCGCGCGCCGCAAGGAGCTGCTCGGCCACCCGGTGGAGGCGACGGTCGCCGATCACGCTTCCGGGCTTGACCTTCGGCTCGCGCTGATCTCCGCGCTCGGGCAGCTGACGCCACGGCAGCGGGCGGCCGTCGTGGCGCGCTACTGGGAGCAGCTCACCGAGGCCGAGACCGCCGCGGCGCTCGGCTGCTCGGTCAGCGCGGTGAAGGCAGCCGCCGCGCGGGGCCTGCGGGCGCTCCGCGAGGCGATCAGCCCGGATATGGAATACGCGTCGAACCTATCAACGGAAGAAGCCGGACGATGACCAGAAACGACACGGATCGCGGTAATCCCGATCACGACATCCCGCTCCGGACGATATTCAGCGCCGCGGTATCGGACGTCAGCATGCCAGCCGGCCTGCTGGACCGGGCAATCAGGCGCAATCGCAAGCGCGCGAGGCGAAACGGCCTCATCGGGGGCGTCGCCGCGGCCGGGGTCCTGGCGGCCGCGATCGGCACCGCCGTCGGCTGGGCGCCCGGCCACCACCCGGCATCGCCGCGGCCAGTGGCCAAGCCGCACCCGCAGCGCCCGGCCAGCCAGCACCCGCAGCTGCTGACCGCCGCCTACGTGGTCGATCACGTCACAACCGCGCTCGTGAACTCGTACCACCTGATCAGCGTGGACCGCGGGACGGGCGGGATGGACAGCGGCGACATCATCTATACGGACGTGGCAACCCAGCAGCAGCACTACGTGGGCGGGATACGCGACTCCTCCGGGCAGCCGTACCTGCAGACCGCGACGACAGTACGCGACAACACCTGGACAGAATTCGACGTCGATTACGCCGACCGGGTGTACTCCACGCTCACCGCGAGCGACACCGATCATGGCCAGAAGGTAAGCGTGTCCTCCTGGCTGCCGCTGCAGTCCAACGGGGACCCGGTCGTCGCCTTCCGGCAGGCACTGAAGGCGGGCGCCATCACCGTGGCCGGCCACCGGGTCCTTGACGGCCGCGACACCATCGTGCTGCGCGTGACCGACCCGTCGGTACCCCTGTCTCAGGGTCCCCCGAGCTGGATCTGGGTTGACGCCAGCACTTACATGGTCGTTCAGACGGAGCATTTCATACATGCTTACAAGGGCGGCACTTTCATACCGCCCACACCCGCGAGCCGGATGACATGGATGCCGCTCTTCGACCGGGTGACCTGGCTAAGCCCCACGCCGCAGAACATGGCCCTGCTCACCCTGACCCCGCCGGCCGGGTTCACCGGCATCCCGTACTCGCAGATGGTGTCGTACCTCGGAAAGATCTCCTGACGCCCAGGCGCATGAGCGGGCAGGCATCAGGCTGGCTGGCCTGGCGCCTGCCCTTGCTCGCCCTCCTGCGGACGTTACTAGTCGATAGTGCTCAACGGGCCTAACTGATTCAGACTTCGGGGGTGCCCGATGCCCGCCCCCAAACTGTCAATCATTTAGGCCCGATGACGATAGGCGACCATGTGTGACGCGCCTGCCATCCCCGCCGTCCGAGGGGCACCCGAGCAACAAGCGAGGCACGCTAGCGGATTGCGTCGCGCGACTCGCCGCAACGCCACCTTGCGCCGCAGCCGAATCGTCAATTAGTTAGGCCCGGCGACGACGGGCAACCGTGCCCGGCTGCCCTGCCGTCCCGGCCGTGGCCCGGTGCCGCGACGGCATTCCGCGTCCCGGCCCGGTCACTTCAGCCCCAGCGGCACCCGCCCGCGAACTCCGCACACTTCCCGTATGGACAATTCGGCGCATATCGCCCGGGAAAGTGGTCGGGGAGTGTGCGAAGTCTCCCGGGCCAGCCGGGTCCGGGGCCAGGCGATGTCCGGGCGCCGTCATGCCAGTGGTCAGTGACATGAAGCCACGGGACTCACCCGGGTGTCAGCCGCCTACCGGGGTGAGGACGAAGACGGGGATGGTCCTGGTGGTCTTCTTCTGGTACTCGGCGTAGTCCGGCCAGGCGGCGATGGCCCGCTCCCACCAGGCCTCGCGCTCGCTGCCGTGCACCTCCCTGGCCTGGTAGTCCTTCCTGACCGGGCCGTCTTGCAGCTCGACGTGCGGGTTGGCGATGAGGTTGTGGTACCAGACGGGGTGGGTGGGCGCGCCGCCGAGTGAGGCGACGACGGCGTACTGGCCGTCGTGCTCGACCCGCATCAGCGGCGTCTTGCGCAGCTTGCCGGACTTGGCGCCGACCGAGGTCAAGATGATCACGGGCTTGCCTGCCTGCTGCGTGCCGTCCGTGCCGCCGGAGTGCTCGTAGAGGTCAACCTGGTCGCGGGCGAAGGACAGGGCGCTCGGCTCGTACTTTCCGGTGAGGGGCATGTCGGGGCTCCTTGAGGGTCGGGGCCCGCGCGGCGGCGGGCGCGCAACAGTTAAGCGGACTTTCCCCCGGTTATTATTCCGGCCCTAGAAGTGATACGGCCTCGCCGGAATCTGGTGATCCGGGGGCGGGGAAAAGGGCGTTACCACCGAGCCGGGCCGACCGAGAGCAGCCTGCGGGCGCCACCTGGCCACGCGCGACGATCGGCCCCATGGACCCTGCATCCGCCAGGTACGTGATCCGGATCAACGGCCATCTCGGCGCCACGTTGCTGTCCTTGTTCCCGGCGATGGCATGGGAGCGGCAGGGCCCGGAGACGGTCTTGACCGGCGTGCTGGACCAGCCCGGGCCCTACGGCGTCCTGGCCGAGATCGAAGCGCTCGGCCTTGACCTGCTGGAGGTCCGCCAGCTCGCCCCGGGGGCGGGATCACCCGAACGTGGTGACACGTGCCCACCGTGAAGAATCCAGGTCCCGGTCATGGTCATGCCGCCGGGCGCCCGAGGCTGGCCAGCGCGGCGTTCACGACGGCGCGGCTATCGTCGTCGTAGACCTTGATCCAGATCCGCTCATCGGCCGTGATGCCGACGGACATGCCGGCCTTCGGGCGCCTGGACGCGACGATCGCGTCCCGCAGCGCATTGTCGAAGTCCTGGTCCGCGGGCAGGATGACCGCGGCCTCGGGCACGGCGGGCCGTTCATTCCTGGCCTCAAGCACGGCTGCCTTGGCCACGGCGAGGCCGGCGTCGCCCGCGGCCAGCACCTGGGCCACGGCGCGCGCGGGAACACTATCGGGCTGGCCGATGATCGCGAGGAACGCGTGCAGTTCCGAAATGGCGGAGTCGCCCATCACCGCCGCCGTCTGCCCGGCCGTCAAAAGGACGTTATCCCTGGCCATCGGAGGCGCGGGAGCGGGGGCGAGGAGCGGAGGCCGGCAATAGCCGGGAGCGCTGATGATGGACATCACGGCTGCCTCGGCCTCGTCCGGGTCCAGGATTCCGCGCTCGGCGAGGATGCGGACCGGCCAGGAATTGGCGTGCAGCAGCCCGAGAAAGAAGTGCTCAGGACCCGCGACGGGGCTGCCCATGACCCGCGCGATTTCCTCGGCCCTGCCAATTACCTCGTGGAAGCCTCCGGTCGGGTCGATGCCAGTCGTGGTTATCCGTCCCATACCCGGAAATCCTAGTTCTCTCGGGTTCTGCCGCTGGCAGTTCCGCGCCGCTGTTGGCGCCGGTGGCGTGGCGGACCGCGCCGAGCAGGGCCAGCCAGAACTGCTGGGCGTCGTGCTGGCCGCGCTGCACCTGCACGAGGGCGAGCCGGCGTGGCTGACCCAGTTGCCCGGCCCAGGCGCGCAGCAGCGACGTCTTCCCGCTGCCGGCCGGAGCCGATATGAGCGTCACCTTGCCCGCTGCCGCGTGATCCAGGGCAGCGACCAGGGCCGGTGGTGATCCCGCGGTCCTCATCCAGCCCGTCGACCACCAGGACCAGCCGGCCGCCGTCGTCCCGGCACCTGGCCGCGGCCTGCCCCAGCAGGTCCAGCAGGGCGGCATCCCGGTCCGCCGCAGTCGGTGCTTCGGGTACTGGCTGCCCAAGCAGGGCAGCCAGCTGGACCAGTAGCACCCCGGTGAACGCCTCCCGGGTGTTCCGGCTGCCCTCCCGCGCGATGACGAAGAACGACACGATCCGCACGCCCCCGGGCAGCTGCGCGGGAGCCTGCGTCACGAACGTCGACATCAGCGCTGACTTGCCCGCCCACGCCTCCGCCTGCCACCAGGCATACGGCCCCGCATCCGGTTCCAGCCCGGCCACCTGGCCGAACGCGATCCCCCCGCTCTCGGCGTGCGCGTGCGCGTCCCCGGTGAGCACAGCCGCCCCCGCGCCCACCGCCGTCGCGGTGACCGCAGGACGACCTGATGCCCGCTCGGCATCCCGCAGTTGGCTGACCAGCTCAGTCACCACCTGGGTGAACGCCTCGTCCTTCCGGGCCGCCGCCGAGACCGCCAGCTCAAGCTGCTGCCGGGATGGCTCAGTAAACTAGCTCGTGCTGCCATTCGGCCGCGGGCTGGTTGTGCAGGTCGAGGTAGGCCCGGGCGAGCACCGCCGGGTCGAAGCGCGGGTCGCCGCTGCCGATCTCCGCTCGTGATCGTGACGCTGGTCGCGTGCACGCCTGTTCCCGCCAGCTGGTCGTGAAGCACCTGCGCGTAGGCGCGCAGCGCGGCCTTGCCGACAGACAGGGACGCGAATCTCCGTGGACGGGTGCAGCGCGTAGCCGCCGCCGGTGAACAGCAGGGTCCCGCGGCCGTCGCGCAGCTCGTGGCAGGACGGCGTCGGCCGCGACCCTGGCGCCCAGGACGTTGATCGCGGTGACGTTGGCCCACTCCTGGTCCTCGCCGCCGAGTGGGCGAGTCCGGGCGGAGCACCCCGACGTTGTACACGAGCACGTCGGGCGCGCCCAGGTCGGTGATCGCGTGGCGGAGCGCGGCGCGCAGGTTGGCGGGGTCGGCGGCGTCGGCGGCGTAGCCGCGGACGTCCGGGGCCGGGCCGGCCGGGGCGAGCTCGCGCGGCGTAGGCGTCCAGCCTCGCCTTGTCGCGGGCGAGCATGGCGACCGGGTGCCCGGCAGCGGCGAATGCGCGGGCGAGCGCGAGGCCGAGGCCAGGGCCGACGCCGACGATGATTGCGGTTCCGAGGGGCATGGTGGTCCTGTCTTCGATGGTGTTGCTGGTCATGGCTTCGCAGGTAACCACCGTCGCCGACCGTGCGGCAGGACCTGTTAAAGGGGTACTGGCAAGTCCTCCATAACCGCCTCGACCTGCGCATATCCTGAAAGGCATGGACCATCGCGCCCAGATTCACGAGTTTCTGGCCTCCCGCCGGGCGCGGATCAGCCCCCAGTCGGCCGGGCTGCCGGTGGCCGGGCGCAAGCGGCGGGTGCCGGGGCTGCGCCGCGAGGAGGTCGCCGCCCTGGCCGGGCTCAGCGTCGACTACTACATCCGGCTGGAGCGCGGTGCGCTCACCAACGCCTCCGACAGCGTCCTGCAGGCCATCGCCCGCGCGCTGCGGCTCGACGCCGCCGAGCAGGCCCACCTGATCGACCTCGCCCGCGCCGGCCAGGCCGTCCGCCGCGTCCCGCTCCCGCCGCACCCCGCCCGCGGCGATCGCCCCGCAGCTGCAGACGGTCCTCGACGCCCTCGTCGGCGTCCCCGCGCTGGTGCGCAGCCCCACCCTCGACATGATCGCCACCAACTCCCTCGCCCGCGCCCTCTACAGCGTGCTCTACACCGACGCGCGCACGGCGCCGAACGTCGCCCGGTTCACCTTCCTCGACCCCCGCGCCCGCCAGTTCTGGCCCGACTGGGACCAGGTCGCCGACGACCTCACCGCCCACCTGCGCGCCGCCGCCGAGCCCCGCTGGACCGCGCCCTGCACCGAACTCGTCGGCGAGCTATCCACCCGCAGCGACACCTTCCGCGAGCTGTGGGCCCGGCACGACGTGCGCGCCCACGCGCGAGGCGTCAAGCGATTCCGGCACCCGGTCGTCGGCGCGCTCGACCTGCGCTACGACCACCTCCAGCTCGCCGCGCGAACCCGCCCTGACGATGATCACCTACACCGCCGAACCGGGAACGGCCTCCCACGACAACCTCTCCCTCCTCGCGTCCTGGGCGGCCAGCCAGGGCGATCATCTCGCGGCCGACAGAGCGCGATCCTGACGCGAGATACGGCCATCGGGCCGTCGGTTGTGCCAGCGCCCCTATCGCAATCATTACGAGATGCCATGCGCCCGGCGCTTAACCGCGTGGCGCTCTTGCGTCCGTGGTGCGCGTCACGTTTGATCGAATGAGGTAGGGATGATAGGGCGGCCAGCCCCAGGAAGCAGGGGACCTCATTGTGGGAGTGTTCAAGGACGCGGCTGAGGTGCAGCGCTACCTGGGCGGGATCTTCGAGCTAGCGATGGCGGACGACGCAGGTCAGCGGCATTCTCGCCGCGTCGGGCGTCGTCTTGCGCGTTGTCTACTCCGATCCCGACTCGCAGATCACGATCGACTTCCCGAACAAGAGGGTCGACAAGGGCGCGAGCGACCTGGTGCCGGTCGTGGAGCTGTCCATGGCCGCGGATCTTGGCAACAAGTTCTGGCTGGGCAATGTCAACCTGCCCGTCGCGCTGGCCAGGGGCCAGGTGCGGGCGAAGGGGCCGGTTCCGAGGATCCTCAAGCTCATCCCCGTGGCGAAGTCGCTTTACCCCCAGTACGAGCGGCTGCTCCGCGACAGCGATCGCGAGGACCTGATCGCCGCTGGCCGCTGAGCCGCCGCGCCGACCGGCCAGGCGCCCCGGCGCCCGGCCGGAGAACAGCGCTCTATCACAGGAGGAGCCAACTCGATGGGCATCGCACAGGGACCCGAGGCGGCCACGCACAAGGACATCGACCTGAGCGCCCGGTCGTTCTGGCGCAAGAGCCTGGAGGAGCGCGACCGTGCCTTCGCGATCCTCCGCGCCGAGAATCCGGTGGCCTGGAGCAGGCCGCCCGAGTCGGACCTGCTCCCGCCGGAGGAGAATGTCCACGGCTTCTGGTCCCTGACCAGGTACGAGGACATCCAGCTGGCGTCGCGGATGCCGCAGGTGTTCTCCTCGGCCAGCGGTGTCACGATGGAGGACTTCACTCCGGAGATGACGGAAATGGCACAGTCGTTCATCGCCATGGACGCCCCGCGTCACCCGCGGCTGCGCGGCATCGTGATGGACGCCTTCAAGCCGCGCAATCTCCGCAAGCTCGAAGGCTGGATCTTCGAGCGCACCCGCGAGCTTCGTCGACGAGATGGCCTGGCGCGGCGAGGGCGACTTCGTGGCGGACATCTCGGTGAAGCTGCCGGGGCGGATCTTCGCCTCCTTTTTCGGGCTCCCCGCCGGCGATCTCGCCGAGCAGGCCATCTCCGCCGCCCAGCGGCTCCTGTCCTGGACCGACCCCGAGGCATGCGGCGACCAGACGGGCCTGGAGCTGTTCGCCGGCGCGGTGCTCGACCTGTACGAGGTCGTGCAGGAGCTCCTCCCCGAGCGCCAGGCCAATCCCGGTGATGACGTGCTCTCCTGGATCGTCACGGCCGAGTTCGAGGGGCAGAAGATGACCGATGAGGACATCCAGGCGTTCTTCGTCCTGATGGCGGTGGCGGCCAACGACACCACCAGGCACGCCTCGGCCCACGCCATCTACAGCTTGACGCGGTTTCCTGATCAGCGGGCGCTGCTGGCCGGCGACATCGAGCGGTACGTGCCCACCGCGGTCGAGGAGGTGCTGCGCTGGGCCTGCCCGGTCCTGCACATGCGCCGCACCGCCACCCAGGACTTCGAGCTGCGCGGCACCACGATCAAGCAGGGCGAGAAGGTCGTCCTGTGGTACTGCTCCGGCAACCGCGATGAGGAGGTCTTCGCCGATCCCTTCACGTTCGACATCAGGCGCAGCCCCAACCCGCACATGACTTTCGGCGGCGGCGGCCCGCACTACTGCCTTGGCGCCGCGCTGGCGCGGACCATGCTCAAGGCGATCCTCACCGAGATTTACACCCGAATCCCCGACATCAGCGCGCCGCAGCCCGACTTCCTGGTCGCGAACTTCATCAACGGCATCAAGAGCCTCCCGGCCACGTGGACGCCGGAGCGGCGATGATCACGAAGGGCGGTCGTGCCGCCAAGCCGCCAGTATTGAGCGTGCCCGGCATCCGGTTACCTGCTACTGACGAGTAGGCGACACCGCCCGGCTCGTCAGCCCGGCCCGTCTGCTGGCAGCGTGCGGGGAAGGCCGAAGCGGCCCAGCAGCCCGTGGTCTCCGAAGCGGGTGAGCCCGCTGATCCGGTTGCCCCGCAGCGTGAGCACCATGATGCTGCCAGCTCGCCAGATCGGCGCGGATGGGTCGGGCAGGTAATAGATGAAGGCAGGCTGGTTGTTGGCCCGGCTGTGAGTGATCTTCAGTTCCTGGCCCCAGAAGGGAAGGCCCCGAAGGAACCCGGCGACCGCCTCGGGACCCTGGAACTCGGCTGGTTCTGGCGGCATGGTGAGCCTGACGTCCTGGGTCAAGACGGCCACCAGCTGGTCGAGGTCAAAGCGCTCGAAGGCATCGATGAAACGGCCGACGACTGCCGCCTCGGCGGGAGACTTGGGCAACGGCACGTCGTGCGGGTCGCGGCCCGGCCGAAGGCCGGCCCGGCCCGGACGAGCGCGCTGTTGACGGCCGTCGCGGTGGTGTCAAGGATCCCGGCGGCCTCGGCCGCGGAGAAGCCGAGCACGTCCCGGAGCACCAGGGCCGCTCGCTGCTGGGGCGGGAGGTGCTGCAGCCCCGCCACGAACGACAGCGCGATTGACTCCCTCGCGTCATACCGGGCCTCAGGGCCGGGCGTGACATCGTCGAGCAGCGCGTCCGGGTAGGGCTCAAGCCACCACGGGCCGTCAGGCCTGGCCGCTCCCTTCCCGCTAGCGCCCTGGCCGGGCAGGACGGCAGGCTGCGGGCGGCGGGATTCGCTGCGGAGGTAGTTGAGGCACCGGTTGGTGGTGATGCGGTATAGCCAGGCCCGTGGGGCGCGGCCGTCGAACTGGCCGAGCGCGCGCCATGCGGCCAGCAGGGACTCCTGAAGCATGTCCTCCGCGTCGTGAAACGAGCCGAGGATCCGGTAACAGTGCGCCAGCAGCTCGCCCCGGTAGGGCGCGATGAACTCACGGAAGGCCTCGTCATCGCCGCCCTGGGCGCGGGCGAGGGTTGCCTCGGTCATGACAGCGCGGTCCTTTCGCCTCGTCGCCTGGCTATCTCCTCCTGAGGATGCAACACCGGCGACGGCGCGGATTCACCGGTGAGTCGTCCCGGCCGGCCCGGGCTTCAACTGGTGCAAACGACACCAGGAAATTCGGAGGCACCATGTCCGCCAATCACATCGCCGGCACCACCGCGCTGGTCACCGGGGCCAGCAGGGGCTTCGGCCGCGGCATCGCCACATCGCTGGTCAAGGCGGGCGCGCGAGTCGTCGGGGTCGCCCGTGATCGCGATCAGCTCAGTCAGCTGCGTGAAGAGCTCGGCGACTCGTTCATCCCGCAGGCCGCGGACGCGGCCGGGCCGGTAACGGCAGGCCGGCTCATCGACGCCTACCAGCCCGCCATCGTGGTGCTCAACGCCGGCGCCGCCCCGCTGCCCCGTCCCCTCCACCAGCACACCTGGCAGACCTTCAGCCAGAACTGGGACGCCGACGTGCAGCACGCCTTCCGCTGGATCCGTGAAGCGCTGCTGCACCCGCTCGACCCCGGCAGCACCGTCATCACCATCTCCAGCGGCGCCGCGCTGCGCGGGTCGCCGCTATCCGGCGGCTACGCCGGCGCCAAGGCCGCCATCAAGTTCATCACCGCCTACGCCGCGCAGGAGTCTGAGCGAGCCGACCTGGGCATCCGGTTCCGCTGCGTGCTCCCGCAGCTCACCCCCGCAACCGATCTTGGATCGGCCGCCGTCGCCGCCTACGCCGCGCGGCAGGGGATACCCGTCGCCGACTACCTCAAGGCGGCAGGGCCGGCCCTCACCACCGGGCAGGTGGGCACCGCGATCACCACCTTGCTCACCGACCCCGGCCATGATCAGGACGCCTACCTGCTCACTGCGGCCGGCCTGACCGCCGTGCCCTGACCGGTCGCTCACCTGCCCGGCGGCAAGTGTGGCAGCGACTGGCCTGCTGGCAGGAGGTTCCTTCAAGCGGCTTGGCCTGAGTGAGCCCCGCCTGGGCTGCGCCCGCCCACGGCGGGCGAGGCCGTCGTCGCCGGAGCCGCCGGGGGAGTGGGTCGCTCGCCGTCCAGCTCGCGCGCCGCACCGGGGCAACCGTCGTCGGCCTGGCGAGTCAGGGCAACCACGAGTGGCTGAAGGGCCACGGCGTGATCCCGGTCGCCTACGGCGACGGCGTCGCGGCCCGGATCCGGGCCGCCGCGCCCGGCGGCGTGGACGCCTTCATCGACATCCACGACGACGGGTACGCCGAGCTGGCCCTCGCCCCCGGCGTCGCGGCCGGGCGGATCGACACCATCGCCGATTTCGCCGCCGCCGCGAAGCACCGGGGTGAAGACCGAGGGGGTGCAGAGGCCGGGCCGGGCGCCAAGGTGTTCGCCGAGCTGGCAAGCCTGTTCGCCGACGGGCACCTCAAGGTGCCCGTCGGCGAACGTCTACCCGCTAGCGCAGGTCCGCGAGGCCTACACCGAGCTTGAGCGCCGCCACACCCGTGGCAAGATCGTCCTCAGGCCCTAGGCCCGCTTTGGGTGCCTTGTGGGCTTCACAGAGGCGAACATTGCCTGCCGGGTGTGCTGGCCGCCCGCGCCTTCGTTGGCGCGGGCGCTGGTGATGTTAGAGCGGGCGGACGTTCTCCGCCTGCGGACCCTTCTGGCCCTGGGTCGTGTCGAATTCGACCTTCTGGTTCTCAGCCAGCGACCGGTAGCCCGAGGTCGTGATCGCAGAGAAGTGGACGAACACGTCCGCCGACCCGTCGTCGGGGGCGATGAAGCCGAAGCCCTTGTCGGCGTTGAACCACTTCACTGTTCCTGTTGCCATTATTTTAAGCCCTCTATCCGTTGTACCGCGAGGCGACCGCGCCTCACCGTCCGTGAGCCTACCCGGTCCTGACCCGTAGCCGGGGCTTTTCCGGTCGTGTCCTTCACCGAGTCCGTCGCGGCACCCCGCGTGGCCGGCGCGGAACCGCGGCGTTACGGACGGCTCCAGCATCCGGCGACGGCCCGTCCGGCCGGTGCCATCCGCCCGGGCGGGCGCCCGCGAGCAATGGTCGACAGGCCACGAGCGAACGCATCAGCTCTCCGGTTCGAGAAGCCGCAACCCAGAGAACGTGAGTATGGTTTCGGCCCCCGTAGGCCGAATCCATCACGTTTTTCCTGCCATATCGGTCTTCACCGTCCGAGTCGCCGATTTCCGGATGCGCCAGGCCTTTCCGGCCCGCGCCCCATCGGTTCATCGCGAATGGGCCTAAGTCAGGGCGTTACGGCCGGACGTAGGCCCGGCTGATGCGCGCAGCCCGGGAGCTCGCGTGCATTGAGGATGCCACGTTGGCCGGGTTGACCTGCCCGAAATCAGCGACGAAGAAGCCACCCACGTCCAGGATCACATGCGTGTTGCTATTAGTGCAGGCGATGGCGATCGCGTCCGACTTGGAACCGAAGGTGAAGATTCCGGAAGACGTCAGGTTGGCGATGGTCTGGCCCTTCACGTAGTTGATCGACGATGCGTTCGGCAGGGCGATGGCCCCCGACCAGAGCGTCAGGAAGCCGGCCCCGAGAGATCCGGTCACCGTGAGGTTCCCCGACATCGCGTCACCGAAAGCCACCAGGCTGGTCAAGTCGATGTGGATTGTCTGGCCCTTGATCAGCCTGCCAGCGCTATCGAACTTGCCGCTGGGGTCCAGCACGTGCGCCCGCCCCGCGCTGGTCCGGGTGTCCAGAATGCGAACCGGCCCGGAGAGCGGGACGAAGCTGTTCGAATTGCCGTCGGTGTGCACGATTGCCGGGAAGGTGCCCACGCTGGGAACCGCGTGGGTGAACCAAAGGTTGCCGTCATTAGTGGCAACGATGTCGCCACCGACGGTGTTAGCGGAGGGCAGGGTGAGGCCGGATCCGGCCGGGGTAATCCGCAGCGGCGGGCTCGCCTGGCCCGTCGCCGGGGTGCCGAGGTTGGTGAGGATCACGGTCGGCGTGGGGGCGCTGCCGTTGGTCGCCTGGATCTCCGTCGCGGGCGCGTTGCTGCCCACGTTATTCACCGTTCCCTGGATGACCGTGTCGCCGGTCGCGGCCGCGGCAGGCCTCGCGGTCGCGGCCACGGCCGCGCCGGCGCCGACGGCGACCATTGCCCCGCCGCGCGTCAGGAGGCCACGCCGCCCGACGGTACGGGATTTGCCGGCTTCCTGCGCGACCGCGTCGTCGGTCTCGGCCTGGCTGGTACCTGTGGCCGGGGCAGCAGGGTGCCGGGGGGTCTTTCGCGTCACTTCTCCTACTTTCATGGGTCGCCGACCCGCGATCGGCGTGTAATCACGATTCGTGATCTCGCGGAATTGTCATACTGTGGCGGGTTTGCGTGCTCTTTGTACCAGATCCGAGTTCAGGGTCGCTAGCCGGTCTCCGCCGGGGTTGCACCCCCACTGCCGGGCTGGGCAGCAGCCGGTCGATGACGACCGCCAGCCAGCCCGCTGGCTCATGTGCTGGGCGAGCCCGGCGTCGGACGCGGCGCCCTCTCGAAGCGCCAGGACTACTCCGGCGGTGCGCTGGCTGATGGTGACCACCGTCTCGAGTGCCGTTTCACGTAGTTCTGCGAAAGTTCACGCATGTCTACGAAAAGCGGTAGCGCTCCCGATCTTTGGTGCGGCACACTGCGCCCATGGGTAGCGTGCACTGGCCGGGACCGCGTCAGGCACTGGCCGTGGCGGCGGGATGCCTGATCTTGGCCGCCTGCGGAAGCGGCGGCGGCAGCCATCAGTCGACGGCGACGCCGGCCGCGAGTGCTACCGCGGCGGCCGAGCCGACCAGCGGCCCCGCGGCCGTGGCCGCGATCACGGCCAACTGGAAGACGGTCTTCAACGGCAAGGCGCCGCTCCCGAGCCGGACCGCCCTGGTCCAAGACGGATCGCAGGTGGCCGCGTTCGTCGAGGCCCAGTCCAAGACGTCGTTCGGGGCGGCCGCGACCGGGTCCACCGCGACGGTCAGCTCAGTGACGCTCACGTCACCGACGCAGGCCACGGTGCACTACCAGGTCCTGCTGCTCGGCACGCCGTTGCTGAAGAACCAGGTGGGCACCGCGGTCTACCCGGCGGCGTCTGGAAGGTCGCCATCGCGAGCTTCTGCGCGCTGGCCTACCTGGAATTCCCCAAGGGGAGCCCCCAGTTGCCCGCTGCCTGCCAGAGTTAGCCGGGTGGCCGACACGCTCGCGCGCGCCCGGGTGGGCATGCTCGCGCCGCGGCGCCGCCCGCTGGCCCTCGCCTCCCTGTGCACGCTGCTGTTCCTGACCTTCCTCGACAACACGGTGGTCAGCGTCGCGCTGGCCAGCATCCAGCAGGACCTGCACGGCGGAGTCTCCGCGCTGCAGTGGGTCGTCGGGGGATACGCCCTGACGTTCGCCAGCTTCATGATGGTCTTCGGGATGATGGGCGATAAGTTCGGCCGCAAGAAGATCATGCTGGCCGGAGCGGGCGTCTACTGCGTCGGCGCGGGGCTGGCCGCGGTCGCTCCCGGCATCGCGACGCTGATCGCGGCCCGGTCGGTCATGGGGCTGGGGGCGGCGGCGAGCGCGCCCGGCACCTTGTCGATGATCCGGCAGCTGTATCCAGATGAACGCAGCCGCAACCGCGCGCTCGGGGTCTGGGCCGCGGTATCGGGGTTCTCGCTCGCGCTCGGCCCGGTCCTGGGCGGGGCGCTGGTCGGGGTGTGGAGCTGGCGCGGGATCTTCTGGTTCGACGTGACGTTCGGCCTGGCCGCGCTGGTCGTAGCGGCCATGGTCCTGCCCGAGAGCGCCGACCCGGGAGCTGGCCGGGTCGACGTGCCGGGCACCGTGCTCGGCGGCGGCGCGCTCGCCGCCCTGATCTTCGCCATCATCAACGGCGAGAGTGCCGGCTACGCCGCACCCGGAGTGCTGGCGCTGTTCGCCGTGTCCCTGGTCGCTGGGGCGGCCTTCGTCCTGTGGGAGCGCCGGGCGCCGTTCCCGCTGCTCGACCTGAGTTACCTGCGGGTCCCCGGGTTCACGACCCCGAACGTGGTCGCTTACTGCACGTACTTCGCCACCTTCGCGATCTTCTTCTTCACCGCGCTTTACCTGGGCGTGATTGCCGGCTACTCCGCGTACCGCATCGCGGGCCTGTTCCTGCCGATGACGGTGACGATGATCATCGCGGCACTGCTCGCGGGCCGATGGGCGACCGTGGTCGGCGTCCGCTGGCTGCTGGTCGCCGGCTGCCTGCTGTTCGCGGCCGGCCTGCTGCTGACCAACGTGGTGATTAACCCGAATCCGTCCTACCTGCCGCTCACCGCGGCGCTGGGACTGGCCGGCGTCGGCATCGGCACCTGCGTCGTGCCGGTCACCTCGTCCGTGCTCGGCGCGGTACCCGCCGACCGGTCGGGGATGGCCGCATCGGCCACGAACACCAGCCGGGAGTTCGGCGCGGTCACCGGCATCGCCATCCTCGGCGCCGTCGTCAATGCCGAGTTGCGGTCGGGGCTAGTCAGCCGCATGAGCGCACCTGGGCGCCTCGGCCGCGCTCCAGCAGTATGTGCTCCAGGTGATAGAGACGGGCTCGGTGGCCCTCGGCCATGGCAGTCCGACCGGAAACGACCCGCTGGACCAGATCATCCGGGCCGGGTACGCGGCCTTCACCAGTGCGCTGCACGACGCGCTGTACCTGTCGGCCGCGCTGCTCGCGGGGGCCGCGCTGCTGTCCGCGGTCGCCTTGCGCCAGCGCCGCCACGCGGCGTAAGCAGGCCGGCGCGCCCGCCGGTCAGATAGTGAACCTCAGGTTGCGCGCGGCGCGGTCGCCTAGCTGGGCGTTTCCCGTCCAGGTCACCCGCCCGGAGTCGATCTGCCGCTGCGGGTCGATCCGGCCCGCCGCCAGCTGGATGAAGGTCACCGTGTCCGTGGTCAGCTCCACGTCCGGATGCTCGAGGTGGTCCACCGGCCTGGCCCGGCCGTCGACCACGACCGGCAGGTCGCGCCGCACCGGCCCGGTGAGGTGGAACACGATGCTGGTGCCGTCCGGCAATCCGATCTTCTTGCCGACGATGTAGCCGATCGAGCTTCTCCACCTGGCCGAGGGCCATCTCCGCGCGCGGCCCGGTGTCGTCGGCCGGCCAGCCGAGCGGCGTGGCGATGTCACGCTCGTGCACCCAGAAGTCGAAGACCCGCATCTCCAGGAACCCGCCGTAGGTGCGCGGCCCGATCGGCGTCCAGGACTGCCTGGCCAGGTCGGCCTCGGTCAGCCCGGCCAGGTCCGCCCGGCGGCGGGCGAAGATCTCGCCGATGCGCGCCGCGAACGCCGCGTCGTCCAGCGCGGCCATCTCGTCGTGGTAGGGGTCGATCCGGTCCAGCGGCGGCGCGCCGTCGGCCGACTCCGGCAGCCAGCCGGTGAGCACCCGTTCCATCATCCCGAGATGGGTGATCACGCCCCGCATGTCCCAGTCCGGGCACAGGGACTGCGCGTGCCACTGGGTGGCGTCCATCTGGCCGGCCAGCGACTCGATCGCGTCGTAGCACTGCTCAAGTGAGGCCCGGATGGTGGCCAGTTCGGTCACGGCGTCTCCCTCGCGATGGTGATCCAGCCGGCGGCTGGCTCGGCAGTCACGGGGCTAGCGGTATCACGGCCGTCCAGGTATGTCCACATAAGGCCTGCTCGCGGCCCGGCGGACGGCCCGGGGCGGGGGCGATCTGCTTGGTATCGCAAGCAGGTGCTTGGTATAGTTTACGGGAAGCGTTAACCTACAGGAAAGCGGGGACAAATGGCTAGTTACGCCACCAAAGAACTGCAGGACGATTTCCTCCACGCGATCCGGACGAGCCAGGGGATGACGGTCCAGGCGGTCCGGACCTGCGTCGCCCTCGTGCAGCCCGTGACGCCCAAGGCGTTCTTCGCGCCGCTCCCGCTCGGCGAGATGCCCAAGCCGGGGGATATCAACGCAGGCCTCTACGACTTCGCCGAGAAGCTGCTCGACAACCAGCGCCACTTCGTCCAGGAGTGGCTGGAGGCGGCGGCCCCGCTCACGCGGGACGGCGCTGTCGAGAAGTAGGCCAAGCCGGATCCTCCGACTGGCACCGTACGCGGCAGCACCGGGCCCCGGGCTGCCGCGTACGGGTCATGCGCCGCCGGGCGCGGCCATCGCCCGGCGCATCCCGCGCCGCACCGCCTCGATCAGGTAGGGCCGCAGGCCGGCCGCCGCGACGATGGCCTGGACCGAGCCCACGCTCTGCGCCCGCTGGATGCTGTGCTGGCTGTCGAACTCGTCGGCGACCTGCCCGAGCTTCTCTGCGTGCACCGCGGGCCAGGCCTCGTCCAGCTCCGCGCGCAGCCGGGAAGCCTTGTCGTGGTCGCCGCTCGCGCTGGCCTCGGTGATGGCCTCCTGCGGGCCCGCCACCCGGGGATCAGCCGCGGTGCGCTTGCGGACCTCGGCGGCGAACACGACCGCGGCGGCAGGCGCGCCGCCGATCACCGACGCGTAGGGCCCTCCACTGCGGCGACTTCCATGTTGTCGTTGAGGGTCCCGGAGAACACGACGAAAGCGCCGCCGTGATAGCGGGAGACCACGCAGAACACGATGGGGCCGTCGAAGTTGACCACCGCGCGGCCGATCTCCGCGCCGTACTCCAGCTGAAGCTGGCGCAGCGATTCCGGGGAGCCGTCGAACCCCGACAGGTTGGCCAGGATCACCAGCGGGCGGTTCCCGCTGGCGGCGTTGATCGCCCGTGCCGTCTTCTTCGACGACCGGGGGAACAGCGTGCCGGCCGTCCAGCGCGACGGGCCGTCCACGGGGTAGGGACCGTGCCGTGGCAGCGGCCTTGATTCGAAGCCGATCAGGGCGACCGGCTGCCCGCCCAGGTGGGCGTCGAGCACCACGGCCGACTCCGCGTCTCCCATGTCGGCCCAGCGCTCGAGCGGCTCGTGGTCGGCGTCCACCACGCCGCGCAGCAGCGAGCGCACGTCGAAGGGCTTCTTGCGCCCGGGGTTGATGGCGGGATCGAAGATCTCCCCGAGCGTGCTGAACTCGTCGGCCGGGCCCGCGTGCGGCGCCGCGGAGATGTCGCGCCCGGCGGGGTCGGTGGTCGGGGCCGGACGGGGAAAGCGCTCGCCGGGCGCGGTGTACGTATGCTCGTAGTGCGCCAGGAGCACGTCGGCCGCCGCGGACAGGTCAGGGGCCCAGTACTGGGCCTGGCCGTTGCGGCCCATGATCCGGTCGTAACCGCCGATGCCGAAGTTGTCCTCGGCCGAGACCCCGCCAGAGTAGTCAAGCGATTGCTTTCCGGTCAGCACCATGGCGGAGTCCGGGGTCATGATCAAGATGCCCTTGGTGTGCATGAGCATCGTGGCCTCGGCATTCCAGTACGGCTGGGCGCCGACGTTGATGCCGGCCACCACCACGTTGATCTCGCCGCCGTCCTGGGTGAACTCGATGATCGCGCGCAGCACCCGGGAGATCCAGTCCATGGTCTCGGTCCCGGAGTCCATCGCGATCTTGGCCCCGGAAGAGAGCGCGAACCATTCCACCGGGGCGTCGAGGCGGCGCGCGAGCTCGATGGCCGCCAGGACCCGGCGGCACTCCGGCTCGGCGATCGCCCCCAGCGCGCGGGTCGGATCGCCCAGCAGGACGACCCGGCGCATCCCCTCCGGGTAGCGCCGCGTCGGGGTGGTGACGACGCCGAGCACCAGGTTCGCGACGTTGGATCCCGGGGCCCGGTCCACCGGCACCGGGGCACCCGCGAGGTCCAGGTCGTATTCGGTGAAGGTGCCCGCGGTGCCGTCGCGGTCCGGCGAGCGGGTGATCAGCGGGATGAGCTCGTAGGGGTAGACGGCGCCCCGGCGGCGGGCCCGGATCACGTTCTGGGTGTAGGGGTCAAGCTCGCGCAGCGGCTGGGACGGCGGGTCGGTGACGCGCAGCGTCAGCCCCGTTCCTGGCGGCCACGACATCCGCAGCATGACCTCGCGGGGTTGCGCGCTCCCCCGGGCGACGCGCAGCCGGGTCAGCACTTGCTCCAGCCCCAGGGCCTCAGTCCGCGGGGCCAGGGACCGCATGACCTGGTGGAGCTCGCTGACCGAGATGTCGGCGACCGGCCAGACGTGGATCATGACGCGGTTCCAGTCCAGCCTGGCCGCCTCGCGGTCAGCCGACCGAACCGAGCGCAGGCTGTCCAGGCAGGCGTCCAGGGCGCGGTCGAGCTGCGGCAGGCCGCGGATCCGCCCGCCGGAGTCGCGCATGACGGTCAGGTCGCCGACATCGGCCAGGGCGATCAGCCGCTGATCGGCGGGCACCCGGCGGCCCCTGGCGCGGAACAGGTGCACGCCGGGCGCCGCGGGCAGCCGGGTCAGCTCGAATCCGGACAGCCGCCACAGGCCCAGCCGCTCGGCGACTTGTGGATGCAGGCCGCGCAGCGTCCGGTCCTCCACGGCCGCACCGGTACCCGGCGCGCCCCGGAAGGTGAACCAGGCCGGGCTGCCGCGGTCCGCGTCGCCGGCGGGGCGCACCGCCACCGAGACCCGTCGCAGGCCCGGCGGGAAGGTGCCGAGCTTGTCCCGGATCCAGTTCGCCGTCCCGTCCGGGCCGGCGCCTTCATCGTCGGGCGCCGGGGGAGCGGCGTGGTAGAGATCGACCAGCACGCTCCGGTCGGGCGGCATCGCGGCGGGCAGCCGGGCCAGCTCGGTCGCGGGCGCGATGTCCCCGGCGTCGGCCACCGTCGCGATCACCAGGTAGCGCTGCCCGTCGTGGGCGTACTCGGCGGTCACCACCGGGTGGCCGTTGCGCTGGGCGAGCTGGACGGGAGCCAGGGGCCTGATCCGGTAGTAGCGCCGGGTCATCACCTCGAGCATGACCGGGTGGTGCCGCTCGGCGAAGACTTCCAGGATGGGCTCTCCGGTGGCGACGATGGCGTCGATCTGGGCTGCCCTGGTCCCGGGGTCGGCGCTGAGGCGGTCGAAGCTCGGCGCGCACCTGCTGCTGGGCGCGGGCCCGCTCGGCGGCGATAAGCGATGCTTCGAAGCAGCGGTAGCGGACCTGCCGGGCTAGGTCGCCGACCGCTGGATAGCGCAGCTCGGTGGCCCCCACCAGCTGCTCCACCGCCCGCCTGTAGCCGTCACGGACCTCGCCGGACAGGGATCCGGGGTGGTCCAGCCGCCACTGGAGGAGCTCCGACACGACCGGCACGTGAGCGGCGGCGCGGCGGTGCGCGAGGAAGATCCGGTACAGCGCCGGCCCCAGGTCGGGCGAGGGCTCCAGGTCGGTGATGCCGTAGTGGGCCAGGGCCGGCGCAGCCTCGTGCGGAATGACCCCGGCAGGCCCTCGGCGTCGGCGTCGCGGGAGCGCAGGAAGGCGTGCAGGTACTCCTGCGCGTTGTGGGCGCCCTCGGCGCCGTCGGCCTCGGCGCCGTCGGTGATCGCGCCGTCGGGACCGGTGTCGCCCGGCCCTCCCGGATCTCCGCCGACCCGGCGATTGCGCCACAGCGCGCACAGGTCGGCGAAGATCTGCAGGACGCTGATCTCCGCGGCGAGTACCCGCCCGTCGTCGGCGGGCAGGCCGGCCCGGGCCGCATCCAGCTGCCGCAGCTGCCGCGCGACCTCCTCCTCGTCGACATCGAAGCCGAGTACCAGGGAACGCAGCGCCGCGAGCGCGCTGGCCGCAAGCGCGGCCGGGTCCTGGCCGGTGCTCGCGGGGCCGGCCAGCGCGGCCAGGCTCGCCCGGCCCCCGCCGTCTCGCGCCGCGGGCCTTGAGTTTCTCGCGTCCGCCGGCCCGGGGCCGGGCGGCGTTCGGTGTCCTGCTCGATCCGCACCAGCTTGGCGCCCGTCTCGACCTGGGTGTTGACGTCGGCGATCACCTCGGTGACCCGGCCTGCGACCGGGGTACGCAGCGCCGTCTCCAGCTTCATGCTTTCCACGACGACCACGACGTCGCCTTCGGCCACCTCCTGGCCGGCCTGGACGGGGATGGCCACCACCATGGCCGGGGCCGGGGCGCGGACGAGCCCGGCCTCGTTGCGGGAGATCCGGTGGACCGCGCCGTCGACCTCGATGAGGTAGTCCGCGCCCTGGGCGACGCAGAGCACGCGAAATGCCTGGCCGCCGACGCCCAGCGTCAGCTCGAACCGTCCCGAGCGCTCGATATCGGCTTCGACCGCGAGGCCGTCTAGTTCCACGTGGTAGCGGTGGAGCCGGGGCCGGGCCACCCGCAGCCGGTAGGCCTCGCCGTCCGCGCGGACGTCGAGCTGGTGCCACGTCTCGTGTCCGGTCTCCGGGCGCCCGCGCGCGGCGGACGCGAACAGGTGGGCCTGCTGGCGGCTCTCGTGCGCCTCGTAGGCGTCGAAGGCGGCGGCCAGCAGGGCGACGTCGACTCGTCGCGGCGACCGGTAGCCGCCGGCGATCATCGTGTCGAGCCAGGTGGCGCCGAGCTCGCCGCTGACGAATTCCGGCCGGCCGAGCACGTCGAGCAGGAACGCCTTGTTGGTGGTGCCGCCGCGGATCACGATGGCGGCCTGCTTAAGGGCGCGCGACAGCCTGGCCCGGGCCTCGCCGCGGTCACGGCCCAGGGCGACCACCGTGGCGATCGTCGGGTCGCCCTGGGGCGAGATGACATCCCGCTCAGCCACGGCGGCGTCGACCCTGATCCCCGGGCCGGCCGGCAGGGCGAGGTACTCGATCAGGCCGGGCGCGGGCGCGAAACCGCGCTCCGGGTCCTCGGCGGTGAGCCGGACCCCGATGGCGTGCCCGAGCGCCGCCGGATCGGCGGCGGCTATCTCGCCCAGCGTGCCGCCCGCCGCGACGTGCAGTTGCAGCTTGACGATGTCCAGGCCCGTGGCGACCTCGCTGACCGGATGCTCAGCCGCCAGCCCCGGGGTGACCTCGAGGAATGACATCAGCCGCTGGTCCGGCTGGTAGCGGAACCCGACCGTCCCGGCGCCGGCGTACCCGGCGGCCCGCATCAGCTCGGCGGCATGCGCGCGGAGCCGTCGCTCCCGCTCGGCGTCCAGCGCGGTCGAGGCGGATTCCTCGATCACCTTCTGGCCCCGCCGTCGCACGCTGCCATCCCGGACGCCCAGCGTCCACACCGCGCCCGCGGCGTCCGCCACGACCTGGACCTCGACGTGCCTGTCGGCGTGCCCCGGGCCGCGGCGCGCGGCCAGGGGCACGCCGGCCCGTTCGGCCAGGCGCTCGCGCTCGGCCTCGTCGCCGAGCCGGCGCATGACCTCAGCCGGCGGGCCGATGAAGATGATCCCCAGCCGGCCGCACAGCTCCGCCAGCTCCGCCAGCTCTGACGCGACTCCCCAGCCGGGCCACACGGCGTCCGCCCGGCACTTCACCAGCGCCCGCTCCAGCTCGGCGAGGTCCAGGTAAGGGCGGGCGCTGGGCGCGCCGGTGTCCTGCCCGGAATCCGGATCCGGGCCAATCATCAGCGCCTCGTCGGCCTCACGGACGAACGTCGCGCGCCGGTCGGCGGCGGCGTAGAGGGCGATGACGCGCAGCGGCGCTCGCCCCTCGGCGTTCCACTCCCGTACGGCGTTGATCAGCCGCATCGTCGGCGCGCCCCGGCTGACGACCGCGACGCGGGACAAGGCCGCCCCCGGTTGGCCGCTCATCAGATCCCCGCCTTCGACGAGTCCGGGAGGATGTCCACCACGACTTCGTCGGCGACGATCGCGGGATCGATGCGCATGACCGCGTAGCCGCCGACCGCTCCGGCGCCGAAGCCCGGCGCGAACACCCGGGTGGGGCGCGTGATCACGCCGTCGCGTACCGCGTCGTAGATCGCGATGGGGATGCTCGCCGAGGACACGTTGCCCATCTTCTGGACGTTGAAGTACAGCTGTTCGGCCGACAGCCCGGCCTCGCCGGCCAGGCTGAGGATCATCGTCTTGTTGGCCTGGTGGGGGACGATGAAGCTCGATGCTGTCCAGCAGCGTCCGCCGGGGGTCATCCGGGTCGGGCTGGGCGCGTAGTTCCCCGAGCATCTGCTTCAGGTAGCGCTGGACGAGCGACTTGACGTCGGGACCGTACACGGTGATGTCTCCGTCGAACTCCTGGTTGGGCCAGATAATCGAGTTGACCTCACGGCGCGGGCCGCTGGCGTACGTCTGCACGACGTCCACGTCCCCCGCCCGGCCGGGCGGGGCCGGGGCGATGACCATGGCCGCGGCGCCGTCGCCGAAGATCATCCGTGAGGTCCGGACGCTGCCGATCTTGTCGGAGAACTTCTCCACGCAGACCAGCAAGACGGGCCGCTGGACCTCCTGCAGCTGCCGGATGGCCTCGGCCAGCCCGTAGGGCAGGCCCGCGCAGGCGGCGACCAGGTCCGCCGAGGCATGCGTCTGCAGCAGGCCAAGCTCGCCGGACAGCCAGCACGCCATCCCCGGGATCTGCCGGGTGTTCGTGCAGGTGCTGACCAGGACCGCGCCGATCTCCTCGGGACCACGGCCGGACTTCGCCAGCGCCGCCAGTGCCGCCGCCAGCCCCAGTTGCTCCGGCTCCCGGCTGGTGTAGCGGCGCTGCTGGATGCCTGTCTTCGCGGTGATCTCCTCGGCGCTCATCGGCGACCAGGAAAAACTCGCGTTCCGGACGACGTCGGCGTTGCCGCAGACGTGCTCGCCGCGCACGATCGCCAGCGCCTCCAGCGCCGGCTGGACCGCGAACGCTTCCCGCACCAGCACCGGCTGGTAGGGCGCGGCGGGGGCGGCGATCTCGACCGGCCGCCGCGCGGCCCGGGGGGTCATGCCCGCACTGCCCTGCTCGCAGGAGCCGGAGCGCCTGACCCGGTCGATGAAGGCCATCACGTCCCGGTTGCGCGGGTGCAGGGCGACCACGAAGTCGTCATCGCGGATCTGGTCCGGGCCGCGCAGCTCGGTGCCGGACCTGTCCCAGGGGTACTGGTTGTGCAGCACCATCGCCCACCGCATCAGGGCTTCCAGCTCGGGCACGTCCTCATGGGCGTCGAGGATGTCCTCGGTGGCGAACACCGGGTAGTCCGGGTCGTAATCGGGGCTGACGAACGTCAGCGCGTCGGGTTGCTTCATGAACTCGGCCACCGTCGGCTTGATCGCCGGCAGCTCGGTGCCATTGTGGAGCTTGGTGCGGAACACGTCGAAGAGCAGCGCGAACACCCTCTTCTCGGCCTCGGCGTCCCAGGCGGGCGGCAGCTGGCGGAAAGCGCGCTCGACCGCGGCGACCTTCCGCTCGCGGTCCGGCCACGGGGTCACCAGGGGCAAGAACACGTCCTCGCGACGCTTGGGCAGGTCACGCCAGCGCGTCAAGCGCTTGTCGAACATGGTGATCGAGTAGCGGTTGACCCAGAACAGGTTCTGGCCCAGGTCGCGCAGCAGTTCAAACCGCCGCGAATAGGCGCCCGATTCGATCCGGGCCAGCAGTTCGGTGCCGGTCGGGGCCTTCGCCTCGAAATCCCGGCCGATCACCGCGGTAAAGTGATCTAGCGTCTCCAGGAGCGAGAAGTCCAGTTCACCAAGGAAATTAGCCGGGAAGACCAGTCGGCCGTGCCGGTTGATCACGAATGATTTCATGTATTACCCCATCGATGTCTCGCCTGTCACCCCGTGACGGGATTGACGGAATAGCTGCGCGGTCAACTCGATCGAGCGGCGTGGCCGCTCGTGGTCCGCCGCGCGTGGCGCTACATGTGCAGGCCGCCGTTGACGGCGTAGGCCTGCCCGGTGATATAGGCCGATTCCGGGTCGGCGAGGAACTCCACCACCCGGGCGACCTCATCGGGGTCACCGAGCCGGCCAACCGGGATCTTGGCGAGGATCTTCTCCAGCGCCGCCACCGGGATGCCCGCTGTCATGTCCGTGCTGATGTAGCCGGGGGTGACCGTGTTGACGGTGATGTTCTTCCCCGCGGTCTCCAGGGCCAGGCTCATGGTCAGCCCGAATATCGCGGACTTGGCCGCGGCGTAATTGGCCTGGCCGAACCCGCCGGTGACGCCGATGGCCGAGGAGATATTGACGATCCGGCCGTAACCCCGGTCCAGCATCTGCTGCAGGACGGCGCGGGACAGGTAGAACGCGCCGGACAGGTTCACCCGGATCACCTGGTCCCACTCGGCCGGCGTCATCTTCCGCACGGTCCTGTCCACGGTGATGCCGGCGTTGTTGACCAGGATGTCCAGCTGCCCGTGCTGGTCGAGGACCTCGCCGATGACCCGGGCGCAGTCGTCGACGGAGCCGACGTCGCCCTGGTGGACGGTGACGCCGTGGTCGGCGTACTTGTCACGGAACTGCCGGGCAGACTCGGCGTTCGCCGAGTAGCCGGCCGCGACCGTGACGCCCCGGTCGATCAGCCGCTGGCTGATCGCCAGGCCGAGACCTCGGACCCCGCCGGTTACCAGCGCGACCTGCCCGCTCATGTCCGCCATGGTGATTACCTCCATATCGTGGTACGGCCGAGTCAGCCGGATGCTCCCTGTCCTGGTTCCCCGGCCCGGCAGGCTCCCCGTCACTTCGATTACTACGAGTAGCCCATTAAACACGTAGGGTGATAGGTGGTCCAGCCCGGGTACGCCCGCATGACGTCCCGTGCGCCGCGCACTGCCCGCTGGCGGGCTCGGCAGGGGCGACTGCGCCGGGGTTCCAGGCGTCAAACGGCCACGCGGAAGAGACACGTGCCACACACGCGTCGGGGAAAACGCGCACGCAAGGCGAGGCTGATGCGCGGAGAGTAAGCGGAGAATGAGCGGAGAGGGAGAGGCGCTACTTCTCGTTCACGTAGCGGCCCGGCGCTGGCTCACCGGGCGGGTGCCGGTGGCTTCCCAGTTCGGGCGGCGCGGGCTTCTCTTCCCCAGAGCGCGACAACAGCCACTCGGCCCACAACGGCCACCACGACCCATCGCGCACCTCAGCCTGCGCCAGCCAGGCGTCGGGATCGGCCCCGCCCGCCGGGCCCCACGAGTACTCGTAGCGCGACTTGCCCACGGGGTTCACGAACGACTGGATGTGGCCGCTGTTGACGACCGCGACCTGAGTGTCGCCGCCAAGCAATTGGCTCGTCATGTAGCACGCGCGCCAGGCGGTGATATGGTCCCGCAGCCCGGCGACGAGGAAGGCGTCGGAGGTGACCTTCGACAAGTCGATCGGCATCCCGAGGAATGAGGCGCCACCGGGCTGGGTGATCTTGCCGCTGGTCAGCAGCGCGTTGCTGTCAAGCGCGAGGGCAGAGGACAGGTTGGTGGCGTCGTCGTTCCAGGCCAGCACGTCAAACGCCGGGGCGTCGTTGCCCAGCAGCCAGTCGTTGACCACGTAGGTGTACACCAGGTCGTTAGGCCGCATCCAGGCGAAGCTGTGCGCGACCGTCTTGCTGTCGATCACCGTGCCCTGGCGCGCCTCCCGTGCCAGTACCGACTTGGCCTGCGGGGTGGCCAGCGTGCCGACCATGTTGCGCTGGTGCCCGTCGAGCATCGTCACCAGGTAGGCCGCCGCGCGCACCGGGTTGGCGCCCCGCGCCGCCAGGTGGGCCTGGGCCAGCGCGCTGGTCATCCCCCCGGCGCACAAGCCGACCAGGTTGAGGTCCTGGGTGCCGCTAATCTCGCGCACCACGTCGAACGCGCGCAGCTGCGCCGCGAGGTAGTCGCCCATGCCCCAGTGGCCGTGGCCGAGGCTCGTGTCCAGCCGCGGGTTCCGCCAGACCAGCATGAACGTCTGCACGCCCCGCGAGATGGCGTACTCGACCATGCTGCGGCCCGGGGCGAGGTCAAGCACGTAGTACTTGTTAACTTGCGGTGGCACGAAAAGCAGTGGCCGCTCCCGCACCGCCGCGGTCGTCGGGACATACTGCAGGAGCTCGAACATCTCCTCGCGGTAAACCACCGCACCCGGGCTGACGGCCAGGTTCTTGCCGACCGTCAGCGGCCTGGAATCGACCATCTGCGGCATGCCGCGGTTGGTCAGCACGTCGCGGGAGAAGTTGCGGGCGCCGCGGGCCAAGGACAACCCCCGGGTCTCGAGCGCGCGCTTGAGCGCCGCCGGGTTCCCGAACAGGAAGTTGGTCGGTGACAGCCCGCCAGTGAGGATATTGGACAGGTAGCGCACGCGTTCCCGTTGCGGCCAGGCGCCCTGCTGCTGCTCGACCAGTCGTCCGACGCTCTGCTCCCAGGCCAGGTAGCTCTGCCCGATAAGCCGGTAGAGCGGATTCTCCTGCCACGCCGGGTCGGCGAACCGCCGGTCCTGGCCGAATTCCAGCGCCGAGGACCCCAGGCCGATCTTGACCAGTTCGGCGGCAAGCCGCGGCGCCTCTGCCGCCAGGATCGCCGGATTCATCAGGTCGGCCAAGGCAGCGCCCATCCCCAGGGGGTCTAGCACCGCGCTGATGTCCTCACCAGCCGTGCGATCCGATTCGGTTGTGTGCATCCCAGGACCTCCGGCGCCGTTCTGAGCAGGGCTCTCTTCCTTTGTATACCCACGGCGCGTCCGAGGTTTCAACTTGGTGATCGCCGTTTTTAGTTTTTTTGTTTGCCTGTATAAGGGCTTTTCGCCCCAATTGCGCGCTTGCGAAAAAAGGGGACGGGCGCCCGCTGGCGGCGAACCGGAACCCGGAGAACCTGCTGACCGTTCTTGAGGAGGAATGTCCGCCTTGGTCGGATATGGCGTGCGTGGTTCTGGAGCTAGACATGAGCGGAAGCGGCAAGGCCCCTCGCCCGGGGCGCGGGATGACGCAGCAGCAGAGGAAGGGGCTGGACCAGGCGCTCTTCCAGGCACGGCACCCGTACGGGGCGGTCGCCATCGCCGGAGTGCTCTACCTGGCCATCCTGGTCGGCGTCGTGGGCGGGCTCATCCGAGGCACCTACCTGGGCGCCGCGTGGGTGCTGTACGGGGTGGCCGGCTTGGCGGTAGCGGCCGGCCTTACCGCGCTCGCGGCGCTCGCGGGCCGCCGCGGCTGGCGGGGACGGCGCTGGATCGGGACGGGCGTCGCCGCCTTGGGGGTGGTGTCCATGTACAGCCTGCGGTTCACGTTCCCCCGCCGGCCCTACGACGGCACGGTAGCGGTCTTCGGCGTGGACCTGCACGCCGCGCTCCTGGGCTACGCGCTGGTCGCTGCCACGGCGTCCGCCGTCCTGATCGCCCGCACGATCCCGCGCGCCCGCGCGTGGAAGCAGCTGGGCCCCGCCGGGCAGGCCCGGGAAGGCGGCATCCCGGCGCGGGTGAGGTTCCTCCACTGGAAGAGGAGCAGGACCTGGCACTACGGGTACATCCGCAGCGCCGACGGCGAGATCAGGTGGCACTCGGCGGATGGCGCCCGCACCCTGTCCTTCACGCAGGCCTGCCAGTCGCTCGCCGCCCAGCCCCCCGGTACCCGCTCCCGCCGCCGCGCCACCGTCATCAGGTACACCGATGGGCGCATCCTGGTGGACGTCCCCCGGAAGGTCCTTGCCGCCCTCGCCCGCGATCTCGGCCAGCACCCCCAGCACCCCCAGGCCCTCCCGGACCACCAGGCCGACCGGCACGGGAGGTAAAACCGCACCCCGGCGACCGGGAACCCGAGAAGACTTACACGGATTGAAGTGACGAGGTCCTTCTCCGGTGATCGTGCCCGGCGTGGCCGCGTGCCTGCCCCGTGGTGGCCGGCTCCGGGGCGCCGTGACCTACTCGTCAGTAGCAGTGTCCTTTTCCGCTATTATCGCCGAAAAATACACTGCTACCAGCGGGTAACCGGATGCCGGGTACCGACGGGCCGTCAGACCCTCGAACTGCAACCTGAAGCACCTCTGCGGGCACTTTCCCGGGCGATATGCCCCGGATTGTCCATGCGGGAAGTGTGCGGAGCCGGCGGGCGGGTACCGCTGTGGCTGACACTGGCGACGCCGGCTCGCGATGCCGGCGCGGCACCGGGCCGATGCCGGCGGGCTCGCTCCGCCCGCACTCAGGTCGCACTGGCCGGCGGCCCGGGAGCGCCCGCCGGCCGGCGGGCACGCCAGGCTTGTCAAGGTGGCGAAGTAGGGGGCGGAATAGGTTGAGTAGCTCAACTGTTTAGCCGGTCATGAGCATAGAGATCCAGGGGCCGGACGCGGCGCGGGCTGAAGAGTCGGCACTGGCGCTGAACCGGGACATCCTCGACTCGCTCACCACGCTGGTCAAGCGGGCCGGGACGGTCGGGCACTCGATCGCGGCCGGGTTCGGGGTCGCGCCCCATGACCTGCTCGCACTGTTCAAGCTGGACAGCGTGCTCACGATGAAGGAGCTCGCGCAGCACATGGGGTGCGACGCGTCATTCGTGACGGCCATCGCGGACACGCTGGAGCGGCACGGGCTTGCCCGGCGCGAGCCGAGCCAGCGCGACCGGCGGGTCAAGAACCTGGTGCTGACGTCGGAGGGCGTTACCGCGAAGGAGCGGATGATGGCCCAGCTCGCGGCGAAGATGCCCTGGTGTTACGCGCTCGATGACGGCGAGCGGCGCTGCCTGCTCTCCTGCTGCGGAAGATGCTGGACACGCCAAGCCCGGGCGCCGCCGATGACGCGGGCACGGGCGGTCAGCCCGCTCCCGCGCATCATGACCGGCGGGCGCCCAGCCCGCACGGTGAAGTGCGGGCTGACATGTAGCGGCACGTACCCGGGGCGCTCCACATCGGCAACGCCCTCCCGCCGAGGCTCGGCGCAAGGCGGGGTGAGCGGAGCGAAGCCGCCCGGGATCTGTTTCGGTTTTATTTTCTTGAATTTCAAGAAGTCGACACCAGAGGGGAAACACCTGTGTCAGCAACTCGCGGGACAGGCGGAGAGCACGGCGCCAGCCGACGTCGCCGTCGACACGCCACCAGCACGGCTAGGGAGCAGAGCGGCGCCGAGGCCGCGCGGCTCGGGCTCGCGCTCGTGGTCATCGCGGCCGCGCAGCTCATGGTCGTGCTCGACGCGACCATCGTCAACGTCGCGCTGCCGCACATCCAGGACGCGCTGCACTTCTCCGGGACGAACCTGGAATGGGTCGTCAACGCCTACACGCTCGCCTTCGGCGGGCTGCTGCTGCTCGGCGGGCGATCCGGTGACCTGCTCGGACGACGGCGGATCTTCATCGCCGGCATCGCGCTGTTCGCGCTCGCCTCGCTGGCCGGCGGATTCGCCACCGACCAGGCCTGGCTGCTCACCGCCCGGGTCATCCAGGGCATCGGCGGGGCGCTCGCCGCGCCCGCCTCGCTGTCGCTGATCGCCGTCACCTTCCCCGAGGGCAAGGAGCGGAACCGGGCGATGGGCGTGTACTCGGCGCGTGTCCATCGCCGGCGCGGCCATCGGGCTGATCGCCGGCGGGCTGCTGACCAGCTACGCCGACTGGCGCTGGGTGTTCTTCGTGAACGTGCCGATCGGCCTGGTCCTCGTGCTGCTCGCGCCCCGGGTCCTGGGCGAGTCGGAGCGGGTGCGCGGCAAGCTTCGACCTGCCCGGCGCGATCACCGGGTCGCTGGGCCTGGGCGCCCTGGTCTACGGGCTTTCCGAGGCGGCGACCACGTTCACCAACGGCCAGGCGATCTCGCACTGGGGGAGCACCAAGGTCATCGTGTCGCTGGTGGCGGCCGTGGTGCTGCTCGGGCGCGTTCGCGTTCATCGAGGCACGGTCGCGGCACGCGCTGGTGCCGCCCCGGGTGCTCGCGTCCCGCGACAGGACCGGGGCGTACCTGATCAGCCTGTGCATCGGCACGGCGATCTTCGGCATGTTCTTCTTCATGACGATCTTCGTGCAGCAGGTCTGGGGCTACTCGCCGGTCCGCTCGGGGATCGCCTACCTGCCGATGGTCGCCGCGATCATGGTCGGGGCCGGCGCTCTCCTCGCAGCTGGTCGCGCGGATCGGCGCACGGCCGCTGATGACCGTGGGGCCGCTGCTCGCCGCCGGGGGCATGTTCTGGCTGTCACGGATCTCGGAGCACCAGCACGTACGCCGGCGGGCTGCTCGGGCCGCTGATGCTGACCGGCCTCGGGATGGGGCTGACGTTCGTGCCGCTGTCCCTGGTGGCGCTGGCGAAGGTGCCGAACAAGGACACCGGGGTGGCGTCGTCGCTGCTCAACACCGGGCAGCAGGTCGGCGGGTCGATCGGCCTGGCGATCCTCGGCACGGTGGCCTGGTCGGCGGTGGCGTCGAACACGAAGTCGGCCGTCGCCGCCACGCACGGGGCGCACCTGTCGGCGGCCGCGCAGACGGCGCTGAGCAACCACGCGCTCGCCTACGGGTTCGGCCGCGGGTACCTGGTGTCGGCGGGGATCTCGGTCCTCGCGGTGATCATCGCGCTGGTGATGATCCGGGTCAAGAAGTCGGACCTGGAGGGCATCGACCCGATGGCGGGCTGAGCCGAGGCTGCATGAGTGCCGTTGGCGTCGCCGTGAAAGGCGACGCCAACGGCACGTTCATTTCATGCCCGTGGTCCCGCCCGCGGGCACACAACGATCCCGTGAAGTGCTTTCGCCGGTCAATGGAGGGCGCCGCCAGGCGCTGGAGTCCCGGGCCCGCGGATTAAGAGGGTGCCGCAATGGCCGACAGGGAGGTAGAGTAGGAAATCCTTGTCCGCACTCAGAAGAATGGCGCAGCACTTGTCCCAAGTTAAAGATAGCACGGCTCGCGAGGCAGCGTCAAATAATGGCGAGCTGGCGGCCGAGCAGGCGTACGTGACGGCGCTCTACACGCGGCTGGACGCGCTGCGCGCCTCGCTGAAGGGCCGCCTCGCCGAGGTGTACGCGGGGCCGACCGCCGAGAACGAGCAGGCGTACTCCGAGCGGGAGGAGATGTCGCAGCAGTACCGGGACCGGGCCGCCGAGCTGGAGGCGGCCGAGCGGAACCTGTGCTTCGGGCGGCTCGACTTCGACGACGAGGACGACACGCTGTACATCGGGCGGGTCGGCCTGCGCAACGAGGACCACGAGACGGTGCTCGCGGACTGGCGGGCCCGGGCCGCCGAGCCCTTCTACCGCGCCACCGCCAGGGACCGGATGGGCGTGACCCGCCGGCGGCACCTGCACCTGGACGGCCGCCGGGTCGTCGGCGTGGACGACGACGTCCTCGACCTGGACGCCGTTGACGAGGGCCGGCTCGCCGGGGAGGCCGCGCTGATGGCGTCGCTGCGGCGGCACAGGACCGGGCGGATGGCCGACATCGTCGCCACCATCCAGGCCGACCAGGACCGGGTCATCCGCGAAGACCGGCGCGGGATCCTCGTCGTCGAGGGCGGTCCCGGCACCGGCAAGACCGTCGTCGCGCTGCACCGCGCCGCGTACTTGCTCTACACCCACCGCAAGCTCCTGGCCGGCCGTGGCATCCTCGTCCTCGGCCCGTCGGGCGCGTTCCTCCGCTACATCGACCAGGTGCTGCCGTCCCTCGGCGAGAGCGACGTCGTCCTCGCGACCACCGGAGAGGCTCTACCCGGGCGTCGTCGCCGGCCGCGCGGACGCCCCCGGCGCCGCCCGGGTCAAGGGCGACGCGAAGATGGCGGACGTCTTGAAGAAGGCCGTCGAGGACACCCGCCAGGTCCCGGCGGCCGACATCGAGGTGCGGGCCGACGGGACGAGCTACCGGATCACCCCCCGGATGTGCCGCGAGGCCAGGGCGCAGGCGCAGGAGGCCCTCGACCGGGAGACCGGCGAGCCGCTGCCGCACAACCGGGCCCGCCGGGTATTCATCGCCTCGGTCGCGATCGCCCTGGCCCGGCAGTCCGCGCGGGGCAGCGGCCGGCAGGCCAGCGCCGGCGAGGCCCGCGAGCTGGCCGCGTACCCGGCGGTCCACGCCGTACTCGACGCGCTGTGGCCCGAGCTGGAGCCGCAGGCGCTGCTGGCCCAGCTGTACCGCGAACCCGGCCGCCTGGCGCTCGAGCCCGGCGAGCGGGCGGCGATCTCCACCGCGGCGGCGAGCGGGCCGCTGCCGTGGACCCCGGCGGACGTGGCCCTGCTGGATGAGCTGGCCGAGCTGGTCGGGCCGTCGGACGCGGCCGCGCGGCAGGCCCGGGCCGGCCGGGACGCGGCGGAGGCCGGGCAGGCCGCCTGGGAGCAGTCCACCGCGGCGCTGGAGGCGCCCCTCGGGTCCGTGCCCCGCGGCGCGCCGGCGTCCTCTCCCGAGATGGAGTACGCGGCGCAGATCGTGTCGCAGCTCGTCGACGACGGCGCGATCGTCGTCCCGCCCCTGGAGTTCGGCGCGTTCGTGACCTGGATCGCCGGGCGCAACACCGAGCGGGAGTCCTCCGGGGACCTCGCCGAGCGGGCGCTGGGCGACCGGGCCTGGGCGTTCGGGCACGTGATCGTGGACGAGGCGCAGGAACTGTCGGCGATGGACTGGCGGATGGTGGCGCGCCGCTGCCCGGCCCGGTCCATGACAGTCGTCGGGGACCTGGCGCAGACCGCCGCGCCCGGCGGCGCCGACGACTGGGCCGCGATGCTCGACCCCATCGCGGCCGGCCGGTGGCGGACCGCCCGGCTGACCGTGAACTACCGCACCCCGGTGCCCGTCATGGATGTCGCGGCCGCGCTCCTCCCGGACGGCGTCACGCCCCCGGTCGCCGCCCGTGACTCAAGCGAGATGCCGTGGGCCGCCGCGATCCCGTCCCTGCGGGAGATGACGGAGCGGGAGTCGGCGCTGGTGGCCGGCGGGCGGGTCGCCGTCATCGCCGCGGCGTCCCGGGTCGCGGAGGCCGCCGCGGCCCTCGGCGTCGCGCCGGGGGCGGATCTCGGCGCGCCCGTCGCGGTCCTCACCCCCCGGGAGTCCAAGGGCCTGGAGTTCGACTCGGTGATCGTCGTGGACGCCGCCGGGATCGAGGCGGCGTCCCCGCGCGGGCGCGCCGACCTGTACGTTGCGCTTACCCGGTCGACCCGGCGCCTCGGCCTCGTCGGCCCCGTCCCGGAGGAGGTCAGGGCCGTGCTGGAACGGCAGCAGGAGGCCGGCGACGACAAGCCGGGTCACCGCTGACGCCGTGGCGGCCTGGCGGCGGGCTGGATGTGGAAAAATATATTGATGGGCGCGAATGGGGGAGTTTGGTGACGGCGGGCGCGTGGGTGGCCCTGTTCGCGGCGGGCGTGGTGGTGAGCCTGTCGGCGAGCTGGCTGCTGGTGTCGCGGCTGGAGCGCCTGGCCGAGCGCGCCGGGTTTTCCGAGGCGTGGCTGGGGCTGGTGGCAGCGCTGGCGGCGGACGCGCCGGAGATCACCTCGGCGGTGACCGCGCTGGCCAGTGGCAAGGCCAGCGTCGGGACAGGGGTCGTGATCGGCTCGAACGTGTTCAACCTCGCGGCGCTGCTGGGCCTGGCCGCGGTGGTGGCGGGGCAGGTCGCCTTCCACCGCCGGGTGGTGCTGCTGGGAGGGGTGCCGGGGATCTGGGTGGCCGGGGCGAGCCTGCTGGTGGCGGGGGCCGTGCTGCCGCCTGCGGCCGGGCTGGTCCTGGCCGCGGCCTTGCTCGTGCCCTATGCGGCGGTGCTGGGCCTGCGGCCGGCCTCGATGGAGCGGCTGCGGCTGCCCGCGGCCTGGACGGGCTGGCTGATCGCGGCGGTACATGAGGAGGAGGCCGAGCTGGCCGAGGCGATCCGGCCGCGGCGGGGCACCTGGCGGGACGGGCTTGCCGCGGCGGCGGCGCTGGTCGTGGTGGTCGCGGCGAGCATCACCATGGAGCAGGCGGCCACCACCCTGGGCGGCCGGTGGCAGGTCGCGGACATCATCACCGGCGGCCTGGTCCTGGCGGTGGTCACTAGCTTGCCGAACGTGGTGACGGCGGTCTACCTGGCCCGGCGCGGCCGCGGCGCCGCGGTGCTCAGCACCGCGCTGAACAGCAACGCGATCAACGTCGTGGCGGGGCTGCTGATCCCGGCCAGCCTGACCGGCCTCGGGCCGCGCTCCGGGCAGGGCATCCTGGTGGCCGGGTGGTACGCCGGGCTGACCGTGCTGGCGGTGGCGCTGGCCTGGCGCGGCAGCGGGCTGCGCCGGGTCCCCGGCGCGGCGATCATCGGCGGGTACCTGGCGTTCGTGGCCGCGCTGGCCATCACCGTGGCCCAGGGGCAGGTCCGTCCGTCGGCCGCCGTCGTCCCCGCCGCGATCACGGCGGCCGGCGGCGTGCTGCTGCTGGCCTGGCCGGCCAGGACTTCTCCGGGTGCGGCGACCGTCAGCCGGGAGCCGCCGGCGGAGGGAGACCCTGCTGCCCGGGTGGAGCGCGGGACGGGTGTGGAAGCTCAGCGTCCTGCTGTGCTCGGTGGTCGCCGCCGCCGACGCGGCCAGCGGGCCGCACCTGATCCTGATCGGCCTGCTGATCGCCGGGCCGTGCTGCGCGCTGCTGACCGCCCGGTGGGCGCTGACCGCGGCGGCCACCAGCTACGCCCTCGCGCTCGGGATCGCGCTCGGCGTCCCGGACCAGATCTTCGCCACCACCACCCAGTACGCCCTGCTCGCCGCCGTCGCCGCCACCGGCACGGCCGCCACCATCGGCGCCGCCCTCCTGCAATGGCGAGGCCCCCGAACGACATGACCGGCTGAGGCTGCCATCAGCCCCGCCTGCCTGTCGGCCGCTACGCCCTGACCACGCTGACGACGATCTCGCCGCCGGCGACGGACCCGGTGAAGCCTTCCAGCACGCCGTCCACCAGCGCCACGGCGATCGCGAGCGTCTCATGCGCGATGAATTCCTGATGGTCGCGAATGACCGTGAGGATCGGCGGTGCTGCCGCTACCGACAGTGCGATGCGGTCCGAGACGTCAAGGTTGGCCTCCCGTCTTGCCTGCTGCACCACGCGGACGACGTCTCGCGCGGTGCCCTTGGCCGCGAGCTCCGGCGTGATCCGCGTGTCCAGCGCAATCGTCACGCCCCGCTGTGACTCCACGACCCAGCCCGTGCGCGGGACTTCCGTGACGAGAACATCGCCAGCCCCGATGGTGATCGCCTCGCCGTCAACCAGCAGGTCGAACGCGCCCGACTGCCTGATGCTGTTGACCAGAGCGGGCGGATCCGCCGCGAGGATTGCCTGTGCGACCTGCTGGGTCCGCTTCGCGAAGCGTTTGCCCAACTCAGCGAAATTCGGCTTGACGTGGACGTCCATCACCTCGCTGCCCGCGTTAAGGAATTGCAGGAACTCGACGTTCAGCTCGTCGCTCACGTCATCGAGCAGCACCTGCGGGAGCGCGGTGCCGGAGGGAAGCCCTACCAGGGCACGGCTCAGCGGCTGGCGGATGCGTACATTGCCCGCCTTGCGCGCGGACCGGCCCGCCTCGGCCAGCGCACGAGCAGTGGCGACCTGCGCGGAGAGGCTCGGGGTCGATCAGGCTGGTCTCGGAGCGCGGCCACGCCGCCAGGTGGACTGACTCCTGCGCGGACTGGTTGCCAGGACGAATGACCTGCTGCCACACTTCCTCGGTGATGAACGGCACGAATGGCGCGAGTAGCCGGGTCAGGACGTCGAGGCATTCGTAGAGAGTCGCGAGCGCGTCGGGCTGGCCATCCCAGAATCGCTGCCTGGAACGTCGCACGTACCAGTTCGACAGGTCGTCGATGAAGTCGGCTAGCAGTCTCCCGGCCCGGGCGGTGTCGTAATCCTCCATCCGGTCGTCGACCGCCGCGGTCAGCGCGTGTACCTCAGCCAGGATCCACCGGTCGAGAACCGTCCGTTCGGCCACGGGCCGGGCTGTCCGCGGGCTCCAGGCCGAGTGGGAAGCGTACAGCGAGAAGAACGACGCGGTGTTCCAGTAGGTCATGAGAACCTTCCGGACGATCTCGTCCAGCGGTCCCGAACCGACGCGCCGCTGCGCCCACGGCGACCCCGAGCAGGCCATGAACCACCGCAGCGCGTCCGCGCCGTGGGCGTCCATCAGCGGGATCGGCAGCAGGACGTTGCCGAGGTGCTTGCTCATCTTGCGGCCGTCCTCCGCCATGATGTGCCCGAGGCAGACGACGTTCCTGTAGGCGGACTTGCCGAAGACTAGCGTGCCGACAGTCATGAGGGTGTAAAACCACCCGCGGGTCTGATCGATGGCCTCGCAGATGTAGTCCGCCGGATAAGAGACCTCGAACGCCTCCCGGCTCCCCGGAAGATGCGGGTAGCCAAGCGAGGCAAACGGCATGGCACCCGAGTCGTACCAGGCGTCGATCACCTCGGGGACGCGCCTTGCCACCTCTCCGCAATCCGGGCACGCGAAGGTAATCGCGTCGACGTACGGGCGGTGCGGGTCGAGGCCGGACAGGTCCGCGTCGGCCAGTTGGCCGAGTTCCGCGCGGGAACCGACCGCGGTGACGTGGTTGGCGGGGCATCGCCACAACGGCAGCGGTGTGCCCCAGTACCGGGACCGGGATACTGCCCAGTCGATGTTGTTCTTCAGCCAGTCGCCGTATCGCCCGTGCTTGATGTGCTCGGGGAACCAGTTCGTGTGCTCGTTCTCCTCGAGCAGGGCGTCGCGCACCGCGGTCGTCCGTATGTACCACGATGGCTGGGCGTAATACATCAGCGGTGTATGACACCGCCAGCAGTGCGGGTATGCGTGTTCGATCCGCTGGTACCGGAACAGCAGGCCGGAGCGCTTCAGCTCCTCGATCAGCAGGGGGTCCGCATCCTTGAAGAACACCCCGCCGACCAGTGGCACCTCATCGAGGAACCGGCCATCGGGGGCGATCGGGTTGACCAGCGGCAGCCCGTTCGCGCGGCAGACGGCAAGGTCGTCGGCGCCGAACGCCGGCGCCTGGTGCACAAGCCCGGTGCCGTCCTCGGCCGTGACGTACTCGGCGAGCACCACCCGGTGGGCGCCTGGAATGTCGACGAAGTCGAAGGGGCGCCGGTAGCGCAGCCCGGCAAGCTTGGCCCCGGGCATGGACGCCAGGACCTCGCCATCGTCGCCGAGAACCTTGCCGGCCAGCGGCTTGCCCACCACGAACGTACCGTTCTCGGTGCGGACGAGAAGGTACGTCATCTCAGGGTGCACCGCCACCGCCGTGTTGGACACCAGCGTCCACGGGGTGGTCGTCCATACGAGCAGGTCCACGTCAGCGTGCCCGGCCAGGGGCTCCAGGAGGGGGAAGCGGACGTACACCGACGGGTCGGTCACCGTCTCATACCCCTGCGCCACCTCGTGATCCGACAGGGTCGTACCGTCCCGGGGGCAGTAAGGCGCGACCCGGAAGTCCTCCACGAGGCGGCCATCCGCGTAAATGCGCTGTAGCGACCACCACAGGCTGTCCACGTACTCCGGCGACATCGTCTCGTACGGATGCGACAAGTCAATCCAGTAGCCCATCCGCTCGGTGAGCTGTCCGAACTCATCCACGTGACGAAGCACCGACTCGCGGCACCGGGCGTTGAACTCGGCAATCCCGAACTTCTCGATCTCGGGCTTGCCGCTTAGCCCCAGCTCCTTCTCGACGGCAAGCTCGACCGGCAGGCCGTGGCAGTCCCAGCCTGCACGGCGGGGCACCGAGTAGCCCTTCATCGTCTTGTACCGCGGAAAGACGTCCTTAAAGACCCGGGCCTCGACATGATGCGTCCCGGGAGCACCGTTCGCGGTCGGCGGGCCCTCGTAGAACACCCATGACGGCCCGTCAGCGGTCCGCTCCAGGCTACGGGCGAACACGTTATTGGCCTGCCACCACCTGATGATCCGGCGGTCCATCTCGCCCAGATCGATCTTGGCCGGCAAGGCCGTGAATGGGGACCCCGCCGATTCACCGTGACTCATCTTCACGCGCTCCCTAGGCTCCGCCGCAACCCGCACGACAACAGTTAAGCCGCCAGTGCAGGGACGAAGCGCCGGACGCTGGGGCCCGGACCCCGCGGTACCACCCCGCTTGCGCCCAGTTCTGCGAGCGCCGCTCATTCGCCACCGTTACGTGAGGCCGACGTCCGGTTCTACTGAGGCAGGCGACAGCACCTGCCCGTTCTTCCGGAAGCTCCCCGGTGATTGCCGGATCAATGCCTATACCGAGAAATCGTAGCAGCTCATTGCCGCGGACCCAGCGCGCTAGATCATGATCACGAGCATGAGGGCCATCGCGATGCCGAGGACGACCTGCCAGCCGACCTGCGTCGCGGGCGCCAGCAAGAACGCCCGCGCGGCCGGCTGCCGCCCGGATGTCACGGCACCGGTCGCCGTGCCCCCGGCGTTGGCCAGGCGCAACCGTCGGCCCGACAGCTGGTCGAGGTCCCAGACGCTGTAGCCGATGAGGAGCAGCGTGAAGGCCCCGGCGAGAGTCGGGTACCGCAGCGTCTCCATGGCGGCGCCGCCCATGCTCATCCCGGCCATGTCCATTCCTCCCATGCCGCTTCCAGTGGCGGCGGCGGCGCAGGGACAGGAACATGTACATCATGGCCGCGCTGTGGACCAGGTGGAGCATGCAGCGGCCGGGCAGCACGCCGCGCAGGCCGTCGCGGCGGGCCTGAAGCCACGCCCGGCCCGCGAACCAGGCCGTCGCCAGCCCGAAGACGGCACCCCAGGCCGCGTTCGGCAGCGTGGCCAGGCTGGGCATGAACATTCCCGCCATGGCGATCCCCATCAGGGCGTGCACCACATCGATGTCGGCGGCCACCCGCACGGGCCGCCACGGCCCCGTGGTCGCCAGCGGGATCATCAGCACCCGGGTCACGCTCGCCACGACGACGGCCAGCATGATCACGGCCACCAGGTCAAGAAGCCAGGCGGGGGTCATGCCGCGCTCTCCCCGGATGCCATCGTGCCTGCCGTGCGGGCGGGCCAGTACGCGAGTGCGAGCAGGATGAGCAGCGGCCCCGAGTTGGGGTCCGTCGCCCCGCCCGCGAGGATCCCGCCGAGTGCCTGGGCGAAGACCCAGATCACCAGGGCCACCACGATAGCCAGCAGCAGCGAGCCCGCGGCCGCGGGAACCGGCAGGTAAACCCCGAAGGCGATCACGGCGAGAGCCACGGCCGCCGCGACCGACGCGGCCAGGTCCGCTCCGGTGACGAGGGAGGCCGCGCCCCGCATGAGGGCGCCCAGCCAGCCGGGCTCGCCATCCGTCATGTCCCCGATCATGCCGCTGACCGCGCCCGGTGCCCGGTTGGCCGGGGTAACCGCGAAGTACGCCAGGCTCAGCCACAACACGAGCCACAGTGCCCGGGCGACGTGACCGCCGACTGCCCGCGCCGCGGTGAACTGCGCCGGCGTCCCGCGGTCGGCCGGCCACAGCAGCACCGCGAGCAGCGCGTACAAGATCACCGCGCCGGGCGCCCCGTTGAGCGGGCTCGCGCCGCCGTTCAGCACCCCGCCGAGTCCCTCGCCGAACCACCAGACGGCCAGCGACCAGGCCACGGACGCGGCCAGCGCGGCCCGCGCCGTCGGCCGGACCGCGATGCCCAGCCCCAGCAGCAGCTGGATCGTCGCGAAGGCCGTGTTCAGCAGCACCAGGTGATGCTCGACCAGGCCGGCCTCCCAGGTGATGGGCCGGGCGATGACGGCCGGGTTGCCGTCCGCGGTCCCGGCGAGCATCTGCCCGAACGCCTTCGTGTACATGAACGGCTGGTACTGCAGGACCCCGTCCAGCAGCCATAGCCCGGCGAGGCCGAGCTGGAGCGCCCTCCTGGCGTCCAGGCTCGCCGCGGCCTGCGGTTGCCCGGCCGCGGCCGACCCCAGCCTGGGCCGCCAGCCGCCGCGGCCATCCTGGACGGCGACTTCACTCATCTGGTCTCACCTGGATGCTCCTTGCCTGTTGCCTGTCACAAAGGGGCGGGGAACGGCCGCGCCACTACACGGCGGCCGTTCCCCCTTCCCGGCGACCGCGCGCGGCCAGCCGGGAAGACCTGGAGGCGCGGTAAAAACGCGCATCTTGCGCGTGACGGCTCCGGCCGTGTCCGGGGCGGTCACGCGACCGCCCCGTGCTGGTGGCCGGCCCGGGCGGCATCGGTGCCGTCACTGGAGCGTCGTTCGGGATCGCTCCGCCGGGGGGAGCGGCCGGCCAGCCGGTCACGGGCTGGCCCGCGGCTTGCCACGGGATGGCCGCGAGCTTCGGCGCGGCTGTCCCGGTGCTGGCCGTGCGAGCCTGCCAGAGCAGCAGGAGCGCGCCGGCCAGCGCGATCAGGTGCTGTGCCTCGTCAGCGCCGAACGTCTGACCGTCCATCATGTCCAGTACGGCGGTTCCGACCAGCCCCCCGGCGGCGATGCAGCAGGGCCAGGCGAGGCCCGCGGAAAGCGCCGGGCGGATCGCGCCCACGCAGAACGCGATCGCCAGCGCCAGGTCGAACGACCCGAGCTCGTGGGCGGCATGCGCTCCCGCGTCGTGATCATGGCCGAGGACCAGCAGCGGCACGGTGATCGCGAGCTGCACGACGGCGACGGCGATCAGCGCCGCGCGCTGGGTAAGGCTCCGCAGCCGCCTGGCCGCGGGCGCCGGGACGGCCGCCAGGACCCGCTCGGTGAGGTCATGATCCAGGAACGCGCCGCCGAGCCGGGCGCGCCTGGTCACCACGTGCGCCCGCTGCTCCCAGGCGCGGCAGGCGGCGCAGCCGGCCAGGTGGGCCGCCAGCGCGGCGTCCGGCACGCCGCTGTCCTCATCGTCGATCCGGGCGGAGATGGCCTCGCGTGCCCTGTCGCAATCCATGCCCCAGTAGTGCGCCGTCGCGGCCGGAAAGTTCCGGGGAGTCCCGCCCGATTCCTCCTACAGGCTGTCGTACAATCCTGCCGTGGACGAGCTGACATCCCTGGCCCGCGCGGCCGGGCGAGGCGACCGTGCCGCGCTTTCCCAGCTCGTCCAGCGGACCCAGGGGGACGTGTGGCGGCTGTGCGCCCACCTCGTCGACCCGGCCGCGGCCGATGACCTCGCCCAGGACACTTACCTGCGCGCGATCCAGTCGCTGGGCACGTTCCGCGGCGACGCGCCGGTGCGGGTCTGGCTGCTGGCCATCGCCCGCCGGGCCTGCGCGGCGCAGATCGCGGCCCGCACCAGGGACCGTCGCCTGGCCCTGCGGCTGGCGGCGATGCCGGACGCCGGGTCGGACATCGGCCTCGGCCAGCCGCCGCCGGAGCCCGGCCATCAGGTCATCGCCAGCGACCTGATGGCCGCCCTGGATCCGGACCGGAGGGCGGCCTTCATCCTCACCCAGATGCTCGGCTGCTCGTACGCGGAGGCGGCGGCCATCTGCGACTGCCCGGTCGGCACGATCAGGTCCAGGGTGGCCCGGGCCCGCGAGGACCTGGACGCCCTGACGTCGGACTCCGGCCCCGGGCGGTCGTCGGCCTGCGGCCCGCGCGGCTGAGCGCGGGCCGACCCTGAGCGCGAGCTCGGCGTGCCGCCGCAGCGGCGCGGGAGGGCTACTCCAGGCGTGCCACCCGGGCCGGAGCCGGGTTGCTGGAGCCTTCGCCCGCTGGGATCGTCTCAGGGCTGTGCCTGGGGTCGCCGGCGTTGACGGCGAGCAGGGAGATCAGGGCCGAGGCGGCCAGGAAGCCGAACGCCCACCAGTAGGCGACCGAGAACCCGTGCACGATGGCGAGCTTGGCGACGGGGCCGCCGGCATTGCGGTGCGTGGCCAGGTACGCGGCCATCGCCGGCCGCGATGGTGTGGAGCAGCGCGGTGCCGACCGATCCGCCGACTTGCCGCGAGGTGTTGACAATGGCCGCCGCGACGCCTGCGTCCTGCACGGCGACTCCGCGTGTGCCCAGGCTCATAGCCGGCATGAACGCGGTTAGCCGGCATGAACGCGGTGCCGATGCCGAGGCCGGTGACCGCTTCGGCCAGGGCCAGGTGCGCGTAGGACGTGCCGGCGTGCAGCTGAGCGAGCATCAGGACGCCGATCCCGCTGACGAGGTAGCCGGCCGCCATGAGCGGTCCCGGTCGCGTGCGCGCGGTCAGGCGCGCCCCGATCTGCGTCGAGTCGGCCGCCTGCGCTGCCGCCAGGGGGAGGAACGCCAGGCCCGCCAGGAGCGGGGAGTACCCCTTGACCAGTTGCAGGTAGTAACTGACGAACAGGAACACGCCGAACATGCTGACCACGGCCAGGCCCACGGACAGGTAGGCGCCCGCCCGGTTGCGCTCGGTCAGGACGTGCAGGGGCAGCAGGGAGTGCGTGCCCTGGCTTCGTGCGCGACGAACATCAGCAGCAGGAGTCGGCCGCGACGCACATCGTGATGGTGACTCCTCGAGCCCCACGTCATGTTCTCCGCTTCGGCGAATCCGAATACCGCCGCCACGAGGCCGGCCGTCGCCAGGATCGCCCCGAGCGTGTCGAGCCGAGGCCGGGCGTGCCCGCCGTGGACGTCGCGGACGACGGTGACCGCGCCGGACATGCCGATCGCGCGATTTGCCTGATACTAGATATATGTGCAGGTCAGCGGCCTGCAAGACAGTCTAGAGTCAGGCGCTAGTCAGGAGACCTAACGTGTCACAAGCGGACGGGACGGGACGTAACAGGGCATCGGAGAAGGTCGAGGGAGCCATTTTCAAGAAGTGCTCCCGCGAGCTGCACAAGCCGGAGACGAACAAGGCGTGCGCCGCCCGGGACCGGGGCGAGGACAAGGGCAGGTGCCAGCACACGTGCGAGCCGGCCGGGACCGAGCGGTGCCCGCACGCTTGGACGCTGCGGTACGAGAGCGACGGCCGGCAGCACGCGACAAGGTGTTCATTGACTACCGCGACAGCGGCAAGAAGCAATTCGGCCCGCTGGCACTGGCATGGATCGCCAGCCGCAGCGTGAGCGACACGAGCAAGAAGACCTACCGCGCCGCCTACAACACCCACATCAGGCCCGTGTTCGCGGACATGGCCGTCCGTGACGTGGCCCAGGCCCGCGACCAGGCACAGCAGATCCTGACCGCAATGAAGGACAACGGCGTATCCATCATCCCCCGCCGCAACGTCCGGATGATCCTTGACGGCACGCTAACCGAGGCAGTGAAGGCCAAGAAGATCAGGGAGCACGCGCTAGACGGGGCCCGGGTCAGCAGCAGCGGGCACCGCCAGGTCCCGGTCAGAGTTCGTCTTCCCGTCTCACGCCCAGATAGCCGCAGTCGCCGCCGCCTGCGGCATCGCGATCTGGCTGATGCGCGGGCTCGGCCTGCGGATCGAGGAAGCGCTAGGCGTGCACGGGGAGGACTTCCTGCGGACCCCGGACGGGGTGATCTTGCGGCTAGCGTGCCAGGCCACCCGCGACGGGAGCAAGCGGGTAGCGCTGAAGCACCGCAAGCGCGGCGACCACCGCGACATCCCCTGCCCCGGATGGCTATGGGAACTGGTCAGGGCACTGCCCGAGGGCCGCTATGCCCCGGCAGCCCAGGCCCGCGCCGCCAGGCCACCCCGTACGCCCGCTACGCCGACCTCCACCCCGTGTTCACCGCCGCCACCACGACCGCCGGCATCCCGGGGGGGGGGCACGTTCACAGCCTGCGGCACGCCTACGCCAGCGCGCAGCTAGGCCGGGGCGTCCCCATCGGCGACGTCAGCGAGTGGCTAGGCCACCAGGACATCCGGACCACCGACCGCACTTACCGCACTTGCTGCCGAATGCCGCCAGCCGGTCCCGTTCGGCCCTTGACGCCGAGTACGAGGAATGGAAGGCAGCACCGGGATACCAGCAGGACAGGGCAGCCTAGCCGGGCAGGAGAGGAGCACTAGGGCCAGGACCACGAAGGCCTCCGTTCAAGGCCCCGCCGGTACCGCGACCGGCGGGGCCGGGACGGAATTGCCTGTGCCAGCCCGCCGCCCCGCCCCGCCGCCCCCCGCCCGCTCCGCAGGCGCAACGTCAACGTCACGGGCGAAGACAAAGGCGCTGTGCGCTCTCATCCCCAAAAGACGGGCGACCCTGGCCGCACGTGGCCGCTCGCCGTTCCGCGACGATTCCGCGGTGCCAAGACCGGGCACCGCGGAATCCCTTCCCATTCCCCGGGAAAAGGCCCGCCGCCCGGACTCCCCCCACAACCCCCGCATGCGACCCCGGACACGCCCCTGACAGCGGCCAGCGCGCGTATGGGTGGCTACTTCCGCTATAGAACGCCGGTTCTCTGGACTACTGGATTCGCAGCCCCATCCGACTGGCCTGATGATCTTCCCGATGAATGACAGCACCAATCCTCGCGACTAGAACCCACCCAGCCTCGCGGGGCCAAAACCCGTGTACCTTGGCGCGCCCATGGCTACGGAAGTGGCTAGGCGCTCTCGGCCGCGACAGTCGGTGGTACCCAGAGAAGCGAACCTCGCGTCCGCCCAGCGCGCATGAGCGGCCATCGCCTCCGAACCATCCGGGGCGGCACGAACTGCGCAACCCGCGGCGGATACGCCGCCTGAAACGCAGCCGGGATGTTGACGAGTTCACCGCCGGTCTCGACATGTGGCGGATCATCGTGCCCTCCGGCCAGCACAGACGTTGGAATTGTAGGCGGCGCGATGATCTCTGCCTGCCGGACAGTTAGCGTCCACGGATGTGGTGTATGGGGTAACTGATCCCGGTGTGACGGTTTTGCCCTCGTTCGGCGTGTTGCCGTGACGCGAGGCGGCCACCTCGCGATCCTTCGAAATGGATTAAGAGACGAAGGAGAGCGAAGTGGCCGCTGTTGACATTGTGCCCGTTCCGGGCGAGTCGTTCGAGCAGACCCTGACCGCGGCGTGCCCGGACCTGCTGCGGGAGATGATCCGGGCGTTCGCCCAGAAGATGATGGACGCCGAGGTCGAGGTGGCGTGCGGCGCCGGCTACGGCGAGGTCAGCCCGAGCCGGGTCAACTCGCGCAACGGCTACCGGCCGCGGGAGTGGGACACCCGGGCCGGCACCGTCGAGCTGGCGGTCCCGAAGCTGCGGCACGGCTCGTACTTCCCGTCGTTCCTGGAGCACCGCCGCCGCGCGGAGCGGGCGCTGGCCTCGGTCGTCGCCACGTGCTACCTGCTGGGCGTCTCGACCCGGCGGGTGGAGAAGCTCGCCGCCTCGCTCGGCGTGACCGGGCTGAGCAAGTCGCAGGTCAGCGCGATGGCCGCCGAGCTCGACGAGATGGTCGAGGGGTTCCGCTCCCGCCGGCTGGACGGCGGCCCTTACACCTTCGTGTGGATCGACGCGCTGACCCAGAAGGTCCGCGAGGGCGGCCGGACCGTGAACGTGCACTGCCTGGTCGCGACCGGCGTGAACGCCGACGGGCACCGGGAGATCCTCGGCGTCGACGTGACCACAGCGAGGACGGGGCGGGCTGGCTGGCGTTCCTGCGCGGCCTGGTCGCCCGCGGCCTGTCCGGCGTCGCGCTGGTGACCAGCGACGACCACGCCGGCCTGGTCAGCGCCATCGCCGTCCGTGCTGCCCGGCGCGGCCTGGCAGCGGTGCCGCACGCACTACCACCGCAACCTGCTCACCCGGGTGCCGAAGTCGGCCCAGCCGTGGGTGTCGACGCTGGTCCGGACGATCTTCGAGCAGCCCGACGCCGCCTCGGTCCGCGCCCAGCACGCCCAGGTCGTCCGCGCCCTGGAGGCGAAGCTCCCGCAGGCCGCCGCGCACCTGGACGAGGCCCGCGACGACATCCTGGCCTTCACCGCCTTCCCCCGCGAGGTCTGGCGCCAGATCTGGTCCAACAACCCGCAGGAGCGGCTCAACAAGGAGATCAGGCGCCGCACCGACGTCGTCGGCATCTTCCCGAACCGCGGCTCCATCATCCGCCTCGTCGGCGCCGTCCTCGCCGAGCAGGACGACGAGTGGACCGAATCACGCCGCTACATGGGACCGGAAATACTCGCCGCCTGCCGGAAAGCAGCAGAGAAGAAGGAAGGCGATGAGACAGGAGTTACCAGTGATGCGGAATTGACAATTGAGGCGATTCCCGCTTAAATAGGAACAGATCGCGCGGTGGTTTCTCATACACCACCTCCACGGACGCGGCCGCCGGACAATGGCCATAGACACCGACACGGGTGCTGGATCATCGGCGATTGCAGCCGCTGCTCAGCGTAAGGCTACACGCCACGCACAGCCCGCCGAAACCCGCTGCCGCCTTCTTACCGCAACAGCAGAGCGTCTCTTTGATCCTCTTATCCACGGCAATCAACCCTACTGGACTTGTCCGCGAAACCAGTGTCGCCACGCCGCCTACAACCCCCCATGCGACCCCGGACACGCCCCCTACCAGCCCCGACACCGGCCAGCCTGGGCGTAGGGCCGGGCAATGCCCCGCTGCGCGGGCCCAAACCCTCCCCGGCCTGCGGCCGGGCGGCTGCCTCCGCTCCGTTCCGGGGTTCTTGACTACCCCCACTCCGCGAGGGTAGTCAAGAACCCCTCCACTACACTCCACCAGCCGAAAACCAAAATCAAAATCAGAACGAAAGTCAAAACCAAAATCAAAACCAAAGTCAAAAACCAAGGTCGAAACCAAAACGCAAGTCAAAACCAAGTCAGCGGTGCAGGAACAGCAAAGGTGCGGGTTAACCAGGCGTTGGTCCAGGAGCGGCAGAAGCGCGGATGTGGTCCCGGATGGCCGTGCACGAGCGCCAAGAAGTGGCGTCAAACCAGGTGATGGTGCAGGAGGACTCCAGAGGAGCGGCCCATCCGAGTCGGCCGAGCATCAGATGGCCTGCGGCCCGCCGCTACCACGTTGACGGCCTCAGGCGGCGCGTAGTGGTGTCGGCGTACACGAAAACAGTCCAGACGCCTATCCTGAGAGTGGTCGAGACTCAAGGGAAGGTACCGGACCTGTGCCTGACGATACCCCAGAAGTGCCGGGCCACGCGCTGTACCTGGTGATCAGCGGCGCGCCAGCCCCGAGGGCGTGCCCGCCCTGGTCGATCTGCTCCAGGCCGGCGGCTGGCAGGTGGTGGTCTTCTCGACCCCGTTCGGCACGCGGTTCGCTGACGTCGCCGAGCTGGAGCGGCTGACCGGGGAGCCGGTGCGGTCGGAGTACCGGATGCCTGGCACCGGCAGCCCGGTGCCGCCCGCCGATGCGGTGCTCGCCTGCCCGCTGACGTTCAACTCGCGTGAACAAGTTCGCGCACGGGCACGCCGACAACTTCGCGGTCGGCCTGCTGTGCGAGATGGCCGGGTACGGCGTCCCGGTGGTCGTGGTGCCGCACTGCAAGCCGCAGCTCGCCAGCCATCCCGCGTTCGCCGCGAGCCTGGAGACGCTGCGCGGCATGGGCGTGCGGGTGCTGTTCGACCCGGACGCGCCGTACGAGCGCAGGCTGCCGCCGTGGGGCGAGGTCGTGGCCGCGCTGCCGGCTGGCGGCCGGGCAGGCGGCGTCATGACACGACACGCCGGGCGAGCGGATCGCGCGGGCGCGGCGGCGGCGCGGCCTATCGCAGGCCGTCCTTGCCGGGCTGGTCGGCCGGTCGGAGTCCTGGCTGTCACAGGTGGAGCGGGGAAGCGCGGCGTGGACAGCCACGCGGTCCTGACGCGGCTGGCGGCTGTGCTGCGGGTCGAGGTGGAGGAGCTGACCGGGCCGGACGGCAGCGCCGAGGAAGGGCAGCGGGTGACAGCCGGCCGTGCAGATCGAGCAGGCCATGACGCGCTATGACGCGGCTGCCGTGTCGATCGGCGGGCGCGGCCCGCAGGCCGGCGGCGCAGCCGGAGCACCTGGACGCGATGGCGCGGGCCGCCTACCAGGGGTACCAGGCGACCCGGTACGACGACACCGGCCGCGTCCTGCCCGCGCTGATCATCCAGGCGGAGGCGGCCAGCCGGGCGGCCGGGCTGGACAACCCGCAGATGTGCGCGGTGCGCGCCCTGGTCTACGACACCGCCGCCGCGCTGCTCAACCGCGTCGGGGAGACGGCGCTGGCGTGGGCCGCCGCCGACCGGCCCTGTCGGCGCCGAGCAGTCGGGGCAGCCGTCACTGGCGGCAGCGAGCGCCTGGCGGATGTCCTACGTGATCGGCAGCCGCAGCCACCTGGCCGAGGCGCTCGAACTGGCGATGACCGCAGCCGCCGCCCTGGAGCGGACGATGCGGGCACCGGACGCGGACGCGCTCAGCGTGTACGGCGCGCTGCACCTGGCCGCCGCGACCGCCGCCGCCGCGATCTACGACCGGGCCATGACCGCCTCCTGCTGGCGAAGGCTCGCGAGATCGCCGACGCGACCGGGGAGGGCAACCGGATGGGCACCGCGTTCGGCCACGTGAACGTCTCGATTCACGCCATCTCGGCGGCGCTCCAGCTCGGTGACGCGAAGACCGCGATCGAGACCGGCGAAGCACTCGACCTCGCGGTCCCTGCCCGCCGGGTGACCGGCAGGCGCACCCAGCTCCACCTTGACCTGGCCCGCGCGTACGCGATGCGCAGGCAGGACGCCGCCGCCGTCAACCTGCTGCTGGCCGCCGAGCGGCTCAGCCCGCAGCTAGTCCGTTACGACGCGCGGACGCGGGACGTCCTCACCACGCTGCTGGGCCGCGAGCACCAGCCGTCCACCCCGGAGCTGCGCCCGCTGGCGCGGCGGGCCGGGGTGATCTGACCCGCACGAAAGTGCGGGTCGCCTGCCCGCACCGCAGTGCGGACTTGCAAGGTTCACATCGCAACGGGCCACCGCCGCCCGCACTGCCTACCTTCTTGTTCCTAACCCGCACAAGCACGGGACAGGAGGACAGATGAGCCAGGCTACGGCGGCCTACACAGCCGGGTCCGGCGATGCGGCCGAGATGCGGCGCATAGCCGGTCAGATGGAGGAAGACAACCCCGACTGGATCGTCGTGTTTGGCGTGTTCAGCCGGGAGTTCGTGGCGTTTCCCCGGTTCGACGCGCCCAGCGGCACCGTCCTTTCCGCGCTCTACCCCGCCGCGCTCCCGCCGCGCATGCGCCGCGTCGAGGCGACGGCACGCCCGGCACCCGGCGGCAGGGCACCGGGGGA
>CAVTLB010000021.1:0-234218 GCA_963735415.1 uncultured Actinomycetota bacterium | reverse complement strand
CGACGCGCTCAACTGGCGCTTCGCCCGGATGACCAGGCAGCGCAGGCATCGGCCACTGGCACGCCCACGAGGGCAGGCACACCGCGTGTCTCATCATGAGCAGCAACGGCGTACCGATCCAGGACATCAGCGACACCGTCGGCCACAAGTCCACCCACGTAACCGAGACTGTCTACCGCCACGTCATCGTCCCGAAGATCCGCGGCGGAGCAACCGTCATGGACGACGTGTTCGCAGACGAGGAAGACGAAGACGACAGGGACATCGCCTAACAAGCGCGAGTCACTAGACCTGTCACTTTTCATTCGAACATAGGTCCTGAAAACTAGTGTGGAGCTACGGGGATTCGAACCCCGGACCTTCTGCATGCCATGCAGACGCGCTACCAGCTGCGCCATAGCCCCTTGCGGGTCACCCCGCGAGCAAGCCCGCGACGTGAACGTGGATAGCTTACCGGTTCCCAGGCCGTGCGTCGTACCAACTTACGCCCGCGGGCCGAGGCCACCAGCGGCGCTCAAGGGCGCGCACCACCGGCAAGCGGCACCACCAGGCGCGGCAGCGCGACGCAAGGCCCGCACCTGAGAGCTACCTCAGTCCTCACGCCGCCGCGCGGCCGGCGGCACCACACCTGACTACGCTGACGCAAGTGACGACCCCCGGCAGCACGCGCGCGCCCGACCCGCATCTCGCTACCCCCGCAGGCAAGCCACGGGCCCGCGCCCTCGGCATCGCCTTCCAGGGCACCCCCGGCACGTGGAACTCCATCACGGATGTCCCGGGCGTTGAGGTCGGCTACACGACCCTGATCGAGGGCGACAGCGTGCGGACCGGCGTCACGGCCATCCATCCCCGGGGCCGGGGCAACCCGAGCGACCCGGTCGCGGCGGGCTTCCACAGCCAGAACGGCAACGGTGAGATGACCGGCGCCTCCTGGATCGAGGAGTCGGGAACGTTCGCCGGCCCGATAGCGATCACGAACACGCACGCCGTCGGGATCGCCCACGCGGGAATCATCGCCTGGGCCAACCAGCAGCAGCCAGCCGATCTGTGGCTGCTGCCCGTCGCGGCCGAGACGTGGGACGGGTACCTCAACGACATCAACGGCCACCACGTCACCGAGGAGCACGTCGTCGCGGCGCTCCGCGACGCCCGCAACGGACCGGTCGACGAAGGCTCGGTCGGCGGCGGGACCGGGATGAACTGCTACGCCTTCAAGGGCGGCTCAGGCACATCATCAAGACTAGTCGACTACTACACGACGACCTACACCGTCGGCGTCTTCGTCCAGGCTAACTTCGGCGCCCGTCGGGAGCTGACCATCACCGGCGTGCCGATGGGCGCGCACCTGGCCGACGACAACCCGATGGCGCGACTACTTCGCCGCGCCCCCCGGTGCCGGATCGGTCATCGCGGTCGTCGCCACCGACGCCCCGATGCTGCCGGGGCAGTGCAAGGCCCTTGCCCGCCGGGTCACCCTCGGGCTCGCCCGGACCGGGACGGCCGGCGCTCGCACTCCTCGGGTGACCTCTTCGTCGCGTGCTCGACGGCCAACCCCGGCGCGTTCGCGCCGGGCGAACCGTACGGCCAGTTGTCCTTCCTTCCGTGGGGCAAGATCGATCCGTTCTTCACCGCGGTCGTCCAGGCCACCGAGGAGGCCGTCATCAACGCGATGGTCGCGAACGACGAGATGACCGGCCGCGCCGGGCACCGGGTTCCGGCCCTCCCGCGCGACCGGGTAGCCCGACTTATCGCGAATAACAGCGATACGTCACCGTCCCGTTGACATCTGGTACACTCGTCAGATTACTTTTGTTTATCTAGAGTTAACCTGCAACAGGGAGCGGCCAATGCGGCGACCGGCCGTGGTATCTCGGCCTGCCTGGATCAACTTCATTGCGGGGAGCGGCCCCGAGCGCAAGTCACCGGTGGAGCTCTTCGCGAACTTGGCGGCGGTCGTCACCCAGAGTCCGGCTGCCGGGGTCTCCGGACTGCGCGGCGGCCGGTTCGACCGATGGACCGACGGCGTGAACGCCATCCGCGCGGACTGCCGCTCGTTCGCTGAGCAGTGGCGGGTGAACAACGAGCGGGTCCTCGCCGACCCGGACGGCGGGCCCGTGTGGGTGGTACTCGGTGACTCCACGGCGCAGGGCATCGGCGCCCCCGGCCCGGATGGCGGCTACGTGGGGCAGGGGCTGCAGCGAGCTTCGCGAGCGCACCGGGCAGCCCTGGCGGGTCCTGAACCTGTCAGTGTCCGGGGCGCTCATCCGCGACGTCCTCGCCGCGCAGGTCCCCGACATCCCGGCCGGCGCGGCCCTGGTGACCTGCGGCATCGGCGCGAACGACATCCTGTTCAGCGCGCCCGGCAAGCTGTTCAGCGACCTGCGCACGCTGCTCGCCGCCGTCCCGGACGGCACCGTGATGCTGGACCTGCCGTTGCCGCAGGGGTTCTGGTGGGTGATCGGGCGGTGCAGCGTGCCCTATATCAACCGGGTCAACCGGGTCATCCACGAGGTTGCCGCCGAGCGCGGGCTCCCGGTCGCCGCGGTGTCGGCCCAGTTCACGCCGCCGTGGGCGGGCAAGTTCTCGGTCGATAACTTCCACCCGAGCCAGGACGGCTACCGGGACTGGACGCGTGCCCTGCTGGCCGCGATCCCGGTCGCCGTCCCGGTGGTGTAGCCGTCGGCGGAGCCTGAACGGCCTAGTCAGCCGCCGTTGCCGGCGACGACCACGCCGACCGAGAGCACGTGGGTCGCGGAGTTCGAGCAGCCGGTCGACTTGTAGGACAGGTACAGCGGGGCGGTCTGGCCCGGCGGGTAGATCTGCAGCCAGGTCGTGGCCACCGGGTCGCACTTCGACGGCGGGAAGTTCTGCGCGTCGACGATCCGCAGCGTCGCGCTCGCGACGCCCTGCGGCTGCAGCGTGACGGTCGTCGGCTTGCTGCTGGTATCGCGGTCGGCCGCCGCGCCCACCTGGGTCACCGGGGTCCCCTTGGCCAGCGAAACCCCGGGGTAGCCGTACAGCGTGCACGCCACGTTGTTCAGGTTGGTGAACGTAATGACCTGATAGACCGACCCGGCGGTGCCCTGGGACAGCCCGGCGTCGGCCCGCAGGTACCGGCTGGAGCACGGCTGCAGCCCGCTGCCCTGGGCGGCGGTGGACGCGGCAGCCGGTCGGCGTGGTCGCCGTCGTCGCCGCGGGAGCCGTCGTCGCCGCCGGGGCCGTCGTCGCTGGAGTGGTGGCAGCCGGGGTCGTGGCGGCCGGCGTCGTGACGGCGGGAGCGGACACGGTGCCGGTGGAGCTGGCCGAGCAACCGGTGGCGAGCGCCGCGACGGCGAGCGCCGATCCGGCCAGGACGACGCGCCTGACGCCGGCGGATGAACTGTTCAATCGAGCCTCCCTGAGGACATAGCGAAACATCAGTGACAATATATGGTCAAGGGACCGTCGCGCCTTCTTCACCCGGCGTCGCCAGCCGCTTGCACGACCGGTTCCGGGTCAGGGGCGTAAGCTAGATCGGTACGTGCGCGCGGCCCGCGACGGCCAGGCTCCGGCCGGTCGTCGTCGGTGCCGACCCGCACGATCCGCGCCCGGCCGGCACCGTGAACTCGAAGTCGCCGCCTCCCGGCCGTCCTGCCCGAGTCCGGCTCCGGGTCAGCCTCCACGACATCGCGCAGCTCCCACCGCAACGCGGGCTTCCCGCGGCCGTAGCAGGTGAGCCACAGCAGGCGGCCGGTCTCCGCGTCCACCGCCGCGACCGCCGGCAGGCCGAGCGCCAGCAACTCCGACTGCGCGTGCCGGCCGCGAACCGACAGCCGGTAGGCCGCCCGCCCGTTGACGGTGACCGGCAGGCCGCCCCACAGCTCGCACCCGAGGAGCCACGACGTGTCCGCGAAGTCGGCGAGTCTCCGGCGGGGCCGGTCGCGGGCCGTCGATGCTCACCCGGTCCGGGTGCACCTCCCAGTACTTCTCCTCGTTGCACGCCCGCAGCGACGGCCCCGGCTCGCGCGGCCCCGATGCTCGCGCCGGGCGCGGGCGGGGCGCGCTCGATCCGGTACCGGGACCAGCCGTCGATGCGGACCCGGCTCACCTGATGCGTCGTGGTGTCGTCCGCCCGGGCGATCGCGTCCGTTCCCGCGATGATGCCCGCCCCGTTCGCCCAGAAATGCGACGTCGCGGTGAACCTGGGAACGCCCGTCCCGCTGCGGTACAGCAACGCCAGCACGTCCTCGCTCACCGAGTCCTCGCACCGGGACGGCCAGCACCGCCGCCGGGTCGAATGGCGGCCCGTCGTCGGGCATCGGCTCGCCGTCCCCGGCGTCAGGACGCCGGGCGGGCGGACGCCCGGCACGCTTGCGCGGCCAGAACCGCGGCGCCGTGAAGCGGCCCGCGCGGCCGGCCCCGTCAGCCCGGGAAAGTAGGTCGCGAGGAACGCGAGGGCCGAGGGCGCGGCCACCGGGATCGGGGGCGCCGCCCGTCGCGTCCCATGACCGGCTGCCGGGCGGCGGGGCGAACACCGCGTCGTCGCCACCAGTGCCCGGGTCAAGGCGCGTGAACTCGGCCACCCGGCTGCCCGGATGGCTGCCTCCCGGCTCGTCGGCCAGCTCACAGCGCAACAGGATGCCAAGCTCCGCGTCGATGAGGGCCTCGACCCGCTCGTACCGCAAGCCGAGCGCGGCCGGCCAGGCAGCCGGGACTCCGCTGGCCTGGGCCGCCCGCCGCGCCGCGCGATCCCGGTGACCCGGATGGCATCGCGCCCGCACGCGGTCACCCGGTCCTCCACCGTGAGGCTGTACCCGGTCAGCAGCCACGACGGGCACAGCAAGGTGGCGAACGGCGGCACGGCCGGGCCGGGCGGGGCGGCGTCCTGCGCCCGCGGCCCGGGGGGCCGCTGCCAGGCGCGCGTCCCGTCCGAGCCGGCCGACGCCAGCGCGCCGTCGCGCCGGTACCGCCCGCCGGGCGCGACGCGGAGCGTATCGGCCGCCGCCGGATCCGCGGCCGTGACCGGCCCGGACGATGGCATCGTGCGGACCATCTCCGCGCCGGTGGCCACCGGGGACTGCGCCTCATCGCTCCCGCGCGCCTGGCCAGACAGCGACAGCCGCGTCCAGTCCGCCCGGTACAGCAGTGCCACTACGCTCGCCAGGCTGGGCGGCTGCAGCCCATCCGTCATCGCAACGCTCCCGTCACCGCGCCCACTCCGCGGCCCCACCCTAGGGCAACCTCGGCAAAACGGCGGATCAGCCCAGCGCGGCGACCGCCGCGGTGAGCGTGTCCCCGAGGGGCGCGTCCAGCCGCACCGTCGCCAGCGGGTCGCCGCGCGTCGGCCCCTGGTTCACGATCACGACGGGGATGCCGAGCTTGACGGCGTGCCGGACGAAGCGCAGCCCGGAGAACACCGTCAGCGACGATCCCAAGACGATCAGCGAGGAGGCGTCGCTGAGCCCGCGAATAGCACTCGTCCACCCGGGGCCTGGGCACGTTCTCCCCGAAGAAGACGACGTCCGGCTTCAGCACCCCGCCGCACGCCAGGCAGTCCACCACGACGAACCCGTCCGTGGACTCCAGCGCCACGTCCCCGTCCGGGTTGACCCCCGGCCCGTCCGCCGCGGCGCTTCCCGCCCGCCCTCAAGGCCGGGCGGCACCACGGCCCCCGACGGCGCCCACGACGGGTTCGCCGCCCGCAGCCGCTCATCAAGGCGGACCCGCGACGTCCGCTGCCCGCATCCCAGGCACGTCACCCAGTGCAGGCTGCCGTGCAGTTCCGTCACCGCGGCCGCCCCGGCCGCCTGGTGCAGCCCGTCGACGTTCTGCGTGATGACCGCGGTGACCAGCCCCCGCCGCTCCAGCGACGCCACCGCCCGGTGCCCCGCGTTCGGTGCCGCGCCGGTGATGTGCCGCCAGCCCAGGTGGCTGCGCGCCCAGTACCGCTGCCGCGCCGCCGTGCCGCCGGTGAACGCCTGGTACGTCATCGGAGTGGCGCTGCGCGCCCGCCCGCTCGGCCCGCGGTAGTCCGGGATTCCCGACTCCGTCGACAGCCCCGCACCGCTGAGGACCACGGCGCCGCCGTCGGCCACGGTCGCGACCAGCATCTCGAACGGCGTCCCCGTCCCCGGCTGAACTACCTCGACTGCTCCGGCGAGCTGTCCCGCCGGTCCCGCGTGCACCACGCCATCTATGGTGCCGCACGCGGGGAGATGACTGAACTGCGGCCCGAACGGACTCCATCACATGGTTGTCCGGATGTTCTATGTTTCGGCGTTTCAGTGGTCTATGGTCGTTGAGCCGAGTTTCAATCCGAGATTTGGAGGATTAGTGCGCAAACGAAGAATGATCGCGCTCGCGGCAGGCGTCACCGCGCTCGCCGCTGGCGTGGTCGCTGCCGCCGCGCCGGCGGGATCCGCCGCGACGCGGCCGGACAGCACGGCGGGGGCAAGCGCGCCGACCATTATTACGAAGCCGGGCGCGGTCCGCCTGGGGAAGGCGACCCAGACGCCGCCGTCCACGGCGTTCTGCAAGGCTAACTTCGGCATCTACTGCTTTAACCCGCAGCAGATCCGCACGGCCTACAACCTGGGTCCCGTATACGCGAACAAGGTGACCGGCAAGGGGAAGACGATCGTGATCGTCGACTCGTTCGGGTCGCCGACGATCGCTCATGACCTGGGCGACTTCGACAAGGCATTCGGCCTGCCCGCCCCGCCGTCGCTTGAAGATCATCGCCCCGGCCGGGACGATCCCCAAGTGGAACGCCAATAACGCCGACATGACCGGCTGGGGCGGCGAGACCACCCTGGACGTGGAGTGGGCGCACGCCATCGCGCCGGGGGCGAACATCCTGCTGGTCGAGACCCCGGTCTCCGAGACCGAGGGCGTCACGGGCTTCCCGCAGATCGTCCAGGCCGAGGACTACGTGCTCGTGCACCACCTGGGCGACGTGATCAGCCAGAGCTTCAGCGCGACCGAGGAGACGTTCGGGTCGTCCGGCGCCTCCGACCTCGCCACGATCAAGGCGCACAACCTGCGCGCCTCCTACGAGCGGGCCGCCAACTCCCACTACAACGTCACGGTGCTCACCGCCTCCGGCGACAGCGGCGCGGCCGACGTGGGCCGGGACGAGTCGACCTACTTACACCACGCCGGTGACGTCCTGGCCGGACAGCGACCCGCTGGTCACCGGCGTCGGCGGCACGCAGGTCATCGAGGGCGGCAACCACAACTACCACCAGGTGGCCTGGAACGACACCTTCATCCAGGCGACGCAGGAAGCCATCTTCGGCGACGCCGGGCCCAACCCGCTCGCCAGCGGCGGCGGCCTGTCCGTCATGTTCAGCCGCCCGTCGTACCAGAACGGCGTCGCCTCCACCGTGGGCAACGCGCGCGGCGTGCCGGACATCTCGATGAGCGGGTCCTGCACCGGCGCCGTGGACACCTTCCAGAGCTTCCCCGAGCAGGGCGTTCCGGCGGGCTGGTACCCGGTGTGCGGCACCAGCGAGGCGACGCCGGAGTTCGCCGGCATCGTGGCGCTGGCCGACCAGGTCGCACCACCCGCTGGGCCTGATCAACCCGAGGCTGTACCGCTGTCGGCGCGGAAGGCGCCCGGCATCGTGGACATGACCTCGGGCGACAACAAGGTGGCCTTCACCCAGGGCAACCCGGCGGTGACCACCACGATCCAGGGCTTCCCCGCAGGGCCGGGGTATGACCTGGTGACCGGCGTCGGCACGGTGAACGCCAAGTACTTCGTCTACGAGCTGGCGGGCAAGAACCCGCCGAAGTAAGCCCGGAGTAACGAAGTAACCAGCAAGGCAAGCTAAGACAGCAGGTCGCGGAGGACGTCAGCTAGCCCCACGGGGTAGATGACGTCCTCCGTCGCTTCCAGCTCCGCCAGCGACCACCAGTGCGCCGCCCGGATGCCGTCGCTGGCGTGCATGCCGTCCACGTCCGTCACCGGGCGCCGCGGTACCTGGACGCGGGCCAGGAAGAACCGCTCGTACTGCCGGAAGGGCCGGTTCTGCTCCGCGTGCAGGATGTCCCGCCAGCCGCGGACGGCGGGCACCGCCTCGCTCACCGGCACGTCATCCCAGCCGGTCTCCTCGCGCAGTTCCCGCGCCGCGCCGGCGTGGTAATCCTCGCCCGGCTCAAGGCCGCCGCCCGGCGTGGCCCAGTGCACCCCGAACGGCGGCGGCTCGTCATAGCGGAACAGCAGCACCCGCCCGTCCGGGTCGACCGCGATCACCCGCCCGGCATGCCGCACTGGCACCGCGTCATGCTCGGGATCATGTCCACAGAAGACGATGGTAGGCCAGAGGATTCATTGTCGGGGATCGTGGGCACCGCGAAAGGGAATGCTACGCGCTCGCGGGCCCGCCGAAATGACGGGAATTCACTGCTTTGCTTATTGTGCCCTGGCTCGCGTGCGCGGTCTTTGGTCAACGGGGCATTTTCCGTCGGGGGACTGGAGGAAATAGTGCACAAGGGCAGGAGCCTCGCGCTGGCCGCGGCCGCCGGGGGGCTGGCCGCCGCGTTCGTCGCGGCCGCCGGGGGGCTGGCGCCGTCGGCGACGGCGCGGCCGGCGCAGGCGGCGGGCCAGGCCAGCACGGCGAGCACAGGGGGCAAGACGGGCACGGCGGCGCCGCGGGCGCGGGGGAGGGCCGTGCGGCCGGGCGTGATCCAGTTCGGCGCGGGCCTGACATCGGTCCCGAACACGGCCGCGTGCGTGAAGACCCTGGCAGTCGCCTGCTACTGGCCGAGCCAGCTGCAGGCGGCCTACGACGAGGGGCCGCTCTTCAAGCGGGGCATCGAGGGCAAGGGCCAGACGATCGTCATCGTCGACTCGTTCGGGTCGCCGACGATCGCCAGCGACCTGAGCGTCTTCGACAAGCAGTTCAAGCTGCCCGCGCCGCCGTCGTTCACGATCATCCGGCCGGACAGGCAGCGGGTTCCGACGTGGAAGGCCGAGAACTCCGACATGACCGGCTGGGGCGCCGAGACCACGCTGGACGTGGAGTGGGCGCACGCCATCGCGCCGGAGGCGAGCATCACGCTGGTGGAGACCCCGGTCTCGGAGACCGAGGGCATCCAGGGCTTCCCGCAGATCGTCGAGGCCGAGGACTACGTCATCAAGCACCACCTGGGCGCGTGATCAGCCAGAGCTTCGGTGCCACCGAGCAGACCTTCCCCGGCGGCCTCGCGGAGATCAAGCAAGCTCAGGCTGCGCAGCTCCTTCATCGCGGGCCTGGAGAACCACGTCACGGTGCTCGCCGCGTCCGGCGACGCCGGCGCGACCGACCTGCAGGCGAACGAGACCGACTACTACACCAGCCGCGTCACGGGCTGGCCGGCCAGCGACCCGGACGTGACCGCGGTGGGCGGCACCCAGGTCAGGCAGGGCGGGAACCACGCCTATTACCCGGTCGCGTGGAACGACACGTTCGACAAGAACGTCGTCGGCGTCACCCCGTCCCCGGTGGCCAGCGGGGGAGGCCTCTCGACGTGGTTCAGCCGCCCGTCCTTCCAGGGCGGCGTCGCGTCCGTCGTCGGCGGGGCGCGCGGCGTGCCGGACATCGCGATGAGCGCGGCCTGCAGCGACACGGTGCTGATCTACCAGAGCTTCCCGGTCGCGGGCGGGTCCGCCGGCTGGTACCCGATCTGCGGCACCAGCGAGGCGACGCCGCAGTTCGCGGGCATCGTGGCGCTGGCCGACCAGGTCGCGGGCCACCCGCTCGGCTACATCAACCCGGCGCTGTACCAGCTGGCGGCGCGCAAGGCCCGCGGCATCGTGGACATCACCTCGGGCAGACAACACCGTCGCGTTCACTCAGGGCGACCCCGCGCGCGCCAGCACCGTCGAGGGCTGGACCGCCGGTGCCGGCTACGACCTGGTGGACGGCGTCGGCACGGTGAACGCCGCGTACCTCGTCTACGAGCTGGCGCACAAGCCCGTCTCCCGCTAGGTAACAGGCCGCCATGTCCCGTTCGGCCCAGGTTCGCCCATGATGCGTACTGTTCCCTCATGTGTAACGACAGGGAAAAGCACGGCGGGACCAGGCGGTCCTTCCTGCGCGCCGCGGGCCTGGCCGGGGCGGGCGCGGCCGCGGCTCGGCGCGGGCGCGCTCGGCGGGGGCGGCCTGCTGGACCCCCAGCCGGCGCTGGCGGCCATCAGCAACGAGTCGCTCGGCGAGGGCACGTGGAACCCGGACACCGACAGCCCGCGGTTCACCATCGCGGTGATGCCCGACACCCAGTTCCTGTACTTCGCGCCGAGCATCATGCCGGAACCGCAGCTCGCCTCGTTCCGGTACATCGTGGACAAGGCCAACGGCGCCAGCGACAACATCGTCTTCATGGCGCACCTCGGTGACCTGACCGAGGACGGGCTGGCGTCGGAGTTCGGCCCGGTGGGGGAGGTGTTCGACTACCTCGACCAGCGCGGCGCGGCCTACAGCGTGCTGGCGGGCAACCACGACGTGCAGCTCGAGCACCACCGACCAGCGCGGCGACACGCCCTACCTGGACCACGCTGGGACCGCGGCGGTTCACGAAGTCCAAGACGTTCGTCGGCGCCGATTCCACCGGCTACAACACCGCGCACGTCTTCCGGGCCGGCGGCCGCGAGTGGCTGCTGCTCGCGCTGGACTGGCGGCTGTCGCCGGAGGGCTTCGCCTGGGCCAACGACATCATCAAGCAGCACCCCAAGCTGCCGGTCATCCTCACCACGCACGAGATCGCCGGCCCGACCTACGACGACAGCGTGTACCCGTACCAGTCCGGCGACGCGGAGGACAACGCCTCGCTGTCCGTCCTACGGCCAGCAGCTGTGGGACGGGCTGATCAACGACAACGACCAGGTCTTCCTCACGCTGAACGGGCACTACTGGCCGCCGGGGCGCACGAGTGCGACCAACGCCGCGGGCAACGACGTCCACGTGCACATCACGAACTACCAGAACCGGTACTTCGGCGGCGCGGCGATGATCCGGCTTTACCACTTCGACCTGGAGCGGGGCACCATCGACGTGGAGACGATCGCGCCGTACTTCCTCCAGCAGCCGCCGGCGCAGCGCAACCTGCTCGCCGCCCAGCTGGCCGAGCTGACCACGACGGTCGACCGCTTCTCGGTGCCGATCGACTTCGCCCAGCGGTTCTCCGGGTTCGACCCTGTCCCGGTCCGCCCGGCCCGGCCGGCGAAGCAGATGCTCGTCCCCGGCACGCTGGCGTACTGGCGGTTCGACGCCGGCGGCGCGAGCGGCTCGGCGTTCACCGGCAGCCAGACGGTGCCCGACCTGTCCGGTCACGGCAACGACCTGAGCGTGCTCGTCACCGTGCCTGGCAGCCCCGCCAACGCGCTGACCTGGTCCAGCGACTTCCACCCGGACCAGCCGGGGCACGGCTCGCTGTACTTCGACGGCCAGCAGAGCCCGTCGCTGCAGGGCGCGTACCTGACCACTGGCGCCGAACGCCCCGCTGAACACCGAGACGTTCGCCAAGGGCTACACGTTCGAGGTGTTCGTCAAGGTCCCGACCGACTGGAACTCGAGCTCCAACTCCTGGATGGCCGCGCTATCCCGCTGGGGCGAGTCCGGCCAGGCGGGCAAGAGCGCGGGCAACACCGACCCGAACGAGCCGATCGTCACGCTCAGCCTGAGCGACGGCCGCGAGCCGCAGTGGTGCGTCTACCCGCTCAACCTGGACGACGAGTCCACCAACTGGGGCCAGGGCGCTGCCCGAGGACACCTGGTGGCACCTCGCCGTCGTCAACGACGGCAAGACGACCGTGATGTACGTGGAGGGCTGCCCGACCGTGGACAACCCGCCGACCATCGCGATCGGCCTGGTCCAGCTCAACCTGCCGTGGGTGCTCGGCGGCTACGAGTACGGCGGCGCCATCAACCAGATCTGGCACGGCTGGATCGGCGACGTCCGCATCGTCAACCGCCCGCTGCGCGTCGACGAGTTCATGATCGCCGGCTAGCAGGGCACCGCCGGTAGCCTGGCGGGCGTGCTTGAACGCGTCACGGTGACCAGCTACCTGACGCCACTGCGCGAGGGGGGCAGCCTCCCGGCCATCGTCGAGGCGGACAACCTCGGCACCTACGTGCTGAAGTTCCGCGGCGCCGGCCAGGGTCCCCTCGTGCTGGTGGCGGAGATCATCTGCGCCGAGCTGGCCCGCCGGCTCGGCTTCCGGGTCCCCGAGCTCGCGCCTGGCCTGGCTCGACGGCAAGATCGCGGCCAGCGAGCCGGACCAGGAGATCCAGGAGCTGCTGACCGCGAGCGAGGGCCTGAACCTCGCGGTGGACTTCCTGCCGGGATCGGCGGGCTTCGACCCGCTGGGGTGGACCGCCGACGCGGACTTCGCCAGCGAGCTGCTGTGGTTCGACGCGCTCACGCTGAACGTCGACCGCACCTGGCGCAACCCCAACCTGCTGGTCTGGCACGGCGACATCTGGCTGATCGACCACGGCGCGGCGCTGTACTTCCATCACGACTGGTCCCGCGCTGACCCGGCCAAGCCCTACGACGCCCGTAACCACGTCGTCCGCGACCAGGCAAAGCTGCTGGCCGAGGCGCACGAGAAGCTCAGCCCCGCTGATCACGCCGGAACTGGTGCGCGCGGCGACCGCCGCCGTCCCGCCCGAGTGGTTCGGCGAGCGCGGCCCGGAAGCCTACGTTGAGCAACTGGTGCGCCGGGCCCCGCTCGTGCTGGAGGTGATCCGCTCATGAGCGAGCGGAGGGACGAACCGCGCGCGCTCAACACCGCGACGGGCACCGAGGCCTTCCAGTGGGCGCTGATCCGCGTCGTGCCGCGCGTCGAGCGCGGCGAGCAGCTCAACGCCGGCGTGATCGTCTACTCCAAGCGGCTGCGCTACCTGGCGCTGAAGATCGAGCTCGACGAGCCCCGGCTGCGCGCCCTGTTCCCCGGCACTGACGTCGCCGCCGTGCGCGGCGCGCTGACCGCGTTCGAGCGGGCCTGCGCCGACGGCGCCCAGGGACGGCCGCACGCATCAGCGAGCGCTTCAACTGGCTCACCGCTCCCCGCTCCACGATGGTGCAGCCCGGCCCTGTCCACGGCGGCGTCACCGCCGACCCGGCGGCCGAACTGGACCGCCTGTTCCGCGACCTGGTGGGCAGTTAGCCGCCAGCGGCGAGTCAGGGCGTCCTGACCTGCTTCCACGTGCTCCCGTTGTAGAAGGCGGTCAGGCCGTGCGCCGTTAGCTTGCCGTAGGCGCCCTCGGTGCCGACGGCGATGCAGTACGTCGCGGACAGGCAGCGGACGCTGGTGAGCAGCGCCCCCTGGCCCCTGGGCGGCGACAGCAGCGTGACCTTCCACGCCGAGCCGTTCCAGACCGCGATGGCGCCCCTGCCTCCGGTGTTGGACGCGGCGTAGGACCCGACCCCGCCGATGGCGACGCAGAACGCCGCCGACACGCAGGACGCCGTGATCAGCTGGCTTTGCTGTCCCGCGGGCCAGTGCACCGCGGCCAGCCGCCAGGAGGCCCTGCCGCCCGCCTGGGCGAACCCGGTGGCGGACTGGGACGCGGTGCCGGCGTTCCTGACGGCGAGCCCGACGGTGGTGCAGGCGGTGCGCTGCCGGCAGGACACTCCGCTGATGAAGTCGTCGTGCCCCTTGCTCGCGGGACCGGGCGATGCCACGGGGGGATGCCCCCAGTGCTCGCCGTCCCAGGTGTCGGCGAGCAGGGAGCCGCCGTCGCGCGAGTTGACGTAACCGCCGCCGAGGAGGCAGTAGTTCGCGACCGGGCAGGAGACGGCGTCGAGGAAGCTCCAGGCCTGCGACGTGGCCGGCGTCGGTGCCCTGCGGGCGACCCAGGCGCGGCCGTTCCACATCTCGGCTAGTGAGTACTGGTCGCTGGTGTCGCTCGCCGGGTTGTCGGAGCCCACGGCGACGCAGTCCCGTGCCGAGTAGCAGGAGATCCAGTTCAGGCCCGCGTACTTCGCCCCCGGTGGCTGCGGCGGCTGCGGCGAGCCGTTCCACCGGTTGCCGGTCCAGTAGGCGGTGAGAGGGTAACTGGTCGAGCCGCGCCAGTACCCGCCGGCCGCGACGCAGCCGCCCTTCACGCAGGAGACGCTGCCGAGGTAGCCGCCGCCGGCCCCGGCGGGCAGCGGCACGCGGGTGGCGGCCCACCGACGGCCGTTCCACAGGAAGGCGATCGGGCTGCTGTCGCCGCCGTTGGCGGTCGCGTCATCACCGACCGCGAGGCAGTCACCCGGGTGGAAGCAGGACACGTCGAGGAACTGGTCGAACGGCGCGGCGGCGGTCGCGGCCAGCGAGTCCGGGGTCGCGGGACCGGGCAGCCCATGCCCGAGCACGGTGAGGACCGCGACGAGCCCAACGGACAGAAGTGATCTCACGGAACTCTCCAGACAACGTAGTTGCACGGCCAGGAAGCTGATCAGCGAGACTGCTTAGCAGCCACCGATCATGGCAGGCTGGCCGGAACCCAGTTGACCTGGGGTTATGAGCACGGTGCCTGATAAGGGACGCCGGGCATGGACGCCGTCCATTCCGCCGGGGTCAGCGGCTGCCCGAGGTCGGCGCACACCGCCGCCCGCGCGTTCGCCGGGCTGGTGTCCCACGTGTAGACCGCCCCGCTGTCGCTGGTCGCCGCCACCTGCGTCCCCGCCGGGTTGAAGGCGACGGAGAAGACGCGCCCGGCCGGCCCGGTGAGGGTGGCGATCAGCGCCGGCCGCGCGGGGCCGGCGATGCTCCACAGCCACACGGTCCCGTCGGTCGAGCCAATGGCCAGCATCGCGCCGTCCGCGCTGATCGCCGTGGCCCACGCGTACCCGTCCGGGCCGGCCAGCGGCGCGCCGGCCGCACCGGGCGGGCCGGGTCCGCGACGTTCCACAGCTGCGTCGTCCCGTCCGAGCTGCCGATCGCCAGCACCGACGAGCGCGGGGTGAACGCCAGCCCGATGGGGTAGCTCTGCGGCGCGGTCAGCGGGCCGCCCGCCGACACCGGGTGGGCCGGGTCAGCCACGTTCCACAGCCGGGTGCGGCCGTCGATGCTGGCCGCCGCGAGGGTCGCGCCGTCCGGCGCGTACGAGACGGTGTACACGGAGCGCCCGGAGTCATGCTCCACGGCGAGCGGCCGGGGGTGCGCGGGGCTGGCGACCGACCACAGCCGCAGGGTTCCGTCGTCGGCGCCGGTGGCGAGCGTCGTGCCGTCCGGGCTGAACGCCACGCTCTCGGCGTAGCCCGTCGAGGTGACCTTGAGCGGGCGGCCGGCCGGGGCCAGCGTGCGCGAGTCGAGGATGGTCACGGTGCCGTCGCTGGCGGCGACCGCGATCAGCGGCGCGGCGGGCGAGTACGACATGCCGTTCACGAACGCGCTGCCGGCGAGCGGGCGGGTCGCGAGCAGGACGCGCCCGGCCGGGTCCCACAGCTGCACGCTGGATCCCCCGACGGCCATCGTCGTGCCCTTGGGCGCGTACTCGATGATGGTGGACGCGTTGCCGGTCATCAGCTCGGGCGCGGGCAGCGTCCAGATCGCCGCCACGCCGTCCGCCTGCCCGGCGGCCAGCTGTCCCGCGCCGTCCCACGCGACCGAGGTGACCGCCCGCGGCGCGGGAATCCTCGCGGTCAGCCCGCGCCGCGCCAGGTTCCACACCAGCACGCTCGAGTCGGACGTGCCGGCCGCGAGCATGCCGCCGTCCGAACTGAACGACACGGCGTTCACCCAGCTCAGCGCGCCGGTCAGCATGCCGTCCGGCGTCGCCTGGATGACGACCGTGGTGACGGACCTGGGCTTCTTGCCCTTGGCCGCCTTCAGCTTGCGGGTGACGGGGCCGTCGGTGACCTTCCACAGCCAGACCTTGTCGTCCTGGCTGGCGGCGGCGAGCTCGTTCAGGTGGCTGAACGCTACCCCGGTCACCGCCTCGGCCGGCCCCGTGAGGGTCGCGGCCAGCGCGGGCCCGCCGGAAGCGGCCAGGTTCCACACCCGGACCTTGCCGTCGGCCCCGCCCTCGGCCAGCAGCCGGTTGTTGATGCCGATCGCGACCGAGGTGACCGCGCCGGTGGCGCCCGCCAGCGCGCGGCCCGTGGCCTGCCACTGTCCCGGGGAGCCCGCCGTCCACAGCCACGTCTTGCCGTCGCTGCTCCCGGCCGCGATGAGCGTGCCGTTCGCGCCGAACGCGAGCGAGGAGATGCCGTCGGCCGGGCCGGTCAGCGAGGGAAGCGCCACCGGGTGAGCGGGGTCGCTCACGTTCCACAGCTCGACCACCCCGGCCGCGCCGCCGGCGGCGAGCAGCGTCCCGTCGGGGCTGAACCTGGCGGCGTAGGCCGGCTGGCCGCCCGCAGGGCCGGCGACCGCGGCGAGCAGGGCCGGGTGGCCTTGCGTGGCGATGTTCCACAGCTTCAGCGACCCGTCGGAGGCGGCCGCGGCCAGCAGCCGGTGATCGGGGCTGACGGCGACCGACTGGACCGGGCCGGACGCGTCGTTGATCCGCTCCGCCGTGGGGTAGCCGCTCGCGTTGAGCAGGCTCTCGGTCGCCAGCCGGGTGCGCCCGAACCCGTACCCGGCCACGCTCAGCTGGGCGGCCAGCGAGGGGTCCGTGGCGCGCAGCCTGTCGGCCGCCAGCGCCGCCTCGCCCGAGCTGCCCTGTGCCTGCGCGGCGGCGGCGTCGCGCCGCTGGGTGAAGGCGTAACCCGCGGTGACGCCGACGATGAGGACGAGGACGGCCAGGATCGCGACGATCAGCTGAAGCCGGCGGGTCCGGCGGCGGTCGGCGACCTGGCGGGACCGTTCGGAGTGGGAAGAAGCGTCGACGAACTCGGCCGCGACCTTGGCCAGCGTGCCGTGGTTGGCGGGGTCGGTGGCCCACTCGGTGGCGATCGCGAGCTGCCCGCCGCGCCACAGCCAGGTGGCCTCACGGCCCGCGTCGTCCCAGGCGCGGGCGGCGTCGGTGATCCGGCGGCGGGTGATGAGGCCGGCCTGCCCGGCGTCGATCCAGCCGTGCAGCCGCGGCCAGGCGGTCAGCAGCGCGTCATGGGTGATCCGGGCGCTGTCGGCGTCCACGGTGATCAGGCGCTCGCCGACGAAGACGTCCAGCACGTGCCCGGTGCCGGGATCCCAGTCGCGCAGCTCGCCAAGCGGCAGCACCGCCCGGGTTGGGGGCGCGTCGTCCGACACGTGCACCAGGTGCAGGAACAGGCGGCGGGCGAGCTGCCGCTCGGGCACGCTCAGCGTCTCGTAGGCGGCCTCGGCCGTCCGCGCGACCGCGTCCCTGATCCGGCCGCTGGCCAGGTAATCCGCGACGGTGAGGGTGCCGCCGTGGCTCTTCTCCCAGGTGGCGAGCATGGCGTGGGACAGCAGCGGGAGCGCGCCCGGCTCGTAAGCGCCGTCGGCCGAGCTCGTCAGGGTCAGGCTGCCCGTCCTGGTCAGCCGGGGTGCCCGGCGCGCGGTCGCCGGGTCCTTCTGCGGGGTCAGGTCCTCAAGCAGCAGCCGGACGAGGGCGGCCTCCACGTTCAGGCTGGCCCGGCGGGCCGGCTCGGTGATGGCCCGGGTGACATCGTCGGCGGGCATCGGGCCGAGCACGAGCTGGCGGTACTGCAGGGCGTTGGCGAACTCGGCGTACCGGATGACGTGGTCGTAGAAGTCGGCGCGCAGCGCGATGACGACATGGGCGGCCCGGGACTCGGTCAGCTCGCACAGCTCGCTGACGAAGGCGTGCCGCAGCGTCTCATCCTGGCACGCGGTGAACAGCGTCTCGAACTGGTCCACGACGAGGACGGGGCGGGCGGGATTCAGCGGCCAGGTGTCGCTGAGGTGCTGCTGTGCCGCCTTCAGCGCGGCGAGCGGCTCGGCCGTCGGCTCGAGCACCACGGCCGGTCCCGTCAGCCGGGGGAACAGCCCGGCCCGCAGTACCGACGACTTGCCCGCGCCGGACGGGCCGACCAGGACGAGCGGCAGGTCGTGGAAGTCGGCGTCATCGGCGACGAGAGCGACGAGCCGCTCGGTGACCTCCTCGCGGCCGAAGAACAGGTGGGCGTCGCCCTCCCCGAAGCTGGCCAGGCCGCGGTAGGGGGCATCGCCGGGGGACTTGCGTCCCGGCGGGCGCTTGGCCCGGGCGAGCGCCCGCAGCCACCGGTCGGCCTCGGCATCGCTGGTCACGCCGCACGCCCGCAGGAACTGCGTCAGCGCCTCGGTCGCGACGTGGTCGCCCGGCAGGTGCGTGCCCGCCGACCAGCCGCCGAAGGTCGCCGACGGGACGCCGGCCAGCCTGGCGGCCTTGCGGATGCTGAGGTTGGCCCGCTCACGCAGCGCCGTCAGCTCCCGCCCGAAGTCGGCCGCCGTCGCGACCTGATCGAGCGCGTCGTCCAGCGTCGCGTTCGGCGCACCGTCAGACATTGGGCCCGTCCCCCCCAAAGCCATACATACAGATCCTATATAGAAAAAGCCTCCCAGCCTTCCGGTGAAGTCCACCTGGTTTCCGCGCCGATCGATACAGATTCGCGACCCGCGTCACCATGTCGCGGCGGGCCGCCGCCGTGGCGGAGATTAAGAGATGAAGATCGGGTAGTAGCGGCCATCGTGGCGAAGGCGTTCGCGTATGTCGTTGTCGGCCTGCGGTTTCCGGTCATTGCTGCCTGGGCCGCGGCGGTGGTCGCCGCCGTCTTGCTCCTGCCGCCTGTGCCGTCGTCGGGTGGCCTGTCTTACCTGGTCCCGACGGGATCCCCCGCCGCGCGAGCGGACGCGAGCGCGGCGCGGCTGTTCGGCTATCCGCTCGAAGCAGGCGTGGCCATCGTCCAGCGCGACCCGCATGGCCTGCCGCCGTCGGTGGTGGACAAGACGGCGCATGCGGCGCTGGGCTACGACCGTCACGCCAGCCTGCCCGGCATGCTCGCCGTTGTCCCCGTGCCCAACGGCGCCGGCGTCCCAAAGGCGATCAGCGCCTCGCCCGCCAGCGCGGCCGGCCTGCTGGCCGGAGTCCGCCAGCACACGTCAACGATCGTCACCTACCTGGAGTTCAGCGCGGACTCCTCCATGGAACAGCAGGTCTCCGACGCCCAGGCGTACGCTCATCGCCACCTCACCGATGTCGTCGGGGTGACCGGGCCGGTGGCGGCGCAGTACGAGCAGGGGCTGATCATCGATCGCGACCTCGGCTGGGTGGAGCTGTTCACCGTGCTGGCGATCGCGCTGATCGTGGGGGTCAGGCTCCGGTCGCTGCTTGCGCCGCTCGCCGCGCTGGCCTGTGCCGGAACGGCGTACGTCGTCGCCATCCGGTTGGTGGAGTGGGTGGCGCAGCGCACCGGGACCGCGCTTCCGCAGGAGGCGGAGCCGGTCCTGGTCGTGCTGCTTCTCGGCGTGACCACGGATTACTGCGTGTTCTTCCTGGCCGGAGATGCGGACGCGGCTGGCCGAGGGGGCGGACCGCCTGCAGGCAGCCCGCGACGCGACGGCGGCGTCGTCGCCGATCGTCTTGACCGCCGGGCTGATCGTGGCGGCCGGCACCGCGACGCTCCTGGTGGCCCGGGGCGGCTTGCTCCGGGCCTTCGGCCCCGGGCTCGCGGCGACCGTGCTGGTGGCCATGGTCGTGTCGCTGACGCTGATGCCCGCGCTGATCGGGGCGTTCGGTGGCCTGATGTTCCGCAAGGTCTCCCCGGGCAAGCCGCCAAGCCCCAGTTCGCGGCTCGCCCGGTTCGCCACCTCCAGGCCGGTGGCGCTGCTGGTGATCGCCGGGTGCGTCGCGGGGCTCGCCATCGCGGCCGCGGGCGCCCGGGGGCTGGGGCTGGGATCCCCGCTCATCGGCGAGATGCCGCCCTCGTCGGCCGCGGCCCGCGCCAGTGCCGCGGCCTCGGCCGGGTTCGCGCCGGGCATACTGGCCCCGGCCGAGGTCCTCGTCATCGGGCCCGGTGCCGGATCGCAGGTCGCGGCCGGCCGCCGCCTGGAAGACGCCCTGCGGCGGCAGCCGGGCGTAGCCAGCGTGGTCGGGCCGTCGGCCCTGCCTGCCTCCGCCGCCCAAGGCTCCGCGTCCAATCCGATGGTCTCCAAGGACGGGAACGCGGTGCGCTTCGCGCTTGTCTACGACACCGACCCGCTGAACGCCACCGCGATCGGGCAGGTCCGGGTGCTGACGGCCCGCCTGCCCGCGCTCGGGCAGGCGGCCGGCCTGCGGGGCGTCCGCTACGAGGTCGGCGGCCAGAGCGCGCTGACCGGCGACGCCATCAACGCGACCGCCTCCGACCTCTGGCGCGTCGGGCTGGCGATCATGCTGGTGACGTTGCTGCTGCTGGCGGTGTTCCTGCGCGTCGCTACTCGCCCCGGTGTACCTGCTGGCGGCCAGCCTGCTCGCGGTGCTGGCCACGCTCGGGCTGACGGTCGTGATCTGCGACGCGATCTTCGGCTCGCCCGATCTGGTGTTCTTCGTCCCGTTCGCCGCGGGCGTGCTGCTGGTGTCCCTCGGATCGGACTACAACGTCTTCGTCGTCGGGCGCATCTGGGAAGAGGCGCGGTCGCTGCCGGCCCGCGACGCGGTGGCGGTCGCCGCCCCGCGTGCCTCCGGCGCGATCACCACGGCCGGGATCGCGCTGGCGGCCAGCTTCGGCCTGCTCGCCCTGATACCGCTTGAGCAGTTCCGGCAGATGGCGATCATGATGGCCGTCGGCGTCATGCTGGACACGGTCGTGGTCCGGTCGCTCCTCGTGCCGAGCCTGGTGGCCCTGACCGGCCGGGCCGGGATGTGGCCGGCCCATCAGCGGCTCACCGAGGCGGCCGTCCCCAGGCGCTGAGGGGAATCCGCGGCTAATGCCCTGCTCGCCGATCTTTGCGCCTAGGATTCCTGCTATGGGTAGCGACTTCGTGCGCGTCGCCGAGTGGCAGTGCGTACGGGCGTTCGCGGCCGGCGCCGCTAGCAGGAAAGAACCCGCCGCGCTGGTCATCATGGGTGAGGCGGGCGCCGGAAAGTCCAGCCTGTGGCGCGGCGCGGTCGAGTCGGCGGCGTCGGCCGGGTGCCTGGTCCTGCGCAGCGAGCCGTCGGCGAGCGAGGCGGACTCGCCCTTCTCTGGCCTGTCCGACCTGGTGGCCGAGGCACTGCCCGCCGTCGCCGACGGGATTCCCGCCCCGCAGCTGCAAGCCCTTGAGGTCGCGCTCCTGCTGCGCCCTTCCGGGCAGGAGCCGCCCGCCCCGCACGTGATTGGCCGCGCGGTGCTCGCGGCGCTCCGCTCGCTCGCGGCTCGGGGGCCGGTCCTGCTGGCGATCGATGACGTCCAGTGGCTTGACCCGGGCAGCCTTGAGGCGCTCGCGTTCGCCCTGCGCCGGATAGCGGCGGGACCGCAGTCGGCGCTACCGCCCGTGGGGCTGTCGCTGCTCCTTTCCGCGCGCACCGAGGCGCCGGCGGACCCGCGCACCGTCGGGGAGCCGCCACCATCGCAGGAGTGGCGCGGCCTGCTGGCGGGCTTCGCGTCATCGACGCGCATCTCGCTGACGCCGCTCGACGAGGCGCAGGTCCAGGCCCTGCTCCCGCCGACGGCGACGACCACCCAGGCCAGCCTGGTGCTGAGCCAGTCGCGGGGCAACCCGTTCTGGGCCCTGGAGATCTGGGCCAGCATGCGGGCAGCGGACTCCGCCCTGCCCGCGCTGGCGCGGGCGACGCTGGCCGGGCGCCTCGAGGACCTGCTGCCGGAGCCCGCCGCCCGGGCCCTGGCCGTGGTGGCGGCGGCGGGCCGGATCAGGACGCCCGACGCGATCGCCATCCTGGACCGGGATCACGTCGCGAATCCCGCCGCCGCGCTGGACGCGGCCGTCCTGTCCCGGGTCGTGGTCGAGTCCCAGGGCAGGCTGGCCGCCGCGCACCCGCTGATCGGCGCCGCCGCGATAGAGGCCGTGCCGCCCGCTCGCCGGGCCGCGATCTACGTCCGGCTCGCCGAGGTCTCGGGGAACCCCGAGCGCCGCGCGCAGTTCGCCGCGCTGGCCGCCGGGGCCGGACCGGACCCGGCGGTCGCGGAGGCCCTGGATGCCGCCGCCGAGGCCGCCCGCGCCCGGGCCGCGAACGCCGCGGCCGCCAAGTTCGCCGCGCAGGCCGTGGCGTTCACCGCGCAGGAAGACGTCACCGCGCTGGTCCGCCGCCGGATCAGGGCGGGCGAGCTGCTGTTCGCGGCCAGTGACGTCGCCGGCGCCCGCGAGCAATTCGAGGCGCTCGACATCGACGCCTTGCCGACCCCGGACCTGGAGCGCGTGCTGCCCGCCCTGGTCGACGTGGTGGAATTCATGAGCGGCGAGCCGGCCGCCACCGCCATCATCATCCGGGCGCTGGAGGCGGCCGGCCAGGACAACCGCCGCCGCGCGCTCGTGCTGTCCCTGGCATCCGATTACGGGTACGGCATACCGGGCCGCCGCCGCGCCTCGGCCATCGAGGCGATCGCGCACGCCGAGGCGGCCGGGCCGCAGGCGTCCCGCTCGCTGCACAAGGCGCTCCTCCATCTGGCCGTAGCGGAAGTCGCCGGAGGCGAGGGCGTTGACGCCCGAGCTGCTGGATCGCGCGGAGCGGCTTGAGGCCACCTTGCCGGGCGTCCCGCTGCACGACACCGCTGACCTGCACCGCGCGTTGTGGTCCGGATATACCGAGGACCTGCGAACGGCTCGCCCGGCGATGCTGCGCTGCATAGCCCGCGCGCGGGACGCGGGCGAAGACCTCCTGCTGGCGATATTCCTGTCCCACCGGGCACTGGCCGAGGAACTGGCCGGCGACTACGCGGCGGCCGCGGAGATCCTGGCGGAAGTCGCCGACGTCGAGGCACAGTATGACTGGCCGGTGAACCCGTGGCAGCTGGAGCCGCGGTGCAAGCTGCTGATCGCCGCCGGCGACCTGGAGGCGGCTCGCCGCCTGGCCGCCGAGCATCTCCCCGACGACAGCCCGCAGCTGTTCACCCGGTTCATGGGAGCGTGCCTGCTGGGCGAGGTGAGCTCGTGGACCGGGGACTGCGACGCGACGATCCGGCATCTGGAGCTGGCGCGGCGATACGCCGAGGAGTACGGCTGGACCGATCCGGGTGTCCGCCGCCGGATTGACCAGTTGCTGGCCGAGGCGTACGTGATGGCCGGCGCGACCGACGAGGCGGCGCTGATCTCGGCCCGGCTGCGGGACCTGGGCGCTCGCCTGAACCGCCCGACGCTGACCGGCGACGCGAGCCGGATCGACGCCCTGGTCGCCGCCGCCGCGGGCAACCTGGACGCCGCCGTCGCCTGCGCCCGTGCCGCGGTGGCCGCGCATGAAACCTCGCCGCTGGCCGCCGAGCTGCCACGGAGCCTGCTGGTCCTGGGCCGGGTCGAGCGCCGCCGCAAGGCCCGCGCCGAGTGCCGGGCGGCCTTGCAGCGCGCCCGCGACCTCGCCGCCGGCATCGGCCACCAGCCGCTGCTCGCCCAGGTAACCGCCGAGTTGCCCGCGCGCCGCCGCCCGGTCAGCCCAGCCCGGGTCCGCCCTCACCGAGGCCGAGCAGCGCGTCGCCGCCCAGATCGCGGCCGGCGCCACCAGCCGCGAGGCCGCCGCGCAGCTGTACGTCAGCGTCCGCACCATCGACACCCACATCGCGTCCATCTACCGCAAGCTCGGCATCACCACCCGCTCTGAGCTACGGCGCACGCTCACCCGCCGGCGGGACGCCGACGAGATGACCGACACCACGCCTACGTAGTTTTCACGGATACCGCCACCTCCCGGCACGGCAGATACTGGACCCTCGCCGCGCTTTATCCGCTAGAGCCTGGGGGAGGCACTCGTGCCCGCCGTGCGTCTTACCGAGCCGACCGCGTCGTGCGACTGGCCGGTTCCAGGCGCCGTCGATACGGCGATCCCCGCGCCGGCCCGGGTGTACGACTACCTGCTGGGCGGGAAGGACCACTTCGCGGCCGACCGCGCGGTCGGCGACCAGCTCAAGTCGAACGTGCCGCAGGCCGTCCGGCTGGCCTGGGATAACCGCCGCTTCCTGCACCGGGCGGTACGTTTCATGGTCGCCAGGGGGATCACCCAGTTCCTGGACATCGGCCCGGGCTTCCCCGCCTCGCCGACGACGGATGAGATAGCCCTCAAGGCCGATCCCGGCGGGAGCGTCGTCTACGTGGACAGCGATCCCGTGGTGATCGGCCACACCCGCGCGCTGCTGAAGAACCCGCGGGTCGGCGCCGTCCACCTGGACGTGCGGCAGCCGCGCCAGATCTTCGACTCACCCGAGGTTCGCTCGCTGATCGACCTGAGCCGCCCGGTCGGCCTCCTCCTCATCGCCGTCCTGCACTACCTGCCCAAGGGCGAGGACCTCGACCACATCGCCGCCGCCCTCCGCTGGCGGCTGCCGCCGGGATCGCACCTGGCCGTCTCCCACATCACCTCCACCGGTACCGCCGACGAATGGCAGGACGCGGTCCTTGCCAGCTGGCCGCCGCATTCGCCCGTGCGGCCCGTCTTCCGCACCGCCGAGGAGATCGGCCAGGTATTCGGGAACTGGCGGCTCGTCGAGCCGGGGCTGGTGGACGTCGCCGACTGGAAGCCCGGCAGCAACGGCCGGTACCGGCCCAGCCGCACCGTCCGCTGCCTGGCGGGCGTGGCGACCGCGTGGTGAAGCGGAGGGAAGCGGTGCCCCCGGCTACCCGCCGGTGAACTCCGCGATGGCGGACTCCCAGGCGTCCAGTTCCCGCTCCACCGGGCCGCGCCCGGCCGACGGCAGCCAGTGCACGGCCCGCTCGAACCCGGCGGTCGCGTAGGCCTCGATCTGCCTCGCGTCCGCGGGCATGCCCATGACCTGCAGCGAGATGGGCCGGGACGCCCGCGCGAGCAGCTCGCTCGGCCCGCTCGAGCAGCCCGGCGGTCATGTAGTTCGGTATCCAGGCGTCGCCGAACGCCAGCACCCGGTCGAGCACGGTCGGGCCGTCCCCGCCGACCAGGATGGGCGGATGCGGCCGCTGCGCGGGCTTGGGCCAGGACCAGATCCGGTCGAACTTCACGAACTCCCCGTCGTAGGACGCCTCCGGCGACGTCCAGATCGCCTTCATCGCCTCGATCCGCTCGCGCAGCACCGCCATCCGCCGCCGAGGGTCGGTGCCATGGTTGGCCATCTCCGGCCGGTTCCAGCCCGCGCCGACGCCGAACTCGAACCGCCCCCCGGACAGGTAGTCGACGCTGGCCACCTCCTTGGCGGTGGTGATCGGGTCCCGCTGGATCACCAGGCAGACGCCGGACCCGACGCGCAGCCGCGTGGTGGCGCTCAGCGCCGCCGTCACCGCCACGAACAGGTCGAGCGTGTGCGCGTAGTGCCGGGGAAGCGGCGTTTCACCGCGGGGCGTGTGCTCGGCCGGCATGTGCGTGTGCTCGGGGAAGAACAGCGACTCGTGCCCGCGCTCCTCAGCAAGCCGCGCGACCGCGTCCGGCCGGATCCCCTCATGGCTCGGAAAGATCGCAACGCCAAATTCCATACTCCTATTGTTATCGAGCCCGGCTGACCGCCTCCCGGCCGCCCCCAGGTCAGAGGCGGTAGACGCGGCGGGCGAGGGGTTTGCGCACTGGCATCCATGCCGGCAAGAGCTACACGTCGGCGGTATCGGACACGCCGCTGCTGGGCGAGACGATCGGGGAGGTAACAAAAGCCACACCCGGCCACCATTGGGGCACTAGGCTTGCCTGTCAGCATGGGCACGGGAGCGATGGGTGGCTAAGAGCAACCGCCGGAAGAAACAAGACCGCGCCAGGGCGGACGCGAAGCGGGCCCTGGCGCAGCGGCGGCGGGACAGGGTCGAGCGAGACAGGCTGGCGCAACGCCGGCTGGAGCTCATTCGCGACCCCGCGACCCCGCCGGACGAGCTCGCGGGCCTCCTGGAGGAGCACTACGAGGGTGCCGCCGTCGACGGCGACCTGGTCGACCAGCCTGCTGGAGGCCGGGACCGACCCCGAGCGGCTCGAAGGCACCTCGCGGCTGCTGTGGAGTGACGACTCGCTGACCGCCCTCACCTTCGCGGCGGGGGTCGCGCGCGCGACCGGCGACCTGGCGGCCGAGCGGACGTTCATCGACAAGGCGCTGGCCGTCAGCGAGCCCAGCGTCACCTCAGCCGACCCGGCCCCGAGGCTCGGGGTCACCCGGTTCATGCTCGACCTCGGCTACCTGGCCGAGACCACCGCGTTCCTCGAGCAGCTGGTCCATCAGTGGCCACAGGACGAGGAGGCCACCGAGCAGTACGGCATCGCGATCGAGCGGATGCATGAGCCCGCGCCGGGCGATGCCGCCGGGGCGGCGCCCGCCGGCGCCCTTGACGCGAATCAGGCCGTGCTCGCCCGGTTCAGCGACAGGACCGGGCTGAACACGCTGTACTCCGAGCTCGGCAAGTACCTCGCGGGGACCCACCACGGCGACCACCTGCAGGCCACCATGGACGCGCACCGCAAGGCCGTGCTCGACATGGGCTGGAAGGAGGGGGAGGCGCAGGGCTTCGGGGAGTTCGCCGAGGAGCTCGCGCTGCTGGGCACGGCCGATAACGACGACCCGGCCGCCAACCCGATGGCCGCGTTCGCCGCCGATCCCGCGGTCACGCCCGACCTCGCGGCGCGGGCGACCGCGTGGTACGAGCACATCAGGTACGGCCTGTGGAAGGTCGAGGATCCCGTGCCGTCGCCCGGCGTGTGGTGCACCGACATCGTGTCGGCCGCCCGCCGCTACGTCCAGTTCCCGCAGGAGAAGGTCGGCCGGCTGCCGCGCTGGGCGGTCTGGCTCGGCGGGCTGCTGCCGGTGGACGGCATCTGGCGGATCACGGGCCGGGGAGTATGGCTCAGCCCGCGCGAGGCGGACGCGGCGGCGGAGTTCATCGACCGGGCCGGCGACGAGCTCGCCCGCGCCGTCACCGGAACCGCGGCCCGGGGCATCCTGGACGACCACCCGGAGAAGATACGCTTCGCCTCGGCCGGGCCTCGCAGCGTGCAGGCCGGCTATGACAGCGCCTTCGAGTCCCGGACGGCCGACCTGTCAAGCCGCGTCATCAACGCCCTGGCCACCCGGATCGCCGCCGAGGTGTACGGCTACCGGCGCAGCCCCGCGCGCGCCAGGCACGTCGCCGTCGCCGGGTTCGACGAGCGCCTGCCCGCGCTGCGCGGCCGGACCATCCGGCAGGCCGTGCGGGGGGCGCCGGAAGACCAGATGCGCGTGGAGGCGCTGCTGCGCGAGTGGGAGTACCACTCCGACCTGCTCGCCGCCGCGGGGAAGCCGACGATCGACGTCGCGGCGCTACGGGCGGAGCTGGGCCTGCAAAGCGACCTTGACGATGTCGAGGACCTCGACGGCGAGGCCGGCCTAGGGAATGCCGAGGACTGACGGGTCGGCGGCGAGCGCGCGCAGGCGCTCGGCGGGGTTGGCGACCAGCTTGCGCTCCGCCAGGTCGATGAGGCCGGACGTTGAGGTCAGCTCGGCCGCCAGCAGCCCGTCCGTGCGCCGGAAATCCTGCTTGACCTGGTACGTCCAGCTGGTGTCGAAGGTGAACTGGCAGCCGACGTCGATCTCATCGCCGCCGTGCAGCTCGCGGCGGAACGTCACGTGGACGTCGAGCGCCGCTGGCCCGACCCCGCTGGCGAGCAGCCCTTCCTGGGTGATTCCGGCCGCCGCGAGGTACTCCCACCGCGCGTGCTCCGCGTAGTGCAGGTACTGTGCCCAGTTCAGGTGCCCCTGAGTATCGACCTCGTATCCGCGGACCCTGACTCGGACGAAGAACTCATCGCTCACTGTCACTCCGGCAGGTGGCAGACGGCCTCGACGTTGTTGCCGTCAGGGTCGCGGACGAACCCAGCGTAGTACGCCTCGTGGTAGTCGGGCCATACCCGGGGCTCGTGCAGGATGCGGGCACCCTGGTCGATCGCCGCGTCGACGAACGCCCGCACCGCTGCCCGGCTGGGCGCGATGAACGCGATGTGCGACTCGCGGAACCCCTCGCCGGTCGTGTGCCGCCCGACCCAGAAGTCGGGCCGCCCGCCCGTCCCGTACCCGATGACGTCGCCGAGGTCGACGACCCGGGACCCGTCCAGCGTCGCGAGCAACGCGTCGTAGAACGCGGCGCTGGCCGCCAGGTCGCCGCACTGGATGCTGAGGTGATCAATCATGCGCCTAGTATCCTCATCGCATGGCTGGCGGGTTCCGGGCACCCTCGACGGGGGCGGTCGTGAAGGCGGTGCTGTTCGACGTCTTCGGCACCGTCGTCGACTGGCGGACCGGTATCGCGGGCGCCGTGCGCGAGTTCGCGGCCGAGCATGAGCTGGCCCTTGACCCGGAAGGCTTCGCCGATTCCTGGCGAGGGCGTTACGTGCCCTCGACGGCGCGGGTCCGTGGCGGGTACCGGCGCTTCGTCTCCCTGGACGTCCTGCACCGGGAGAACCTCGATGAGACCCTGGCCGAGGCCGGCGTCGACCCGGGCGGCTTCGCGCCGGGCGTGCTGGACAGGCTCGCCCGCGCGTGGCGCTTCCTGCCGCCGTGGCCGGATAGCGTCGCGGGGATCGCCGAGATCAAGCGGCATTACATCGTGGGCCCGCTGTCCAACGGCAACACCTCGCTCCTGCTGGACATGGCCCGGGCGGCGGGGCTGCCGTGGGACCTCATCATCGGCTCGGACGTGACCCGCGCGTACAAGCCGGCCCCCGCGGCCTACCAGGGGCCAGCGGAGTTCCTCGGGATCGAGCCGGCCGAGATCATGCTGGCCGCGGCGCACCCCGTCGACCTGACCGGGGCGCGGGCGGCGGGACTGGCGACCGCGTTCATCGCCCGGCCCGCCGAGTACGGCGAGCGACCCGGCCGCCCCGGCGCGCCCGCCGGGGACTGGGACGTCGCGGCCACCTCGATCACCGGGCTAGCCGCCCGGTTGTGAGCCGGGCGGCCAGGGGCTACTGCTCCTCGTCCAGGGCCGCCGCGACCCGGCGGTGCGCCGCCCAGATCTCCTCCGGGCAGCCCGGGGAACTGCGCCAGGTGCGCCTCGCGGAAGCCGATCTCCTGCTTCCAGCGGTCGACGTCGATCGACGAGCAGCGTGTCGAGGTCGGCCGGGTCGATGTCCAGGCCGTTCAGGTCGAGCTCGTCCTTGGTCGGCAGGATGCCGACCGGCGAGGCCACCCCGGATACCTCGCCGTCGCGCAGCTGCATCAGCCACAGCAGGGCGCGCAGGTTCTCGCGGTAGCCGGGCCACAGGAAGTGCCCGTCCTCGGCGTCCCGCTGGAACCAGTTGACGTGCGCGAAGATCGGCTGGTCGGTGCACTCGCCGATGATCTTCAGCCAGTGCGCGGCGTACGGGCCCTCCGGGTAGGACATGAACGGGCGCATCGACATCGGGTCGTAGCGCAGCTGGCCGTCGAGGCCGTCGGCGGCGAAGGTCGCCTCGGCGCCCAGCGTGAGGCCGTCGTACACGCCCTCGGCCACGTCGGTGATGGCGCGGATCAGCGGCTCGCGGTCGCGGGTGCGGCCGCCGAAGATGATGCCGTCGATCGGCACGCCGGCCGGCTTGTCGTAGTCGGCGGCGATGTTCGGGACGTTGGCCAGGGTGGTGGTGAACCGGCTGTTCGGGTGCGCCCACGGCTCGCCCGCCTGCTCCGGCGTGCGGTCCGCGATCGGGTTGCCCTTCCAGTCCAGCCAGCCGTCGAGGTCGGCGGGCGGCTGCGGGGTGCGGCCCTCGAACCAGATCTCGTGGGTCTTCTCGTTGTAGGCGACGTTGGTGAAGATCGCCCTGGTGCCCGGCGCGATCGCGTCGAGCGCCGTCGGGTTGGTCTTCTCGTTGGTGTCCTTGGCCACGCCGAACACGCCGAACTCGGGGTTCATGCCGTACAGCCGGCCGTCCTCGCCGACCCACATCCAGGCGATGTCGTCGCCGTAGAACTCGACGTAGTACCGGTCGCCGAGGGCGTCGGGGGACAGCGTCATCGCCAGGTTGGTCTTGCCGGAAGCGCTCGGGAAGCCGCCGGCGATGTGCCACTTCTTGCCGGTCTGCTTGTCGGTGATGCCGAGCAGCATGAACTGCTCGCCCAGGAACTTGCCCGACGCCCAGCCGTCGTAGGAGGCCTGGCGCAGGCCGTGCGCGATCTTGCCGAGCAGCGCGTTGCCGCCGTAGGACGAGCCGAAGTGCAGGATCGTCCGCTCGTCGGCCACGGTCACGAAGTAGCGCTTGTCCTCCGGGGTGCCCTGGCCGAGGTTGTCCAGGTCGCCGGTCACGTGCACGGCCCGCACGAAGTGGTCCGGGTCGTCCAGGTTGTTCACGTGCTCGGGGCTGACCCGGGCCATGCGGTTCATGTGCAGCACGACGCTGCGGTTGTCGGTCAGCTGGACGCCGACCGCGTACCGCTCGAGCGGCGAGCCCGGCGCGGCCATCAGGTACGGGATGACGTACATGGTCTTGCCGTCGGAGGCGCCCCGCATCAGCCCGGTGAGCAGCTCCTTCATCTCCGCCGCCGGGCCGCCAGTTGTTGTACACGCCCTTGTCGGACTCGTTGCTCGTGGCCACGATCGTCCGCTCCTCCGAGCGCGCGGTGTCCTTGTAGTAGCTGCGCGAGTAGTACAGGCCCTCGCCGGCGGGCAGGATCTCGCCGGCGTCGAGGGCCTCCTGGACGAGGCGGGCGTCGTCGGCGACGCTGACCACCTCGATGCTCTCCGGGCCAGTGACCTCGGCCCAGTAGCGCACGTACTCGCGCACCTTCGCGTTTGTCAGCCCAGCGCCGTCAAGGATGGCGTCAACATCGGCCACGAGCGATCCTCTCGTCATGTCAGGCTTTAGCCTGACGCGAAGTCACGATTCATTCATAGTGGCAGGCTCCCGGCGATTCGTGGAGCGCGTACTCTCCCATATCCGCAGGCCAGAGCGCTGAGCGGTCTAAACCAATGGGAAGGATGCCAAGCTCCGCCGTTGGCGGCGGAGTGCAAAGAGGCTCCGCGAAGAACAAATGTGACCTTGGTCGCGTTGTGCCCGCGCAAGGTTCTCATGGCGCTTTTTTGACCATTGTTTGACTATTACGAACGGCGCCGGCCCGGAGGAGCGCCCTCCGGGCCGGCGCGCTTGCCGGCAACGTTGGCCGTCACCGCGTGGCCGTCACCACCTGCGGCGCGGGGGCGGGGGAGCCGGGGGAGCCGGGGACCCGCAGTGCCCGGCCGAGCCACCGGGGCAGCCACCAGTTCGCCCGGCCGAACAGGGCTACCATCGCCGGCACCAGCAGGCAGCGGACGACCACGGCATCGACCAGGATGCCCGTGCCGAGCCCGGTGGCGAGGATCTTCAGGTCGGTCATCGGCCCGGTCGACATGGACACGAAGCTGAGCATCAAGATCGCCGCCGCCCCGGTCACCAGCCGCCCGGTACGGCCGAGCCCGGTGACGACCGCCTGGCGGGCGTCGCCGCTCGCGTCGAACTCCTCGCGGATCCGGGTCAAGATGAACACCTCGTAGTCCATGGACAGGCCGAACAGGAACGCGAACACCATGAGCGGCACCCACATCGTGATCGCCCCGGTGGCCGGCACCCCGAAGAGCAGGCGCGACCCGTGCCCGTCCTGGAACACCCAGGTCAGCACGCCGTACGCGGCGCTCAGCGAGATCAGGTTGAACACCACCGCCTTCAAGGCGAGCACCACCGACCGGAACGCCCGGGTCAGCAGGATGAACGTCGCTATCGCGATCAGCGTCAGCATCAGCGGGAACATCCCGTACACCGCGTGGTTGAAGTCGATCAGCGACGCGCCGTCACCGCCGACGCCGGCCACGCCCGGGTGCCCGACGAGGGCGTGCTCGACCGATCTGATCACCGCCTGCCCGGCGGGGCCGGAGGACTCCTGGCCGGGCAGCACCGCGACCAGGGCGGTGCCCGCGTGCGACCAGTCAGGGCCGGCCGGGGCGACCGCGGCGTACACGCCGGGGACCTGCGCGGCCCGCGCGGCCACCGCCTGCGCCGCCGCCGGGGTCGTCGTCAGCACCTCAGCGGGCGTGATGATGCCCGACGGCACTCCGCCGGAGGTCAGCGTGCCGAGCGCGTCGTGCGCCGGGCCGGACGTGGCCGCGGCCGACGATCCCGGCTCGCCCAGGTGCAGCGCGAGCGCGGGCAGCGCGAGGGCGGTCATGATCCCCAGGCCGGCGATGGCGGCGCCCCAGCGGTGCCGGTAGACCAGGCCCGCCCATCCGGCGAACACCCGCGACGGGCGGCCCTCCGAGCGCAGCCGGCGGCGCGGCCAGTCGAGCTTGGGGCCGATGGTCGCGAGGATGACCGGCAGGAGCGTGAGCGAGACGGCGACCGAGACCATCGGCACCAGCACACCGCCATACCCGACGCTGCGCAGGAACGGAACGGGAAGCACGATCATCGCCAGCAGCCCGATCGCGACCGTGAGGCCAGAGAACATGACCGAGCGGCCGGCGTGCGCCATGGCGACCTCGACGGCGGCCCGGTTGTCGCGCCCGGCGGCGCGCTCCTCCCGCCAGCGGCTGACGACCAGCAGCGAGTAGTCGATGGCCACGCCGAGGCCGATCAGCGCGATCAGGAACTCGACGATCTGGCTGACGCCGGTGATCTCGGTCAGCCCGCCGACCACCAGGAAGGTGGACATGACCGAGACGCCGCCGATGATCAGCGGCAAGAACGCCAGGAAACTGCCGAAGAGCAGCGCCAGGATCAGCAGCGACCCGATCGCGCCGATCGCGGCCTCGGCCGCGATCCCGGTGCCCTTGGCCTGCTGCTGGCCGTTCTGCAGCAGCTGGCTTCCGGTCAGCCCGTCGTGCCAGCCGGCCGGCAGCGCGCCATCCACGGCCCGCTGTATCGCCGGCGCGACATCGGGGCCGCCGAATCCGGTCACCGGCGAGGTGTACACCAGCGCGAACGTCGTGCGCCCGTCCCTGGTCACGAACGCGCGGCTGCCGGTCGAGGCGTAGTCGGCGATCCGGACGTCAGGGACGGCCCGCCTGATCGACGCGAACACCTGGCCGGCCTGGGCGGCCACGGTCGCGTCGGTCACGTGCTGGCCAGGAGCGACCGTCAGCACGGCGACGTACGGCGTCTGCGACCCGCCGTTGCCGTACTGCGCGGCGATCTGGTTATCGACCTTGAACGCCTGGCCCGGCATGGAGAAGTTGTTCGTCATGCGGTGCGTGGTCCCGCTGACCGTCGCGATCCCGGCGACGGTCAGCGCGAGCCAGAACAGCGCGACGAGCGCCCGGTGGCGGAGAATGAAGTTCGTCATGCCCCCAGCGTCGGCGGCGGGGCCGTACTCAGGCGTCGGCCGGCAGTTGTCTGTCGGGAGGCGGGCGTACTACCACGGAAGTACATCCGCGGTGGATGGCGGGAAAGAGCGCACGGGCCTACGCTGCGGTGCATGGAAACCGCTCGCTCGCTGCTCGGCCTGGACTGGCTGAACGAGGACTGGCGGCCGTCCCCCGTGCGCGACGTCATCACCGCCGCCATCCTCACGATCATCGAGTTCTGGGCCGCGTTCGGCGAGGCACACCCGCAGGTTCCCGGCCGGTACTTCAGCGGTTCCCACCCGCTACCGCATACGCCGCCCGCCGCGTTCACGCTCGTTATCGTGGCCGGCGCCGTCCTGGCCTGGCGGCACCGCTATCCCCGCGCCGTGGTCGCGGCATCTACCCTGGCGGTCGCCGCCTACAGCGTGGGCGGCTGGGTCAACGGCTCGTCGGTGCTGCTGCCCGCCATCGCCCTGGGGACGCTGGCGGCCATGGCGAAGGTCTACGAGTCCCTGGCCTGGGCGGCCGCGGTCCTGGTGGTGCTCATGAGCGCCACGATCGCGAACAACCCGCTGGGGCCGTTTGGCGGCGGCGTCGTGATCCTGCCGGGAACCATCGTCGTCGCGCTGCTGGCCGGAATCGCGATCCGCGACCGCCGTAATGACTCGCGGGACCGGCGGGTGCGGGCCGAGCAGGCGACGCAGCGGCGCATTGAGGAGGAGCGGCGGCAAGTCGATGAGGAGCGGCTGCGGATCGCGCGGGAGCTGCACGACGTGGTGGCGCACACGATGGCGACGATCACGGTGCAGGCTGCCGCCGCCTCGCAGCTGCTGGCCACCGAGCCGGAGCGGACCGCCGAGTCGCTGGCCGCGATCCGCGCCGCGAGCAAGGAGGGGCTGCGGGAGCTGCGCGCGATCCTCGACGTGCTACGGCGCTCCGACGAGCCGGCCGCCCCGGGGACGCCAGTGCCCGGCCTGGCAAGGCTCGACGCCCTGGCCGCCGGGGTCCGCCAGGCGGGCCTGCCGGTGAGCGTCCAGGTGGAGGGCGAGCCGCGGCCGCTGCCCGCGGTCGCCGACCTCGCGGCGTTCCGCGTCATCCAGGAGGCGCTGACGAACACGGTGCGGCACGCCGGCCCCGCGACCGCGGCGGTGACGGTGACCTATGGCCCCGGCGACCTCCGGGTGGAGGTCACCGACACCGGGGCCGGCGCTGCCCTCCCCAAGAGCGCTGCGGCCTCCAACGGCGCCGGGCACGGGATACGCGGCATGCGCGAGCGTGCCGCCGCCGCGGGCGGGACGATCGAGATCGGCCCGGTGGAGTCGGGCGGCTTCCGCGTCGCCGCGTGGTTCCCGTGCGCCCCCGAGCTTTAACGGTCCGCCTAGTTGTCCGTGCAGTCGGCGCTCAGCGCGGTTCCGGCCAGGTCGGGGCAGCCGATGTAGGAGGTGTCACGCAACTGGGCGACCTCAGCGGAGCTGGTCAGGAAGCTGATGAGGTCGGCCGCCAGGCCCGTGGGTGGCCCGCTCGTGTACAGGTGCTCGGTCGCGAGGAAGTGGTAGGTGTCGTTGAGGGCGTTGGCGCGGGTCGGCAGCACCCCGTCGATCGGGATCGCGCGCACGTACGGGAAGAACGGCAGCGCGTCAGCCTCGGCGTAGCCGATTGCGCCGGGTGTCGAGTCGAGGTAGCCGAGCAGGTCCATGGTGGTGTCCTCTGTCGGGACGGTCCCGTTCGCCAGGTTGTCGCCCCCGGCCACGAGATCGATGAACGCCTCCCGGGTCCCGGAGTTCCGCGGGCGGCCCACCGTCTTGACGTCATACCCGGACAGCCCGGGAATGCCGCTACCGCCCTGAACGAACGCCTGCGTGATCGCGTTGTGGGTCAGGCCCTGGCCCTGCTGGAACACCGAGCCGGGCAGCGATCCTGCTTGCGAGTTGCCGACCACCGCCATGACGATGTCGCCGACGGCGCGAAGGGTGATCCCGCGCCGGAGTCGTTCCTCCGGGTTCCCGTCGAACATCGCGATGTCCGGCGGGCTCTTGCCGAACTCCAGGTCTGACAGGCCCTGGCCGCTGCCGTTGCCGGTCACGGTGATCTGCGCACGGTGGCACTGCTGCTCGTACTCCGTCGCGACCAGGGTCAGGATGGGGGCGAACGCGGTCGATCCCTCGATGGTCAGGGTCCCCTCGCCGCACGTCGCCGTCGGGGCTATCACGCCCTGGTTGAGCCCCGCCTCGATGGCCGCGCCGGCTGTCAGGAGGCCCGCGATCACGACGAGCACCGCGGCCACGATTCCGATCGCGCGGGCAAGGGCGGGGGGCGCCCCGTGGCGCACGACCCTGCCGTTTTTCATGGTGCCGTAGATGCTGGGCTCGCCAGGCTTGCTGGAGGCGTCGGCCTGATCGAGGAGGAAGACGAGCGTGATCTTCATGCGGGGGGCGAAGACGCTCTTGCGCCTGCTGAAAGACGGAGGGGAGAGCTGGATTTCTTTTGCCTGGCCGGGCTGCGACAGGTCCTGCGCGTCCGTTTCCACGGTTCTCTGGTAATCGTCTACGATCTCCCGGTAATCGTCGGCTCTCTCGCGCTTCCTTTCGCTGCGCACCTTATAGGAGACGAAAGTGCGCCCCGGGAACTCAGCCCACAGATCCGCTTTCCCGTTCGAGTCCAGCGCGAAGTCCTTGCTTCGGATTTGCCGCCACCAGTTATTCCTTAGCTCAAAGAAGACCAGGCTGCCGTTTTTGACCGGGTACGGGCTGCTGGCTGGTCGCTGGCCGGGGTGCGGCTGCCGGCCGGGGAACTGATAGTTGACGTCCCACACATGCTGGCTTGGGTGCCCAGCGTGGCCGGAGGTCCCCGCGTCCCCCTGGTTGAGCGGCACGTCGTTGGTGACCCTCCAGGCAAGCCTGCCCTCCGCGTGCCACAGGTGGCTGGCGACCCAGATGAACAGCCCGCTCGTCGCCGTGCTCAGAATCCCGGTGAGCCACTCCTGCGTGTTCACGAAATGGTTGACTGACGTGTAGAAGTCGGCTTGCGGCCCCATCCGCTCCCGTCCAGTTCCTATTGTCGTCCGCCTTGCGGCAGAACGAATGCTAGCGACACAAGATAAATTACTACCTGGTTGACCGGGAATGATGCGAAAAGTTAACGCTCAGGGTGGCCCGCCGGGTTTCGATCGCCTACGATTCCCTCATGACCACCGGTCTGGCCCCGGCCCCGCTTCCGCCTGTGATCCGGGTGCTGCTGGCCGACGACCAGGCACTCATCCGGGCGGGCTTCCGGGTACTGCTCGAGGCCGCCGACGACGTGACCGTGGTGGGGGATGCCGTTAACGGCGCGCAGGCGGTGGACCTGGCCCGGCAGACCCGGGCCGACGTGGTGCTCATGGACATCCGCATGCCCGACGTCGATGGCCTGGAGGCGACCCGGCGGATCGCCGCCGCCGGTGACCTTGCCGGGGTCAAGGTCATCATCTTGACCACGTTCGAGACCGACGACTATGTCTACCAGGCGCTGCGCGCGGGCGCGAGCGGCTTCCTGGTCAAGGACTGCGAGCCGGAAGACCTGATCCGCGCGGTCCGGGTGGTCGCGCGCGGAGATGCCCTGCTGTCCCCGAGCGTGACCCGCCGCCTGATCGACAACCTCGCCAGCCGGGGGGCCGCGCCGGGCGGTTCCGTCCGGTCCGTCCCCGGCCATGACCTGTCCCGGCTGACCCAGCGGGAGCGGGAGATCCTGGTCCTGGTGGCCAAGGGCCTGTCGAACGAGGAGATCGCCGCCCGCCTGTACCTGAGCCCGCTGACGACGAAGACCCACGTCAGCCGCATCCTGACGAAGCTGGCGGCCCGTGACCGTACACAGCTGGTCGTGATCGCCTACGAGAGCGGGCTGGTAGAGCCGGGCATGTAGCCCGCTCCCGCCTGCACGGCCGACCAGAACAGGTGCGCTATCTCCGCGTGGCAGATGTCGCTGTGCGCGCCTTCCGGCCACGGGCCCATCCGGATCACCGCGCTGGCATCGGCGTTGTAGCAGGCCCCGGGCCGTAGGCCGTAGTCCGGGAGGGGGGCTTGCGCCGCGGCCGGGTGCACGGTGAGGGCGGTCACGGTCGCGGACCGCATTCCCTGCAGCCCGTAGGTGCCGACGGCGCCGTAGTCCGGGTAGGACCTGGCCGCCGGGGCGTGCCCGGTGGCGATGGCCAGCGCGCGGGCGCGGGCCTCCGCCATGATGTCCGGGCTGCCGAGCCTGGCGGCGAGCGGGAAGAAGGAGCCGTTCGCCGCGTCGTACACCGATTGCGTGGTGATCAGGGGGCCGGAGATCAGCGCGGGGGAAATCACGACCGGCTGGTAGGCGCCGACCTGGCCAGCGAAGGAGGGGATCTGGGCGGCATAGGACCACAGCGACATCGCGCCCTGCGCGAGCAGCACCGAGCTCACCGGGCGCGGCAGCCGGCTGATGATGGCGCACGAGTCGTCCACCGGCCCGGAGATCGCCGCGGAGACCACGATGCACCCGAAGCTGTGGCCCATCAGGTGGACGCGCGCGCCTGGCGCGGCCTCTAGCACGCTGATCAGCAGGTTGTGCACGGTCCCCAGGCCGACGGTGCGGGCCCGGTCCTTCGCCGACCAGAACGACAGCAGCCGCACCGGCGCGAGGGCGAGGTCCCTGACCTTGGTGGCGTCGCTTTCCAGGCTGGCGACCAGCTTCTCCACGAGCTTCTCGATCTCCTGGATTATGGGGGTGAGGAGCCGCAGCGCCCGGGGCGGCTGCATCTGGGCGGAGTGCGCGGCGATCTCGGGGATCCACTCCCTGATCGCCTGGCCCGGGTCGAAGGTGGCGCCCTCTAGTCCCGGTTCCGCCACGTGACCGCCGCCGCTCCCGAGTCCGGACTCCTGGAAGAGCCGCTGGTAGGCATCCTCGAGCCTCGGGCGGCAGGTTCCCGTTGGCGACGTCACGGACGTTCCCTGACTCCGCGACCTTGTCCGCCGTGGACAAGATGGTCTGCAAGGCGCCGCGCGCCTCGTTGCTGTCGGAGATCCGGGCCGCGTACCGGTCGACGAGCACCGAGGAATCCTGCTTCGCCTCCTTGGCGAACGCGTCGACCATCATGGCGGCGCGCTCGTCGCCGAACGGCAGGCTTGGCCAGTGCACCGCGATCGCGGCCGACTTGTAGCCGGGCTGCTGGAGGAGCTCGCGCGCGAAGTCGCCGCCGGTGCTGCCCTGCGTCACCATCGTGTCGATCCAGGCGTCGTACTGCCTCTGCGCGGCGGTGAGGTCCGCCAGCCATCCGTGGCTGGCGATGAAGATGTCGGTGGGCTTATTCACCCGGATTCCCGCCACCACCTCCTCGCTGAGCAGAACGCCGTCCTCGGCCTGCTCGGTGCCGTTGGCGTCCAGGTCTATGAGGTAGTAGCCGTAGCCGGTCTGAGGTGCCTGTCGCCTTGGCATGGTGACATCCCTGTCCTCATCGAATCGTTTACCGTTTAGGAGGCGGTCGGCGTTACGTGGATACAAGCTAGCGGCAGTTTACGAAATGTGCCGCGCCTTTCGGCACGCCCCATGTCTGACATTCACCGAAACCAAACTCCATGGTGCCTTTTTGGGTGGCCACCCATGGACTCAACCCGGGGAGCATAAGCCACAATCGTCTCATGCCGATTCCCGGCGCCCTGGAGATCGCCCGCCGGGCCACGCTCAAGCCGATCGCCGAGATCGCCGACGACATCGGCATCCCGCCCTGGCTGGTCGAGCCGCACGGCCAGTACGTCGCCAAGGTCGACCTGAACGCCATCGAGGAGCTCGAAGGGCCGGCTGCCGGAGGAGATGCTCAGGGAGAACCCGGACGACGTCGCCGCCGGCGCCGCCAACCTGCGCAAGCAGCTGGAGAACATCCGCGCGCACGGGGTCGAGCCGGTCGTCGCGATCAACTCCATGCCCGGCGTGCACCATGCCGGGCCTGGCCGCCCATCCCGCCGCGGTCAGCATCGACCTCGACCACGACGGCAACATCGTCGGCCTCTACTAGGCCTGCTAGCCGGGAGGCCGAAGACGCGGGCCGAGCCGCGTGAGGTCGGGGTCGCCGAACTGGGCGCGCATCGCCTCGAACCTGGCCACCTTGTCCTCGCCGAAGCGGCGCACGCTCACGGCGTACTCCCCGGGCGTCAGGAGCCGTGGCGGGCTGGACTTCGTGTGGAACTTGTCGGCGTACATGACCAGCAGCTCCTCCGGCGTCCGCGCCAGGTAGTCGGCCACCGGCAGCGCAAGCCCCTGGCGGATCACGTCGTCCCGGCTGATCCCCACGCCGGTATGGCGGGAGGCGAACCGGCAGATCCCCTCGGAGAGGCCCTCGGCGGCCAGGAGCTCGTGGCCGAGCACGCCATGCCGGATGTAGCGGGCGTGATCCAGCCGGCCCGCCTCGTCATAGAGCCGGTACACCCCGATGTCGTGCAGCAGGCAGCCGGCCCGGCACGAGGCCGGCGTCGACGACGGCGGCCCCGGGGAAGCCCCGGCCGAGCAGTTGCTCAGCGATTCGCCACACGATCTCGCAGTGCGCGTACACGGACTCAAGCGCCTCGCCCGTCGGCGCGTGCTTGTCGTGCAGGGCGATGATCTCGTTGTCGGCGGGGAAGCTGAGCGGGACGTCCACGCTCCCTGAGCCTAGGCGCGCGACCGGGTCGTGCGTCATGCTTGTGATGAGGAGTCGATTGGGGCTGACGTGACCGATAGCGCCAGGATCGAGCGGGGAGACCGGGTGGTCATCACCGGCGCCTCGGGGTTTATCGGGTCGGCCGTTGCCAGGGCGGTCCATGCCCGGGGCGCGCACGTCGTCGCCCTGGTGCAGCCCGGAGATGACTGCCCCAACCTCGAGTCCATCGACCCCGAGCGGGTCGTGGCGGACATCCGGGACTCCGCCGCCGTCAGGGACGCCTGCGCCGGCGCCCGCTACGTCTTCCACCTGGCGGCGATCTACCGGTTCTGGGCGCGCGACCCCCGCGTCTTCTATGAGGTCAACGTCGGCGGGACCCTCAACGTGCTCGCCGCCGTCCGTGCCGCCGGGTGCGAGCGGCTGGTGTACACCTCCACCGTTGGCGTGCTCGGGCTGGGGACGGCGCCGGGGGCGGCACGAGAAGGCGCGCCGAGCGACGAGGCGTGCTATGCCGATATCGGCCACCTGGCCGGCCCGTACAAGGGATCCAAGTACGTCGCCGAGCATGAGGTGCTGCGGGCCTGCGCCGAAGGGCTGGACGCCTGCCTGGTCCTGCCGACCTTTCCGCTCGGGCCCGGTGACGTCGCGCCCACGCCGACGGGCAAGGTCGTGCTCGACTTCCTCAACGGCCAGATGCCCGCGTTCGCGGATACCGCCCTCAACGTCGCCCACGTCGATGACCTTGCGGTGGGTCACGTGGCCGCCCTCGAACGCGGCGGCAAGGGACGCAGCTACATCCTGGGCGGCGAGAACATGCCGATGCGGGCGATCCTCGCCACGCTGGCCGATTACTGCGGCCTGCCCGTGCCGCGCCTGCGGGTCCCGAGGGGACTGACCCTGACGGCCGGCGCCGCCTCCACCCTGATTCAGGGCCGCCTGCTGCGCCGGGAGCCCCGCGTGCCACTCGAGGCCGCGCGCATGTCCGCGACGAGGATGACCTTCAGCGACGAGCGGTCCCGCGCGGAGATCGGCTACACCTCACGGCCCGCACGCGAGGCGATCACGGAATCCGCCCGCTGGTTCGTCGCCCACGGCTACGTCACGGCCCGCCGGCGCGACGTCATCAAGTGGCAGGAGTAGGCACCCGCCCGGCCATGCCGGGCTACGCCGGCCCGTACCTGGCGAGGTCGAGCACGATCGGGATCAAGACGGTCAGGGTGCGCTCCAGGGGCCTGGGCTGCAGGGCGAACTTGACGGTGTAGTGGTCAGAGGACGTGAGGGCCTCCTTGACCGGCCCGGCGAAAGTCTTCTTGACCTCGGCGAACGGCGGCCGGTTCGTCCCGGTGACGGTGAACCGCCTGACCGCCAGGTCCCCGACCGCCCGGGCGATCTCGGTGTCCTCGGCGTCGAGGAGGGTGTAGTGACGGCGGCTGCCGCCAATGCGGATCCTGCCGATCAGGCGGTCGTCGCTGTCGGTCACCTCGGCCACCCACTTGGTCCCCTGGTAGGACAGCGTCATCATCGGCTCGCCGGCCGCCGTGGTGACCATCAGCTCGCGCACGTCGGGCAGGAGCCGGGTGATCTTATCCCGGACGGTGCGACCCTCGACCTCCGTCGCGACCGCCACCAGCTGCCTGCGGTCGCCGAAGATCTGATAGCTCGCCCGCCCGGGAAGGATCTTCACGGGTTGCCGGATCTGGAGCTCCGCGTAGTTAAAGAGGTCTTCCACGTTGCCGAGCCTAGGGCTACCGCGCGACCGGTCGCGCCGCGCTGAGCCCTTGCTGCCGCCTGACCAGGGCGTGGATGGCGTCGTGCCGGGCGCGGCCCTCGCTCATGAGCTTGCGGGCGGCGTCCCAGGTCGCGGCGGGATCGCCCGCCCACAGCTGCTCGACCACCCGGGCCGCGCCGTCGATGAGGTCCTCGCGGGCCTGCCCGTCGTCGAGCTCGCAGCGCCCGAACTCTTCCGCCACCATCTCAGCGCGGGCGGCGGGGTCGGTGACGTCCAGGCCGGGCGCGCCATCACGTGGGTCAGGGAACGGCAACGCGACCGACCGGCGGGTGACGACCTCGGCCAGGGCGGTGACGTCAGCGTCGCCGGTCGCCAGGTCGCTCACGTAGGCCCGCGCGACGACCGTGCTCGGGCTGTCATAGGCGGTGGCGAACTCCTCGGCCGCCTTCGCCGCCGCCGCCAGCACCCGTTCGGTGGCGGCCTCGTCGAGTCCCTGGTGGCCGGCCGCCCACCGGGTCCACGCCATCACCGCGGGCCCCATGCCCGCCCGCTGCGCGTCAGTCAGCGCGAACGTGCTCGCCACATGCCCCAGCATGGCCGGCAGCTTGCGCGGCCCGACCTGGGCGGGCGGCTCGTCGGGGATGCGGCCGCTGTAGCCGGTCAGCGCCTGCGCCCAGAACCGGGCGATGCCGTCCTCGCCCGCCTGCGCCGCCTGCGGGCTGGCGAGGAACGCCTCCACCGCGGCGCTACGGTCGGCGGCCTGGTACGTGGTGGTCTCGGTCGCGCCCTCGTCGGGCAGGCGGCGCACGTGCGACCGGGCCACCGGCAAGAACGTGGCCGAACTGGGCGACAGGCGACGGCCGCCGCCCTGCGAGGCGCGGGCCAGCGGCCCCTCGATCAGCTGCCGGGCGTCGGCCAGCGAGATCTGCTCGGCCCCGACGGACTCCACGAGGGCGTCCGGGTCCGGGCTGACCCCGATGGTGACGGCGGTCGGCACCGCGGTGCGGTCGACCAGGACGAGGACCGCGTGCCGGCTGGCCTCCTCGCCGTCTTGCGGGTAGCTGAAGGTGACGACGACCACCTCGTCGTCGCCGAACGCGTCGCGCCGCCGCCAGGCCTCGCCGGGAACCGGCTTGCCGATCTCGGTCACCCAGCCCGGCGGGTACACGCCAGCGGAGGTGAGCTCGCGCAGCGCGCCGCTGGCCATCCTCTTGACGCTGGGCGAGCCGAGCGTCACCAGCACCCGGTAGAACGCGGCGGCCGACGACCGCGGCCGCATGCGCGCGGCCTGGGCGATGAGGGCCGAGACGTAGGACTCTGCGGCGGTCCGGCTGCTCCGGTTCAGCGCGGGCACCGCCAGCATGCCCGCCACCTGCACCTCGGCGTCGAGCACCCGGCCCGACTCGATGACTTCCCACAGCTCGGCGAGGGAGTCCTCGATGCTGAAGCCGCCGCCCGCCCTGGTCTCGCTGCCTGCCTGTGCCTCGCCGCCCGGGCGCTTCTTCGTGCTCACCCGCGCCATGGTAGTGGCTATGCGATGATGGTTACCGAGGTCGATGAGCCAGAGGGAGGCTGGACGTGAGCAGCCCCGTAGTGCACGAATATGGCCCTTACACCCTTTATGACCTTGATGCGCTGCCGGAAGACGGCAAGCGTTACGAGCTCGCCGATGGGTGGTTGACTGAATTGTCCCCCAGCCCCTGGCACGATAACGCGGCTGGCCGGCTGAAGGAAATCCTCAAGAGCGCCGCGCGGCAAGCCGACGCGGACGTCTATGTCAGCCGGCGGCCCGAACGACGTCAGCACCCCGGCGGGCATCCGCAAGCCCGACGTGTTCGTGGTGCCCAAGGACGTGGCCCGCTCGGCCATCAACCGGAAGGTCCGCACCTACTACGGGTCCGACCTCCTGCTCGTCGCCGAGGTGATCTCGCCACGCAGCGGAAGCGAGCGTACCGACCGGGTGCAGAAAGTGCGGGAGTACGCCCAGGCGGGCATCGCGGCCTACTGGATCGTCGAGCTAGACCCGGAGCCGAAGGTGACCGTTCTCGTTTTGAGCGGCGACACGTACGTGATGAGCGCCGAGGCGCACGCGGGCCAGGTGCTGTCCGTTGACCGGCCCTTCCCGATCAGCTTCGACCCGGCCCTCATCAACCAGCTGGACTAGGCCCAGATCGCCTCGGCGGCGGTGACGACGAGCTCCAGCTTGCGCTTCTGCTCATCGGGCGTGAGCAGGTTGCCGCCGCTGGTGGAGGCGAAGCCGCACTGCGGGCTGATCGCCAGGCTCTCGCCGTCCACGTACCGGGACGCCTCGTCGACCCGCCGCTTGAGGTCGTCCAGCCTCTCCAGCACCGGCGACTTGGACGTGATGAGGCCGAGCACGACGACCGTTCCCGTCGGCACGAAGCGCAGCGGCTCGAAGCCGCCGGCCCGCTCGGTGTCGTACTCCAGCAGGAACCGGTCCACCGGGACCTGGGTGAAGAGCCGCTCGGCGGCCGGCTCGTAGCTCCCGCTGGCCATGTGAGCGCTGCGGTTGTTGCCCCGGCAGATGTGCATGCCGACGGTGACCGCCGGGTCCTTGGCCTTGATGCCGCCGACGATCGCCGCGTCCGCCTTGACCGAGGCGTCCAGGATGACCTCGCCCGGGATGCCGCTGCCCGTCGCCTCCCGGAACTTCCGGTCGAACACCTGGTTATACGACAGCGAATCGAGCTGGACCCGGCGGGTACCGAGGTCGATCAGCTCCGCGATCTCCTCGACCTGGAGCCTGACCAGGTCATCGGTCAGCTCGGCCGGAGTGGGGTAGACGGCGGCGCTGATCTCCGGCCGCCACACCATGCCGCCCATTGCCGCGCTCATCAGCGTGATCTTGTACTTGCCCGGTGCCCGGGCGGCCATGAAGGCAGCCTCGACGGCGGTCAGCTTCTGCTTCTGGTACACCTTCTCGCTGGCTACCATCAGGTCGAAGTCGGTCTCCTCGTGCGGCGGGACTTCCCCGTCCGCGCGGTGCCAGATGACCGTGTCCGGGTTGCCGTAGGAGGTCATGCCGCCGATGGATTCAAGCAGCCCGGCCATCCAGGTGTCCCGGCGCACCTCGCCGTCGGTGACCACGGGCATCCCGGCGGCCTGCTGCATCGCGATGTTCTCGCCGGCGGCACGGTCCTCGACGCCGCGTAGCTCCTCCAGGCTGAGCGTCCCGGCGCGGTGCCTCGCCTTCGCCTCCAGCAGCCATGGCTGCCGTAGCAGGCTGCCGACGTGCTCAGCGTGAACGTCCGTGGCCATGGCACCGTCTCCTTTGCCGGGGAAGCCGTGAAGCGTGCCCCTACTTTCCCGCGCGTCAGTGGCCCCGTCCATGGTCCAGGCACCGAATCAGGCCGCGACACGCTGGTGACCCGCCCCAAACCTCAGCGAACAGCGGGGCCTAGTAGAACTCGAAGTACTCGCGGGTCTCCCAGTCCGTCACGATGCCGTCCGGGTCGGCGACGGGGACGCCGGCCGACGCCTGCTCCGCCAGGTACGCCTCGTAGCGCTTGACCTCGGCTCGCTTCATCTGCACCAGGTAGTCAACGATCGTGTCGCCGAACGCCTTGCGGTAGAAGCTGTCCCGGTCCAGTGCCTCGACCGCGTCCGCCAGCGACGCGGGCAGCGGCGTCGAGTCCGTCACGTACGGGTCGCCGTCCACCGGGGCTGGGGGCATGCGCGCCTTGGTGATGCCGTCCAGGCCGGCCGCGATGTTGGACGCCATGTACAGGTACGGGTTGGCGGCGGGCTCGCCGCTGCGCATCTCCAGGTGCGAGCTCACGTCGGCGGCGCCGCCCTGCACCCGCACGAGCGCGCCGCGGTTCTCCACCGCCCAGCACACCCGGTCCGGCGCGAACGAGTAGGGCCGGTACCGCTTGTACCCGTTGACGGTCGGCGCGGCGAACATCAGGCCGGGCACCGCGTGGTCCAGCAGCCCGGCGAGGTAGTGCTGGCCGAGGGGCGACAGCGGGCCGCCGGTGACCTCGTCGACGCCGTTGCGGAACGGGGACTCGGCGAAGGCGTTCTCGCCGGTGACCCGATCGGCGAGCGACTGGTGCAGGTGCCAGCCGGAGGAGAACGAGTTCGCCAGCGCGGGACGGCACATGAACGTGGCGAGCAACCCGCGGCGCTGGCAGATCTGCTTGACCGCCGACCGGAACAAGACCGCGCCGTCGGCCGCCGCCAGCCCGGTCATCGGGGCGAAGCTGAACTCCATCTGGCCCGGCCCCCACTCGTCCTCCATCGACCGGGGCGGCAGCCCGATCGCCGTCAGCCCATCGCGCAGCGCTTCCAGCGTCCGGGCTACCGAGTCAAGCCGCACCTCGGACAGGTACTGGTAACCGAGCTGGAACACGCTGACCGGCGGTGGCGGGGGAGTGAACCCGGCATCCTCCGGGGCACGCCGGTAGCCGGGGTCGACCGCGAAGACGTAGAACTCGAACTCCAGGCCAGCGACGTAGTCATAGCCCTTCTCCGCGAGCGCGGCGAGCTGGCGCCGCAGCAGCGCCCGGCCGTCCAGCGGGACCGGCTGCCCGTTGCTGAAGTACGCGTCGCACAGCATCCAGGCGGTGCGGCCCGCCCACGGCAGGACGCGGAACGTCGCCGGATCCGGCACGACGATCACGTCGGGGAACCCGGTGAGCTCCGCGATCCCGAAGCCGCCGCCAGCGGCGAACGGCGGCACGAACACGTTATTCCCGCTGTCCATGCTGTAAATCGCCCCGGAGAAGTCCAGCCCGTTGGACAGCGCGGCGATCGCCGCCTCCGGCGACAGGGCCTTGGCGCGCGGCTGGCCATGCTGGTCAACCACTGCGAGCCGCACGGTGCGCAGGTCCTGGTCGCGGATCTGGGCGGCGACATGCTCCGCCGCCCCGGCCGCTTCCGGTGGCCGCAACCCGTATCGCTCAACGAAGCCCGGCTGTCCGACGCCCGAGTGGAGAATGTCGCTCATATCAATAGAGTGTTACCCCAACACAGGGACAACAGCCCCGCAAAACGCCGGAATAAACGGCCCTGTAAGAGATCTCTTCTAAGCCAGCAGCCGGACCAGGGCCGCGACGCCGACGCACACGATCAAGGCGCGCAGGCCCCAGGGCGGCAGCCGGCGGCCGATCCGGGCGCCGACCTGGCCGCCGATAACCGACCCGGCGGCGATCAGCCCGGCGGCGGCCCAGTCGACATGCGTCGCCGCGATGAAGACGACCGCCGCGACCGCGTTGACCACGCAGGCGAGCACGTTCTTGACCGCGTTGATCCGCTGCAGGTTGTCGCTGAACGAGATGCCGAGCAGGCCGAGCAGCAAGATCCCCTGCGCCGCGCCGAAGTACCCGCCGTAGATCCCCATCAGGAACACCAGGATCCACAGGACCGGCCCGCCAGACCTGGTTCTCGGTCTTTATCTTCCGCGTTCTGGCGGGCGGCCACCCGCTTCGCCAGCCACGGCTGGCCGACGACCATGACCAGCGCGAGCGCGATCAGCGCGGGAACGATCGCCTTGAAGGCCGACTGCGGCAGCACGAGCAGCAAGATCGCGCCGGCCAGGCCGCCGAGCAGCGACGCCGAGCCGAGCCGCAGCATCCGGGCGCGCTGCCCCCGCAGTTCCTTCCGGTAGCCGTGGACGCCGCTGAGCACGCCGGGCACCAGCCCGACGTTATTGCTCACGTTGGCGAGTACGGGCGGGAAGCCGAACCCGAGCAGCGTCGGGAACGTGATCAGCGTCCCCGACCCGACGACCGTGTTGATGGTGCCCGCCGCCAGGCCGGCGCCGAAGATCGCGAGGGCTTCGACGGCGGTGATGCTCACGACCTAGAAGCTATCGCCGCGGGCGCGGGCACGGCGACCGGCCGGGTCGCCACGTGGCGCGCGAAACCGCGGACCAGCTGGCGGGCCCGCTGCCCTGCCCCGGCCTCCTGGTCTCGGGTCTGCGCGAGCAGCAGCTCAACGTCGATGCCGAGGCTGGCCAGCGACTGCGCCCCATCGTCTTGCGCCAGCCAGGCGGCGAGCACGGACTCGGTGACCTCGGGATGGAACTGCAGGCCCAGGGACCGCCCGACGGTGAAGGCCTGGTTCGCCAGGGGCGTCGTGGCGATCGCCGGCACGCCCGCGGGCAGCTCGAACCGGTCGAAATGCCACTCGAACCACGGGCCGCCCGGTATGAGGTCAGGCGATTGCGTGCGGATGGATGTCCAGCCGATCTCGTGCGCCGGCCCTCGCGCCACGCGGCCGCCAACGGCGGCGGCGAGCATCTGGCCGCCGAAGCAGATGCCCAGCACCGGGACGCCGGCCGCCAGCGCGGCCCGGGTGAACGCTATCTCGTCGTGTATCCAGGTGCCGATCGCCGCGTCGTCGTAGACCGCCCAGGCCGCGCCGAAGGCGACGATCGCGTCGTAGCGCGCGGGGTCGGGGAAGGACACCGTGACGTCGGGGGAGTGGTAGCGCTCGCGCGGCACCACGGTCAGCTCGGCGATGTCGTACCCGAGCTCGGCGAACGCGTCCCCCACGTGCCCGCTGGGGGAGTTGTGGTCCTGCTTGACGAACAGCGCCCGCACCCGGTCAGCCCTGTTCCGGGAGGAGGATGATATCAACCATGTTCGAATTATAGATGCTGACAAAGCGTTGCTTAATGGGGATGCGGCCGGGTAGTCAACCGGGCGTGCTGCAATTGGCTTTCGATGTCGCCCAGTGGGCGGTCTACGTGGCGGGCGCGATCGCCGTGGCCGCCCTGCTCGTCATGGGCTGGCGGCTGGCCCGCAGGCCCCGGCGGTTCTCCATCGGCGCGGCGGTCGCCCTTATCGTCGCCGGCGGCGTCTGCTTCGCCTCCTACGTGTTCCTGGGCACCCGCGTGCAGCAGGTCACGCTCGGCTCGATCACCCAGCTCGGGCTAGAGAAGAACCACGCCGGGCTGCGCACCGACGCCGTGGTCTACGGCGTCCCGGTCACCGTCACGGCGAGCTGGTGCCCGTTGCCCTCCTTCGTGTCGGGATGCGGCGTCGTCCGCAACCTCGACCACAAGTCCACGACCGTGCAGTCGAAGATCGCCGTCTACGGGCTGATCGACTTCACCCAGCTGGCCGGGAGGAAGGCCACCGTCAACCGGCAGACGAAGACCATCACCGTCTCCCTGCCCGACCCGGAGGTCGGCCCGAATACCACGTACATCGACTCGGTCGACGGGATACAGCAGCGCACCGGGGTGCTCAGCGCCGTCGCGCAGAGCCTCGTCGGCCCCTTCGAGGCGCTGTTCCACCACCCGAACCTGACGCTCAACACCGCACCCGAGCTCGCCAAGGCGGAGAAGGCCGCGCTCGCTCAGGGCCAGCGGAGCACCGTGCTCAGCTCGTGCGGCAAGCAGGAGATAGCGCGGCAGCTCACCGACGCGTTCGACCTCACCCCCGCGTACGCCGGGTACACGGTGGACGTCACATGGCCGCGGCCGCCCGCGAAGGGCGTCAACTGCGCCGCCATGCAACGGGCGCTCGTCAGCAACGGAGGCTGAGCCCGAAGAGCGGGAACAGCCGCGTCGTGTCCGGGAAGAACGTGAGCCTGCTCAGCCCCCCGCCGGACACCTCATCTCGAAAGGGGCCATCGTCATGACCGCCTCCTCGTGGATGAGCCCCAGCAGCGCCGTCATGTCGTAGCGCTGGAAGGCGTCCACGTAGCGGGCCAGCAGTTCCGAGCGCCCCGCGTCATCCGGGTCGACCGTGGCCGCGCGCTTGTCGGCGGGCAGCGCGGCGAGCGTGGCGCGGGCGCGCTGCAAAGCGCTGTTCACCGCCGCCACGGTGGCCTCGAGGATCGCAGCGGCCTCAGACGCGGGGATGCGGAGCACCTCGCACAGGATCAGCGCGGCCCGCTGCCGGGCGGGCAGGTGCTGCAGCGCGGTGACGAACGCGAGCCGGACCAAGTCGCGGACGGCGGCGATCTCCGCCGGGTCGCCGTGCTCGGGCAGGACGGCCGCGCTCGGGATGGCCGTTACCCACAGGTCCTCGGGAGGCCACGGCCGCAGCAGCGACTCCACCGGCGGGGAGGCGGGGCCAAGGTCCATCGGCAGCGCGCGGCGCCGGTCGCCGCGCAGCATGTCCAGGCAGACGTTGGTCGCGATGCGGTAAAGCCATGACCGCAGGCTGGACCGTCCCTCGAAGGCGTCCGACCCGCGCCAGGCCCGCAACATCGTCTCCTGGACGGCGTCGTCCGCCTCAAAGGCCGACCCGAGCATCCGGTAGCAGTACCCGGTCAGCTCGCGGCGGTGCGCTTCCAGGTCTTGTTCCGGGACGGTAATGGACACGTTTTCTAATAATAGGAATAAGAATGAATATTGTCGACCGTTACGGCGAAAAGGGTGCCCGCTGGCGGCCGCTACGCCAGTTCCAGCAGCAGTTCCGCCAACTCGGCGGGCTTGTTGCTCATGATCATGTGGTTGGTGTCAATCTCACGGTAGCGCCAGTCGGGTGAGGCGGCGGCGTGGTCGGCCGCGCGCCAGAACGGGCTGGCCGGCCCGTCCGGGCCGGCGGGGCGGCCGGGTGCCGGGCGGGGGTCGGCGGTCGCCTTGATGTAGGTCCGGGTGAAGGGATAGGACTCCAGCGGCTTGGGCAGCCGCACCGGCTCGCTGAAGCAGCGTTCCGGATGCGCCACCCGCCGCGCGCGGTTCCACTCGGCGGCCACCGGGTCGTCGTACTCGCGAAACGGCAGGCTCACCAGCCAGCGGGCGCCCGGCCCCACCGCGCCCGGGCCGTAGCCGGCCTGGGTCAGGTCGTTCAGCGCCTGGCCGTCGGAGGGGACGAACGCATCCAGGTACACCAGGTGCGTCACCCGGTCCGCGATGTGCTCAAGCGCCCCGGTAACCACCATGCCCCCGTAGGAGTACCCGAGGAGGACGATGCCCGCCAGGTCCTCGTACGTCACCGCGTTGACCACGTCGGTGACGTGCGTCGTCAGGTTCACCTGGGGGCTGGACAGGTGCGCCCGCTCGCCGAGCCCGGTCAGGCTCGGCGTGTACACCTCATGCCCCGCCGCGAGCAGCGGCCGCCGCAGCGGCCGGAATCCGTACGAGCCGCCCCAGGCCCCATGAACTAGCACGAAGATCGCCATGCCCGGACGCTAGCGCCGGCCCCGTCGCATGTCCACGTGCGCCAGCCCCAATTTAGGGCCGGACATTGGCGTCGTAACCGGCAAACCGGGTAACTGGGAAAGCCCATGGCTTTCCCGGGCAAGGAGGCTCAGTGATCACAGGCGGCAGGCTGGCGCGCACTCACCGGACGGCGGCGCGCAAGCACCGCCACCTTGGCACCGCCGTCCTTGCCTTCGTCCTCATCCCGGTCGTGCTCGCGGCGGCGGCCCTGGCCTGGCTGACGGTCGAGGGATCCGCCGGCCCGCCGCCGACGATCCCCGCGACCGGCGGTGACGGCCTGTGGCTGGGACATGCCTGGGTGGACGGCGGGAAATCCAGCGCCGACCTCAGTGCCCTGGTCGCCCGGGTCAAGCGGGACGGCATCAGGGACCTTTTCGTGCATGACGGCCCGCTCAGCGCCGACGGCTCGCTCGACCCCAAGCTGCGCCCGCGCGCCCGCTGGCTGCGTCACCACCCTGCACACGCTGCTGCCCGGCGTCCGCGTGCAGGCCTGGCTCGGTGACCTGGTCGGCCCGGGCAACCTTGACCTGGACGATCCGCCGACGAGGAACCGGATACTGCGAAGCGCCGATCAGGCGCTCGCCGGCGGGTTTGACGGCATTCACTTCGACATGGAGCCAGTCGCGAGCGGGGACCAGGGCTACCTGGACCTCCTTGCCGCGACCCACCAGCTGACCCGGAACAAGGACAAGGTCTTGTCCATCGCGGCCGACCTGGCCGAGCCACTGTCGAGCCTGAACGTCCCCGCCAGCCTGATCGCGGGCCAGTCGCGCTACTGGTCCGCCAGCTACCTCAGCGCGCTGGCCGGCGACGTCGACGAGGTTGCCATCATGACCTATAACACGGCCGTGCCGATCGGCACCGACTACAGCGGATTCGTCCGGCTGGAGACCGGCATCGCGATGCGGGCAATGCCGTCGCGAGTCCACCTGCTGATCGGCCTGCCCGCGTATCCCGCGGTCTGGCCGGGGCACACCCCGGCCGAGACCGTGGCCAACGCGATCCGCGGGGTCCGCCTCGCGCTGGGAACCCCCGGCCAGCCCAGGAACATCGGGGTAGCGATGTACGCGGACTTCTCCGCCACGCCGGCCGACTGGGCCGCTTACCAGGCCGGCTGGGCCTCGGTGCGGAAATCCTAAAGTTCGCGGGCGCTGCCCCAATAGGGCAGCCTCGCCGGTTGGCGGGGTCGTTCACGTCACCGTCAAGGGCTGCGCCCCGTCGCGCCGGGGCGGTGCGGCCCAAGGTTTAGGGTGGCGTACGGTGAGCATGAGGACAGCCATGGATATGTGCGGCAACGCGGTCGGCGGAGGCAACGGATGCGCGTCATAATGCTTGCCCCGCCGGGCGCCGGCAAGGGCACGCAGGGCGAGCGGATCGCCGCCAGGTACGGGGTCCCGCACATCTCCAGCGGCGACATCTTCCGCGCTGAGGTCGCCAGCGGCTCGCACCTCGGCAACCAGTTGCGCGGCTACCTCGACGCCGGCGACCTGGTCCCGGACGACCTCGTCATCGAGCTGATGACCGACCGGATCATCGAGGCGGCGCACAACGAGGGCGGCTACGTCCTCGACGGGTTCCCGCGGACCCTGCCGCAGGCCGAGGTCGCCGCCGAGATCGCGCGCAAGGCAGGCGTCACCGCCCAGGTGGCGCTGTACCTGGACGCGCCCGCCAGAGGTCCTCATCGCCGGCTGACCGGCCGGGGCGAGAACCGGTCGGACGACTCCGCGCAGGTCGCCCGGCACCGCCTGGAGGTCTACGCCAAGAGCACCCAGCCGCTCATCGACTACTACACCGGGCGCGGGATCGTCGTGCGGGTGGACGCCGCCCGGTCCATTGACGAGGTCAGCGAGCAGATCTTCGCGGCCCTGGACCCGCTCAAGGACTTAGCCGCCGGCTGGCTGGCCGTCGCCCGCGCCGCGGGCCGGGCGGCCAGGCCCGCGCATCTGGCGCGCGTGGCCGGGCATCCGGCCCGCGTCGGCCAGGGCACGGCGCAGCAGGAACTCGATCTGGGCGTTGGTGCTGCGCATCTCGTCGGCGGCCCACTTCGCCAGCGCGTCGTGGACCGCCGGGTCGAGCCGGAGCAGCACGTTCTTGCGTTCCGCCATGAGCGTTCTTACTGGTACAGCGAGCCGGTGTTGACGACCTGCTGGGTGGCCTGCTCCGAGCACAGCACCACGAGCAGGTTCGAGACCATCGCGGCCTTGCGCTCCTCGTCCAGTTCCACCACGTTCTCCTCGTCCAGCCGTTGCAGTGCCAGCCGGACCATGCCGACGGCGCCCTCGACGATTCGCTGCCGGGCGGCCACGACGGCGCTGGCCTGCTGCTGGCGCAGCATGGCCTGGGCGATCTCCGGCGCGTACGACAGCCGCGTCAGCCTGGTCTCGATGACGTAGACGCCGGCCGGGCGCACCCGCTCGGCGAGCTCAGCCGACAGCCGCTGGGTGATCTCGTCGGCGTTGTCGCGCAGCGAGAGCGCGTCGGTGCCCCGGCTGTCGTACGGGTAGCTGGACGCGATGTGCCGGACGGCGGTCTCGGCCTGGATGGCGACGAAGTGCACGTAGTCGTCGACCGCGTAGCTGGCGTGCGCGGTGTCCTGCACCTGCCAGACGACCACGGCGGCGATCTCGATCGGGTTACCGTCCGCGTCGTTCACCTTGGCCAGCGCCGACTCCTGGTTGCGGATCCGCGTCGAGACCGGGATGCGCTTGGTGAACGGGTTCACCCACTGCAGGCCGGGGTCCCGTATGGTGCCGCGGTACGTGCCGAACAGCTGGACGACGTGCGCCCGGCCAGGCGCGACCGGGGTCAGGCCGCGCAGCGTGAAGATCCCGGCCAGGATCAGGAGGACCCCCGCCCAGGACAAGCCCACGGCGGCGTGACCGGGATGCTTGCTGGCCAGCCAGATCGCGGCGGCCGCCGCGATGATCAGCGCGATGCCGAGCACCAGCAGCGGGATGCCGGGCAGCGAACCGTGCCCGCCGCTCCGGGAAGGACTGGCTCGGGGTGCTCGGGATGTCGCCGGTGCCTGCGGCGGCGTAGGTCGTCTGGGCCGTCATCGTGCCCACCTCCAGGGGAAGTTCTCTGATACCAGCAATCTATCATTCTGATATCAGTTTTTGTCAAGGCGGCGCACGGTCGCTCAGGTCGCGGCCGGCTGGCGGGAGACTGAGCGCAGGCGGGAGGTGATACCTGGTGATCGACGAGCATGTCCTGCACCGGCCGGGCGAGGGGCTGCGGCCGTACGTGGCCTGGTGCAGCGGCTACCGGCAGGCCGGGATCGAGCCCGCCGCGCACCGGGGGCTGCCCTCGCCCTGGCTCACGATGATCGTCACCCTCGATGAGCCGCTGGTCATCGAGCGGCACCCGGACCCCCGTCAGCCCGCGAGCACGCATGACGTCCTGCTCGGCGGGCTGCATACCGCGCCCGCCCTGATCACCCACCAGGGAAGCCAGTCCGGCCGCCGAGCTGGCCAGCTCGGCGCGGCCCGATGACCCGTTTGGCGTGACGAAGCCCGGGCATTTCTCCGCCTACGTCGTCACGGACGACCCGACCCCGAAGGCAACCGCTGGTCGTTCGGCACATACCCGGGCGCGCCCCGTTAATCAGCTGACTTCGGGCAGACGTCCTGGCATGATTGGCCGTCATGACATGGATCGCGCCCGCGGTAACCGATCGCGGCGAACCCCGGCCTGTCGGCACCGAGCGGGTACAAGTTGAGGGCTGGCTGGACTACCAGCGCAAGACGCTGCTGGCCAAGTGCGCCGGGCTGACCGCCGAGCAGCTCGCGACGGAGTCCGTGCCCCCGTCCAACCTCACGCTCATCGGCCTCGTGCGGCACATGGCCGAGGTGGAGCGGATCTGGTTCCGCACCCGCTTCGCCGGCGAGCACACGGGCACGATCTGGATCACCGGCGAGCAGCCGGACGCGGAGTTCGAGAACGTCGATCCCGTGACCGCCGAGAATGATTACGCGGCCTTTCTTCAGGAGATCGAACTCGCGCGCGCGGCCGTCGCGGAGCGGGACCTAGACGACACCTACCACAACGCCTTCTTCGATGCCCCCATGGACCTGCGCTGGATCTTCCTGCACATGATTGAGGAATACGCCCGGCATAACGGGCACGCCGACCTCATCAGGGAGCGCATTGACGGGGCGACCGGCGATTGACCACGTTAGTAACACGCAAGTAACACGTATTGATGGGTGCCGAGTCTTGCGGAGGGGCTCCCCGGCTGCCGATACTTCTGGGGTGAGCGACCGGAATGTACTTGGCGGCGAGCTAGAGCCGTGCGGCAATGACCCGTTGACGGGATTCTACCGGGACGGGTCCTGCACGAGCGGTCCGGAGGACATCGGGAGCCACACCATCTGCGCGGTGGTGACCACGGAGTTCCTCGCTCACCAGAAGAGCATTGGCAATGACCTGTCCACGCCAATGCCCCAGTACCGCTTCCCTGGCCTGGTACCGGGCGACCGGTGGTGCGTCACGGCCGCCAACTGGCTGCGCGCCTTCAACGACGGTGCCCCCGCGCCCGTCGTGCTCGCCTCGACGAACGAGCGGGCGCTGGACATCGTCCCGCTCGACGCCCTGCGGCAGCATTCGGTCGACGTGCCCGCCGACCTGAGCACGCTGGAGGAGTTATGCCCCCGAGGCGGCCCGCTTGAGCGCCGCCAGGGTCGCCTGGGGGATACGGTTGACCTCATGGCGATCGAGACCCGAACCCTCGGACGAACCGGCGGGCAGGTAACGATCCTCGGCTACGGCGCGATGGAGCTGCGAGGTGCCCCGCGCGGTCCGGAGATCACCGACGAGCACGCGGGCCGGCTGCTGAACGCCGTGCTCGATGGCGGCATCACGCTGATCGACACCTCACCCGACTACGGCCGCAGCGAGGAGCTCATCGGGCGGTACGTCGGCCACCGGCGCGAGGAGTTCTTCCTCGCCTCCAAGTGCGGCTGCCCGATGGACCTCCCGGCCGGCACCCCGCCGCCGTACCCGCACGACTACAGTCCCGCCAACATCCGGGCCAACGTCGAGCGGTCCCTGGCGAGGCTGCGCACTGACCGGCTCGACGTCGTCCAGGTCCACATGTCGCCGTCAGTGGCGACCATGGCGGGCAACGACGTGCTCGAGACGCTGCGCGACCTGCAGGACGAGGGCAAGACCCGGTTCATCGGGATGTCCGGCATCATCCCCGAACTGCCGGGCCACATTGAGCTGGACGTGTTCGACGTCTTCCAGATCCCCTACTCGGCCGTCCAGCGTGAGCACGAGGACCTGATCACCGCCGCCGCGCGGACGGGAGCCGGCGTCCTCATCCGGGGCGGCGCCGCGCGCGGCGCCCCCGCCGCGGACAAGGACTGGCGCTCGGGCCCGCTCGGCGTCCCGGCCGGCGAAGGCCAGCGCCGCTGGGAGAGCGCGGGCCTCGATGACCTCCTGCGCGACAGCGGCCTGTCGCCCATCGAGTTCACGCTGCGCTTCACGCTGAGCAACCCCGGCCTGTCCGCCACCATCGTCGGCACGTCCAGCCTGGAGCACCTGGCGGCCAACCTCGCGATCGCGGCGAAGGGGCCGCTCCCGGCGGACGTCTACGCGCAGGCGCGCAAGCGGCTGGGCGATTAGATGGGGGAGCTAGCCTCGGTCGCGGTCTACTGCGCCTCCAGCCCCGGGTTCGACCTCACCTACGCGCAGGCGGCGGGAAACCTGGGCACGATGCTGGCCGCGCGCGGCATCGGCCTCGTCTTCGGCGGCGGGCACGTCGGGCTGATGGGCGTGGTCGCGGACGCCGTGCTGTCCGGCGGGGGAGCGGCCCATGGCGTCATCACCCGCGCGCTGCAGCGCAAGGAGCTCGCGCACCACGGCCTGACCAGCCTGGAGATCACCGAGACCATGCACGAGCGCAAGGCCTCGATGGCTGACAAGGCCGACGCGTTCATCATGCTGCCCGGCGGCTTCGGCACCTTTGATGAGTTCTTCGAGGTGCTGACCTGGACCCAGCTCGGCATCCACGCCAAGCCGTGCGGCGTGCTCGATGTCGCCGGCTTCTTCGCGCCGCTTCGCGCCCAGATGGACGCGATGACGAGCGCGGGCTTCCTGCGCCCCGAGCACCGCGACATGGTCATCGTCGACTCCGACCCGGGCGCCCTGCTGGACCGGCTGGCCGCGTGGACGCCGCCGCAGGTCCAGAAGTGGCTAGGCGCCGCGCAGCGGTAACAGCGACCCCTGGAGGCGGCGATCGGCAAATGGGTATGACAGACCGCGTGAACCGCTGGGTGCTGCACGTCGACCTCGACCAGTTCCTCGCCGCCGTCGAGGTCCTGCGCCATCCCGAGCTCGACGGCAAGCCGCTGGTCGTCGGCGGCGACGGCGACCCGGCCAAGCGCGGCGTCGTCTCCACCGCTTCCTACGCCGCCCGCGCGCAGGGCGTGCACTCCGGCATGCCGCTGCGCACCGCGGCCAAGCGCTGCCCCGACTGCACCTTCCTCCCGGTCGACGCGGAGCGCTACAACGCGGTCTCCGCGGTCGTCATGGACACGCTGCGCGACAGCGGCTGCCCCGTGGAGGTGCTGGGCTGGGACGAGGCGTTCGTCGGTGCGCAGGCCGATGACCCGGAGGCCTTCGCGCGCGGCCTCATGGCCGATGTCAAGGAGGCAACCCAGCTGGACTGCTCGGTCGGCATCGGCGACAACAAGCTGCAGGCCAAGATCGCGACCGGCTTCGGCAAGCCCGCCGGCGTCTTCCGCATCACGTCCGCGACCTGGTTCGACGTGCTCGGCGACCGGGCACCCGACGCGATCTGGGGCATCGGCCGCAAGACCCTGCGCAAGCTCGACGCCCTGGGCATCACGACCGTCCGGCAGCTCGCCGCCGCTGACCCGGACCGGCTGGCGGCCGAGTTCGGCCCGATGACCGGCCCCTGGCTCGTCCTCCTCGGCCGCGGCCGCGGCGACGCCGACGTTGACCCGACTCCGTACGTCCCCCGCTCCCAGGGCCGCGAGGTCACCTATCAGAAGAACATCTCCGACTGGGCCCAGGTCCGCGCGGAGGTGGCCCGTCTCGCCCGGCTGGTGTCCTCCGAGATTCCCCCGACGGCCCGTCAGCCGTGTCGTCGTCAAGATCCGCTACGCGCCGTTCATCACGCAAACCCACGGCGTCTCACTGCGAAGCGCGGATTTCGAGGCCGCCGCGCTCGACGCCCTCGCGAAGTTCGAGTCCGTTCGCCCGGTCCGCCTCCTCGGCGTCCGGGCCGAGTTCGCCGAGTAACGTCCGTCAGTCAGGGACACCCGTGACAGCGAGGTCAGCTCGTTACAGCGAGCGGCGCATCGCGACCTCCGATAGCGCCGGGTCCGAGGGGAGGGGCTGGCGCTCCCCGGTCAGGGTGAAGCCGCAGCGCTCATACAGGCGGCGCGCCGGGCCGTTGGACTCAGTGACCCACAGGTGCAAGATCGCGAAACCACGGCGCCTGGCCCAGTCCGCGGTCGCCCCCATCAGCGCCTCGCCGACCTTCTGGCCCCGGGCGGCCGGGCTGACCCACACGGACACGACCTCGGGGCGCTGGCTGCCATCGCCATCGCCATCGCCGGCATCGAGGTAAACGCCGGCGATCCCGGCGGGCTCGGCCGAGCCGGGCAGGTAGGCGAGGTAGGTGACGGCCCGGTCGTGCAGCCGGGCGAGCCATTGCTCCCTGGTGAACGGGGCCTCACGGGCGTAGGTCGAGCCGAAGGCGTACGGGTCCGCCCGCAGCGCCGCCAGCCGGACGTCCCGCATGGCCTGCCAGTCCTCGGGGGTCACCTCGCGTATCTCAACCACGCGCCCATGGTGGCGTCTGCCGGAATGCGAGGCAACCGGATTACGGCGAGCCCGCCGCCTAGCCCACGTGCTCGCGCAGCCAGTCGACGAGCGGCACCGAGGACTGCTGGAAGGCGACGACGCGGTCCTTGGCCTGCGCCGAGGCCAGCCATGGCCCGGGCGTCCAGTGCCGCCAGGAGGTCAGCCCCTTGTGCCGGAGCAGGCCGATCCGCGGGTGATCGGCCGGGTATCCGCGCGGCGCGGACTTCAGCGAGCCGTGGCCGTGGACCTCGTGGCCATCCTTCTCGATCGCGGCGATGATCGCCGTCAGCCGCTCCCCGCTGGCGTCGGCGGCGACGGCGGCCCGGTAGCGGGCGAGCTGCTCGGCCTCGAGGTGCCACATTCCCGCTCCGGTGCCAAGCCCGTCGGCGGAGAACTGGACGTAGGCATGGTTGCCGATCGTCGCGCCGATGTGCGTCTTGTACGGCGTCTTGTCCGCGCTGAACCGGATGTCGCGGTAGGGCCGGAACACCTTCGTCTGCGTGCTTCCCAGGACCGGGCCGAGCTCGGCCGCGACCTCGTCGATGAGGTCGGTCATCGGCTTGAGCACCAGGTCGTCATAGACCGCCCGGTGGCTGGTCCAGTAGGACTTGGAATTGTCTTCCTCAAGCCCCTCGTAAAACGCCAGGGCCTCGTCAGCCCATCCGCCGAACGCCATTGCCCCAGGGTAGCGCTCCGCGAAGGTAACGGTTCGATTAAGTCCGGCGGGCGGCCTATCCGGACGGCAATCGGCCTCGAAGAGGGGGAGTACGAGCAAGGTCCTTCTGACGATCAAGGAGTACGCATGCCTCCTCAGAGTGCCGCGGACGCCGCCGCGGCTGACGCCGGGCACGACGCCGGGCAAGACAGCGGGCGGCCAGGCCGCATGTCGCGCCGTTCCGTGCTGCGCGGTGCCGCCGGCGCCGGCGCCGTGGGCATCGCCGCCGCGGGCGGCGTCGCGACGGTAGCGGGAATCAGCCGGCGCGATCAGCCGGCCAGGCAAGACGCCGCTGCGCCGGCGGACGCGCTGGCCGGCCCGGTCACGGTCTACCTGCGCGACGCCAGCACCGGCGAGATGGAAGTCTTCGCCGGCACCGGCCAGACGAGCCTGCGCAACCCCGCGCTCGCCCGCGAACTGCTTCGCGCCATCCAGTAGCGGTCCCCCCGAACCGAATCGAGGCATCAGGCAATGTCATCGCACCGCGAGGCACCGGAGATCAGTAAGGACCCGGTCGCCGACAGCACCGACGTCTACGCGTTCGTCAGCCCCGACAAGCCGGACACGCTCACGCTGATCGCCAACTACATACCGCTTCAGGGGCCGGCCGGCGGCCCGAACTTCTACTCTTTCGGTGACGACGTCCTCTACGAGATTCACATCGACACCACCGGGGATGCCAGGCCGGACATCTCCTATCAGTTCCGCTTCAGGACCGAACTGCGCAACCCGCACACGTTCCTCTACAACACCGGGCCGATCACCTCGCTGAACAGCCCGAACTGGAACAACCGCCAGTTCTACACGGTGACCCAGGTCTGGTACGGCAAGAGCCACGTCCTCGCGTCCGGCCTGGCCTGCCCGCCGTGCAACATCGGGCCGCTGTCCACCCCGAACTACGCCGCGCTGGCCGCGGCGGCCGTGCACGAGATCGACGGCGGGATCAAGGTCTTCGCCGGCCAGCGGGCCGAGGGGTTCTACGTGGACCTGGGCTCGATCTTCGACCTCGCGGACCTGCGGCCGTTCGAGAACCTGCACGCGCAGTACGGGCTGAACGCGTTCACCGGGCCGGCGGCGGGCGTCAACGCCACCGCGCACCTCAACGTCCACTCGATCGCCATCCAGGTGCCCCTGTCGCAGCGTCCTGCCGCACCGCAAGCACGGCCAGGAAGGCGACCGCGGCTCGGTGCTCGGCGTCTGGACGACGGCGAGCCGCCAGAAGGCGCGCGTCTGGGACTCCGCCAGGGACGACTACGTCTCCAGCGGCCCGTGGCACCAGGTCTCGCGGCTGGGCAACCCCCTGTTCAACGAGGTCCTGGTCGGGCTGGGCAGCAAGGACCTGTGGAACGCGCTGCCGCCGTCGGATGACAAGCGGTTCGCCGGCGGCGTCGCGCACCCCGAGCTCGCCGGCCCTGCTGCCCGCGCTGTACCCGGGCGTCTTCCCGCACCTCGCCGCCCTGGTGAAGGCCGGCACCGCCCGGGCGGACCTGGAGGCGATCCTGCTGACCGGCATCCCGTCGGGGATCGTCCCGGGATTCCAGAACTTCACCGGCCCGCTCCAGGCGGACCTGCTCCGCCTCAACACCGCGATCCCGCCGTCCAAGAGCCCGAGCATATTCGGGATCCTCGGCGGCGACCTGGCCGGCTTCCCGAACGGCCGCCGGGTCTTCGACGACGTGGTGACCATCGAGTTGCGGGCCATCGCCGGCGTCACGGTGCCCCTGGTGGACAAGTCGTTCACCCCGGACGCGGCGGCCGGCGCGGTCACCGACGGGCTGACTCCGAGCAGCGTCCCGTCGGGTTACCTCGACTCGTTCCCCTACCTCGGCGTGCCCTACAGCGGCTTCAGCACCCCGTCGTCGTGAGGGCCATGATGAGTCACTCGCACGCGGCCGGCGCCACCAGCGCCGGCAGCGTCGTCCTCGAGCTCGGCGGCGATGTCGGGGTCCTGGTCCTCGTGACCCCCGCCGCGCTGCTCGGGCACGAGATCGAGATCAGCCCGGCGGACGGGGCACCAGCTCCGGGCCGTGCGCGAGCCACCGGACGCACTCGCTGGTCCGCGAGCGCGTCACGGGCAGCGGCACGAGCTACGCGGCGGTGTACCCGTCAATCCCGGCCGGCCAGTACGTCGTCTGGCGGGACTCCGGCACCCCGGCGGGCACGGTCACGATCGCGGGCGGTGAGGTGGCCAGCTACGCTTGCGACGGCTGCCGGCGGCCGGGGCGGTAAGCCAGCGTCATGACCACGATCGGCGTCGTGGTCGGTGCGGCGGTGCCGCCCGCGGGCTCGATGGTCACCCCGACCTGGTCGCCTGGTTCAAGCCCGGAGGCCAGCACCGGGCTGGTGCCGCCGCCGCTCGCCGGCGGCACCAGCCCGGCGGGCCGGGCGCCGCCGCGCCCGATGAACCACAGCTCGTAGACCTCGGTCGCCGGGAGCGCGCGCAATCCGGAGCTGGTGAACACGAACGCGGCCTGGCGAAGCGACGAGACGACGGTCGCGGTGCCGCCGGCCGAGGTCGCGGCGGACGTGGTCCGCGCGTCCGGGGCCGACAGCAGGGCGGCGATCGCGGCATCCACCGCCCGGGCCGAGCCGAGGGCGGCGACGACGGCCAGCACCGCCTGCTTGAGCCCGCGCGGCGGGTCGGCGGCGGCGGCCATGCCGAGCGCGGTCGCGGTCGCGGTCAGGCCGCGGACCTCGGCCTCGCAGTCACGGCAGCCGCGCAGGTGCCGCTCGAACCGGTCCCGCTCGGCGATCTCCAGGGCGTCGAGGGCGTACGCCCCGGCGAGCGCGTGCAGCCGCCAGCGGCGCAGGAGCCTCACCACGCCACCCCCAGGCAGTCCCGCAGCCGGATGCAGCCCGTCCCTGATCCGCGCCTTGACCGTGCCCAGCGCGACCTCCAGCCGCGAAGCGACCTGCTGGTAGGTGTACCCCTGGTAGTAGGCCAGCGTGATGGACTGCCGCTGCAGTTCGGTCAGCCCGTCCAGGCAGCGGCGCACCCGCTCGGCCTCCAGGCTGGCGGCGACGCTGTCCGCCACGTCGTCCGGCGGGAGCGGGACCGGCACGGCGGAACGCCGCTCGCGCTCGGCGGCGGCCGTCTCGGCCCGCACCCGGTCGACGGCCCGGCGGTGCGCCATCGTCAGCACCCAGGCCATCGCGCCGCCTCGTGACGGATCGAACCGCGACGCCGTGCGCCAGACCTCGAGCAGCACCTCCTGGGCGACCTCCTCCGACTGGGCGGGGTCGCGCAGCACCTTGCGGATCAGCCCGTAGACCGGCCCGGCCATCTGGTCGTACACCGACTCGAACGCGGCCTGGTCGCCCCGCGCCACCTGGATGAGCAGTGCCTCGAGCGGCGACTCGCCGCGCTCAGCCGGGTTGTTCCGTACGCCGGAATGCTCCGCCACGTAAGGATTCTACGGACGAACGGGCTTGTTACTGTGAATCGTGCCTTCGTTCGCTGAGACCGCTGACCAGATCACCGCCGAGGAACTGCGCCACAGGGGCAGCCTCAAATGGACTCGGGGCGGGCCGGGGGTACTCGGCGCCTTCGTCGCCGAGATGGACTTCGGCGCCGCTCCCAGCGTCCAGGCGGCGCTGCGCGACGTGATGGACCATCATGCCTACGGTTACCTGAGTGACCAGGCGGCGGCCGGGCTGCGGGCGGCCTGCGCGGACTGGCAGCGGTCCGCGTACGGGTGGCAGGTGGACCCGGCGAGCGTCTGGCCGATGGCCGACGTCCTGAAATGCCTTGAGGCGGCGATCAGGATCTTCTCCCGGCCGGGAAGCCCGGTGATCTTGCCGACTCCGGCCTACATGCCGTTCGTGTCGCTGCCGGGGCTGGTCGGCCGCGAGGCCATCCAGGTCCCGATGGTCAGCCGGGCCGATGAGCGGCCCGCGCTGGACCTTGACGGCATCGACGCGGCGTTCCGGGCGGGCGGCCACCTTCTCGTGCTGGTCAACCCGTGCAACCCGGTCGGCCGGGTGTACCGCGCGCAGGAGCTGACGGCGCTGGCCGCCGTGGTGGCGCGGCACGACGGCCGGGTCTTCGCCGACGAGATCCACGCGCCGCTTGTTTATCCCGGCGGCCGCCACGTCCCCTATGCCTCCATCTCGCCGGTTGCGGCCGGGCACGCGGTGACCGCCGTCTCGGCCTCCAAGGCGTGGAACCTGCCCGGCCTCAAGTGCGCGCAGCTCATCGTGACGAACGACGCCGACGCGGCGACCTGGCGGCGGAGCTGGCCCCTGTACGAGCACGACGCGAGCTCGCTGGGAGTACAGGCCACCATCGCCGCCTACCGGGACGGCCGCGACTGGCTGTCGGACCTGCTCGGCTACCTGGACGGCAGCCGGCGCCTGCTGGGCGAGCTGCTGGCCGAGCACCTGCCCGGCGTCGGCTACCGTGCTCCTGAGGGCACCTACCTGTCCTGGCTCGACTGCCGCGGGCTGGACCTGCGGCCGGACCCGGCGTCGCTCTTCCTGGAGCAGGCCGGCGTCCTGGCCACCGACGGTGCGGCCTGCGGCGACGCCGGCCGGGGCTTCCTGCGGCTCAACTTCGCCACGCCGCGTCCCGTCCTGGCGGAGATGATCCGCCGGATGGGCGCGGCCCTGGTGGGCTGACCTCGGCCGGGCGGCGGCGCGTCACAGGCCGGTGCTCGGCCAGTTGATGGTCTCGGGTCCGATGAGCGGGGTGCCGACATCCAGCTGGAGGTTCTCGCGCGACCCGAGGGGCGCGTCGCGCGGGTCGCCCGTGAAGACCTTCCCGTTGATGATCACCGTCACCTTCCCGTGCGCCGGGCCGGCCTGGTCCGGCCCGAGGGGCTGGCCCCACTCGTCGAAGAAGTCGCCGAGGGTGTAGGTGCGCACCACGGGCGACTCGATGTGGACGATGCCGTCGGCCGCGTGCGTGTGCAGCCAGTAAAAGCAGCTGCCGGAGTCGATGAACGGCCCGGCTTGCCGGTCTGCGCGGCGACCGCGCCGGGGATGCCGATCCCGGCCGGGACCGAGCGCTGCTGCCCGTTGACGAAGATCGTCAGGTGCGTGTGGATGTGGAACAGCGTCTGCTCGCTGGTGTCGCAGCTGATCCCGTCGATGGCCTGCCCGGTGGTGGCGGCCGACGTGCCGGCCAGCGCGGGCGCGCCCGGGACGGGCACGTTCTCCGGGCCGAGCGCGCCCGGTGGCGGCGGCGCCCGCAGTGTCCCGAGCGTCGACAGCGCCGCGTAGGACGGCGGTCCGCGGACCCGGCAGCCGCCGGAAGCCTGCCGCCGGAGCCTGCCGCCGGAAGACCGCCAGGCCGATCCCGGTGCCCGCGGCCGCCAGCAGCACGGCCGCGCCGCCCCACGGCGGCCAGCCGCAGCCGCCGCCTGCGCCGCGCCTCCCGCTGCCGGGCCTGCTCGATCGCGCGCCGCCTGTTCTCCCGCGAGCTTGCGTCCGGACACGGCACTCCCTCCGCCGCGTATACCTCACGATCTACGTACTAACTACGTACTATCTACGTACGTAGATAGTAGCAAGTACAGATTGGCGCGACGGCAAGCCGAGAACGGGCAGTCATGCGCGTGCGAGGGGTCGGTGCGCGGCTTCGGCGACCTGGAAGCGGTCTCATGCACCGGGTCTGGGACGCACGACGGCCCGGTGACCGTCCGGGACCTCTTCGGCGAGCTGCGCCAGGACCCGGACCATCGCCTACACCACGGTCATGTCCACCATGGACAACCTGCACCGCAAGGGATGGCTGGCCAGGGAGCGGGACGGCAAGGCCTACCGGTACACGGCGGTCGCCAGCCGCGAGGAGTACAGCGCCCGGCTGATGCGCGAGGCCCTCGCGGATGCGGGCGACACCGAGGCGGTGCTCAGCCACTTCGTGGCGGCGATGGACGGCGGCCAGGCCGCCGCCCTGCGCGCCGTCCTGGACAAGCTCACCGGCGGGCGGTCGTCGTGACGGCCGCGCTGGCCCTGCTCGGCTACGCGGTCGCGGTGCGCTGGCTGCGCGCCGGCCCTGCTCGCCCCGCTGACCAGCCGCGGCCACAGCGTGCGGCCCGGCCTGGCGCGTGGCTGGCCGCGATGGCGAGCGTCCTGCTGGCCGCCGCGCTCGCCGCGACGTTCACCGTGACGGACGGCCGCGGCCGGCTGGCCCACGGCTCACCCGGGACCTGTGCCGCGAGTCGCGGGCGAGCGCGTGTACCCCCGCGGTGTACCAGAGCACCCTCTACCCGGCGGGCGTCGCCGTCCTCGCGGTCGCGCTGATCGCGGCCGCCGTGGTGGCTGCTGGCGCTACGGCCGCCGCGTCCGGCGGTCGGTGACGAGCACCCGGACGCACGCCGGGCGCGCGCCTCGCATGCGTCGGCCGCGCCCTGACACGGCGGCGCTGCCACGGCGCCCAGCGCGGACGGTCGTCCTCGAGGATCCGCGCCCGGCCGCCTACTGCGCGGCGGGCCGCCCGGCGGCGATCGTCGTCACCAGCGGTGCCCTCGCCGTGCTGGACGCCCCGCAACTGGCCGCGGTCCTCGCGCACGAGCGCGCCCACCTGGCCGGCCGCCATCACCTGCTCGCCCTGGTCACCCGGGGCCTGGCCGCGGCATTTCCCGGAGTGCCGGTGTTCACCAAGGGCGCCGAGGTCGTCGCCCGGCTGGCCGAGCTTGCCGCCGACGACGCCGCGGCCCGCTCCGCCGGGCGCCGGGTCCTGGCCACCGCGCTCGTGGCCATCGCCACCGGCACCGCGATCTTGTCCGGCGCGGCCACGGGCAACTCGCTCCCGGGGCTAGCGGCCGCCGCCTACGCGGTGCCGGCCCGCGTCGAAAGGCTGCTGCGGCAGCAGCCGCGGCCAGGCACCGCCGTCATGGCGGGCCTGGCCCTGGCCGTCGTGTCCGCGGCCCTCATCCTCCTCCCGGCGATGCTGGCCGTGGTAGCGGGCGGGATCTAGCCCATCGTCTTCTGGCCGTCGAGGGCCTCCCGGATGATGTCGGCGTGGCCGGCGTGCTGGGCGGTCTCTGCGGCGATGTGCAGCAGGACACGGCGGGCCGACCAGCGCTCTCCCGGGGGGTTCCACGGGGCCTCCGGCAGCTCGTGCGAGGCGTCCAGGTCCGGGAAGGCCGTGACGATCTCGTCGGTGCGCTTGGCCGCCTCCTCGTAGTCGGCGAGCGCGCCCGCCAGCGTCTCGCCGTCCAGCAGGCGGAAGCCGTTGGCCCAGTTGGCGTAGTCCTCCTCCGACAAGTTGGTGAAGTCGGGCGCGCCCGACGGGCCGTTCACGATGAAGTTCTGCCAGTTCCGCTCGGCCGCCGTCACGTGCTTGATCAGGCCCCCCAGCGTCAGCTCGCTGACGGTGGTCCGCTGCCGGGCCTGCTCCTCGGTGATGTCGCGGGTGGTGAAGCGAATGAAGTGCCGGGCCTTCGCCAGCCCTGCCAGCAGGTCCGCGCGCTCCCCTGTCACGGTGGTGGTGCTCGTGTTCGTCGTCATGTCCCCAGGCTAAGAGGCATTGCGGTCATTTTCTGTCCGCAATGCGCGGCCATACTGGAAGACGTGGCTAACACGAGCTCGCGAACCCTCCGCCTGCTGTCCCTGCTGCAGAATCACCGGTACTGGCCGGGCGCTGAGCTGGCCGGAGCGGCTGGGCGTGTCGCCGCGGACGCTGCGGCGGGACATCGACCGCCTCCGCGAGCTCGGCTACCCCGTCCAGGCGCACCCGGGAGTGGACGGCGGCTACCAGCTCGCCGCGGGCGCGGCGCTGCCGCCCCTGGTCATCGACAACGAGGAAGCCGTCGCGATCGCGGTCGGCCTGCGGCTGGCGGCGCAGGGGGCGGCGCGGAGGGGCGGGGAGGGGCGGGAGGGGCGGGGGAAATTAGCGCGGTGGCCGAGGCGTCGGCCCGCGCGCTGGCGAAGGTCACCCAGGTCATGCCGCCCCGGCTGCGCCGCCAGGTCGAGGCGGTCGCCGCCGTGACCGACGCCGCGACCTGGGGCGACGCGACGCCTGCCGTGGCACCGGACGTGCTCGTCGGCGCCGCCACCGCCTGCAGGGACGCCGAGCGCGCGCGCTTCGGCTACACGGCGGCCAGCGGTGAGCGCACCCGCCGGCACGTCGAGCCGCACCGCATCGTGGCCCTTGACCGGCGCTGGTACCTGGTCGCCTACGACCTCGACCGCCAGGACTGGCGTACCTTCCGCCTGGACCGGATCACGGCGCCGCCGGATGCCGGAGCGCCAGTGACGCCAACCGGCGCGCGGTTCCGGCACCGCGAGATCCCCGGCGGAGATGCGGCCGAGTTCGTCCGCCGCACCATGAGGACAAGTACGGCCACGCAGGAGGTGATCGCGCTTGTCGCGGCCGATGCCGGGCCCGTTGAGCAGAAAGTGGGACGGTGGGCCACGGTCCGCCCCGTCGGCCCGGGACGCTGCGAGGTCACGATGAGCCCGCCGGACAACCCGGACTGGCCGGTCATCGCGCTGGGCCTGCTGGGCGCTGACTTCCAGCTGGTGTCCGCCCCGCCCGGCTTCGCCGGCCGCGTCAGGGACTGGGGCGACAGGTTCACCCGGGCAGCGGGCGAGGGCGGGCTCGGGGGCGAGGGTGCGGCTAGCATCCAGTCGTGAAGCTGGACCTGGAAGCCGCCCGCACCCGGCTGCTGCCCGACGTGCTGCCGCCGCAGGGCGCGGCCTTCGACGTTCTGTTCTGCGGGATCAACCCCGGCCTTTACTCGGCCGCCACCGGCTGGCACTTCGCCCGGCCAGGCAACCGCTTCTGGCCGGCGCTGCACCTGTCGGGCTTCACCCCGCGCCTGCTCGCCCCCAGCGAGCAGGCGCGGATCGCGGACTACGGGCTCGGGATCACCAACGTCGCGCCCCGCCCGACCGCCCAGGCGGCCGAGCTGACCGCGGCCGAGCTCCGCGACGGCGGTGCCCGCCTGGCAGGGCTGGTCGCCCGGCGGCGGCCCCGGTTCGTCGCGATCGCCGGGGTGACCGCCTACCGGACGGCGTTCGCCCGCCCGCGCGCCGCGATCGGCCCGCAAGACGAGCGCCTCGGCCCCGCCCGCCTGTGGATCCTCCCGAACCCGAGCGGCCTCAACGCGTCCTGGACGGCCCCCCGCCTGGCGGAGGCGTTCCGTGAGCTCCGCGCGGCCGTTGGCGAGGGGGCCGGGGCTACCGCCATCCCGGAACCGGCCCGTGAGTTAGGGTCGCGGGTATGACGACGATTCGGCGCGTGTGCGTGACGGGCGCGACAGGGAAGGCGGGCCGGGGCGCGGTCCGTGAACTGCGAGACAGCGGGTACGACGTCCGGGCCACCGACGTCGCCGTCACCCGCGGGGACGTGGCGAACGGCGTGCTGCGCGCGGAGCTGACGGACTACGGGCAGGCCGTCGAGGTGCTGCGCGGCGTCGACGCGGTCGTTCACCTGGCGAACATCCCGGCGCCCGGGCTATCCACGCCCGCGGTGACGTTCAACGAGAACGTCGCGATGAACTTCAACGTGTTCCACGCCGCGGCGTCACTCGGCCTGGCCCGGGTGGTGTGGGCGTCCAGCGAGACCACGCTTGGCCTGCCCTTCGGCCACGGCGAGGAGGAACTGCCCGGCGCGGCGGGGGAGCTGCGGTACGCCCCGGTCGACGAGGACCACTTCCCGTGGCCGGCGACGACCTACGCGCTGTCCAAGGTCGCCAGCGAGACGATCGCCGAGCAGATCTCCCGCTGGTCACGGATCCCGTTCGTGGGCCTGCGCATCTCCAACATCATGGAGCCGCAGGACTACGAGCGCTTCCCGTCGTACTGGCTGGACCCGCACTCGCGCAAGTGGAACGCGTGGGGCTACGTCGACGTGCGGGATGTCGCGCAGGCCTGCCGCCTCGGCCTGGAGGCGGACGTGGCCGGCAGCAGCAACGTGATCATCGCCGCCGCCGACACCGTCATGAACCGCCCGTCCCGCGACGTCCTCGCCGAGGTCTTCCCGGACGTCACGCTGACCAGGGACGTCGGCGATTTCGGCACCCTGCTGTCGATCGACCGGGCCCGGAGCCTGCTCGGGTACGAGCCACGCTACTCCTGGCGCGACCACGTCAAGACCGAAGACCGCCAGTAGGATCACCAAGGACTTCGCGCCCAGCGCAAATGCCGGCGATGAAATCGCGTGATCGTTAACGCACCGTAAAAATGCGCCGTGCTGCCGGAAATATTCGATTAACGGGGTGCCGCCTCCGGCCGGGACGTGCCTAGCGTGGTCGCATGAGGTACCAGCTCGCCGACAGGTCGCTGGTCCCGCCCGCCTTCGATGTCTCGGTGCCGCATCCGGCCCGGGTATGGAACTACTGGCTGGGTGGCAAGGACCACTTCGCGGCCGACCGGGCGGCGGCGCAGGCGGCGACCCAGGCGATGCCGTTGATGCCGGTGATCGCCCGGGTCACGCGGCGGTTCACCCGGGCCGTGGTGCACGAGCTCGCGGGCGCCGGCGTCCGGCAGTTCCTGGACATCGGCATGGGCCTGCCGGTCGATGACGACAGCTCCCACGAGGTGGCACAGCGCGTGGCCCCCGATACCCGGGTCGTCTACGTGGACAACGACCCCGTCGCGGTCAGTCACGCCCGGGCGCTCCTGGTCAGCCACGGCGCGGGGATGACGGACGCCCTGGACGCCGACCTGCGTGACACCGGGGAAATCGTGGACGGGGCGGCGCGCGCCCTGGACTTCGGGCGGCCCGTGGCGGTCCTGCTGTCCACGGTGGCGGAGTTCATCCCCGACGCCCACGATCCGTGGGCGGTTGTGGCCCGGTTGCGGGATGCCCTGGCACCGGGCAGCTACCTGCTGGTCACGCACCTGGCCAGCGACATCGAGGCCGAGTCGATCGCGGCGATGGCCGAAGGGTACGGCCAGCGCGCCGCGGTCCCCGTCACGCCGCGCGACCGCGGGCAGGTCGTCCGGTTCTTCGACGGCATGTCCCTCGTCGGCCCCGGCGTGGTGCCCGCCACCGGCTGGTACGGGCCGGACGACGGCGTCGACGTGCTCCCCGCCTACTTCGGGCTCGCCGTCAAGAAAGATCGCGCGTAACTCGGCGCCGTGCCCCGGGGCCACCCGCTCCGCCGCCGGGGGCGGGCCGGGGGGAGTGCCGTCGCCGAAGGGGCGGCCGCTGAGCTGCTCGCGGTGATGCGGGGTCAGCCAGCCGGACGGGTCCGGGCCCTTGGGGACGATCTGGGTCGGGTTGAGCCCGGTGTGGACCCGGTAGTAGTGCTGCTTGGTCTGGACGAAGTCGATCGTGTCGCCGAAGCCAGGGGTCTGCCATAGGTCGCGGGCGTAGGCCCACAGCACCGGCATCTCGGCGAGCTTGTTCCGGTTGCACTTGAAGTGGCCGTGGTAGACGGCGTCGAACCGCGCCAGGGTCGGCCAGAGCCGGATGTCGGCCTCGGTGATCGTGTCGCCCACGAGATACCGCCGGGTCGCCAGGCGCTCCTCGAGCCAGTCCAGGCGGGCGAACAGCCTGTCGTAGGCCTCGTCGTAGGCAGCCTGGGTGGCGGCGAAGCCGCAGCGGTAGACGCCGTTGTTCAGGTCCTCGTAGACCAGCGCGCTGACCTCCTCGATCTCGTCGTGCAGCCGCGCCGGGTAGAGGTCGGGAGCGCCCTGGCGGTGGTAAGCGGCCCACTCGCTTTCCAGGTCCAGGGTGATGTGGCTGAAGTGCGAGGTCACCACCGCGCCGGTCGGGATGTCCACGATCGCGGGGACGGTCACGCCCTTCTCGTAACCGGGCACCGCCTTCTCGTAGGCATCGCGCAGGAAGTGGATGCCGAGCACCGGGTCGCTTTCGCCCGGGTCGAGGTCGAACGTCCAGCTCCGCCAGTCGTGCTCCGGGCCGCATATCCCCATGGACAGGGACGTCCTCGAGGCCAAGCAGCCGCCGGACGATCATGGTCCGGTTGGCCCACGGGCAGCCCCGGGCCACGACAAGGCGGTACCTGCCCGGCCCGGCCGGCCAGCCGTCGCGCCCGTCGGCGGTGATCCGGCCGTCAAGGTAGGTGGTGTCTCGCACGAATTCGCCGCTCTTGCTCATGACACCGAACGTACCCGCAACAGGCCGCCTGGGGTGCGCATCGCCAACGGCGGCGCATAGGCCGTTATCCCCCGGACGATCGCGCGTACCCGCCGGAAAGCAGCGCCATCGCCTTGGCCGCCCGCACCGCCTCCTTGAGGGTGGCCAGGTCGAACGCGCCGTAGTACCGCTTGCCGTTGATGAAGAACGTCGGCGTGCCCGACACGGTCGCCAGGTCGGCGGACTCCACGTCCTCCGCGACCCGGCCGGCGCCCGCGTCGCCCCGCAGGTCAGCGATGAACCGGTCGGTGTCCAGCTCCAGGTCGCGGGCGTAGCCGACGAGATCGCGGAACGTCAGCGCGCCCTGGTGGTCCATGAGCGTGTCGTGCATCTCCCAGAACTTGCCCTGCAGGTCGGCGGCCTCGGCCGCCTCGGCGGCCAGTTGCGCCTGCGGGTGGACGTCGGTCAGCGGCAGGTGCCGGAACACGAAGCAGAGCTCCCCGTACTCCCTGATCAGCTCGCGCACGACGGGCTCGGCCTGCCCGCAGTAAGGGCACTCGAAGTCCCCGTACTCCACCAGGGTGACGAGGGCGCTGTCATAAGGTCCCCGGATGTGATCCCGGTCCGGGTCGACGGGGACGATGAGGTCGCTAATCGACTCCTGCCTCCCGTACAGCAGCAGCAGGCGCCGCCGCGGCGGCAGCGCCGCGATGACGCGGAAGACGGTCCAGGTGATCAGCCCGCCGGCGACCAGGCCGGTCAGGGTGCCGAGCTTCGCGTAGCTGAGATCGGTTCCGCTGAAGGCCAGCGACGCGATCAGGAAGCTGACCGTGAACCCCATGCCGGCCGCCGTCCCGGTCCCGGCGACCGCTCCCCACCCGGCCGAGGGAGTGAGCCGGCTCCTCGTGATCCGCGCCGCGAGGTAGCTGGACCCGGCGATCCCGAGAGGCTTGCCTACCAGGTAGCCCAGCAAGATTCCCAACGTAACCGGGCTGGCGTAGGCATGGGCGAGGAATGACCCGCTGATCCGGATATCGGTGTTGGCCAGCGCGAACAGCGGCACGACCACGTAGCTGGCCGCCGGGTGGAATATCAGCTGCAGGCGGTCGTTGGGCGAGATCGCGCTGCGTACCACCGCCCCCGCCTCGCGGGCGAGCTCGGCCGTCGGCTGCTCGCGAAACAGCCGGAACGCGTCCGTCGCCTCCTCCAGGTCGGTCCGGCTGGCCGGAGCGGCGTACGTGAGCAGGCCGATCACCAGGCCGGTGACGATGGGGTCCACGCCGCAGTTCCAGAACGCGACCCACGCCCCCAGGCCCAGCGCCAGGTAGGCGATGCCGTAGCGGACGCCCCGCAGGCGCAGGACCGCGACGGCGGCGAGGAACGCGAAGCCGACGAGCAGCGGCATGACCTTGATGCCGTGGCTGTAGGCGACCGCGATGACCACGAGCGACAGCAGGTCGTCAACGATGCAGACCGTCAGGAGGAACGTGCGGACCCGGTCGGGCAGGCCCTTGCCCGCCAGCGCCAGCGCGCCGAGCGCGAACGCGGTGTCGGTGGACATCGCGGCACCCCAGCCGTGCGTGTTTGCGGTGCCGGCGTTGAAGGCCAGGTAGATGCAGACAGGCAGGCACAGTCCCGCCAGGCCCGCCATCACGGGGAGCGTGAGCCTGCTCCGGGCGCGCAGCTCGCCCATGTCCAGCTCGCGGCGGGCCTCCATGCCAACGACAAGGAAGAAGATGGCCATGAGCCCGGAGTTGACGAAGTCCCGCAGGTTCAGGCCGAGCGCGGCGTCGCCGACGGCGACCTTGAGCGGGGTTCCCCAGAAGGCCTGGTAGCCGGAGGGGACCATGTTCGACCACAGGCGCCCGACTATCGCGGCGGCGGCCAGGATGGCGGCGCTGCCGGTCTCGGTCCGCAGGAACTGCCGCAGCGGGGTCCGGCGGCTGGGCCGCCACGGCGACTGGGGATCGGTCATGCCTTTGATTGTCCCTTGGCCGACGACCGCTTTGCGCGCAGCCGGGCCGCTCAGGCTGGGGTGACCGGTCCCGGATAACCGGGACCGGTCACCCCTCCACTCACTTGTGGGGGTGGTGGCGGGAGACCGGGCCCGCCGCGCCGCCGAAGCCGGTGTTCACGACCACCTTGTGCGAGCAGCTGAAGCGCTCCGCCTTGCGCGCGACCTGGTTGCCCTTGCCCGCGAGCTCGCGCGCGGTCAGGCACGCCTTGCTCTTCGGGCCAGAGGAGGACACGGCCTCGCTGACGAACCAGGCGAGCTCCTCCTGCGCAGTCATGCACGCGGGGCGCGAGGTCATGCCGCTGACCAGGGTCTGGCCGGGCCGGCAGACGGACGGCAGCTTCTTCAGCACGGTGACGTGGCAGGCGTAGACGGGGGCGTAGCCGCTCGGCCGCTGGGCCAGCGCCCGCGTCACCCCCTTCGTGTCCATGGTGCCCTTGATCGTGAACGGGGCGGACGCGGTGATGGTGACCGGTGGCGGCGTGCCCTGCCCCACGCACGTAACCACGGTGATGTAGGTGCCGGTCGCGTCCCGCGACTCGCTCACGACGCGGCCCTGGGCGACCGCGACCGTGATCGCCTTGCGCGTGGCGGGCCTGGCGGTCTTGGTCGAATGATGCACATTGGCGCTGCTGGCCAGCGCCGTTGTCGTCATCATCCCCCCCGTGTCGGCGCCGGCCGCCAGGACGGCGACCGCGGCCATCCCGATGATCGTCGTGGAGACCCTGGCTGGAGAGAATCCCTTCATCGAACCCCCGTATGGTGATGATTCATTTCCGGTTGCCGAATTTAGTACTGAGTGGATTATCTCAGAGCTTACCGCCGTGCCTGGGCAAGGCGCGCCGCGACGATGATATTGTCCAGATAATGCCGGGTATGGTAATCGAAATTACCGCCGCATGTTATCAGGCGCAATTGCGGCTTTTGCGTGAGGCCGAATACCGCCTGCCCGGGAAATTGCGACTTGGGCACCTCAATCACCCAGGTGACGATGAAGCGCGCCCGCCTGCCGGAAGCGCCCAGCCGGACGACGATCAAGTCGCCCGCCTTGAGCTGGTACAAGCGATAGAAGGCGGCCGGGCCGCTGGTGGTGTCCACGTGCCCTACGATGACCGAGTTGCCCGGGGCGCCGGGAACCGCCGTGAAGTTGTACCAGCCCGCCATCCCCGCCTGCCGCAGCGATGGCACCGGCAGCCCCGGGCCGCTGGGCGGGGGAAGGCTGAGCATGCTGACGGACACCCCGATGCGGGGAATCGACAGCTGCCATGGTGCCGGGTGCGCCGCGCGCTTCGGCTGGCCGGCTCTTTCCCGGCATGCGTGGCCGGCGTGGCACTGGCGGCGGCGGCGCACTCGAAGACGACGATGACCGCCAGCGCGCATGCCGCAATTGCCCGCAGCCACCCGGCCCGGTGCGAAATTGCTCTCATTGTCGTAATTACCGCCCGTTGCTCGATTTGGGTAGCCGAATTCCCGGGCCCCGGCGATGACGTAAAGCATACGTTCCGCCGCCAGTTATTCACGGTATTTGCGCGGTGTCGTGAATCGCGGGCATGGTTGGTCCCGGCAGGCCGGGCGGCCCTAGCCAGCGGGCCGGGCCGGCTGGCAGGCTTGCCTGCATGACGAAGACGCACGAGGTCAGCAACCAGCCACCGCCGCTCGCCGGCTATGACGCGGCGGATGACCCTGCGCTCCTGGCGGCCCTGCACCGCGAGGGCGCCGGGTGGGCGCAGTCATCGGTGCGCGACCTCGGGCGGCTGGCGGGCAGCCAGGAGGCACAGGAATGGGGGCGGCTCGCCAACGAGAACCCGCCCCGGCTGCGCACCCACGACCGGTACGGCAACCGGATCGATGAGGTGGAGTTCCACCCGGCGTGGCACGAGTTGATGGCGGTGGCGGTCGGGCACGGCCTGCACGCGTCACCGTGGCAGGACGCCAGGCCCGGTGCCCACGTGGCTCGGGCGGCCAGCTTTTGCGCCTGGGGCCAGGCCGACGCGGGCCACTGCTGCCCGGTGTCGATGACCTACTCGGTCATCCCGGCGCTGCGGCATTCCCCGGACCTGGCCGGCCGGTTCGAGCCGTTGCTCGCGGCGCGCTCGTATGACTTCGGCCTTCACCCGGCCGAGCGCAAGTCCGGCTTGCTGGCGGGCATGTCGATGACGGAAAAGCAGGGTGGCTCCGACGTCCGGGCCAACACGACGACCGCCACCCCGGCCGCCGACGGCACCTACCGCATCACCGGCCACAAGTGGTTCACCTCGGCGCCGATGAACGACCTGTTCATGGTCCTGGCCCAGGCCCCTGAGGGGCTGTCCTGCTTCCTGCTGCCCCGGGTGCTGCCGGACGGGACGCGCAACGGCATGCGGCTCATGCGGCTGAAGGACAAGCTCGGGAACCGCTCCAACGCCTCCGCCGAGGTCGAGTACGAGGACGCGACCGCCTGGCTCGTCGGGGAGGAGGGGCGCGGCGTGCGGACCATTCTCGACATGGTCAACTCGACCCGCCTGGACTGCGTCCTGGCCGCCGCGACGGGGATGCGGGCCGGAGTCATCCACGCCGTCCACCACGCGCGGCACCGGAGCGCGTTCGGCAAGCCGCTCGCTGACCAGCCGCTGATGGCCAGCGTCCTGGCGGACCTGGCCATCGAGTCGGAGGCGGCGACCACGGTGGCGCTGCGCCTGGCGGGCGCGACCGACCGGGCGGCACGCGGTGACGAGGGCGAGGCGGCCTTCCGGCGGCTTGCCCTCGCGGCGACCAAGTACCACGTGTGCAAGCAGGCCCCCGCGCACGCGGCCGAGGCCCTGGAGTGCCTGGGCGGCAACGGGTACGTGGAGGAGTCGGGGATGCCCCGGCTGTACCGGGAGGCGCCGCTGCAGTCGATCTGGGAAGGGTCCGGCAACGTCGCCGCGCTCGACGCGGTGCGCGCGCTGACCCGCGAGCCGCAGGCCGCCGAGGCGTTCTTCGCCGAGCTTGAGCTGGCGGCCGGCGCCGACCGCCGGCTGGACGACGCGATCGCCCGGCTCCGCAAGGAGGCGGCCGCTCCGTCGGAGGTCATGGCGCGCCGGCTGAGCGAGGCGATGGCGGTCACCCTGCAAGCGGCGCTCCTGGTCCGCTTCAGCGTCCCCGCGGTCGCGGACGCCTTCGTCGCCTCCCGGCTCGCCGGGGATGGCGGCCGCGCCTACGGAACGCTTCCGCCCGGTGCCGGCGCCGGCGAGATCATTTCCCGCGCCACCGCGGCCCTGGACCTGTAATGGCATAGTTTCATAACGTTTAAGGCTCCAAGGTGCCTGAAGGTGAACCGGACGCGGGCTCTGGGCGTACAACCAGCATGAAGCTCAGGTCGCCACACGTCACCCTGCTCGCGGGCGCGGTCCTCGCGATCGGGCTGTGGATCGCGAGCATGGTCGCGGCATCCCCGGCGCCGGCCGGAACGGGATACACCGCGGCGGGCTCCGCCACCGCCAGCGTGACGCCCACCGCCACGCCGTCGTCGGCCGCGTCATCACCCACGGCGGTCCCGTCCGCCACCGTGCCCTCGGCGTCCGCGGCGTCGCCGTCGCCCTCCGCGACATCGGGCTTCGTCATCCCCGCGCGCGCGAACTACGTCGGCGAGGTGATGGGCAACCTGGGATCGATCGCGATCGTGGTCCACGACACCTCCGCGGTCGCCTACTTCTGCAACGGCGCCACCATCGAGGCGTGGATGTCCGGCGTTCCCGACCACGGCAAGCTGGCGCTCGCGGGCAAGAACCACGCCAGTGGCGAGGTCAGCTACGCGCTAGGGCACGCGCGGGCTCGGTCACGGTTGACGGCAACAGCTACGTCTTCTCGGTGATCGCGGTGCACAAGCCGTCCGGGCTGTACCGGTCCATCGCGGTCGTGCGCGGGGCGACCGTCAAGGCGGGGTGGATCGTGCTGGCCAACGGCATGGAAGTCGGCTCGCTTGAGGCCGACCCGAACGCGGCCGCGCCCACCGCGCGCAAGGCGCCGCCGCTCAACGTCACCACCAGGACAGCCAACGACGGGGGCGTCACGATAACCGCGACGCCGATCGACGCCGAGACCGGCAGCGGATTCTGACCGCGCGCCCGCGCGTCGCGAAACGGAGAACCTCACATGGCGGCACAGCCCGGCGCGTCCGCGCCGCTCCCCCCGGCCCCGGCCGATTCCGGCCTGCCGAAGATCCTCGTGGTGCCCAGCCTCCTCGGCTGCCTCGTGGCGCTCACGCTGGGACTGTACGGGCACTTGCACAGCCCGACCGGCATTTCGATCAGCATCGCCGGCTTCTCAAGCGTGGGGTCGGTCAAGTCCTGGCTCGCCACGCTCTCGGCCATCTGCGCCGTCATCCAGGTCGGCTCGGCCCTGGTGATGTACGGGAAGGTGCCGCGCGTGACCGCGCCATCGTGGATCGGCGGGCTGCATCGCTGGTCCGGGCGGATCGCGTTCCTGGCGGCGGTCCCGGTGGCGGTGCAGTGCCTGTACTCGCTCGGCTTCCAGGCCTACAGCACCCGCGTGCTCGTCCACTCGGTCCTCGGCTGCCTGTTCTTCGGCGCGTTCACGGTGAAGATGCTCGTCCTGCCCAAGCGAGGGGTGCCTGGCTGGGTCCTGCCGACGGCCGGCGCGATAGTGTTCGCGTTGCTGATCCTTATCTGGTTTACGTCCGCCTTCTGGTTCTTCTCGACCTTCGGAATCAAGCGCTGAGGAGTTCGCATGTCCGAGTCCGACGCAGCCCCCGCCAGCCGCCGAGTTGTCCTGGCCGGCGCGTGCGCCGCGTCCGCCGCGCTGGTCACGGGGTGCTCGACCTACAACGCCAACAACGGCGGCGTCAACGGCCCGGCGCCGACCACCGCGGCCCCAACGGGCGGCACCGGGGCAGCGGGCACCGGGACGGGCGGCACCGGGTCAGCGGGCGCCGCCGCCCTCACCGCCACCGCGAAGGTTCCCGTTGGCAGCGGCGAGATACTCGCCCCGCAGAAGGTCGTGGTCACCCAGCCGGAGGCGGGCACGTTCAAGGCGTTCACCGCCGTGTGCACCCATCAGGGCTGCATCGTCGCCTCGATCTCCAACGGCGCGATCCACTGCCCCTGCCACGGCAGCGCGTTCAGCATCAAGGACGGCTCGGTCGTGAACGGCCCGGCGAGCAGCCCGCTGGCCGCGATTCCCGTCAAGGTACAGGGCACGTCGATCGTGCAGGCCTAAGCGCGCGGGCCCGCGGCGGTGCGCGGCGCGCGGGCCTCATTTCCGCGCGGGCCTCACGCCGTGCGGCAGCGCTCGCGGAAGCCGAAGCCGTCGCAGCGGGTGCGGGTGGCGGTGAAGGTGTCGACCTCGACCGGAGCCGGGTACGGGCTCGCCGCCGTGGCCGCGGGCGTGTGGTAGTAGGTGAACCTCATCGTGGTCTTGTCGCCGGGGAACCGGCCGGGGTCCACGTCGAACAGGCCGAGGCCCCACGGGTGGGTGGTGTCTGGATCGGTGACCGCGGACCACGGTGCGTCCTCGGTCTGCGTCATGTCCGCGCCAGAGCTGGCGACGTTGATGGTCTCGACCGGTTCGCCCACGGTGCCCGTCTCGTAGACGTCGTCGTGGCCCTTGGTGCCGCCGGTCCCGATGACTAGGTGGATGAGGCCCTTATCGGAGTCCACGTTGTCCAGGTCGGTGCTGACGACGCGCGGCCGCGCGATGGTGCCAGAGTCGGTGCCGTGCACCAGGTAGCTGCGCTCGTAGTCGTGGTCGTGGCCGGCCAGCACGAAGTCGACGCCGTACCTGTAGAACAGCGGCATCCAGTTCTGGCGGATGCCCAGGTCGGAACCCGCCGCGTCAGAGGTGGACATGGCCGGCTGGTGAATGACGGCGACGATCCAGTCGACCGAGGTGTCGGTCGACGCCTCGCTGGAACTTGTACCAGTTGCCCTCGAAGTCCTTGGAGTGGTTCTTCGGCAGGGCGAAGCGCGTCTGGTAGGACAGGTAGCCCTGCGGGCCGTTCCCGGGCTCGTTCTCGTGGTTGCCGAGCGTGGGCATCCAGGGGCGGTTGGCCGCGGAGAGCTGGGTGTTGTTGAAGTACTGCTCCCAGACCTGGGTCTGCGTCTTCTGGTTGGAGTTGGCGTAGGAGAGGTCGCCGTTGACAAGGTGCACGACCGGGTCGAACTGCTCGATCTGCGCGGCGGTCGCGATGGCGTTGAGCGACGCCTTTGCGTAGGTGGTGTTACCGCAGCCGAAGTCGCCGACGCTGGTGAAGCGGAACGCCGTGCGGCCCTCGGGCGCGGTCCGGAACGCGCCGGAGACGGGCGTCGCGCCGTCGCTGGTCACCTGGTAGACGTAGTCCGTGCCGGGCCGCAGGCCGGTGATCCGGGCGTGCTGCGTGATCGTCTCGACGCCGTTGTTCGGGTCGGTGTAGGTGCGGGTTTCCGCCTCGGTCTTGCGGCCGAACCCGCCGTGTGCCGTGCCGACTACCACCGCGGGGCGGGACACCGCGGTCGGGGTCGCCCGCGACACGACAACCTCCCTAGCCGGGTCCGCGCCGAAGGTCAAGTGGATCTGCTCGGCCGGCGCCACGTCCGCCTTCGCCGCCTGCTGCCAGAAGACCGGGCTGGCCACCACCAGCCCGGTCGCGGTGACGCCGGCGCCGCCAAGGAACGACCGCCGCGACAGGCACCCCCGAGTGCGCCTGTCGCGGGTGTGGATTCCGTCATATGTGCTCCCCTCCTAGTCGCGAAGCCTGAAACAGGCCGATGCTCGCAGGAGGAGGCGGATCTTCGCGGTGGTGTGCCCGCGTCAGGCGGCGGGTCCCGTCGCCAGGGTCACGGTCGCGGTGTGCGACTGGCCGGTGACGTCCGTCCAGGCGATGCTCACCTTGTTGCCGGGGTGGTAGCCCGCGAGGACCTGCCCGATGCTGGTGCCCGAGCCGACCGCGGTCCCCGCGACCGAGGTGATGACATCGCCCCGCGCCAGGCCGATGCCCGCCGCCGGGGTGCCGGAACTGGCGCCCGCGATCTCGACGCCCCCGCTGGTGCCCAGGCCGGAGCCGGAGCCGGACTGGCTGGAGCTGATCTCGATGCCGAGGAAGGCGGTCGCCCCGATGTGCACCGAGGCGGACTGGTCCCCGGCCTCGATCTGCCGCGCGATCGACAGCGCCTGGTTAATCGGGATGGTGTATCCCTGCGTGCTGCTCCCGCTGCTGCCCGAGCCGCTGCTGGAGCCGCCCGGGAACCCGAAGCCGCCACCGTTGCCGCCCGGGCCGGAGAACTGGTAGCCGGTCGACGCGGCGGTGTTGACCCCGACGACCTGGCCGTGGACGTTGACAAGCGGCCCGCCCGAGTCGCCTGGCTGGATGCCGGCGTTGGACTCGATCAGCCCGGTGAGCTGCTCGGAGGTGCCCGAGCTCTCGTCGGAGGCGGTAATCGACTGGTTCAGCGCCACGACCGTGCCGGTCGCGACGGACGGGATGCCGTCGGCGCCCCCGGCGTTGCCCAGCGCGACCACGGAATTGCCCTGGCTGACGCTGGAGGAGTTGCCGAACGAGGCCGTGGTCAGCCCCGAGGCGCCGGCGGCGCGCAGCACCGCGATGTCGCCCCCCTCGTCGTAGCCGACCACGGTGGCCTTGTACGTCTTGCCATTGCCGATGTCGGTGACGCTGATCGACGTCGCGCCGTTGATCACGTGGTTGTTGGTCAGGATCAGGCCGTCGGACGACAGCACGATGCCGGTGCCCTTGGCGGTCGCCTGCTGGTAGCCGAGGGTGGACGTCACGTCCACGAGGGAAGGGTCAACCCGGCTGGCGACCTGGGCGGCGCTGAGCACGGTCGTCGAGGTGGCGGTCGCCCCGCCAGCGGAATGGCCGGAGGACTGCTGGATCGCCAGGGCCGCGCCGGCCCCGACCGCGACCGCGACCGCCGCGGTCGCGGTCACGCCAAGCAGGTGCCTGCCCCGTCGCGGGCGTGGCGGCTCAGGCATCGGGTACCCCGGGTAACGCGCACCCTGCGGGTAATCTGAATACGGGTAAGTTCCGAATGGCTCACTCATGGTCTTGCTACCCCGAGTTCTGTATCGTGGCTCTCCGGTGCGTACATCATGAGATTCGCCCGTGAACCTTGATAAAGCCCGAAGGGCCAGTTAGCCGTCCCTCAGGGTTTCCTGGACGTTTGCTGATGACGCTGAGGGGGCGCTATGGATGCCGCGAGCGAGCTTGTCGTCTTGGCCCGGGACTACCTGGACGATCTCGCGCGGCGTCACCCCGATTCCGCGACCGAGCTCGGCGACCACCGCTACGACGCCGTATTGCGTGACCTCACGCGCGACGCGCTGGACGACGAGCGGCGCGCGCTCGCCGCGTTCGCGAACCGGGTGGCCGCCCTGGACGTCGCCGCGCTGGCACCCGAGCAGCGGGTCGACGTCGCCATGCTCGCGGCCAACGTTGAGCTGCGCGCCTTCGAGCTGTCGCAGCTGCGCGAGCACGAGTGGAACCCCCTGCTCGCCAACCCGGGCCGGGCCGTCTACACGCTGCTGGCCAGGGACTTCGCGCCGCTGCCCGACCGGCTCGCCGCCGTCGCGGGGCGGCTGTCGCAGGTCCCCTGGCTGCTGGAGGCCGCGCGCTCGCACCTCGGGGCGATGCCCCGCGTGCACCTGGAGACCGCGGCCGGCCAGTTCGACGGCACGATCAAGCTGGTCAGCGACGTCATCGACGAGAGCCTCCAGCACGTCAGCCCGGCCACGATCGCCGATATCGACCGGGTGCGGCCCGCCGCCCTTGAGGCGCTGGCCGAGCACAGGGACTGGCTGTCGGCCCGGCTCGCCGACGGGCCGGCGAGTGGCGCGGGCTATGCCGATCCGCGCCTCGGCCCGCAGATGTTCGCGCGCAAGCTTTCACTCACCCTTCAGGCGCAAGCCGACGCGGACGCGATCTTGCGTCGCGCCGAGAGTGACCTCGACCGGATCACCGCGGAGATCACCGAGCTGGCCGCGACGCTCGGCGGCTCGCCGCGGGAGGTGCTTGACCGGCTGGCGGCCGACGCGCCCGACGGCGACACCATCCTGCGGTTCTGCGAGCAGGCCATGGCCGCGCAGACCGCCTTCGTGCGCGAGCACGACCTGGTCACGCTGTATCACGACCCGGTCGAGGTCATCGCCATGCCAGAGATCGACCGCGGCGTGGCGGTCGCCTACTGCGATCCGCCGGGGCCGCTGGAGGCCGGCGCCCTGGCCACCTTCATCGCGGTCTCGCCGGTCCCGTCCGGCTGGAGCGCCGAGCGCGTCGCCTCGTTCTACCGCGAGTACAACCGCCACATGGTCCACAACCTCATGGTCCACGAGGCGATGCCCGGCCACTACCTGCAGCTCGCGCACTCGCGGCGGTTCTCCGGCTCGGGTACCGACCTGCGCGCGGCGCTGCGGTCGGGAGCGTTCGTCGAGGGCTGGGCGGTCTACACCGAGGAGCTGATGGCCGCCCACGGGTACCCCGGCGAGGACGATCCGCGTGCCGTCCGCATGCAGCAGCTCAAGATGCAGCTCCGCATGGCCATCAACGCGATCCTGGACGCCCGGGTGCACGCCCACGGCCTGACCGAGGACGCGGCCATGGCGCTGATGACCGGTCGCGGCTTCCAGGAGGAGGGCGAGGCGGCGGGCAAGTGGCGCCGGGCGCAGCTCACCTCGGCCCAGCTGTCCACGTACTACGTCGGCTACACCGAGGTCGCCGACCTGGCGCGGGAACTGCTCGCCCGGCCGGGGGCCACCCAGCGCGCGGTCCACGACCGCATCCTCGCCCACGGCACCCCGCCGGTCCGCCTGCTCCGCACCGTCGTCTAACCCCGCGCCTGGTGGCCGGCGGGCAGGCGCAGCAGCCGCTCGGCGTTGCCGCCGGCGATCCTGGCCTTGTCGGCGGGGCTGAGCGGGAGGCGGTCGAGGAGGCGCCGGCCCGCCATGTTCGCCCCGAACGGGTAGTCGACGCTGAACAGGACGCGGTCCACCCCCATCACCTGGATGCTGCACAGGACTGGCGGTAGCGAGAACATGCCGCTCGTCGTCACCCAGATGCTGCGGTGCACGTAGGTACTCGGCGGGTGAGGCAGGCCAGTGACCTGTGGCGGCAATCCCTCGTCGATGCGGGCGAGCATGAACGGCAGCATCTCGCCGCAGTGCCCGATGATCAGCCGCAGCCCCGGGTGGCGCTCGAACGTCCCGGCCGCGACCATCCGCAACGCGTGCAGCCCGGCCTCCGCGTGCCAGCCCCACGCGTTCAGGGCAAGCGGCCGGGCGACGGCGGGCGCGAGCCCGGCGAACAGCACGTCCGCCACCGCCGCGGGGGGCGGTGCCGGGTGCAGGTACAGCGGCACGTCCAGTTCCTCGAACGCCGCGAGCAGCGGCGAGAACCGCGCGTCGTCCAGGAAAGCCCCGTTAGGCCCCAGCGTGCTGTTCACCATCGCGCCGGCGAAGCCCAGCTCGCCGACGCAGCGCCGCAGCTCGGCGACCGCCGCCTCGACCGCGCCGGTCGGCAGCGTCGCGAAGCCGGCGCAGCCGGCCCGGGTACCGGGCGATCGCCTCGGCGAGCGCGTCATTCGCGCGCCGGGCGGCGTCGGCCCCGGCCGCGCCGGGCAGGCCCTGCGCCGCGGGCTGGACATGGGAGAGGACCTGCACGTCGATCCCGGCGGCGTCCATCCCGGCGATCCGCTCCGCCCCCAGGTCGCGCAGCTGCGCGTCCAGCCGCGCGCCATCGGGCCGGGCCAGCGGGCCGGTGCCCGGGGGAGCGGCGAGCTCGCCGGTCCAGAAATGCTCTTCAAGAGCGATCGTCCGCATTCGCCCATTGTGCCGTGGATTAATGGCGGCCCTCCGGCGGACGAGCCATGGCGTCGCGGGCGGGCCGCTACCGGCGGCCGTCGGCGGAGGGAAACAGGTCCAGGTAGCCGGGCCAGGTGCCGGCCGGGGTGGTCACGGTGGACGCGGACAGCACGGCATGGACGACCGCACGGCTGAAGCAGTCCGCCGCCGCCGACAAGATGGCGTGGAACTCCAGCGGCGATGCCGTGGGCCCGGAACCGGTCGCCAGCGCGAAGATCGTGTCGCCGTCGAACATCGAGTGGGCGGGCCGGACCGCGCGGGCCAGCCCGTCCTGGGCGACCCCCGCGAGCTTCGCGCACTGCGCCTTGGTCAGGCTGGCGTCGGTCGCCACCACGCCGATCGTCGTGTTCAGCGGCCGGGAGCGGCCCGGGTCGAGCCGACCGGATCCCGGCTGCGCGCCCGCGGGTCCAGCCGGGCCGCGTTCGCCCGCAGCTCTTCCGGCGACGGCGGCAGCAGCCAGTCGAACTCGCCCGGCAGGCCGAACTGCGCGCCGTAGAGCAGGCCGGTCCGGTAGTCGGCCACCGAGCCGACCGCGTTGACCGCCGCGAGGGCGGCCACGGTGATCCCGGGCCCGGCGGTCCCCGAGCCGGCGAGCACCTCGCTCGCGGCCCCGATCCCGCCCTTGAGCTGGCCGGCGAGCGCGCCAGTGCCGGCGCCGACGTTGCCGGCGAGCCAGGTCGCGGGAGGGGACAGTGCCGCCGCGTCGAATGCCGCCGCCCCCGCGTCCGGGCCGGGGTAGTTGCCGAAGACCCCGCCCCGGCCGAGGTCGAACAGTATCGCCGCGGGGACGATGGGCACGACATGGGACGGCTCCGGCCCGACCTGGACGCCCCGGTGCAGCGCGGCCAGCCTGGTCATCACGCCGTGCGCGGCCGCCAGGCCGTACGCGCTGCCGCCGCTGAGCACGACCGCGTTGACCTTCTCGACCTGGTTCAGCGGGCTGAGCAGGTCGGTCTCCCGGGTGCCCGGGCCGCCGCCGCGCACGTCAACGCCGCCGGTCGCGCCCTCGGGGGGAGCGAGCACGACCGTGACCCCGGTGAGCCAGCCGTCACCGGCCAGCGTCGCGTGGCCGACCCGCAGCCCGCGGCACGTCGGCGAGGGAGTTAGTCGGTCCAGTCTGCACGGCGCCCACCCTATCCCTGTAGGTTGAAACAGGCGTTTTGAGTTCAGTGATGAGGAGATTCAGATGGTAAACCGGCGCTCGACCGGTCTTGCCGCGCTCGTCCTCACCGGTATGGTCATCGCCGCAGGCTGCTCGTCCTCGGGCAGTTCCGGCAGCACGGCCAACTCCGGTCCGGGCGACTCGGCCGCCCCGGCGGGAACGCTGACCATCGGTTCCAGCGCGGCCCCCCCGAGCCTCGACCCCACGTCCAGCCCGTCGGCCGCGATCGACGAGGTCCTCGACTACAACGTCTACCAGCATCTGGTTCAGCTCTCCCCGAGCGGCCAGATCGTCCCGGTGCTCGCCAACGGCTACAGCTGGTCGCCGACCGCAAGACCATCACGTTCACCATCCGCCAGGGCGTCAAGTTCTCTAACGGCGACCCGCTCACGGCGGCGGACGTGGTCTACAGCATCAACCGGGTGGTCGCCCCCAAGTCGGGCTACCCCTACGCGAGCCTGATGGGCACGCTGACGAGCGTCAAGGTAACGAGCCGACCACCGTCGCGGTCACGCTCAGCCAGCCCGACCAGGAATGGCTCTACCAGCTCGCCGCCTACAGCAACGGCGTCATCCTCGACCCCAGCGCGGTCTCGAAGATCGCGACGGACCCGGTCGGCACCGGGCCCTACGAGTACAAGTCGCAGGTGACCAACTACAGCGTCACGCTCGCGGCCAACCCGGATTACTGGGGCACCGCGCCGGCGCTACACCACGGTCGTCTTCCGCTACTTCACCGACCCCACCGCCGAGAACAGCGCCCTGCAGAGCGGGCAGATCCAGGTCATCGACGACCTGCAGAACCCGGCCGACGCCACGCAGTTCGAGCACAACTCGTCGTTCACGATCGTGCACGGCCCGACGGACGGCAAGATCCAGCTCACGCTCAACAACGCCTCCGGCCCGCTGAAGAACGTCCTGGTCCGCCAGGCGATCTCGTACGCGATCAACCGGCAGGCGATCCTGGCGACGGTCGGCGGCGGCTTCGGCACCGTGATCGGCAGCGACACCGTCCCCGGCGATCCCTGGTACTCGGCGAGCTATGCCAGCGCCTACCCCTACGACCCGGCGAAGGCCAGGCAGCTGCTCACGCAGGCGGGCTATCCGAATGGCTTGCGCCTGACGCTAACGCTGCCGCAGCCCTACGCCTACGCGACGCAGGCCGGGCCGCTGGTCGACGCCTACCTCAAGGCCATCGGCATCAGCGTGACCGACAAGGTCGTCGCCTGGCCGCTGTGGCTCAGCCAGGTGTTCGGGGGCAAGAACTTCGACATGACGATCATCGACCATGTAGAGGCGCGCGATGTCGCCAACTACGCCACGCCCGGGTACTACTGGGGCTACGCCGGGGCCGCGCAGGCCGAGTCCCTGCTGAACGCGGGCAACGCCGCCCCCACGCAAGCGGGCCAGGTCGCCAAGTACGCCGAGGTGCTTAAGATGATCACTGGTGACGCGGTCAACGTCTGGCTGTACAACCCGGACGCGATCACCGTGGTCAAGGCGGGCATCAAGGGCCTGCCGACATCCGGTCACTCCGAGTCGTTCAACCTCGCGTACGCCACCACCGGCACCGTGCCGGCGCTGGCCGTGGCACAGGGCTTCTCGAACTGAACGCCGGACGCACCCGGAGGCGGTGACGATGCGCTGGTTGCTGCCCGCGATGCGGCGGCTTGTCATCCTGGCCGCCTCCCTGCTCGCGGCGTCGCTGCTGGTGTTCGCGATCCTGGGAGTGCTGCCCGGCAGCCCCGCCCAGGTCATCCTGGGCACCCAGGCGACGCCGCAGTCGGTGGCCCAGCTGACCCAGCAGCTGGGCCTGGACAAGCCGCTCGGCCGCCAGTACCTGGACTGGGCCGGCGGCCTGCTCGCCGGCCGCCTTGGCAACTCCTACGTCTCCAGCCAGCCGATCAGCGGCGAGTTCGGCCCCGCGCTGGGGGTGACCGGCCCGCTCATCCTGGGCGCCGTCATCGTCAGCCTCGTGATCGCGCTCCCGCTGGGGATGGCGTCGGCGATCAGGTCGGACAAGCCGAGCGGGACGGCCATCACGATCGGCGGCCAGCTCGGCATCGCCATCCCGACGTTCGTCGGCGGCCTGCTCCTCACCAGGGCCTTCGCCCTGACGACTCACCTGCTGCCCGCCACCGGGTTTCCCGGCTGGCAGGCCAGCGCGACCGGGTCGCTCCGGTCGCTGGTGCTGCCGTCGGTCGCCCTCGGCGTCGCCGAGGGCGCCATCTTGCTGCGGTATGTCCGGGCGTCGGTGGCGGAGGTGCTCCGCTCCGACTACTACCGCACCGCCCGCGCCAAGGGCCTGCGCCCCATGCGGGCACTGCGGCGGCACGGGACGCGGAATGTCCTCATTCCCCTGGTCACCGTCCTTGGCCTGGAGATCGGGGGACTTATCGTCGGCGCTATCGTGGTGGAGAACGTCTTCACCTTGCCCGGCGTCGGGAGCCTCCTGCTGTACTCCGTCAGTGACCGGGACCTGCTCGTGGTCCAGGACATCGTGATGCTGGCCGTGGCGGCGGTGCTCGCGCTGAACTTCCTGGTCGACGTCTCCTACCGGTTCCTCGACCCGCGCGTCGCAGGTGAGCAGGCGTGACGGCGACGCTGCCCGGGTCGCCCCTGGCGCCTGGCGCCGCGGGCGCCCCCGGCCAGGCCCCGGCCCGGCCGCCCGGGCGGGGCGGCCTCTGGCCCCGCGTCCGGCACAGCCCGAGCACCCTCGCCGGCGCCGCGATCGTCGGGCTCTTCGCGCTGGTCGCGCTGGTCGCCCTCGTGTGGACGCCCTACGACCCGCTCGCCATCGCGCCCTCGGCCGCGCTGCACGGGCCGCAGTGGGCGCACCTCATGGGAACCGACCAGTACGGGCGCGACGTGCTCAGCCGCCTGATGGCGGGCACCCAGGTCACGTTCTACGTCGGGGTCATCTCGGTCGTGATCGCCGCCGGGATCGGGGTGCCGGCCGGCCTGCTGGCCGCCCAGCGCGGCGGCGCCCTCGGCGAGGTCGTCATGCGGACCGGCGACGTGATCTACGGGTTCCCTGCCCTGCTCGCGGCGATCACCTTGTCGGCGGCGCTCGGCGCGTCCACGACGGTCTCCATGATCGCCATCGGGATCGCCTACATCCCCGTCTTCGCCCGCGTCACGCGGGCCACCGCGCTGACCGTGCTCAGCTCCGGCTACGTGCTCGCGGCGCGCGCGTACGGCCGCCGCCCGCTGGGCATCATCCGCCGTCACGTCCTGCCCAACGTCGCGCCCCTGCTGATCGTGGCGGCCAGCCTGCTGTACTCGGTTGCCATCCTGGCCGAGGCCGGGCTGGAGTTCCTCGGCTTCGGCGCCGCGCCGCCGGCCGCGACCTGGGGATCGATGATCCAGCAGGCCCGTGACTACCTCGCGCCTGACCCGATGCTCACCTTCTGGCCGAGCCTCGCCATCACGCTCGCGGTGCTCGGCTTCAGCCTGCTCGGCGACGGCCTGCGCGAGATCCTCGACCCACGGCTGCGCGGGTGACGGCGGCCCGGTGAACTCCTCCCCTGCCGCCAGCCCGGTCCTGTCGGTCCGCGACCTGGCAATCACCAGCGGCGCCGTCGAGCTCGTCAGCGGCGTGTCCTTCGACCTGGCGCGGGGCGAGCGGCTCGGCGTCATCGGCGAGTCGGGGTCGGGCAAGTCCCTCACCGCGCTGGCCGCGATCGGGCTGCTGCCAGCCGGGTTGTCCGCCGGCGGCCAGGTACTCATCCACGGCCAGGATCTCTTCCGGGTACCCGAACGGACCCGATCGGCGCTGCGCGGCTCGCGCGTGGCGATGATATTCCAGGAACCGTCGTCGGCGCTGAACCCGACGATGCGCATCGGCAAGCAGGTCGCCGAGGCCTACCGGGTGCACCGGCAAGCCTCGCCCGCCCAGGCGCGGGCACGGGCGGTCGAGCTCCTGGAGCGAGTCGAGTTCACCGACCCCGCCCGGCAGGCGCGCGCCTACCCGCACCAGCTGTCCGGCGGGCAGCGGCAGCGGGTCATGCTGGCGATGGCGATCGCCTGTGACCCCGACGTCATCCTCGCCGACGAGCCGACGACCGCCCTGGACGTGACCGTGCAGGAGCAGGTGCTCGCGCTGCTGTCCCGGCTGGTCGAGGAGCAGGGATCCGCGCTGGTGCTGATCAGCCACGACCTCGCGGTCGTGAGCGGAATGTGCGAGCGGATCATGGTCTTGTACGGCGGCCGGGTCGCGGAATCGGGTACCACCCGCCAGGTGCTCACCACCCCGCGCCACCCGTACACGGCCGCGCTGCTGGCCACCTCGGCGGCGGTGACGCTGGACCGCGCCGGGCGGCCGCCGCGGGCGGTGCTCCCGGTGATCCGGGGCCAGGTCCCCGCCGCCGGGGCGTTCCCGGCGGGCTGCCCGTTCCGCGGCCGGTGCGACCGCGCCACCGCCGAGTGCGAGCAGGTGCCGCCGCTGCGCGAGGACTTCAAGCCGGCCGCGGAAAGCCCGGCCGGCGCGGCGGGGACAGCTCACCGGGTGGCCTGCTGCCATCCCCTGGAGGAGGCGTCCGATGCCCGGCCCGTCACCTGACCCCCGGCAGGCCACGCTCCTTGAGGCACGCGGCGTCACCAAGAGGTACGGCACGGTGACCGCACTGGACGACGTCAGCGTCAGCGTCGCCGCGGGCGCCACCGTCGGGATCGTGGGCGAGTCCGGGTCCGGTAAGTCCACGCTGTCGCGGCTGCTGCTCGCGCTGGAGGCCCCGACCGCCGGCGAGGTCCGGTACAAGGAGAAGGTCATCAGCAGCGGTGCTCGCCGGCGGGGGGCGTCAAGGTCGCGGGCGAGCGGGACCTGCGTGACCTGCGGCACGGCGTGCAGATCGTCTTCCAGGACCCGATGTCGTCCCTGGACCCCCGGATGCGGGTGCACGACATCCTCGCCGAGCCGCTGCGCGCCCTGGGCCTTGGCGGCGAGAAGGACCGCGTGCCCGAGCTGCTGGACGCCGTCGGCCTGCCGAAGGGCGCCGCCCGGCGGTACCCGCACGAGTTCTCCGGCGGGCAGCGGCAGCGCATCGCCATCGCCCGGGCGCTCGGCCCCAGGCCATTGGCCCTGGTCGCGGACGAGCCGGTCAGCGCGCTCGACGTGTCCGTCCGCGCGCAGATACTCAACCTGCTGACGTCGCTCATCGCCGAGCTGCGCCTGACGCTGGTCTTCATCTCCCACGACATCGCCGTCGTCCGGCACATGTGCGATGAGATCGTCGTCCTGTACCGCGGCAAGATCGTGGAGCAAGGCAGCGCCAGCCAGGTCTACGGCCAGCCTGCCCACGACTACACCCGCCGCCTGCTCGCGGCCGTCCCCACCCTGAAGCGCTTCGACCCCTAGCCCGCCCCTAGCCCTGCTTACCAGGCCAGCCAGGTCATGTCGCCGCCGTTGGCCAGCACCAGGGCGCGGGCGGCGGGGTCCGCCGCGGGCTTGCGGGCCACCCGCTCGGTGACCAGGGCGCGGGCCAGGGCGGCGTTGCCGGAGCGGGCCGCCGCGGCGATCAGGGTCAAGTCGATCACGTCGCGCTGCGCGTGGCTGCCGCCGACGACGGTCGCCTCCTGGCGGATGCCGATCAGCGCGTCCACCGCCGTCGCGGGGTCCCCGGAGCTGAACGCGGAGAACCCGGTGAGAAGGCTCAGCCCGGCGCGTTCGGCCGCGTGCTTGTTGGTGGGGGCGGTGAGGTCCCTGTTGGCGGCCAGGACCGCCGCCGCGCCGGTCGTGGTCGCCGGCCAGGCCGAAGGCCATGACCGCGTGCCAGTCGTTGAAGATGTAGGCGGGGACGCCGACCAGGTCGCCGATGTCGGCCGCGAGAGCCTGCGCCCGGCAGGTCACGTCCTGCCCGTAGAGCGACAGCCGCCACAGCAGCGAGGCGGCGTCCACGATGTCCAGCCACTGCGGTCGAGTGCCTGGCGCGGACCCGCTCGTCGTAGAGCGCCAGCGCGTCCATGACCTGGCCGAGCTCCAGCAGGTACAGGCCGAGATGCCACCAGTTGTGCACGGCGAAGTAGCTGTCTTGCCAGTGCGGCGACGACATCGTGAGGAACGACACGCCCGCCTCGTGCGCGCCCTCCATCTCGAACACGTGGGCCAGCGCGTGCACGCCCCACACGTCCTTGGCGTTGCGGGTAAGCGCGGCCCGCGCGGCGGTCTCCGCGCCCCGGTAGTCGGCGTTCTCCTCCAGCCCGAACGCGTAGATGCCCTGGACGAAGCCCCAGGCCGGGTCGTCTTCCGGCCAGGCGGGTAGCACCCGCGCGGCGACGTCCCGCAGCTCGCGCCGGTTGCCGAGGAAGAAGTACAGGTCCTGGGCGACCTTGAGGGCCAGCAGGTCGCGCGGGTTGGCCAGCAGGGCGCGCTCCAGGGACCGGGCCGCGGCCTGCCAGTCGCCCTCAGCCCAGGCGCGGGCCGCGGCCAGGTGGTGCGCCTCGCGGTCCGGCAGCCCGCCATCGGCCGCCTGGCCTTCCGCCAGCGGCTTGATGAGCTCGCTGGCCTGGGCCGCGCCCTCCGCCGTCGTCTCGTAGAGCGACAGGTAGGCGCGGTATATCCGGGCCAGCGGCAGCGAGCCGTCGGCGGCGATCGCGCTGTCCGCGCCGCCCACGGGATCACCGGACAGCGCCACGAGATCCTCGACCGCCTGGTCGAGCAGGGCGACGGCGGCCCCGTCGACCGCCTGGACCGGCGCACCCCAACGGTCGGTGAACATGCGGCTCATCCCGGCTCCTCGCTCCGCCCAGCCCAGTCGCCACCGCCCGCACCGGGTCCATCCGCCACCCGCGCTCGCTCACGAAACGACCACCGCCCTTCCCCAGGCTCCAGTTCGGTGCCTCCCCAGTATCACACACTCGTAAAACCAGTCGGAGATACCCGAAAAATCCGACCCCCTGGGAGCTGCCCGCTGCTTTATCCCCCGGGATGGTCAGCACCGTCATCTACCTTGGCCCGGGCGCCGGGCAGCCATCCGGGTCCAGCCGGGAGGAGCCTCGGCGTCGGTGGCGGCGAGCCAGTCCTTCGGGCGGATGAGTGCCTCGCGGGCCGCCATGAACAGCAGGTACGGAATCAGGTCAACCGATCGGCGCATGAACCACGCCGTGCCCTTAGTCGCCATCCACAGGAACTCGTCACGCTTGGTAGGCGGCGAGCTGCGCGGCGTCGGGTCTGGCCGATCGAGGACCGGGTACCCGGTTTCGGCAAGGCCATCCCAGAAACGGCAGGCGATCAGCCGGTGCCCGCGCTCGTTGGGATGCAGCCGGTCCACCGACCAGTTACGCCGGTCGTAGGTCTCCGGGTCGTTGGAGGCGTCCCAGTGCAGCGTCCCGAAATGCGCCGCTACCCGGTCAAGCTCGGCATTCACCCCGCGCATGCGCCGGGAAAGCGGGCGTGCGAGCGCCTCAGGCAGGCCGAACATCCGGCCCGGATCCGGCAGCCGCATCGTCAGCACCTCGGCCCCGGAGGCACGCAGCGCCCCCACGGTGCGGGCGAAGGCCTGGCCGGTCCGTTCCGGGTCGAAGCCAGCGCGCAGCGTGTCGTTGATGCCCACCACGACGGTCGCGATGTCCGGCCTGAGGGCGAGCGCGGCCGGGAGCTGGTCGCGCTCGACGTGCTTGGCCTGCGCGCCGAGCACGGCAAGGTTGTGCAGTTCAGGGTCGGGCAAGCCGTCGGCCAGGAGCTTCGCCCAGCCGCGCCAGCCCCCCTCGGGGGCGGGATCGCCCATGCCGATGGTGATCGAGTCGCCGAGCGTCACGATCCGGGTCATGCGTGTACTACCTTCTCCTCGAGAGCCTCGTGCACCGCCAGGAATGCCTCAATCGCGGCTGGCCAGCCAAATTCTTCCGCCCGCGCCCGCGCCCGCGCGCGTCGTTTTCCGGCGGGCCAGCGCAGCACGGTCGCGGCCCCGGCGGCGAAGTCCTCACCCGCGCACGGCGACGCCCGCATCGGCGATCACCTCGGGCAGCGCGCTGTCCGCGCTGACCACCACCGGGGTCCCGCAGGCCAGTGCCTCCAGCGCCGCCAGCCCGAACGTCTCCACCGGCCCCGGCGCGATCACCACGTCGGCGCAGGCGAGCAGGCCGGCGAGGGTCTTGGGGTCGGAGATGAAGCCGGCGAACGTCACGGGCAGGTCCCGGCGCCGCGCGACCCGCTCCAGCCGGCCGCGCAGCGGCCCGTCGCCGGCCACGACCAGCACGGCGTCCGTGCCCGCGGCGCGCAGCCCGGCCAGCGCCATCAGCGACCGGTGCGGCTTCTTCTCCACCGACAGCCGCCCGCAGTGCACGAGGAGCACCTGGTCAGGGCGCGCGTACCGGGCGCGCAGGTCCTCGCTGTACCGTTCGGGGCTGAAGAGGTCCAGGTCCACGCCGAGCGGGATGCGGGTGACGTTGGGCGCGGCGATTCGCTGGAACTCGGCCACCGCCCATCGGGTCGTGCAGATGACCTGCCGGTAGTCGCGCGTGCTGCACCGGTTAAGCCAGTCGGCCAGGCCCCGGGCCGTGGCGCTCAGCATCGCGCTGCGCCACCGCGACATGCCGGAGACGTCAGCGGGCAGGCTGAGCAGCCCCGTCAGGCTCTCGTGCGACACCATGACGGCGGGCACCCCGTGCCTGCGCGCCCAGCGTCCGGTCCACCGCAGCGTGGTCCGGTCGGAGATCTCCAGCCGGTCCGGCTTGAGGTCCTCGAGCAGGCTGGCTAGCTTGTGCCGGGGCAGCAGCGCCCGGTACCCGCCGGTGAACGGGACCAGCGGCCCGTGCAGGGTGATGACCCGGCCCTGCGCCGACTGCTCGTCACAGCGGCGCGCCCCGGGGATGATCAGCACCGGCTCGTGCCCGGCCGCGAGGTAACCGGTGCCGAGCTCGCGCAGCGCGGTGCGCATGCCACCGGAGCGCGGGCCAACGTAGTTGGCCATGCGCACGATCCTCATGGGATCGTGTTGCCGGCGTGACTGCGCGCTTCTCTCATTTGGTGCATCCCAACCCGCTTAGGGCTTGTCCTTCTAGGTCTCAAGCGGTGTCTCCCGCTCGCTCCGGGGCGCTCTAGGGGTGGCGCCTTCCCTCGCTCCCGCTCCTCGTTCCTCGGAGCTCGCTCAGTCCAGGCACCACCGCGCCCCTCCGCTCCCTCAAGCTACGAGCTCGTGCGGCGCGTTCGCGGCGGTGATGACGGCGACATAGTGCTCAATGAGCTCTCCAGTGAGCGCCGCCCAGCTGCGTCCCTGTACCTTGCGTGCGGGCTGCCAGGCCCATGACGGCCCGCAAGTCAGGGTCGGCGGCGAGCCGGGCGACCGGTGCGGCGAGTGCGTCCGCGTCTCCGGGCGTCACGAGGAACCCGGTGACGCCCTCATCGACGAGGTCGAGGGGACCGCCCGCCGCCGGCGCCACGACGGGCAGCCCGCTCGCGGCGGCCTCCTGGATCGTCTGGCCGAACGTCTCGAATGGCCCGCTGTGCACGAACACGTCCATGCTGGCGTAGATCCGCGCGAGGACCTCGCCGTGCTGCTCACCGAGGAAGACCGCGTTCGGGATGGCCGCCCGCAGCTCGTCCGCCTCCGGGCCGCCGCCGGTGACGACCAGCCGCACGCCGGACAGCCGCGCGACGGCCGCGAGGAGGTCGACGCGCTTCTCGGTGGCCAGCCGCCCGACGTAGCCGGCGAGGACCTCGCCGTTGGGCGCGAGCTCAGCGCGCAACGCCTCGTCGCGCTTGTCGGGGCGGAACAGCTCGGTGTCCACGCCACGGCCCCAGAGCCGGATGTTCGTCATGCCGTGAGCGCTCAGGTCCTCGGCGGTCATCGTGGACGGGGCGAGGGTCCTGCCCGCCGCGTTGTGGATGTCGCGCAGCCACCGCCAGGCGAACGCCTCGGTCGCCTTGCTCAGCCGGTAGGCGCGGGCGTAGGCCGGCAGGTCGGTCTGGTACACGGCTACCGACGGCAGGCCCTCGCTGCGGGCCACCCGGCTGCCCCAGGCCCCCAGCGCGACGGGACTGGCGAGGTGAATGACTTCGGTGCCGTGCTCGACGATGGCCCGCCGGATCCTCGGGATCGGCAGGCCAATTTTGAAGGTCGGGTATCCGGGAAGGGGGACAGACGGAACCCGCTCCACGCGGTAGGGGAACTGGCTGTCGTCGCCTATGGCTGCGCGCGCGGACTCGGGTGCAACGACCAAGGGGTGGTGGCCGTTGCGAGTGAGGTGATCTGCCACGCGCATTACGCAGTGTGCGACGCCGTTGACGTCTGGTGGAAAGGACTCCGTAATGATCGCGATCCTCATGCCCACAAGATCGCCACCTTCTGTTCGAATTAACCCAAGGGATCGTTACACACCGACGAACTGTGAATGACATTTCCGCAGCAGCCCCGCAGCGTGCGCTGGCAACGCCCCCGCGGCCCGTGCTGGCCCGAGATTAGTAAACAGCGCGTATTCTTCTTCTTCCTATCCGTAACGGACCCGCCCGGTCCAGCACCTCACTGGCGGCGCTATTAAGGTTAACCTCATGCGCTTCGGACTCTTCGTGCCTCAGGGATGGCGGCTTGACCTCGCCGGAATCAGTCCTGCCGATCACTGGTCAACCATGCTCGATATCGCTCGCGCGGCTGAGGCCGGGCTGTTCGAGTCTGTGTGGGTCTATGACCACTTCCATACCGTGCCGAGGCCCACCCAGGAGGCCACGCACGAGGCATGGAGCCTCATGGCGGCCTTCGGCGCGGCGACCACCCGGGTCCGGCTTGGCCAGATGTGCACCTGCATGGGTTACCGGAATCCGGCCTACCTCGCCAAGGTCGCCGCCACCGTCGACATGATTTCCGGCGGCCGGGCCGAGATGGGCATCGGGGCCGGCTGGTACGAGCACGAGTGGCGCGCCTACGGCTACGGGTTCCCCTCGGCCGGGGACCGGATCGCCATGCTCGACGAAGGCGTCCAGATCATGCGGCAGTTGTGGGCCACGGGGAACGCGACGCTCGACGGCAAGCACTACCAGGTCGACGGGGCCATCTGCCAGCCGCTTGCCGCTGCAGGAGGGCGGCATCCCGCTGTGGATCGCCGGGGGCGGCGAGAAGAAGACGCTGCGGATCGCCGCCCGGTACGCCGCCTACACGAACTTCGACGGGTCCCCGGAGGGCTTCGTCCGCAAGTCGGCCCTGCTGGAAGAGCACTGCCGAGAGGTGGGCACGGACTACGGCGCGATCACCCGGTCGGCCAACTACAACGTGATCATCGGCGAGACGGCGCAGGACGTCGCGGCGAAGCTGGAGTGGGTGCGCGCGCACCTGGTGAAGTACGTGCCAGCGGACGTAGCCGACGGCCAGGTCCAGATGCTGTCAAGCGGCCCGCTCGTGGGCACGCCTGAGCAGGTCACCGAGCGGCTTGCCGAGCTGAACGCCCTGGGCATGACGTACGCGATCCTGAACATCCCCGACGTCGCCTACGACCGCTCTGGCCTGCAGCTGCTCACCGAGAAGGTCATCCCCGCCCTGGCCTAGCTCGCGCGTTCGCGAAAGCGCGGCCGCGGAAGCGCAGCGGCGGCTCGCCGTACTCCTCGGCGGCGTGCGCGATCCAGCCGGCGGTGCGGGCGATCGCGAAGATCGCGGTGGCTGCCTCCGGCGGCATCCGGGCGGCGTAGGTGAGCGCGCCCAGGGCGAAGTCGACGTTCGGCTGGCCTTGGGCGGCCCGCCGGGCGCCCTCGATGAGATCGCGGTCGGCCGGCGCGGCGAAGCCGTAGACGGCATCGAGAAGCGGGCCGGCGCGCGGATCGCCGTGGCGGTGCACCGGATGGCCGAACGCCACCGTTCCCGGCGGGCGGCCCGGCCTGCCCCGGCCCGGGTTGCGGAGTCGGCCCGGGCCGCCAGCATCTCGTGCAGGGCGGGGGCCGCCCCGCCGTGCAGGGCGCCGCTCAGCGTGCTCAGTCCCGCGAGGACGCAGGCGCTGGGCGCGGCCCGGGCCGACGCGGCGACCCGGACCGACAGCGTGGACAGCGCGAGCTCGTGCTCGGCCAGCAGCACCAGGGCCGTGTCGAGCGCGCGGACCCGCGCGGCGGTCGGGCGCAGCGGGGACCAGCGCTCCCACAGTCGGCCCGCCACGCCGCCGGGCGCGTCACCGGCGCCGGCCGCGGCCCGCGCCCTGCCGCCGACCCTGGTCAGGCAGCTGATCAGGCACCTGCCGTAGGCGGCCCACTGCGGCACGGTCAACCTGGACGGTGCCAGCCCGGCGGTGCCAGCCCCGGCGGTGCCAGCCCGGCGGTGCAGCCGGCGGCGGCCGGCGCGGCGGCGGTATCGACGCCGGCCGGGCGGCGATGGCGATGGCGAAGCGCTGCAGGACGGGGACGCTGGCGCCGGGCGGGTCCAGGAGGTCCGCGGCTGCTGCTGCTGCCGCCGCCGTCGGCGCCGTCGGCAGCCGCCAGTCGCCGCCGGCGTCCTGCCACAGCAAGTCCGCGACGTCCTCGAACGATGCCCCGGCGGCCACCAGGTCCAGCACGTCCTGCCCCGGTACCGCACCACCCCATCGGTCACGGTGCTCACGCGGGTGGCGATGACGAGGTCGATGCTCGCCGTCGGCCGGGGCAGCGTGCGCGGGCGCGACCGCTGGGCGAGCAATTCCAGGTCGTCGGAGTCGTAGCGGCTGCTGCGGCCATCGGGGCCGGGGACGCGCGCGCAGCGACCCTCGGCTGACGTAGGCGTACAGGGTGCGAACGTCCACCCCGAGCCGGTCCGCCGCCGTCCGCGCGTCGACTAGTTCACCCATGAGGTTGACGATAATCAACGTTGATTAAGCATGCCAGCGGCGCGAAGAATCGGTGTCATGACGCAAGGGATCACGGACATCGCGGCGCGGATCTGGCAGCAGGCCGGCGGCACGGGCAGCGCGCTGGCCGCCCTCACCGCCAGCGGCCCGCGCCAGGTCCTGCCCTCGTACTTCGACGTAACCGGCCTCGCGATGGGCTCGGTGGCGGCCGCGACCCTCGCCGCCGCCGAGTTCCTTGCCGCGCGGACGCGGACCGGCATCCGCGGCGTCCAGGTGGACAGCTGGGCGGCGTGCCGCGGCCTTCGCCGCCGAGGCGCTGTTCACCCCGGCCGGGTGGGAGCGCCCGGCGATCTGGGACCCGATCGCGGGGAACTACCGGGCCGGGGACGGCTGGATCCGGCTGCACACGAACTACGCCTACCACCGCGCCGCCGCCGAGCGGGTCCTCGGCGCTGGGGACAAGGAGTCCGTCGCCGCCGCCGTCCTGGGCTGGAAGGCCGCCGACCTGGAGGCGGCCGTCGTGGCGCAGGGCGGCTGCGCGGCGGCGATGCACACCCGCCAGGAGTGGCTTGCCTCGCCTCCCGGCACCGCCACGGCAGCCGCGCCGGCGCTCTCAGTCGTCCCGCGCGCCACGATAGCCCCCCAGGCGACCGTGGCTCCCCGGGCGTCTGGGGCCGCGCCCGCCGGCGCGGGCGAGGCGGCGCGGCCCTACGCCGGCGTTCGCGTGCTCGACCTCACGCGCGTGATCGCCGGCCCGGTCGCCACCAAGTTCCTGGCCGCCCACGGCGCGGACGTGCTCCGCGTGGACCCGCCGGGCTTCGATGAGGTGGCCGCGATCGTGCCAGAGACGACGGCGGGGAAGCGGACCACCGCGCTCGACCTCACCGCGCCGGCCGGGCGGGCCGCCTTCGAGGCCCTGCTCGCCTCGGCCGACGTGCTGGTCACCGGGTTGCGCGCGGACGCGCTTGACCGGCTCGGGTACGGCGATGACGCGCTCGCCGCCCGCAATCCCGCGCTCATCATCGCCTCCCTCGACGCCTACGGCTGGGACGGCCCGTGGCGGGACCGCCGGGGCTTCGACAGCCTCGTGCAGATGAGCTGCGGCATCGCGGCGGCAGGCGCGGCCGAAAGCGGCGCGGACGTTCCCGTCCCGCTGCCCGTCCAGGCCCTGGACCACGCGACCGGCTACCTGATCGCCGCCGCCGTCGGCCGGGCCCTGACCACGCGGCTCACAGAATCGGTGGTGACCCGCATCCGCGCCAGCCTGATCGGGACGGCCAACTTCCTGTGGTCGCTGCCCCGCCCGGGGGAACTGCCGCCCCGGCCGGGCACGGACAGCTTCCCCCTCATGGACACCCAGACCGCCTGGGGCCCGGCCCGCCGCGTCCCCTCGCCCGGCGAGATCACCGGCGTGCCAGCCGAGTGGCGCGTCGATGCGGGCCCGCTTGGCCGCCACGCCCCGGAATGGCTCAGCGAAGGCCAGTTACCGTCCCCGGCCCCCGGGCTGAACCCACCTGCGCTGCGGCGGCGACCACCAGCAGCCAGCCCACCTTGACCAGCAGCCAGTGCCCGCGGGTGATGCCCTGCGTCCAGGCGAAGTTCGTGGTGCCGGCCTCGACCTCGTGCGCCACGAGCGGCGCACCCCACAGGACCCCAAGAATGAGGGGCACCACGATGCTGAGCACCCGCATGTCGTTGCCGAGGATGCCGATGATCTGGGCATTTGAGCAAGAGCTACCGGGGCCGTCCTGCGGCGTGGCCGTGCACGTGGTCAGCAGGTTGTGCCATGCCCGCGCTAGCTGCTGCCCGGTGAGGAGTTCCACCACCGCGAATGCGGCCAGGAGCGCGAGGGCGATCGCCCAGTGCAGGCGGTACTGCCGCCAGACAACCCAAGTCATGGTTCTTCTCCGGGTGTCAGGCGTCGCGGCGGTTGATGACCACGAAGGTGAGGGCGATCGCGGCGGCGGCGAGCGCCACGAAGATGCCCGTCTCGATGCCCTGGAACGCCCAGAAGCGGCTGCCCGGCTGGTAGGTGACATACGCGCGGTAACCGTACGCTGCCAGGCAGTGGGTGGGGTCGCCGGTGGGCGAACTGGCGGCGGACTGGCAAGCCTTCGGGAACGAACTGATGGGCACGCCGTTCCACACGGCGCCGTGGCTGAAGGTCTGGGCCAGCACCTGCCCGTTCGGTCCCACAAAGCCCCCGTCTACCTGCAAGGCGGTGGGCCCGCCCGGACTGGCGTTCGACGTGAGGCTGAGGTAGGTGGTGACCGGGGTCATATAGTGACTCCGGAAGCTGTTGTCGATCCACAGGCGCAGCCCGATGAACCCGCCGATGGTGACCGCGATCGCCGGCAGGGTGCGGCGCAGCACGGTGCCCGCGGCGATGCCGAGCGCCGCCGCGAACACCGCGTAGCCGATCGGGACGATGCCCTGCGTGTCGAAGTAGTTAGGCTGGAACTGGCTGGCGTTCGTCGCGTTGACCGGGCCGGACCACCAGGTGACCAGGCCAGCGACCGCGCCGCCGCAGAGTGCGGCGGCGAGCAGCACCCAGCCGACCTTGACCGCCAGCCAGCGGTTGCGGGTGATGCCCTGCGCCCAGGCGAACGTCCGGGTGCCGGTCTCGATCTCGCGCGCCACCAGCGGGGCGCCCCACAGGAACCCGATCAGGGCGGGCACGAGCACGCTAAGGACGCGCATGTCGTTCCCGATCCTGCTGATGATGGACTCCTGGGCGCTACAGCGGCGGCCGCAGGTGGTGAGGATGTTGTGCCACGCCGCCGCCATGTGGAGCCCGGTGACAAGCTCGATCGCCGCGAACGCGGCGAGCAGTGCGAGGGCGATCGCCCATGGGAGGCGGTTCTGCCGCCAGACGAGGTAGGTCACTGTCCTTCTCCTGCTCCTGCTGATTCAGCTGTCTCAACGGTCGTGATGGCGGGGCCTGCGAGCTCCGCGTATGCCGCCGGGGCGGCGGCGCCCATGTAACCCAGGACGAGCTCTTCGAGGCTGACGTCCTCGGCCTGGTAGGCGGGGTCGATCAGCGGGCCGTTCAGCCGGACCAGCAGCGTGGACTGCCGCCCCGACGTGCTCGCGTGCACGACCGTGTGCGCCCGCTCGATGGGTCCCGTGTCCTTCTTCGGCCCGACGAGGACCGCGTGCTCCGCGAGCAGGTCCTCGGTGTCCCCGCATAGCTGCACCTGGGCGGAGGCGAGCAGGATGAGATGGTCGCAGACCCGCTCAATGTCCGCGACGAGGTGCGAGGACAGTACGACTGTCAGCGTGCCTTCCGCCACGGCCACGGCCTCGGTGAGCGTCGCGAGGAAGTGCCGCCGGGCGAGCGGGTCCAGCGCGGCGACGGGCTCGTCGAGCAGCAGTACCCGGGGCTTCTTGGCCAGGACCAGTGAGAGCGCGACCTGGGAGCGCTGGCCGCCGGACATAGTGCCGACCGCCTGGCCGAGCGGGATGCTCAGGCCGCGCAGCCGGGTCCGGACGGACTCGCCGTCCCAGCGGGAGTTCAGGTGCGCGCCCACCTTGATGTGGTCCTCGGCGCTCATCCGCCGGTACAGCGGCATCTCCTGGGCGAGGAAGCCGATATCCGCGAGGAACGTCGGGTCCTGCCGGGGAGTGGCCCCCAGCACGGCGGCGGTCCCGGCGGTCGGCTTGGATAGCCCGGAGAGCATCCGCAGCAGCGTGGTCTTGCCCGCGCCGTTCGGCCCGACGAGTGCGCAGATCCGGCCCTCGGGGATCGTGATCGAGCAGTTACTCAGCGCGGTAACCCGCCGGTACCGCTTGGTCAGCTCGTTCGTCTGGATGGCCAGCGCCGGTGGCGCCATGACGGTTCCTCCCGTGTGGCTCAGCGCTAGGCCGCGCTCAGATTCCCTGTTCATCCGATGTCCTTCTCGACGGTGTTGGCAGCCTGCCGCAGCGTGACCTGCAGCAGGGATTCCATTGCCTCGTTGTCCAGGCCGGCCTCGCGGGCGTCCCGGACCCAGGCGGCGAGGCTGCGGCCGAGCCGGGAATGAGTGCCCGGCGGGGGACCGGGCGGCAGGCCGCGCACGAACGTGCCCTGGCCGGCCCTGGCCTCGAGGAGGCCCTCGCGCTCTAGGTCCCTGTAGGCCTTCAGCACGGTGTTAGGGTTTACCGCCACGGCGGCGACAACCTCGCGCACCGTCGGCAACTGGTCGCCGACCTGGAGCAGTCCCATCCGCAGCGCCTGGCGCACCTGCTGTACGAGCTGCAGGTACGGCGGAACGCCCGATCGCCCATCCACTCGGAAGCTGATCATGTCACGCCCGTCTAGTGTCTTAGTTAGTTAGCACTTTAGATGGCTAGAAGTCTGATGTCAACGACCACCGTGACCGCCATACCTGGAGCGGCAATTGTCGAAAATGATCATGAAATAGACCATCAACGTGCTCATTCAGGGTTGCTCACGAGGCTGGTAGCGGATAAAGTGTTCGTGTACAACGTAGTCGTTCGTGTAGTCCATAAATCTTTGTGCCTTGAGGGGCGCGGGTTTCGGCGGCGAGAATCTTCGTGGCGACGGGGGTGGCGGCCATGGCGGAAGACCCGGATCGGGAGCGGCGTGCGCCACGGCCACGGCCAGCAGCCCGGCCAGCAGAAGCGGCCCGGAGGCGAGGAACGGGCGGCCTGGCTGGAGGAGGGGGACCACTTCGATGGCCTGGGCGAGGATGGCTGGCGGGCGGCGATGGAGGCGCTGTCGGAGGAGGGGCCGGACAGCTTCGCGGGCGGCGCGGATCTCGCCGATGACGGCGAGCCCTGGGATAACTGCCCCTGGGATGACCGGGATGCCCCTGTGCTGGGATTCGGGCCGGGTGACGCGGGCGAGCGGATGGCGCCGGGGGTGTCGCTGGGCATGCTGGCCGAATATGCCGTTACCAGCGGTGACCTGGCCGGCATGGCCGATGACGCGGTGGTTGGCCTGATCGGCGCGGCCCGTCGGCTGCGGTGCCGCGCGGAGTGGCTGGAGCTGAGGGGGACCCGGGAGTTCGCCCGCCGCCGCTGGGAATCGGACGCGACCGCGGTACGGGACGGCGACGGCCGGTGGCTGCTGAAGAACAGCGTCGCCGAGCACGCCGCCGACGAGCTCGCCTTCCACCTCACCGACAGCCGCGCCCAGGCCGGGGAGCGGATGGAGCTGTCGCTGGCGCTCCCAGCCCGGCTGCCCCGGATGGACGCCCTGCTGGCGGCCGGCCGCATCGACGAGCGCCGCGTCCAGGCGGTCGCCGACATCACCGCCGGCCTGACCGAAGAGCAGGCCCGCCAGGTCGATGAGCGGCTCGCGCCCGACGCCCCGGACCTCCCCTACACGGCGCTGCGCAGGCGGGCGGCGAAGCTCGCGATGTCGCTGGCCCCGGAAGCCGAGCGCAAGCGCAAGGAGCGCGCCACCCGCCGCAAGGCCCGGGTAGAGAAGTTCATGGAGCGCTCGGGCAACTACGCCCTGGCCGTCCGCGAGATGCCCGTCGAGGAGATCCTCGCCAGCGAGCAGCACATCCGCGCCCTGGCCGCCTACCTCCGCGCGCACGGCGTCAGGCTCGGCCAGCGCGAAACCGAGGTCATGGTCTACCTCGACCTCACCCAGGGCCGCGACCCCCTCGACCGCATCGCGCCCGGACACCGCGACGACACCGGCGACCACACCACCAGCGACCACACCGGCGGTGACCGCGCCGGCAACGACCGGAGTAACGCCGACCACACCGGCGGTGACCGCGCCGGCAACGACCGGAGTAACGCCGGCCGCACCGGCGGCGACGGCAGCGGCCGGCCGGACGACCAGGGCCAGTGCGGCGACAACGAGCGCTGGCGGGACGGCCCGTGGGATGACTACGACGACTGGGACGAAGACGACCAAGACGGCGACGGGAACGGCGGCGATGACGGGAACGGCGGTGGCGGGGGAAGCCGCCGCCCGTGGCCGTTCGGCCCGCCCGGCCCCGGCAGGCCCGGCGGCCGCGCCCCCTTCGCCGCCACCATCAACCTCCTCGTCCCCGTCGGCACCGTCTTCGGCTGGTCCGCCATGCCCGGAGAATCCGGCCGCGACATCATCGACCCGCAAACACTGCGCGACATGATCCAAGCCGCATCCCGGCACGGGGACACTCGCTGGTGCGTCACCCTGATCGGCGCGGACGGCACCGCGATCGCGCACGGCTGTGCCCGCGGCCGCCACACCTGGGACGCGCCCCCAGCCGCCACCGCCCCCGCCAGTCCCGCCCCCGCCAGCACGACCCCCGCCAGGGCCAACGCCCCACCCGTCGGCACCCGCTCCGCCCAGCCGCCACCTGCCCAGCCGCCACCCGCCCAGCCGCCACCCGCCCAGGCGGCAGCCCTGGCACAGTTCCTGGCCCGGCTGAAGATCAACCTCGACCCGATCGCCAAGGGCACCTGCGACCACCGGCACGCCGAGCCGCGCTACCGGCCCGGCAGGAAGCTCGGCCACCTCACCCGCGCCCGCAACGCCACCTGCCCCGCTCCCGCATGCCACGCCAGCTCATGGCAGTCCGACATGGACCACACCACGCCATGGCCGCAGGGCTCCACGGACGAGTGCAACATCGGGCTCCCGTGCCGCCACCACCACCGCACCAAGCAGGCACCGCACTGGAACCTCGAACAACCCGAACCAGGGGTCTTCCGCTGGACCACCCCCAGCGGTCTCACCTACATCACCCGTCCCACTAGGTACGACCTCTAACGTAGCCAGACCCGCCAAGGCCAGCCGCTCGCCGATCTCGCCGGCGAGGCGGGCGAGTTGCGGGCCGCCGCCGTCGGCCGCGTCCTTCTTCGCGTTGAAAAGGCGGACCCACAGGCCGGCCGCCCAGGCGTCCTGGATCTCCTCCCTGGCCCACTGCCGCCCGGCCGCCTGCTGGTAGCAGGCGATGAACTCCGCGCTCTGGGCGACGGTGGCGGCCTCGCCAGGTGCCCCGGCGGCCGGCCAGACGGCGGCGGCCAGTCCCGCGATGGCCGGCTCAGGCTGGGCGATGACGCTGTCCCAGTCGTGCACGGCCAGCGGCTGGCCGTCCGACCACCGGATGTTCTGAGACTCCCAGTCGCCGTGGCCGATGCTCGGTGGGGCGACCGAGGCGCGCAGCCGTGCCCGGACGCTGCGGGCGGCGTCATCGACCCACGCGGGTCCCGGGGTGCTATTGAGGTCGCGGCCCTGGTCGTCGCGTTCGGGCCACAGCCGCGCCCCCGGGTGGTCCCACCCCGTCCACGGCGGTGACGGCGCGAGCGAAGGAACGTCGGCCGGGCCGGGCGCGGAGCTGATGAGCCGGGCCAGCAGGGCCGCGAAGGGCGCCGCGCCGGATTCGGCCGGCAGCTGGCTGCCGCCTGGCACGAAGGTCTCACACGTGACCGTGCGGCCGTCGGCCCGCACCGGAGCGATCAAGGGCACCGGGCAGGGGAACCCAGCGCGCGCCAGGTGCTCCTGGACCGCGGTGCAGCCGGCGATCCGCGCGTCAAACGGACGGGCCTTGATGACCACCCGCCTGCCGTCAGCGAGCCTGGCGGCGGCGACCTCGGACAGGTGCCCGGACCGGAACAGCACCCGTACGGGACGCGCGCCGAGGTAGCGTCCGCACCAGTCACCGAGGAAAGCGTCCCCGAGGAAGTCATCGCCGAGGAAGTCATCGCCGAGCACGCTGCCCAGTATCCCGGCCCGGCCGCGGCGAGCGCGAGCGCGATCCGTGGCGATCCCCGGCAGGGCGAGGGCTCTGGTTGGATGGAGGAGATGCCTCTCCCGCTCAGTCTTCACCCCGCGCTGACGCGACCATCGCTGCTCGCCCCGCCGGTTGAGGCGGCCCTGCGCTCGCTGTCCTGGGCCGACCAGGTCCAGGTGGCCGCGATCGACCCCGGGCTTGCCGATACCGTGCAGTTCTGCCAGGAGTACGGGGTATCGCTGGAGGAGAGCGCGAACTGCGTCGTCATCGCGGGCAAGCGCGGCGGTGAGGTCACCTACGCGGCGTGCATGGTCGCCGCCACCACCCGGGCCGACGTCAACGGCCTGGTGCGGCGGCACCTGGACGTGCGCAAGGCGTCGTTCGGCCCGGTGGACGTGGTGACGTCGCTGACCGGGATGGAGTATGGCGGGATCACCCCGATCGGCCTGCCGGGCTCGTGGCCGGTGCTGGTCGACGACCTGGTGGCGAAGGCGCCGCTCGTCGTGATCGGCTCGGGCATCCGGGGCTCCAAGCTCTGGCTGCCCGGGCGGCTGCTCGCGGAACTGCCCGCCGCGGAGGTCCTGCCCAGCCTGGGCATCTGATCCCCTGACAAGCCGGCCGGCGGGCTGGTTTGCGCTCCTCTTCCCTGGGAAGTCGCATGGCGCGCCAGGGGAGAGGACTTTCACGTGACCGAACCGAACGACCCTCGCCGGGTCGCCCACGTCGCCGTCGCCCAGCGGCAGTGGATCGACGCGCTCACCGACCTCGGCGGCCGGAACACGCTGCTGTACTACAAGGACCGCCGGGCCGGCACGCTCGACCTCGCGGACGCGGACCCCGACGCGGTCGAGCGGTTCGAGAAGTCCGGCCACGCCCGTCTCACCAAGCTCTTTCCTGGTGGCCCGGCGAACGCTGAACTTCGAGCCGACGCCATCCGCCGGACGCAGGCGATCTACCGCAAGTCCCGTGAGCTGCACGAGGAGCGCGGCATCCGGGCTGGGTACCTGGCCACCGGCCTGGCCCGCTGGGACGAGCTGTTCCTTGAGCCGGCCGCGCCGGTCTTGCTGCGCGGCCTGACCATCACGCCGACCAGGGCACGCTATGACGACTTCGAGCTCACGCTGGACGAGGAGACCGAGGTCAATCCGGTGCTGTTGCACAAGCTGGGGAGCGCGTTCGGCGTGGTGATCGACTCACCGGCCCCGGACAAGATCGCCGCCCAGCTCAGCCGCGCCGCCGCGCAGGCCGAGATCCCCGGCTTCGCGATCGGCCGCCGCAAGGTCATCGGCACCTTCACCTACGCCAAGCTCCCGATGGTCCGCGACCTGGAGGAAGCGGGGGACCTGCTGGCCGACAGCGACCTCGTCGCCGCCATCGCGGGCGACGCCGACGCGCAGCGCCTGGTCTCCGCCGACTCAGGCTCCGATCCCGACCCCCGGTCCGCCGCCGATGCCGCCTCACCCGCCGGGGCCTCACCCGCCGGGGCCTCACCCGCCGGGGTCCCGTCCGCCGACGACCCGGCGAGCGACTACTCGGTCCTCGACGCGGACTCCTCGCAGCGCGCCGCGATCGACGCGGTGCTCGCGGGCCGCAGCCTGGTCATCCACGGCCCGCCAGGCACGGGCAAGAGCCAGACGATCGCCAACCTGACCGCGGCGATGGTCGCCCGTGGCCGCACCGTCCTGTTCGTCGCGGAAAAGCGCGCCGCGATCGACGCCGTGCTGTCGCGGCTGGCCGCCGTCGGCCTCGCCGACCTGGTGCTCGACATCCACGAGGGTGCCCGCGACCGGCAGCGGATCGCCGCGGGGCTGGGCACCACCCTCGACCAGGCCGAGCACGCCGCCGTGCCGGACATGACGGGGCTGCACCGCCGCCTGGGCGAGCGGCAGCGCCGGCTGCGCCGCCATAGCCAGTCACTGCACCGGGCCCATGAGCCATGGGGCCTGTCCGCCTACCAGGTCCAGGCCGGGCTGCTCGGCGTCCCCGCGCGGGCACGGGTCGCCACCCGGCTGGCGGCCCCGGGGCGGATCACCCCGGCGATAGCCGAGGAGATCCGGGACGAGCTGCGCGAGTTCACCCGCATGGACGGCTTCGCCCTGCGGCCGGGCAGCACGCCCTGGTTCGGCGCGGCGCTGCCCGACCGCGAGACGGCCCGCGCGGCGATCGACCTGGCCCGCACGCTGTCCGCGCGTACCCTTCCGCAGCTCACCGCCCGGCTGGCCGCCGTGTCCGCGGAGCTGGGCCTTCCCCCCGCCCCTCTTTCCCATCCACAACGGGCCCACCTCATCGCCACCCTCGCCCTCGTCCGGGACTCGGCCCAGCCAGGCCTTGGCTTCCGGCAGCGCCGGGCGATGCGCAAGGAGGCCCGTGTCGCGTGGGACCAGTGGCGGGAGGCGCTGCGGCGAGCGCGTGCCGGGCAGGACGCGCCCGGCGCAACCGCGCCTGACGGAACGGCCTTCGGCGCGGCGCAGGCCGGGGAGCCGCGCCTGCCGGCCGGATACCCCGCGCTGGCGCTGGCGTGGGATGAGTGCGCGCGGCAGATCGCGGAGCTGCGCGCCCTGGCCCCGCTGGCCAGCCTCGACTCCGACCCGGAAGGCGCGTCGGCCGCGCTCACGGCCGACGCCGACACCGCGTGGAAGCTACCGCGGCTGCACGAGCTCGCCCGCCACTTCGCGGCCCTTGGCCTGGCCCCTGTCCTGGACGAGGTAGCTGGCCCTGGCCCGGGCGCCGTCGACCCGGACACCGTCATCGCCGCATTCGACTATGCCTGGTATCAGTCGATTATGGATGAGATCCGCGTGCGGGACCCGGACTACGCGGCCGACGGCCCGGCGGCTCTCGATGAGGTGGCCGAGGAGTTCCGCCAGCGAGACGTCGAGCACCTGGCGGCCAACCGGGCCAGGGTGCGCGGCGCGTGGGCGCGCCAGCTGCGGGAAACGGTCGACAGGCACCCGCTGCAGGCCCGGGTCATCCGCAAGCAGGCGGCGCTGCGCCGCGGCCACCTGCCGCTACGGCGGCTGCTCGGCCAGGCCGGGGACGTCCTGTTCGCGCTGAAGCCCTGCTGGGCGATGTCCCCGCTCATCGTCAGCCAGGTCCTGCCGCTGTCGCGGCTGTTCGACCTGGTGATCTTCGACGAGGCCAGCCAGGTCGTGCCCGCCGACGCGATCGGCTCGATCATCAGGGCCCACCAGGTCGTGGTCGCCGGGGACGACCGGCAGCTGCCGCCGACAAGCTTCTTCCGGCAGTCCGACGCGGGGGACTGCGGCGACGATGACGACGAGGACTCGGTGTCGCTGTCCGCCGGGTTCGAGTCAATCCTCGACGCGCTGCGGCCGCTGCTGCCCACCTGCCCGCTGAGCTGGCACTACCGCAGCCGCGACGAGCGGCTCGTCGCCTTCTCCAACGAGCGCATCTACGGCGGCGCGCTGACGACCTTCCCCGGCGTGGCGCGCGATGACTGCCTGCGGCACGTGGTCGTTGACCCGTCGCGCCACGTCGGCGCCCCCCGCCCGGGCGGGGGCGAGGAGCGGTCGGTGGCCGCGGAAGTCGATGAGGTCGTCCGGCTGATCCTGGAGCACGCGCGAGTCCGGCCGGGCGAGTCGCTCGGGGTGATCGCGCTGGGGCTGCGGCACGCGGAGCGAGTCGATGCCGCCGTGCGGGCGGCCCTGGCCTCCGGGAACTTCGCGGACGTGGAGGCGTTCTTCGCCGAGGACGTACCCGAGCCGTTCTTCGTCAAGAACCTGGAGCGGGTGCAGGGCGACGAGCGGGACGCGATCATCTTGTCGGTCGGCTACGGCAAGCATCCCGACGGGCGGATGCGCTACCAGTGGGGACCGCTGCTGCGCGACGGGGGAGAGCGGCGGCTGAACGTGGCCGCGACCCGCGCCCGGCGGCGGCTGACGGTGGTCAGCTCGTTCTCCAGCCACGACGTGGATCCCGGGCGGCTGACGAAGGCCGGCGCCCGGATGCTCGCCGACTACCTGGAGTACGCCGGGTCAGGGGGCACGCCGGTCGCTGCTTCGGGCGCCCGCGCCGCCGGCCATGGCGGGGCGGGGACGGACGCCTTCACCACGGACGTGGCCGCCCGGCTGGCTCAGCTCGGGGATCGCCGTCGTGCCGCAGTACGGCGTGGGCGGGTACCGGGTGGACTTCGCCGCCGCGCACCCCGATGACCCGTCCAAGATGATCCTCGCCGTCGAGGCAGATGGCGCCGCCTACCGGGACTCCGGCAGCATCAGGGACAGGGACCGGCTGCGCAAGGAGCACCTGGAGCGCCTTGGCTGGCGGGTGCACCGGCTGTGGTCCACCGGCTGGCTCGCCGACCCGGAGGGAGAGCTTGCCCGGCTCCGCGCCGCCTACGAGTCCGCGGTAGCCGCGAGCCCGCCCGCGCAGTCGCCACCCGAGACCCCCGACTCACCCCAGTCGCCTGACTCGCCGGAAACGCCCGAGCCGTTTGAACCACTGGAGCCGACGGCCCCGCCCGAATCACCTGAGCCGCCCCAGCCGCCGCTCGCCGAGCTGACGAGGCCTCCGGCCCAGCCGCCGCTCGCCCTGCCCGCCGCTCGCCCCGCCCGCGGGGTCGCTACCCGCCGGTAGCAGTAGACGGCCGCGATGCCGCCGGTGATAGCTTCCCGTCGTGAAGGCGGACGAAGTATCACGATTGCCCGGCATGACGGGGTTCGCGGCCCGGGCGACCGCGCGCTGGCGGGCCATCGACTCGCTGCTGCCCGACGCGGTGCCGGAAGACGGCACCGTGCCCGGCGACAACGTGCCCGGCGGCCCGGGAGGCGCCGGCTGCGGCGCGGGCCTGGTCGTCGGCGCGGGCGGGAACCTCGCCGCCGTCGGTACCTGCCGCCATAGCGAGCCGGACGCGGCCGGGATCGACCTGTCGTGGGGGATGGCGCGGCGGTTCGAGCTCGCGCCCCGGGTCGTCGGGCCGGACCCGGCGGCGGCGCCTGGACCGGCTGATCAGCCTCTGGCGAGAGCACCTGGCGGACGAGCCGGGCAGCGACGAGGACGACACCGCGGCCGTGATCACCTGGCCGAGCCGGGACATCGAGGGAATCGCCGCCCTGCAGCGCCATGGCCTGCGGCCGCTCGCCGTCGTCGCGGTCCGCGCCGCCCACCGGGCAGGCAGCCGCCCTCCAGGCCGGCGGGCCGGGAATGTCCGGGTGCGCCGGGCCGGGCCGCGGGACGTCGACGCCGTTGCCCGGTTCGGCGCGGAGGTGGCCCGGTTCGATTCCCACTTCAGCGGAACCCCGGAGCGCCCGGGGACCGTTGCCGCCCTGCGCCGCGAGGCCGCCCGCCTGCTCGGGCACCCGGAGGCGCCCCCGGGTTCCGCTGACCCGGAGGCCGGGGGCGGCCGGGGCGCGCCCGCCGAGCCGTGGACATGGCTGGCCGAGCGCGGCGGCAGGCCAGTGGGCATGATCGCCACCCAGTGGCCAGCGCTCGCCGGGTGGATCGCCCCGCTGACCCGGCTGTCGCCGGTCGCGTACACCGTCCTCGGGTACGTGACGCCGGACGAGCGCAGTTCCGGGGTCGGCGCGACGCTCGCCGCGCACCTGCACGACACGATCGACCCGGCGGGCGTCGCCGCGACGCTGCTGCACTACGAGCAGCTCAACCCATATGCCGCGCCGTTCTGGAGCCGTCAGGGATACCGGCCGTTGTGGACGATGTGGGAAGCAAGGCCGGCGCGCTCGCTCCGTTAATGACGGTTATCGATCGTAATTACTAATAACGTTACTTACGAGTAAATTAGGAAAGGCGGCCTGGGAATCTACTAAGTTCGCGACCTGTCGGTTACCGTGAAGGTTCGGCGGAAGGAGCGGATTATGAGCGCCCAGGGATATGCGCTGGTCGTCGTGGACATGCAGAACGGGTTCTGTCACCCGGGAGGATCGTTCCCCGGGGTCGGGCTGGGCCTGGAGGGGGTGGCCGCGGCGGTGCGGACGACGGCGATCGCGGTGAGGCAGGCCCGGGCGGCGGGCGTCCCAATCATCTTCACCCGGCACCTGTACCGGCTGGGCCGGGCTGACGAGGGACCCGCGCTGATCAGGGAAAGCCCGGCGCTCGCCCTGCTCAACGGCCTGGCCGCGGGTTCGTGGGACGCGGACGTGATCGACGACCTTGATTGCCGGCCCGATGACCTGAAGGTGGACAAGGTACGCTTCGACGCGTTCCAGTGGACGTCCCTGGAGCCACTGCTGCGCGGCCTGGGCGCCTCGCGGCTGATGATCTGCGGCGTGGTCACCAACCTGTGCGTGGAAACGACGGTGCGCTCGGCCTTCATGCGGGACTTCCCGGTAACGCTCATCGAGGACGCTTGCGCGGCGAAGACGCGACGCCTGCACGAGCTTTCGATCGAAGTTCTAAGAAGTTACGAGCTCGCCGAGATCGTGCGCGTGGGAGACGGTTTCGACGTGGGTGATCCGCAAGGAAGTAATTACTTCAGAGATTGGCGCGGACAGGAAGCGTTGGCGAGGAACGGCATAACAGGTAGATAACTGGCATATAACGGGCAGTATAACTCGCGGGGCGTGAGCAGTCCTGCCCCGCGAACGAGCAGCCGCCACCCGAGGAGGAACAGCCCGAGGAACCCCAAGGCGACCGCGATGAACGCGACGGCGGTGCCCTGGCCGGCGATGACGCGAAGCGTCATCCCGACCGCCACGGTGGCCAGCCAGGCCACTACCCCGGCCGGCGCCAGGCCGAACGCCGGAAGCGGCCTTGCCTCCCGGGATCGCGACGACCGCAGCAGAGAGGACGGCCCAGCCCGCCGCGAGGCCGGCCAGGAACGGCCACGCGGTCGACGCGATGCCGCCGACGGCCTCGCCCCTGGCGTGGCTGGCCCGCCCGATGACGACGAAGACGAGCACCCACACGACGTCGAGTGCCACCGCCAGCCAGGTCCGGGACCGCATCCCGACACAATAGTCGGCCGGGGAGGCGGCGGGCGACGCGGCAGGGCCCATGATTAGTGTGTGAGCGCCTGGATGAGGCGACTGGAGGCCGGCCATGGCGAGGGCCCCCGGCTCGCGGTCAAGGACTGCATTGACGTCGAAGGGCTGCCGACGACCGCGGGCTGCCCGGTCGTCGCGGAGATGGCCGAGCCCGCACACCTCGATGCCGCGGTTGTCGCCTCCGCCCGCGCGGCGGGAGCGCGGGTCGTCGGCAAGACCTCCCTGACCGAGCTGTGCTGGTCGGCGAGCGGCGTCAACCAGTGGTCGGGGACCCCGGTCAACCCGCGCGACCCGCGCCGCGTACCGGGCGGGTCGTCCAGCGGATCGGCCGTGGCGGTGGCGCGCGGTGAGGCGGATATCGCGTTCGGCACCGACACTGGCGGCTCCATCCGGATCCCGGCCGCCTGCTGCGGCGTGGTCGGCCTCAAGACGGCGTGGGGCCGGCTGCCGCTCAAGGGCATCTACTCGCTGGCGCCGTCGCTGGACACGGTCGGCCCGCTCGGGCCTGACGTCGCCGCCGTCGAGGCCGGGATGCGGCTGATGGCGCCCGGGTTCACCGTCCCTGACTGGAGCGGGAGCCTGGTCGCGGGCCGCATCGAGGTGGGCGCGGGCGTTGACGCCGACCCCGCGGGTCGCCGCTGCGGTGGACCAGGCGCTCGCGGCGGCGGGCGTGACCGTGCAAAGCGCCGGGACCTGGGACTTCCGCCCGGTCGTTGACGCCGCGGGCGTCCTCATCGACGCGGCGGGATTCAAGGTGAACGCTTACCTCATGCCGTACGTCGACCAGCTCAGCCCGCACGTGGCGCGGAACCTGGAGCGCGGTGCCCGGCTTCGCCGGCCGGCCGTGGCGGACGCCGAGCGCGCCAGGGAGGCGGTGCGGGAGCGCTTCGCCTCGCTGCTCGAGGACTTCCCTGTGCTGGTCATGCCGACGCTGATCGGCCAGCCGCCGCTGTTCGGGCACCGGGGCATCATGCTCACGCTGCTGACCGCCCCGGTGAACCTGGCGGGGCTGCCAGCCCTATCGCTGCCGGTGCCCGCGCGGCGACGGCGTGATCGCGTCGCTGCAGGTGATCGGCGAATCGGAGGAGCGGGTGCTGGCGTTCGGCAAGGCGGTCGAGACAGCGCTGGCGGCGGCTTCCGGCTGAAGACCGCGGGCGGTACGCCACAATGGTGAAATGAACGAAGTCGCGGCATCTGACGCCTCACTGCGCCGCTTCCTGCACGGGCTACCCGGAGTCGACGAAGTCGGTGCCGTCGCCCGGGCGGCCATGCTGGCAAGCCGGTCGGTCAAGACGGACGCCAAGCGCCAGGCGATCGACCTGGCGATCACCATGATCGACCTGACCACGCTGGAGGGCCAGGACACGCCGGGCAAGGTCCGCGCGCTGTGCGCGAAGGCACGCCAGCCAGGGTTCGGCGCGCCGCCGGTGGCCGCGGTGTGCGTGTACCCGGACCTGGCGGGGCTGGCCGTCGCCGAGTTGCAGGGCAGCGGGATCAAGGTGGCGAGCGTGGCGACGGCGTTCCCGTCCGGGCGGGCGGCGCTCGACGTCAAGCTGGCGGACGTCAAGTCGGCGGTCGCGGCGGGCGCCGATGAGGTGGACATGGTCATCGACAGGGGCGCGTTCCTGTCCGGCCGGTACCGTGCCGTCTACGAGGAGATTGAGGCGGTGCGCGCCGCATGCGGCAGTGTTGCTGATGGCGGCGCGCACCTCAAGGTGATCCTGGAGACGGGCGAGCTCGGCGCGCTGGATAACGTCCGGCGCGCGTCCTGGCTGGCCATGCTGGCAGGCGCGGACTTCATCAAGACCTCGACCGGCAAGATATCGCCCGCCGCCACGCTGCCAGTCACGCTGGTCATGCTGGAGGCGGTACGGGACTGGCTGGCGGCGACGGGACGGCACGTGGGAGTCAAGCCGGCCGGGGGTATCCGTACCGCTAAGGACGCCATTCGGTATATCGTGCTCGTTCACGAGACGGCGGGGGATGAGTGGCTGGATGCCAGGCTCTTCCGTATCGGCGCCTCGAGCTTGCTGAATGACCTGCTCATGCAGCGGGCCCGGATGGAGACCGGCAGGTACTCCGGTCCGGACTACATGACGGTGGACTAAGGGTTGGTGGGAACCATGCGCTTTGACTACGCGCCCGCGCCGGAGTCGCGCTCGGTTGTCACGCTACGTGACTCCTACGGGTTGTTTATCGGCGGCCAGTTCGTTGCGGGGAACTCGGCCTTCAAGACGATCTCTCCGGCCACCGAGGAGGTCCTCGCCGAGGTCACCCAGGCGGGGCCGGAGGACGTGGACCGGGCGGTGGCGGCCGCCCGGCACGCCTACGAGCGGACCTGGTCGGTGATGCCGGGCAAGGACCGGGGCAAGTACCTGTTCCGGATCGCCCGGCTGATCCAGGAGCGCTCCCGCGAGCTCGCGGTGCTGGAGAGCCTGGACAACGGCAAGCCGATCCGCGAGTCGCGGGACGTGGACATCCCCCTTGCCGCGGCGCACTTCTTCTACCACGCGGGATGGGCGGACAAGCTGTCGTACGCCGGGTTCGGCCCGGCGCCGCGGCCGCTGGGCGTCGCCGGGCAGGTGATCCCGTGGAACTTCCCGCTGCTCATGCTGGCCTGGAAGATCGCCCCCGCCCTGGCCTGCGGCAACACGGTCGTCCTCAAGCCGGCCGAGACCACGCCGCTGACCGCCTTGCTGTTCGCGGAGATCTGCCAGCAGGCCGACCTGCCTCCCGGAGTGGTCAACATCGTCACTGGCGACGGCACGACCGGGCACTCCCTTGTCGCCCACCCCGGCATCGACAAGGTGGCGTTCACCGGGTCCACCGAGGTGGGCAAGGAGATCGCCCGGATCTGCGCGGTCTCCGGGCAGCGGCTCACGCTGGAACTTGGCGGCAAGGCGGCCAACATCGTCTTCGACGACGCCCCCCTCGACCAGGCGGTCGAGGGGATCGTCAACGGGATCTTCTTCAACCAGGGCCACGTGTGCTGCGCCGGGTCCCGGCTGCTGGTGCAGGAGTCGGTCGCCGACGAGCTGCTCGACGCGCTGCGGCGGCGGATGGGGAAGCTGCGCCTCGGCGACCCCCTGGACAAGAACACCGACATCGGCGCGGTCAACTCCCGCGCCCAGCTGGACAAGATCAACGCGTTCGCCGAATACCGGCGCCGAGGAGGGCGCGCAGCGCTGGTCGCCGCCGTGCGAGCTGCCGGGTCGCGGCTTCTGGTTCCCGCCCACGGTGTTCACCGGCGTGTCGCAGGCGCACCGGATCGCCCAGGAGGAGATCTTCGGCCCGGTGCTGTCGGTGCTGACGTTCCGCACCCCGGATGAGGCCGTCGCCAAGGCCAACAACACGCCCGTACGGGCTGTCGGCCGGCGTGTGGACGGAGAAGGGATCGCTGATCCTTTCGATGGCACAACGGCTCCGGGCGGGCGTCGTCTGGGCGAACACGTTCAACCGGTTCGATCCGGCCTCGCCGTTCGGCGGCTACAAGGAGTCCGGCTTCGGCCGGGAGGGCGGCCGCCATGGCCTGGAGGCCTACCTAGACGTACTGGGGTCCAGCGATGTCTGAGGTGTTCAATGTCTGAGGTGTCCGAGGTAGCCGTCTCCACCGAGGCGGGGCGGGTCGCCGTCCGCAAGACGTACAAGCTGTACGTCGGCGGCGCGTTCCCGCGCTCGGAGAGCGGGAGGTCCTACGTGGTCACGGACTCGGGCGGCGGGTTCCTCGCCAACGCCGCGCTCGCTTCGCGCAAGGACGCCCGCGATGCTGTCGTCGCGGCCCGCAAGGCCTTCCCCGGCTGGTCGTCGGCCACCGCCTACAACCGGGGCCAGGTCCTGTACCGGGTGGCCGAGGTTCTGGAAGGGCGGCGCTCGCAGTTCGCCTCGGAGGTCCGCCTCGCCACCGGGGCCACCGCTGCGGGCGCGGAGGCCGAGGTCGACGCCGCGATCGACCGCTGGGTCTGGTACGCCGGGTGGGCGGACAAGATCGCCCAGGTCCGCGGCGCGGCCAACCCCGTCGCCGGGCCCTACTTCAACTTCTCCGTCCCCGAGCCGACGGGCGTCGTGGCCATCCTCGCCCCCCAGGATTCCGGGCTGCTCGGCCTGGTCTCGGTCATCGCGCCCGCGATCGTCAGCGGGAACACCTGCGTCGTCGTCGCCAGCGAGCGCTGCCCGCTCCCGGCGGTGACGCTGGGGGAGGTGCTGGCCACCTCCGACGTGCCCGGCCGGAGTCGTCAACATCCTCACCGGCTTCGTCGCCGAGATCGCGCCCTGGCTGGCCTCGCACATGGACGTGAACGCCATCGACATCACCGGCGCCCCGGGGGCGCTGGCCGACGACATGGCGGTGGCCGCGGCGGACAACCTCAAGCGGGTCGTCCGCCTCCCGGCCACCGACTGGGCGGCCGAGCCGGGCATGGAGCGGATGACGTCCTACCTCGAGACGAAGACCGTCTGGCACCCTGTCGGGCTATAGGCCCCTTTTTGACGGACGGAAACTTTCGCCGTTCTTCTGTCGCGAGATGCTCTCGAAACCGGGCACTGCCGTTGATATTCCTACTATGTGAGCAAGCGGCGACATAATCGACACGCGGCGGCCGAGTGTGATAGTGGTCCCATCCGGCGATCCCCCCTGTTCAGGGGGCATACGTTACTTGTAAGACTAAGAGGAACCTCAACGGGGCGGTGTCCGGTGCTACGGTCGACGATCCGCTCGCAGCACCACCCGCGTCCCGTCCGACGATCAGAGAGGGACGTGCTGTGCCTGACACTACCGCGGTGCTGCGCTATTCCGACGATGGCGAGCTCAAGCTCGCGGCCAAGCCCGCGACCGAAGGGGCTTCCGGCTTCGACATCTCGAAGCTGCTTTCGACCACCGGGCTGGTGACCCTCGACCCGGGCTTCGTCAACACCGCATCTTGTTCCTCCGACATTACCTATATCGATGGCGACGCGGGCATCCTTCGCTACCGCGGGTACCCAATCGAGCAACTCGCCGAGCACTCCACCTTCCTTGAGGTCAGCTACCTGCTGCTGTACGGCGCGCTGCCGACCGCCGCCGAGCTGGCCGACTTCACCGAGAAGGTGACCCACCACACCTTGCTCGACGAGGACTTCAAGACCTTCTTCAGCGCCTTCCCGCGCACCGCCCACCCGATGGCGGTGCTGTCGTCGGCGGTGTCCGCGCTGTCGAGCTTCTACCCGCACGACCTTGACCCGCACGATGACGCCGAGGTCGACATCTCGGTCATCCGGCTGCTGGCGAAGCTTCCCACGCTGGCCGCGTACTTCTACAAGAGGTCGATCGGGCAGCCGTACCTGTACCCGGACAACTCGCTCAGCCTGGTGGAGAACTTCCTGCGGATGACGTTCGGCCTGCCCGCCGAGCCGTATCACGTCGACCCGCTGATCGCCAAGGCGCTGGACACGCTGTTCGTCCTGCACGCCGACCACGAGCAGAACTGCTCGACCTCCACCGTCCGGCTGGTGGGGTCGTCGGAGGCGAACGTGTTCGCGAGCATCTCCTCGGGCGTCCAGGCGCTGTCCGGCCCGCTGCACGGCGGCGCCAACGCGGCCGTCCTTGAGATGCTGGAGGGCATCCGCGACGCCGGCGGCAACGTCGATGAGTTCGTCACCAAGGTGAAGAACAAGCAGCAGGGCGTCAAGCTGATGGGCTTCGGGCACCGGGTGTACAAGAACTACGACCCGCGCGCCAAGATCGTCAAGGCCACCTGCGACGAGATCGTCGACAAGATCGGCGGGGACGACCACCTGCTCGACCTGGCCAAGCAGCTCGAGGCCCGTGCGCTGTCGGACGACTACTTCATCTCGCGCAAGCTCTACCCGAACGTGGACTTCTACACCGGGCTGATCTACCGCGCGATGGGCTTCCCGACCGAGATGTTCACCGTGCTGTTCGCCATCGGCCGCCTGCCCGGCTGGCTGGCGCACTACAAGGAGATGCTGCACGACCCGTCGACCAAGATCGGCCGCCCGCGCCAGGTCTACACCGGCCCCACCGAGCGCGGCTACGTCCCGATCGAGCGCACTCGCTAAGGCGCGTGTCTTGCCCGCTCACCGGCGCGGAGCCTGGCGCTCCGCGCGGTAGTGGGCGGCCAGGATGTCGTCGCCGAAGTCGTTGTCTGGGTCCCGCCACACGGAGTGGATGTGCTTGCCGCCGCCCTGGGTGTTGTCGTGCTCGATCAGCAGCCCGGGGGCGTGGACCCGGAAGTAATGCCGTTCGCCGGGCGCGGTCCCGCCGGCCCAGGCGAACGAGACGGTCGCCTCGCCCGCTACCTTGACGCGGCGCAGCGCCGCCGCGCCGACGTCGGCCGGCAGCCGTCCGGCGAACCCGCTGATGACCACCATCAGGTAGTCGAGCTGCCCCTTGTGCAGCGCCGACCCGGGGATCCCCTTGGGGCCTGAGCGGATGTAGCTGAGGATCTTCCGCTCCGCGTCGTCGATGCGGTAGTCGGCTCCGGCTCGAATACGTGGTCCGGCAGTTCCCGCGCGCCGATCCTGGGCACCAGCCTGCTCGCGAAATCCGGCGGCGGCCGGTGGTAGATGATCGCCATCTCCCGCTGCGCCGCGGTGAGCGAGCCAAGGAACTTGTAGCCGGCCTCCTCGTCGTCCGAAAGCGGGCTGAGCGTCCCGTAGGCATGCGGCGCGCTGCCGAGCATGCACGGGGTGCCCGAGACGAGGTCGCCCGCCACGGTGAAGTTGAGCGATACATGGTGGCCGGCGAGCTGCCATCCCCAGGGGCCGGTGCCCACGGGGTCGCCGAAAACGCGGAAGCAGTACCGTTCGGGGTCGAAGTGGTTCACCAGCGCTGGGTTCGCCAGCCCGGTCGTCGCCCGCCGCACGTGCTCCAGCGCCATGATGGAGACCACCTTGGCGTACCCGGGCATCGACGTGGACGCCACGATCAGCTCGTGCCCCCGCTTGCGCTGCGGGTCCGACAGCATGCTCAGCGGCAGCCCCGGCCGGTCCTCCACGGGCAGGTACGTCCACTCCCGCCGGGTGTCGCTCAGGTCAAAGGGCGCGAACGGTCACCCGGGCGATGGCGGCCTGCCCGGCGTCCAGGCTGTCGAGGAACGCGACGGCGGCGTCGGCCATCCGCCTGGCCGTCCGCGGAGCGCGGAAGGTATCGGGCTGATCCAGCGGCTGATCTACTCGCACACCGAGGTGTCTACTCCGGTTGTGACCGGCGCGCCAGCCCGGATACCGTGGCGGGGTGATCGAGGAGCCGACGGCAGGGGTGGCCCCGGCCGCCGAGACCGATAAAGATGCTGACGAGGCTACAGAGGCGACGGGGGCTGCGGAGCCTCGGGGCCGCACCGGCCGCGGCGGCGGCGGAAAAGAGCGTCTGGGACGATCCTCGGCTCCCGTGGACCGGCAAGCCTCGGCAAGGCGGACATCGCCTGCTGGGCGGCCGTCGTGGGCTCCGGGCTGTTCCTGCTGGCCATCCTCCCGTTCCGGGCCGCCCTTGTGGGCACCCACCCGGTGCTCGGGGAACTGCTCAACGGGTCGACCGAGTCGGTCATCTCCGCCGCCGCGTTCGCCCGCACCGGCCACGGGTCGCTGATAGTCGCGATCCTCGCGGCGTTTCCCGGGATGATGAAGTTCGACCTGGTCTGGTGGTGGGCCGGGTCGCTGTGGGGCGAGAAGCTCATCCTGCTCATCTCCGGCCGCCGCAGTCATGGCCCGAAGTACATGGCAGCGGGTCCGCAAGTGGGGGCGCCGGTTCACCTGGCCGGCCGTCGTCGTCAGCCCCGTTCCTGCCCATCCCTAACACGATCGTCTACGCGGTCGCCGGCTGGGCGGGCATGAGCCTTGTAACGTTCATCGTGCTCGACTTCATCGGCACGGCGCTGTGGGTCGGCCTGCTCATCAGCCTCGGGTGGGAGCTAGGCCACCACGCGGTCGTCGTGGCGCAGGCGATCTCGAGGTACAGCCTGTGGATCTCCGTCGGCATCGTTGTCATCGTCTTGGTGGGGCAGTTCCGGGGCGCCCGCCGCCGCAAGGAGCTTCTGCCACCAGGGACCCAACCGTAACAGTTGGATGCACGTTACGAATGAACGTGCATCTGGCCTTGCAGTTGCATGCGCCTGTCGGGCAGTATGTGTGATGCGTGAATCACCCGGATCGCGCAGAAAGCTCCTCGGGGTCGCGATGAGCCTCAACCAGGCGGTAGACCTGCCCACCCGGAAACGGGTGGTACCGGCTAAGCATGAGCCGCTGGACGTGTCCGCGCGGCTGGCTCGCGTTCCCGGACGCCCTCGCGTGGTGCGGATGCCGGCTGACTGGTGGGACTCGCCGTCGGCGATCGGGTGCCCGCTCACCCGTGGCCCGCAGTCGGCGCGCAACGCCCGCCGCCTGACCAGGAACACGCTGCGCGACTGGGGGCTGGGATCACTCGCGGAGGACGCGGAGGCGATCGTCGGGGAGTTCGTGGCCAACGCCGTCACCCATGCCGCCATGCTCGCCGAGGAGGGTCGCCGGATCGGGCCGGACAACCTTGGCCTTCGCCTGCTCCGCCGCACCGGCGAGGTGATCTGCGCGGTACTCGACCCCTGTGACGTCGCCCCGGTGCTCAAGGTCCCTGGCAACGCGGAGGAGTCCGGCCGCGGGCTGCAGATGGTCGACGCGCTGAGCGATGTATGGGGCTGGAGTCCGGTCGCTGGCCGCGGTAAAGCGGTCTGGGCGATCTTGTTTTCCGCTTGAGCCACCGCTCCGTCTGAACCGCTGCGGGGAGGGGCGTGTCGGATCAGGCGGAGCGGTCGGGGGTCACGGTTTCACTTAATCGAGGGGTGCTCCTGGTGTCCGCATGCCCGGTTCGTTAGTGTCTTCGCACGCAGCTCTGCTAGTCCAGGGGATGACCCCTGGAAGCCCTTTGCCTGAGGAGGACGCTAGTGCCCTGGACGTGGCGGTACGAGAAGACAGACGGCGCGCTGGTCAGCGCCTCGGGGCTGCAGGAGGCGATCTTCGCCAGCCAGGGCGACGCCGAGAGCTGGCTCGGCGAGAACTGGCGCGCCCTAGTCGACGCTGGCGTGGACCAGGTGACGCTCCTCGACGACGAACGAGCCGAATACGGCCCGATGAGCCTTCACCCCGAGGGATAGGGGCGCCGGGCTATCCCGCCGGGCCGGGATTGGTGTCTATCCCCCAGGAAAGCTCAGAACTTGTCCCCGGGCTTCAGGCGGGGAGTCGGCACGCGCAGCCGCCGGATCTGCAGGGCGCGCATCACGGCGTACATCGTCAGGCCCCGGCTCGACTCGCCCGGCAGGCGCTCGGCGACGAGCTTGCGCAGTGCGCGGCGGATGAAGAACCCGTCGATCAAGATGACCGCGATGAGCGCTACCACCAGGTAGGACACGTAGTTGTTGAGGGCCTTGTTGTGCGTGACGAGCAGGACGAGGAGCACGATCAGCGCGTACATGTAGAACTCGCTGGGCCGCCGGTGGGCGTCGACGTAGTCGCGGGCGAGCTTGCGCGCCGGTCCCTTGTCCCGTGGGCCGAGCGCCCACTCCTCGCCCCGCCGCATGGCGTCCATGCGGCGGCTGCGGTCGGAGCGGTCCCTGTCCTTGTCCCTGGCCTTCTGCTCCGGCGTGCGGGGCGCCGCCGGGCGGCCCGCGGAACTGGTGCGGGTGCCGCTGCTGCGCCCGCCCTGGATCGACTGGTAGCGGTCGCGCTCGGCCTCGCTGCGCTTGGGCGTGGGACGGCCCTTCTTGGCCTCCGCCGCCGGTCTGTCTTTCGCTGTCTCGTTGGCCGCGGCGCCCGGGTTCTTGGCGCCCACGGAGTCCTGGGCCTTGCCATCGGTCGCCCCGGCGCTGCTGCGTCGGAACACGGGCATAGCTTAAAGCCTGTTATGGGTGCCCAACTACTCGACGACGTTGTCTCGGCCGTGTTTTCCGCGAGCCGCGGCCCGTGCCCGGGCGTCCCGGTGGCCCCGGGCGGGGAACCTTCGGCCAGGGATGCGCGTTGTCACCTTGCCTAAAGCTTTTAAGACCGGTCCCTGGCATGGAAGATAAGTAGTAACACCGCCAGGCACCGCGTAGGGTGGATTGCGATTAGCAGGCGGCAAACCGCTCGGCCCGGCGGCGTCGGGTTGCCCGGGGCGACGCATAGGTGAACGAAGGGGACGGCCGCGTCTATGAGCGTGATGAAGCGAGTCTCGCTGATCTTCCGCGCCAAGGCCAACAAGGCGCTGGACAAGTATGAGGACCCACGCGAGACCCTGGACTACTCGTACCAGCAGCAGGTGGAGATGCTGACCCGGGTACGGCGCGGTGTCGCGGACGTCGCCACCTCGCGCAAGCGGGTCGAGCTTCAGATGAACCAGTTGCAGAAGCAGGTGCAGACTAAGGAGGGCCAGGCGCGCACCGCGCTCGGGCAGGGCCGTGAGGACCTCGCCCGTGCCGCGCTTGAGCAGAAGGCCGGCCTGCAGACGCAGTTCCAGAGCCTGCAGCAGCAGTACCAGGGGCTGCAGGAGCAGGAGGAGAAGCTGACGCTCGCCTCCCAGCGACTGCAGACCCAGGTGGACGCCTTCCGCACGCGGAAGGAGACCATCAAGGCCACCTACACCGCCGCCGAGGCCCAGACCCGGATCAACGAGGCCTTTTCCGGTATTTCCGAGGAAATGGGCGACATCGGGATGGCCATCCAGCGGGCCGAGGACAAGACCGCGCAGATGCAGGCCCGTGCGGGCGCGATCGACGAGTTGCTCGCCTCTGGTGCGCTGGAGAACCACGTTGGCGGCACCCCGGACTACATCCAGGCCGAGCTCGACCGGATGGGGGCAAGCAACGAGATCGAGTCGGAGATGGCCACGGCTGCGCGGCGAGCTGCCCGCGCCCGCCGAGGCACCCCGGCAGATCGAGGCCAACGGCGGCGGGACCGGCCCGGCCGGCCAGCAGTAACCATCAAGGACGGTGATGACCGTGATCGTCAGGATCCTCGGTGAGGGGCAGTACGAGGTTGATGAGGCTGCGGCGGCCCGCCTGGAAGAGCTCGACAGCGAGCTCGAGGCCGCTGTCGAGGCCGGCGACGACACCGCTTTCAAGGCTGCGCTGAGCGCCTCCGTGGAGGTTGTCCGGGCCGGCGGGTCGCCGGTCCCGGCGGATTCCCTCCATACGGCGGAGCTCATCTTGCCCTCGTCGGACGCGGACGTGGCGGAGGTCCTCAAGCTGCTGAGCCAGGAGCAGGTCGACGGCTGACGCGATGCAGGGCCAGGCAGTCGCTGCCTGGCCCTGCATCGTTCTGCCTTCAGCGTACGTGGCCTCTCCCGGAGACGTTGGGGATTCGTCCGGCATGTCCCAGGCGTTGTCCGTATAGATTCGATTCGATCCCGCGGAGGGATCGTGCCAGGATCGTCCTGGCGATGATTTCGGAGGTGCCACATGGCGCGCACCAGGTATGCGCCTGACCGGGGACTCACAGTGCGGATGACGCTGACGATGTTCCTGCTGGGGCTGGTGTTCGTCCTCTTCGTCGCGGCGCTCATCGTTGTCCTGTCGGCGCTGCGGGTGTCCGGCGGGGCGATCATCTTCATCGCGGTGATCTTCGGCGTCGGGTCCGCCTGGGTCTCGCTGTTCTACTCGGACAAGATCGCGCTGCGGGCGGCCGGGGCGCGTGAGGTCTCGCCGCAGGAGTCGCCGCAGCTGCACGGGGTCGTGGACCGGCTGTGCGCGCTGGCGGACATGGAAAAGCCGCGCGTGGCGATCGCGCCCACCGATATTCCCAACGCCTTCGCCACCGGTCGCAATAGCAAGCACTCGGTGCTGTGCGTGACCGAGGGCCTGCTGCGCCGCCTGGAGCCAGAAGAGCTGGAGGGCGTACTCGCCCATGAGCTGTCGCATGTCGCGCACCGGGACGTCCAGGTGATGACCTACGCGTCGGTGCTCGCGATCATAGCGGGCCTGCTCATGCGGTTCGCGTTCTACGGCGAGCTATTCGGCGGTGGCGGCGGGCGCAGGCGCGGCAACAACGACCAGAACTTCTTCCTGATGCTGATCGCGATCATGGTTGTGTCCGCGGTCATCTACGCGATCAGCTTCCTGCTCATCCGCATGCTGTCCCGCTACCGCGAGCTGGCGGCTGACCGCAGCGGCGCCCTGCTCACCGGCCAGCCAAGCGCGCTGAAGAGCGCCCTGGTCAAGGTCAGCGGGTCGATGGCGCGGATCCCCACGCAAGACCTTCGCCAGGCGGAGCCGCTGAACGCGTTCTTCTTCGCCCCCGCGCTGAACCTCAGCAGCCCCCAGGCGAGCCTGGCCAAGCTCTTCTCCACCCACCCGTCTCTGGAGCGGCGGATCGAGGAGCTGGACAAGATCCAGCGCCAGCTCGGCCAGATCGCGCCCAGGAACTAAGCCAGCGCGGGCACTAGCCACCGCAACGAACCGGAGACGACGGCATGGGCTTTCTCGACACCATCTTCGGCCGGACCAAGCCGGTCCAGCCGAAGCTGGACGACCTTTTCGGACTGCCGTCGGCAGCGATCGGCCTGCAGGCCGCTACCGGATTCACGCCGACCGGCTCGGGGTCGGTGTGCTTCCGCGCGGTGGAGGGCAAGACCTTCGCCGACGTCCAGTCCGAGGTCAGCGACCTGCTCAACATGGACGCCGGGCGGCCGGGCGGCGGCCTGCCGGTCGAGGTCACTCGCGATTCCTACGGGTTCACCTGGCTGGTCAGCTCGCACATGTCCGATGAGATGGACGGGCTCGTCACCGACCTGCACGCGGTCAACAGCACGCTCGTGGACGCCGGATTCGGCCCGCAGTTGCTGTGCACCCTGGTCGCCTTCCGCGACGAGCAGGAGCGGCGGCTGGCGCTGGTTTACCTGTACAAGCGCGGGACGTTCTACCCGTTCGCGCCGCTGCCGGGCGGGGGACAAGCGCGGGACAATGCCCTGGAGCTGCAGGTGAAGGGCGCGATCGGCGCGGACCTGAAGTTCGAGCAGGAGCTGGAGCGGTGGTTCCCGGTCTGGGGAGCGCCCGGCCTGTGACACAGGACGCCCGGCATTACTGGAATGGCCGCGCTGGGCATATGGTTGTGTGTGGAACGAGTAGTGCCGCACCGGCGGCACTTGGTAATTCAGACGGGAGCTAGTCACTGATGACCGTTCAGGACGAAGTGACGCAGCAGGGCATCGTCCTCACCGACGCGGCCGCGGCGAAGGTTAGCGCGCTGATCAGCCAGGAGGGTCGCGACGACCTGAAGCTGCGCGTCGCTGTCCAGCCGGGCGGCTGCTCTGGCCTGCGCTACCAGCTGTACTTTGACGAGCGCTCCTTCGACGGGGACCTCGTCCGCGCCTTCGGCGGCGTCCATGTCGTCACGGACAAGATGAGCGCGCCGTACCTGATGGGCGCCACCATCGACTTCGTCGACACCATCGAGAAGCAGGGCTTCACGATCGACAACCCCAACGCCACGGGCTCCTGCGCCTGCGGCGACTCCTTCCACTGATCCGTCAGCCACCAGAACTCGAGAGAGCCAGAGTCCTCAACGATGCGGATAGCCGTCACGGGGTCGATCGCGACCGATCACCTGATGACCTTCTCCGGCAAGTTCACCGACACGCTGATCGCGGACAAGCTCGACAAGATCTCGGTGTCGTTCCTCGTGGGCGAACTGCAGATCAGGCGCGGTGGCGTCGCCGGGAACATCGCGTTCGGCTTGGGCTGCCTCGGGCAGAACCCGCTGCTCGTCGGCAGCGTCGGCGCGGACTTCGCGCAGTACCGGCAGTGGCTGGACGAGCACGGTGTGGACACCTCGGGCGTCCGGACGTCGGCCACCCGGCACACGGCCCGGTTCACCGCGACGAACGACACCGAGGGCAACCAGATCGCCTCGTTCTACCCCGGTGCCATGAGCGAGGACGGCGAGATCGACATCGTCGGGCTAGCCCAGACGCATGGCATCGGACTGGTGGTGATCGGCGCGGGCGACCCGGGGGCGATGCAGCGGTACACGGCGGACTGCCGCAAGGCCGGGATCGCCTTCGCGGCCGACTTCTCGCAGCAGGTGGCGTTCCTCGACGGTGACGCCATGCGGACCCTCGTGGAGGGGGCCGCGTACCTGTTCTCCAACGAGTACGAGGAAGCGGTCATCGAGTCCAAGACCGGCTGGTCGTCCGCGGACGTGCTGGAGCGGGTCGGGACCCGGGTGGTCACCCTCGGCGGCGACGGCGCCAAGGTGGAGCGGAAGGGCGAGGAGGCTATCGTCGTCGGCTCGGTCGCGGGGGCCAGGCTCGTCGAGCCGACGGGCGCCGGCGACGGGTTCCGGGCCGGCTTCCTCGCGGCCACCGCGTGGGGCCTGCCGGTCGAGCGGGCGATCCAGCTCGGCAACCTGATGGCCGTGCAGGTCCTGGAGACGGTCGGCCCGCAGGAGTACGAGCTGACGCCGAAGACCCTCGCCGAGCGCGCGACGGCGGCCTACGGCGACGCGGTCGCCGCCGAGCTCATCACGTACGTTCCTGCCTGACGTTCGCCGCACGGCGGAAACCGGGCGGGGCGGCTCCCCTCGAGGGGAGCCGCCCCGCCCGGTTTTCTGCTCACGGGGGCTAACCCGGCCTACCAGCCGCCGCGGTTGGGTGACTGGAACGCCTGGACGTAGTAGGCGGGCGAGCCCACCCCGGTGGCGTCGTCGTAGCCGGCGGCACCCGCCAGCGCCGCGTCACCGACGCCGTTGACGCCGAGCGTGCGCAGCCAGGTGACCAGCGGCAGCGTCTCGTTGTACGGGTCCTTGTAGTTGGACCGGACCTCGCCCAGCCGGGTGTAGCTGGTGCCCAGCCCGGGCACCGCCGGGCGGCTGGTCACGTCGTGGAAGACGCCGGAACCGAAGCCCTGGCTGGCGGGCGTGGCCACCCCGGGCCGCACGGCACGGGACGAGCGGTCCATCCGGTAGATCACCGGGTTGGCGAAGCCGAGCGGGTGCCCGGCCGCCTGCTGGGCGTCCGCCTCGATCCCGGCGAAGATCGGGGAGGACAGGCTGGTCCCGCCGATGCGGCTGAGGTAGAACTTCTCCTTGCCGCTCAGCTTGCCCGGCCCGTACAGCGTCTCGCCGACCAGGAAGCCCGTGGACGCGTCGGCGAGCGCCGAGACGTCCGGGACCACCCGCATCGGCGCCGGGGCCCTGGTCAGGCTCTCCGTAAAGGTCCCGGGCGAGTTCGACGCCGAGGGCGTGGTCACGACCTCGGTGGTCGCGAGGCTGGCCGGGACGACGCCCGCCTGGTACCACGGCTGCGGGTACGCCGCGGACACGCCGCCGCCGCCGGAGCCGTCGTAGCCGCCCTCGGTGGTGCCGCCGCTACCGGGGATCACGTACCCGAACTCCTGCTGGGCGGCGGTCCCCGGCGGGGTGAACGCCCAGGCCGAGCCCTTCTTGCTGGTCAGCAGCGGGTCGAGAGTGGTGCCCCACGGGGTCTCGAACTGGTAGTCGTCGTGGCTGCCGATCGCCAGGCTGGTGCCACCGACCGAGGTCACCCACGGGCTGGAGGTCGGGTAATCGACCTGGACCTTGTCCGAGAAGCCGGGGTCCTCGTAGTTCGGGTCCTCGTAGCCTTCGTCGCCGGAGGAGAAGAAGAAGCCGATCCCCTCGGCCGCGCCCGCCTGGAAGACCGCGTCGTAGGCCCCCTGGGTCACGGACTGGTCGTAAGGCTCGCCCCACGAGTTGGTCACGATATCGGCCGTGTGGTGCGTGACGATGTACGTGACCGCCGCGAGCAGGCCCGAGTCCGTGCAGTCCACCGCGCCGACGTAGGTCACGTTGGCGCCGGGGGCCATGCCGTGCGCCGCCTCCACGTCGAGCGACTCCTCGCCGTACCAGCCCGCGGCGTCGCAGGCCTGCGGGCCGGTCTGGTCCCATCCGTTCGTGCCGCCGAGCAGCACCTGCGTGTACTGGCCCTGAGCGAACGGCTTGTCGCCGGTCGCCGCCGCGTACTGGTTCGCGTCCGCCAGCATGGTCGGCGAGGCGTAGGCGTCCACGACCGCGATCGTCGCGCCCTTGCCATTCTCGTGGGACTGCGTCACGCCGTACGCGCCGCGGATCTGCGCGGGCGTGTAGCCGCAGTTCGTCCACGGCTGGGACTTCCCGTAGGCCCGCGGGATCGCCGTCTTGGTGCCGGGCACCGTCGTCGCGGCGTGCTGGCCGTAGTACGTCGAGCAATCGGGCGCGACAAAGTAGTTCTGGGTCGGCGGTGGCAGCGTGTCAGCGGGCCGCATGTCGTGCCGGGCGTTGTCCAGGCCGGTGACCGACAGCACATAGGGGGAGACGCTTCCCGGCGCGGACGCTGTCTGCTCGGGCGCGCGGTACGTCGTGCCGTCCACCTTGTACGTGCCGAACGTCACGCCGAACGCCTTGGCGGCGGCCGCGACGCTGCCGGTCACCCGGACGTACCCGCCAATGCCGGGGACGGCCCCGGTCACGCTCAGCCCGTCGCTCGTCAGCCACTGCTCGACCGAGGAGATCTCCCCGCTGGTGGGCGCGTACTGCGCGGCTACCTGGGCCGCGGTCAGGTAATGCCCGTACAGGCTGCTGCCCGGTGTCGAGACCTCCTCCGCGACCGTGGCCAGGCCGGGCTGGCGGAGCAAGGTAGACGCTGGCCGTCAGCGAGGCAGTCGGGGCCGGCGCCTTGCCGGCCAGCGCCCGCGGGGTCGCCCAGCCGGGGTGCGTCCCGGCGATCGCGCCCCGCACGGGGTCGGGCTTGGCCGCCGCCGCGGTGGCCGCCACGACGCCGAGGCCGGCGACGAGCAGCGAGGCGGCACCCGCCGCCACGACCGCACGCGATCGTGTCACGTGTTTCACTGGGGAGCCTCTCAGCCGATAGTCATGGAGATGCGAGAAAACAGCTAGCGGTACTCTCCCGCGAACTTGTTAGCAAGCGCAATGGACATGGGTAAACACGTGATTTCAGCGAGCGGGTAGCGTGGTGCCCATGGGATACACCGGCCCGCCAACCCTGACGCTGGCCAGTGCCTTCACGCAGTGGACGGCCGATGTGCCGGTCATCGCGCTCGTCATCATCGCGGGCGCCGCCTACCTGGCCGGCCTGCGCCGGGTCCGGCGCGGCCGGCCGGCCGTGGCCCGTCGGGCGCGCGATCGCGTTCTGCGGGCTCGGGCTGGGCTTCCTCGTTTACGCCACGATGTCCTGGGTCGGCGTGTACCAGGGCGTCCTGTTCTACGCCCGGGCCACCCAGACCGTCTTGCTGGTCCTCGTCGTCCCGCTGTTCCTGGCGATGGGCCGGCCGCTCACCCTGCTGTCGGCGGCCGCCCCGGCGGCCGGCCGCCGGGTCGAGAAGCTCGTGCAGGAGCAGGCTGGCCATCGCGCTGACCTTCCCGGCGGTGACCACGTTCGCGCTCGTCGCCGTCCCGTTCGTCATGTACTTCACCACCTGGTACCCGGCGGCCTTCCACAGCGGCGCGATCAGGGAAGCTGACCTACCTCGCGCTCATGGCGGCCGGGTACCTGTACTTCTGGACGTTCCTTCGCGTCGACCCGGTGCCGAAGGAGTACAACCGCGCCGTTTCCATGTGGATCACCGCCGCTGCGGTCGTCGGGGACGCTTTCTTCGGCATCGCGGTCATCGCCGACCAGAACCTCATAGCGCTGCCTTACTACCAGGCCCTGCACCGTCCGTTCGGCCCGACGTTCGCCACCGACCAGGTTCTTGGCGGCGGCGTCCTGTGGATTCTCGGCGACTTCGTCGGCCTGCCGTTCCTGGCCGCCCAGTTCATTCACGCGATGCGCGAGGACAAGGCCGAGGCCGCCGCGATCGACGCCGAGGCCTCGACGCGCGCGACGAGGTCGAGGATGCGGCCGACGGCCTCTGGTGGCGAGATGACGCCCGCTTCACCGACCGCTTCGGGAAGGCCTAGCGAGCCCGGTCCGCTCCGGTAGGCGCCTAGTAATTCCGCCTGATGCCGAAGGACCAGCCGGTCTGGTAATCCTCGCGGAACGCCAGCGAGTGCGACTTCATGGCGCACCAGGCGGGTACGTCGGTGTAGGCGGCCGGGTCGTCGGCCAGCACGGCGATGACCGAGCCGATCGGCACGGTGCCGATCTGCTCGGCGAGCATGATGATGGGGATGGGGCACTTGCGGCCCAGGGCGTCGATGACGAGCAGCGCCTCCGGCAGGGCGGAAGGAACGGCGGGAGGGGCGGCGGGAGCGGCGGCGGCACCCGGCTCCTTGCGGACGAACCACTCCCGGCTCATCGTTGTCCCCAGCATCGCTGTGTCGTCAGGCCCACGTTCTCCATAGTGCCCGGTTGATGCGGTCGTACGCACGGATCACGCGAGGATGCGATCCAGGCGCGCCGCGTCACAAACCGTGCGCCCACCGGAGAATCCAGCCCGCAACACCGGGGGTCGTCGCAACGCCCCCACGAGGTCGCGATACCGTATGCACGACACGCTGTAGAAGACCGTGGACCGGCCCTAGAGTTGGAGGCCGGACGACGTCGTTGGGAAGGCGCTTCGTTGACTCTGAATCGTCGGCAGGCCGCGCCAGGCGCGCGCGGCACCGCCACGCGCCGTCGCCGCACTAAGGCGGCGGGCGTGGGCGCGCTTGCCGTCATGCTGCTTGCCCTGACCGGGTGCACGAACGACACGTTCACCCGCATGGGCTTCCCGAACCCCGTCACTGACCAGGGCAAGGTCGTGGTCTCGATCTGGCAGGGGTCGTGGATCGCCGGGTTGCTCGTCGGCTGCGTTGTCTGGGGCATGATCGTGTGGGCGGTGATCTTCCACCGCAAGCGTGGCAACAAGCTCCCCCCGCAGGTCCGCTACAACATGCCGATCGAGATCCTGTACACGGTGATCCCGTTCGTCTTGATCGCCGTGCTCTTCTACTACACGGCCAGGGACGAGAACACGATCGACGCGATCCCGAAGGATCCCGCCCTGAAGGTGAACGTTGTCGGCTTCCAGTGGAGCTGGCAGTTCAATTACCCGGGCTACGGGGTCACCGAGGACGGCGAGATGTGGGACCCGACCCTTCCGGCCAGCCAGCAGCACCTGCCGGTGCTGGAAATCCCCGAGGGCGAGTCCGTCGAGTTCAACTTGACCTCGCCCGACGTGATCCACGCGTTCTGGGTGCCGGAGTTCCTGTTCAAGCGGGACGTCATCCCGGGCCACCCGAACCACTTCGCGATCACCGCCAACCAGACCGGGACGTTCACCGGGCACTGCAGTGAGCTGTGCGGGGTCTACCACAGTCGCATGCTCTTCACGCTGAAGATCGTGACCCCATCACAATTCCAGACATGGATCGCCCAGCAGAAGGCGCTCCAGAGCACCGCAGCAGGGAGCACTACGTGACCACGCTTGACCAGCCGGCGAGCCGCGCCGCCCTGCGCCGGGCGCAGCGGACCGAGCGCAAGGGCTCGGTCCTCGCGGGATGGCTGTCCTCCACGGACCACAAGATCATCGGGCACATGTACCTGATCACGTCGTTCGTGTTCTTCCTGCTCGCGGGAATCATGGCGATGCTGATCCGCGTCCAGCTCCTGGGACCGAACCAGTCGATCATCTCCGACTCGCAGTACAACGAGCTGTTCACGATGCACGGCACGATCATGCTGCTGCTGTTCGCCACGCCGCTGTTCGTCGGGTTCGCGAACGAGCTGGTGCCGCTGCAGATCGGCTCGCCCGACGTGGCCTTCCCCCGGCTCAACCTGCTGAGCTACTACCTGTTCGCGTTCGGCGGGATCATCCTGCTGATGAGCTTCCTGGCGCCGGGCGGCGCGGCGGCGTTCGGCTGGTACGCCTACGCGCCGCTCACCAGCGCGACGTACTCGCCCGGCATCGGCGCTGACCTGTGGATCGTGGGCCTGGCGCTGTCCGGCTTCGGCACCATCCTGGGCGCCGTCAACTTCACCACCACGATCTTCTGCATGCGCGCGCCCGGCATGACGATGTTCCGGATGCCGATCTTCACCTGGAACGCGCTGCTCACCTCCATGCTGGTCCTGCTGGCGTTCCCGGTGCTGGCCGCCGCGCTGCTGGTGCTGGAGATCGACCGCCGCCTGGGTGCCCAGGTGTTCTCCGCGCAGTCGGGCGGCGCGCTGCTGTGGCAGAACCTGTTCTGGTTCTTCGGCCATCCCGAGGTCTACATCCTGGCGCTGCCGTTCTTCGGCATCGCGACCGAGATCATCCCGGTCTTCAGCCGCAAGCCGCTGTTCGGCTACAAGACCCTGATCGCGGCCACGATCTCGATCGCGGGCCTGTCGATGACCGTGTGGGCGCACCACATGTTCACCACCGGCGCGGTGCTGCTGCCGTTCTTCTCGTTCATGACGCTGCTCATCGCGGTGCCCACGGGCGTGAAGTTCTTCAACTGGGCGGGCACGATGTGGCGCGGCCAGATCTCGTTCGAGCCGCCGATGCTGTACACCGTCGGGTTCCTGGTGGTGTTCCTGTTCGGCGGCATCACCGGCATCATCCTGGCCTCGCCGCCGATGGACTTCGCGGTGTCGGACTCCTACTTCGTCGTGGCGCACTTCCACTACGTGCTCGCCGGCACCGTGCTCTTCGAGATGTTCGCCGGACTGTACTTCTGGTGGCCGAAGATGACCGGCAAGATGCTGAACTCGCGGCTGGGCAAGATCCAGTTCTGGCTGCTGTTCATCGGGTTCAACATGACGTTCCTGGTGCAGCACTGGGCGGGCGTCCAGGGCCAGGTGCGGCGCACGGCGAACTACCCGTTCCTGCCGGGCGACGTCACGACGCTGAACGTCATCTCGACGGTCGGCTCCTGGCTGCTGGCCCTGTCGGTGATCCTGTTCCTCTGGAACGTCTACGTCACCACGTGGTCCGGCTCGAAGGTGACGGAAGAGGACCCGTGGGGTTACTCCAGCTCGCTGGAGTGGGCGACCTCGTGCCCGCCGCCGCGGCACAACTTCTACCGCATCCCGCGCATCCGCTCCGAGCGCCCGGCGTTCGACCTGCACTACCCCCACATCAAGCACGGGCGGACCTCACGTGGCCTGGACCAATCCATCCCCGCCCTCAGCGCGGCGAAGAAGTAGGAGCGTGTCTTTCCCATGAAGGTCGAAGGCTGGCTCTTCATCGGCTGCGGTCTGTTCCTGACCGGCGCTGACATCGTCTACTGGTACGTGTCCTACGACCCGACCGGCACGACGGCGCTCGCGCTAGCGATTGGCCTGTGCATGCTCGCCGGGTTCTACGTCCTGTTCACCGGGCGGAACATCAGCAAGCAGACCGGCGCGGAGCGCCCGGAGGACAACCCCGAGGCGGAGGTCTACGAGGGCACCGGCGAGACTCGGGTTCTTCAGCCCGCACTCCTGGTGGCCGTTGTGGGTTGGCCTGGCCGCGGCCGTCACCGCGGTGGGCCTCGCGATCGGGTGGTGGCTTGTCCTGCTCGGCACCGTCGCCGTCCTCTTCACGTCCGTCGGCTTCGTCTTCGAGTACTACCGCGGCCGCTTCAGCCACTGAGTCAGGGCAGCGCGGCCAGGCCGGCCTGGTAGGCGGTGATCACGAGCTGGACCCGGTCGCGGGCGTCCAGCTTCGTCAGCAAGTGAGCGACGTGCGTCTTGGCGGTCGCGGGGGAGATGCGGAGCCTTTCGGCGATCTCCGCGTTCGACAGCCCCGAGGCGACGAGGCGCAGCACCTCGCACTCGCGCTCGGTGAGCTGCCGGGCGAGGTCGGGGGCGGGTGAGCCTGCGGGCCGGCGCGGCGCGCGGTGCCTGCGGCGTCGGCGCGGGAATGCGGGAGAACTCGCTGATCAGTCGGCGCGTGATGCTCGGGGCCAGCAGCGCCTCGCCGGCCGAGACGACCCGGATCGCGGTCAGCAGGTCGGCCGGGACCGTGTCCTTGAGCAGGAACCCGCTCGCCCCGGCGCGCAGCGCCGCGAACACGTACTCATCGAGGTCGAACGTGGTGAGGATGATGATCCGCACGCCCGCCGTCTCCCGGCCGGCGGTGATCCGCCTCGTGGCCTCGATGCCGTCAAGGACGGGCATGCGGACGTCCATGAGCATGACGTCGGGCCGTGCCCGGCCCGCGACCTCGATCGCCTCGGCGCCGTTGGCGGCCTCGCCGACCACGGCCATGCCGGGCGTCGCCGCGATGATCCCGCAGAACCCGGCCCGGACGAGCGCCTGGTCGTCGGCGACGGCGACCTCGATCGTCACGACGCCGCCGCCGCGAGCGTCGTGCGGCCCGGCTGCAGGAACTCGGGAGCCGGCAGCCGCGCGTGCACGCGGAAGCCCCCGTCGGGCAGCGGCCCGGCGCTGAGCTCCCCGCGGCACAGGTGGACGCGCTCGCGCATGCCGATGAGCCCGTGCCCGCAGCCGGGGGAGTGGTGCGGCCCGCCGCCCAGCCCGCCGTCGTCGGTCACCTCGACCATCAGCACGTCCTCACCGTAGGCGACGGTGACGGTGCACCGGGCACCGCCTCCGGCGTGCCGCACGACGTTGGTCAGCGCCTCCTGGATGATCCGGTACGCCGACACGTCCAGGCCGGCGGGCCGGGTTCCGTGCGGTGCCCACGCGGATGAGGCTGACCTCGATGCCCGCGGCGCGGGTACGCTCGATCAGCCGGTCCAGGTCGGCCAGGCGCGGCTCCGGCGTCAGCGGGGCGGCGCCCGTCTCCTGCTGCCGCAGCATCCCGAGCATCCGGCGCAGTTCGGCTAGGGCCTCCCGGCTGGTGGCCTGGATCGCGGCGAGCGCCTTGCGGGCGTCCGCCGGGTTGCTGTCGATGACGTACTCCCCGAAGCCCGCCTGCACGGCGATGACGCTCATGCTGTGCGCGACCACGTCATGCAGCTCGCGGGCGATCCGCAGCCGTTCCTGCTCGACGGCGCTGCTTGCCGCCTGCACCTGCAGCATCTCGATGTAGGCCCGGCGCTGCCGTACGGAGTACCCGATCATCCAGGCGATGCAGGCGGCGAATGCCACCGGGATCGACGGGCCGGAGTCGTGGGTGATCTCGCCGTGGACGAGGAACTCCATGCCGAGGATCTCCGCGAGGCAGACGGCGAGCGCGAGGACGCCGGTGCGCCGCGCGCACGTCACGGTGACCAGGTACAGCACGTAGGTCATGGACAGCAGCGTGACGTCCTCCAGGGAGGACGGCGTCGGCCAGCGGACGGCGACCAGCGAGGCGACGGCGAGAGCCCAGAAGGCGGCCACGCGGGCCGCGACGGCGCAGCCCGATCGCCAGGAAGACGACGGCCGCGAGCGGGAGGCTGGCAAGCAGCCCGGCGGAACGCATGGCGGGCGCGCTCGACGCCCGCCGCTTCGAGCAGGCACGCGAGCGCCGCGAAGCTGGCCACCGCGAAGTCGATCGCCATCCAGTGGCCGCGCTTCATGCGCTTCGTCAGCGGAACGCCCGGCGGTCGGGAAGCCACGACATAACGGTATCCGCACGCCGGGCCCGGCCGCGTCATCCCACAGGACTAGCCCCAGCGCGGTACCCGGCAGTCAATGACAGCGATATCTCACCGTTGAGGCTGGACGCGGACGCCCGCCGATGCTGGCACGCTTGGCTTCCATGAACCCTTCTCCGCCCGCCGTCATCGAGACGACCGGGCTGACCAAGGTCTACCCGGGCGGCGTGACCGCGCTCGGCGGGCTGACGGTGTCCTTCTCGCCGGGTGTCACCGGGCTGATCGGCGCCAACGGCGCGGGCAAGTCGACCCTGATCAAGACGCTGCTCGGGCTGCTTGCCCCGACCAGCGGCCGGGCGCTGGTGCTGGGCCGCGACTGCGCGACCGAGGGCGAGCAGATCCGCCAGCTGGTCGGCTACATGCCCGAGCACGACTGCCTCCCGGCGGACGTCTCGGCCACCGAGTTCGTCACCCACATGGGCCGGATGTCCGGCATCCCGGCCACCGCCGCCAAGGAGCGGGCGGCCGAGGCACTGCGGCACGTCGGCCTGCACGAGGAGCGGTACCGCCAGATCGGCACCTACTCCACCGGCATGAAGCAGCGGGTCAAGCTCGCGCAGGCGCTCGCCGGGGACCCGCGGCTGCTGCTGCTCGACGAGCCGACCAACGGGCTGGACCCGGCCGGGCGCACCGCCATGCTGGAGCTCATCGACCGGATCGGCCATGAGTTCGGCATCTCGATCGTGGTCGCCTCGCACCTGCTGTCCGAGATCGAGCGGGTCTGCGATCACCTCGTCGCGATCGAGGGCGGCAAGCTGCTGCGGGCCGACTCCATCTCCAGCTTCACCGGCGTCAGCCAGGTGCTGCTCGTCGAGGTCGAGGACGGCGTCGAGGCCCTGCTCGCCGACCTCACCCGGCGAGGCCTGACGCCACGGCCGGGCACGCAGCGCACCCAGGTCCTCGTCCCCCTCGGCGGCGATGACACCTTCGACGCCGTCCGCGACAGCGTGGCCGGCCTGCGGCTGCCGCTGTCCCGCCTGGAACAGCGCCGCCACCAGGTCGAGGAGCTGTTCCGCGACTCCGATGAGCACAGTTCCGACGAGCACAGTGGGGAGTCCGCTGGTGTCCGCTAACACCGAGAGCGTCATCCACGACCTCGGCTACAAGAGCTACGACGGTCCCCGCCTTGGCCGGGCGGCCATCGTCCGGGCCCTGGCCTGGCACAGCTTCCGGTCGGCGTTCGGGTTCGGCCGCAGCGTCAAGGCGAAGATCGTCCCGTTCCTCATCCTCATCGTGTTGTGCCTGCCCGCCATCGTCAACGCCTTCGCCGTATCGCAGGGCAGGCCCGGATCCTGACCTACGACACCTACCGGCCGGACCTGCGCACCTTCGGCGATGCTGGTCTTCGTCGCGATCCAGGCGCCCGAACTGGTCTCCCGCGACCTGCGCAGCCGGGTGCTCCCGCTGTACTTCTCCCGGCCGCTGCGGCCTGCCGACTACCCGGCGGCGAAGTACATCGCGTTCACCGCTGCCCTGCTGGTGATGATGTGGGTCCCGCTGATCGCCCTGTACCTCGGCACGATCGCGTCAGAGCACGGCGGCCAGCCAGATCTGGCACGAGACGCAGGCCCTGTTCCCCGGCCTGCTCGTCGGCCTCATGTGGGCCGTGGTGCTGGCGGCGGTCAGCCTGTTCCTCGCCTCCTTCTCCGGCCGCCGGGCCTTCGCGACCGGCGCGATCGCGATCTTCTTGTTCCTCACCTGGATCCTGGCCAACATCATCGTGAACGCCGAGACGCCCGGCTCGTCCAGGTCGCGGGACCGGAGCCCCAGACGGGGAGGCCTGGGCCTGACGGGCCACCCGGGGGCCGACCACGCCCCGATCGCGTGCGAAGATCGGTGGCCTGTTCAGCCCGTTCACGCTCATCGACGGGGTCCGCCGGTGGCTCGGCGGGCTGACCCCGGACCAGGTGCCCAACCCCGGCTCGTTCGGCGTCGTCTACGCCATCGTCCTCATCGCCCTCGTGGCCGGCTGCCTGTACGGCCTGGTCGCCCGCTACCGGAAGGCGGCCCTCCAGTGACCACGCCAGCACCGCAGGCCCGGTCAGCCGCCCGCCCGCCGCCGCCGGCCGGCATCCGGCGCCACCATCGAGCTGTCACCCACGTCAGCCGCTGGTACGGCAACGTCGTCGCGGTCAACGACATCACGCATGTCGATCGGCCCCGGCGTCACCGGCCTGCTCGGCCCCAACGGCGCGGGCAAGTCCACCATCTTGCACATGATGGCCGGGTTCCTCGCCCCCTCCAAGGGGCGAGCTGACCGTCGCCGGGCGAGCCGTCCTGGCGCAATCCTGAGATCTACACGCCAGCTCGGCCTGGTTCCCGAGCGGGACTCCGTGTACGCGTTCCTCACCGGCGAGCAGTTCGTCACCGCCAGCGCCAGGCTGCACAAGCTCCCCAACCCCGAGCAGGCCGCACGGGCCGCGATCGCCATGACCGACATGGCGGCCGCCGCCGACCGGAGGATCTCCACCTACTCCAAGGGCATGCGCCAGCGCATCAAGGTGGCGGCCGCCCTGGTGCACGACCCGGAGATCCTGCTGCTCGACGAGCCGTTCAACGGGATGGACCCCCGCCAGCGGCTGCACATGATGGACCTGCTGCACGCGCCTCGGCACGCGGGGCCGCGTCATCTTGTTCAGCTCGCACATCCTGGAGGAGGTGGAGCGGCTGTCGGGGACCATCCAGGTCATGGTCGCCGGGCGGCTCGCCGCCTCCGGCGACTTCCGCGAGATCCGCCGGCTCATGACGAGCCGCCCGCACGTCTTCAGCGTCCGGTCCTCCGACGACCGGCGGCCTCGCCGCCGCGCTCATGGCGCAGGCCCGACGTGGCCGCCGTCGAGCTGACCAGCAAGGGCCTGCAGGTCCGCACCACGGACTACGGCGCGTTCACCGCTGCGATCGCGGCCTGGCCCGCGACGAGGGCATCCGGCTGCGCGAGCTGCTGCCGACCGACGAGTCGCTGGAAAGCGTCTTCAGCTACCTCATCAGCAACTAAGGAGTCCCCGACAGTGCTCAACTCCACCATCGCGGGGATCACCCTCCGGGCCACGCTCGGCCGCCGCAGGGCCTTGCTGTTCGCGATCCCGCCGCTCATCCTCATCGGCCTCACGGTCATCCTGCGGGCCGGCAACCCGCCGAGCGATCAGTGGGCGTACCGAGATCCTCGGCGACTTCGGCTTCTCGGTGCTGCTGCCGCTGACCGCGCTCATCATCGGCACCAGCGTGCTTGGCGCGGAGGTCGACGACGGCTCCATCGTCCACCTGCTGGCGACCCCGGTCAGCCGGACCTCGGTGATCCTCACCAAGTTCGCCGTCGCCAGCGTGCTCACGATGGTGTTCACCGCCATCCCCGAGCTGATCGCCGGCCTGATCGCCCCCACCGGCAGCAAGCTCGCGATCGCCCTGCTCGTCGGGGCCATCGCCGGGTCGGTGATCTACTCGGCGATCTTCGTGATGGCCTCGGCGCTGACCAGCCGGGCCATCGCGGTCGGCCTGCTGTACGTGCTGATCTGGGAGGGCCTGCTGTCCAACCTCATCGGCGGCGCGCGCATCTTGTCCGTCGGGCCACTACGCCCTCGGCATCGCCAATGCGATCGCCCCGAACCCTAACCTGAGCGCGGGCCTCAGCCTCAGCACGTCGGTGGTCATGGCGCGTCATGTCACGGTGGCCGCCCTCTGGCCTGGCCATCCGCCGCCTGTCCGCCTTCGGCATCAGCGGCGAGGCGGCCTGACTCACCGCGTTCGCTGGCCACGGCCAGGCGGCGTCGTCCCGCCTGGCCGCGCTCAGCCGTCGATGAGGGCCGTGAGCCGGGCGGCGGCCTGCTCCCAGGTCCAGTCACGCTCGACCCAGGAACGGCCCTTCTCGCCCATCGCGCGGGCGCCGTCGGGGTCTTGCAGCAGGCTGATGATCCGGCTAGCGAGGGCTGCGGCGTCGCGGCCGGGCACGACGTACCCTGTCTCGCCGTCCAGGATGGCGTCCGGCGCGCCGCCGGAATCCCCGCTGATCGCCGGGAGGCCGGTCGCGGAGGCCTCCAGGTAGACGATGCCAAGGCCCTCGACGTCGAGGCCGCCCCGCCGGGTGCGGCACGGCATGGCGAACACGTCACCGGCCGCGTAGTGCGCGGGCAGCTCAGCGAACGGCACGGAACCGGTGAGGATCACCTGGTCAGCGACGCCCGTCCGCTGGGCCAGGCGCCGCAGCGCGGCCTGGTAGCTGCCGCCGCCGACCAGCAGCAGGGCGGCGTCCGGCACCTCGGCGCGGACCCGGGGCCAGGCGCGGATGAGCAGGTCCTGGCCCTTGCGCGGCACCAGGCGGGACACGCACACCACGACGGGCCGGCCCGTCAGGCCGAGCCGGGCGCGGATGGCCGCGCCCGCCGCGGGGTCGGGACGGAACGCTGCCGGGTCGACGGCGGGGGACAGCCGGGTCAGCTTCCCCGCCGGGATGACCCCCGACAGCCGGGCACGGAAGTACTCGCCCAGGTAGGTGACGACGTCAACGTGCTCGCCGATGCGGCGCAGCAGCTGCCGGGCGACGGGCAGGGCGGCCCACCCGGCCTCGTGGCCGTGCGTGATGGCGATGGCCCGGGTGATGCCGCGTGTTCCGGCGCAGCGCGGGCGTGATCAGGCCGAGGGGCGCGGCCGCGCCGAAGACCACCGCCTCCGCGTCCCTGGCCCGGGCGATCTCGATGGCCCGCCGGGTGACCCCCGGGCTGTGGATCATCAGCGAGGTCGGGTGCCGTACCACCTCGAACGGCTGGCGCGCGTCGAACTCGGCGTCGCCATCCCACTTCGGCGCGTAGACCGTGAGCCGGTCGGCCGGCAGCCGGAGCGCGAGCTCGTGGATGAAGGACTGGATGCCACCCTGGCGCGGCGGGAAGTCGTTCGTGACAATGAGGGTGCGGCGCATGATACCTACGAGTCTAGGTCCGCTCGGAGACGCGCGCGACACCGCTGACGCTGTTGGCGTACCAGGACGTGCTCATCGGGATCTCCTCCACGTCAAGGCCCGATCGCGGCGCGTCGACGATCATGCCGCCGCCGACGTACATCGCGACGTGGCCGAAGCCGTTGTAGAAGATGAGGTCGCCCGGCGCGATGTCGCTCAGGGGGATGTGCGGCAGGCTCGCCCCCTGAGAGTAAGTGTCGCGGGCGATCGTCACCCCGGCGGCCGCCCAGGCGGCCTGCACGAGGCCAGAGCAGTCAAGCCAGTCGCCGTTGGCACGGCCCGGTGCCCCCGTAGAGGTACGGGCAGCCGATCTTGCGCCTTCTGGATGACGAACGCCACCGCTTCGCCCGCCTCCTGAGCCGACGGGAACCGTATCGACGGGGTGGGCGACCGCCGAGGAATGGGACCCGCCGACGGTGTCCGCGGTGACCTGCGCCTGCTGCTCGGCGGTGAGGCCGTCAAGGATCGACTTCTGGTGCTTGTACGCCGCCAGGGCCGAGTCCTTGGCCGACTTGGCCTGGTTGGTGACCTGCTGGATGCCGGCCTCGGTGCGCGCCTGCTCCTGCCGCACGGAGGTGAGCTGCTGAGCGTCGGCCAGGAACTGCTGGGTCTGCAGGTTCCGGGCACCGGTGAGCTCGGTAATGATCGACGCCTCGCTGAGGACCGTACCGGGGTCACTGTTCGTGAGCAGGCCCGCCAGCGAGGTCTGGTCCGAGTCCATGTAGCCGGCCGCCGCGATCTGCACGACCTGCTTGCGGGCCGCGAGGAACCGCTTGTTGTCGGCGGCCGCCGCGGAATCGATCTGGGCCAGCCGGGCCTTCGCCGCCGTCAGCTGGATGTTGTCCTTGTCGTACTGCTGCTGCGCCTTGTCCAGCTTGGACTGATCGGCGTTCACCTGGGCCTCGACCTGGCTGACCGTCGGGGCAGGCGCGGCGCCGGCGAGCTCGGTGGCGCCGATGGCCAGCCCGCCCGCGAAGACCAGGCAGGCCGCGATCACGACACCCCTGCGCCATCCTGGGATGCGCGTTGCCTGTCGACTATCCACTGCCGCCTGCCGCATGGTCGTTGCCTCATTCCCCTACCGCTAGCCGCGCTGAGCAAAAGTGCGGGTGCCGCCCGCTTGCAGCCCGGAACACTAGCGAACCGGTGTCGCAGCGCCTGGCCATGCGGCATCGCGACGGAAGAGCAGTGGCTACGCTAGTGACTGCCAGGGACACGTATCAACCGATTCGCCTATTTCGTTAAACAGATCACCTGGGCGGCGGCAGCGGCGGCGGCATCCGGGGTCGGCGGCGGACCGGGCCGCCTAGGAGGCGCGCGCCATCCGCGGGGCGTACCGCAGCGGCGGGATCAGCCCGGCGTTCGCGAGGACCGTCAGCGCCCGCAACTCCGCGGGGCCCAGGTCCGGCTGGCTCGGGTACGGGTGCCCGGCCTCGGCCGAGTCCGTGACGAGGACGGCCGCCGCGCAATTCGCGCAGGCGAGCCCGCGCGCCTCGCAGCGCCCGCAGTCGATGATCATGATGTCCTCCCGTGCGGTCGTCTGGTTGCCGACACCGGACACGCTACGGCCGGGGTACGACATTCGAGCCGAATGTCGGTGCCGGGCCTTACGGTAAGGGAGTGAACGAGCGAGCGCGGGTGGGGAGCGGGCCAGGAACGGGCGGGCGGCACGGCGTGAACGACGTCGGCGTCAATAGCGCGGTACCCCTGGCGGAGCTCGACTACGCCGTCGTCGACGTGGAGACGACCGGGTTCAGGCCGCAGGACTCGGCCATTACCGAGATCGGCGCCGTCCGCGTGCGCGGCGGTCAGGCGGTCGCGGAGTACACGTCGCTCGTGAACCCGGGTACCCCGGTTCCGGCCCAGGTCGAGGCGCTCACCGGGATCGATGACGACATGCTGCGCACCGCGCCGCCGGCCGCGGCCGTGCTGCCGGGCCTGCTGGCGTTCGCCGAGGGCTGCGTCTTCGCCGCCCATAACGCGCGGTTCGACCTCAGCTTCCTCACCGCTGAGTGCGAGGCCGCGGGCCTGCCCTGGCCCGGGTTCGCCGTGATCGACACCGTCCGGCTCGCCCGGTACCTGATGGTCGTGCCCGACGAGGTCCCCGATCGCAGGCTGGGGACGCTGGCCGAGTTCTTCGGCACCCCGGTACGGCCATCGCACCGCGCGCTGGACGACGCGCGGGCTACCGCCGACATCCTCATGCGCCTGGTCGAGCGACTGGCCGGCCGTGGGGTCACCACCATGGGCGAGCTGACGGCGTGGCTCGCGGAGCAGGACGCGGCCGAGGAAGCCGCCCGGGCCCTGGCGCGGGCGCGCGAGGTCAAGGGGAGATGGCGGCGCTGGCTGGCCAGGGCACTACGGTGGCCCCGCCGCCAGGCGGATAATCTACGCGCATGGTTACCGCCATTGTCATGATCACCGCCGAGGTCCACCGGATCCCGGAGGTCGCCGAGGTCATCGCGCAGATTCCCGGCGTGAGCGAGGTCTACTCGACCACGGGCGAGTTCGACCTGGTCGCGATCGTCCGGGTGCGCGCCCACGAAGAGCTCGCCGAGGTCATCCCCGGCAGCCTGAACAAGGTGTCGGGCGTCACGGGAACGCAGACCCACATCGCGTTCCGCACCTACTCCAGGCATGACCTGGACGCCGCCTTCTCCATCGGCATCGACGCCTAGCCCAGTTCCGCGAGCACGGCCACGCGAGGGACGCGGGTGGCGACTACCCCTCGGAAAGGCCCCTGCTCGCTTCGGCCCACCGTGCCAGCAGCCGCGCGGCGGCACCGGAGTCGACCGCTTCCGCGGCCCGGGCCATCCCCGCCGCGAGCGCCTTGACCAGCCCCTCAGCCAGCGCGGTGCCGCCAGCCACGGCGGTGCCGCCGCCGGCCTGCGCCGCGAATCCAAGGCCCTCGCTGGCGGCGATCGCCGCGGCGGCGTTGAGCAAGACGATGTCCCGCACCGGGCCTGGCTCGCCGGACAGCACGGCGCGCACCACGCCCGCGTTATGCGCGGCGTCCCCGCCGCGCAGGTCATCGAGCGTAGCGCGGGGAATACCCAGCGACAGGGGATCGAGCTCGGTGACCGCCACGGCCGCATCGGCGACCACCCAGACGGCAGACGGCCCGGTCGTGCTCAGCTCGTCGAGGCCACCGCCGTGGAATACCAGCGCCGAGTTGCCGCGCGACGCGAGAACGCCGGCGAGCACCCCGCCCATCCGCGGGTCGGCGACGCCGACGGCCAGCGCCGACGGCCGGGCCGGATTGGTCAGCGGCCCGAGGAAGTTGAACGCGGTCGGCACCCCGAGTTCCTTGCGAACCGGGCCGGTGTGCCGGAACGCCGGGTGATAGAGGGGCGCGAACAAGAACGCGACGCCGATCTCCGCCGCCAGCGCCGCCGTCGCGGCCGGCGGCAGGTCGATGACCACGCCGAGCGCCTCAAGGACGTCGGCCGCGCCGCACGCCGACGAGGCCGCGCGGTTGCCGTGCTTGGCCATCCGCACCCCGCACGCCGCCGCGACCATCGTCGCCATGGTGGAGATGTTGACGGTGTGCGCGCCATCGCCGCCGGTCCCGACGAGGTCGGTGAGCGGACCGGGAACGGTGATGGGCGTCGCGTGCGCGAGCATCGCCGACGCGAGGCCCGCCATCTCCTCGGCGGTCTCGCCCTTGGCCCGCAGCGCCACGCCGAACCCGGCGATGCGGGCGGCGGAGGCGGCCCCCTCCATGATCTCGTTCATCGCCCACGCGGCCTGGTCAGCCGTCAGGGCATTGCCCTCGATGAGAGCGCGGATCAGCGCTGGCCAGGTAGGCGTGTCCATGGGGCCTCGCGATCGGGGTTCAGGTGCCGGGGGCGGCGGGACCGTTCGGGAGTGGGGCGGGCTGGGCGGGATGGGCGGGCTGGGCGGGATGGGCGGGCTGGGCGGGATGGGCTGGGGATAACGAGGCCTTGATCGCGCGCGACCGCATCAGCGCCGCGAGCTCGCGGGCCAGGGCGATCGGGTCGATGGGGTGGCTGGTGACCGCGTCGGCCTGGGACCAGGTGGCCAGCCAGCGGTCGTCGGCGCGGCCGATGACGAGCAGCACCGGCGGGCAACGGTAGATCTCGTCCTTGGCCTGCCGGCAGACGCCCATGCCCCCGGCGGGCTGGGCCTCGCCGTCGAGCACCATGACGTCGATACCGCCGGCGTCGAGCAGCCGGAACAGCGCGGGTGCCGTCGCCACCTCGACGATCTCGGCCTCCGGCACGTCTGCCGCCGGACGGCGGCCGATCGCGAGCGTGATCTCGGCGCGCGTGTCGGCGTCATGACTGTAGACAACGACCTTCATGACGAGCATCCTACAGATCCCCCGGGAGCGGAGAATGCGCGGCAACCAGACGCTCTGCCCGGGCGGGGTACCAGAGGTTGATGGGGTGAGCGCCAGGGAAAAATAGGGGGTCGGGTGCAGATCCCCTACGGGGTGTCGTAATAATGACCTTCGTGGCGACAGCATCAGTGACCGAGACATCGGCGGTACCGCGCAGTCCGGCCAGCAGACCGAACCTCGTCAGCGTGGGCACCATCATCTGGTTGTCCAGTGAGCTGATGTTCTTTGCTGCCCTGTTCGCGATGTACTTCACGATCCGCTCGGTAGACAAGGGCCAGGGCCTCATGTGGCCGATGGCGCACCTGAACCTTCCCCTCGCGTCGACCAACACGACCGTGCTCGTGTTGTCCAGCGTCACCTGCCAGATGGGTGTGTTCGCGATCGAGCGCGACCAGGTCAGGCGGGTCGGGAGCGTCTTCGAGTTCTGGAAGTGGGGCCTGCGCGAGTGGTACATCCTCTCCTTCCTGATGGGCCTGTACTTCGTCCTCGGGCAGGGGTACGAGTGGTGGCAGCTGGTCAGCCAGGATCACCTGACGCTCTCGAACAGCAACTACGGCTCGGTGTTCTACCTGACCACCGGGTTCCACGGGCTGCACGTGACGGGTGGCCTCATTGCGTTCCTGTTCCTGCTCGGCCGTACCTACGTTGCCAAGCGCCTTACCCATGAGCAGAAGGTCAGCGCGATCGTCGTGTCCTACTACTGGCACTTCGTCGACGTCGTGTGGATCGGCCTGTTCACGACTATCTACCTCATCCACTAATCAGGGGATACCGAGTGAGCTCGATCATCGCCCGGCGAAGGCGCCCCGCCGCTGGCTATGCGGCGGTCGCCGGCGGCCTTGTCGTGGCCGGCGCGCTCTATGGCGCGCTGTCCGGCGGCAGCGTCATCCGCCGCCACCAGCCAGGCATCCACCGACATCGCGAACGGCAAGTCGCTGTTCATCCAGAGCTGTGCCACGTGCCACGGCATCGGCGCGCAGGGCACCAGCCAGGCGCCGTCGCTGATCGGCGCGGGCGCGGCGGCCGTTGACTTCCAGATGTCGACGGGCCGCATGCCCGCCAAGGAGATCGGCGCGGAGAACGAGCGCAAGCCGTCGGACTTCACCCCGCAGCAGATCTACGACATCGCCGGCTACATCCAGTCCCTCGGCGGCGGCCCCACGATCCCGGCGTCGAGCCAGGTGAGCAGTTCGGGCGCGAACACCGCGCTGGGCGAGATCCTGTTCAGCACGAACTGCGCCCAGTGCCACAACGCCGGCCTGTCCGGCGGCGCGCTGACCTACGGCAAGGACGCGCCGCCGCTGAACGTGGCCACCCCGACCGCAGATCTACGAGGCCATGCTCACCGGCCCGGAGGCCATGCCGGTCTTCGGCGACGGGACGGTCACGCCGCAGGAGAAGCGCGACATCATCGCGTACGTCACTTCGACCCGCGCCGAGCCGAACCCGGGCGGGTTCTCGCTCGGCCGCATTGGCACCGTCACAGAGGGCCTGATCGTCTGGCTGGGCGGCCTCGGGTTCCTGGTGCTGATCGCGATGTGGCTGACCGCCAGGCGCCGCGACCCGGTCGTTGGCCCCGGCCACAACGCTGACGCAGGAGACCACTGATGAGCGACAACTACGAGCCACTGTCCCCGGAGGGGCAGGGGGAGCCGGCCGGGCCGAAGCGGGTGATCGGCACCCCGTCGCCCGCGCCGAGCGCCGTGGACACCAAGGCCGCCGAGCCGCGGGAGGCGCTGGACTACGTCCCGCTCGACCCGCCTGACATGCAGTCCGCCAAGATCGCCGAGCGCATCGCGGCGGCCTGCTTCGTCATCGCGTTCCTGGCCGGCGTGGGCTTCCTCGCGGCCTACATCGGCCTTGAGGTCGGCCCGAACAACTCAGGCAATGCCGTGGTCGCGGCCCTGCGCTCCAACCTGGCGCTGGGCACCAGCCTGGGCGTGGCCCTGCTGGCGCTCGGCACCGGCTCCATGATCTGGGTCCGGCACCTCACGCCGAACATCGAGATCGAGGAGCACCGGCACGATCTGCGCTCCCAGCCGGAGGACCGCGCGGCCTTCCAGAAGGACTTCGCGACCGGCGCGGCCGTCACGCAGATCACCAAGCGGCCGCTGCTGCGCCGGACGATGCTGCTCGCGACCGCGCCACTGGCGCTGGCCCCGCTGTGGCTGCTGCGCGACCTCGGCCCGCTCCCGGGCACGATCTTGCGGCACACCGTGTGGCGGGCTGGTACCCGGGCGGTCACCCTCGGCGGGCTGCGCCCGCTGCGCCCGTCCGACATCACCGCGCCCGGCAGCATGATCACGGTCATCCCCGAGGGGTACCAGGACGACCCGGACGCGCTGACCAAGGCGGGCGTGATCCTCATCAAGTTCGCGCCGGGCGAGCTGCACGTGCCGACCATCCACGACGGCAAGACGCAGCTGTCCGGCATGAACTGGACCATCGACAACTCCCTCGTCGCCTACTCGAAGATCTGCACGCACGTCGGCTGCCCGGTGGCGCTGTACGAGCAGACGACGCACCACATCCTGTGCCCGTGCCACCAGTCGACCTTCGACGCGGCGAACGGTGCCAACGTGATCTTCGGCCCGGCGGCGCGGTCGCTGCCGCAGCTGCCGCTGACCACCGACGCGGACGGCTACATCGTGGCCGCGAGCGACTTCACGCAGCCGGTCGGACCGAGCTTCTGGGAGCGCGGATGAGCGACGACGCCGTCAAGATCCCCTCGGCGCTGAATGGCGTCGGCGGGTGGCTCGACGACAGGTTCAACGGCGCCAAGGGCGCCCGCGTCCTGATGAAGAAGGTTTTCCCGGACCACTGGTCGTTCATGCTCGGCGAGATCGCGCTGTGGTCATTCGTGATCTTGCTACTCACCGGGACGTACCTGGCGCTGTTCTTCGTCCCGTCGACGAACGACGTCGTCTACAACGGCTCGTACACGAAGCTGGACGGCATCACGATGTCGGAGGCGTACGCCTCCACGCTGCGGATCTCCTTCGACATCCGCGGTGGCCTGCTCATGCGCCAGATCCACCACTGGGCGGCCGACCTGTTCATGGTCGCGATCATGGCGCACATGCTCCGGGTGTTCTTCACCGGCGCGTACCGCAAGCCGCGCGAGGTCAACTGGCTGATCGGCATCGTGCTGTTCACCCTGGGGATGCTGGAGGGCCTGTTCGGCTACTCACTGCCGGACGACCAGCTGTCCGGCGCGGGCCTGCGGATCTTCGAGGGCGTCCTGCAGGGCATCCCGATCGTCGGTACCTACCTGGCGTTCTTCCTGTTCGGCGGGCAGTTCCCCGGCAACGCGATCGTGCCCAGGATGTACATCATCCACGTGCTGCTCATTCCCGGCCTGATCCTGGGCCTGGTGACCGCGCACCTGTTCATCATGTTCCACCAGAAGCACACGCAGATGCCGATGAAGGGGAACACAGAGAAGAACGTGGTCGGGCAGCCGTTCTGGCCGTACTTCATGCTCAAGGGCCAGGCGTGGTTCTTCTTCATCTTCGGCGCGCTCGTCATCCTGGCGACGTTCGCCCAGATCAACCCGGTCTGGCTGTACGGCCCGTACACGCCGCTGGCGATCTCCTCGGCCTCCCAGCCTGACTGGTACATGGGCCTCCTGGAGGGCTCGCTGCGCATCATGCCCGCCTGGGAGATCAACTTCCTCGGCCACACGCTCACGCTCTCGGTGCTCATCCCGTTCGCGGTGCCGCTGGGCATCATCTTCACCGGTGCCGCGCTCTGGCCGTTCTTCGAGCAGTGGGCGACCGGCGACAAGGCCGAGCACCACATCAACGACCGGCCGCGCAACGCGCCCGTCCGCACCGGCATCGGCGTGGCGGCGATCTGCTTCTACGGCATCTTGTGGGCCGAAGGCGCCAACGACGTCCTCGCCGACAAGCTGCAGGTCCCGCTGTACACCATCACGTGGATCGCGCGCTTCGCGATCTTCCTGGTGCCGATCGGGGCGTACTTCGTCACGAAGCGGGTCTGCCTCGGCCTGCAGCGCAAGGACGCCGAGCTGCTGTCGCACGGCGTGGAGATCGGCATCATCCGGCAGCTCCCCAACGGCGAGTTCATCGAGGAGTCCCGGCCGCTCACCGAGGAGGAGCGCGCGGTCGTCGCCTCCAAGGCGGTCCCGGAGGCCCTGCCGGTCGCGGCCGAGGTCGACGAGCAACGGCGTTCCGGCGCCGGCCGCCCGGGGCGTGCTCGGCCGGGCTCGCGGCATCGCGAACCGCGCGTTCCTCGAGACCGTCGACTCTGTCCCGGGGCACGGCGACGGGCACGGCAACGGCCACGACGGCGCACGCCGTCGAGGGAAGCGAGCACGCCGCGGTCACCTCGGGGGACCCCGAGGGCCACTAACCGCAACGGGCCCGCCAACCGGGTCCCATCACGATCGCCCCGGCCGCGGGCAGCCGCGGCCGGGGCGATCGTGCTATTTCGGGGTCCCCTATCCTCGCTTCAGTGACTGATGACGCGTGGAGTTCGTGTGCTTCGACGCCGCCAGAAAGTCGCTCGCCGCGCTGCTGTCGGGCGAGGCGGACATCGGCTTCCTCGGCATCGAGCCCGCCCGTGCGACCGAGGTCGCCTTCACCCCGCCATACCTCCTCATCGAGGGGGTCTTCGCGGTTCCCGCTGACTCGGCGCTGCGCTCCGTTGCCGACGTGGACGCGCCGGGGGTGCGGATCGGGGTCAAGCAGGGGTCGGCCTATGACCTCTACCTGACCCGGACGATCACCCGCGCCACCGTGGTGCGCGGTGACGATGGCACCTCGGTCTTCCTGGCGCGGGGGCTTGAGGCGGCCGCCGGAATCCGCGAGCCGGTCACCTCGTTCGTGGCGAGCCATGCAGGGCTGCGGCTAATCGACGGCCCGTTCATGCGGATCCAGCAGGCTGTCGCGGTCAGGCGGGACAAGGCCACGGAAACGGTCGCGTTCCTCAGCTCGGTGGTGGAGGAGCTGAAGTCCTCGGGCTTCATCGCCGGCTCGCTGCGCCGCTCCGGCCAGACGGGCGTCATTCCCGGGGAGCGAACGCCCGCCCCCCGGGAATGACGGCCTCCTAGCTGTAGATGGCCTCGATGTCGGCGGCGAACTCCTTGGCGACGACGGCGCGCTTGAGGCTCAGCTTGGCGCTGAGGTGCCCGCCTTCCTGAGTGAAGTCGGAGCTGAGGATGCGGAACTTCCTGATCGACTCCGCCCGCGAGACGGCCTTGTTGGCGTCGTCCACGGCGGCCTGGATCTCGGCGCGCAGGTCCGGGTCGGCGCGCAGGTCGTCGATCGTGGCGGACGCCGGCTTGCCGTGCCGTTCCAGCCACGGCGCCGAGCGCCTCGGGGTCGAGGGTGATCAGCACGCCGATGAACGGGCGGCCCTCACCGACGACCATGCACTGGCTGATCAGCGCGTTGCCGCGCAGCCGGTCCTCCAGCACGGCCGGGGCGACGTTCTTGCCGCCGGCGGTGACGATGATCTCCTTCTTCCGGCCGGTGATCTTCAGGAAGCCCTCGTCGTCGAGCTCACCGAGGTCGCCGGTGCGGAACCAGCCGTCCTCGGTGAACGTCTCCGCGGTGGCCTTCTCGTTCTTCCAGTAGCCGGGGAAGACGATCTTGCCCTTGATGAGGATCTCGCCGTCGTCGGCGATCTTGACGCTCACGCCGGGGAGCGGCTGGCCGACGGTGCCGATCTTCTGCCGGTCGGGCCGGTTGACGGCCGCGGCGGGGGACGTCTCGGTGAGGCCGTAGCCTTCCAGGACGGTGACGCCCGACGCCACGGAAGAAGTGCCCGAGCCGGTCGCTCAGCGCCGCGCCGCCGGAGATCGCCCAGCGGGCCTTGCCGCCAAGCGCGGCCCGCAGCTTGCCGTAGACGAGCCGGTCGAAGACCGCGTGCTGCAGCCTTAGCCCGAGCGCCGGGCCGCCCGGGGTGTCCTGCGCCTGGCTGTAGGCGACGGCTACCCGGGCCGCCCGGCCGAAGATCGCCCCCTTGCCGTCGCCGATCGCCTTCTGCTCGGCCCCGTTGAAGACCTTCTCGAAGACGCGCGGCACCGCGAGGATGAACGACGGCTGGTAGGACGCCAGGTCCGGCAGCAGGTCGTTCATGTCCGAGCAGTGGCCGAGGATGATCCCGCCCTCGAGCGTCCCGACCTCGATGATGCGGGCGAAGGTATGCGCCAGCGGCAGGAACAGCAGCGTGGACGCGCCCGGGACGGAGTTGAACGCGGCGAGCGGCCCCATGAACGCGTTCCGCGCGTCCGACAGGAGGTTCTCGTGGGTGAGCTCGCAGCCCTTGGGCCTGCCCGTGGTTCCCGACGTGTAGATGAGGGTGGCGAGGTCGGCCGCGCTCGCCGAGCTGGCCCGCGCGGTGATCGTCTGCGCGGGAACGCTCGGCCCCGTCGGCCGCGAGGTTCTTCAGCGCGGGGTCGAACCGCCACACGTGCTCGAGCGCCGGGAGGCGGTCGTGTGCGGCGGCGACCATCTGCTCGAAGGCCTCCGACTCGACGAAGACGGCCTTCGCCGCCGAGTCGGACAAGATCCACTCGGCCTGTTCCGCGGATGACGTCTCGTAGATCGGGACGGGGATGGCCCCCGCCGTCCAGAGGGCGTAGTCGATCAGCGTCCACTCATAGCTCGTGCACGCCATGATCGCCACCCGGTCGCCCGCCTCGATGCCGGCCGCGATCAGCCCCCCGGCCAGTGCGTACACTTCGTCGCGGAACTGGCTGGTACTGACGTCCGCCCAGGTACCCGCGCCGTTCTTGCGGCGCAGTGCCACCGCCTCCGGCTGTTCGGCCGCGCGCCGCCGGACCAGGTCGGCGAGGTTGGCCGTGGCGGGGATATCCGCTAGGGCTGGGATGCTGTATTCGCGCACCACTTCTCCTTCTCAAGGCCTCTAGAGTTTAGTTGGGAAGAGCTTATTTTGGACTGGTGAGAGTCCACGTAGTTAGTGACGTGCACGGCACGGCCGACGCCCTGGCGCTGGCCGGCGGCGCGGACATGCTGATCTGTCTCGGCGACCTGCTGCTGTTCCTGGACTATGCGGACCCTGGCCAGGGAATTTACGCCGAACTGTACGGCGAGGAGTACACGAGGGAGTACATCGCGCTGCGTACCGCGAAGCGGTTCGACGAGGCGCGGCAGCTGACCGCCCGGCTGACGGCCCAGCACGGTGACCTCGCCCAGCGGCGACCCAGCATCGCAACATCCCCAGCGAAGCCTACGGAAGCTGGCGGAGGGGATCATCAGGCGGCAGTACAAGGAGCTGTTCGAGGCGCTGCCCCAGCCCGCGTACCTGACCTACGGCAACGTGGACGTCCCCGAGCTGTGGCGGGAGAACCTGAAGCCGGGGCACCACCTCATCGACGGCGGGCGCGCGGAAGTGGGCGGGTACGCCTTCGGCTTCGCGGGAGCGGGGCTGGTCTCGCCCTACCGCACGCCCAATGAGATCTCCGAGGCCGATTTCGCCGCCAAGCTCGCCGCGATCGTCGACGGCGGCCCGGTCGACGTCTTGTGCACCCACATCCCGCCGGCCGTTCCCGAGTTGCTGTACGACACGGTGGCCCGCCGCCTGGAGACGGGAAGCGCGACGCTCCTTGAGGTGATCAGGCAGGTCCAGCCGCGCTACGCCGTCTTCGGCCACGTGCACCAGCCGCTCGCCCGGCGGATGCGGATCGGCCGGACCGAGTGCGTGAACGTCGGGCACTTCCGCGCGACCCGGGTGCCCTTCGCGTTCGACTTGTAGCCCGGGCGGGAGAACGGCGGGAGGCAGCGCGAATGAGGGGTTCCGGGGGGTTGGTGTGTACCCCAGGGGAAAACATCAGCGGTACCGTTGCGGGTATGGGTAGCGAAGGCAGCGGTAGCGACCGGGGCGGGACCGGCCAGTCCGGCGACCCGATTGGCGACTTCCAGCGGTGGCTGATGAGGGCCGGGGCGCGCAGCGTCGGCAGGGACGTCGCGGACCGGGTGCGGTCCACGATCAGCGGCGGCAGGCAGACCGGCGGCGACGTCTGGGACGTCGCGACCACAGAGCCGCCACCGGACGAGGCACCGGAATGCGCCTGGTGCCCGATCTGCCGGGCGGCCCGCAGGTACCGGGACTCCGGTGGCACCGCGCCCAATGCCGGGCTGGGGTCACAGCTCTCCGGCGTGAGCGACACGCTGACGGGACTGGCGCAGGACGCGTTCAGCATCTTCGAGTCCGCCCTGCGCCCGCCGCAGCGGCCCGCCTCGCGGCCGAGCGCGCCTAGTGCCCCGAGCGCGTCCAACCCCCCGAGCGCGCCTAGTGCCCCGAGCGCGCCTAGTGCCCCGAGCGCGCCTAGCGCCCCGGCGGGCGCCGCTCCGGTGGATGGCGATTCCTCAGACGACCGCCCCGTCGTCGGGGCCGCGGTCCTTGGGCGGCCCGCTGTCCATCCGCAAGACAAGGACGGCGAAGCCGCCGACGAAGGCGGCGACCGCCAGGAACGCGGCGAGGCCGGAGACGGTCCAGCCGGCCACGGTGGCGATGATGAGGTAGAGCGGCCCGCCGAATAGCGCGAGCCAGGCCCCCTTCGTCACCGGCTCAAGCTTGGGCAGCGGCGGGGCGGGCGGCGGTATGTAGTGCTCATCCGCGGGGTTGTCCGGGATGGGCGCGTCCCTGGGCCCGGTGCCCGGCCCGATCCTCGCGGGCCCGGTGCCGGCCGGCCCGGCACTGTCTCGGGCCGCGCCGGGCGGGCCGCCCGCGCCGGGCGTGCCCGCCGGCCGCACGGGGGGCAAAGCGGTCACGTCGGGGGCCGGGACATCGGGCGCCACGGCGGTGTCCGGCAGCGCGTCCGCGGGGGTCACGTGCACCGGTCCCGCCAGGTCCTCGCGGTCCGGCCACGGCGCGCCCGCGCTGGGCGCGGGCGCGTCGTACCGGGCGATCAGGTCCAGCCAGGCGGCGTCATCGCCCTCGCTGCCAGACCCGTCGCCGGGTGCCCTGCCGCTGCCGTCCGGCACATCCCCGTTAGCCACTGCCGTTCCTTACGCCCGTTCCTCCGCCTGCTCCTGCTGCCCCCTGGCGAGGGGAGCGTGCTGGTTAATCCATTCGAGGGTCCCGTCGAAGATCGCTGGCGCGTCGTTGTCGAGCGTCGCGACATGATAGCTGTCCGCGAGCGGGCGGACCTCGACGTCGGGCAGTGCCGCACGCAGTACTCGCATGCTATTCGGCCCGACGACATGGTCGACCGCGCTGCGGTAGACAAGCAACGGCTGGGTGACCTCGCTCAGGTGCGCCGTCGTGGTCTTCCACATGGCCGGAAGCGTCGCCGCCGCCTTGACGGGTACCCGCTTGTACCCGCCCTCCTCGACGCCGGGCTTCTTGATGTCGCCCTCGACGCCGGGCAGGGACGGCACCACGTGCTTGAGCACCGGCGCGATGAGGAAGAGCCTCGTGTCCGGTGCCAGCGACGGGTTCACGATGACGATCCCGCTGACCGCGCGGCCCTGCGTCTGCGCCAGGCGCAGCGCGAGGCAGGCGCCCATCGACAAGCCGGCCGACGAAAACCTGCTCGCACCGGGAAGTCAGGTCCCCGAAGGCGTCCTCGGCGCTGCCGTACCAGTCTTGCCAGCCTGTCGTGGCGAGGTCCTGCCAGGTGGTGCCGTGCCCGGGCAGCCGGGGCGCGCTGACGGTGAGGCCCGCCGCCGCTAGGTGGTCGGCCCAGGGGCGGATCGTCCTGGGGCTACCGGTGAAGCCGTGCAGGACAAGTACTCCGACCGGCCCGCCAGCGTGGCCGAACGCCTCAGCGCCCGGTTGCACCGGGTTTCCCGGCCCCGCGGTGCCGTGAGCCTGGCCGCCGTCTGATGCAGGGGACATGTTCCGAATAGTCGCATGCCGGGGCGGTCGCGCGCATCACCACAGGCGATATATGACGTGGTTCATCCTGTCGCGGCGCCAGTCCAGCGCTGCCTATGGGAGCATGAGTAGGTGTTCTACTGGGTAGTCAAGTACACGCTGGGCATGAGCCTTAAGCTCGTGTTCCGGCCATGGTCGCGCGGGCGGCGCTGCCTGCCACGGCACGGCCCGGTCATCCTTGCCAGCAACCACCTGTCCTTCGCCGATCACTTCTTCGGGCCGCTGCCGCTGCCGCGCAAGGTCGTCTTCCTCGCCAAGGCCGAGTACTTCACCAAGCCCGGCCTGATGGGCCTGGTGAGCAAGGCATTCTTCAGCGGCACCGGCCAGATCCCGATTGACCGCACGGGAGGCGAGGCCAGCGAGCAGGCGCTGCGCTCGGGGCTGCGGGTCCTGGCTGGGGGCAACGTGCTCGGCATCTACCCAGAAGGCACCCGGTCCAAGGACGGCCGGCTGTACAAGGGCCGGACCGGGGTCGCGCGGCTCGCCCTGGAGTCCGGCGCGCCCGTGGTGCCATGCGCCATGATCGGCACGTTCGAGTTCCTGCCCTCCGGCTCGTTCCGGCCAGACATCCGGATCCGGCCCGGGGCCGTCTTCGGCGAGCCGCTGGACTTCTCCCGGTACGCCGGGCAGGAAGCCGACGGCGACGTGCTGCGCGCCGTCACCGACGAGATCATGCAGGCGATCCAGAAGCTTTCCGGGCAGGTGTACGTCGACGCCTACGCAAAGATGGCCACGGATCCGCGGCAGCGCCGCAATAGCTTCGGTCATTTCCCGCGTGGGGACAATCGTCATCTCGGGTTAGTCCTATGACCCTTGCAAGTGCCCCGGGGGATACTAGGCTTTGCATCATGCGAGTGGGAGTCCTTACCGGCGGGGGCGACTGCCCCGGGCTGAACGCCGTCATCCGGGCCGTGGTCCGCAGGGGTATCCAGGAGTTCGGGCTGGAGTTCGTCGGCTTCCGTGACGGGTGGCGAGGCCCGCTGGAAGCAGACACGATGCCCCTAGACATCCAGGCCGTCCGGGGCATCTTGCCGCGCGGCGGCACGATCCTCGGCTCGTCGAGGACCAATCCGTACAAGGAGTCCGGCGGGACCGGCCGCAACGGTGCCGAGCGGATCAAGGACAACCTCGCCGGCCTCGGCGTGGACGCGCTCATCGCCATCGGCGGCGAGGACACGCTGGGAGTGGCGGCCAGGCTCAACGCCGAGGGCGTCCCGGTCGTCGGCGTGCCCAAGACGATCGACAACGACCTCGGCGCGACCGACTTCACCTTCGGCTTCGACACCGCGGTGAACATCGCGATGGAGGCCATCGACCGGCTGCACACCACCGCGGAGAGTCATCACCGCGCGCTGATCGTCGAGGTCATGGGGCGGCACGCGGGCTGGATCGCGCTGCACGCCGGGCTGGCCGGCGGGGCGAACGTGATCCTCATCCCGGAGCGCCCGTTCGACATCGACAAGGTGGTCGCCTACGTCGAGCGCCGGTTCCAGACCCGCTATGCCCCGATCGTGGTGGTCGCGGAGGGCGCGCACCCGTCGGACGGGGGCGTGGACCTGACGTCGGGGCCGCTGGACGCCTTCGGGCACGTGCGGCTCGGCGGGATCGGGCAGTACCTGGCCGAGGAGATCGAAAAGCGCACCGGCAAGGAGGCGCGCTGCGCGGTGCTCGGCCACATCCAGCGCGGGGGCACCCCCTCCGCGTTCGACCGGGTGCTGGCGACCCGCTTCGGCCTGCACGCGATCGGGGCGGTCCACGACCAGGACTGGGGCGTGATGGTGGCGCTGAAGGGCACCGAGATCGTCCGCGTCCCGCTGGCGGAGGCCACCGCTGCGCTGAAGGTGGTCCCGGCGGAGCGCTATATCGAGGCCGAGGTCTTCTTCGGGTAGCCGCCGCCCGTCAGTCAGGCTGCGCCGCGCGTTGTGCGTCGCCCGCCGGGAATAACCGTTACCCGGGCACCCCTTGCCTTGACGTGCCGTCGTCGGCGTATACTCGTTTGCGAGTACTCATCAACGAGCGCTCGCGGGCGAGGATACGCGGAGACGGAGGCCGACGATGGCGAAGCGGCGGAAGGTCGCTAACCTGCTGGCCCTCGCGCTGCTGTCTCTGCTGGCCCAGGAGCCGATGTACCCGTACGAGATGGCCCAGACGCTCAGGGCGCGCGGCAAGGACCGGTCCATCAAGATCAACTGGGGTTCCCTCTATACCGTGGTGCAGAACCTGGAGAAGAACGGCTTCATCGAGGCGGCGAGCACCGAGCGCGAGGGCCGCCAGCCGGAACGCACCACGTACCGGATCACCGCGGCAGGCAAGGCCGAGCTCGCGGACTGGCTCCGCGAGCTGATCAGCGTGCCTGAGTGGACGCCGACGCCGTTCGAGGCCGCGCTGTCGGAGGCCGTCGGCCTGGCCCCGATCGGCTGATCGCCCTGCTCACCGAGCGGCTGGCCGTCCTCGACGTGGAGAACTCCGCCGACCGGGCCGAACTGGCCACGTGGGTCAGGCGCATGCCCAGGCTGATCCTCATCGAGGCGGAGTACCGGCTCGCCATGCGGCTGGCGGAGGCCGGCTGGGTGCGCGGCATCCTCGGCGAGATGGCCAGCGGCGGGCTTGGCGACCTGGACCTCTGGCGGCGGTTCCTCAAGACCGGCGAGATCCCGCAAGAGCTCAGGGATCTTGATGAAGAGGCGAGGAGGGGGTGGGCCGAGCCAGGGGCGCAAGAGTAGACGACCCCGCGCCAGGTGCTGCAACACCACGGCGCAGGGTCGAAACCCAGCCACACCATGCCCGTGACAGGACGGGAACTGGCGATGACGAGGCCCAAGCATCAGTCTAGCCGGAACCTCCGCACGGGGCCCGCGCACGCGCATCAGCGTGATAACAGCAACATGAGGAGTTTCCGTGCAGCACCGACTGCAACCTGATGACCTGCGGCCAGACCGCCCGCTACCCGGCAGCCACGACGACTACGCCATCGAGGCGCGCGGCCTCGTCAAGACCTACCCAGGCCCCCGGGGGGCCGCGAGCCTCCCGCGTCCGGGCGCTCGATGGCCTTACCCTGACGGTCCCGCGTGGTGCCGTCTTCACGCTCGTCGGCCCCAACGGGGCCGGGCAAGTCCACCACCGTCAAGATCTTGACCAGCCTCGCCCGCCCCGACGAGGGCAGCGCCCAGGTGGAAGGCGTCGACGTGTTGCGCCGCCCGGCCACGGTGCGCCGGGTCATCGGCGTCGTCGGGCAGCGCTCGGGTGCCGACCCGGGCGCGACCGGGCGAGAGAACCTCATCCTGCAAGGCCGCCTCTTCGGCCTGGGGACCGCGGCGGCCAGTCGGCGCGCCGATGAACTGCTCGACCAGTTCGGCCTGTCCGACGGCGGGCAGTCGCTTCGTCAAGGGCTACTCGGGCGGCATGCAGCGTCGCCTGGACGTCGCGCTCGGCCTGGTGCACCGGCCCCAGGTGCTGTTCCTTGACGAGCCGACCACCGGGCTTGACCCGCAGGCACGGGCCGTGATGTGGCAGGAGATCGGGCGGCTTGCCGCCCGCGACAAGATGACCGTCCTGCTCACCACGCACTACCTGGAGGAAGCCGACCGGCTGTCCGACACGGTGGCGATCGTCGACAGCGGGCGCGTCGTGGCCGCTGGCACGCCAGCCGAGCCTCAAGCGGCAGGCCGGCGCGGCCACCCTGGACGACGTCTACCTGCACCACGCGGGCCGCCGCTTCGAGATGGCGGAGGTGACCCGGTCATGACGACGATCACCCTGCCGGCGCCCGCGCGCTCAGGGCAGCCCGCTCGCGGACACGTGGTACCTGACCGGGCGCAAGCTGCGGGCACTGGTCCGCCAGCCCGTCCTCGTCGTCTTCGGCGTGGTCCAGCCGGCGATCTGGCTGTTCCTGTTCGGTGACCTGTTCCACAAGGTCGTCGACATCCCCGGCTTCGCCTACAGCGGCTCCTTCCTCGCCTACCTGGTCCCCGGCACCATCGCGATGAACGCGATGTCCAACAACATGTGGGCCGGGATGACGATGATCGAGGAGATCGAGCGCGGCACCCTCAACCGCCTGCTCGTCACCCCGGCGAGCAGGCTCGCGATCATGAACGCCGCGGTCGTCGAGCAGGCCGTCGAGCACGGTCGTGCAGACGCTGATCATCGTGGGCCTCGGCCTGGCCGGGGGAGCACGCTATCCCGGCGGCATCCCGGCGGCGTGGTCGTCACCACGGCCGCCGCCGTCCTGGTCGGCGTCATGTGGGGCGCCCTGTCCAACATCACCGGCATGCTGCTGCGCTCCCGGGAGGCGGTCATCGCCGTCTACACGTTCTTCATGCTGCCGCTCATGTTCCTGTCCTCGGCGTTCATGCAGCCGGGTTTCATGCCCGGCTGGATGCAGGCCATCGCCAGCCGCAACCCGCTCAACTGGGAGGTGCAGATCGGCCGCTCGGCGCTCTCGGCGGCACCGGACTGGGCAGGCATCGCGGTCCGCGGCGGCGGACTGCTTGCCCTGGCCGTCGATCTGCGTGGCGATCTCGGTGGCGACGTTCCGCTCGTACGCCAGGAACGCCTGACCGCGTCCCGGCCAGCCCCGGCCCAGCAGCCGACGGCCGCTGAGCGGGGCGCGCCCCGATATTGGTGGCGGGGTGCGGCCGGATGGCGAGGTCACCAGGGGAACCACCAACCCCAGCCGGCTGCGGCGGGTGGACCGCTGGATCACGCAGGCAGAGCGGGAAGTGCTCCGGCTCGGCCCCGCGGCCGCTGGTCGTCGACCTCGGCTACGGCGCCTCGCCGGTGACCACCCTGGAGCTTTACCGCCGGGTCCGGGCGGTGGCGCCGGACGCCGAGGTGACCGGACTGGAGATCGACCAGGAACGGGTATCCCTGGCCCGGCGTCGCCTCGCGCAGCTGCGCGCCGCCGGGGACGAGCTGCCGGGGCTGTCGTTCGCCGAGGGCGGCTTCGAGCTGCCGCTACCCCGGCCGCCGGTGCTGGTCCGGGCGTTCAACGTGCTGCGCCAGTACCCGGAGGAGCGGGCCTGGGCGGCCTGGTCGCGGTTGCGCTCCGGGCTGGCCGTCGGCGGGGTGCTGGTGGAGGGAACCTGTGACGAGATCGGCCGCCGCTCGGTCTGGGTCAGCCTCCCCGGCGGGCCAGGCAGCGGCGGCCACGAGGCGCTGATCACCTTCTCGGCCCGGCTGGCATCGCTGGAGCGCCCGTCGGACCTCGCCGAGCGGCTGCCCAAGGTGCTGATCCACCGGAACGTGCCCGGCGAGCCGGTGCACCAGTTCCTCCGCGACCTCGACCGGGCCTGGGACCGTGCCGCGCCCTACTCGGCCTTCGGCCCCCGGCAGCGCTGGATGGCCGCGATCACGGCACTGTCGGCTGACTGGCCGGTGCTGCGCCGCGCGCCGCGCGGCGGTCCCCGCCGCTGGCGCCTCGGCGAGGTGACCCTCCCGTGGGCCGCCGTCGCCCCTCCTGGCCACGAGTAACATGCGACGGTGATCACCACTTCTGGCGGTTATGAGCTGGACGATGACCCCCAACGGATCGACCGCGACGCCGCATGGAATTTCCTGTCCGCCGACGCCTACTGGGGCAGGTTCCGGTCTCGCGCGGACTTCGAGGCCCAGCTCGCCTCCGCGTGGCGGGTCGTCGGCGTCTACGAGACGGCCACGGGCCGCCAGGTGGGCTTCGCTCGCGCGGTCTCCGACGGGGTGGCCTTCGCCTACCTGGCGGATGTCTTCATCATCGCGCAAGCGCGTGGCGCGGGACTCGGCAAGGAACTGGTCGCGGCGATGATCGACCGCGGCCCCGGGGCCGGCTTCCGGTGGACCCTGCACACGGCCGACGCCCACGGCCTGTACCGCAAGTACGGCTTCGCCGAGCCAGACGACACCTACCTGGAACGCCCCCGCCAGTCCCGGCCCGGGCCATGATCGGGCTGGCGAGGAGCCGCGCCGGATAATTACCCTTGAGTAGGGTGATCCGCCGCAGGAGGAACCATGGCCGCCGACTCGCTGACCGCGCCCGTCCCTGACGGCGCGGCCGACTCCTACCCGCGCGGGGCCGCGCCGGCCGGCGTGGCGCCGGCTGGCGCGAGGAGGCGCGGTCGAATGTTTACTGGGGCCTGGCCCATGGCCTGCCCCGGCTGGCGGTGCGGGTGGCCGCGCGCCGGGGGGACCTGCAGGGCCGCCTGATAGTGGCGGCCTCGTCAGGCACGGGTGAACAGGTGTGGGAACTGCTCGCGCAGGCGCGCGCCAGCGGGCCGCTGCACCGGTCGCGGCTGGCCTACCTCACGGTCGATCACGCGGTGGTGAAGGAGGTCTTGAACAGCCCGGACTTCCGGTCATTCACCCGCCAGGCGCCCGCTGACAGCCTGCTGGAGCGGCTGCTTGACCGGACGGCGCCCCGGGTGCTGCACCCCGTCGAGCCGCCGTCCCTGCTGGTGACCGAGCCGCCACGACCACACGAGGTACCGCAAGCTCGTCAGCCGCGTCTTCACGGTGCGAGCGGTCGAGCAGCTACGGGTGCGGACGGAGGAGATCGCCCGCGATCTCCTGGACGCACTGGACCCCGCGGCGCCGGTCGACCTGGTCGCGTCCTACTGCGCGCTGCTCCCGGTCACGGTCATCAGCGAGATCCTCGGCGTGCCGCCAGCCCAGCGCCAGCGGGTGCTGGAACTGGGCAGCCGGGCGGCCCCCAGCCTCGACTTCGGGCTCGGCTGGCGACGGTACCGCTCGGTCACGGCCGGGCTGCACGACTTCACCCAGTGGCTGGATGCCCACATCGACCAGCTGCGCCGCCACCCCGGCGCGGACCTGCTGAGCCAGCTGATCGAGGCACGCGACGAGGAAGGCGCCCTTGACGACCGCGAGCTGCAAGGCGACCGCCGGGCTTGTGCTGGCCGCCGGGTTCGAGACCACGGTCAACCTGCTGGGGAACGCGATCGCGGTGCTCACCGAGCACCCGGGACAACTCGACCGGCTGCGAGCCGAGCCCGCGCTGTGGCCCAACGCCGTGGACGAGGCGCTACGGTTCGACCCGCCGGTGCTGATGACCGCCCGGCTATGCGCGCGGGCGACCACGCTGGCCGGCATCGAGGTGCCCGAGAACGCGCTCGTGACCACCATCTTGGCCGGCGCGAACCGCGATCCCCGGGTGTTCGAGCACCCCGAGCGCTTCGACGTGGCCCGGGAGAACGCGAGGGATCATGTCTCCTTCTCCGGCGGCCGCCATTACTGCCTCGGTGCCTCCCTGGCGCGGATGGAGGGCGAGGTGGGGCTGCGGGCCATCTTCGAGCGGTTCCCCGGCCTGCGGCTGCTGCCCGGCGCCCGGCGCCGGCCGACCCGGATCCTGCGCGGGTACGAGGCCCTGCCAGCCCGCCCGCGCTGAGCACGGCACCGTGCAGTAGGGTTCGGGTGCCTTCGCCGCAGGTCAAGACACGGGGGAGCGGCGAGGGCAACCGGTAACGGCGCCGGAGGTGGCATCATGCCAGGAACCGATCCTCAGCCAGGCACCCGGTCCGTCCTGCGCCGGCACCGCTGGCGGATCCTGGCCGCGGGCGTGGCATTGCTGGCGGGGCTCGGGGGGCTGATCGGGGGCCTGGCGGCCACCCGCGGCGGGAGCGGCACCCAGGCGGCGGCCGCGCGCTGCCCGTGGGTGACCTCCACGGCGCCCGTCGGCCAGCGGGTCGCCCGGCTCCTGGGCCGGATGACGCTGGACGACAAGATCTCCATGGTGGAGGGGCACGGCTCGGCCAACCCGTACGTGTACTACACCCCGGCGATCCCGTCACTGTGCATCCCGGCGGTGGGCCTGGAGGACGGGCCGGCGGGCGTGGCGGACGGCATGACGGGCGTCACGCAGTTGCCCGCCGGGGTCGCGCTCGCCGCGGCCTGGGACCCGTCACTAGCGGGCCAGTACGGCGCCGTGGTCGGCGCGGAGCAGGCGGGGAAGGGCGCGAGCGCGGACCTCGGCCCGACCGTGAACATCGACCGCGACCCGCGCTGGGGCCGCTCGTTCGAGGCGCTGTCGGAAGATCCCTACCTCAACGGCGAACTTGATGTTCCCGTGATCGACGGCATCCAGGCTCAGGGCGTGGAGGACCAGGTCAAGCACTACGCCGCCTACAACCAGGAGACGTACCGCAACACCCCGGCCGATAACGTCATCGTCGGTGAACGCGCGCTGCACGAGATCTACCTGCCGTCGTTCTACGACGCGATCACGCGGGCGCGTCCCGCCTCGGTCATGTGCGCCTACTCGTACGTCAGCGGCAACGCGAGCTGCGACAACTCCTACCTTGAGACGACAGTCTTGCGTGATGAATGGGGCTTCCAGGGCTTCGTGATGTCGGACTACGGCGCGTTGCACGGCACCGACGGCGCGCTGGACGGCACGGACCAGGAGCAGCCGTTCAGCACGTACTTCGGCAAGCCGCTGAAGGCCGGCGTCAGCAACGGGACGATTCCGGTCAGCGTGCTGAACACGATGGTCTCGCGCGTGCTGACCCAGATGTTCCGCTTCAGCCTGTTCAGCCGGCCGCGGACCGGCTCGCCCGGCGACAGGGTGACCACTCCGGCGCACGTGAGCGTCGCGACCGAGGTCGCGGAAGACGGCACCACGCTGCTCAAGAATGAGCACGCCGCGCTGCCCCTGGGCGCCGGCCCGGTCGCCGTGATCGGCCCTGCCGCCGCCGCGTCGCCCGCCTACGGGGGCGGCGGCAGCGCGTACGTGATCCCGTCCTCGACCGTCACGCCGCTGGCCGGCATCCGGTCCGCCGATCCGGGCGCGACCTACACCCAGGGCCTGCCCGACGACACGTCGCTCCCCGCCATCCCGGGCCGGGACCTGTCCCCGGCCTACCCGGCGCGCGGCACGCCGTCAGGCGGCAGCTACACCGGAAAGCTGACAGCGCCCGAGACCGGCACTTACGTGCTGGCCTTCACGAACCCGTGCGGCTGCTACACCCCCGCCTACCTGTCGGTCAACGGCACCGGGCTCATTGCCAACCCCAGCACCCCGCCGGCGCGCACCTACTCCGCGGCGATCAACCTGGTCGCCGGCCAGGTCTACACGCTGTCCATCAAGGGCGAGTCCTCGCAGCTGCGCTGGGCGACGCCCGCCAGCCTCGCGCCCGGGCTACGCGCGGCGGTCGCCGCCGCCAGGGCCGCCAGGACCGCGGTCGTCGTGGTGTCGGACGACACCGAGTCCGAGGAGGCCGACCGGCCGAGCCTGAACCTGCCGTCCGCGCAGGACGAGCTGATCTCCGCGGTCGCCGCGGCCAACCCGCGCACGGTCGTCGTGATCAACGCCGGCGCCCCGGTCGCCATGCCGTGGCTGGGCAAGGTCGCGGCCGTCGTGGACGCCTGGTATCCCGGCCAGGCCAGCGGAACCGCGCTGGCCAGCGTGCTCTTCGGCCACACTGACCCGGGCGGGCACCTGCCGGTGACGTTCCCGGCCTCGCTGCTCCAGGTACCCGCGTCCACCGCCGCCCAGTTCCCGGGAAACGGCACCAAGGCGCTGTACTCCGAGGGCATCGACGTGGGGTACCGGTGGTACGACGCGCAGGGCCAGACGCCCCTGTTCCCCTTCGGGTACGGCCTGTCGTACACAACGTTCCGGTTCAGCGCGCTGCGGGTCGAGACAGCCGTAGTGACGGGCACGGGCAACGCCCGGGTGTCCGCCACGATCACCAACACCGGGCCCCGGACGGGCAGTGACGTCGCCCAGCTCTATCTTGGTGACCCGCCATCCACCGGAGAGCCGCCCCGCCAGCTCGAGGGCTTCGACAAGGTGACCCTCGCCCCGGGGAAGTCCGCCCGCCTGTCGTTCACCGTCACGCCCGCGCAGCTGTCGTGGTGGGACGACAGCGCCAGCGGCTGGACGCAGGCCCCCGGCACGTACGGCGTCTACGTGGGCGACTCCTCGGCGCTGGCCAACCTTCCGCTGCGCGGGGCCTTCCAGGTGCCCGTGACGCCCGGCGGCCGGCAGGTGAGCGTCTCGGCGCCGTCAACGGTCAGGGCGGGCCGGCCGTCGTCCGTGACGGTGACCCTCGGCGCGGGCGGTAACCAGGTGCTGCACGGCGTGCGGCTGGCCCTGCAGCTGCCGCAGGGCTGGACGGCGAAGCCAGCCGGGCCGGCGGCGTTCGGCCCGGTCGCGCCCGGCCAGCCGGTGAGGGCGACCTTCACGGTGACTCCGCCCTCGGGCGCGCCGGCCGCCAGGGACGTCATCCACGCGACCGCGACGCTGGGCACGGCCAGCCGGGAGAACGGCGTGACCGTCACGGTGACCCCCGCGTCATGACCCCGCCCGCCTAATTCAGTACGCGCTACTGCTCCTCGGTGATGAATTCCGGGAGCTGGTCCTACCAGTCATGACTGGGCATGGGCAGCGCTTTCCTTGTCAGTCCAGCAGGCCGAGCCGGGTCCAGGGCCCGGCGGGTGGTCGTCCACGGGGAGCCACAGCATGGGCTGGGCATCGGCGAGCGCGGGGTCGTAGCGCAGGTCCCCGGGGAAGTGACCGTCAGCGTCGGCCCAGGCCACCTGGTAGACCGGCGGCCGGATGTAGCCGTGGAACTGGTCGGAGGCGTGGAACAGCGGGGTCATCCGCCAGCTGTCATGGATGGCCCTGACCGCGAGCGGGCTCGGGCAGACGTCATCGAGCACGTCGCCTGCGCCGACGGACTCGTCGTCGGCGACCCGGCGGCACAGCGACTTGACGATGACCGCGAGCTGGTCAAGCGGGCGGCCGAACGCGGCCAGGTCCGGGTGGCCGAAGGTGGCCCACAAGCCGATGCTGTACGCCCACGGCGGGGCGACCCCGCCGCCGGGAACGCCGGGAACCGCCCAGCCGTTGGCGCTGACCTGGCTGAGGATCCACTGCATGTAGCCGAGGTCGGGACTGCCCGCCTCGTAGTCGCTGGAGCGCTTCCGTAGCTTCAGTCTCATGGCGGACACGGTACGGCCAGGCACTGACATTCCAGTATTGCCCGAGGCCAGAAGGCCGCCCGGCAGCCGGCCCGGCCGGCCGCCACCCGGGCCGGCCGGGTCACCCGAAACAGCCGCCCGGGTGACCCGAAATGGCCACGCAGCGTAGGGCAAGAAGGCTAGCATTACGATACGTCGCAATATTGGCGAGGCGATCACGTGACGGAGGGGTGGCAGTAGACACCCTGCGGAAGGCAACGACATCGGCGGGGGTCCACCGAATTTTCCTGGGGATCCTGCCGTATGTCGTCATGGCCGTGGTCGCCCTCTTCGAGGTCCCGTCCAACACGAACATGGGCCTGCTCTCGCTGCTGTCACTCGGCCCCGCCCTGGCGTCGGTGTCACGGCGCGCGATCCCCACGGCCATCATCGGGGTGGAGGCGCTCGCCGCCTGCCTCGGCTTCTCGTACTACCACCACTTCTACTCGCAGGAGCACGGGTTCATCCCGGGCGTCACGGTCGCGGTCTTCACCGTCATCGGCGTCGTGGCCAGCGCCGGCCGCCAGCGCAGGGAACGAGAGCTCGCCGACATCCGGGCGGTCGCGGAGATGACGCAGGCCGTCTTGCTGGGCGCCCCGCCGGGCGAGGTACCGGGCGCGTGCCTGGCGGTCCGGTACATGTCGGCGACCGCGGCCGCGCGGGTCGGCGGTGACCTCTACGCGGTGATCACGACCCCCGGCCGGGTGCGGCTGATCGTCGGGGACGTCCAGGGCAAGGGGATCGCGGCGGTGCGCACGGCCTCGATGGTGCTGGGCGCCTTCCGCGAGGCCGCCTACGAGGCGGACAGCCTCGCGGAGATCGCCGCGCGGATCGAGCGGAGCATGTGCCACCAGGGCGCCGAGCAGGAGTTCGTGACCGCCGTCCTGGCGGAGATGATCGACGGCGCCACCGTGATCGAGATCCTCAACTGCGGGCACCCCCCGCCCCTGTTGTCGCGGGGCGGGCTGGACGGCGACGGCCTGGCCGGGGAAGCGAAGGTGGCGTTCGCCGAGTCACCGGACCCGGGGCTGCCGCTGGGACTGTCCTCGCTGTCGGATGGCCCGCGGGTGGCGGACACCTGGCCGTTCAGCCCTGGTGACCAGATCCTGTTCTACACGGACGGGATCAGCGAGGCGCGGGACAGGTCTGGCGCGTTCTACCCGATGCAGTCGCAGTGCGGCCCCGTGCTGGCCGGCGACGGTGACCCGGGGGCCGTCCTTGACCAGATCGGTGACCAGGTCGTCCGGCATGTCGGGCACAAGCTGACGGATGACGCGGCGATGCTGCTGCTCGCGCGGACGGGGGCGGTCGCCCCTGCCCGCGCCCAGGGCCAGCCCGCCCCGGCCCAGCCGCCCGCGCCGAGCCAGCCCGCGCCGAGCCAGCCCGCACCGGGCGAGGCCGTGGCCAGCCAGACGGCATCGCGGGCCTCGTCGGCGCCTAGATGACGTCGGTGACCAGGGCGTCCTCAGCGAGGGGCGCGCCGTGAGCCAAGGTCAAGGCCTCCTCGTGCGGGACCCTGTCGGCCACGGGCGCGGCGGACTGTATCGTGCGGATGTCGCGGGGGATGAGCGTGAGCGCGGCCACCACGACCATCAGCGCGGCGGCGGAGAACTCCGTGGATGGCACCCCGATCGCGGCGCTGAGCGGTCCGGCGACGAGGGCGCCGAGGGGCATCGCGCACACCGAGCCGAGGGTGTCGTAGGAGGAGACCCGGGCGATCTTGTCCGACGGGATACGGGTGGTCATCGCGATCGTCCACTGCACCATCATCACCTCGCCGAGCGCGCCGAGGCTGAGCGCGACGGCGCAGACCACCGCGAGCGGCAGCGAGAGCCCGAGAACGAGCGGGGACAGGCCGAGCGCGCCCCCGGTCCCCACGACCAGCATCATGGGCCGGCGGGGCGTATAGCGCAGTGACACGATGCCGCCGAGGATCAGGCCGACGCCTTCGCAGGCCGTGATCGCGCCCCAGGCCGCCGGGCCGCCGAGGTGCTGGCGGGCGACCACCGGGCCGAGCACAAGGAACCCGGCGTTCCAGGCCATCATCGTCAGGCAATACTGGATGACGGTCGCCCATAGCCAGGTATGCGACCGGAACTCGGTCCAGCCCTCGCGCAGCTCCCGCAGCATGCTCGGCTGGTGCCCGGCAGGCACCTCGTTCCCCGCGTTCCGGCCCGCGCGGATTCGCAGCAGCATCGGGATCGTGCCGCTCATGCACAGCCCCGACGCCAGGAGCGACCAGCCGGGCCCCACGGCGGCGACCACGAGGCCGCCGACCGCGGCGCCGGCCATCTGGCCGCTGTTCGAGCCCAGCCTGCTGATCGAGCTGGCCTCCCGCAGCAACTCCGGCGAGACGACCCGCGGCAGCAGCGCCTGGCTGGAGGGGGAGAGCAGCGCGGAACCGGTGCCGGTGAGCGACTCCAGGGCGATCATCGCCCACAGTGGCGGATGGGTGGTGAGCACCAGGATCCCGAAGCCGCCCTCGCCGGTCATGATCGCCAGGTTGCCCGCGATGAGCACGGCCTGGGGCGAGATCCGGTCCGCCAGCACCCCGCCCAGGAGGGTGAACACCAGCGTCGGGGCGATCTGCGCGGCGAGCACGTAGGACAGGTCCGTGGGGGATCCGGTGGCGTTCAGTACCGCGAAGGAGACGCCAACGAGGGAGAACCCGACGGCGGACATGGCGAACAGCCGGCCGCCGAGCAGGAGCCGGAAATCACGGATGCCGAGCACCTGGAAACGGCGGGCGGACGCGCGCCAGAGCATGACAAAGATCCGATCGCATGCGAACAGGGGATCGGACCAAGCTACGTGAGCGGCCCAGGTTCCGGCAATCCCATTTCCGGCCGCGAGGGCCGCGGAGCTGACTTAGCGCCGCCGCGCGTGCGCCATGTTGATGACCGCGATGACGATCCAGACCAGCAAGACAGTGAGGACCTTCGCGACGGAGGACGTCATGTCGCCCATCACGGCGGACGTGGCCCCGGCGCCGAGCGCGATCGATCCGAGGCCTAGGACGACGCCGGCCACCCCGCCGCCGCGCTGGTACGGGGCACGGCGGCGGGGCCGCGGGGTGCGGCACAGCGGCACCGGGGGCGTAATACGGCTGTGGGCCGCCCTGCCCGCTGGGTGCCGAGTCCGCGGAGGCGGGCCTCGACCCGCCGGTCGATCTCCTCGCCGATGCGCTCGACGAGGCCCTCAGCGACGGCGCCGTCATACCGAGGACCCAGCTCGGCGCGCGCTGCCACGGATGCGGCGATTTCGTCACGCGACTCCTGGTTCACACGCAACACGCTATGGGTCGAGCACCCAGTGCGACAAGGGGGGGTGGCGTGAAGAGGCGGTTGGTTTTGCAAGGATGGGCGGGCTCGTTGAGATTCAAGGTATCGAGAAGTTTCTGGCAGACTGGGAAGATGTCGATCTCCGATCCCGTCGCGGTCACCGGGACGGCCTGGCGGGCGGGGCCATCGTCCGTCGGAGAGCCGTGCGTGCTGCTGAAGCTGGGCGAAGTCGTCCTCAAGGGGCGTAACAGGCAGCAGTTCGAGAAGCTACAGCAGCGCAACATCAAGGCGGCCGTCAAGAGCACCGGGCTGCCGACCGAGGTCTTGCACCGCGAGGGGGTCATGCTGGTCCGGGTGCCCCGCGAGGGGCGCTCGCCGCACGAGCACGCCGCCGCCGTGGAGACGGTGGCCCAGCGGACCGCCGACGTGCCGGGGATCGTCCGGGTGTGCCGCGCCTGGCGGGTCGAGAAGACCCCGGAGGCGGCGATCGCCGCCGCCGTCGAGCTGACCAGGGGCGCGACGGGGACGTTCGCGGTCCGGCCGCGCCGCCGGGACAAGCGGTTCCCGGTCACCTCGGCGGAACTGGCGGTCACCGTCGGGCGGGCGATCCAGGAGGCGCACGGGCTGCCGGTGAAGCTGAAGCACCCGGACACCGAGGTGCTCATCGAGGTGGACCAGCACGAGGTCTTCGTGTTCACCGGGGGGCAGCCGGGCGTCGGCGGCCTGCCGGTCGGGATGAGCGGGCGCGCGGTCGTGCTGATGTCCGGCGGGATCGACTCGCCGGTCGCCGCCTACCGGATGATGCGGCGCGGCCTGCGCTGCTATTTCCTGCACTTCTCCGGCATGCCGCTGACCGGCCCCGAGTCCATCTACAAGGCGTACGCGCTGACCCGGGAGCTCAACAAGTTCCAGGGAGAATCGCGGCTGTTCGTGGTGCCGTTCGGCAAGACGCAGCAGGTACTCAAGACCTCCGGCGCCGACCGGCTGCAGATCGTCGCGCAACGGCGGCTGATGCTCAAGACCGCCGAGTCCCTCGCGCGACGGCTCAACGCTGCGGCGCTCATCACCGGCGACTCGCTCGGCCAGGTCGCCAGCCAGACCCTGCAGAACATCACCGCACTGGACGACGCCGTCTCGCTGCCCATCCTGCGGCCGCTGCTCGGCATGGACAAGACCGAGATCATGGCCGAGGCGCAGCGGCTCGGCACGCTGGCCATCTCCGAGCTGCCCGACGAGGACTGCTGCTCCCTGCTCACCCCGCGGCGCGTCGAGACCCGCGCGAAGATCGACGACCTGCGCCGCATCGAGGGCCGCCTGGACGCCGACGAGATCGCCGAAGGCCTAGCCGCCGCCGCCCAGGAGTACAAGCCAGAGCGCTAGCCCCCGCCCCACCCCCGCCCCCCCGCCCACCCCGCCCCCCGCCCCGCCCCGCCCCGCCCGCCCCCCGCCGCCCCGCCCCGCCCCCCCGCCCCGCCCCCGCGCACCCCCGTTGCCGGTGGTGGTGTTGTGGGATCTGGCACCCGCTGCCGCCAGCGGACGTCTCACAGAACACCGGAACCGTTAACGGGTGGAGGTTTTCGCCACACCGGCACCGCCTACGGGTGCCTCACCGGAACTGCCAGCGCACGGCTCACGAATCTGCCCTCGACTGCAGGAAGGTCTTCACGTCCGTCACGTCATGAGGGACGGCGATGATCTCCGGCGGTGGCCTTCGCTTGCCACTCGCGATCGCGTCACGGATGTTCTCGTAGATTGCCGGCTTCCACTTCTCCTTGACATCCGCGGGCAGGACGTGCAGGAGCCGAGCTCCAGCGGCCTCAATCCGGTTGTGCCGGTCCGTGGTCTCAGAGTGTTCCTTACGGGACATGTGGTACTGGCGCGAGTCGACTTCGAGGCCAACGCCCGCCCGCGGCCACCACTCATCCACCATGCCGAGGAACGTGCCGTCGGGCAGGTAGAGGCGCGCGTTGTACATCGGCTTGTCCAGGTCGCAGCGCTCGACCCGGGCCTTCAGGTCGGACTCGGCCCGCGAGCGGATGTCCTCCCCGAGTTCCGCGAGCGCCGCCCGGAACAGGCGGGAACCGATGGAGGGCCCGTCGGCGCACTCGGCGATCAGGTCCCCCAGGGAGCAGCGGCCATTTTGCACGGCCTCGCAGACTAGTGCCTTCGCCTCATCTGGCTTCGTCATCACCCGGGCCGCGTCGCCTACCGCGCGCACTAGGGGAGCGAACTCGATCCCCCGCGTGGCGAAAGTACGCTCCGGCAACCGCTGAGTCCGGTGGATGCGCGCGTATCCGCAGCTGGAGACCCGGCACGAAGGCGGCACGAGGACGTCGACAACATTGCCGCCGGGGCAGACAAGGCGGTGCCGCCGTACCGCGTGCGCTCCGGTCAAGACGGCCGCGGGGCCGGCGAAGAGCAATGCTGCCATCTGCAACTGGTCCGCCGACACCTGCCCGGTCAAGGTGGAGTAGACGCCGGGCAAGATCTTTTGCCATGAGCCATCCGGCTCAAGCCGATGCCGGATCTGTTCCCTGGTGATCTTGTACCGCAGCGCCTGCTCGCGGGTGATCACGTGGTACTGGCCTTCCAGCAGTTCCGCGAGCATCCGGGGGAGCGGCTCCACCACCCTGCCCATCCGATTCGCTGGGGCGGCAGGCCTCCCAACAGCGACGAACTTGCCGGATTCATTGCGTTTGATGTCACCTGTCATATCGCCACAGTGACAGAGCGATACGACATTCCGGCCGTGGCGCGGCCCTGGTGACCCCCGTTGTCGGCGCTGGGCGTGCGAGATCTTGCACCCGCTGCCGCCAGCGGACGTCTCTCACACCACCAGATCCGCCAGCGGGTGCGGCTTTTGGCCCCAGCGATACCGCCAGCGGGGCTGGCGAGTGGGTGGGGGCGCGGGCGGAAGACGGGGAGCGGGCTAGCGGCGGCTGCCGGGAAGGGGGGCTGGCGTGACGACGCGGCCGACGAGCGGGGACAGGTGGGTCGCGATGCTGGCCAGCTCGCGCAGGTCCGACTCAATGAGCGCCTGCGGCCCGTCGCACAGTGCCGACTCCGGGTGCGGGTGGACGTCCACGATGATGCCGTCCGCGCCCACCGCGATGGCGGCCCGCGATAGCGGCAGCACCAGGTCGCGGCGTCCGCCCGAGTGCGAGGGGTCCACGATCACCGGCAGGTGCGATAGCCGCTGGGCGACCGGGACGGCGCTGATGTCCAGGGTGTTGCGAGTGGCGTTCTCGAACGTCCGGATGCCCCGCTCGCACAAGACGATGTCCAGGTTCCCGCGCTGGGCGATGTACTCCGCGGCCATGAGCCACTCCTCGATGGTGGAGCTCATGCCGCGCTTGAGCATCACCGGCCTGCCGCAGCCACCGACCGCCTGCAGCAGCGGGAAGTTCTGCATGTTGCGGGTGCCGACCTGCAACATGTCGGCATAGGACGCCACCAGGTCGACGTCGCTGGCCGCGACGACCTCGGTGACCACCGGCAGGCCCGTCTCGGAGCGGACGTCGGCGAGGATCTTCAGCCCCGTCTCGCCGAGGCCCTGGAAGGCGTAGGGGGAGCTGCGCGGCTTGAAGGCCCCGCCTCGCAGCAGCGACGCCCCGGCCACGCGGGCCATCTTGGCGGCCTCCAGCGTCTGCTCGGGGGACTCGACCGCGCAGGGGCCGGCGATGACCGTGAGCGTGTCGGGGCCTATCGGCACCCCGGCGACCCGGATCACCGAGCGCTCCTTGCGGTGCTCCCGGCTGACCAGCTTGTAGGGAACGGAAATGCGGACGACGTCGGCCACGGCGGGCAGGCTGGCCAGGTTGAGCGTCGCGACGAGCCGGTCGATGTCCCCCGTGATCCCGATGATCGTCCGGGATACGCCACGGCTGATGAACGCGTCGCCGCCCGCCTCGCGCACCGCGCACGGCCACGTTGTCGGCATCGGCCTGCGTAGCGTCGGCCGCCATCACCACTACCATCGTGCCCCCTGCCCTTTCCGTCTCGGGGCCAGGCTATCCGCCAGCGGCGAGTCGGCGGTTCCGTTCGGCTGGCGGATGGTCGCGGAGGTCCTTCAGCGCGGCGATGTCGCGCGCGTGCCCCTCCTTCCCGCCCGGGGTCTCCGCGACGAACGGCACGCCGGCCAGCAACGGGTGGGCGAGCAAGGCCCGAAACGGCTCCGTCCCGATCGCTCCCTTCCCGATGGCCTCGTGCCTGTCCTTCCTTGACCCGCAGCCCAGCAGAGAGTCGTTGGCGTGCACGAGCTTCACCCGGTCCAGGCCGGCCGCGTGGTCAAGCCCGGCGAGCAGGTCCTCGACCCCGCCGGGTGCCGTCAGGTCATGCCCGGCGGCGAACATGTGGCAGGTATCCACGCAGACGCCCGCCTTCGGGTGCCAGCCCAGGGCGTCCAGGTAGGGGGCCAGGTCCCCGGCCCGCGCGCAGAGCATCTGCCCCTGTCCGGCCATCGGCTCGATCAGCAGGTCAGGGCCATCGTCGGCGAGCTCGTCGAGCAACGGGAGCAGCAGCGCGCCCGCCTGTCGCAGCGCCTGTTCCCGGCCGGCCGCGGCGGGCCAGCCGACCGCGGACGCCGGCGTGGATCACGACACCGCGGGCGCCGATCTCGCTGCCGCGCCGCAACCCGAAGGCCACCGCCGCCGCCGACTTGCCCGCGACGGACGGGTCGGCCGACCCGACGTTGATCAGGTAGGGCGCGTGGATGAAGACCGGGATCCCGCGCTCGCGCAGGCGCGCGTCCTCGGCCGGGTCACCGGGCGCCGCCGCCCAGCCGCGCGGGTTGGCCACGAAGACCTGGATGACCTCGGCCCCCGTCTCGGCCGCGTACTTCAGGCCGCCGGTGGCCAGCCCGCCAGTCACCGTCGCGTGCGATCCCACCGGGGGCGTTCGTCTCGTCACCGGGGGAGCTCAGAGCCCGAAGTAGACCTGGATCGTGCTGCCCTGCGGCGCGGAGGTGGTGGGGTTGTAGTAGAAGACGTTCTTCCCGAACCCGTAGCGGTGCGCGCTCACCTGGAAGCCCGCCTGCGCCAGGGCCTGGGTGGCCTGGTTGATGTTCTCGTGCATGATGTTCGGCACGGTGACCTGCGGCGGTCCACTGGAGACTGTGACCGTCACGGTCTCGTTCGGGCCGAGCACGCTGCCGGGGGCGGGCGACTGGGCGATGATGATCCCCACCGGCTGCGAGCTGGTGGCGGTCTTCGTCACCAGGTTGACACCGTTGGGCTGTGCCCATTTCTGCTCGATGGCCTGGGCGTTCTGGCCGCGGAGGTCGGGTATCGGCGGGCCCGCGACGACCTCGACGTAGACGGTCTTGTTGGCGGGCCAGGACGTGCCCGCTGGCGGGTTGGTCCCGGCGACCGACCCGATCGTGACCCCTGTCGCCCCGACCTTCTGCGGCTGGTCACTGACAATCAGGCCGTGCTTGCGCAGCAGTGCCACCGCCCCGGCGAACGACTGCCCCGCGACCGGGGGGATCTTGATCAGCACAGGGCCGGACGACAGCGTGAAAGTGACCGTCGCGCCCTTGCCCGCGTGCCCCGATGGGGTGTAGCTCACCACGTCGCCGACCGGGACGACATTGTCGTGCACCGTCGGGCCGACCCGGAAGGCGAACCCGTCTGATCGCAGGGCGGACTCGGCCTGCGCCTCGGTCAGCCCGGTCAGCGATGGCACCGGCACGTACCGCCCGGCGGCCAGCCACCACGCGAGGAACACGACGGCGACGACGGCGATCGCGCCGCCCGCCACGTAGGCGAGGCGCCGGGTGAACAGCCAGCGCTGCAGGAACGGCTCATCGGCGCCGCCGCGGGCACCGTGGCCGGGGCGGCGGGCGGAGTAGCCGCCGTCCGGGTCCGCCCAGGGGGGCGTGCCGGCCGGCACCACCATCGTGTGCGAGCCGCCCTCATCCCCCTCGGGGGGCACGTTGTACGGATGGCCATAGGGCGGCGCCGTTCCCGGCACTGAACGGATGCTGCTCCAGGCCCGGGTCCATGGCGGCCCCGTGGCGGGAGATGGCGGCCCGGTACGGAACGCCTCCCAGGAGCGTGCTGTCGGACGCGGTTCCGTCGCCGTTGGCGAAGGACGCGGCGGGATCGCCGCCGGCCCGCACCGCCCGTACCGCGCGCAGGAACGCCGCGGCGTCGGCGGGCCGCCGTCGCGGGTCGCGGCTGGTCGCGGCCCGCACGAGCCGGTCCAGGGCGGGCGGGAGGTCGGCTACCCATTCCGATGGCGCGGGGACATCCAGGTTGACGTGCTTGTACGCGACGCTCAGCGGGGAGTCCCCGGTGTGCGGCTGCCGCCCGGTGAGCAACTCGAACAGCAGCACTCCGGCCGCGTACACGTCCGTGCGGGCATCGGTGACCTGGCTCGTGACCTGCTCTGGCGCGATATAGGCGACCGTGCCGATCACCAGTCCCGCTCGCGTGTTCCCCGCCGCCGCCTGCGCCCTGGCCAGCCCGAAGTCCACGACCTTGACGCGACCGTCGGCGGTCAGCAGCACGTTCTCGGGCTTGACGTCCCGGTGCACGATCCCGGCCGCGTGGGCGGCGGCCAGGCCCGACAGGATGGGGTCCATGAGGTTCATCGCGGCGTCGGGGTGCAGGTACCCGCGTTCTCGCAGCAGGCTTCGCAGCGTCCGCCCGGGGACGTACTCCATCGCCAGGTACAGGTACTGCCCGTCCGAGCCCTGGTCGAAGACGGCCACGATGTTGGGGTGCGATAGCCGGGCGACTGACTTGGCCTCGCCGATGAACCGGGCGACGAATTCCTCGTCCCGGGTGAGCTCCGCGTGCATGACCTTAAGCGCCACCTGCCGGTCCAGCCGCGTGTCAGTGGCGAGGTACACGGTGGCCATGCCGCCGTGGGCGATGCGGGAGCGGACGCGATACCGGCTGTCGAGTACCCGGCCGATAAGCGCGTCAGCGAGGGCGGATTCCATCACGGACGAGTTTACGGCGCTACGATGAGGAACTTTGCCCTGTTAAGAACTTTGTCAGGGGTGCCGGCCGTCCGGGCGGGCACCGGGATCACGGGCCTAACGGTCAATCAGTGGTCACTTCCGGCGCGCGCGCCAGTATGTTGTTGGGCACGAAACCGGGTGGGCGCGGGAGGTCGCGGACTATGGAAGACCGTATCGAGCATCGGATCGCGATCCGGGCGACGCAGGAACGGGTCTGGTCGATCGTCACGAGGCCGGGATGGTGGCTGCCGGGCAGCGTGATGGAGCCGGCCCGGGGGGTCGGCCGGGCGGCGGTCGGGTGGGGTCGCGAGCGCGAGCCGTGGATCATTGACATCGTCCGCGTGGAGCCGCAGGGCTACGTCTCGTTCCGCTGGGCGAGCTCGTTCGCGGGCGTGGCGCCGGTCCAGGGCAACTCCACGCTGGTGGAGTTCTACATCAGGCCGGTGGGCGATGAGACCGGCGTGACCGTCGTGGAGAGCGGCTTCACTGCGCTCGACCTGCCTGAGGCGCTCCGCGAGGACCAGCTGAAGGCGAACGCGGGCGGCTGGCGGTATGAGATGGCTGGCCTGCGCTCCCGCGCCGAGCAAATGGAAGCCGCGCAAAACGGGCGGTGAACGCTGGCTGGCGCAAGCCAGCTCGTGAGTAGTGAATACCGGTGGTTTGGGCGCTCCCGGGTTGTGGCAGATTGGTGTCGTGGCACAGATTGACCCCGCGACCGACTCCCTCGTCGGTGACTGGCTGTCACTCCCCGAGGTTGCCGACCGGCTCGGCATTCCCTCAAGTAGGGTGAAGCAACTCTTCCGCGACCGCAAGCTCCTCGCCGTCAGCCGACCTGGCGGCGAGCGTGCTGTGCCCGCGGCATTCATCGACCGCGATCAGGTCGTCAAGGGACTGCACGGCACGCTGACCGTGCTCCTCGACTGCGGGTTCGACGACACGGAGGCGCTGCGCTGGCTGTTCACGGCCGACGAGACGCTCCCGGGTACGCCGATCCAGGCGCTTTACAAGCGTCGCGGCACTGAGGTCAACCGGCGGGCCCAGGCGCTCGCGTTCTGAGTTGCCTGCCCTGCGGTAGCGGATGCCGCCGCCAGCCGTGGTCCGGCGGGCGGCGGGCCCGCTGATTGTCGTGACTCCACAAACGACAGGGCTTCGGTTTATGCTTAGGCACATGCCGCCGAAGCCTCGCCGTTCGAATACCTCGTCACGCTCAGGATCAGGCAGGCGCGCTCCTGGCGTGCGTACCGCGCCCCGCGCCCGGAAGATCTCTGAACTGCTCGCGACCGGGGGGCGCTCGTTCTCGTTTGAGTTCTTTCCGCCGTCCACGCAGGCGGCGGAGGAGCAGCTGTGGCGGGCCATCAGGGAACTGGAGCCGCTGCGGCCCACGTTCGTCTCCGTCACGTACGGGGCCGGCGGCTCTACCCGGGAGCGGACGGTGCGGGTGACCGGCCGCATCGCCGAGCAGACCTCGCTGACGCCGGTCGGCCACTTCACGGCCGTGAACCACTCCGTCGCCGAGCTGCGCAACATGATCGGCGCGTATGCCGACGTCGGGGTGCGTAACGTCCTGGCGCTGCGCGGCGATCCGCCAGGCGACCCGAACGGGGAGTGGGTGGCGCACCCGGAGGGCCTCGGGCCACGCCGACGAGCTGGTCCGGCTGATCAAGTCGTCAGGCGACTTCTGCGTGGGGGTCGCGGCCTTCCCCGAGGGGCACCCGCGCTCGCCGGACCCGGAGACGGACCTGCGGCACTTCGTCGACAAGTGCCGGGCGGGGGCGGACTTCGCGATCACCCAGATGTTCTTCGACGCCGAGGACTACCTCCGGCTGCGGGACCGGGTGGCCGCCGCCGGGTGCGACGTGCCGATCATCGCCGGGATCATGCCCGTGACCAGCCTGCGCGTAGTCGAGCGGGCGCTGGAGCTCGGCGGCTGCCGGATACCTGGGGACCTGCTGGAGGCGCTGCGCGCCGCCGACGCGGCGGGGGATAAGGCGGGCCTGCGGGCGATCGGCGTGGCGTACGCCGCTGACCTGTGCGAGCGCCTGCTGGCGGAGGACGCGCCCGGCCTGCACTTCTACACGCTCAACTTCTCCCGCGCGACCAGGGAGATCTATCAGGTGCTCGGCCTCGCCGAGCGAGGCGGGGCGGTGCCATCCCCGGCGATCCCCGTCCGGGGGGCCGCGCGTCCCGGGGCCGCGGCCCGCAACGGGAGCGTCGCGCCCATCACCGCGTAGGGCGAGTCCCCGCCGGAGAAGTGGAAGCCGGTCAGCAGGTCGGTGAACCCGGCGCTGCGGTAGAGCTGCCGCGCGCGGGACTCGGCGTCCTGCGTGGACAGCACGGCGGTGCGCTCGGGCCTGCCGCTGGTGAGCTCCATGAGCAGCCGCCGCCCGATTCCGTGCCCCTGGTAAGCCGGGAGCACGTGCAACTCGGCCACCTCGAAGGAGTCCGCCAGCCACCTGCTCGCCGCGGGCGGGTCCGTGCTCGCCAGCGCGGCGGCCACCGTGTCGTGCCACCACTGGCCGGGACGGCCGCGAAATCCGTAGATGAAGCCCGCCAGCACCTGGCCACGTGAGCGGCTGGCGGCCTGGCTGAACGCCGCCAGCGCGCGGAAGCCGGGGTTGGACGCGTGCCGCTCCATGATCGACTCGCGGCCTGCCAGCATGCGCTGCGCGGGCCTCATCGCGGCCGCGTACACCGCGACGAGCCGCCCGGCGGCGGCCTGGAATTCGCCGGGCTGAAGCTCTGCGAGCGTGATCGGGTGCGTCATCTCGGTAAGCTTACGGCAGGTCAATTAAGAGTAAACAGATAGGAATAGTTCTGCGGGTCGCCGCGGCAGCCGGACCATGAGGGCGCGTGCCCCTCGCGTGACTATGACCGCGCGGTGCCGCGGACCGGCGCGGGTCGCTGCGGGCAAGTCCGGAATGCCGGCGACGGGCCGCACTACCCGTGCGAGTCTGCACCTCGACGCGCTACCGGACCGAGCACACCGTGGTACGGGTCGACCCGGGCGACCGGCCGGGAACCGTGGCGCCGCTCGCTTCGCGGCCCGGCGCCGGCGACCGCGGAGTCGCGGGCGACTCCGCTGCCTACGTCCGCGCCTGACGGCGGCGGGCGGAACCGGCCGCGGCTTCTCGCGGCCCGGCCCTCGCAGGCCCCTCGAATGTCAGACCCCCCGAGTAACTTCGAACATGACTCGAAATGAGCTGGACTTTATCGCGAACCCGTGTTCGAATAGAACTGTGTTCGAATAGAACCGCTGGCCGGGCGGGTGTGGGGAAGCGTCCCGCCCGGCCAGGTCCCGGTTCCGGTCAAGCGGGTCCTTGGCAAACGAGGCGAAGGGGTGATGACGATGGTCGGCACGCTCAACGCGATCGACGCGCAGGTGCCGGCGCGCGGCGCGGCGGAACCGCGCGGCCGCGGCTCGGGCTGCGCGCAGCGTCTGCCGGGCCGCAGGGCGCCGCGGGGCCGCGGCGCCGGGTACCGGCGACCGTGCTGAGCCTGCTCGGCGCAGGCCCGGCAGGGCCTGGCGGAGGCGAGGGCGGAGGCGGATCCTGGCACCCGCTATATCTGCGCGCACCTGGCGGCGCTCAGGGCGGCCGCGGCGATCGTGGCGGCGCGCGTGGAGCCGGGAGCGGGAAGCAGGCGACGGCGGCCGCGCAGCGTGTGGGAGCTGCTCCCGCAGGCGGACCCGGGCCTGTCGGAGTGGGCGGCGTTCTTCGCGGCCAGCGCGGCCAAGAGGGCCGCCGCTGAGGCCGGGCTGCCCCGCGCGGCGTCGGCGCGTGAGGCGGAGGAACTGATCAGGGACGCGGAGACGTTCTTGCGCGTCGCCGAACGGGCGCTCGGGGTGGACGGGCAGCCGCTGCTACCGCTCAGGCCCGCCAGCTGAGGTCCGCCCACCCGGCCATCGTGTTGGCTTCCAGCGTGCCGGGCGGGCGGGGGATTCATCAGTACTGCGAACCTGCCTTAGAAGGACTCGATGGTCGTGCTGCGCGCATCCGCGTCCAGCACGCCCCAGCTGATCAGTTCCTCGGTCAGGTCGGCGGGGGACTTGTCATAGATGACCGCGAGCGAGCGCAGGTCCTCGTGCCGGACCGACAGAACACGGCCATTGTAGTCGCCGCGCTGGGCCTGGATCGTGGCGACGTACCGCGCGAGCGGGCCGACCTTCTCCTTGGGCAGCTGGTTCATCCGCTCAAGATCGATGACGAGCTTCGGCGCGGTCGCGATGGGGGCGGGCGCGGCGTCGCCCGGCAGGAGTTCGGAGACCGGGACACCGTAGAACTCGGCCAGCTCGGCCAGCTTCTGGACTGTGACGGACCGGTCGCCGCGCTCGTAGGAACCGACCACGACGGCCTTCCAGCGGCCGCGGGACTTCTCCTCGACGCCGTGCAGGGAGAGTCCTTGCTGGGTTCGGATGGCGCGTAGTCGGGCGCCTAGTGTCTTGGCGTACTCAGATGGCATGTTTCCTCGGTTTCCCGGCCAATCGTCGCTTACGGTAACGGTTACGCACAGTGACGGTAAGCGGCGAAGGCGACAAGGTCAAGCCGAATGGCAAAAACTGGTTGAACTCGTCCAGTAACCGGGCTTGCCTCCCGGATGGCTATGTACCCTCCGCCGAAACCCGACAACCCCCGATGTAACCGGGTTTCCCGAGTTCCGGGCTACCGGACGGGAAGTCTCCCGCGCCGCCGGAGCGTTATGTCCAAGTATGTCTAACGTGATCTAAATCACACTCCGACCCGGTCACTGAATGGGATCAAGATCACCGTTGGCAGGCTAACAAGTGGCCCGCCAAGGAGGCCGCATATGCGCGGGAGTGGCGCAGCGGCGCCGGCCAGTTGACCCGGGAGCGAGGCGCGGGCCCGAAGCGAAGCGAGAGGGCCTCGCAGGTGAAGCCCGATGGGCGGACGGCACCCGGGATAGTCAGGGGGTCCGGGGGATTGGTGTGCATCCCCCGGGAAAGTGCTGCGCGTCCCCCGGTAAGTTAGTGACGTAGGCATCCTTTAAGGGCCGTCCCGTGAGACGGGGAAGGAGGTCGTGACTGGTGTGCGCCGCGACGACTAGGACCGCAGAACGACTGGAAGGCAGTCCTCACCCCTGATGAGATCCGCCGCGCGCTGAGCCGTGTCGCCCATGAGATCCTGGAGCGCACGCATGGCGGCGAGAGGGTTGTGCTGCTCGGCATCCCGACGCGCGGGGTCCCGCTGGCCCGCCGCCTGGCCGCCCGGATCGGCGCTTTCGAGGGCGCCTCGATACCGGTTGGCTCCCTCGATGTCACCCTGCACCGCGACGACCTGCGGCTACGTCCCGCGCGTGCCCTGCAGCACACCGAGGTTCCCCGGGACGGCATCGACGGGAAGACGGTGGTCCTCGTCGATGACGTCCTGTACTCCGGCCGGACGATCCGGGCCGCCCTGGACGCGCTGAACGACCTGGGCCGCCCCCGCGCGGTGCAGCTCGCCGTCCTCGTCGACCGCGGTCACCGGGAGCTTCCCATCCGGGCTGACTACGTCGGGAAGAACCTCCCGACCGCGCACAGGGAGGTGGTTCGCGTGCTGCTGGAGGAGACCGACGGAGAGGATTCCGTCCTGCTCGGGGAGCGCCCGCTGCCGGGGCCAGAGGCGCAGCCTGACGAGCGGGGGGCACGGTGAGCGAGCGGAGGGGCGCGGTGGCGCCTGGACTGAGCGGGAGCTCCGAGGGACGAGGAGCGGGAGCGAGGGAAGGCGCCGCCTCCCGAGCGCCCCGACGCGAGCGGGGGGCACCGTGAAGCGGCACCTGATCTCGGTCACCGACTTGACCCGCGAGGAAGCGGTGCTCGTCCTGGACACCGCCGCTGAGCTGGCCAGCGTGGCGGGACGGCCCATCAGGAAGCTGCCCACGCTGCGTGGCCGGACCGTCGTCAACCTCTTCTTCGAGGACTCCACCCGGACGAGGACCTCCTTCGAGGTGGCCGCCAAGCGGCTGTCCGCCGACGTCGTCAACTTCTCCGCGAAGGGGTCGAGCGTCGCCAAGGGGGAGAGCCTGAAGGACACCGCGTGGACCCTGGAGGCGATGGGCTCCGACGCCATCGTCATCAGGCACCCCGCGTCCGGGGCGCCGCACCGGCTGGCCGGCTGGGTCACCGGCAGCGTCATCAACGCCGGCGACGGCACGCACGAGCACCCGACCCAGGCCCTGCTCGACGCGTTCACCATCCGCCAGCGGCTGGGCGGCCCAGGCCAGCGCGGCACCGGCCTGGACGGGGTGCGGGTGACGATCGTCGGCGACGTGCTGCACAGCCGGGTCGCCCGGTCCAACGTGCTCCTGCTGAGCATGCTCGGGGCCGAGGTGACACTGGTCGCCCCGCCTACCCTCGTGCCCTACGCGGTGGCCAGCTGGCCCTGCCGGGTCAGCTACGACATCGACGCCGAGCTCGGCAAGAGCGATGTCGTCATGATGCTGCGCGTGCAGCACGAGCGGATGACGGCCGCCTACTTCCCGTCGATCCGTGAGTACCGCCGCCGCTACGGCCTGGACGCGAGCCGGATGGCGCTCATGCCAGAGCACGCGATCGTCATGCACCCGGGGCCGATGAACCGCGGGGTGGAGATCGCCGCGGAGGTCGCCGACTCGCCACGCTCGACGGTCGTGGCCCAGGTCGGCAACGGGGTGACGGTACGGATGGCGGTCTTGTACCTGATGCTCGGCGGCGCGGAGGAGCTATGAGCGAGCGGAGGGGCGCGGTGGCGCCTGGACTGAGCGGGAGCTCCGAGGGACGAGGAGCGGGAGCGAGGGAAGGCGCCGCCTCCCGGGCGCCCCGACGCGAACGGGGGATGCCATGAGCGAACTATCCGAGGAGTGGCTCATCAAGGGCGCGCGCATCGCGGGCGGGCCGACGCAGTACCCCGAGCCGGCGGACATTCACCTGACGGGCGGGGCGGTGGCCGGCATCGGCACCGGGCTGTCCGCGCCGGGCGCGCGAGTGGTCGAGGCGGACGGCCTTGTGGCCCTGCCCGGCCTCGTCGACCTGCATACGCACCTGCGCGAGCCGGGACGCGAGGACGCCGAGACCGTGGAGACCGGCACCCGGGCCGCCGCGCTCGGCGGCTATACCGCCGTGCACGCCATGGCCAACACCGAGCCGGTGGCCGACACCGCCGGGGTAGTCGAGCAGGTCTGGCGGCTGGGCCAGGCGGCGGGGTACGTGGACGTCCGCCCGGTCGGCGCGGTCACCGTCGGGCTGGCGGGCAAGAACCTGGCCGAGCTCGGTGCCATGGCCGACTCGGCCGCGCGGGTCCGGGTCTTCTCCGACGACGGGCACTGCGTCGCCGACCCGCTGCTGATGCGGCGGGCACTGGAGTACGTCAAGGCGTTCGGCGGGGTGATCGCCCAGCATGCCCAGGAGCCGAGGCTCACCGAGGATGCGCAGCTGAACGAGGGGGAGGTCGCCAGCAGGCTTGGCCTGGCGGGCTGGCCCGCCGCCGCCGAGGAGGCGATCATCGCGCGGGACTGCCTGCTCGCCGCGCATACCGGGTCGGCGCTGCATGTCTGCCACGTATCCACGGCCGGGTCGGTGGAGATCATCCGCTGGGCCAAGTCGAAGGGCTGGCAGGTGACCGCCGAGGTCACACCGCACCACCTGCTGCTCACCGACGACCTCGCCGAGGGCTACGACCCGGTCTTCAAGGTCAACCCGCCGCTGCGCACCAGGGCGGACGTGGACGCGCTCCGCGCCGCCCTCGCCGACGCGACCATCGACTGCGTCGCCACCGACCATGCCCCGCACCCGGTCGAGGCCAAGGAGACCGAGTGGGCCGCGGCGGCCAACGGGATGACCGGGCTGGAGACCGCCCTGCGCGTCGTCCACCTCGCCATGGTCGACACCGGGCTGCTCGACTGGGCGGGCGTGGCGGACCGGATGTCGGTCCGCCCGGCACGGATCGGCCGGGTCACGGGTCAGGGCGTGCCGCTGCGCGTGGGCGCGCCCGGCAGCATCACCCTCTACGACCCGGCGGCGGCACCGGAGCGCGTTGACACCGCCACCCACGCGTCGAAGAGCAGGAACTCCCCGTTCGCCGGCAGGGAGCTGCCCGGGCGCGTCGTCGCGACGTTCCTGCGCGGCACGGCGACGGTTATCGACGGGAAGGTCACTCGATGAATGGACATGACAGCGGGCGCCCGGCGATCCTCGTGCTCGAGGACGGCACGACGCTGCGCGGCACCGGCTTCGGCGCCGACGGAGAGACGTTCGGCGAGATGGTCTTCAACACCGGCATGACCGGCTACCAGGAGACGCTCACCGACCCGTCCTACTGCGGGCAGATCGTGGCGATGACCGCGCCGCACATCGGCAACACCGGCGTCAACGACGAGGATCCCGAGTCCGGCCGGGTCTGGGTCAGCGGCTACGTGGTACGCGAGCCGGCCAGGATCGCGTCCAGCTGGCGGTCCGCCGGCGGCCTCGACGAGTACCTGAAGGCCCAGGGCATCACCGGCATCGCCATCCGCGACACCCGCGCGCTGACCATGCGGATCCGCGAGCGGGGCGCGATGCGCGCGGCGGTGTCGACCGTGGAGACCGACCCGGGCAGGCTGCTCGAGCGCGTGCGAAGCAGCCCGCAGATGGCGGGGGCTGACCTGGCCACCGTGGTATCGACCAGGGAGCCGTACACGGTCAGCCCGCCGGCCGGCACTCCCACGCGGTGGAAGGTAGCCGCGATCGACCTTGGCATCAAGGCCGCCACCCCGCGCAACATGGCCGAGCGCGGCATCGAGGTCACCGTGCTGCCCGCCAGCTCGACCGCGAGCGAGATCCTGGCCGGCTCCCCGGACGGGGTGTTCTTCAGCAACGGCCCAGGCGACCCGGCGGCGGCCGGGTACGCGGTTGACGCGACGCGCGGGGTGCTCGACGCCGGGGTGCCGCTCTTCGGCATCTGCTTCGGCAGCCAGATCCTGGCCCGGGCGCTGGGCCTGTCGACCTACAAGCTCCGCTACGGCCACCGTGGCGTCAACCAGCCGGTCATGGACCTGGCCACCGGCCGCGTCTACATCACCAGCCACAACCACGGCTTCGCCGCGGCCCTCCCCGGGGATTCCCAGGGGAGGGCGGTCTTTGCCCGGCCCTGGGACGGGGGGCCTGAGGGGGGCGCAGCCGCCCTGAGCCGGGGGGTCGACAGGGGGGTCGTCCCCCCGGGGGCAGCAGAGCCCTTCGGCACGCCCTACGGCGCCGCCGTGGTCAGCCACGTCAACCTCAACGACGGCGTCGTCGAGGGCATCCGGCTGCTTGACCGCCCGGCGTTCAGCGTCCAGTACCACCCGGAAGCGGCCCCCGGGCCACACGACGCGGTAGATCATTTCGACCAGTTCTGCGCCCTGATGGGCCGGCGGGGCGAGAAGGGAGCCGGCCATGCCGCGGCGCGATGACATCAAGTCGGTCCTGGTGATCGGGTCCGGCCCGATCGTGATCGGGCAGGGCTGCGAGTTCGACTACTCCGGCACTCAGGCCTGCCGCGTCCTGCGGGCCGAAGGCATCCGGGTCAGCCTGGTCAACTCCAACCCGGCCACGATCATGACGGACCCGGAGTTCGCCGACGCGACGTACGTCGAGCCGATCACCACCGAGACCCTCGAGAAGGTGATCGCGAGGGAGCGGCCAGACGCGGTCCTGCCGACGCTCGGCGGCCAGACCGCGCTGAACGCGGCCATGGACCTGCACGCCAACGGCATCCTGAGGAAGTACAACGTCGAGCTCATCGGCGCGGACGTGGCCGCGATCGAGGCCTGCGAGGACCGCGAGAAGTTCAAGGGGATCGTCACGGGCCTCGGCGCGGCGGTCCCGCGCAGCGTGATCTGCCACACGATGGACGAGTGCTTCGCCGCGGCGCGGGAGCTTGGCCTGCCGGTCGTCGTCCGGCCGTCGTTCACGCTCGGCGGCCTCGGCTCCGGTATCGCCCGCACCGAGGACGACCTGCGCCGCATCGCCGGGGCGGGCCTCGACGCCAGCCCCACCACCGAGGTACTCCTGGAGGAGTCGATCATCGGCTGGAAGGAGTACGAGCTCGAGCTGATGCGCGACAGGAACGACAACGTCGTGATCGTCTGCTCGATCGAGAACATCGACCCCATGGGCGTCCACACGGGCGACTCAGTGACGGTCGCCCCGGCCATGACGCTCACCGACCGCGAGTACCAGCGGATGCGGGACGTCGCGATCCAGATCATCCGCGCGGTCGGCGTTGACACCGGCGGGTGCAACATCCAGTTCGCGGTCGACCCGCGCACCGGTCGCATGGTCGTCATCGAGATGAACCCGCGCGTCTCCCGGTCCTCAGCGCTCGCGTCCAAGGCCACCGGCTTCCCGATCGCCAAGATCGCGACTCGCCTCGCGGTCGGCTACACCCTGGACGAGATCCCCAACGACATCACGGGCCAGACGCCCGCGAGCTTCGAGCCCGCCCTCGACTACGTGGTCGTCAAGGTGCCGCGGTTCGCGTTCGAGAAGTTCCCCGGTGCCGACCCCACGCTCACCACGCACATGAAATCGGTCGGCGAGGCGATGGCGATCGGCCGGTCGTTCGCCGAGGCCCTGCAGAAGGCCCTGCGGTCGCTGGAGAGCCAGTCAGGTCCGCTCGCCTTCACGACGCCGCCGCAGGACGCGGCGGCGCTGCTTGACCGCTGCCGCACCCCGCACGACGGTCGGCTCGGGACCATGTTCAAGGCGCTGCTCGCCGGCGCGAGCGCCCGCGAGGTCGCGGACGCGACCAGGGTGGACCCCTGGTTCGTCGACCAGCTGGTCTACATCAAGGAAACGTCCGAGGCAGTCAGGGACGCACCGGAGCTCGGCGAGGACCTGCTGCGCACCGCGAAGGGCGCCGGGTTCTCCGACGTCGCCATCGGCGAGGTGCGCGGCCTGACCGCCCATCAGGTGCGGGAGCTTCGGCACGCCCTCGGCATCCGGCCCGCGTACCACGCGGTTGACACGTGCGCGGCCGAGTTCGCCGCGCGCACCCCGTACCTGTACTCGTCCTACGACTCCGGGACCGAGGTGCCCGGCGGCGACAGGCCCAAGGTCATCATCCTCGGCAGCGGGCCGAACCGCATCGGCCAGGGCATCGAGTTCGACTACTCCTGCGTGCACGCGTCCTTCGCGCTGCGCGAGGCCGGCTACGAGACCGTCATGGTCAACTGCAACCCCGAGACGGTATCGACCGACTATGACACGTCCTCCCGGCTGTACTTCGAGCCGCTGACCCTGGAGGACGTTCTCGAAGTGGTGCACGCCGAGCAACTGGCCGGTCCCGTGGTCGGCGTGATCGTGCAGATCGGCGGGCAGACGCCGCTCGGCCTCGCGCGGGAGCTCGAGGAAGCCGGGGTGCCGATCGTGGGAACGTCTCCGGCGGCGATCCACGCGGCGGAAGACCGCGCCGCGTTCGCCGCCGTGCTGGCCGGGGCGGGCCTGACGGCGCCTCGCGGCGAGACCGCCCTGTCGGCCGACGAGGCGGCGCACGCGGCGGCGGAGATCGGCTATCCGGTGCTGGTGCGGCCCTCCTACGTGCTCGGCGGGCGCGGCATGGAGATCGTCTACGACGACGCGACGCTGCGGGCCTACGTGGGGCGCGCGACGGCGGCCGCGCCCGGCCGCCCCGTCCTGATCGACCGGTTCCTCGACGACGCGATCGAGATCGACGTGGACGCGCTGTATGACGGCGAGGAGCTTTACCTCGGTGGCGTCATGGAGCACATCGAGGAGGCCGGCATCCACTCCGGTGACTCGGCCTGCGCGCTGCCGCCGATCACCTTGGGCCGCGCCGACGTGGCGGCGGTCCGCGCGGCGACGCTGAAGATAGCGCAGGGAACCGGCGTGCGCGGGCTGCTCAACGTGCAGTACGCGCTCGCCGCCGGCGTGCTGTACGTCCTGGAGGCCAACCCCCGGGCGTCCCGGACGGTGCCGTTCGTGTCCAAGGCGACCGCGGTGCCGCTGGCGAAGGCGGCCGCCCTGATCATGCTGGGGTCGTCCATCCGGCACCTGCGGGACTCCGGCGTCCTGCCCGCCGACGGGGACGGCGGCACGCTGCCGATGGAATCACCCGTCGCGGTGAAGGAGGCGGTGCTGCCGTTCGGCCGCTTCCGTGACCCGTCGGGCGCCGGCGTGGACACCGTCCTTGGTCCCGAGATGCGGTCAACCGGTGAGGTCATGGGCATCGACCTGGCATTCGGCACCGCGTACGCCAAGTCCCAGGAGGCCGTCTACGGGTCGCTGCCGGTGACGGGCCGGGTATTCGTCTCCATCGCCAACAGGGACAAGCGGGCCATGGTGTTCCCGGTCAAGCGCCTCGCGGACCTAGGATTCGAGATCTGGGCAACCGACGGAACAGCGGAGGTGCTGCGCAGGAACGGCGTTCGTGCCAAGATCGTGCGAAAGCACAGCGATGGCCCCGCGCCCGACGGCGAGCCGACGGTGGTCACGCGCATCCTGGACGGTGAGGTAGACCTGATCGTGAACACGCCCTTCGGGAGCTCCTCCGCGGCTTCCGTCCGGCTGGACGGCTACGAGATCCGGACGGCGGCGGTCCGGCGCGGCGTGCCGTGCGTGACCACCGTGGCCGGCCTGGCCGCGGCCGTGCAGGGCATCGAGGCGATCATCCGCGGCGAGGTGGGCGTGCGCTCTCTGCAAGAGCACGCCGCCGCCATGCGCGGCCCCGCGGCGGGCGGGCAGGGCGGGCAGGGCAAGGAAGACAGAGCGGGGCAGAGGGATGCGTAGAGGAGTGCATGGCAGCACCAGATCGTGATCGGGTCAGGGATCGGGAAGGTGGCGGGTTGGCGCCGGTACAGGTGCGCGGGACCGTGCTCACCGTGCGCCGGGTGGATGCCTATGTCGCCATGACCGTCGTCGCGCCCGCCATCGCCACGAGGTTCCGGCCGGGGCAGTTCGTCGCGATCGCGGTGGGCGGCCCCTCGACGGGCATGCTGGCCCGCCGCACGTTCTCCGTCCACGATGTCCGCCCGGACCATGGCGGGACCGTCGAGTTCGTCTTCCTGCCCCAGGAGCCGGGCACGGAGTGGCTGGCGGACTGCCGGGCGCGCGACGTGCTTGACATCGTCGGCCCCCTCGGGCGCCCGTTCCCGGTGCCTCGTGACCCGGCCTCGTGCATGCTGGTCGGCGTGGGTCCCGGAGCGGCTCCGCTGTTCTCGCTCGCCGCCCGGCTCGCTGAGCGTGGCTGCCAGGCGGACTTCCTGCTCGGCGCCGAGAGCGCGGAGCGGGTGTTCGGCGCGCTTACAGCGCGCCGCACGGGCCGGTCCGCGATGATCACCACGGCCAACGGGTCGCTGGGCGCGCGCGGCTCCGTCGTCGACCTGCTGCCCACCATGGTGCAGCAGGCCCGCACCGACGTCATCTACGCGTCCGCGCCGCTGTCGGTCCTGCGGGCGGTCTCGGCCCTCGCGGGGCGGTACGCGATCCCGGTCCAGGCGCTGGTCAGCGAGCCGGCCATGGTCTGCGGGACCGGCCTGTGCATGGGCTGCGTGCTGCCCGCCGTCGGGACCGACGGGATCACCCGCATGGTGCGCGCCTGCGTCGACGGCCCGGTCTTCCGCGGTGACCTGGTGCGCTGGGACGACGTGGGGACGATCCCGTTCGACGCGCTCGGCGCGCCGGGCTGGAAGCCGCGCGGCGGGACGGCCGCCGCGGCCGCGACAAGCGCCATGCCCGCGCTGTCCGATCCCGGCCCGCCGGCCCTGCCCGAGGGGCGCCAGCATGCCGGCTGACCTGCGGGCCAGGCTAGGGCCGCTGGAGCTGCCCTCACCGGTCCTTGCGGCCTCCGGATGCGCGGGGGCCGGCCGCGAGCTTGCCCAGTTCACCGATGTCGCGCGGATTGGCGCGGTCATCACCAAGTCAGTGACGCTGGAGCCGCGCGCGGGCAACCCGGCACCCCGGCTGGCCGAGACGCCGAGCGGGCTGCTGTCGTCTCCCGGGCTGCAGGGGCCGGGCATCGACGGGTTCCTCCAGCGGGACCTGCCGTGGCTGCTGTCGCGCGGCGCGCGCGCCGTGGTGTCGATCGCCGGGCACACCGTGCGCGAGTACGCCGAGCCTCGCCGTGCGCCTGTCGGACGCCGCCGGAGTGTCGGCGATCGAGGTGAACCTCAGCTGCCCGGACGCCTCGGCGGCCGGGCGCCCGTTCGCCCTGGACGCCACGGCCGCCGGGCAGGTGGTGACGCAGGTGCGGGGGAGCGCGCGGTACGACATCCCGGTCTTCGCGAAGCTGTCGCCGGAAGTTACCGACATCGCGTCGGTCGCGCGGGCGTGCGTTTCCTCGGGCGCGGACGGGCTGTCCCTCATCAACACCGTGCCAGGGATGTCCATCGACACCACGACGATGCGGCCCGCGCTGGCGGGGCTGTTCGGCGGGCTGTCCGGGCCGGCGATCCGGCCACTGGCGCTGCGGTGCGTGTGGCAGGTCCGCGAGGCGCTCCCCGATGTCCCGATCATCGGCACGGGCGGGGTGCGGACGGGCCGGGACGCGCTTGAGTTCCTGCTGGCCGGGGCGGCGCTGGTAGCCGTCGGGACTGTCCTGTTCCACGATCCCTCAGCCTGCTCGCGGATCCAGCGCGAGCTCGAGGAAGAGCTCACGGCGCACGGCGTGGACCGGCTCGCGGACGTCGTCGGCCGCGCCCACGAGTCCGCGGGATTCGCGGTGGAACGACACAGTTGGGTATGAAGTTAGTGTCAGAAGTATCTTTCATCTTACACAGGGTGACTGAAAGGTTGCCGTTGAGTTGTCGGCGGCTGGCCGCCGGCGGAGAAGGGGGCTGCCGTGCAGCATGGGTCAGCGCCGGTCGCGGTCGCGCTGGACGCACCCGACCTCGAGAGCGCCGCACGCTGGGCCGGGTTCGTTACGCCGCACGTGTCGACGGTCAAGATCGGCCTGGAGTTGTACCTTCGCTACGGTCCCGACGTCGTCGCCTCGATCCGCGGGGCCAGCGGTGTCCAGGTGTTCCTCGACCTCAAGCTGCACGACATACCGGCGACGGTCGCGGGCGCGGCCCGGGCGGTGTCCCGGCTGCGGCCCGAGTTCCTCACCGTGCACGCGGCCGGCGGTCCGAGCGTCATCCGCGCGGCCGTTGAGCAGGCGCCGGGGACCTGCATCGCCGCGGTGACCGTGCTCACCTCGATGGACGACGACGACCTGGCAGTGCTCGGCGTCCCCGGCACGGTCCACGACATGGTGCGACGGCTGTCGGTGATGGCCGTCGAGGCGAGGCCGCGGCCTGGTGTGCTCGCCGCATGAGGTGGCCGCCGTCCGCGCGGAGGTGGGGCCGGAGATCACGCTGATCACCCCGGGCGTGCGGCCCGCCGGCGCGCAGACCGATGACCAGGCGCGCATAGCGACCCCGGAGGAGGCCCTCAGGGCGGGTGCCGACCTGCTGGTGATCGGCCGCCCGATCACCAGGGCCCCGACCCCGGCGCCGCCGCGGCGGCGATAGCGGCCTCACTGCGCCGTGTCGTCCCGGGCCGCTCCATGGACGGTCTCGGCGGCAAGGTCTCGGCCGCGGGCTAGCGCCCCGGGCCGCCTCGCGGCAGCCCGCGCCAGGCCGGACGGGCCAGTTTCGGCTGCCCGGGAACTGCCCGTGGCGGCCTGTCCCCGGGACGGCGTGTCCGAGGTGTTACATTCTGCGGCCAAATATCTCCCCGCCTCTGTGATCAGCGCACTGCGGTGGGTAAAATGTCCGATCAGAGTCAAAGGCGACCCCGGCGTCACCGATCTAGTACTTACTCACGCATAATCACCTACATCGCATATGCCGCGTATATCACCTTGACCTGTGCGCTCGTGCGCGGAAGGAGGCGACGGTGGCTGCCTCGACCAGGGCTGTCGCCCGGGCCGGCTACGGCTCAGGCCGGCCGTCTGCGCCTCGCAGCGCCCCGCTGGGGCCATTGGCGCGGCATGTAAGGTACACGCCCCGCCCTGCGGGTTTCGTCGCCTCCTGGCCGGGCCGGGCGGGCGGGACGGGGCACTGCCGGGCAGGCGTGGCAGGAGCGGGCCGGACGGGCGTGGCGGAGCCGGGACGAGGCGGCGCGGGCCCCGGTGGAGCGGGCCGTTGCCGGGGTGCCGGGAACCGTGACCCGCGATCCGGACAAGAGGAACGTTCTTGTACATTCAGGACTATGTCGGGATGGGCGGTCATGCTGCATGGATTATCGCTACGTGAGATCATTTTCGACCCCTGTGACCTGATGTTGGCTACTGTCAGTAATGCTTCATATGTGCAGAGTAATATATTTAGATTCGTGATGACATAAATGGAGGTTCTCGTTGCCGAAAGGGCACCTGACTCGCTAGTTTCCCCTCCCGTCCAACCTTTTTCACGACGAAACCCGAGGTGACCCCGAGTGGCTCTTCCTCCCCTCACCCCCGAGCAGCGTGCCGCGGCCTTGGAGAAGGCCGCGCGTGCCCGCAAGGAACGCGCCGAGGTAAAGAATCGACTGAAGCGCGGAGCGACTACGCTGTCTGACGTCATCAAAGAAGGATCGACCGATGACGTGATTGGCAAGATGAAGGTCTCGGCACTGCTGGAGTCCCTGCCGGGCGTGGGCAAGGTCCGCGCCAAGCAGATCATGGACCGGCTCGGGATCGCGGACTCCCGTCGGGTGCGCGGCCTGGGCGCCAACCAGCGTGCCGCGCTTGAGCAGGAGTTCGGTGCGGACATCTGAGCTAGCTATCCGGCGACAGCCGGCACGGGCGCGGGGGCAACACCGGCATGGCCGTCTCGCCTGGCGGTAGGTCGCGCGAGGCGGTAGCCGCGGGAAGCGCGGCGCCCGTTGGCGCAAGCGCGCCCGCGACTCGGCGGCATTCGCGGCTGACTGTGCTCTCCGGCCCTTCCGGGGTCGGCAAGAGCACAGTCGCCGCGACTCTGCGCCGAGACCACCCGGAGATCTGGATTTCCGTTTCCGTCACCACCCGAAGCCCACGGCCCGGGGAAGTGAACGGGCGCGAATATCACTTTGTGAATCAGAGCGAGTTTGACCGCCTCGTCGCCGCCGGCGAGCTTCTCGAGTGGGCCGAGTTCGCCGGCCACAAATACGGCACGCCGCGCGAGCCGGTCCGGCGGCGCACCGCCGCCGGATTGCCTACACTGCTTGAGATAGACCTCGCCGGCGCGCGGCAGGTGCGGCGGTCGATGCCAGAGGCCATGCTCGTGTTCCTCGCGCCCGCCTACGTGGGACGAGCTCGTGCGCCGGCTCACTGGCCGCGGCACTGAGCCTCCCGAGGTCATCGAGCGCCGCCTGGCCGTGGCGCGGGAAGAGCTCGCCGCGCAGGGAGAGTTCGACGTCGTGCTGGTGAACACGTCCGTCGAGGAGGTCTGCCCGGCGGATGGTAACGTTGATTAACAGCTATCAATGAGGAAGGCGACACGTGCCTGCAACCCCGCCCGCGGACGGCATCATCAACCCCCCCATCGACGAGCTGCTGGAAGTCGTGGACAGCAAGTACCGGCTCGTGATCATGGCGGCCAAGCGCGCCCGCCAGATCAACGCCTACTACTCCCAGCTCGGTGAGGGCCTGCTTGAGTACGTCGGGCCGCTCGTCGAGACGCGCGTCCAGGAGAAGCCGCTGTCCATCGCGCTGCGCGAGGCCCGCGAGCACCTGCTGACGGTCGAGGCCCTCGCCGAGGCATAGCTGAGTGGCGTCCGCCCGAGCGCGCGGACGAGGATCACAGCATGGCGCGCGTAGTGCTGGGCGTCAGCGCCGGGATCGCCGCTTACAAGGCAGCCTCACTGCTTCGCCTCATGCGCGAGGCCGGCCACCGGGTGCGAGTGATCCCCACGGCCGACGCGCTCCGATTCGTGGGCGAGCCCACCTGGGCGGCGCTTTCCGGTGAGCCAGTGGCCACCGACGTGTGGACCAGCGTCGATGAGGTGCCGCACGTGCGGCTCGGCCAGACGGCGGACCTGGTCATCGTCGCGCCCGCCACGGCCGACCTGCTCGGGCGCGCGGCCGCGGGCCTGGCCGGGGACCTGCTCACCGCCACCTTGCTGACCGCCCGCTGCCCGGTCGTCTACGCGCCCGCGATGCACACCGAGATGTGGGAGCACCCCGCGACCGTGGCGAACGTCTCGCTGCTGCGAGAGCGCGGCGCGATCGTCATCAACCCGGCGTCGGGCCGGCTGACCGGGGCCGACACCGGCCCCGGGCGGCTTCCCGAGGCCGACGAGCTCTTCGCCGTCGTGCAGGCCCTTCTCGCCAGGCCCAACGGCGCCGCCGTTCCCCTCGCGGGCAAGCGGATCGTGATCTCCGCCGGCGGGACCCGCGAGGAACTCGACCCGGTCCGCTTCCTCGGGAACTGGTCAACCGGCCGCCAGGGCTACGCGCTCGCGCGGGCGGCGACGCTGCGCGGCGCGGACGTGACGGTGGTCGCCGCCAACGTCGGGCTGCCCGACCCGGCCGGCACCCGGGTGGTCCGCGTTACCTCGGCGCGCGAGATGCACGCCGCGATGCTCGCCGAGGCCGGACGCCGCCGACGTGCTCGTGATGACCGCCGCGGTCGCCGACTTCCGTCCGGTGGCCCGCAGCGAGTCCAAGATCAAGAAGGACGGCCGCGCGCCCGGTCCCATCGAGCTCGCGGAGAACCCGGACATCCTGGCGGACCTGGCGGCGCGGCGCGCCGCGCACGGCCCGGCGGGACAGGTCGTGGTGGGATTCGCGGCGGAGACGGACCCCGATCCGGCCGCCGCGCGAGCTAAACTTGCCCGCAAGGGGTGCGACCTGCTCGTGGTCAACCCAGTGGGCAACGGCCTCGGCTTCGGCACGCGCCGATAACGAGGCCGTTGTGTACGCGCGAGACGGCTCGCACACCCCGATACCGCGCGGCTCGAAGGAGGGCCTCGCCGAGGTTGTCTGGAACCTGGTTGCCGCGCGGCTCACATAGCCGCTGTAGGGGAACTCGCCGGCCGGCAGGTTGAGCTGCGCTATTGTCGATTCCGCTCGTTAACGGCGAGTCCGATCAACTATCTACATGGACGGAGAACGACGTGGCCCGTCGGCTGTTTACCTCGGAGTCCGTGACGGAGGGCCATCCGGACAAGATGGCTGACCAGATCAGCGACGCCATCCTGGACGCGATGATCAAGGATGACACCAGCAGCCGGGTCGCGGTGGAGACGCTGATCACCACCGGGCAGGTGCACGTCGCGGGCGAAGTAACGACCCGGACGTACGTCGACATTCCGGGCATCATCCGCGAGAAGATCCTGCAGATCGGCTACGACTCCTCGGCCAAGGGGTACGACGGGGCGTCCTGCGGGGTGTCGGTGTCGATCGGCTCGCAGTCACCGGACATCGCCCAGGGCGTCAACGACGCGATCGAGCACCGCGAGGACGGGCTGGCCGACGACTACGACCTGCAGGGGGCCGGCGACCAGGGCCTGATGTTCGGCTACGCGTGCCGCGAGACGCCGGAGCTGATGCCGCTGCCAATCATGATGGCGCACAAGCTCGCCCGCCGGCTGTCGGAGGTGCGGCGCTCCGGGCACGGTTCCGTACCTGCGCCCGGACGGCAAGACGCAGGTGACGGTGGAGTACGCGGACGGGGTCCCGGTTCGGCTCGACACGGTCGTGGTCTCGACGCAGCACGCCCCGGACATCAACCTGAAGGAACTGCTCGCCCCGGACATCAGGGACTACGTGATCGAGCCGGTACTGGGCGAATTCGAGATCGACGCGACCGGGTACCGGCTGCTGGTGAACCCGACCGGGCGGTTCGAGATCGGCGGCCCGATGGGCGACGCGGGCCTCACCGGGCGGAAGATCATCATCGACACCTACGGCGGTGCCGCGCGGCACGGCGGCGGTGCCTTCTCCGGCAAGGACCCGTCCAAGGTGGACCGCAGCGCCGCGTACGCGATGCGCTGGGTGGCCAAGAACGTGGTCGCCGCGGGCCTCGCCGACCGCTGCGAGGCGCAGGTCGCGTACGCGATCGGCAAGGCCAGCCCGGTGGGCCTGTTCGTGGAGTGCTTCGGCACCGAGAAGGTCCCGGTGGAGAAGATCCAGGACGCCATCGTCGAGGTCTTCGACCTGCGCCCGAAGGCGATCATCAACAGCCTCGACCTGCTGCGCCCGATCTACTCGCAGACGGCGGCGTACGGCCACTTCGGCCGGACCGAGCCCGACTTCTCCTGGGAGCGCACCGACCGCGCCGACGCCCTTCGTTCCATCGTCTGAAGGGACCGCCCGGGCCATTCACGGTCCGGTTGACCATCGTGTGCGGTTAACGGTAAATAGTGCGTTAACCGCACACGATCTTCTCGTTTTCGCCGGGATCTGACCCGTCGGCGCTGCCGTTGCCGGGGATGGCGACGTGACGCTGAGACCGCCCGGATAACCGCGAAGGCTTTCTCGTCGCGCCATCGCTGCGTGCCGTAATCGTGCTGCTACGCGCCTTAATCAGTGATCATGTCCGCGCGCGACTCTCGGCTGATCGCCCTTGAGCGAACACGTTGCCCGAAAAAGCCTCAGATCTTACGAAAAGCTATCTGCTCTGCCCGATAAGGCGCATCGTCGTCTATACCCCGTGTTCCATGGCCCTGGGCGTTTACGGAGCTAGCGTCCGGGTAGCCGCTGACGTGCTCTGATTACAAGAGGAAATATCGCAACTTCGCTACGTGCGTGCAGATCGCTACGCACGGTGCAGATGCGTATGAATATGCGAATGCGTATGATCGTGCTGAATCCCATGCTGATGCACGTGCATGCGATATCATCATGACAGCGGGGAACCCGCTACGGCCGCGGGAGCAAGCAAAGGCTCTCCGGGCACCGTCCGCACGCCGGGCCAGGCGGCATAGTGCGGGACGACGTATCCATGCAACGCGTCAGGAGACAAGAAAAGATGCAGGATATTCACAACGGGATCTGCGCTGCCGAGCTTGTCGGCGCGACCTGGAAGAAGAGCCAGCGCAGCAACTCGCAGGGCGCGTGCGTGGAGATCGCTCGTCTCGATGGCGCCACCATCGCGATGCGCAACTCCCGTGACCCGCACGGCACCGCCCTTGTGTACCCGGCCGACGCGGTCCGTGCACTGGTCAGCGCGATGCGCACCGGTGAATTCGACTACCTGGTCGGCTAGGGGTAGTCTCACAACTCCACGGGGACCATAAGCCCGGATGGCCGGGCACGGGTATTGCGGCTACCCGTGCCCGGCCATCCGCGTATTTCCTGCTCGTCGCACGTGGTAGGACGATGGATGTGGCCGAAGGAAGGGCGCAAGCCGGCAGCGCGGCGACAGGACCCGCCGACCCTGCGCCCGGCGGCCGACCGCCCGGTCGCCCGGGTAGCCGTCGACATCCCGCTCGCCCACCTTGACCGGCCGTTCGACTACCTGGTCCCGGAACGGCTCGCGGCGCGAGGCGGTGCCAGGGGTCCGGGTCCGGGTCAGGTTCGCCGGCCAGCTGACTGACGGGTTCGTGCTGGACCGGGCCGACGCGAGCGAGCACCAGGGACGCCTTGCCTGGCTGGACCGTGTCGTGTCGCCCGAGGCCGTCCTGACGCAGGAGATCGCCGGGCTGGCGCGGGCGGTCGCGGACCGGTACGCGGGCACCCTCGCCGACGTGCTCCGGCTGGCCATCCCGCCCCGGCACGCGGCGACCGAGGCCGCCGCCCCGGCCGCGCCCGCGCCGGGCCCGAGGGCGCGCAGCGCGACGCGCCCGGCGCCGCCCCGGCGGCGGAACCAGGTTCCTGGGGGCGCTACCCGGCGGGAAAGGCGTTCCTGCACGGGGTCGCGACGGGCCGCCCGCTGCGAGCCGCGTGGACCGCGCTGCCCGGGGACACCTGGCCGGGCGAGATAGCGCTGGCGGTGGCCGCCGCCGTGTCGGCCGGGCGGGGAGCGCTCGTCGTGGTCCCGGACGCCAGGGACCTCGCCCGCGTCGGCCGGGCACTCGACGCGGCGCTGCCCGCGATGCCGGCGGCTGGCCCCGCCGTGACCGGGTCAGGCGACGGTGCGGGCACCGCGCCGCGGCACGTCACCCTCACGGCCGACCTCGGCCCGGCCGAGCGCTACCGGCGCTGGCTCGCCGTCCTGCGCGGCCAGGTCATGGTGGCCGCGGGGACGCGGGCGGCGATGTTCGCCCCGGTCCGGGACCTCGGCCTGGTGGTCTTGTGGGACGAGGGCGACGACCTGCACGCCGAGCCGCGCGCGCCGTACCCGAACGCCCGTGAGGTCCTCGCGCTCCGTGCCCACCGGGCCGGCGCGGCCGCGCTGATCGGCGGGTTCTCGCGGACGGCGGAGCTCGCCCGGCTTGTGGAGGCCGGCTGGGCACGGGACCTGGTCCCGGACCGCCCGACTATCCGCGCCACGGCGCCGCGGGTCAAGGCAGCGGCCGACGAGTACGAACTGGCCAGGGACGCCGCCGCGACGACGGCGCGGCTGCCCAGCCTGGCCCTGCGGACCGCGCGGGCCGCGCTCAGCAGTGGTCCCGTGCTGGTCCAGGTTCCGCGTCGCGGCTACCTCGCCGCGATCGGGTGCGGCCGGTGCCGGGCCAGGGCCCGGTGCACGACCTGCGGCGGCCCGCTGCGGGTCGCCGCGGCGCAGCAGGTTCCCGACTGCGACTGGTGCGGCGCGCTGGCAGGCGGCTGGGCCTGCCCGCGCTGCGGCTTCGGCCAGGTTCGCGCGATCGTCATCGGCGCGGCCCGCACCGCCGAGGAACTGGGCCGGGCGTTCCCCTCGGTGCTGGTCCGCACGTCGGGCGGCTCATCAGTGGTGGCGGAGGTCCCCGCCGAGCCGGCCCTGATCATCGCGACCCCGGGCGCGGAGCCGTTCGGCCAGTACGCGGCGGCCCTGCTGCTGGACGGGCTGGGCGCTGCTGGCCCGGCAGAGCCTGCGCAGCGAGGAAGAGGCACTCCGGCGCTGGCTGGCCGCCGCTGCCCTGGTGCGGGCCGACGGCACGGTCCTCATCCACGCCGATGCGGCGCTTCCCGTGGTGCAGGCACTCATCCGCTGGGACCCGGTCACCTTCTCCGAGCGGACCCTCGCCGACCGGGTCGCCCTGGGCTTCCCGCCCGCTACCCGGATGGCGGCGGTGACCGGCGACGCGGTCGCGGTCGCGAGCCTGCTCGCGAGCCTGCCCCGGCCGGAGTCGGGGGACCTGGAGATCCTCGGCCCGCTGCCGTACCGCGGCGATGACGGCCCGCCCGCTCAGCAGGAGCAGCAGCGCGCGCTGCTGCGGGTGCCGCAATCGTCTGGCCCGGCGCTGGCCCGCGCGCTGCACGCGGCGCAAGCCGCGCGCAGCGGCCGCAAGGAAGGCGGCGGCGTCCGGGTCCAGCTGGACCCGGCGGAGCTGATCTAGCGTGACGAGTTCCGCCGAGGAACATACGGTCGCCCCGTAGACTTTAGGTAACCGGGCGATTGTCTGGTCGTCACGGTGAGTTTTCTGGAGGATACCCGTGCTGAGGCAAGTCCGGCTGTTCGGCGATCCGGTACTGCGCACGCCAGCGGACCCGGTCCGTGACTTTGACCTGGAGTTGCGCAATCTCGTCAGGGACCTCGAAGAGACCATGCACGACAAGAACGGCGTCGGCCTCGCCGCTCCCGCAGATCGGGGTGTCGCTGCGCGTGTTCGTCTTCCACTGCGGCGACGAGGAGGGGGAATCCGGCCACCTCATCAACCCGGTCCTCGACCTGTCGGGCGACGCGGAAGAGGATGAAGAGGGCTGCCTCTCGCTGCCTGGCCTGCAGTTCCCGACCCCGCGGGCGCCGCGTGCCGTCGCCAAGGGCCTCAACATGCACGGCGAGCCGATCATGATCGAGGGCACCGAACTGCTCGCCCGGTGCGTCCAGCATGAGACCGACCACCTGGATGGCATCCTGTTCATCGACCGGATGGACAAGAAGCAGCGCAAGCTCGCGATGAAGGCCATCCGGGAGGCCGAGTGGTACGGCGACCCGGTCCCGGAGATCAAGATCTCGCCGCACTCCATCCAGCGGATCTCGTAAGGGGGCATCGCCGTTGCGCTTGGTCTTCGCCGGCACTCCGCAGGTCGCGGTGGCGTCGCTGCGGGCGCTGCTGGCCTCCCGGCACACGGTGGCGGCGGTGGTCACGCGGCCGGACGCTCCGGCCGGGCGCGGCCGGAAGGTGGAGCCGTCGCCCGTTTCGGCCCTGGCGCGGGAGGCCGGCCTGGAAGTGCTCGCCCCGGCCCGGCCCCGCGAGCCGGAGTTCCTGGCACGGATGCGCGAGATCGCGCCTGACTGCTGCCCGGTGACCGCCTACGGCGCGCTGCTCCCGCAGGAGGCCCTCGACATCCCCCGCCATGGCTGGGTCAACCTGCACTTCTCGCTGCTGCCCGCCTGGCGCGGCGCGGCCCCCGTCCAGCATGCCGTGCTGCACGGGGATGACATCACGGGCGCGACCACCTTCCGGCTGGTCGCCGAGATGGACGCCGGGCCGGTGTACGGCACGGTGACCGAGCCGGTGCGGGCGACGGACACCTCCGGTGACCTGCTGGGCCGTATCGCCGATTCCGGCGCGCAGCTGCTGGTCGCGACGCTGGACGGCATCGAGGACGGAACGCTGCGCGCCGAGCCGCAGCCCGCCGAGGGCATCAGCTTCGCGCCCAAGCTGACCCCGCCCGACGCCCGCGTGGACTGGAAGCTGCCCGCCCACCTGATCGACCGGCTGATCCGCGCCTGCACCCCCGAGCCGGGTGCCTGGACCGAATTCCACGACGGCCGCCTCAAGCTCTGGCCCGTCGCCCTGCACCAGGCGGACGCTCCCCCCGGCCCGCCTGACCTGGCCCCCGGCGAGCTGCACGTGACGCGCACGGCGGTGTACGCGGGAACCGGGTCCCGCCCGGTCCTGCTCGGCGACGTCCAGCCCCCGGGCAAGCGCCGCATGCCGGCCGCCGACTGGGCCCGCGGCCTGCAGGCCGCCGGTCCCGGCGCGGCCGCCCTCGGGTTGAGCTGATGGCGCCGGAACGGCCCGGCGCGGCCCACGGAGCACGGCAGGCACGCAGGACTCCAAGCGCGCAGCGGGGTCAGGCGGCGCAGCGGGGTCAGGCGACGCAGCGGCGCAAGGGAGAACAGCGCGGCGGCGCGGGGCGCTACCGTAGCGATCCCGCCCGCCGGACCGCCTACGACGTCCTTGCCGCCGTCACCGGCCGGGAGGCGTACGCCAACCTGCTGCTCCCCAGGCTGCTGGCCGACCGGGGCATCACCGGCCGCGACGCGGCCCTCGCGACCGAGCTGGCCTACGGGACGCTGCGCGGCCAGGGCACCTACGACGCGGTCCTCGCGGCGTGCAGCGACCGGCCCCTGGACCGGCTTGACCCGGCCGTCCTGCACGTCCTGCGCCTCGGCGCGCACCAGCTCCTCGCGACCCGTGTGGGCGACCACGCGGCCGTGGCGACCTCGGTCGACCTGGTCAAGGACATCGCCGGCCAGCGTGCTTCCGGCTACGTGAACGCGGTCTTGCGCCGCGTGGCGACCCGCGACCTCGACCAGTGGCTGCCGATCGTCGCCCCGCCACCCGACGCTGACCCCGACGGCTACCTGGCCATCCGGCACAGTTATCCCCGCTGGATCGTGGCCGCCTATCGGGACGCGCTCGGCGAGGGAGCGGTGGCCGGCGGCGCGGCCGGGGCCGAAGGCGGGGCGGAGGCCGAAGGCGGGGCGGAGGACGAGCTAGCGGCCGCCCTCGCGGCGGGCAACGAACGGCCCCGGGTGACGCTGGCGGTGTGGCCGGGTGCCGCTGACCGCGATGAGGTCATGCCGCAGGGCGCGGAGCCGTCCCGCTGGTCGCCGTACGGCTTTACGCTGCCAGGCGGCGACCCGGCGCCCCTCGTGGCCAGCGGTGCCGCCGTGCAGGACGAGGCAAGCCAGCTGGCGGCGATCCTGCTGGCCCGCGCGCAGGCCGTCGCTCCTTCCGCCGCCGGGATCACGCCGGCCGCCATTCCCGCGGACGCCCCCCTCACCCGTGATCCCCGTTCCCCCGCGTGGCTGGACATGTGCGCCGGGCCCGGCGGGAAGGCCCGGATGCTGGCGGGCCTGGCGGGCCTGGCCGGCGCGCGGCTGATCGCGGCTGAGGTGCACCCGCACCGGGCCGGGCTGGTCGCCTCGGCCCTGAACGCGGCCAGGGCACCGGGCGCCGCGAGAGCAGCGGCACCACCGTCCGGGCCAGCGGGCCTGGCCGGCCGTGATCGTCGCCGACGGACGGCACCCATCGTGGCCGGACGCCGGCTTCGACCGGGTCCTGGTGGACGTGCCCTGCACCGGGCTGGGGGCACTGCGGCGCCGGCCGGAGGCACGCTGGCGGAAGTCCCCGGCCGACATCCCGGGCCTGGGCGAGCTCCAGCGCGCGTTGCTGCGCTCAGCGCTCGCGGCGGTCCGGCCCGGGGGAGTAGCCGCCTACGTGACCTGCTCCCCGGTCCCCGCGGAGACGAGCGATGTCGTACGGGACGTCGTGGCGGAGGCCGGTGACGTGGAGATCATCGACGCGCCCGCCCTGCTGCCTGACATCCCGGACCTGCGGGCGGCGACGGACCCGAGGTTCGCCCAGTTCTGGCCGCACCGCCACGCCACCGACGCGATCTTCGTCGCCCTGCTGCGCCGGCTGGCCTAGGCCGCCTTTAGCGCGGGTCGTCGCCCATCCGGTACTCGCGGGTCAGCTCATCGAGCTGCCGCTTGAGCTCGTCATCCAGCTTGTAGTCGGCGGCGGCCACGCTGGCGTCGAGCTGGCCTGGATTGCTGGCCCCGATGATCGGCGCGGTGATCGCGGGGTTCGCCATCACCCACGCCACGGAGAGCGTGACGAGGCTGACCCCGGCCTCGCGGGCTAGCTCGTGCAGCCGCTCGACGGTGTCGAACATCCGGTCGTGCCAGTAGCGGTCCTGGTACATCCCGCCGGCGGAGCCGAGGGTGAACCGGCTGCCCTCGGGCGGGGCCGACTTGCGGTTGTGCTTACCGGACAGCAGCCCGCCCGCGATCGGGTTGTACGGGATGACCCCGACGCCGTCCTCGAGGCAGAACGGGAACATCTCTCGCTCGAACTGGCGGAAGAGCAGGTTGTACCGAGGCTGCACCGAGTCGAACCGGGCCAGCCGCAGCGTCTCGCTGCGGCCCACCGCCCGCACGAGCTGGTACGTCAGGAAGTTCGAGCAGCCCGTGTAGCGGACCTTGCCCTGCCGGACGAGGTCGTCGAGCGCGCTGAGCGTCTCGTCGATCGGCGTGTTCGGGTCGTAGCCGTGCAGCTGGTACAGGTCGATGTAGTCGGTTTCCAGCCGGCGCAGCGACGCCTCGACGGCCGACATGATGTGCTTGCGGGAGTTGCCCGCGTCGAAGGGGCCGGCGCCCGTCGGGACGAAGCACTTGGTCGCGAGGATGAACCGGTCCCGCTTCCCGCGCAGCCAGCGCCCGATGATCTCCTCGGTGCGCCCCCGCGTGGCCAGGTCGCCGCCCAGCGGATAGGCGTCGGAGGTGTCCAGGAAGTCGATACCGGCCTCGGCCGCCCGGTCCATGATGGCGACCGAGGTCTCCTCGTCGCACTGCAGCCCGAAGGTCATTGTCCCCAGGCACTGCCTTGACACCTGCAGCCCGCTGCGGCCCAGTCGCGCATGCTCCATGCGTGGCACGCTACCCCCACCGCGCCCGGTCGTCAGTGCCCGGGGGGCCTAGCGGGCGGGCAGCTGCCGGCCCGGCTTACGGGCGGGCGATGGTCGCGGCGCCGGAGTCCTGGACACCCGGGGCGGCCCCGTCAGCGGCGCCGTAGTCGCGCTTGACGAAGTCCTTCTGCCGGATGAGCAGCAGCGCGCACACCGCGCCGGCCAGGGCCACCCCGGCGGTCACGTAGAGCAGGTCGTTGAGGCTGGCCGCGAAGCTCGACCGCAGCGCCGCGGCCACCGGTGCCCGGTCGGCGACGGGCAGCGAGGCCAGCAGGTTCCCTATCGAGCCCTGCCGGACCGCGCCCTCGATGCTTCCCGCCGAGCCCGCCAGCGACGGCGGCAGCGCGGCCGCCAGGTGGCTCCTGATCGCGGAGGCGAAGATCGTCCCCAGCGCCGCGATGCCAGTCGCGATGCCGATCTGCCGGAACGTCGTGTTGGCCCCGGATGCCATCCCCGACTGGTGCGGCGGCACCACCCCGATGGCGGTGGCCGCGAGCGGCGGGTTGACCAGGCCAGAGCCGAGGCCGGAGATGATGAACCCGGGAATCAGGTGCGTCCACGTGCTCGCGCCGGACAGGCCGGTCATCGCGATCAGCCCGATGCCGACGAGCAGCAGGCCCGGGCCGATGAGCCAGCGGATCGGGACGCGCTCGCTCAGCCGGCCCGCGAGGGTCGCCGTTACCAGCGTGGCCGCCGTGATGATGGAGATCCGCAGTCCCGCGTCCTGGGCCGAGTAGCCGAGCACGTCCTGCAGGTAGACGGTCAGGTACAGCATCATCGCGTACAGCGAGCCGTTCATCGCGAACGCGGAGACGGAGCCGCCGGCGAACGTCGGGACGCGCAGCAGCGACACCTGGAACATCGGGTGCGTGACCCTGCCCTCGACCACGACGAACGCCACCAGCGCGGCGGTGCCGCCGGCGAGGCAGGCGATGACGCCGGCGTCGGACCAGGCGGTCTCGCTGGCCCGGATCAGCCCGTACACCAGGCCCACGAGGCCCCCCGTGAGCAGCGCGAAGCCGGCCCAGTCCGGCGGTGCGGGCTGCGGCGAGCGGGACTCCTCCGCGCGCCAGAAGGTGACGGCGAGGGCGAACACGCCGACGGGATGTTCACCAGGAAGATCCCGCGCCAGTCCCAGTTGGTCGTGATCAGCCCGCCCAGCGACGGCCCGAGCGCGGTCGCGATGCCGGCCACCGTGCCCCAGATGCCGAACGCCGTTCCCCGGTCCTTGCCACGGAAGCTGTGGCCGAGCAGCGCCAGGCCGGTGGCGAACATCATCGCCCCGCCGATGCCCTGGCCGCTGCGCGAGATGATGAGCATGAGCGGGTTAGCGGCGACGCCGCACAGCAGCGAGCCGAGCGTGAACACCACCAGGCCGATCGTGAACACCCGCTTGCGGCCGTACCGGTCCGCCAGCACGCCCGAGGTGAGCAGCAGCGCGGCGAGCGTCAGCGCGTAGGCGTCCAGCGTCCACTGCACGTCGCTGAACGACGCGTGCAGGCCGGACTGGATCGCCGGCTGGGCGACGGTGACGATCGTGACGTCGAGCAGCAGCATGAAGCTGCCCGTGCAGACCGCCAGCAGGGTCCACCATTTCTTGTCCATGACCTTTAACTCCCCTATGAGACTTCCATCAGCTATCGTGCCTTCTGGTGGCCAACTGGCCTAACTTCGACCCGCTCCGCGCCGAATCCCGACATTGGCAGGGTGATATCCGTGGAAACCGACATCCTCGATGACGTTGACCGGCGACTTGTCCACGCCCTCGTCGTCGCGCCCCGCGCCCCGTTCACGCTGCTGGCCGACGTGATCGGGGTGTCGGACCAGACCGTGGCGCGGCGGTACCGGAGGCTGGCCGAGAACGCCGGGCTGCGGGTGCTCGGCGTCGTGAACGGGCAGCACGCGGGCTGGGTGGACTGGATCATCCGGCTCCAGATCACCCCCGGCAGCGCGGACGCGATGGCGGAGGCACTGGCCCGCAGGCCCGACACCCGGTGGGTCCGGCTGTTCTCCGGCGGCACGGAGATCGTCTGCACCCTGGAGGCGCGCACCCCGCAGCAGCGTGACGACCTCTTCCTGCGCGGGCTGCCGGGAAGCCGCCGGGTGGCGCAGATCACCGCGCACTCGATCCTGAACGTCTTCAGCCCCGTCCAGTGGTCGGGGCTGGACGGCGGGCTGTCGCCCGCGCAGCTGGCCAGGCTCGGGGGGCCGGGGGCCGCCCGAGCGGATGACCCAGGGCCTGAGGCCGGCCCGGGGGCGCCGGGCACCGGTGACGCCGCCGCGCTGCGCGCCGAGGATGACCTGCTCCTCGCGGAGCTCGCCCGTGACGGGCGTGCCTCCCACGCCGCGCTGGCGGCCGCGACTCACTGGCATGAATCGACGGTGCGCCGCCGGATCGAGGAACTGCAGCAGCAGGGGCTGTTGTACTTCGACGTCGACATCAACGACGCCTTCCTGGGGATGCGCGCCGCCGCGATGCTCTGGCTCGCGGTCGCGCCGGGTGACCTCGAAGCCGCGGGACGGGCCGTGGCGACCCATCCGGAGGTGCCGTTCGCCGCCGCCACCACGGGCCCGACCAACCTGGCCGTCAGCGCCCTCTTCCGGGATACCCGCCACCTCTACGAGTACCTCACGACCAGGCTGCCGGGACTTCCCGGCGTCCGCTCGATCGAGACCTCGCCGATCATCGGCACCATCAAGCGGACCGGCGTGGTGCCGCGGTTCAACCGCTAGCGGCCAGGAAGGGCCGCCGCGCCGCGCCGCAGCTTCGTGCTCCCGATGTCGGCCTTCTGCCCCTCGCGGTAGCCGTCCGCGTACCCGTTGCCGGTGTAGGTGACGCGGGTCTGGCGGGTGCGCGGGTAGGCCTGCTGCGCCTTGCGCCGGATGGTCATCGCGCGGTCGGCCAGCACCAGTGCGGTCGACTGCCCGCCCTCCCCGGCGGCGGCGCGGCTGGCGTCATCAGCCTCGGCGGCGGCCCGCTCGGCCTCACGGACCCGCGCGACCACGGCGCTGACGTATCCGAGCATCCACGACCGCCGCCACGCCTTGGCGCTCGCCACGTTCCCTGGCACCGGCTGCGCCGCCAGCCCCCGCGCCATCTGGACGAGCAGCGACGTGAACAAGATGTCCGCGCGCTCGATGTCGCTCGCGTACCCGAACACGTGCAATCGTGCCCCCGGCGCCCTGCGGTTGAGCAGCACGCAGTGGCAGCGCAGCGCCTGAACCAGCCCGGACAGCAGGTGCGCCTTGACCGCCGCCCACGGGTTGTCCAGGTCGAAGACCCGGTCAGCCGGCTTGTCGGTCTCGGGGTGCAACGCCCCCAGCCGCGCACGGTCAATGCCGTACCGCGCCATCAACTCGGCGGCCTTGGCCGTCAGGGCTTCCGCCTCCGGCGGCGTCACGCCCTCGGCCTCGGCCTTGGCCAGCAGCTTGCGCACCCGGTCCAGCAACTCAGCAGGCGGCTCGTTAATCACTGTCGTCCCCCGTCCCAAATCGGATTCGAACTTAGTGCCCAAGCATAGGCAGCGGGTCTGACATTCCGGCCGCTGGGCGAACCGCGGCCTTCCAGGGGCCGCGAGCGGGGGCCGTACTCCGCCAACCCCGCCCGCGCTCTACACTCGCAGGTGCCATGAGTGTTCAGATCTCGCCCAGCATCTTGTCCGCCGACTTCGCCCGGCTCGCCGAGGAAGCGGCGGCGGTGTCCGGTACCGCCGACTGGCTGCATGTCGATGTCATGGACTATCACTTCGTGCCGAACCTCACGCTCGGGCTGCCGGTCGTCGAGGCACTGCTCAAGCACGCTAGCATCCCGGTCGACTGCCACCTCATGATCGAGGACCCTGACCGCTGGGCACCCGGCTACGCCGAGGCGGGCGCGGGCAACGTGACCATCCACGCCGAGGCGGCCAAGGCCCCGGTGCGGACGCTGCGCGCCATCCGCGGCGCGGGAGCGCGCGCGGGCCTGGCGGTCAACCCTGGCACGTCCGTCGAGCCCTACGAGGACCTGCTCCCCGAGGTCGACATGCTGCTGCTCATGACCGTCGAGCCCGGCTTCGGCGGGCAGCGGTTCCTGGACGTCGTCTTGCCGAAGCTCCGCCGCGCGCGGGCCATGGTCGCCGCCCACGGCCGTGAGGTGTGGCTGCAAGTCGACGGCGGGGTCAGCGCGGACACGATCGAGCGCTGCGCGGAGGCGGGCGCTGACGTATTCGTGGCCGGCTCGGCCGTCTACGGTGCCGACGACCCCGCCGAGGCAGTCCGCGCGCTGCGCGCCCAGGCGGAGCGGGCGGTCGCCCGCGCTCCCTGGACCCTGTTATCCCCGGAACCCACCCGGCAACCGGTGATCCCAGGAACGCGGTGATCCCAGGAACGCAACGGGCCCGCCGTCCCCCGCCTACGGAATCGTCACCGAGACCTGGATATTTCCCGGGTTGACGGTCACGACGTCGGTAGCAGGCTGGCTGTGGCCCTGGAGGTAGATGTACAGCACTACGGACTGGTTCCCCGGCTGCAGCTGTCCTGAGCTCTGCCGCCAGACCGCCAGGTGCGAGCCGGCCGGTACCGAGACGGACCAGTTGATGGCGGCGCCCGTCGGGTTCGGAGAGCGTGAGCGCTGCCGCCGTATCCGCCAAAGCCCTGCTGCAGGGTCAGTCTCGCGGGCGAGACGCCGAGCGCGGACTGGTTCGGGCCGGCGCTCGTCGCCGGGACGGTCGGCGCGGGCGAGCCGGAAGGCGAGGACGGGCTGGCGGATGCGCTGGTCCCCGAGGGACGCGGCGACGGCTTAGCGGACGCGGCTCGGCGACGGCTTGCTGCTCGGGGTGGCGCTCGGGCTCGCTGTCGCGGCCTTGCTGCTGGGGGACTCGCTCGGGCTCGCGCTGGCGCTCGCGCTGCCCGGGGGCGTGGTGAGCGTCCGGTGCGACTGTTCCACCCACGCCTGCATGATGCCGGTCGAGTGATTGCCGCTGAGCGCGAGGGCGGCGATGGCGATCACGGCGGCGACGCCGGCGCCCCCGGCGCCGGCCAGGACGAGCGCCAGCGGGTATCGCCGCTTCCTGCCTGCCGCCGTGCCCGGGCGGCTGCAGGGCGACGGGGAAGCCGTCGTCACGGAACGGCCCCGCCCGCCGTACCACCATCGCCCGGTGCTCGAAGGACTCCGGCTCCTGGTCGAAGGCGGCGGCGAAGACCTGGTCGCGGAGCCGGGAGGTGACCCATCTGGTCAGCCGGGAGGTCTCGGCCGTCACCGCCATCGTCCGCATCGCGTCGGGGGATAGCTGGAGAACCGCCGGGCTCGGCCCGCCGCGCCGCAGGCCGCCGCAGACATCGCAGTGGTCGACGTGCGGGCGCAGGCGCGAGCTGAGCGCGGGCGTCAGCCGCCCGTCCCAGCCGTCGAGCATCGCGTTGAGCGATTCGCACTCGCGCCGGTGCGAGCGCGCCACGACGAGCACCGCGGCGCACTGCTCCAGGTGGTCGCGCGCCCGGGTCAAGGCCTTGGAGACGGTGTCCCGCGACACGCCTCGCACGAACGCGCACTCGGTGACGTCCAGGCCATGCCAGGCCATGACCATGAGGTCACGGTCCGCGGGGTCCAGGCCGCCGAGCGCGGCACGAAACAGCGCGCGGACATCCTCGGCGTCGCCGCCCGTCGCGTCCGGGCTGGCCTCGTCGCCGGCGCCGGGCCGGTGCCCGCCTCCTCGCCGGGGGATGCCTCCTCGCCGGAGGATGCCTCCGTGCCCGAGGCGGCCTCCGCGCCGGAAGGCAGCGCGGGCAGCGGCCGGGCGTCAGCCGCGGTCTCGTTGGGCAGGAAGTCGGCCGCGGCGGTTGCCCGCCCGGCGCCGATCGCCCGCAGGCACTCATTGCGGGCGACGGCGTACAGCCACGGCCGGAGCAGGCTCCCGTCGGGCAAGTCGTCGAGCCGGAACGCGGTGACGACGAACGTGTCGCGCACCGCGTCGGCGGCCGCGGCGGGCTCCGGGCAAGCGACCGGCAGTAGGCGTACAGGCCGTCAGCGAAGCTGTCGTAAGCCTCGCCGACCCATGCAACGTCGCCGCTGGCATCGGGAATGGTAACGCCTGAGGCAGTTGGTACGGAGACATCACTGTCGTGCACTCGCATACCGTACTGGGTACACGGGACAAGCGGGGCAATATATACCAAGCCGATGTCGTAAGCGCTGTTTCTCGTGATCTCGCCCGCAAGCCCAGCTAGCGGACTAGAGGGCCAGGGTGAACGTCGCGCCGGCCGGGCTGACCGTCATGTGCGCTCCCGGAGGCGAGCGGGATGGCGGTGACGACCACGACGACGCTCTGGCCGGCGCTGAGATGACCCGACGTCTGCGACAGGCTCACGTATGCCGACGGCCCGGACACCGCGATGCTCCACGACACGGGGCCGCCGACCGCGGTGAGCCTGATCGACACGCCAATGTTCTGGAGGATGTCCAGGATGCCGCCGCCGGGGGACACCGACAGCGTTCCCGGTGCGTGGGCGTGGGCGTGGTCGGGGCGGGCGTCGGTGCCGGGGCGGGCGGCGTCGTTGCCGTGGTGACGGGCGTGGTGGGCGCGGCCGTGCGCCGACGACGTCGGGACGAGCGCGGACGAACCAGGCGACGGCACGGCCACGGCCACCGACACGGGCGAAGGCGTGGCCGCGGGCGGCGTCGGCCCCGCGGCTTGCCCCGGTGCCGGGGCCGATGCCGGGGCCGTGCGGGCGTCGGGGCCGTGCCGCCGTGCCCGTGCGCGGGCGTGGTCGCCGTCGGCGTGGCGGGCGCTGGCGACGCGGCGGAAGCCGACGCGAACGGCTGCGGCGGCTGGCCTGCCTCCGCCGGCTTCCCGTGCTGCTTGCCGCCGGCCAGCGCGAGCGCGAGCGATGCGGCGCCGATGGTCACCACGACCCCCGCGGCCAGGACCGTCTGGCCCTGGGGCGTGTGGTGGAACGCCGGGTGGTAGCCGGCCTTGACCCCGCGCACTGGCCGGGCGAACCCGTGGCTGCCGAATGATCCGGCCTTCGCGGCGGCGGCCGCCCGGTGGGCGATCGCGGTGGCCCCGGTACCCAGGCCCAGCCGGGAGACCTCGCCCTTGAGCACGGCCGGCGCCGCGAGCATCGCCAGCGAGATGCCGCCGGGCGCGAAGAACGCCGCCGGCTTCAGCGCGAACGCGCGGCGGCTGGTGCAGGTCGGGCAGTGCTGGATGTGCCGGCTGACGCGCTTGCGCAGCAGCACGGTCAGGCGACCGTCCCAGTCGCTGAGCATGCTGCTCAGGTCAGGGCAGTCAGCACGGCCGGTCTTGCCGACGATCAGCACCGCCAGGCAGGCCTCCAGCTGCTCCCTGGCCCGGGACAGCAGCGAGTGCACGTGATTGCGGGATACCCCGAGGACCGACGCCATCTCGGCGGGCTCCAGATGGTGCCGCAACTGCAGCTCGATGACCTCACGCTCGCCGGCGTTCAGGCCGGGAAGCGCCTCGCGGACGAGCCTGGACCGCTCGGCGCGCGCGACGTCCTCGCTGACGTCGACGCTGTCATCGGCCACGTCAGGAACCTCGTCCAGGGCCGACGTGTGCTTGTGCTCGCGCAGCTGCCGCAGGCTCTCATTGCGCGCGATGGCATACAGCCACGACCGGAACCGCTCCGGATCGCGCAGGCTCCGGATTTTCGACGCGGCCAGCACGAAGGTGTCCTGAACCGCGTCAGCGGCATCGGCCGGATCGGGCAAGATGGTCCGGCAATACGTGTAGAGGGGGTCTGCGTACCGGTCGTAGGCAACGGCTAGCCCGTCGGGATCGCCGGCCACGATGGAGGCGACAACCTCAATGTCGCGCATGACCTCACCGTAATAGCGGCCTGGTTCGGATGGCTTCGGTAACAACCTTCTCCGCATACCTAGTTCTGCGCAAGGGGGCCTGGAGGGGCCTACCTGTTGGCCGCCACCTGGGAGATGCCCTGCTCGCCGCCGGCGCCGCTCTCGCCGCCGGCACCGCCCGGCAGCTAGCCGGGCGCGTTTGAGGGGGCGGGAGGGGTAGCGGAGAAGTGGACGTCCGGCAGCCGGGAGAGCAGCCGGACGGACACGGTCTGCCATGGCAGCTCGTTGAGGGCGGTCAGCACCTCCCGCTGGATGAGGCCGCAGTCATTGACGGGGAACCGGGGCCTGATCATCGCCCCGTTTCCGGCGACGAGCACCAGCTGCGGCGCGAGCATGGCAATCGCCGGGCAGATCGTGCCGGGCAGCATGTGACCCGACGGGTGGCGCAGCGCGGCCACCAAGGTCGCGAGGTCCTTGGTGGCCCGCTCCAGCGTCGCGGAGACGTACACGCCCTTGCCCGGGACGGTCGTGCTGCCCAGGACGCAGCGCAGCGCCTCCACCGGGACGAACGTGACGGGTAGCGCGCCCTGTGGCGCGTGCGCCGGCCAGTTCGCGCAATCCGTCCCGGCCGGGGCGGGCGTGCCGGACGGGGCCTGGGTAGCCGTGGGGCTGCCCGGCGTCCCGGACGGGGGCGCGCCAGTCGCCGAGCCGCTTGCGGACCCGGCGGGCGCGGTGGCGGACGGGCTGGCGGGCGCTCCCGGGGCGGCCGTGGTGCTGGCCGCGCAGCCGGCCGCGAGCATGGCGGCGGACGTCAGGGCCAGCGCCGCCAGCGCGGCGCGTGCGCGTCGGTAGGACATGGCGAGTGCCTCGATTTCGCGGAGACGCTGCTTATGGGACACCAGTAGGACGATGCGGGAAGGCTACAGCGTTGCGCCGGCGCCCGCGCCCTCGCCGCGTGTCCCCTGTGAAAACTGGCATGAACTGTGCGTTACCGACCTTCTGCTCAGGCCGGTCGGCAAGGCACACTGGATACGTGCATGACTATGACCTGCTGGTGATCGGCTCCGGGCCGGGCGGGCAGAAGGCGGCGATCGCGGCCGCGAAGCTGGACCGGCGGGTCGCGCTGGTGGAGCGCCCGGACATGCTCGGCGGCGTGTGCCTTAACACGGGGACGATCCCCTCCAAGACGCTGCGCCAGGCGATCTTGTACCTGACGGGCGTGGACCAGCGGGAGATCTACGGCCAGTCCTACCGGGTGAAGGACGAGATCACGATCGCCGACCTGACCGCCCGCACCAGCCACGTGGTCGTCCGCGAGAACGACGTCGTCCGCAGCCAGCTGACCCGTAACCGCGTCACGATCATCCCCGGCACGGCGCGGTTCATCGGCCCGACCGAGGTCGACGTAGCCGACGCGGGCGGCCGCAGCCGCAAGGTCAGCGCGGAAAAGATCGTCATCGCCACGGGCACGGTACCGGCGCGCCCGTCCAGCGTGGCCTTCGATGACCGGACGATCATCGACTCCGACGGCATCATCCACCTGGAGCGGGTCCCCCGCTCGATGGTCGTGGTGGGAGCGGGCGTGATCGGCATCGAGTACGCCTCGATGTTCGCGGCGCTCGGCACCAAGGTGACCGTCGTCGAGCGCCGCGACCGGATGCTCGACTTCTGCGACCTGGAGGTCGTTGAAGCGCTGAAATATCACCTGCGCGACCTCGCGGTTACGTTCCGCTTCGGGGAGACGGTCGCCTCCGTGGAGGCCCGCCCCGAGGGCGCGATCACCGTGCTGCGCAGCGGCAAGAAGATACTGGCCGACACCGTGCTGTACTCGGCCGGCCGCCAGGGCATGACCGTCGGCCTCGGGCTGGAAGCCGCCGGGCTGGCCGCCGACGACCGCGGCCGGATCAAGGTCGATGAGTTCTACCGGACGGACGTGCCGAACATCTACGCCGTCGGTGACGTCATCGGCTTCCCCGCGCTCGCGGCGACCTCGATGGAACAGGGCCGGCTGGCGGCGCACCACGCGTTCGGCGAGCCGGTGGGCGTGAGCGACACGCCGCAGCCGATCGGCATCTACAGCATTCCCGGAGATCAGCTTCGTGGGCCGCACCGAGGACCAGCTCACCGACGACTGCGTGCCCTTCGAGGTCGGCGTCTCCCGCTACCGCGAGCTCGCCCGCGGCCAGATCGTCGGCGACTCCTACGGCGTGCTCAAGCTCCTCGTCTCCCCGCAGGACCGCAAGCTGCTCGGCGTCCACGTCTTCGGCACGAGCGCCACCGAGCTGATCCACATCGGCCAGGCCGTCATGGGCTGCGGCGGCACCGTCGACTACCTCGTCGACGCGGTCTTCAACTACCCGACCCTCGCCGAGTCCTACAAGGTCGCCGCCCTGGACGCCACCAACAAGATGCGCGCGGTCAGCCGCCTGTCCGGCTGACCACGCCCGGCGGCAACCGGTGCCCCGCAGGGGCGTTGGCGCGGAATAGCCGATGTGGCACACTGGTTACGCAAACGAGCGTGCTCCGGGGTCGGTGAAACTCCGAACCGGCGGTGATAGTCCGCGACCCGGCCGGATGCTGGCAGGCAGTATGCCAGCGACGGACGGTGGAGCCGGTGGAATTCCGGCACCGACGGTTAAAGTCCGGATGGGAGGCAGCACGCGCGCGGCCGGCCTCGCTGGCCGTGGCCGGCGGTTGCCGGCATCGCGACGTGAGCGCGGTGCCGGAGGCTGACCAGGACACGGACAAAGGGGCACAAAGCCCGCGTCCCCCGGAGCCAGACCGGAGGAGGGCGCGGATGTTCACCGGCATCGTTGAGGACCTCGGTGAAATCGAGGCAGTCGAGCACTTGGGCGACTTCGCCCGCATTCACGTGCGCACCGCGAGAGCCAGCGAGGATGCCCGCCGCGGCGACTCGATCGCCGTCAACGGCGTCTGCCTGACGGTGACCGCGCTCATCGCCGGGACGCCCGGCGACAGCAGCCCGCCACCGAAGGGCAGCCCTCCGCGTGGCTTCATCGCCGAGGTCATGGGCGAGACCCTCGCCCGGTCCAGCCTCAAGGGCGTCAGCCCGGGCACGAGGGTCAACCTGGAGCGCTCCGTCCGGCTGCAGGACCGCCTGGGCGGCCACCTCGTCCAGGGCCACGTCGACGGCACCGCGGCCATCATCAGCAGGGACCCCCAGGAGCACTGGGAGGTGATCCGGATCAGCCTTCCGGGCGACCTGCGCCGCTACGTGGTCCATAAGGGGTCGATCACCGTTGACGGGGTCAGCCTCACCGTCTCCGCGATAGCAGGCGACTGGTTCGAGGTCAGCCTCATCCCCGAAACGCTCAAGCGCACGACCCTCGGCATCAAGGCCCCGGGCGAGCTCGTCAACCTGGAGGTCGATGTCATGGCCAAGTACGTCGAGAAGCTGCTCGCCGCCCAGAAGGAGGGTGCCCGGTGACCGCCTGCGAGGAACTGCACCCGGAGGCGCTCGGCGGCGAGGGCCTCCGCGTCGTCCTGGACGATGTCGAGCGCGCCATCGCCGACATGGCGGCCGGGCGCCCGGTCGTCGTCGTGGACGACGAGGACCGGGAGAACGAGGGCGACATCATCTTCGCCGCCGAGAAGGCCACCCCTGAGCTGCTCGCGTTCATGGTCCGGTACACCAGCGGCGTGATATGCGTCCCGATGCCCGGCCCCGACCTGGACAGGCTCGCCCTCCCGCTGATGACCACGCAGAACGGCGAGCGCATGCGCACCGCCTTCACGGTCACGGTGGACGCGCGCGACGGCGTGACGACGGGCATCTCCGCCGCCGACCGGGCCACCACCATCACCCGGCTCGCCGACCCCAAGGCCCGGCCGGATGACTTCGTCAAGCCCGGCCACATCTTCCCGCTGCGCTACGCCGACGGCGGCGTGCTCGCCCGCCCCGGCCACACCGAGGCCGCCGTTGACCTGGCCAAGCTCGCCGGGCTGCGCCCCGCGGGCGTCCTCGCCGAGGTCGTCAACGACGACGGCACCATGATGCGCCTGCCCGGGCTGCGCGAGTTCGCGGACTCGCACGACCTGGCCCTCATCTCCATCGAGCAGCTCATCGCCTACCGTCGCCGTACCGAGGTGCTGGTCACCCGGGTGGCTCGCACCACTATCCCCAACGCGACCGGCAAGCTGGGCCGCCTACGGCTACCGCGCCGACGTGGACGGCACCGAGCACATGGCGCTGGTCCTGGGTGACATCGCCGACGGCCGGGACGTGCTGACCCGGGCCCACTCCGAATGCCTCACCGGCGACGTCTTCGGCTCGCGGCGCTGCGACTGCGGCGCGCAGCTGCAGGCGGCGATGGCGGCGATCGCCGAGCGCGGCAGGGGCGTCGTCCTCTACCTGCGCGGCCACGAGGGCAGGGGGATCGGCCTGCTGTCCAAGCTGCAGGCCTACGAGCTGCAGGACGCCGGCGCCGACACCGTGGACGCGAACCTCGAGCTCGGCCTGCCGGTGGACGCGCGCGAGTACTCGGTGGCGGCCCAGCTGCTGACCGACCTTGGCGTCAAGTCGGTCGAGCTGCTGACGAACAACCCGGCCAAGGTCGACGCCCTCGCCCTGCACGGCTTCGGAGTGACCCGCGTCCCGCTGCCACCCCGCGCCACCCCCGACAACCTCCGGTACCTGACGACCAAGCGGGACCGCATGGGCCACGAGATCGAGGTGCTCTCGTGAGCGGACAAGGCCGCCCGCAGCTGGCGACGGTCGACGCGACGGGGCTGACGCTGGCGATCGCGGCCACTCGCTGGCACGCCGAGATCACCGACTCGCTCGTCGAGCGGGCCGTCGCGGCGGCGCGGGCCTGCGGCATCGCCGGCCCGGCCGTCGTGCGAGTGGCCGGGCGCCGTCGAGCTGCCGGTCGTGGCGGCCGAACTGGCCCGGCGCTATGACGCGGTCGCCTGCCTGGGCGCGGTGATCCGCGGCGGCACGCCGCACTTCGAGTATGTCTGCGACGCGGTGACCGCGGGGCTGACCCGGGTGGCCCTGGATTCAGGGAAGCCCGTCGGCAACGGCGTGCTAACGTGTAACACGACCGGGGAGGCGCGCGCTCGATGCGGCCTTCCCGATAGCTCCGAGGACAAGGGATGGGAGGCAGTCGTGGCAGCGCTGGACACCGCGCTCCTGCTGCGGGCCATCCGCTCCGGTGAGCTTCCGGCGAGCACCGCTCACCCGACGCCCGCGCGACATTAGCAGCGCCGCGTAACCGCGCGTTCCAGCCGTGTTAAGCATGCCGTGTGCCTGCCGTGCCACGCTGGCGGCTGGCCGGTTGCGCGGCGCTTTCTTCTGCCATGACTTGCCGGTTCCGTTCGGAGGAAAACCATGCTGTCGCTCGTTCTTCCCAAGGGCTCGCTGGAGAAGGCCACCCTTGACCTCTTCGACGCCGCCGACCTGACCGTGCGCCGCGCGTCGGACCGTGACTACCACGCCTCGATCGACGACCCGCGCATCGCACGGGTGCGGTTCCTGCGGCCCCAGGAGATCCCGTCCTACCTGGAGCGGGGGCTGTTCGACCTGGGCATCACCGGCCGCGACTGGATTACCGAGACCGAGGCCGACGTCGCCTCGCTGGGCGAAGCTCCAGTACTCCAAGGCCACGTCCAACCCGGTGCGCGTCGTGCTCGCTGTGCCGGAGAACGCCCCCTGGCGGTCGGTGCGCGACCTTCCCGAGGGCGTGCGGATCTCGACCGAGTTCCCCGCGATGACCGCGCGGTACCTGGCCGAGAATGGCGTCAAGGCCATGGTCGTCCCGTCCTACGGCGCGACCGAGGCGAAGGTGCCGGACATCGTGGACGCGATCGTCGACCTCACCGAGACCGGCTCGTCGCTGCGCAAGAACGGGCTGCGCATCCTGGAGACGATCCTGACCAGCTACACCGAGCTGGTCGCCTGCAACGCGTCCTACGATGACCCGGAGAAGAGGGCGGCGATGGACGACATCGCGCTGCTGCTGCGGGGCGCGATCCGGGCCCGTGGCCAGGTGCTGCTGAAGCTCAACGTGCCGGCCGCCAAGCTGGCGGAGATCAGCTCGATGCTGCCCGCGATGTCCTCCCCGACGATCACCCAGCTGGCCAGCGGCGGGATGAACGCGGTGGAGACCGTGGTCCCCAAGCGCGGCGTCAACACGCTGATCCCGGCGCTGAAGGCGGCGGGCGCGCAGGACATCCTGGAGATCCCCATCTCGAAAATCGTCGATTAAGTGGCATTCCGCCGCAATACGGCACGCGTCCTTCCGGTTGACCCGGAAGGACGCGTGCTGCTCCTGCACGGATGGGATCCGCGGCGGCCGCTGGACCGGTTCTGGTTCACGATCGGCGGCGCCGCCGAGGACGGTGAGGACCTGCGCGCGGCCGGCGTGCGGGAGCTGCGCGAGGAAGTCGGCATCACGCTCGACGAGGAGCTGCTCGGCGAGCCGATCCACGCCGCGTCCACCGAGTTCACCTGGGCGGGCATGCACTTCGTGCAGGACCAGACGTTTTACGCCGTCGCTGTCCCGGCGGGCTTGCCGGTGAGCTTTGACGGCATGGATTGGCTGGAAAGGGCGACCGTTGACAAGCACGCGTGGCTCACGCCGGAGGAACTGGAGGCCGAGGAGCCCGGCCGCACCGATCCCCTCCTGGCCGGCGTGCTGCGCCTGGCCGTGGCGGCGGTGCGCGGATAGCGGGCTCGCCGGCATATTCGCCCGGTCGGCTCGGTTGACTCAAGTGATCGCTAAACCCGCCGTAGCTGGCCACGGCCACGGTCGGCTAGCGTGGTAGGACAAGCGGGACTCGAGGTGGGCAGTGCGAGACATCCTGAACACGATCACCAAGTGGTGGGACGCCGGCGAGACGTTCGGCCTGGCGACCGTGGTGAAGACGTTCCGCAGCGCGCCCCGCGACCCCGGGGCGGCGCTGGCCGTCGCGCCCGGCGGTGAGGTCATCGGCAGCGTCTCCGGCGGCTGCGTCGAGGGCGCCGTGTACGAGCTCGGCACCGAGGTCTCGGCCTCCGGCTCGCCGGTGCTCCAGACGTACGGTGTCAGCGACGACGACGCGTTCGCGGTTGGCCTGACCTGCGGCGGGATCCTGGACATCTTCGTTGAGCCGGTGTCGAGGCAGACGTTCCCCGAGCTCGGCGATATCGCCGCGGCGGTCGATCGCGGCGAGCCGGTCGCGGTGGCCACCGTCGTGTCCGGGCCGGGATCCATCGGCGCGCGCCGGGTGATCTGGGGGGATGGCCGGTCATCGGGGTCGCTGGGGCCGGAGCGCCTCAACGCCGCGGTCGATGACGACGCGCGCGGCCTGCTCGCCCAGGGCGTGACGGGCATCCGCCGGTATGGCGCGGACGGCGAGCGGCTCGGCGGCGAGCTGAGCGTCTTCGTGAACTCGTTCGCCCCGCCGCCCCGGATGATCGTCTTCGGGGCGATCGACTTCGCCGCCGCGGTCGCGCGGGTCGGAAAATTCCTCGGCTACCGCGTGACCGTCTGCGACGCCCGCCCGGTCTTCGCGACCAGGGCGCGGTTCCCCGACGCCGACGAGGTGATCGTGGACTGGCCGCACCGGTTCCTGGCCGGCCTGGACGTGGACCAGCGCACCGTGATCTGCGTGCTGACTCACGACCCGAAGTTCGACGTCCCGGTGCTCGAGGTCGCCTTGCGGACCCCGGCGGGCTACATCGGCGCGATGGGCAGCCGCCGCACCCACCAGGACCGCATTGCGCGCCTGCGCGAGGCCGGCCTCACCGAAGAAGAGCTGTCCCGGCTGCGCTCACCGATCGGCCTTGACCTGGGTGCCCGCACCCCGGAAGAGACGGCCGTCTCGGTCGCCGCCGAGCTGATCCAGCTCCGCTGGGGCGGCTCGGGCAAGGCCCTCACCGAGACGGACGGCCGCATCCACCCGGCGGCCGTCGCGCCCTGAAAGTCCCGCCAGCCGCTCAGTCCCTGCGGCGCGTTTGCGCGCCCGGTAGTTACCTGACTATTGTCAGACAACGTGACCGATGCCATCTCAGTCGTCCGCCGCTTCAACCGGTCCTACACCCAGCGCATCGGCGTGCTGGAGGACTCCTTCCTGGGGACGGGAATGCCGCTCGCGGTGGCCCGGCTGCTGTTCGAGATCGGCCTCGAGCCGGCGACCGCGCTGGCGCTGCGCGAGCGGCTGGGCCTGGATTCCGGGTACCTGAGCCGGCTGCTGCGCTTCCTGGAGCGGGAGGGACTTGTGGCCGTCGTCCCGGATCCGGCGGACCGGCGCCGCCGCCAGGTCTCGCTGACCGAGGCGGGCCAGGCGCGCTGGACCGAGTTGGAGCGGCGCTCCGACGAGCGGGCGCGGCTGCTTGTCGATCCGCTGACGGAACGGCAGGCAGGGCGGCTCGCGCGCGCCCTGGCAGAGGCTGACCTGCTGGTTCGCGCCGCGACCGTGACCTTCCTCGCGGTCCATCCCGCGCAGGCCATGGCGCGCGAGGCGGTCGGCCGGTACTTCGCCGAGATCGGGCGCCGCTTCGGGTTCGACCCGCGATGGCGAGGCCGACAAGGACGCCGGGCTGCTCGTCCCGCCCGCGGGCGTCTTCGTGCTCGCGATCTCGGACGGCACGCCGGTGGCCTGCGGCGGCCTGCACACGATCGACGTCGGCGTCGGCGAGCTGAAGCGGATGTGGGTCCACGACGACTGGCGCGGGGCAGGCCTCGGCTCGCGGCTGCTGCGCCACCTGGAAGACCAGTGCCCGCGCGCTGGGGCTGGCGGTGGTGCAGGCTCGACACCAACGGTGCGCTCACGGAGGCGATCAGCATGTACGAGCGAGCCGGCTACCAGCCAGTCGATCGCTACAACGACAACCCGTGGGCCACCCACTTCTTCGAGAAGAGCCTCAGCCGGCCAGGCCGGTAGAGCCGGTGCCGGCCCGGGCGGGCCGAGCAGAGATTACCGTGGAACCATGGGCACACGCGTTGCGGGAATCTTGCTGGCGGCGGGCGAGGGATCCCGGCTGGGCCAGCCGAAGGCCCTCGTCGAGCTCGGCGGCCAGACGCTCGCCGAGCGGGGGGTCGGGCTGCTGCGGGCGGGCGGCACCGATCCCGTCCTGCTCGTGACCGGGGCGGTCCGGGCCCGCGCCGATGGCGCGAGGATCGTGCGGAACCTCGACTGGCGCACCGGCATGGGGTCGTCCTTCGCCGCCGGGCTGCACGCCATCGAGACGATCGAACAGGAGGACCCGGGAGCGGGCATGATCGTCGCGGCCGTCATCGCGCTTGCCGACCAGCCGCTGGTCGGCCCGCGGGCCATCGAGCGGCTGATCGACGCGTTCGCCGGCGGCTCGCCGGTCGCGGTCGCCGCCTACGACGGCAAGCCGCGCAACCCCGTGCTCATCGGCCGCGAGCACTGGGCCGCCGCCGTGGCGATGGCCACGGGGGACACCGGGTGCGCGAGCGTTCCTGCGCGCGCACCCCGAGCTCGTCACGCTGGTCGAATGCGCGGATACCGGCAGCGCCTTCGACATAGACACCCCGGGTGACCTGGCAGGAGATCGCCCGGCATTATCCGTAACGGAACCGGCAGGCGTGGGCGACCTCACCCGGAGCCGAGCCGATCAGAAGGAGCGCAGGCCCCAGCGGTGCGTCACCGAATCACCAGGCGCGAGCCGGATACGGTCGATGCCGGTGACGAAGGCGTTCGGCGGGCAGGTCATCGGCTCGATCGCGACTGCCTTGCGGCGGTGCTCGGGTCCCAGCGTGTCGCTGGTGAAGACCTGCACCCAGGAGTAGCTGGCGTCCAGCCACATGCCGGCGTGCGCGCCGCCCCCGGCGACGTGCACCCAGGCAAGGCCGTCGCCGTCCCGGTCCAGCTGCGTGAACGCGGTGTCAAGCACGGTGCCGGCCAGCTTGCGCGGGGTGCGGAAGTCGTACTCGGTGCCCGTCACGTCCTGCGCCGGGCCGGCCGGGATGAGCTGCTCGTTGACCGGCAGCCAGGCGGCCGCCGGCAGGGAAAGCTCGCTGTCGTCGATGAGCGCGGTCGCCACCGTCAGGTACGGATGGGCGGCAGTGCCCCACGGAGCCGGGCGGCTGCCGACGTTGGTCGCGGTCACGGCGACCGTCAGGCCGCTGCTCCGCGTCGAGTGAGTAGGTCGCGTCGACCTGGACGGCGAACGGGTAGCCCTGCGAGCCGTGGCCCTGGCTGCGCAGCGTGACGCTGGCCTCGGTGCGCTGGACGAGGTCGAAGAGCGTGTACCGGGTCAGGCCGTGGATCGCGTTGCCCAGCCTGGGCTCGGAGATGGCCAGCTGGTAGGTAGCGCCGTCGAAGGAGTAGCTGCCGCGCTCGACACGGTTCGGCCACGGGGCGAGGAGCTGCCCGCCGCTGTGCGGCGGTAGCTCGTCGGCGTCGAAGGTGGTGACGAGGTCGCGGTTGCCGTGGGTCAGCGCGCGGAGGGTGGCACCCAGACCGGTGACGGTAGCGGCGTAATCGCCGGCCCTGATCTCATGCTGCTCACCTGTGAGCGGGATCGTCATGCGCCTCAGGATACGGACAGCACCTGAGCCGCGCGACACCCCGTCACCAAGCCCCACGCGAGGTCGGCGCTGCCCAGCCCGGGGCCGTGCGCCTCGGCGGCGAGCAGCTTGCGGGCGGCCGGCTCGACGAGCTCCTCGCCCGCGAACCCGTGCAGCACGGCGGCGACCTCGGCGGCGGCCTGCCCGCGCGCGGCGCAGTCGAGCAGCGCCGAGGCCAGGGGAGTGGTCCGCTGCCAGGAGTAGCTGGTGACGGCGGCGCTCAGCCACCCGGCCAGCCAGACGGCGCGGGTGCCGCCGGGGATGGCGCCGCCGAGCAGTCGCAGCGCGAGGAGCATGCCGCACAGCAGCCCGTCGCCCGCGGGAACCAGGCCGGCGCCGAGGCCGACGAGGGACTCCGCCTGCTCGACCGCGCCGGCCAGGTCGCCGCTGGCGCAGCACGCCGCGAGCGCCTTGGCGGCGGGATGGCCTGCCATGGCGGGGCCGGGCGGCCCTTGCGTGCACAGCCGGCCGAGGATCGCGGCGCCATGGTCAAGCCGGCCCCTCGACAGCGGCCCGAAGACGGGGGAGGGATCCCACCAGCGGCGCGCTTGCACCGTGAGGTCGCCGATCCGTACCTCGCCGCGGCCCGCGTGCACCACCGGGGGCCGCGGCCTGCCGCGCGCGGCCCGCGCGGTGGTGGCCGCGGTGATGAGGTCGGCGACCGGAGGGGCCTCCTGCCCGCGCGGCGCTGACGTGCCCGCGGTGACGGCCGCGCCCTTGGTGATGACGGTGCTCGTGGCGATGATCGCATTCGGCAGCCGGATCGCGTCCGGCCCGCAGACCGCGATGACCCTGGGCTCATTGTCGAGGCCGGTGAACTCGGCGAAGGTCATGCCGCGGCAGGCCGCGATGATCCGGCCTTCCCGGCGCGGCCCGGCCAGCAGGTCCCGCACCGCGAGGCTCGCGATGCCCGCGAGGTCAACCGGCGTCCCGCCGCGCTGCCTGGTCGCGCTGGGGCGCCGGGCTAGCGCGCGCTGCTCGGGTGCGGACGGCACCGCCGGCCCCGCTGGCACCGCCGGGCCAGGAGCTTGCGCGGGCACCGTGGGGGTGCCCCGTCGGCCTGCCGCCACGGGCGCAACGCTACCGTGGTCCGCGCGCCGTGCCCAGCCCTTCTCATGGCCGGCGGTCGCGTAGCCAATGATTTACCGGCGGCGCAAGCCCCAGTCGCGAAGTGATAGCACGGGCGGGCCGGCCGGACGTGGTACGCCGACGGGGCTGCTTGGGGAGCGGGGGACCGTCAGCCCCGTCGGCATTACGACTCTAGCGGCTGGCGGCGGCGCGGTGTGAAAGCTCTGGATGAGTAAGCCACACGTAAGATTTGGTCGTGTGCGGTCGGTTATCGTGGCTGGCCGGGGGCCTGCCGGTCCTGATTAGAGATGGTTAGCGGGACGGCTTGAGCCGCCCGCTGCGCAGGGCCTCCGCCGCCAGGACGCCGAACAGGTAGAAGTACGCCGCCTCCTCTTCCTCGAAGAAGCGCACCTCATGCCGGGCGTCCTCGGCGCAGCTGAACACCTCATAGCCGCCGCCGGTCTTGAACAGGCACATCGCGCCGGTTACCTCGTCATCCACCGCGTAGGCGGTCCGCGGGATGCGCGCCAGGTCGACCAGGTCGGCGAAGACCGCGGACATGGCCAGGCGCGGCTTGCGCGCGGCCCGGCGTCCGCGGTGCGAGCTCGTCGCCGACGACAGGACCGAGTCGATGAGCGAGCTGACCGCCGGGGTCTGCGACGGCGGCGGGCTAGCCGGGCCGGGCGCGGATCCGGCGGATCCGTCGGGCACGGCCGCCTGCGGGGCGGTTGCCTGGGACGAGGCCGGCGCGGGAGCCGCGACGCTCGCGGGAACAGCTGGCGCGGTATCCGGCGGCGCGGCGGGCGCCGCCAGCGGGGCAGCGGCCGGCTGGACCTGCACGGGCGGGCCCTGGGGCGGCGCGGCGGCAGGCACGGTGGCCGCATGCTGGGCCGCCATGGGCGCCTGCGCGGCCTGCGGGAGGGCCATGTGCTGCTGTAGCGCCTGGGGCTGCGGCAGTGCCGGCAGCTGCAGGGCCTGCTGCGGCGAGGCGGCCTGCGGCACGCCTTGCGGCTGCGGTGGCTGCGGCACCTCAGGCTGAGGGGCTAGTGCCACCGGGGCGTGCATGGCGAGCGACGGCGCCGCCTGGGACTGGACCGTCGGCTGCGCGACCGGTGCCTGCCCGGGCTGGGGTTGCGGCGCGACCTGGGACTGCGGAACTGCCTGCGGCAGTTGCGGCTGGAGTGCTGCGCGGCTTGCGGCTGCCCGGGTTGCTGCGCGAGGCCAGCCTGCTGCGCCAGCGTGGCTGGTTGTCCCGGGTGAGTCGCGAAAGCCTGCTGGCCTGGTTGCGGCGCGGGGGCCTGGGTGCTCACGCCGTTGCCGGTGAAGCCGTTGAACGCGCTTGGGTCGGCGTAGGACGGGAAGTTGCCGTACCCGGAGGCGCCGTTGCGCACGGGGCCGCCGTTAGCGTCGGCGACGCCACCGTAATGCCCGTTCTGGGCGCCGCCGAACGGCCCGGCCCCGTTCGGCCCGCCGCCGGGCATCGGCGCACCGGGTAGGGCGGCACCAGGGAGTGACGGGCCGTACGGTGAGCCGTTGGCCGCGGGCTGGCCGGGTGGCTGGGCACCGCCGTTCTGCTGCCCGGTCCCGTGGGGGCTACCGTATCCGTTCCCGTTGGGAAGGCCGTTGGGCGGTTGCGCGACGCCCTGGCCGCCGCCGTAGCCGGAACCGTTCTCGGCCCCGGGCTGGTACCACGCCGCGCTGTCTCCCGCGCCCGGCGACCCGTGCCAGGCCGCGGCGTTCCCGGTCACCTGGGGTGTCCCGGGCGCCTGCTGCCCGCCCGGCGGCATGAACCCGGCCTGCTGCCGGACGGGAGCCGGTCCAGGGCCGCCCGGCCCGCCGGGGCCTGGCGCGGCACCGGACGGCGGCCCCGCGATGGCGGGAGCACCAGGAAGCGCGAGCTGGCCGTTCATCGCGGGTCCCGTGGCTGGCGCGTTACCGGGCGTCGGCGCGGCCGGCAGCGCCGCGCGGGGCTGCGGCCCCGCTGGCCCGCCACGGCCGGCGCCCATGGCCGGGCCGCCCGGTCCATTGCCGCTACCCGGGCCCGGGCCACCCTGCCCGGGCATGGTGCCCTGCCCGGCGGCGACGCCGGGCCCGCCCGGGCCGCCCTGCCAGGCAAAGCCGCCCGGCCCGTTGAATCCGCCAGGCCCGTTGTAGCCGGCCGGCCCGCTATAGCCGCCCTGCGCGGGGAGGCCGCCCGGGCCGGCTTGCCCGGCGAAGCCGCCCGGCCGCCCCGTAGCGCCCTGGGCGAGACCGCCAGGACCGAAGGGCCCGCCCATGGGGCCGGGCACACCCTGCCCGGCGTAGGGTCCCTGCCCGTTAAGGCCGTTCTGACCCGGGTACCCGCCCGGTCCCGCATACGGTCCCTGCCCGGCGGGCGCGGCGGGCCCGCCGTATGGCCCGGCTCGCCCGGGGAACGCGCCGGGGCCGCCAGGAAGCCCGGGCGCGCCCGGCGATCCCGGCCCGCCGGGAATGCCCGCCATCCCCGGCACGGCCTGGACCGGCTGGCCGCCGGAACCCCCCGGCCCGCGCCCGCCGGGGCCGCCGGCGGGGACGCCAGCGCCGCCGCGCGCCAGCGACTCGCGCAGCGTCGCCAGCGGGAACTCGTGCCGGTCCTCCGCGAGGTCCCTGATCTCATGCCGTGGCACCACGACCTCGAAGACGCCGCGGTCCACCTGCCAGTACCCGAGCTGCAGGGCCCGCCGCTCGTCCATCCCCAGGTAGGCGACGTGCAGCCGGTCGCCCAGGTCGTCAAGGACCAGGCACGGCTCGCCCCGGTAGGTGCCGACGGGCCGGGACTCCCACAGCGCGTCAATGTCGTTAATCGTCACCTGCCGGCGCCAGTGCCCGACGGCGGGGGAGAAGCCGTGGTCTTCTGGTGGCGGGGCGGCGGCGAACAGCGTGACGTCTCGGTCGGTGGGACCCACGCCGGCCTGGTAGGGCGCGCCGAGGTAGGACGCCATCAACCGGTATCGCATGCCTTACCCCTCCCTCGCGCGCCGCCAGGCGAGCCCCGTCATACCGGGCGATGGCGTCCTCGCCGTCGTCGGTAAGCCTGCACAACGTCGTTCCGACCGGAATCTGGATCGGCTCCAGGTAGAACTCGACCATCTCGGGGCCGCGCGCCTGGCCCGGCATGGCCCGCCGGTCAACGGAAACCGGGACGTACCCGTCGATCTCCCTGGCTTGCCAGAACAGAAAATACAGCTCGGTCATGTCCGGGCGGAACTCCGAGCCTTCGTAGCCCAGGCCGAGCACGTGGAAGGCATCGCCGGGACCGCGCAGGGGGACGTCGCGCACCCGGTGCACGAACCCCGCGATCACGTCCCGCTGGCCGCCCATGTAGGGCGCGACCATGCGCGGCGGGATGACCTTGCGCAGCGGCGTGCCGGGAACGATCCGCGCAGGCTGCGCCGGTTCGCGTACAGCCGAACCCACGGATATCGCCGCCCCTTCCTGGCTTAGTGCTCAGGCCCCAGCGTCTGGTGCTTCCCACATTGTGCCTGGTAGTTCGCCGAGACCTGCGGCAAAAGACAGCATTCGTCCAGACCAGTACGTATCGTGGCAAGGCGTGCACGCAGCGAGAGGCGGCCCGGAGGCGGCTGTCCCGGGCGGTAGGGTCGAAGACATGGCGGCACAGCGGCGTACGTTCCCCGGGCGGCCGGCGGGCGATGGCGGCGCGGCCGACCCGGAGGTCACGGCCGCGCTCACCGACTGGCAGCGCGGCACGTGCACCGAGCGCCACGCCCTGCTGGCGCTGGCCGGCACCCGCCTCCTCGTTCCCGTCGTCGCCATCCTCACGGCTCAAGACCAGGAGACGAAGGCCGAGAAGGAAAGCGAGATGGCGCTCCCCACGCTCATCGGCAACGACGGGCGCACGGCGATCATCGCCTTCACCGGCGTGGAGACGATGAAGCGCTGGCGGGCCGACGCCCGCCCGGTCGTGACCCCGGCCGCACGGGTCTGGCACGCCGCCGTCGCCGAGGGCCAGGCGGTGGTCATCGACGTGGCAGGCCCCACGCCCTTCGTCGTCGAAGGAGCGCGGCTAGCGAGCCTCGCCCGGGGCGAGCGGCCCCCGTTCCCGTACGAGGACCCGGACGTCCGCGCCGTGATCGAGGCGGCGGTCGCGGCCGAGCCGGCGATCACTGGCTATGCCCTTGCCCCGGGCGGCGGCGGTGCTCACGGCCGTGACGGCGCGGGAAGCGCCAGCGCCGAAGGCGGCGGCGCCGACCTCGCGGTCACGCTCCAGCTGGCCGGCGCGACCGCCATGGACCCAGCCCGCCGCGCCGGCCAGGCGATCGCCCTGGCCCTGGCCTCCCGCCTCCGCCGCGGCGTGGAGCTCGGCGTGGAACTGCCCGCGCCTCCCCATGGCGCGGACTCTAAGTAGTGATATAGTCACATATAGTTCCAGCTGGGCGATCGGGTGAGTGCCAGGCCTGGGCCCGGGTCTCAGTAAGGTAAGAGGCATGTTTCGATGGCTGACCGCGGGCGAGTCCCACGGGCGCGCGCTGTCCGCGATCTGCGACGGGGTGCCCGCAGGAGTGCGGATTACCTCACAGGACGTGGCGGGGGCGCTGGCCAGGCGGCGCGCGGGCTACGGGCGCGGCGCGCGGATGAAGTTCGAGCAGGACGAGGTCGAGCTCACCGGCGGCGTGCGGCACGGCGTCACGCTGGGCGGCCCGGTCGCGATCCGGGTGGGCAACACCGAGTGGCCCAAGTGGGAGACGGTCATGTCGCCCGACCCGGTGCCCGCCGAGGAGCTCGCCGAGCAGGCGCGCAACGCGCCGCTGTCGCGTCCCCGGCCCGGCCACGCGGACCTGGCGGGCATGCAGAAGTACGGTTTCACCGACGCCCGGCCGATCCTGGAGCGGGCCAGCGCGCGGGAGACCGCCGCCCGGGTCGCGCTCGGCGAGGTCGCGCGGCACCTGCTGGAGCAGGTGCTTGGCGTGCGGATCCTCAGCCACGTCGTGCAGCTGGGCTCGGTCGCGGTCCCGGCGGACACCCCGCTGCCCACGGCGCGGGACCTGGCGCGGATCGATGAGGACCCGGTGCGCTGCCTGGACGCGGCGACGAGCGCGGCGATGGTGGCCGAGGTCGACGCGGCCCGCAAGGACGGCGACACCCTGGGCGGCGTCGTCGAGGTGCTGGCCTACGGCGTGCCGCCGGGCCTGGGCAGCCACGCTCAGTGGGACCGCCGGCTGGACGCCCGGCTGGGCGGGGCGCTGATGTCGGTGCAGGCGATCAAGGGCGTGGCGTTCGGCGACGGGTTCACGACGGCCGGGCGGCGCGGCTCCGGCGCGCACGACGAGATCTCCCTGACCGCGGAGGGCATCAGGCGGGAGACCAACCGGGCCGGCGGCGTCGAGGGCGGCATGACGACCGGCGAGCTGCTCCGGGTCCGCGCCGCGATGAAGCCCATCTCGACGGTGCCGCGGGCGCTGTCCACCGTCGACGTGCTGACCGGCGAGCCGGCCAAGGCGATCAACCAGCGCAGCGACGTGACGGCGGTCCCGGCGGCCGGCGTGGTCGCGGAGGCGATGGTGGCCCTGGTGCTGGCCGAGGCGGCGGTCGAGAAGTTCGGTGGCGACTCCGTGGAGGAGATGCGCCGCAACGCCGAGGGCTACCTGAAGAACCTGGTGATCTCGTGAGCGCCGGCCATGGCGGGCACGACGCCGAGGAAGCCAGCGCCCGGGGGCGTCATCGTGCTGATCGGCCCGCCCGGGGCCGGGAAGATCCTCGGTGGGGGCGCTGCTGGCCGCCGGGCTCGGCGCTGCCGCTACGTGGACACCGACGACCTCGTGGCGCAGGCGGCGGGCAAGCCGGTCGGTGACGTCTTCGTCGACGACGGGGAGCCCGTGTTCCGCGAGTACGAGCGGGCAGCCGTGGCGCGCGGCCTTGAGGGCCTGGCGGCGGGCGGCGGAGTCCTCGCGCTGGGCAGCGGGGCCGTGCTCGACCCCGACGTCCGCCGCATGATGGCGAGGGCGAACGGGACGGTCGTCTACCTGGAGGCCGATTTCGCGACGGTCGCGAAGCGGACCGGCTTCGACAAGCCCCGCGTCGTGATCCCGGGCAACCCGCGCGGCCGGCTCCGGACGATGCTCGAGGAGCGCCGCCCGGTCTACGAGTCGCTCGCCGCGCTGACCGTCCCGACCGACGACCTCCCCCGAAGAGGTAGCGGCCGACCTGCTGAAGCGGCGGGCGGCCGAGGGCCTTGGCCAGCGTCAGCAGTGCGCTCGCCCGTGGCGCGGCGAGCGAGGATCGCGAAGGGCGGTGGCATCCAGTGACTGAGGCAGTTCCAGCGGACGTGACGCGGATTCCGGTCGGCGGCGAGTCACCGTACGAGGTGGTCGTCGGGACGGGCATCCTCGGCCAGCTGCCCGACCTCGTGCGCGATCAGGCGGAGACGGTCGCCGTCATCCACGACGAGCGGCTGGACGCGATGGCCGGCCCGGCTGACGCGTCGCTGAAGGACGCGGGCTTCACGGTCGTCGCGACCGCGGTCCCGTCGCGGCGAGGCGGCCAAGACGTCGACGTCGCGCGCGGGCCTCTGGTCCTGGCTGGCCGCAGTCGAGGGTGACCAGGTCCGACTGCGTGGTCGGCATCGGCGGCGGCGCCGCGACCGACCTGGCCGGGTTCGCCGCCGCGACCTGGCTGCGCGGCGTCCCGGTCGTGCTGGTGCCGACCACGCTGCTCGGCATGGTCGACGCGGCCGTCGGCGGCAAGACCGCGATCGACATCCCCGAGGGCAAGAACCTGGTCGGCGCGTTCCACCCGCCCGCCGGCGTGCTGGCCGACCTGGCGACCCTGGAGACGCTGCCACGCGGACTACGTGGCCGGCCTGGCCGAGGTCATCAAGGCCGGCTTCATCGCCGACGGCGAGATCCTGCGCCTGGTCGAGGACGACCCGCCGGGGCCGGGTCCACGGCGGGCCGCACACCCGGGAGCTGGTCGAGCGGGCGATCGCGGTCAAGGCCCGGGTGGTCTCGGCCGACCTGCGCGAGTCCGGGCTGCGGGAGATCGCTCAACTACGGGCACACGCTCGGGCACGCGATCGAGAAGCTCGAGCGGTACCCTTCGCGCACGGCGACGCGGTCGCGATCGGCATGGTGTTCGCGGCCGAGGTCGGCCGGCTGGCCGGGCGCCTGGACGAGGCGCGACGTGGCCCTGCACCGGGAGCTGCTGCACCGTCGGTCGGGCTGCCGGTCGCCTACCCGCGCGCGGCCTGGCCGCGAGCTGCGCGAGACGATGTCCCTGGACAAGAAGACGCGCGGCGCGCCGCTGCGGATGGTGGTCCTCGACGGCGATCGGCAACCCGGTCATCTACGACAGACCCGCCGGAGGACCTGCTCGCGCAGGCCTACGCAGGCGGTGGCGGCGTGACCGTGAGCCGGCAGACGGCCGCCGGGTGCTGGTGCTCAACGGGCCGAACCTCGGCCGCCTCGGCAAGCGCGAGCCGTCGGTCTACGGCACCGCGACCTACGCCGACCTGGCCGCCCTGTGCGAGCAGACCGGCGAGGAACTCGGCCTCGACGTCGAGGTCAGGCAGACCGAGTACGAGGGCGAGCTGGTCACCTGGATCCACGAGGCGTGCGACGCGCCGCTGCCGGTGGTGCTCAACGCCGGGCGCGCTCACCCACTACTCCTACGCGCTGGCGGACGCGGTCAAGATGCGCACCGCGCCGCTCGTCGAGGTGCACATCTCCAACATCGCCGCCCGCGAGGGGTTCCGCCACGAGTCGGTGATCACCGGCGGCGCGACCGGGATCATCGCGGGCTTCGGCTTCCAGTCCTACGTCCTCGCGCTGCACGCCGTCGCGGCCATGGCGGCGGCGCCACTGGTCCCCCGGGGCGCGCATGATCGTCCTCGTCGGGTTCATGGGCGCGGGCAAGACGACCGTCGGCCGCCTGCTCGCCGGCAAGCTCGCGCGTCCCGTTCCTCGACAGCGACCACGTCATCGAGGCCCGCGCGGGCCGGAGCCGATCCCGCAGATCTTCGCCGACGACGGCGAGCCCGCCTTCCGCGCGCTGGAGCACGAGGTCATCGCCGACCTGCTGGGCGGCCCCGACGTGGTGCTCGCGCTCGGCGGCGGCGCGGCCGAGCGCGCCGAGACCCGCGAGCTGCTCGCGTGCCGTCCCCGTCGTCTTCCTGCGGGTCAGCTACGCCGAGGCGATGGCCGGGTCGGCCGGCGACGGCAGCCGCCCGATGCTCGCCCGGCCCGACATCGCCGAGGTCTTCGACGCGCCGCCAGGCCGCTCTACGCGCGGCCGCGGCCAGTCACCGTCGACGTCGACGGCCGGGACCCGGCCGCACATCGCCCGCGACATCCTCGCCCGGCTGTGACGGCTACGGGGCTGAGGCGCACCCCCGGAGATCACGCACTCAGCCGAAGCGCTCCGGCTGGCCGGTCGCCTCGAGCACCGACATCCACAGGTCGCCGTCCGGGTCGACCTGGTTGCGGCTGCCGGTCGCGAGCGGGATCGGGACGTGCACGAACCGGCCGTGCCAGCGCCCGACCACCATCGCGGTCCGCCCGGCCATCGCGGCGTGCACCGCCGCCTGCGCCAGCCGCAGGCAGTACACCGCGTCCCAGCCGTTGGCGGCGACGCTGCGGATCGCGTACCCGGGGTCGACGTAGCGCAGGCTGAGCTCGGTCGCCGGCCGCCGCGAAGTCGGCGATGATCCGCTCCCGCAGCAGCGCCGCCGATGTCGGCGAGCCGGGCGTTGCCCGACGCGTCCACCGCGCCGTCGTAGGCGAACAGGTCCTGGCCCGCGCCCTCGGCCACCACGACGACGGCGTGCCCCTGCCGCTGCACCCGGTGCCGCAGCGCGGCCAGGAACCCGGCGTGGCCCGTCCAGCGCGAACGGCACCTCGGGTATCAGCACGAAGTCGACGTCGTGGCTGGCCAGCGCCGCGTAGCAGGCGATGAACCCGGAGTGCCTGCCCATCAGCTTGACCAGGCCGACCCCGTTCGGCGTGGAGCTCGCCTCGGTGTGCGCGGACTTGATCGACTCGGTGGCCCGGGTGAACGCGGTCTGGAAGCCGAAGCTCTGGTCGATGTAGGGGATGTCGTTGTCGATCGTCTTCGGCACGCCGATGACCGACAGCGCGCAGCCCGCGCCGGTCCGCCTCGTCGGCGATCTTCTGCGCGCCGCGCAGCGTGCCGTCCCCGCCGATCACGAACAGCACGCGAGACGCCGCAGCCGCTCCAGCGTCGCCACCATCCGCGCCGGGTCCTGGTTGCCGCGCGACGTGCCGAGGATGGTGCCGCCCCGGTTGTGGATGTCCGCGACCACGTCGCGGCTGAGCCGCACCGGCTCGGCCGTCGCCGACCAGGCCGCGGAAGCCGTCGCGGAAGCCGAGCACCTCGGTGACGCCGTAGTTGTCGGCGAGCTCGAGGACCAGGCCGCGGATCACGTTGTTGAGCCCGGGGCACAGGCCGCCGCAGGTCACGATCGCGGCCCGGCGTGCGCGCCGGGTCGAAGTAGATGTACTCGCGCGGCCCGCCCGGCTCCAGCGAGGGCAGCTCGGCGACGTCGCACAGCCGCGCCGTCGGCGCCGACCAGCGTGTCGTCGAGCAGCACCCGGTCGGACTCGTGCACGTAGTGCGGCGAGCTGGCCCGGCCCTGCAGCAGGCGCGGCCATCGGGGAGGTAAATCGAGCCTGCCGAGGCACCTCACTTCCAGGTCCGCCGCGGTAATGGACAACGGATCCCCAGTACTGGCCACACAGTGCAGGATATGCCCTATTCGGACCTATTGGTCTAGTCCACTGCCACGAGACCACGGGTCAAAGACGCCAAGCACCGCGTCAACGGTGCCTCATGCCCCGACCGGCAGCGGTGCGCCGTCCGGCAGCAGTTGCGGCCACGGCAACCGGAGCCGTCTCTCGCCGCAACCGCGGGGTGGCTGCCGGGTGATGTAGGTATCGCTCAACGTCACTTACCTTCGGTGTCCCGCTAGATGGTTGATGCGCTATCCAGGTCGCACTGTTGCTGATCCGGATACGATGACCGGGCGGGCCGTGACTGGCGCTTGGGTGGGCTACCACCGGGAAGCGATCCGCCTTCAGTTGAAGCCGTGCGCCTGGGCGATTTCCTTCTCAAGCGATGGGACCTGCCCATGGCCGCACAGCTCATGACTGGTACTGACCTGGCGAAAGACATCATCGACCGCAGTGCCCAGCGGACGCGGAGCTTGCTGCAGGACACCGGCGTGAGGCCGTGCCTGGCGACGGTTCTCGTCGGTGAGGACCCGGGTTCAGTCACCTACGTGGCGATGAAGCGCAACCGCTGCGCCAAGGCGGGCATCGACTCACGGCACGTGCCGCTGCCAGGGACGACCACCACGGCGGAACTGGTCGCGGCCATCCGGGCGCTGTCGGCCGATCCGACGGTGCACGGCATCCTGCTGCAGCACCCGGTGCCGGCGCATATTGATGAGCGGGCCGCGTTCGAGGCGATCGATCCGGCCAAGGACGTCGACGGCGTGACCATGCGGTCATTCGCCGCGATGGCGTTCGGCCACCCGGGCTTCGCCTCCTGCACCCCGGGCGGGATCATGCGGCTGCTCGACGCCTACGGGGTCGACCCCGCAGGACAGCACGCGGTCGTGGTCGGCCGTAGCCCGATCCTCGGCAAGCCGCTGGGCATGCTCCTGCTGGCCCGCGACGCGACAGTCACCTACTGCCATTCCAAGACCGTCGGCCTGCCCGCCGTCGTCCGCGACCGCGGACATCGTCGTCGCCGCAGTCGGCAGGCCGCAGTTCATCAAGGGCCGCGACATCAAGCCCGGCGCGGTCGTCGTCGACGCCGGATACAACCCCGGCAACGTG